>NZ_CP101154.1:0-1282092 GCF_024298905.1 Natronomonas marina
GCCGACGCGGAGAGGAGGGCTTTTGCCGGGGCGGGACCGAACCGGAGGCATGGACGCGCCGCTGTGGACGGAGACCCACGCCCCCACGCTGTCGGAGTTGCCACAGCCGGAGGCCCGCGAGGGCCTCCAGCGCGCCGTCGAGGAGCCGATGAACCTCGTCGTCTACGGCCCCCGCGGCGCCGGCAAGACGGCCGCCGTCCGGGCGCTCGCGGCGGCGACCCACGCCGACCCCGACAACGACTTCGTGGAGTTGAACGTCGCGGACTTCTTCGACCGGACGAAGAAGGAGATCCGGTCCGATCCTCGGTTCTCGCAGTTCCTCGAGGGCCGCTCGAAGCTCTCGAAGCGCGACATGATAAGCCACGTCCTGAAGGAACAGGCCTCCTACCAGCCGGTCTCCGGGGATTTCCGGACGGTCCTTTTGGACAACGCCGAGGCCATCCGCGAGGACTTCCAGCAGGCGCTGCGCCGCGTCATGGAGCAACACTACGAGGCGACGCAGTTCGTCATCGCGACGCGGCAGCCCTCGAAGCTCATCCCGCCCATCGAGTCGCGCTGCTTCCCCATCCCGATGCGGGCGCCGACCCACGCCGAGACCGTCGAGGTCCTCCAGCGGGTCGTCGACCGGGAGGGCGTCGACCACGACGCCGACGGCCTCGAGTACGTCGCCGGCTACGGCGACGGAGACCTCCGGAAGGCGCTCCTGGGCGCACAGATGGCCGCCGAAGCCGCCGGCGAGGTGACGATGACGGCGGCCTACGAGGCGCTGGGCGACGTCGGGATGGCCGACGAACTGGAGGCGATGCTCGAGGCCGCCGACGCCGGCGAGTTCGCCGACGCCCGCGACGGTCTCGACGAACTGCTCTACGACGAGGGCTTCGAGGGCGAGGAGGTGCTGCGGGAACTGCTGGAGACCGCCCGCGGCCGCTACGACGGCGAGGAACTCGCCCGTCTCTATCGGCTGGCCGGCGAGGTCGACTTCGAGATGTCGGAGGGCAACGGCGACCGGGTCCACATCGGTCGCCTCCTGGCCGAACTCGGGCGATAGGCGCGACCGTTTTCGGCTCGTTCGTCACCGCTCGCAATCCCGCGGCCTCGCTCCGGTCGGCCGCCCTACTGCTCGGCCGAGCGGCTGGCGATGCTCTCCCTGAGGTCGGTCGAGGAGACGATGCCGACGTAGTCGCCGTCGGTGTCCCGGACCGGGAGGTGGTTGATGCCGTAGTTGGTCATCATCGCAGCGACCTCCTCGAGCCGCATGCCGACGTTTATCGACTCGACGGGCGACGTCATCAGGTCGGCGACGTGGGTCCGTTCGGGGTCGCGCCCCTCCGCGACCGCCCCGATGACGTCGGTGCTCGTGATGATGCCGGTCTCGCCGCCCGGCACCAGCAGGGAACTGATGTTCCGCTCGTGCATGGCGGTCGCCGCCTCGCTGACCGTCGCGTCGCTGGCTATCGTCGCCACCGAGGGCGTCATCACGTCCTCCACCTGGCGGTCGTTATCACTGTCCATGCAGGCGCTTTCGGCGCGAACCGCTTGGCCTTTGTCCTTGCCGCAGCGCTCGCTCGGCCGCTACTCCAGGACGTGGACGAACCGGGTCAACGAGCCGTGGACCCGGCGGTCGAACCGCGCGGTGACGGTCCAGCCGGCGGCCTCGCTGGCCCCGTTCCAGGGCCGGTCGCCGACGAGGACGGCCCGCGGCGCGACGCGGCGGGCCTCGGTCAGGGCGCCCTCGACGAGCGCCACCAGGGAGTCGCTCTCGACCTTCGACTGGCGGCCGTAGGGCGCGTCGACGACGACGCCGTCGAAGGCGTCGGCTTCGAAGGGGAGCCGGGTCGCGTCGCCGCGACAGACCTCGAAGCCGCCGTCGAGATAGTGGGCGAGGTTCCGGCGGGCGCCCGCGGCCATCTTCGCCTGCGCGTCGACGCCGACGACCGAGGCGCCCACGAGGCCGGCCTCGACGAGGATGCCGCCGGTGCCGCACATCGGGTCCAGAATCCGCGCACCGGGGCCGGCCCCGGCGACGTTGGCGAGGGCCCGCGCGTCCATCGGGGCCATGCTCCCCGGCTGGAAGAACGGCCTGTCGGTCGGTCGTCTGGCACCGAATCCGCGAGCGGTCTCGGTCTCCAGCCACCCCAGCGCCGCCGTCTCGGAGAACAGCGCGACGAGCGTGTGGTCGGGGTCGTCGAGGTCGACGGCGAAGCCGCGGTCGACGAGGACCGACCCGAGTCGGCGCTCGGCGGCCTGCGTGTCGACGCCGGAAACTCCCCGGACGTCGCGGGCGCGAACGGCGACGGTGTCCGCCGGCGGGTGGTCGATCGACGCCGCCGACAGCAGCGCGACCGCGTCCTCGACGGTCGACTCGCAGGTGCCGACCAGCCGGCAGACCCGCCGGGTGTAGGCCAGCGTCTCCGGCCGGCGGACACCGCGAGCCGTCGCCAGCCCCGGCGCGAGCGCCTCGACGCCGGAGCCGCGACTGGCGGCCTCCCGGCGCGCGAAGGCGTCGTCGTCGCCGGCCAGCTCCAGCAGGTACACGTCACTCCGTCGCCGCCGCCGGCTGTTAAACGGCGCGGTCGCCCCGCCGGTCGTGCGTCGCCCGGGAAACGACCACCTACATTTATAAAGCTTAAATACGTGTTTTAAGTCGAGTCATGCAGGACCCCAAGGAGACCATCAACATCGAGAACGTCGTCGCCTCGACGGGGATCGGACAGGAACTCGACCTACAGAGCGTCGCCATGGACCTCGAGGGTGCGGACTACGACCCCGAGCAGTTCCCCGGCCTCGTCTACCGGACGCAGGAACCCAAGTCGGCCGCGCTCATCTTCCGCTCCGGCAAGATCGTCTGTACCGGCGCCAAGTCCACCGACGACGTCCACGAGTCGCTCCGTATCGTCTTCGACAAGCTACGCGACCTCGAGATCCAGGTCGACGAGGACCCCGAAATCGTCGTCCAGAACATCGTCACCTCGGCGGACCTGGGCCGGAACCTCAATCTGAACGCCATCGCCATCGGCCTCGGTCTGGAGAACATCGAGTACGAACCCGAGCAGTTCCCCGGTCTCGTCTACCGGCTGGACGAACCCGACGTCGTCGCGCTGCTGTTCGGCTCCGGGAAACTCGTCATCACCGGCGGCAAGAAGCCCGAGGACGCCAAGGAGGCCGTCGACAAGATCGTCTCCCGCCTCGAGGAACTCGGCCTGCTCGACGGGTAGCGACACCTACTCCCGTCACCACCACCTACCGCCCGTATGGTCCCGTTGCAGGCAGAAATCGTCGGCGGCGGCCCGCTCGCGCTCGTCGTCACGTTCCTCGTGGCGACGGCTTTTTCGGCCGTCACCCTCCACCTCGCCGCGCTTTGGGTGCTCGGCGACGAGCCACACCAGCACGCCGTCAAGGCCGCACCCGTCCCCGTCCTCATCGCGATGCTGTTCAGCCAGTACAGCCCCGCACTCATCGCTCCCTTCGCCTTCGTCGGCGCCGTCGCCGCCGTCCGGTACGCCTACGGGCTGACGACCCGTGGCGCGGCGCTGGTCTCGGTGTTCTACTTCGCCATCAGCACCATCTTCGCCTTCGCGTTCGCCAACCTCTTTCTCGTGTAGTCGGTGAGTCGGTACCGGAGGCGCCGTCTGGCCTCACTCGCCCTCCACGAACTCGACCTCCCGCCTGGCGTCGCCGCCGCGCCACCGCAACCGGAGCGACACGCTCTCGTAGTCGTCCTCGAAGACGTCGTCTATGGTGTGCAGGCGAGAGGTGGATTCGGTCCCGTCGGGAGGGACCTGAAACGCGATGCGGGGCCCCACCATGACGAGCGGCCCGGCGTAGTGGATACCGGCGACGAAGGTGCCAGGGACGTCGGCGGTGTTGCGGACGGTGACGGTCGAGACCGCTGCCTGCTCGACTGCCTCCACCCGGGATACCCGGTAGGACGCCTCGAACGTTGCCGGGGGGCGTCGCAGTTTCCGGACGAGGTTCTCGTCGAACTCGTGGCGGCCGCCGTCCCAGGACAGCGCGACGCGCTCGTCGTCCAGCGGCTTCGGGAGGCGGGCAGCGAGCCAGCCGGCCCGCCCGATTCGCCCACGACCGTAGGCCCGTCCGAAACCCGCCAAGATACCGCTCCACCCCCCGACATCGGTAGTCGTCTCGTACGTCGCCGTCGGCGTTTCGACGGTGAAGGTGTCCGGCGCTGGCCCGTTCTCCTCGGTGACGATTTCCACGACTATCCACTGGGTGTCACGGCTGCCATACACCCGGTAGGAGTCGGGCGTGTTCGTGTCGACGAGTTCCGGGCGGACCGTCGTGTCGTACACGACCGCCGCTCCGCTCTCATCGGTCGGTGTCCGCGTCTCAGTCGCCGTGGCAGTCCCGGGCGGGGTCCCAGTCGGGGTCTCCGTGTCCGTCCTCGTTGGCGTGCCGTCGCCGTTCTCTCCAGTCCGGAACGAACAGCCGGACAGCGCGACGCCGGCAGCCGTCGCACCGAGTGACCTGAGGACCCGTCTGCGTGTCGGTCTCACACCTCCCGGAACACGCCCGCTGTTTGAGTATCTTTTGCAAAAAAGAGTGCGGATTTTATCCCCGTTTCTGGCGGTCGGAAAACGGCGAAACAGCAAAAAGGCGGTCGGTGTGGCTGCTATCGGAAGTCGGCGCGGTCGTGGAGGGCCGAAGCGGGGGTTCTACCGGGGGTCGGCACGCGCCTCGCGGGCGAGGCGGGGCCGACGCGTCTCGGTTCGGGTCGCCGGCCGGCGACGGTACGCCTCGCGGACGACCAGTGCCGCGACGCCGACCGCGACGGTCACGATCGGGTACGCCGCCAGGAGCACCGCCCCGACCAGCGCCGCGACGACGCCGACCGCCGTGAGCGCGACCACCCTCGTGCCGTGTTCGTCCGTCCGTTTCCGCCGTGGTGTTCCGGTCCGTCTCATCACATCCGGTAGTACGGACCGATGGCCCTTAACCCTAATCTGAATGATATTTCTGTAGGCGGGTTTACTGAAATTCGTTTCAGTAGTCGGTTCAGGGTCGTTCGACGTCGACCTCTCTCGTGGTCCGTTGCTCGTCCCACACGAGATGGAGTCGCATCCGGGGGTCCTCGCGGTCGTCGAGGCTCTCGTCGAGTTCGTGGGTGAACTCCCAGGTGGCGCTGTCGCCGGCCTCGACGTCGAGGACGACGGCGGCCTCGGGCGCGTAGGCGACGAGCGGCCCGACCCGGTTCAGCGCGCCGACGAAGGTGCCGTCGACGTCGCCGACGTTCTCGGCGGTGACGGTCGCGGTCACCGTGTCGCCGATGGCCGCCGACTCGGGCGCCTCGAAGCCGACCTGGAACTCGGCCGGCGGCCGCCGGAGCCGTTCCAGGACGGGGTCGTCGAACTCGTGGCGGCCGCCGTCCCAGGTCAGCGCGGCGCTTTCGGCCTCCAGCGGCTTCGGGAGGCGGGCGGCCAGCCACCCCGAGTCGCCGTCCTCGGGGTCGTAGGCCGTGTCGAACTCCGCGAGGAAGCCGTTGCCCTCGCCGACGTCCGTCACGACGCCGTGGGTCTCGTCGCCGGCCTCGACGGCGAAGGAGTCGGGCGGGTGGGCCTCGGGGCTCTCCACGGACAGTTCGACGACGACGTACTGCTCGTTCCGGCCGCCGTAGGTCCCGTAGGAGTCCGGACTGTTCCGCGTCACCAGTTCGGGTCGCACGCTCACCGCGTCGACCGTCACGCCGTCCGCGTCGGTGTCGGGTCCGTCCCCGTCGTCCGTTCCGTTTCCGTCGTCGGTGCCGGTCCCGTCGCCGTCCTCGGTCGGCACCTCCTGGCCGTCGCCGGAGAGACAGCCGGCCGCCGTCGCGGCGACGGCCGACGCGCCGAGCGCCCGGAGCGTCCGTCTGCGTGTCGCGTCCATGCCCGGTCCTACCGGGGTCGGCACCGAGTCCCTTGTGATAACTCAAACGGCCGTTTCACAGACGGCTACGGGACCAGCCGCTCGATTTCGGTCACGAGGATGTCGCTCGCGCCGGCCGCCTTGAGGTCGGGCACCACCTCGAAGATCTCCCGCTCGTCGACGACGACGTGGACGGCGACGTGGTCGGTGCCGGCGACGTCCATCACGGTCGGCCCGCCCATGCCGGGAATGACCTCCTCGACGTCCTCGAGGGCGTCCTCGGGGACGTTCATCATCAGGTAGCGCTTGCCGTCGGCGTCCAGCACCGACCGGAAGGCGGTCTTCACCTGCCGGACCTTCGGGTCGTCGGCGACGTCGGGGTGGGCGAACAGCCGGACCGACGACTCCAGCACCTCGTCGACGACCGACAGCCGGTTCATCCGGAGGGTCGTGCCCGTGGAGGTGATGTCGACGATGGCGTCGGCGATGTCGACGTGGGGGGTCAACTCCGTCGCGCCGGACACCTCGACGATGTCGGGTTCGACGCCGAGGTCCCGGAAGTACCGTTCGGTGATGCGGGGGAACTCGGTGGCGACGGTCCCGCCGGCCAGTTCCTCGGGGGCGGTGACGCCGCCGTCCTCGGGCGAGGCCAGCACCAGCCGACACCGGCCGAACTCCAGGTCGAGCAGGTCGACCAGTTCGACGTCGGACTCCCGTGCCTGGTCCAGTCCCGTGACCCCGAGGGCGGCCGCGCCGTCGGCGACGTACTCGGGGATGTCGGCGGCGCGGGCGAACAGCAGCGACACCTCGGGGTCGACGGTGTCGGCGTAGAGCTTCCGGTCGGCGCCGTCCTGGACGTGCAGGCCGGCGCGCTCGAGCAGGTTCAACGCCGGGTCGTGCAGGCGCCCCTTGTTGGGCACGGCAACGTGCATACCCCCGGTTGTGGGGGGCGGGCCTTTGCCCTATCGGACGCCACCGAATCGCTCACGAAGCGCGTCGGTCCCGTAGCCGACGCCGGCGACGAGGAACGTCGACAGCGACAGGAGGAACAGGCCGACCGCCACCTCGAGCAGCGGGACGGTCGCGGTGACGGCCGTGCTACCGGTCCCGGCAGCGAGCAGGTAGAAGACGAACGTCAGGAGGAAGCCGCCGAAGGAGGCCAGTCCCGCCGCCCCGCCGTAGCGGAGCAACCGGACGCCGAGGGCGTCTTCCGGGAACAGCGACTCGGCGTGGAGCCTGAGCGCGTGACGGTACCAGAGATAGGCGACGAGAAAGAGGCTGCCGGCGACCACCGTCAGGAGGAGACAGACCGGCAACAGCCACGCCATCATTGATGGCCGTTTTCCGTCGGCCGTCAAAAAGGCGCCCCCGGAATCGAGCGATGAGGCCGCCGCCGGCGCCGTGTCGGCAGTTTCAATCCCCCGGTGGGCGAACGGCGCGGCATGGAGACACTGGCGATATCGGGCGGGCACGTTCTCGCGCCCGACCTGACGGTCACCGAGGCCGACGTGGTGGTCGACCGGGAGCGGGGCCGCATCGTCTCGGTCGGCGACCCGGCCGACGGTCCCGACGAGACGCTCGACGCCGACGGCTGTCTCGTCGTTCCGGGGCTGGTCAACGCCCACTGTCACGTCGCGATGACGCTCCTTCGCGGCTACGCCGACGACAAGCCGCTGGACCCCTGGCTGCAGGAGGACATCTGGCCGGTCGAGGCCGCCCTCGAACCCGAGGACGTGCGGGCCGGCGCCCGACTGGGCCTCCTCGAGATGATACGCAACGGCGTGACCGCCTTCGGCGACATGTACTTCCACGTCCCGGAGGTGGCGGCGGCCGTCGAGGAGGCCGGCCTCCGTGCCCGACTCGGCCACGGCATCGTCACCGTCGGCAAGGACGACGCCGACGCCCGCGCCGACTTCGAGGAGGGTCTCGCCGTCGCCCGCGAACTCGACGGCGCCGCGGACGGCCGAATCCGGACCGCGCTGATGCCGCACTCGCTGACGACGGTCGACGGCGACCTCCTCGCGGAGTTCGTCCCCCGCGCCCGCGATGCGGGCGTTCCGGTCCACTACCACGCGAACGAGACCGAAGCCGAGGTGACGCCGATCGTCGAGGAGCACGGCGCCCGGCCGCTGGAGTACGCCGACGACCGGGGGCTGCTGGCTGCCGGCGATTTCATCGCTCACGGCGTCCACCTCGACGGGGCCGAGATCGAACTGCTCGCCGACCGCGAGGTGGGCGTCGCCCACTGTCCGGCCTCGAACATGAAACTCGCAAGCGGCATCGCACCCGTCCAGCGACTGCTGGACGCCGGCGTCACGGTCGGTCTCGGGACCGACGGCGCCGCCTCGAACAACGACCTCGACGTCCTCGACGAACTCCGGGACGCGGCGATGGTCGGGAAACTCGCGGCCGACGACGCCAGCGCGGTCCCGGCCGGGGCGGCCGTCCGGGCGGCGACCGGGGGCGGCGCCGACCTGCTCGGGTTCGAGGCGGGCCGCATCGAGGAAGGTGCGCCCGCCGACCTCGCTGTCGTCGACTTCGAGGCGCCGCACCTCACGCCCGCACACGACCTCGTCAGCCACCTCGCGTACGCCGCCCGGGGGTCGGACGTCCGCCACACCGTCGTGGGGGGCGACGTGCTGATGCGGGACCGGGCGGTCGTTCCGTTCGACGCCGGCGCGGTTCGACGGGAGGCCGAGCGGCACGCGCGGGCCGCGATCGACCGGGCGTCAGAATAGCGGATTAAACGACGAGAATCGTTTTTGAATCTTCTAAACGAATCTGAAAGTCTCTATTCGAGACGCAAACCCGGGTGAACTCCCTGAACGAGATACCCCCTTTATCGAGGAATCGTTCCTGTGGTCGAGGTGAGATGAGTTCGAAACAGCGCATCACGGCGGTCGCACTG
This sequence comes from Natronomonas marina, assembly GCF_024298905.1. Lineage (NCBI taxonomy): Archaea > Methanobacteriati > Methanobacteriota > Halobacteria > Halobacteriales > Natronomonadaceae > Natronomonas > Natronomonas marina. The sequence continues at coordinate 8,768 of NZ_CP101154.1, forward strand.
GCGGCACTCCTGGTGCTGTCGGTGGTCGGCCCCGCCTTCGCGGTCGCACAGACGGAGACGGAGACCGACGGCGACCTGACGATGGACGTCAGGGACGCCGGTAACGACACCGTGGTCATCGTCGTCGAGGACGCGAACGGCTCCGTCGAAGGAGCCACCGTGACGGTGTCGGCCGTCGAGGACACCGACGACGAAGACGAGAACGAGACGGACGACGAGAACGAGACGGACGACGAGGAGGTCAACGAGACCGACACGGACGACGACGAGACGGTCGACGACAACGAAACGTCGGACAACGAGACCGACACGGACGAGGACGATCTCAACGAGACGTCGGACAACGAGACCGACACGGACGACAACGAGAGCGTCTACGAGGGCACGGGCACGTACACGACGGACGAGAACGGCACCGTCGAGATTCCGGCCCCCGACGAGGGCGTTCGCCTGGAGATAAGCGTCGAGGACGGCAACCGGACGACGACCTCGGAGGTCACGCTGAACGATGGCGCGACCGTTCCGTTCGGTCAGCGCGTCTCGCTGTTCGTCCAGCAGCTCCTCGAAGGCGACAGCAACGAGAGCGTCGGACAGGCCATCGCGGACTTCGTCCGGGAGAACAACCCCGGCAACGCGCCCGACCACGCCGGTCCGCCGGAGGACAAGGGCGGCGAGAACGGCGAGCGCGGTCCGCCGGAGGACGCCGGTAACGAGAGCGACGACGAACGCGGCCCGCCCGAGGACCGCGGACCGAAGGACGGCGAGCGTGGCCCGCCGGAGGACGCGGGTAACGAGAGCGACGACGAGCGCGGTCCGCCGGAGGACCGTGGCCCCGAGGACGGCGAGCGTGGCCCGCCGGACGACCGCGGCGATGACGAAGAGAGCGAAGAGGACGACACCGAAGAGAGCGAGGACGACGAAGAGGACGACAGTGAGGAGAGCGAAGAGGATGACGAAGACGACGAAGAGAGCGACGACGAGGAGGCCGACGACGACGAGACGCCCGGCAACGGCGCCTGACGCCGTTCGGTTTCACTGACGCGCGACGTTCCCTTCTGCGGTTCGTCCCGTTGCGGTAGCGTTTTCCCGCGTTCGCCCCTCGTGGCGGACATGACCCACCCGACGATAACCGAACAGCTCGACGACCCCGCGAGCGCCCGGGAGTCCGGGCGGAAGAAGATAGCCTGGGCCCGCCAGCACATGCCAATCATGACGGCCATCGAGGGGGAGTTCGCCGCCGAGAAACCGCTCTCCGGCGAGGTCGTGGCGATGGCGATGCACGTCGAGGCCAAGACCGCGGTCCTGACGGAGGTGCTCGCGGCGGCCGGCGCGGAGGTCGCTATCACGGGCTGTAACCCACTGTCGACCCACGACGACGTGTCGGCGGCGCTGGACGCCGTCGACGGCGTCACCTCCTACGCGAAACACGACGTCGACGACGAGGAGTACTACGCTGCCATCGAGGCGACCATCGACCACGAACCGACCATCACGGTCGACGACGGCGGCGATCTGGTGATGGCCATCCACGAGGACTACCCCGAACTCATCGACTCCATCGTCGGGGGCTGCGAGGAGACGACGACGGGCGTCCACCGCCTCCGGTCGATGGACGACGACGGCGAGTTGAAGTACCCGATGTTCGCCGTCAACGACACGCCGATGAAGCGGCTGTTCGACAACGTCCACGGGACGGGCGAGGCGACGCTGTCGAACATCGCGATGACGACGAACCTCTCGTTTGCCTCCAAGACGGTCGTCGTCGCGGGCTACGGCTACTGCGGGCGCGGCGTCGCCAAGAAGGCGAAGGGACAGAACGCCCACGTCGTCGTCACGGAGGTCGAACCCCGCCGGGCGCTTGAAGCCCACATGGAGGGCTACGAGGTCTGTACGATGGCCGAGGCCGCCGAGAAGGGCGACGTCTTCGTCACGACGACGGGCAACCGCGACGTCATCGTCGAAGAGCACTTCGAGCGGATGTCCGACGGGGTCGTGCTGGCCAACGCCGGCCACTTCAACGTTGAAATCGACCTCGACGCCCTCGAGGACCTCGCGGCGTCGCGCCAGGAGGTCCGGGATGGTATCGAGGAGTTCCGGATGGACGACGGCCGCCGCATCAACGTGCTCGCGGACGGCCGCCTGGTGAACCTGGCGTCGCCGGTCGCCATGGGCCACCCCGTCGAGGTGATGGACCAGAGCTTCGGCGTCCAGGCCGTCTGCGTCCGCGAGATGGTCGAACACAGCGACGAGTACGGCCCTGGCGTCCACGAGGTGCCCGACGAACTGGACCGCGAGGTGGCCGAAATCAAACTCGCCGCCGAGGGCGTCGAGATAGACGAACTGACCGACGAGCAGACCGAGTACATGGACAGCTGGCAGCACGGGACCTGAAACGGCCGAAAACGGCTCGAAACGTCCCGAAAACGATTGAATTCGCGGCAACCGTCGTCCCGGTTGAAGGTGGTCGGGCCTCTCTTCACGCCCGGAGGAGAACTCACCGATGTCGACCACCGACCACGACGCCGACCGGCCCCTGCGACGGGCGGACCGACCGCCGCTGTGTGCGAGCCTGACCACCGTCGAGGACGGCCTGCTCCAGTGCACGCTGCACCCGCCGGACCCCGACGAGGCGGCGGCGACGACCCGCTGGCTGACCGCCGAGCAGGGCTCGTTCGTGGACGCCGGCTCGATGCGGTGAGGGGCGGACACAACGCTTTTGTTCCCGAGCGGCAATCGGTCGCACATGGCACCCGAACCCGCCACGGACGGCGTCGCTTCCGACCGCCCCGTCGCTGTCGGGTTCGGCTTTTTCTCGCCGTAGACGGGGTGGACCCGGCCGACCCCGAGCGGTCGGCCGGAGAAACCCCGTCGTCGAGTCGGAACCGCTAACAGCCAGCCGCCTACACATCCGCCAATGAGACTGCCCGACACGCAGGTCGCGCTGCTTCGAGCCGCCAGCGCGACCGAGACGAAGACGATCGCACAGCTCGCCGAGGAACTCGAGGAAGACCCCGCCGCCGTCACCGGAGCCGCCTTCGAACTCGAATCGGCGGGCCTGCTGGAGGTCGACGAACACGTCGCCGAGGAACTCTCGCTGACCGAGGAGGGCGAACGCTACCTCGAGGACGGCCTGCCGGAGCGCCGCCTCTACGAGGCCGCCATCGAGGCCGGCGCCGACGAGGAACCCGTCGAGATGGGCCGTCTCGTCGGTGCCTCGGGCCTCGAGGGCGGGGCGGTCGACATCGCGCTGACGAACTTCGCCCGGAAGGGTCTCGGCGATATCGACGGCGGCGAGGTCGTCGCCGACCCCGACGCGGGCGGCGACGACCCCGAAGTCGAGGCGCTGTCGGCTGTCGCCGACGGCTCTGCGGGCTACCACGACGCGGGCGTCCTCGAGCGCCTGGAGTCCCGCGGACTCGTCGAGCGGACCGAGACGACGGTCCGGTCGGTGACGCTGTCCGACGACGGCGTCACCGCGCTGATGGAGGGCGTCGAGGTCGCAGAGACGGTCGGCGCCGTCACGCCGGAGTTGCTCACCTCCGGCGAGTGGGCCGACGTCGAGTTCGCCGAGTACAACGTCGAGGCCGACGCCGAGACCATCGACGGCGGCAAGAAGCACATCCTCCGACAGACCGCCAACCGCGTCAAGGACGTCCTCGTCGGCATGGGCTTTTCGGAGATGGAGGGCCCCCACGCGGACGCGGACTTCTGGATAAACGACTGTCTGTTCATGCCGCAGGACCACCCGGCGCGGACCCACTGGGACCGCTTCGCGCTGGACGTGCCGGCGATGGAGGGAGAGGACCTGCCGGAGGGACTCGCCGACCGCGTCGAGGACGCCCACCGCAACGGCGTCGGCGAGGACGGCGACGGCTACCACTCGCCGTGGAGCGAGGAGTTCGCCCGCGCGATCGCGCTGCGGGGCCACACCACGTCGCTGTCGATGCGGTACCTCTCGGGTGAGGCCGTCGGCGAACTGGAACCGCCCCAGCGGTACTTCAGCGTCGAGAAGGTCTACCGCAACGACACGCTGGACCCGACCCACCTGCTGGAGTTCTTCCAGATCGAGGGGTGGGTGATGGCCGAGGAGCTGTCTGTCCGGGATTTGATGGGCACGTTCACCGAGTTCTACGAGCAGTTCGGCATCACCGACCTCGAGTTCAAGCCGCACTACAACCCCTACACGGAGCCGAGTTTCGAGCTGTTCGGCAAGCATCCCGAGACGGGCGAACTCATCGAAATCGGCAACTCGGGCATCTTCCGCGAGGAGGTGCTCCGGCCGCTGGGCGTCGAGTGCGACGTGATGGCCTGGGGGCTGGCGCTCGAGCGACTGCTGATGCTGATGTACGGCTTCGAGGACATCCGGGACGTCCACGGGACGCTGTGTGACCTCGACCTCCTGCGGAACGTGGAGGTGGTGTACTGATGCCCGTCGTCGACGTCGATCCCGACGAACTGCGGCGGCTCACCGGCCACGAGGAGAAGGACGACGAGGAACTGAAGTCGGACCTCTTCGCGCTCGGCCTGGAGTTCGAGGGCGAGACCGAGGACGGCGAGTTCGAACTGGAGTTCGCGCCCGACCGGCTGGACCGCCTCTCCGTCGAGGGCATCGCCCGCTCGCTGCGCTACCAGTACGGCGCCGACCGCGGCGTCTACGTCCCGGACTGCAACGACGCCGAGTGGACCATCGAGGTCGAGGGGTCGGTCCCCGACGAGCGGCCCTACGTCACCGGCGCCGTCGTCCGGGGGCTGGACCTCGGGGAGGCGGAACTGGAGTCGCTCATCCAGTTGCAGGAGAAACTCCACGCGACGATGGGCCGCAAGCGCGCGAAGGGCGCCATCGGCGTCCACGACCTGGCGATGCTGAAGCCGGCCGGCGAGGACGGCGACAAGCGCATCGTCTACCGGGGCGTCGACCCCGACGGGGACACCTTCGTCCCGCTGGACGACGACGCCGAACGGACGCCCGCGGCGGTGCTCTCCGGGCACCCCATCGGGGACAAGTACGGCGACCTCGTCGCGGACCTGGACCGCTATCCGGCCATCTACGACGACATCGGCCTGTTCTCGTTCCCGCCGGTCATCAACGGCCGCCGGACGGAGGTCGAGGCCGGCTCCCGGGACCTGTTCGTCGAGATGACCGGCACCGACCAGTGGACCATCGACCGGATGCTCGCCATCGTCTGCTACGCCCTGGACGCCCGCGGCGGCCGAATCGAGGCGGTCGACGTCGAGTACGCCGACCGGACGCTCCGGCGGCCGGACCTCTCGACGGACACGAAGACGGTCGGCCACGACCGCATCGAGTCGACGCTCGGCATCGACGTCGCGGGCGAGGAGGTCGTCGACCTGCTGGAGCGGTCCGGGCTCGGGGTGACGACCGACGACGGCGCCGGCGGCACCGGCGGCACCCCTGCCGACGAGGTCGAACTGGAGGAGGTGCCCACCCGGACGACCGAGACTGCCTCCGTCGCGGGGACCGACGCCGACACGGACGCCGACACCGACACTGACGACGACGGCCTCACCTACGAGGTCGAGGTTCCGCCGTACCGCGTCGACGTGCTGCACCCGATGGACGTCGTCGACGACGTGGGCCGGGCCTACGGGTTCAACGACCTCGAACCGCGGTACCCCGACGTCTCGACGGTGGGCGGTCGCCACGAAACGTCGCGGCTGGAGGACGCCGCCCGCGACGCGCTGGTCGGACTCGGCTTCGAGGACCTGCTGAACTTCCACATGACGAGCGAGGCCGAACTGTTCGACCGGATGGGGCTGTCGCCGGACGACGATGCCGTCGGCGCCCGCGAGCCGCCGACCATCACTGGCCCCTACAGCGAGGACTACACCGTCGTCCGGACGTGGGCGCTGCCGTCGCTCATGATGGTCCTGGAGAACAACACCCACCGCGCGTACCCGCAGGACCTCGCCGAGATCGGGCTGGTCGCCGCCGAGGACGACGACGAACCGACGCACGTCGCCGAGCACCGTTCGGTGGCCGGCGTCGTCGCGCGACACGACGCCTCCTACGAGGACGCGAAGGCACGCCTGCAGGCGCTGGCCCGCGCGTTCGACGCCGACCTGTCGACGCCGCCGACCGACCACCCCTCCTTCATCGACGGCCGGACCGCCGAGGTCGTCCTGGACGGCGAGTCGGTCGGGGTCGTCGGCGAGGTCCACCCACGCGTGCTGGTCGAACACGACCTGGAAGTGCCCGTGGCCGGCTTCGAGTTCCGGCTTGACGCGCTCCGGTAGTCCCGTCCGTTTATCGCTTCGGCACGCCTCGATTGAACGTGGAGTGGACTCGCCGCAACGTCGCGATAACCATCCTCGCGGTACTGCTCGGCGCCGCGCTGCTCGGTGCCGCGGGAGCGGCCGCGTACTTCGAAATCGGCTACGGCCCCGACGAGGCCGCTGTCTCGGCGGTCGAGACCGACGACTCGGTGACCGTCGAGCGGTTTGACGGCGGGACCGTCGTCCGGAGCGGCCCGGTCACGCCGGCGACGACGGGCCTGGTCTACTACCCCGGCGCGCGCGTGAACCACGAGAGTTACGTCCCGACGGCGGCCGGCATCGTCGAGGGGCGGGACGCGGTGGTCGTGGTCGTCGACGCCCCGCTCAACCTCGCGATACTGTCGCCGGGCAGCGCCGACGCGGCCGTCGAGGCGGCGCCGGCCGTCGAGTCGTGGTACGTCGGCGGGCACTCGCTGGGCGGCGCGACGGCGTGTCGGTACGCCGCCGGGAACGCTGCCGCTCTCGAGGGACTGGTGTTGCACGCCGCCTACTGCGACCGCGACCTCTCGGGGACGGACCTCCGGGTGCTGTCGGTGCTGGGCGCCGAGGACGCGGTCATCGACGCCGAAACCGAACGACAGCGCCGCGATTTGCTGCCGGACGACGCCACGGTCGTCGAACTGTCGGGGGTCACCCACTCGGGGTTCGGCGCCTACGGCACACAGCGGGGAGAGGGGCCGCCGCCCCGGAGTCCGGCGGCGATGCGGGCCGACGTCGCCCGGACGACGGGGACGTGGCTCGTCGGCGGGAACGTGACGGAACCGGCCGTCGGGCGAGCGGCGGGACCGGGGGCCGCGCTACAGGTCGGCGCCGACGGCCTCGGTGACGGAGTCGAAGCCGTCCCGCTCCAGCAACTCGAGTAGCCCCTCGTTGATTCGCTTGGCGATGCCGGGGCCCTCGTAGACGAGGCCGGTGTACAGCTGGACCAGCGAGGCGCCCGCGCGTATCTTCTCGTAGGCGCTGCGGGCGTCGGAGACGCCGCCGACGCCGACGACGGGGGCGTCGGTGCGCTCCGCGACGAAGCGGACCATGCTCGTCGCCTCTTCTTCGATGGGTGCCCCGGAGAGACCACCCTCCTCGTCGGCGGCCGCGCCCCGGAGGTCGGCGGGTCGGCTCGTCGTGGTGTTGGTGGCGATGACGCCGTCCAGTTCGAGTTCTTCGACGACCTCGAGGGCGTCCTCGACGGCGGGGTCGGGGAGGTCCGGCGAGAGCTTCACGAGCAGGGGTGCGGCGCCGGCGTCCTGCAGCGTCCCGAGGATGGACTCCAGACGGTCGCGCTGCTGGAGTTCCCGGAGGTCCGGCGTGTTCGGGGAGGAGACGTTGACGACGAAGTAGTCGCCACCGCCGGACGCGTCCGGCGAGGCCCCGCTCGCGGGACCGCCCTCGCGGACGCGCTCGAAGGTGTACAGGTAGTCGTCTTCCGCCTCGTCGTTGGGGGTGGACTTGGACTTCCCGAGGTTGACCCCGACGGGGACGCGGCAGTCGAGTCCGGCCAGGCGCTCGCCGACGAGGTCGGCACCGTCGTTGTTGAACCCCATGCGGTTTATCAGCGCCCGGTCCTCGGGGAGTCGGAACATCCGCGGGCGGGGGTTGCCGGCCTGCGGTTCGGCGGTGACGCCGCCGACCTCGATGTGGCCGAAGCCGAGCGCGGCCAGTGCCGGGGGAATCTCGGCGTTCTTGTCGAAGCCGGCGGCGACGCCGACCGGGTTGAGGAAGGTGTTGTCGAACGCCTCCACGCGGAGTCGGGAGTCGACGACCGTGTAGTGGTCGGCGAGGAGGCCCTCGAGTGGCGTGTCCTGGACGGCCGCCAGGAGTTCGTGGACGGTCCGGTGGGCGGTTTCGGCGTCCAGCCGGAACAGAAGGGGTTTCGCCAGGTCGTAGAGGGGCATTACCGGGAGGGACCGTCCGAGGCGCTTAAGCACCCCGGTCTCGCGGTGCGGCGTCGGGAGCAGTGGCGTTCAGAAGTCGTGTTCGACCTCGTCGGGATCGGCCTTCTGGATGATTATCTTCCCGTCCCGGACCCGGACGAACACCTCGTCGCCGATCTCCATCCCTGCCACGGCGAGTTCGTCCTCGTGAAGGTTGACGTGGACGTTGTGGTACTCCCCGTCCTCGTCTTTGGCGCCACTGGGGCTGAGCTTCTTCTTTCGCACCATCGGGTTACGTTCGGTCGTTCGCAACACGAGACACATAAGTGTACCGTGCGCGCGCCGCGGAATCGGGGTGCGCGCGAGCGCGCAGGAGGGTGATAGAGGGGTCGATGGCGGGTTCCGTCGGCGGGTTTTCGACTCGCTTCGCGGCGACGTTTATAAGTCGGGGGACGGAAACACCCCGCTTGGGGGATATATTTATAACGGCGTGTGTGCAGTTGTCGCACGGAGGAGAGCAAACCATGGCACGCGACGACGACGACAAACGAAACTTCGCGCTACGCGACCAGACCGGCAACGAGACGAGCGTCTTCTCGGGACGGACGCCGCGACAGGCGGCGCTGAAAGCTGCCCGTCGGCTCGACCCCGCCGACACCGAGCAGCACGCCGAGCACAAGGAGCTTCGGCTCCGCGAGAAGGGAACGAAGAAAGTCCACATCTACGAGGGCTGGGCCTGGCAGGAGGCGGCACCCGACGACAGCCCCGACTGGATGCCCGAGGAGATAACGGAGGCCAACGTCTCCAAGCAGGGCATCGAGCACCTCGAGGAAATCTAAGCACTCACGTTTTTCCGAACGGCTATGCATCGCCGCCCCGTAGCCGGGGCTGCGCGGCCCTCACGCGTCCCGACCTCGCGTGTGCGCGCGGGATGACGGATACGGTTTCCAGCCGCGCCACAGTTTCCTACCCGAAACCCGACATGTGTGAGACGGGCCCATGGGCGACCGCGCGCGCCGGGACCTCGGGGTGGGCGTTCCGGACTCACGCGGGGACCATTCACACGGCACTAGGGCCATGAAATCGCGTGACGTGGTCCGTGTACTTCGATGGGCTTAATACTACCACTCCCATCGAACGGAACGCGAAGGACGCGGGGCGTGACGCCCCGGGCGGGACGGCTCTTCGAGTCGTCTCGTATCGACGCCCTTATGTTCGACAGGGCGCTCGATTCGGAGTACGCACCTCGCCGGGCCATCGCCCGGCGCGGGCAATCCGACGCCCTTAAGTGTAACAGGGCGTTTCGGTTGAAGTACGAGGGCGGCGTGGAATCGCATTCCGGCGTCGTCCCGGTTCGATGCCCTTAAGTGTATCAGGGCGCTCGAACCCAAGTACGGAGGTCGGCTCGGCACACCGCCGATCCGACGCTCGATTCGGCTCGCTGCGACCGCCGTGGCGGCCGGACGTGACGCGACGTGGTCGAGGGTGGTTCGAACCCGCTCTCGCTCACGGACCGGTCGAGTTCCGGTGGGTTTATGACCCGTCGTGGACTACGATTAGGTCCGAAGGAAATGAGGATTCCACCCCTGCGGTCCGCCGTATAGATGGGATCTGATGTTAGCCCTGGCAGTTCGGTGACACTCGGTCGGTCCGAGCGTCACTGAACGCCGATAGACATTGATGGAAACACACCTTTTGGGTGTGTTCCCGCCAAACCCTCCCCGAGCTGGGTAACAAGTTCGGGGAACACATTCCGGTTGATCCTGCCGGAGGCCATTGCTATCGGTGTCCGACTTAGCCATGCGAGTTGTACGTCTAACGTAGCAAACTGCTCAGTAACACGTGGCCAAACTGCCCTATGGACCGGAATAACCTCGGGAAACTGAGGCTAATCCCGGATAGCACATCCAGCCTGGAGTGGCGGATGTGTGAAACGCTCCGGCGCCATAGGATGTGGCTGCGGCCGATTAGGTAGACGGTGGGGTAACGGCCCACCGTGCCGATAATCGGTACGGGTCATGAGAGTGAGAGCCCGGAGACGGAATCTGAGACACGATTCCGGGCCCTACGGGGCGCAGCAGGCGCGAAACCTTTACACTGCACGCCAGTGCGATAGGGGGACACCGAGTGCGAGGGCATAGAGCCCTCGCTTTTCTGTACCGTAAGGTGGTACAGGAACAAGGGCTGGGCAAGACCGGTGCCAGCCGCCGCGGTAACACCGGCAGCCCAAGTGATGGCCGATATTATTGGGCCTAAAGCGTCCGTAGCTGGCCGAGCAAGTTCGTCGGGAAATCCACGCGCCCAACGTGTGGGCGTCCGGCGAAAACTGTTCGGCTTGGGACCGGAAGACCCGAGGGGTACGTCCGGGGTAGGAGTGAAATCCCGTAATCCTGGACGGACCACCGATGGCGAAAGCACCTCGGGAGGACGGATCCGACAGTGAGGGACGAAAGCTAGGGTCTCGAACCGGATTAGATACCCGGGTAGTCCTAGCTGTAAACGATGCTCGCTAGGTGTGGCACAGGCTACGAGCCTGTGCTGTGCCGTAGGGAAGCCGTGAAGCGAGCCGCCTGGGAAGTACGTCTGCAAGGATGAAACTTAAAGGAATTGGCGGGGGAGCACTACAACCGGAGGAGCCTGCGGTTTAATTGGACTCAACGCCGGACATCTCACCAGCTCCGACAGCAGTAATGACGGTCAGGTTGATGACCTTACCCGACGCTGCTGAGAGGAGGTGCATGGCCGCCGTCAGCTCGTACCGTGAGGCGTCCTGTTAAGTCAGGCAACGAGCGAGACCCGCACCTCTAGTTGCCAGCAGCATCTCGCGATGGCTGGGTACACTAGGGGGACTGCCGTCGCCAAGACGGAGGAAGGAACGGGCAACGGTAGGTCAGTATGCCCCGAATGAGCTGGGCTACACGCGGGCTACAATGGCCAGGACAGTGGGACGCGACGCCGAGAGGCGAAGCTAATCTCCTAAACCTGGTCGTAGTTCGGATTGCGGGCTGAAACCCGCCCGCATGAAGCTGGATTCGGTAGTAATCGCGTGTCAGAAGCGCGCGGTGAATACGTCCCTGCTCCTTGCACACACCGCCCGTCAAAGCACCCGAGTGGGGTCCGGATGAGGCCTGGTTCCCAGGTCGAATCTGGGCTCCGCAAGGGGGCTTAAGTCGTAACAAGGTAGCCGTAGGGGAATCTGCGGCTGGATCACCTCCTAACGTCCGGGACTGGGGTTCGCCCCAGCCCACCTTTGGCCGTCTATCGTCGTTCGGTGACCGTGGCCGACCGAGCACCTTTGAACTGTCAGGGCTAGCTGGTCGGGCCCATAGCTCAGTGGTAGAGTGCCTCCTTTGCAAGGAGGATGCCCTGGGTTCGAATCCCAGTGGGTCCATCTCACGTACCCGCCTCGAACCGTGTCCCTTAAGTGGGAAACGCGGTTCGACTCGGGTACGCAGAACCGATGCACCACTCCGTGCAAGCGCGAGTGGGAAGGGTGGACGCTCTCCCGCAGTCGACGGGCGAGTGTATGAGACCGTGTGTACGTGCGATCCAGACGCTCACTGGACCCGTTTCATCGGGTCGCAGAGCGATCTATCATTACCGTGGCTACTGTGCCATCTGGTGAATAGCTCGGCTCAGGCGCCGACGAAGGACGTGCCAAGCTGCGATAAGCCCAGGGGAGCCGCACGGAGGCTTAGAACCTGGGATCTCCTAATGGGAATCCCCACCGCAATTGCTTCGCGCAATGGGGAACGCCCCGGATTGAAACATCTTAGTAGGGGCAGGAAGAGAAAGCGAATGCGATGTCGTTAGTAACCGCGAGTGAACGCGACACAGTCCAAACCGAAGCCTTCGGGCAATGTGGTGTTCGGACTGACTCCCATCGGCCGAACCGTCTCGAGAAGTCTCCTGGAACGGAGCGTGATACAGGGTGACAACCCCGTATCGGGACCTAGTACGCCGTGCGTCAGCTCCAGAGTAACGGGGATTGGAAATTCCTCGTGAATCCGGCAGACATCGTCTGCCAAGACTAAATACGTCCTGAGACCGATAGCGAACAAGTAGCGTGAGCGAACGCTGAAAAGCACCCCGAGAAGGGAGGTGAAATAGGGCTTGAAATCAGGTGGCGATAGAGCGACGGGGCACGAAAGGTCCGTAGCAAAACGACCGAGACGCGAGTCTCCAGTAGGACGCTCCGGAAGCCGGTGTTCCGTCGTACGTTTTGAAAAACGAACCAGGGAGTGTACTTGTCTGGCGAGTCTAACCCGAGTATCGGGGAAGGCGTAGGGAAACCGACATGGCCGCAGCATTGCCAGGGCCGCCGTGTTCAAGCGCGGGGAGTCAGACGGGTACGACCCGAAACCGGGTGATCTACGCGTGGACAGGACGAAGCGTGGCGAAAGCTACGTGGAGGTCCGTTAGAGTTGGTGTCCTACAATACCCTCTCGTGATCTACGTGTAGGGGTGAAAGGCCCATCGAACCCGGAAACAGCTGGTTCCGACCGAAACATGTCGAAGCATGACCTCTGCCGAGGTAGTTCGTGGGGTAGAGAGACTGATTGGAGGCCCCGACTCCGAGAGGAGTCGGACCTCCTGTCAAACTCCGAACTCACGGACGCCGTGGACGCAGGGAGTCCGCTGTGCGGGGTAAGCCTGTGCAGCGTGAGGGAGACAACCCAGAGCTGGGTTAAGGTCCCCAAGTGTGGACTAAGTGCGATTGAAGGTGGTCCCGAGCCCTAGACAGCCGGGAGGTGAGCTTAGAAGCAGCTACCCTCTAAGAAAAGCGTAACAGCTTACCGGCCGAGGTTCGGGGCGCCCAAAATGATCGGGGCTCAAGTCCACCACCGAGACCTGGCGACACGCCTCACCGCGTGGTTCCGTAGGTCGGCACTCCGGTTGGGTGGAAGCTCGGGCGAGAGCTCGAGTGGACCGACTGGTGAAGAAAATCCTGGTTACAGTAGCAGCGATAGTCGGGTGTGAATCCCGACGGCCTAATGAGCAAGGGTTCCTCGGCAATGTTCGTCAGCCGAGGGTTAGCCGGTCCTAAGACTCGTCGCAATTCGAGCGGGTCAAACAGGGAAACTGGTTAATATTCCAGTGCCGCCGTGCACTCAACGCCGACGCCTTGGGGTCGACCGAACCGGGCCTTCGCCCGGTCGAACTGTCCAAATCCGTGGAAGCCGTAACGGCACGAAGCGGACGAACGGCAGGATAGCGTAAGTCGGTTCAACCTGGGGCCCGTGAAAAGGCAAGCACGACGTCCGTACCGAGATCCGACACAGGTGCTCATGCCGGCGAAAGGCAAGGCCTGTCGGGAACAACCGACGTTAGGGAATTCGGCAATCTGGCCCCGTAAGTTCGCGATAAGGGGTGCCTGCCTCGGAGAGAGGCAGGTCGCAGTGACTAGGACGCTCCGACTGTCTAGTAACAACATAGGTGACCGCAAATCCGCAAGGACTCGTACGGTCACTGAATCCTGCCCAGTGCGGGTATCTGAACACCCAGTACAATGGGACGAAGGACCCGTCAACGGCGGGGGTAACTATGACCCTCTTAAGGTAGCGTAGTACCTTGCCGCTTCAGTAGCGGCTTGCATGAATGGATTAACGAGAGCGTCGCTGTCCCAACGTTGGGCCCGGTGAACTATACGTTCCAGTGCGGAGTCTGGAGACACCCAGGGGGAAGCGAAGACCCTATGGAGCTTTACTGCAGGCTGTCGCTGGGACATGGTCGCTGATGTGCAGGATAGGTAGGAGCCGTTACCGAGGCCCGTGCGCTAGCACGGCGCCCAGGCACCCGTGAAATACTACCCGTCAGTGACTGTGACCCTCACTCCGGGAGGAGGACACCGATAGCCGGGCAGTTTGACTGGGGCGGTACGCGCTCGAAAAGATATCGAGCGCGCCCTAAGTCCATCTCAGTCGGGACGGAGACCCGACGGAGAGTGCAAGAGCAAAAGATGGACTGACAGTGTTCTTCCCAACGAGGAACGCTGACGCGAAAGCGTGGTCTAGCGAACCGATGAGCCTGCCCGATGCGGGCCATTGATGACAGAAAAGCTACCCTAGGGATAACAGAGTCGTCACTCGCAAGAGCACATATCGACCGAGTGGCTTGCTACCTCGATGTCGGTTCCCTCCATCCTGCCCGTGCAGAAGCGGGCAAGGGTGAGGTTGTTCGCCTATTAAAGGAGGTCGTGAGCTGGGTTTAGACCGTCGTGAGACAGGTCGGCTGCTATCTACTGGGTGTGTCTGACGCTTGACAGGAACGACCGTATAGTACGAGAGGAACTACGGTTGGGTGCCACTGGTTTACCGGTCGTCCGAGAGGGCGCTGCCGGGCAGCTACGCACCACGGGGTAACGGCTGAACGCATCTAAGCCGGAAACCCACCTGGAAAAGAAGCGTCACCGAGGTCTCTCCTAGAAGAGGAGTTCGATAGACTCGGGGTGTACGCGCCGAGGCAACGAGGCGTTCAGCCCGCGAGCACTAACCGACCGAAGCCACCAATCATTGTCGCTCCGCCCGATGAAGCGGGTCCGGGCGTAAACTGGATCGCACGTACACACGGACACCACCGGCGGTTGGTACCGCATCGCGGTTCGATTCCGCGAGCCGGCGTTAAGGCGGCCACAGCGGCGGGGACACTCCCGTACCCATCCCGAACACGGAAGATAAGCCCGCCAGCGTTCCGACGAGTACTGGAGTGCGCGAGCCTCTGGGAAAACCGGTTCGCCGCCTGCCATTCATTCCCGTTTTCAACCCCCACTCAGCGTCAGCTGGGTGGGGGTTTTTCATTTACGTACCCGTCACATCGCTGTAAACTCTGCGAGCGTGGTAAGTTCCACAGTTTAAGTGCTTGCGGTCCTTTGCGGTGTGTATGACAGTCTCACAATCCCCGTCGGTCGGTTTCGAGGAGACACAGGAACTGGAGATGATCCGGGAGACGGCCCGGGAGATCGCGTCGGATTACGACGACGAGTACTTCCTCGAGGTCTCGGAGGGCAAGGAACCGACGGAGTTCTGGAACGACTGCGCCGACGCGGGCTTCCTGGGGGCGGCCATCCCCACCGAGTACGGCGGCGAGGGGATGGGGTTCTGGGAACTGTCGGCCATCGTCGAGGAACTGTGCGCCAACGGCTGTCTCGGCGCGGAGATGCTGTTCGTCGTCAACGTCTGTTTCGGGGGAATTACGCTGACCGAGAACGGCAGCGAGGAGCAGAAGGAGGAGTGGCTGCCGGGCATCTGTGACGGCGACGTGAACTTCGCGATGGCGCTGACGGAACCCGACGCGGGCCACAACGCGCCGAACATGGACACCTTCGCCGAGCGGGACGGCGACGAGTTCGTCATCGACGGCACGAAACAGTGGATTTCCGGTGTCGACCTCGCCGACCGGATGCTGCTCGTCGCCCGGACGTCGCCGAAGGACGAGTCCGCGAAGATGCAGGGAATAACGCTATTTCTCGTCGACCCGCAGGACTCGGCCATCGAGCGCCGGGAACTCGACGTGGGCATCCCGACGCCAGAAAAGCAGTTCGAACTGTCCATCGACGGCTACCGCGCCCACGAGGACGACGTCATCGGCACGGAGGGCATGGGTCTGTACCAGCTGTTCGACACGGTCAACCCCGAGCGACTGCTGGGTGCGTCGGGCGCCATCGGCGTCGGCAAGTGCGCCATCGAGCGGGCGGTCGACTACGCCAACGAGCGTGAGGTCTTCGACCAGCCCATCGGCGCCCACCAGGGCGTCCAGCACCCCATCGCGGACTCGTGGGCGAAGCTACAGTCCGCGGGGCTGCTCACCCGGAAGGCCGCCTGGATGGTCGACAACGAACCGGACCCGAAGAAGACCGCCGAGGTGTCCAACATGGCGAAGCTGCGGGCGACGGAGGTCGGGCACGACGCGACCGACGTGGCGCTGCAGACCCACGGCGGCAACGGCTTCTCGCGGGAGTACACCGTCATCGAGATGTGGAAGGGGTCGCGGCTGGGCAAGGTCGCGCCCGGCTCGACCGAGATGATGCGGAACCACGTCGCCGAGCACACGCTGGGCCTGCCGCGGTCGTACTAGACCCACTTTTTACTCCCTCGGGCTTCCTCGCTCGCTTCGCTCGCTGCGGAGAGCCACTCTCTGCTCACGGCGACGCGGTCGCCGTTCGCACGGTCAGCGGGACCGCCGGTCCCGCTCGACCCGCTCCGGCTTCCTCGACGTTCCGCGGCTGCGGGTGGACCGCTACGCTTAAACGGTCCACAGCGTTACGTCCGAGTGCGCCAAGGTGGCAGAGTCTGGCCTTACGCGGCGGCCTGCAGAGCCGCTATACGCCGGTTCAAATCCGGCCCTTGGCTCTCTTACCCTAAGGCCGACGGGACGACATCTCTGGTCTCCGCTTTTCTCGCGCGTTGTATACTCTTCGGCAGCACCGAGGCGGTCCGTGTTCCCGCGGATGGTTTCGAAGAGTGTCCGGTAAACAGTCACGTCAGAGAGGTTCACGACTGCGCGACGACTCTCCGATTCCGTTCTCGCCGGTTCTATTCGTCCAGTAGTTCGGTAACGCTCTCGACGGGGGCGTAGTATCCGCGTTCGTTCTGCCAGACATCCACCCATTCGTCTGCGGTTTCGCTGTCGATGCGTTCGCGTTCGATGCCGAGGACGAGGAGACCGATTGACCCGGTAACGGAGACGTTTAGTTCCGCCGCAAGACGGCGCGCTGCGAGGTCGTCCGTGGCGATGGTCCCGTCACGTTCGACGGCTCCGCGTAACGTCTCCGTCTCTCCGGGATTGAGCCGGTCACGGAGCTTTACGCCCTCCGCTTCGGGTGGAACGTCGCCGACTGGGAGAGTGTCGTCGAACGCTTCGACCGCTTCGGACAGGTACTCGTGGCCGAAATCGACGCCCCGTTCGATTTCATCACGGACCGCAGGGACGACGAATGGCGCTTCGAGGAGGTGAACGAGGAAGTCGACGGAGTTCGCGCTGGCGAAATTACTGATGACGGTTGCGTCGAGGAAAACGGGCTGCGGGTACCCGTCCGGCATCTACTCGCCGAGATCGAGTGCGCCGTCGAGCTCCACTTGGAGCTGGTCGTCGGTGCGCGGCCCATAGATCGACGTGAAGCCAGCTTCCTCCAGCAGTTCCTCGAACTCCCAGCGGGACATACCGGCTGCTTCGGCGGCACGTCCGAGCGAGAGGTCGCCGAGAACGTACCGTCCCACCGCGGTTGCCAGTTCGTCCGAGGGTTCGCTACTCGAAGAGGCCATCACACCTACCTATCGGGTCCACGGACGTAATAATCTATCCTGCCTTCTGGTTGGTTTCTTTCCTCGCTTTCCATCGGTCCGAGCGGCCACCTCGCCCGCGAACTTCGAGCAGGTGTGATCCGCGACCCCCCGGCTCCCCCCGTGTTCGATGTCGAAGCGCCGCCGGCAGACCAGCGTCGAAAAGCGGGGTCCCGGCAGGCCCGGGCGCGGGAAGCGGCGGTCACGGTTCGCCCTCCTCCTCTTCGGCCCAGTCGAGCGACCGCTCGACGGCGTCGCCCCAGCGGTCGTACATCGCGTCGGCTTGCCCGCGGCGCATCTCGGGGGAGAACCGACGGTCGACCTGCCAGTTCGCGCGGAGTTCGTCGACGGAGTCCCAGTAGCCGACGGCCAGGCCGGCGGCGTACGCCGCGCCGAGGGCGGTCGTCTCGTCGACCTCGGGTCGGACGATGTCCGTCTGGAGGACGTCCGACTGGAGCCGACAGAGGAAGTCGTTCTTGACCGCGCCGCCGTCGACGCGGAGCCGGCCCATCTCGATGCCGGAGTCGGCCTCCATGGCCTCGGCGACGTCGCGGGTCCGGTAGGCGATGGACTCCAGCGTCGCCCGGACGACGTGCTCGCGGCGGGTGCCGCGGGTCATCCCGACGATGGTGCCGCGCGCGCGGCCGTCCCAGTGGGGCGCGCCCAGTCCGGCGAAGGCGGGGACGACGTAGACGTCGTCGGTGGAGTCGACGGCGCGTGCGAGTTCGGCGGTCTCGGCGGGGTCGTCGATCAGTCCGACGTCCACGAGCCACTCGATGGCGGCGCCGGTGGCGAAGATGGCACCCTCCAGGGCGTACTGGACGGGGTCGCCCGAGCGCTGGAAGCCGACCGTCGTCAGCAGGCCGTGGTCGGACTCGACGGGTTCGTCGCCGGTGTTCATCAGGAAGAAGGCGCCGGTGCCGTAGGTGTTCTTGGCGTCGCCCTCGTCGAAGCAGGTCTGACCGAACAGCGCGGCCTGCTGGTCGCCTAAGGCGCCGGCGACCGGAACGTCGGCGCCGAGGAACCCCTCGGGGTCGGTGTGGCCGTAGTGGGCGTCGTCGCTGGACGGTCGCACCTCCGGCAGCAGTTCGGCGGGAACGTCGAACTCCTCGAGGAGTTCGTCGTCCCACTCCATCTCCCGGATGTCGTACAGCATCGTCCGGGAGGCGTTGGTGACGTCGGTGACGTGGTTGCCCGTGAGCTTGTAGATCAGCCACGAGTCGACGGTGCCGAGCATGAGTTCGCCGGCCTCGGCGCGCTCGCGGACGTCCCCCGGTCCGATGCGGTCGATTTCGATGGGGTCGGCGTTGTTCAGGAGCCACTCGGCCTTCGTCGCCGAGAAGTAGGCGTCACACTCGAGGCCGGTCTTCTCGCGTATCCACTCGGCCTTCCCGTCGGCCCGTAGCTCCTCGACCCGGTCCGTGGTTCGGCGATCCTGCCAGACCAGGGCGTTGTAGACGGGCTTGCCGGTTTCGCCGTCCCAGATCAGGGTCGTCTCGCGCTGGTTGGTGATGCCGACTCCCGCCAGTTGCTCGGGGTCGAGACTCGCCTCCCGGAGCGCCCTGCTGACGACGGTCCTGGTGTTCGCCCATATCTCCGCGGGGTCGTGCTCGACCCACCCGGGTTCCGGGTAGATCTGTTCGTGTTTCTCGTAGGCCTCTGCGACGACCTGGCCCCCGTGGTCGAAGACCATGAACCGGGTGCCCGTCGTCCCCTGGTCGACCGCACCGACGTAGGTGTTTGCTGCCATCGTCTCTCCTTCGAGTGTCTGCGGCCGTCGTGCTTCACAATCGCCGACCGATAGTTCACTACTGGACGGGAAGCGAACGTGAACATCACCGCACGATCCGATAAAGTTTGTGCAGGACGTTACCACGCGAGGGTACGGCGACAGCGGGGAACCGAGCGGCGTCGGCGGTGGTCGGGGGGCTCGGCCGCATAATTACCGGACGGCGGCCGCCGGAGGTAAGAATAAGGTCTCCCGAGACCTACGCGGGTGGACGTGACCGAAGTCCTCGTCGTCGGCGGCGGCTCGACGGGCTGTGGCATCGCCCGGGACCTCTCGATGCGGGGCATCGACGTCACGCTCGTCGAGAAGGGGAACCTGACCCACGGGACGACGGGCCGGATGCACGGCCTGTTGCACAGCGGCGGCCGCTACGCCGTCTCCGACCGGGCCAGCGCGACCGAGTGCATCGAGGAGAACCACGTCCTCCGGGACATCGCGGCCCACTGCGTCGAGGAGACCGGCGGACTGTTCGTCAAACGGCCCGAGGACACCGAGGAGTACTTCCAGGAGAAACTCGAGGGACTGGAGGCCTGCGACATCCCCGCCGAGGTCCTCTCCGCCGAGGAGGCCCGCGAGCGCGAACCGTACCTCGCGGCGGACATCGACAGGGCCATCGCGGTGCCCGACGCGGCCATCGACCCCTTCCGGCTCTGCGTGGCCAACGCCGCCGCCGCCGAGTCCCACGGCGCCCGCGTCGCCACCCACGCCGAGGTGACCGACGTCCTCGTCGAATCCGGCGAGGTGGTCGGCGTCGAACTCGACCACGGGACCGACCCCGAGAAGCGCGGCGACGGCACCGGCACCGAGCGCATCGAGGCCGACCACGTCGTCAACGCGACCGGCGCCTGGGCCGGGCAACTGGGTGCGATGGCCGGCGTCGACGTCGAGGTCCGGCCCTCGAAGGGCGTGATGACCGTGATGAACAGCCGGCAGGTCGACACGGTGATCAACCGCTGTCGACCCAAGGGCGACGCCGACATCGTCGTCCCCCACGAGACGGCCTGCATCCTCGGGACGACCGACGAGGAGGTGGCGGACCCCGAGGACTACCCCGAAGAGCGGTGGGAGGTCGACCTCGTCGTCGACGAACTGGCGAAACTCGTCCCCGTCCTCGCGGAGGCCCGGACGCTGCGTTCCTTCTGGGGCGTCCGCCCGCTCTACGAACCGCCCGGCTCCGGCACCGAGGACCCCACCGACGTCACGCGGGACTTCTTTCTGCTCGACCACGCCGACCGCGACGGTCTGCCCGGGATGACGAGCATCGTCGGCGGGAAGCTCACCACCTACCGGCTGATGGCCGAGCGGGTAGCCGACCACGTCTGCGGGAAACTCGGCGTCTCCGCGACCTGTCGGACGGCCGAAACGCCGCTGCCCGGCAGCGAGGACGCCTCGGTCCTCGAATCGAACATGCGGGCGTTCGGTCTCCGGTCGCCGGTCGCGCGCCGTTCGGCCCAGCGGCTCGGCTCCCGGACCGAGGCGGTGCTGGACGTCGACGGTCCCAACCCCGTGGTCTGTGACTGCGAGGCTGTCACCCGCGCCGAACTCCGCGACGCCATCGACGACGCCGGCAGCGACCTCGACGCCGTCCGCATCCGGACGCGTGCCTCGATGGGCAACTGCCAGGGGGCGTTCTGCTGTCACCGGATGGCCGCGGAACTGTACCCCGACTTCGACGCCGGGACCGCCCGCGAGTCGCTGGACGAACTGTACCAGGAGCGCTGGAAGGGCCAGCGGCACGCGCTGTGGGGCGACCAGCTCTCGCAGGCGATGCTGAACCGGATGCTGCACGCGACGACGATGAACCGCGACGCCGACCCCGCCATCCTCGAGGATTCGGTCGATTTCGGCGCTTTCGACGACGGCGACCGTTCCCGCGACGGCTCCGGGCCCCCCGGCGAATCCGCCGCGACCGACGGGGGGACCGGATGGCGATAGCGAGCGAGGTGGTGGTCGTCGGGGGCGGTCTCGCCGGCGTCACGGCCGCGCTGTCGGCGGCCCGCGAGGGTGCCGACGTCCGGCTGGTCTCTCACAAGCAGTCGACGCTCCAGCAGGCCTCGGGACTCGTCGACGCGCTGGGCTACCTGCCGCCGGTCGACCCGCCGGGCGAGGACCCGACGGCGACGCCGACGGCGGCCCGAACCGGCGCCGTCACCGACCGGCCGGACCCGGAGGGCCCGCTCGCCGACCCCTTCGAGGCCGTCGACCGCCTGCCGGAGAGCCACCCCTACCGCCTGGTCGGCGCCGACGCCCTGCGGGCGGGCCTGGCGCTGTTCGACGACGCCGTCGACGGCTACCGCGGCGGCCACACCGACCGCAACGCCCTCGTGCCGACCTTCGGTGGTGCGGTCAAGCCGACCGCCCGGTACCCCGCCTCGGCCGCCGCCGGCCTCGCCAGCGACGACCGGCCGATGCTCGTCGTCGGCTTCCGGTCGCTGTCGGCGTTCGACGCCCGGATGGTCGCCGACCGACTCGCGGCCGCGGACGTTCCCTTCGAGGTTGCCGGCGCCGACGTCGCGTTCCCCGCGGCTTTCCGCGAGGACGCCAAGATAACCCGCTTCGCCCACGCCCTGGACCGGGACGAACCCGTCGAGGGGACGCCCGCGCGGGCGGCGCTTGCGGCCGCGGTGGAACCGCACCTCGACGACGTCGAGGGCGGCGCCGAACGCGTCGGCTTCCCGGCGTTCCTCGGCGACGACGAGGCCGCCGCCGTCAGGGCCGCCCTCGCGGACCGGCTCGGCGCCGACGTCTTCGAGGTGCCGATGGGCCCGCCCAGTCTGCCGGGGCTCCGCCTGGAGGACCGCCTCTACGGGGCGCTCGATGCGGCCGGCGTCAGCTACGAGACCGGCGTCCCGGTCGTCGACTGCGAGACCGACGGGGCGGGCCGCATCGAGCGACTGCTGGTCGACCGGACGGGCAGCGAGGTGCCCTACGCCGCCGAGGCGGTCGTGCTGGCGACGGGCGGCCTCGTCGGGAAGGGCATCGACGCCGACCGGGAGGGCGTCCGCGAACCCGTGCTCGGGTGTCACGTCCCGCACCCGGCGGACCGCTACGAGTGGTACGTCGACGACGCCTTCGGCGACCAGCCGTACGCCCGCTTCGGCGTCCGGACCGACGACCGACTCCGGCCGCTCGGTCCCGACGGTGAGGTGCAGTTCCCGAACGTCCGCGTCGCCGGCGCGACGCTGTCGGGCGCCGACGTGGCCCGCGAGAAGTCCGCCAGCGGCGTCTCGCTGGCGACCGGCCTCGTCGCCGGCCGCGAGGCGGCAGCGGAGGTGCCGGGATGACGGGGTCGGACGAGGAGGAGCGCACCGGGGCGGCGTCCGACCCGCTCGACCCCGACGACTACGACGCCGTCGACGTCTTCGAGGGCGGCGACCTCGATTTGCGGGCCGGGTCGGACTCCTGTTACAAGTGCACCTCCTGTGACACCTCCTGTCCGGTCGCCGAGGTCGACGACTCGTTCCCCGGCCCGAAGTTCCAGGGGCCCGAGCAGTGGCGCCTGAAGCGCAAGGAGGACGCCGATATCGACGACTCCATCACCTCGTGTTCGAACTGCATGCGCTGTGACGACGCCTGCCCCTCCTCGGTGCCGCTGTCGCAGATGCACAACGAGGCTCGCGGCGAGTACGTCGACGAGCAGATGGACAAACTCTCCCGGGAGTACGTCCGCAACCGGATCCTCTCGAACTACCGGTTCTTCGCGGCCATCGCCTCGAAGACGCCCCGGCTGGCGAACTTCGTGACCGGCCTCGGCGTCACGCAGTGGGCCGGCGAGAAACTGCTCGGCATCACGAGCGAGCGGGAGTTTCCCGACTTCGCCGAGGAGACGTTCCGCGAGTGGTGGCGAAAGCGCGGCGGTGCCGCCGTCGAGAACCCCGACAAGCGGGTGGCGTACTTCCACGGCTGCTACTCGAACTACAACACCCCGGAGGTGGGCAAGGCGATGGTCCGGGTCTACGAGGAGTTCGGCTACGAGGTGCTGGTGCCGCCGCAGAAGTGCTCGGGGACGCCGATGTTCGCAAACGGGATGTTGCCGGACGCCCGGCGGCACGCCGAGACGAACGTCGAGAACCTGGTCGCAGCCATCGGCGACGGCGCCGACGTAATCGCCTCCTGTACCTCCTGTTCGATGGCGCTGCGCCAGGAGTACCCCGAACTGTTCGACCTCCACGGCGTCGACGACGTCGCCGAGCACACCTTCGAGGCCCTGGAGTACCTCCGCATCAACGAGGACCTCGAGGGGGCGCTTTCCGAGGCCGAACTCGACGGGGAGTCCTTCGCCTACCACGCGCCGTGTCACGCCCGCAATCAGGGGCTGGCCCGGCAGGCCGTAGAGACGTTCCGCGAGGTCGAGGGCGCCGACATCGAGGACGTCGGCGACTCCTGTTCGGGCATCTCCGGCACCTACGGCTGGAAGGCCGAGAAGTACGACTACTCGATGGAGATCGGCGCCGAGATGTTCGAGCACATGGAGGCCGCCGACGGCGAGGTCGGCATGACGGAGTGTCCCACCTGCGCGATGCAGATGGAACACGGCACCGGCTACGAGATACGGCACCCGCTGCAGGCGCTGGAGTCGGCGCTGGTCGAGTAGAAGCGAGCGGGACGGCCGCCGTCAGGCGCCGGCCTGCGAGAGGGCCGTCTCGATGTCGTCCCGCTGGGTGACGCCGACGAACCGCTCGACGATGCCGTCGTCGTTCTCGACGACGAGCGTCGGCAGCGAGCGAACCTGGTACTCGTTTGCGACCTCCTGCTGTTCGTCTACGTTGACTTTCTCGAAGGCGACGTCGGGGTAGTCCTCCTCGAGTTCCTCGAGGATGGGGTCCTGCGTCTTGCACGGGCCGCACCAGTCCGCGTAGAAGTCCTTGAGCGTGACGGGCATGACTATCGGGACTTTTCCAGCCGCGCGCATAAGGGTTTCCCAACCGGCCGCTCGGACGGCCCAACCGCCGGTCCGTGCCGAAACCCTTAGGGCCTCCGACGCGAATCGGGGCGTATGAGCAGTGGTGAGAACTCCGGCGGGCTGATGTCCAGCGCGGGGCTGGTCCGGTACTTCGACGAGGAGAGTCGCAACGCGCCCACGATGGACCCCCGCACAGTCGTCGCCTTCGGGGTCCTGCTGGGCGTGTTCGTGCTGATGCTGAACGCGCTGGCCTGACCGACCTTTTCGACTCGCCGTCCTTCCGTTCGTCGCCACGCCTCCAGCAGCCGGTCCGTCTCGGCTCCGCATCGGTAGTATTATTTGCCGCTAGCTAGAACGTTAGCATCTACCATGATCGGGGACGCATCGGAACGAACGGAGTCGAAACGGGAGGACGAACGGCGAGAGCCGTCCGTCGACGCCGACGAGTTCTACCGGGCGCTCTCGCGGGAACCGAGGCGACGCGTGCTCTACTATCTACAGGAGAACGACACCGCGAGCGTCCGGGAGCTGTGCGACGTTCTCGCCGGGTGGGAGGCGGTCGGTCGGTCGCGTTCGGTCGGTACGGAGACGCGGGATCGAATCCGGCATACGCTGTACCACAACGACCTTCCGAAACTGGACCACGCGGGTCTCGTCGCCTACGATCCCGACCAGCGGAGGGTGGCGCTGTCGCCGCTCCCGTCGGAACTGTCGTCGATACTCAGACGGGCCCGGGAGTACGACGCTCGCAGCGACCCGGCGTGACCCCTGCCGACCTGCTCCGGCAGGTCGAAGCCGAGCGGAAACGGCTCGTCCTCTACGCGGGCGAGGGCGGCGGCGACGAACTCCGGGGGTTCGAGACGCGGAACGCGACGGTGATCCGGCGACGGCTCCCGGCCGGCGCAACGTCGGGGTTCGTCGTCGTCCGTAGCAGCGACGACGAGTTCCTCGGGGCGATACCGGTATCGCGGTTGCGGCACGTCCTCGAGGCGCCCGCCGGGGACCTCGACGACGTCGACGGGGCGGGGCGGCAGGCCGTCCTCGAACTGCTCGACGACGCGGTCTTCGCCTCGCTGGAGCGGCGGCACCTGCTCGTCGCCTCCCGCGAAATCGAGGGGTTCGCCTGGCGCGTCGGTCGCGGGCGACTCGACGTCGGCTTCCAGCGGGTCGAGGCGTTCCACCGCCAGCGTCACGTCTACGAGCGTCTCGCGGCCGAGACCGACCTCGACGTCCACGTCTACGCCGAATCGTCCCCCGACGACGCGCCGGCGGGCGTCACGTTCCACTCGGAGCCAGCCGAGGAGGTCCGCCGGTTTTGGTTCCTCGTCTTCGAGGCCCCCGGCGACGGCGAGCGGGCGCGTGCGCTCCTCGCCCGACAGCGGGACGACGACCGGTACTCGGGGTTCTGGACGTACGACGCCCGACTGGTGGCCGACATCGGCGCTGCGGTTCGGGGGCTCCGGGAATAACTTCCACCCCGGTCGCCGAACCCTTTTATCCGAAAACCCCGGAGTAGTAGGTGTGTCCGAGTCGGACGGCGCCCGTCGCTTCTTCCCCTACGAGGAGCCGTACGATCACCAGACGGAGGCGATGGAAGAGATTCGGGAGGCGCTGGTCGAACGGCGGGACGTCCTCTTCGAGGGCGCCTGCGGCACCGGCAAGACGCTCGCCTCGCTCGTGCCCGCCCTGGAGTACGCCCGGGCGGCGGGCAAGACGGTCGTCATCACGACGAACGTCCACCAGCAGACCCGCCAGTTCATCGAGGAGGCCCGCGCCATCAACGCCGAGGAGTCGATTCGCACCGTCGTCTTCCGGGGGAAGGCGTCGATGTGCCACATCGACGTGGGCTACGAGGAGTGTCAGGCGCTGCGGGACACGACCCGCGAACTGGTCGACATGGAGGCCGACGCCGCCGACCTCGAGGAACGGGAGCGGGAACTGCTCGAGGCCAGCCAGGACGGCGACGAGGAGGCCGCTGGCGCCCGCGGTGCCGTCGCCGAGGAACTCGACGAACTGGAGGCGTCGATGGCGGCGCTCCGCGAGGAGCGGAACGTCTGTGACCGCTACTACAACAACCTCACCGAGAACACCGACGACTTCTACGCGTGGCTCTACGAGGACGTGCGGACGCCCGACGAGATCTACGAGCACGCCCACGAGATGGACCTCTGTGGGTACGAACTGCTGAAGGACGGCATGGAGGGCATCGACCTGGCCATCTGCAACTACCACCACCTGCTGGACCCGATGATCCGCGAGCAGTTCTTCCGGTGGCTGGGTCGGGACCCCGAGGACGTCATCGCGGTGTTCGACGAGGCCCACAACGTCGCGGACGCGGCCCGCGACCACGCGACCCGGACGCTGGCCGAGCGGACGCTCGACGGCGCCCTCGACGAACTCGAGGAGTGCGACGACGCCCGTGCGGAGGCGGCGGAAAACGTCCTCGGCGCCTTCCGGACGGCGCTGGTCGAGACCTACGAGGACTCGTTCGGCTTCGGCGAGCGGGAGGCTGTCGGCGAGGAGTGGGAGGACGTCACCGTCGAGAGCGAGACGGGCCGCGACGACCTCTCGGTTTCCTTCCTCGACCACTACACGGGCCAGGGGTACGAGACGGACCTCGAGGCGGCCCTGGCGCTCGGCGAGGAACTGGACCGCCGCTACGAGCAGGCCTACAAGGACGGCGAGGCGACGACCCGCAAGGAGTGTCCGACGCTGTCGGCCGCGGCGTTCGTCGAGGAGTGGATGGACGCCGCTGTCGAACCGGGCCAGTACCCCGTCGTCGGCGTCCGGCGGACGGAGACGGGCGTCGTCGGCCGCGCGGAACTGTACACCTGCCTGCCGCGGCAGGTGACCGAACCGCTGTTCGAGGAGCTGCACGCGACGGTGCTGATGAGCGCGACGCTGCGGCCCTTCGACGTCACCGAGGACGTCCTCGGACTCGACGACCCCGTGACGATGGCCTACGGCGAGCAGTTCCCCGAGGAGCGGCGCCGGACCTACGCCGTCGAGACGCCCGCGCTGTTCGCCAGCCAGCGGGACGACCCCGGCGTCCAGGAGACGGTCGGCGGGACCATCGAGGACGCCGTCCGATTCACGCCCGGCAACACGCTCGCGTACTTCCCGAGTTACGCCGAGGCCGAGCGCTACTACCACCGCTTCTCGGGGGACGCGACGCCGTACCTCGACGAACCCGGCACGCGTGCCGACGATCTCCGGGAGACGTTCGTCGCCGACGACGACGCGGTGCTGTTCACGTCGCTGTGGGGCACGCTCGCCGAGGGGGTCAGCTTCGACGATGACGCCGCCCGCACGGTGCTGGTGGTCGGGGTTCCCTATCCCCACCTCGACGACCGCATGGAGGCCGTCCAGCGCGCCTACGAGGGGTCGTTCGGCGACGACGAGGGCGACGAGGACGCCGGCTGGCACTACGCCGTCGAGATACCGACGGTGCGGAAGACGCGGCAGGCGCTGGGCCGGGTCGTCCGCTCGCCGACCGACTATGGCGTCCGGGTGCTCATCGACGAGCGGTACACCCACGAGAACCGCGTCGAGTTGGGCGACTACAGCGTTTATCCGGCCTTCCCGCCGGAGGAGCGCAGCGAGCACATCGACGTCGAACCGGACAAACTCAAGATAGGCATGCTGAACTTCTACAGCGACGTGGACGCCTGGGGGGGGTCGCCCCCGGAGCCATGAGCCTCGAACCGCGCGCCGAGCGGCGCCGAACCCGCGACGGCGAGGGACCGCGCTGGGAGGCCCTCCGGGAGGCGGCCATCGAGCGGGACGGGTGGGTCTGCCAGCGGTGCGGCCACGAGGCGGGCGCCGACGCCGGACGGGAACTCGAGGTCCACCACACCGTGCCGTTCTCGGCACCCTCGATGGAGGCGCTCGACGAACTGGTCACCCTCTGTGAGCCCTGTCACGCGACGCTGCACGCCGACGACCCGGCCTACGGCGACCGGAAGGCCGACGCGCCGCTGTTTCCCGACCCGGACGCGCCGCCGGCCGTCGCGACGATGCGGTCGGACCGACAGCACGTCTGCCAGCGCTGTCAGCACGTCGCCGATTCGGCGGCCGAACTGGCGGCCTACACCCAGGACGACCGGGAGTACGTCGTCTGCAAGCCCTGTGCCGGTGCGCTGCTCTCGGCCGGCTACGACCCCGAACGCTTCGAGGCGGCCGGCGAACTCGACGCCGAGGTGCTCGTGGACCGCGCCGCCGAGGCCCCGGTCCGGCCGGCGCTCCTGGCCTCGGGCCCCGTCCGGGCGGTGCGGCCACCGCGGACGACGACCGAGCGGGTCGTCTACGACACGCCGCTCCGGTACGCGCTCAACCCCATCGGGGTCGTAATCCTGTTCTCGGCGCTGGGCATCCTGCTTTCGTTTCTCCTCTTCTAGGGGAGCGCGATTTCCTCGACCGGTTCGTCGTAGCGGCCGGACCAGACGAGGAGTCGGTCGATGGTCCACTCGACGTCGGCATCTCGACCAACGAGGCGGGCGGCGTCGCCGCCGCGGGCGACGGTGACGTGCGGGACGTAATCGTCGCCCTCCAGGTCGTCGACGGTCCCGAACCGCTCGCAGAGCCGCCGGTGGAGTCGTTCGAGGGCCGGCGACTCGACGCGGAGGTACGCGACCGGGGCCGAACCGGTCGGTGGGTCATCGAACCCCCCGACACCGGTGACGCGCGCCTCGAAGGGGGCGGTGCCGGCGACGAACTCGCGGACATCGCGGGCCAGCGCCCCGGGGTCGCCGTCGCCGAGGCGCTTGACGACGAGGGTGTGGCGCTCGCGGACGGTGGCGTCCAGCAGGTCGGCCGCCAGACCGCTCGCCAGGCGGGCGACCGCCGTCGGAACCGGCGCGTTGAGGCTGTACACTAGATGTAATCGAGGAAGTACGCGATGATGAGCGCGACGATGACGAGACCGACCAGGGGCCCGAGCGGCGCGAAGACGAAGCTGATGACCTCCATGACGATCTCGATGAGGATCCAGACGATGATCAAGACGAGGATGATCTTCAGGAGGTCCTCGACCTCGAGGCTGCCTCTGTTCGGGAGCATACCCGGGGGTCGGATGGGCGGGCGCAAAAGCGCTGTGGCTAGTTTCGGAGGTACGCCGTCGGCGTCCGGGCCCGCGCCGGCCGGCGCGGGATGCGACGGGAGCGAAACCGATTTGCCACAGGGTCACGGACGAACGGGCGATGCGACGAGCGCTCGCGGCGCTGGCCGTCGTGACTCTCTGTCTGTCCGTGGCGGTCGGCGTCGGTGCGGCCGCCCACGAGGAACCCGAGCGGTCGCTCCTCGGCATCGAACTCGAGGCGGACGGGAACGCGACGGTCTACTACGTCAACGCCTTCGACCTCTCGGCCGAGGAGGGACGGACGGCCTACGAGTCCTACACGGACAACGAGAGCCGGCGGGCGGCGTTCCGGGCGGCGGTCGTCGCCGAACTGCGCGGTGCCGCCGAGAACGCCAGCGAGGAGGCCGGCTGGGAGACCCGCGTCCACAACGTCTCGGTCCGCACCTACGAACAGGGCGACTACGGTCGCGTCGAGGTCCGTGCCGACTGGCAGAACCTCGCGTACGCCGACCGGCGGAAGGTCATCGTGGCCCAGCCGTTCCGGGCCGGCTACGAGCCGAACCGCGAGGTGGCCGTCCACGGTCCCGAGGGGTACCGCCGGAACCGGACCGCTCCCTCGCCGCTCCGGGCCAGACAGAACAGCGTCCTCCTGAACCCGATGACGTCGGACTTCTCGGGGTTCTTCGCGGAGTTCGTCGACCCCGACGCGCCGACGGCCACGCCGACGGAGACGCCGACACCGGCGGGCGGTGGCGGCGGTGGCACCACGCTGGTGTTGCAGGCGTTGCTTCTCGCCGTGATTCCCGCCGCGCTCGTCGTGCTGGCGATACGGCGACGGGAGTAGGCCGCACGGCCGTGGGGTGCGCCGCGACCGGGCCGCCGTCTGTCCCACGGCACCGAGTCACAAATCATTCTTGCCGACCCGCAAGGGTTTAATACCGCCGTCGGAGTAGGGTGATGTACATGACCGGGACCCACCGCTCCGGCACGCGCGAAGCCACCGGCGGGTCCGTTCTTCTCCCGCGACCGCGACGACCGGGCCGTTAGGCCCGAACAGTACCACCTCCCCGTCGCGCTCGCACAGTTTCCAACGACGACCGTCCGGACGACGGTCCCCGAATCAAAACCAACCACAAATGTCAGATAACGAACGCGTCACGCTCGCCTTCTCCGGGGGGCTCGACACCACGGTATGCGTCCCGCTGCTCGAAGAGGAGTACGGCTACGACGAGGTCGTCGGCGTCACGGTCGACGTCGGCCAGCCCGCAGAGGAGTTCGCCGAGGCCGAGGAAACCGCCGAGGCGCTCGACCTCGAACACTACGTCGTCGACGCGAAGGCTGAGTTCGCCGACCTCTGTTTCGACGCCGTCCGCGCGAACGCCTCCTACCAGGGGTACCCCCTGGGGACGGCGCTGGCTCGCCCCGTCATCGCGGCGGCCATCCTCGAGGTGGCCGAGCGCGAGGGCTGTACGGGCCTGGCGCACGGCTGTACCGGCAAGGGCAACGACCAGCTCCGGTTCGAGGCCGTCTGGCGCGACTCCGAGATGGAGGTCATCGCGCCGGTCCGGGAGCTCGGGCTGACGCGGAGCTTCGAACAGGAGTACGCCGCCGAGCGTAATCTTCCGGTCTCGGGCGGCGACGAGGGCAAGTACAGCATCGACACGAACCTCTGGAGCCGCTCCATCGAGGGGTCGGAACTCGAGGAGCCGAGCTACGTCCCCGGCGAGGAGATATACGAGTGGACGACCGCGCCGGGCGAGGAGACGCTCGAACTCGAGATCGGCTTCGAGAACGGCTATCCGGTCAGTCTCGACGGGAACGAGATGGAGCCGGTCGAACTCGTCGAGGAACTGAACGACGTGGCGGGCGCCTACGGCGTCGGTCGCTCCGACATCATGGAGGACCGCATGCTCGGGCTGAAGGTCCGCGAGAACTACGAGCACCCCGCGGCGACGGTGCTGTTGAACGCCCACCGCGCGCTGGAGGACCTCGTGCTCACGAAGGAGGAGCGCGCGTTCAAAGGGCGCGTCGACCACGAGTGGTCCGAGAAGGGATACCAGGGACTGGTGAACGCGCCGCTCGTCGGCGCGCTGGAGGCGTTCATCGAGAAGACCCAGACCCGCGTCACGGGCACGGTCACGATTCGGCTCGAGGGCGGGCAGGCCCGCCCGGTCGGCCGGGACTCGACGTACGCCGTCTACTCGGCGGAGGCCTCCTCGTTCGACACCGAGGACGTGATGGGCGGTATCGAGCAGGCCGACGCCACCGGCGTCGCCAAGTACCACGGCTTCCAGGAACGGCTGGCGAACAGCATCATCGACGGCCAGGAGTGACCATGACCGACGAGGAGGACAGCGAAGACGGGAGCGAGGCCCAGCGGGCCTCGAAAAGGTCGAGCGGGGAGCGGAGCGACCCGCGAGACGTCGTCCGCCGCGAGCGGTTCAGCGGCGGCCCTGCCCGCGACTTTCTGTCGAGTCTGGCGGCCGACGAGCGCATCTTCGCGGCGGACCTGGCGGTCGACCGCGCCCACGTCGTGATGCTCGCAGAGCAGGACATCGTCGACGAGGCGGACGCGGCTGCCATCCTCGAAGCACTCGCCGACGTGGAGGCGGCGGGCCACGGCGAACTCCCGGACGGCGAGGACGTCCACGCCGCCATCGAGACGGCGGTCATCGACCGGGTCGGCGCCCGCGGCGGCCGGATGCACACGGCTCGCTCGCGCAACGACGAGGTGGCGACCTGCATCCGGTACCGCCTGCGGGAGGACGTCCTCGACGTCGCCGAGGCGACGCTCGCGGCCCGGGAGGTGCTGGCCGACGCCGCGGCCGACCACACCGACACCGTGATGCCGGGCTTCACCCACCTCCAGCCCGCCCAGCCGACGACGCTGGGGCACTACCTGTCCTCCTACGAGTCGGCGCTGGCACGCGACACCGACCGGTTGCTCGACGCCTACGAGCGGGTGAACCGCTCGCCGCTGGGCGCGGCGGCCTTCGCGGGCACGCCGTTCGACGTCGACCGCGAGCGGACGGCCGAACTGCTCGGCTTCGACGGCCTCGTCGTGAACTCGATGGACGCCGCCTCGGCGCGGGACTTCCTCGTCGAGACGACCGCGGCCGCTGCGACGCTCGCGACGACGCTGTCGGGGCTGGCCGAGGACCTCGTCGTCTACTCGACGCAGGGCTACGTCGAGTTGGCCGACGAGTACGCCTCGACGTCCTCCATCATGCCGCAGAAGAAGAACCCCGACACGATGGAACTGGTCCGCGGGACGGCCGGCGACGCCGCGGCCGGCCTGAACGGCCTGCTGTCGACGCTGAAGGGGCTTCCCCGGGCGTACAACCGCGATCTGCAGCGGGCCCACCCCCACGCCTTCGAGGCGGTCGAGGCGGTCGAGGCGGCCACGGAGGTCGCCGCCGGCGCGGTCGCCACCGCCGACTGGCGGACCGAGGCGCTTTCGGCGGCGGCCGGCGAGGGCTTTTCGACCGCGACCGGCGTGGCCGACCTGCTGGCGATGGCCGGCGTGCCGTTCCGGACGGCCCACGAGGTGGTCGCCCGCGCCGCCGAGGAGGGGAGCGACTACGCGGCGTGCGAGGCCGCTGCCGAGGCGGTGCTCTCGGAGTCGCTCGACGCCTACGTCGACCGCGAGGCCGTCGAGGCGGCCTTGGACCCCGAGACGAGCGTCGCCTCCCGGGACTCGGTCGGCGGTCCCGCGCCCGCGGCCGTCGAGAACGCGCTGGCCGAGGCCCGCGACGACATCGACGCCGACGCCGCCGCCGTCGAGTCCCGCCGTGCGGACCTCGCGGCGGCCGAGAACGGCCTCGAGGCGGAGGTGGCGACGTATGTCTGAGCGACGACCGACGGACGAGACGGTGGCGGGCGGCCCACAGTGCGTCGCCTTCCCGCGGGACCCGCCGCGCCGCGGGCCGCCGCCGTCCCCTGCCGGGGACGTACTACCAGAATACTGATACCAAATTCAGTTTGGGCGGTAATTGTGCGCTCTGACGCCGTTAGAGTGAGGTATATGTCGTTACTTTATTCTGATAGGTCCGAAGGGCTTAAGTGCGTCCCGGGCCGAGTGGGGGGTACGATGACGGAATGTCCCGAGTGCGGGGCCGACCTGGACCTGCACGACGACCTGGAGGTCGGAGAGATAGTCGACTGTGCCACCTGCGGTGCCGAACTCGAAGTCGTGGGCGAAGACCCCGTCGACCTCGATACGGCGCCCGAACTCGAAGAGGACTGGGGGGAGTAGGGCCGTGTACGTCGGCACCGCCCGCCGGACGACCGCAGCGTCGCGCGAGGGGTCCGCATGAACGTCGGAATCCTCTACTCGCGCATCCGCCGCGACGAGAAGCTCCTGTTGAGCGAACTCCGGGACCGCGGCCACGAGGTGACGAAGATCGACGTCCGCAAGGAGCGGTTCGGCGTCCACGAGCCGCCGGCGGCCTTCGACGGCGTCGACATCGTCGTCGACCGCTGTCTCGCGACCAGCCGGTCGCGGTACATCACCCGGTTCGTCGACGCCTACGACGTCCCGGTGGTCAACGACCCGGAGACGGCGGCGGTCTGTGCCGACAAGGCGCACAACAGTCTCGTGCTGGCCGAGGAGGGGATTCCGACGCCGGCGACCGAGGTCGCCTTCACCAAGGAGTCGGCGCTGGAGTCAATCGAGGAGTTCGGCTACCCCTGCGTGCTCAAGCCGGTCGTCGGCTCGTGGGGTCGGTTGATGGCGAAAATCGACTCCCGCTCGGCTGCCGAGGCAATCCTCGAGCACAAGGAGACGCTGGGCCACTACGAGCACAAGGTGTTCTACATTCAGGAGTTCGTCGAGAAGCCGGGCCGCGACATCCGCGTCGTCGCCACGGACGGCGAGCCGGTCGCCGCGATGGCCCGCTCCTCGGAGCACTGGCTGACGAACGCCGCCCAGGGTGCCGAGACCGAGGAAATCGAGGTGACGCCGGCGATGGCCGACCTCGTCGAGCGCGCCTCCGACGCCGTCGGCGGCGGCCTGCTCGGCGTCGACCTCATGGAAGTCGGCGGGGCCGACTCCGGCGAGTACACCGTCCACGAGGTCAATCACACCGTCGAGTTCAAGGCGCTCAACGAGGTGACTGACGTGGATGTCCCCGCCGCCGTCGTCGACTGGCTCGAGGCGACGGTGCAGGGCGTCGAGGTGACCGCATGAAAACGGCCAGCGTCGTCGGGGCGAGCGGCTTCACCGGCGGGGAACTGCTCCGCCTGCTGGAAAGCCACCCCGAGTTCGAGGTGGTCCAGGCGACCTCTCGCAGTTACGAGAACAAGACGGTGGGGTCGGTCCACCCGAACCTGCGGGGGATGGGCCTCCGCTTCTCCGACCCGGGGGACCTCGAATCCGTGGACGTCCTCTTTGCGTGTACGCCCCACGGCGTCTCGATGGAACACATCGACGCCTATCGGGAGGCGGCCGACACGGTCGTCGACCTCAGCGCGGACTTCCGGCTGGACAGCGAGGCCCAGTACGAGGAGTACTACGACGGCCACGACCGGCCGGAACTGCTCGCCGACGCGGAGTACGCGCTGCCCGAACTCAACCGCGAGAACCTCCGCGGCGCCGACATCGTCGCCTCGGGCGGCTGTAACGCCACGGCCGCCATCCTCGGGCTGAAGCCGCTGTTCGACGACGGCATCCTGGGCGGCGACGAGCGAATCGTCGTCGACGTGAAGGTCGGCTCCTCGGAGGGCGGCGCCGGCGGCGGCGAGGCCTCCTCGCATCCCGAGCGGTCCGGCGTCGTCCGGCCCTACGCGCCGACGGGCCACCGCCACGAGGCCGAAATCGAGCAGTTCCTCGGCACCTCGGTGTCGTTCACCGCCCACGCGGTCGACATGACCCGCGGCGCGTCGGCGACCTGTCACGTCTACCCCGACTCGCCCGTCTCGAAGGGCGACCTCTGGGGTGCGTTCCGCGAAAGTTACGAGGACGAGCCGTTCGTCCGGCTCGTGGCCGGCGGGTCCGGCGTCTACCGCTACCCCGAGCCGAAGGCCGTCGCCGGCTCGAACTACGCGGAGGTCGGCTTCGAACTCGACCCCGGGAACCGGCGCGTGGTCGTCTTCTCGGCCATCGACAACATGATGAAGGGGTCGGCGGGCCAGGC
The DNA here is from genome assembly GCF_024298905.1 of Natronomonas marina. NCBI lineage: Archaea > Methanobacteriati > Methanobacteriota > Halobacteria > Halobacteriales > Natronomonadaceae > Natronomonas > Natronomonas marina. Next base: position 44,111 of record NZ_CP101154.1, read on the forward strand.
GGTCCACGCCGCCAACGTCGCCCTGGGCTTCGAGGAGACCGCTGGCCTGGAGTTCACCGGTCTGCATCCGGTGGGGGCGCCCTGACATGGCCGACGGCGACCCCGTCGTCGTCAAGATCGGCGGCGCCCGCGCGGTCGACCCCGGGGGCGCGCTGGCCGATGTCGCCGCCACGGTCGAGGAGGGTATCGACGTCGTCGTCGTCCACGGCGGTTCGACGGCGGTCGACGACGCCCTCGAGCGGATGGGCATGGAACCGGAGTACGTCGAGACGCCGTCGGGCGTCGTCGGCCGGTTCACCGACGCCGAGACGATGGACGTGTTCAAGATGGCGATGGCGGGGCTGGTGAACACCGACCTCGTGACCGGCCTGCGGAACGAGGGGTGCGACGCCGTCGGACTGTCCGGCGTCGACGGCGGCCTCCTCACCGGTTCCCGGAAGTCGGCGGTCCGTGTCGTGGAGGACGGCAAGAAGAAGATACGCCGCGGCGACCACTCCGGGAGGATCGAGGACGTGAACGGCGAGTTGCTGGAGACGCTGCTCGAAGACGGCTACACGCCCGTCGCCTCGCCGCCGATGCTGGCCGAGGACGGCGTGGCGGTCAACACCGACGCCGACCGCGCCTCGGCGGCCGTCGCGGCCGAACTCGGCGGGACGCTCGTCTCGCTGACCGACGTCGCCGGCGTCTACCGGAATCCCGACGACCCCGCGACGCTCATCGAACGGGTCGCGACGCCCGACGAGTACGAGGAACTGCAGGACGCCGCCGAGGGATTCATGGGTCGGAAGGTGATGGCCGCCGAGGAGGCGCTGGCCGGCGGCGCAAGCGAGGTGGTCGTCGCCGACGCCAACGCCGACTCCCCCGTCCGGTCGGCGCTGGAGGGGGGCGGCACCCACATCCTCCCCGCCGCACTCGGAGGTGCCGAGTGATGACCATTATCACCGGCGCGATTTCCATACAACACGACACCGAAGCGGCCGGTTTTGATACAGCACAGACTGCCAGGCAGCCGAGAGCGACAGCCGACACCACTCTCACTCCCCTGGCGGACTGGAAGGGCGAGCGCTCTCGTCGTGTCCCCGGCGAAGCAAGCCGCGAGGGACCGGAGGTCCCTCGGCCCGCTCGCGCGGCGCAGCAGCGCGAGGACACCGGAGCGAACGGAGTGAGCGAGGAGCACAGCGAGGCGTGCGCGGCCGACCGGAGGGAGGCCGCGAAGGGCGAGCGGCGCAGCCGCGAGCCGCGGGCACACGAGAGCGCGAGGGCTTCCGAGGTGTCTGCGGTAGTCGAGGCGACGGAAAACATCAGGTATTCGCCGAATTTTCAACATACGTCGTACCAATGAGCGGATTCGTCTTCTCCGAGAAACCCATCGGCATCGACCGTGGCGAGGGGGTCCACCTCTACGACACGAACGGCGACGAGTACCTGGACTTCGGCGCCAGTTACGCCTGCGCGCCGGTCGGCCACTGCCACCCCGAGGTGGTCGATGCGACGACCGCCCAAATCGAGAAACTGCTGTACGTCCAGGCGTCGTACCCGAACGCGCCCCGGACGGCGCTGTACGAGCAGTTGGCCGACCTCGCGCCGGGCGACATCGACAACGTCTGGCTCTGTAACTCCGGGACGGAGGCCAACGAGGCGGCGCTGAAGTTCGCCCGCCACGCGACCGGCCGTTCGAAGATAATCGCGACGATGCAGGGGTTCCACGGCCGGACGATGGGGTCGCTGGCGACGACGTGGAAGAAGCAGTACAAGCAGGGCTTCGAGCCGCTGGCCGGCGGCGTCGAGTTCGTCCCCTACGGCGATAGCGAGGCCATGCGGGAGGCCGTCGACGAGGAGACGGCCGCGGTCATCGTCGAACCGCTGCAGGGGGAGGGCGGCATCAACCCCGCCTCGACGGCGTACCTGCGGACGGTCCGGGAGGCGACCGAGGCGGCCGGCGCCGCGATGATACTCGACGAGATACAGACGGGTCTCGGCCGGACCGGGACGCTGTGGGCCGCCGACGGCCACGGCGTCGTCCCCGACGTCCTGACGACGGCGAAGGGGCTCGGTAGCGGCCTGCCGGTCGGTGCGACGCTGGTCCGCGAGTGGATCGCCGAGGACGCCGGCAACCACGGCTCGACGTTCTCGGGCGGGCCGGTGGTCTCGGCGGCCGCGGGCGCGACGCTTTCCGTCATCACGCGGGAAGATCTGCCGTCCCACGCCGCCGCGGTGGGCGAGTACCTCGTCGAACAACTGCGCGACGCCCTGGGGGAGTCGGTCCGGGAGGTCCGCGGCGAGGGGCTGATGGTCGGCGTCGAGGTGAAACGGGGGGCCAACCCCATCCTGCGGGACCTCGCCGTCGAGCACGGCATCCTCGCGCTGCCCGCCGGTCGCAGCGTCGTCAGACTGCTGCCGCCGCTGACCGTCGAGCGCGAGCACGCCGACGAGGTCGTCGACGCCCTGGAGGCGATCGTCGCGTGAGCGAGACGACCGACCGCCTGGCGGCCGACGAGGAGGCCCGCGCGTTGCTGGAGACGCTCGTGTCCATCCCGTCGCCGACGCCCGAGGAAGACGAGTGCGCCGCGGCGCTCGTGGCCTTCTTCGAGGACCACGGCCGGGAGGTCTACCGCGACGAGGTCGGCAACGTCCGGGCGCCCGCTGACGACTCGGTGCTGTACACCTCCCACATCGACACGGTGCCGGGCGAGATTCCCGTCCGGGTGGAGGACGGCGAGGACGGTCCCGTCCTGTGGGGACGGGGCTCGGTCGACGCGAAGGGTCCGCTCGCGGCGCTTGCGGTCGCGGCTGTCCGCACCGGCGTCTCCTTCGTCGGCGTCGTCGGCGAGGAGACGACCTCCCGTGGCGCCCGCCACCTCGTCGACGACCGCGAGGCGCCCGACGCCGTCGTCAACGGCGAACCGTCGGGCTGGGACGGCATCACGCTCGGCTACCGGGGCATCCTCCAGGGCACCTACGTCGCCACCTCGGAGTCGGGCCACACCTCCCGCCCGGAGAACAACGCCATCCAGGACGCTATCGCGTGGTGGTCGGCCGTCGAGGAACGGTTCGCCGCGGAGGACTACGAACCCGTCTTCGAGCAGGTGACGCCCAAGCCCGTCGCCGTCGAGGGCGGCGTCAGCGAGGACGGTCTCGCCGTCGAGACGACGATGGAGGTCCAGTTGCGGGTGCCGCCCGCCCACTCGACGGAGGAGGTCCGGGAACTGGCGGACGGCGAACTGGGCGCCGGTACGGTTAACTGGACGGACGCGGTGGAACCGACGATGCAGAGTCCCAGAACGCCGGTCGCGCGGGCGTTCCGCGCCGCGATTCGGGAGGCGGGCGGCGACCCGCGTCTGCTCCGGAAGACCGGCACGGCCGACATGAACCTCTATGCGGGCTCCTGGGACTGCCCGATGGCGACGTACGGTCCCGGCGACTCCGCGCTGGACCACGCGCCGGACGAACGGCTCGCGCTGGGCGAACTCGACCGCGCGGTGGCGGTCCTGGAGGCCGTCGCGGAGGACCTGCAATGAACTTCCTGACCATCGACGACCTGACCGCGGCGGAACTGGAGACGGTGTTGAGCCGTGCGGCCGACTACAAGAACGGCGAGACGCCGAAGGCGATGGCCGACGGGACGCTCGGGATGATATTCGAGAAGCCCTCGACGCGGACCCGGGTCTCCTTCGAGACGGGCGCGACCCAGCTGGGCGGCCACGCCATCTTCCTCGGGCCCGACGACGTCCACCTCGGACACGGCGAGCCGATCAAGGACACTGCGCGGGCGGTTTCGCGGTACGTCGACGTCGTCATGGCCCGGCTGTTCGACCACGCCGACGTCGTCGAGTTGGGCGAGTACGCGACGGTGCCGGTGGTCAACGGCCTGACGGACGACGCCCACCCGTGTCAGACGCTGGCGGATCTGCTGACGATACGGGAGCGGTTCGGCGGCTTCGACGCCGACGTCGCCTGGGTCGGCGACGGCAACAACGTCTGTCAGTCGCTGGTGCTCGGCGCGGCGATGGTCGGGCTCGATTTGACGGTCGCCACGCCCGCCGAGTACGCCGTCGACGACGAGGTGCTGGCTCGTGCCGCCGAACTCGGGGACGCGCCGGAGACGACGACCGACCCCGAGGCGGCCGCCGACGGCGCCGACGTCGTCTACACGGACGTGTGGGTCAGCATGGGCGAGGAATCCGAACGCGAGGCGAAACTCGACGTCTTCGAGGCGGGCGGCTTCCGACTCGACGAGGAACTGCTGGACGACCAGCTGGTGATGCACTGTCTGCCGGCCCACCGGGGCGAGGAGATAACGGACGCGGTGCTGGAGAGCGACCGCGCGGTCGTCTGGGACCAGGCCGAAAACAGACTCCACGCACAGAAGGCGCTTCTGACGTACCTGCTGGAGGGGTAGAGGTCGCGGTCCCGCCGCTGTCGACCCGGAGCGGCCGGCGACGGGGTTACCGTCCGGTATCGGGTGGATTTATCGCCCGCGGGACCTACCCGGCAGACATGGAAGCCGACCCGGATCCCTCGCGGTTCCGAGACCTCATGCTGGACTCCGAGCCGGGCTTCGAGGAGGTGCTCCGTTGTGTCTTCGGGATACAGGACCACGAAGCGCGTCTCTACGTGGAGCTACTCGAGGTCCCGGACAGCACCGTCGCGGAACTGGCCGACAGGGTCGACCGAGACCGGAGCAACGTCAACCGCGGGCTCGCCACGCTCCGGGAGAAGGGGCTTGCCGACAGACAGCGGCGCCTGCTCGACAGCGGCGGCCACGTCTACCAGTACCGCGCGACGCCGCCCGCGGAGGCCCGCGAGTTGATGCACGAGACGCTCAACGAGTGGGCCGCATACGTCCACGAGCGGATCGACGAGTTCCCCGGCCAGTAGCGTTCAGACCAGCGCCTCCAGTGAGACGGCGCCCGACGACTGAATCCAGGCGGTCGGCTCCTCGGTGTCGTAGATGACCACCTCGCCGCTCTCGAGGTGGAGTTCGGCCCAGCGGGTACTCGTCGTCTCGGGGCTGTCGCCGTCGTCTTGGAGTGGCGCTGGCATGGTTCGTTCCGGGCAGTATCGCCCTACAGACGTCGCTTGAGGAGGGTATGTGTTAAGTGTTACCGCCTGTCAGACATTCGGCTGACGGACGGCCGGCTTTGGAAGGCGTCAAGTGGGTCCCGGTCCTCGTGGCGGTATGAGCGGTCCAACGGTCGTCGAGGCCGGCGAACACGACACCGAGGAGCTACTGGAGCGTCTCCGCCAGCGGGAACGGCTCGTCGTGCGGACCGACGTACTCGGGAGTCCCGAGGAGATGACGCTGCGGTTCGATGGGGAGACGTACTACTGCGACACGCCGACGACCCTCCACAAGCACGACACCCCCGAGGAGATGGCCGAGTGCATGCGACACTACGGCTACGTCCGGGACGTCTGAACGGCCGCAAGTCCGGCGCCGACCGCCCCCTTTTTGCCCGCTCGCCGCCAGCATCGACCGATGGCCGAGCTAACGCTCCCCGACGCCCCGACGGAGCCGGCAGTCGCCGACGACGGGGTCTGGCTGCGCTGCATCGAGTGCGGCCACGACCACGCCCCCTTCGAGTCGGTCCGCTACACCTGCCAGGAGTGCGACGGCCTGCTGGAGGCTCGCTACGACACGTACCCCACCTTCGACGACTTCGAGGGATCGGGCGTCTGGCGGTACGACGCCGCCCTGCCCTTCGACTCGGGGGTAACCCTTCCCGAGGGCGACACGCCGCTGCACTACGTCCCCCGCCTCGAGGCGTCCGTCGGCGTCCGAAACCTCCGCGTCAAACACGAGGGGATGAACCCCACCGGCTCGTTCAAGGACCGCGGGATGACCGTCGGCGTCCGTGTCGCCCAGGAGCTGGGTGTCGACCGACTGGCCTGTGCCTCGACGGGCAACACGTCGGCGGCGCTGGCCGCCTACGGCGCCCGCGCCGGCCTGCAGACGCTCGTGTTGCTGCCCGAGGGGAAGGTCGCCGCCGGCAAGATAGCCCAGGCGAGCCTCCACGGCGCACGCATCCTGGAGGTCGACGGCAACTTCGATTCGTGTCTCGACATCGTCCAGGAACTGGCCGACCGCGGCGAGGCGTACCTGCTGAACTCGCTGAACCCGTTCCGCCTGGAGGGCCAGAAGACCATCGGCCTCGAGATACTCGAGGAGTTCTACGCCGACGAGGGACGGTTCCCGGACCGAATCGTCCTGCCGGTCGGCAACGCGGGCAACACCGCCGCTCTCTACAAGTGCTTCCGGGAGATGGTCGCCGGCGGCGACCTGGCGCCCGGCGACGTGCCGAAACTCACCGGCGTCCAGGCCGAGGGGGCGGCGCCGATGGTCGAGGCCATCGAGTCCGACGCCGACGGCATCGAGCGGTGGGACGACGTGGAGACGGTGGCGACCGCCATCCGCATCGGCAACCCCGTCAACGCGCCGAAGGCGCTGCCCGGCATCCGGGAGACGGGTGGGACCGCCGTCGCCGTCTCCGACGAGGAGATCACGGACGCCCAGCGCGCGCTGGCCGGCGAGGGCGTCGGCGTCGAACCTGCCTCGGCGGCCTCCATCGCCGGCCTCCGGAAACTCCGCGATTCGGGCGTCGTCGGGTCGGGCGAGGATGTGGTCTGTCTGACGACCGGCCACCTGCTGAAGGACCCCGACGCCGCGGCGGCGGCCGGCGGCGACCCCGAACCGGTGCCCAACGACACCGACGACGTGCTGGCGCACCTGGCCGGCGAGGACGTCTCCGGCGACGGCGACGGTGGGCTGTTCGCCCGGCTTCGCGGGCTGTTGTAGCCGAGAGCGTCATAGAACCGCTCACGGAGCTTGTTTGCACCCTCACTTCGGAGAGGTAGCCGAACGAACGTGACTGCGTATCGAGCGGTTCGGGAGACGTTTCGTTGGTCGACGACAACACGCCCGCGACTGCCTGCACCGGCAAAGACTGAAGGCCACTGCGATGGTATTTTACGCTATGTCGAAGCAGATGAACACCGTCATCTCGGGTGACGAGTCGGGTATTCACGACGAGCCCCATATCCGGGACCGGCGAATCACCGTGAGCCACATCCACGCGCTGGTCGAAGAGCGCGACCTCAGCGCCCAGACGGTAGCAGACCGCTTTGACCTCACTGCTTCGGACGTCTATCACGCACTGGCGTACTATCACGACCACCCCGAAGAGATGCGGGCGGTCGAGGAACGCCGTCGAGAGCTACACGAAGCCGCAAAAGAGGACCCGAAAATCGTCACCGGTCCCGACGATCTGCCGGAATCGTAGGTATGCGGGTGTCGTTTCTGCTTGACGAGAACATCGCGGCTCCGCTGGCCGACAAACTCGACAAAGCAGGCCACGATGTAGAGCGTGTCGTCGATGTGAACGAATTGGGCGAAGGCGTCGACGACACAACGATTCGTCTGTACGCCGTCCGAGAGGGCCGCCTCATCGTCACCAGCGACGACGACTTTGTGCAGATGCCGGCAGACTCTCACAGTGGCGTATTCTACGTCTCCGACCAGTCGCTCCCCGCGCACGAACTCTACCATATCATCCAGCGCGTTATCGAAAGGTTCCCGAGTCGAGAAGCGATGAATACAGTGACGTACATTACTACCGATTGGCTGTGATTCACGAGTGAAGCGAGTGGGATGTCAGTCCCCTATAACTCCCTACTCCTCGCCCGGATCGTCCGATTCGCCGTCGTCCCGCTCGTCGTCCCGCGTGCGCTCGTTCTCGCCGGGGCCGGGCCAGGTGACGCCGACGAGGAACTCGACGCCGGTCTTCTGTGCGGCCCGCGAGATCATGTGTGCGCCCGTCGGCACCGTCAAAAAGAGGAAGACGATGCCGATGAGCGACGCGAGGCCGGCGCCGCCGGGGCCGAACCGGACGAACCCGGCGAGAAAGACCGCGGCGGTCCCGAGCGTGGTCGGCTTGCTGGTGGCGTGCATCCGGTTGTAGACGTTCGGAAGCCGGAGCAGTCCGAGGGTGCCGACCGCGAGGAAGAACGTCCCGGACGCGACCAGCGCGACCACGGTCAGGTTCCGGACGGTCTCGACGAGCGCCGCGCTCACGGCTCGCCTCCCCCGAGATTCGCCCCGGCCGTCTCGTCGGTTGTCGGTTCCCTCATGATCACTCCCGCCTCGTGATGATGTCGCCCTCGGTGATGTACTTCGCGACCGCGACCGTCGAGAGGAAGCCGATGATGGCCAGCACGAGGCTGACGGTCACGTAGAGGCCGCGCCCCGTCTTCAGCGCGAACAGCACCGCGATGGCGACGACGTTGGTGGCGATGGCGTCGAGTGCGACCACCCGGTCGGGGACGGTCGGTCCCTCGACGACCCGGTAGCCACAGAGGAGACACAGCGCCGCGACGACGACCAGGGCGGCGTCGACCGCGGCCGCGGCCAGCGCCTCACCCGCCATCGCCGTCACCTCCCGTCTCCGCGCCGGAGTCGGCGCCCCCCCCGACGCCCGGCGCCTCGCCGACGCCCGGTTCGGGTATCGTCTTCGGTTCCGGCGGGTAGTCGGAGGGGTGGACCCGGACCGCGGGCGTCGGGTCGGCCGGGTCGGCGTCCTCGTCGAAGATGGCCAGCGCGTAGTCCTCCCACTCGCGGATGGGGTCGACGAGGGCGTCGATGTCGCGGCCGTCGATGGTGTGGACGTAGAGACCGTTCTCCTCGGGGTCGTGGTCCAGCGTCACTGTCCCGGGCGTGATGGTGATGCTGTTGGCGATGGTGGTGACGCCCAGCGCCGTCTCCACGCGCAGCGGGACGAACACCACCTGCGGTTCCAGCCGCATCCCCGGCGCGAGCACCCGGTAGGCGACGTCGAGGTTGGCGACGATTATCTGCCGGACGAAGGTCAGGACGTACCGGGCGAGCGCGGGGGTCGCGCCGGCGACCCGGGCGAGGTCGACCGTCGGCGCGTAGAGCCGCCGGAACACGTACGCGACCGGGAGTCCGACCGCGAGACCGGCGACGGCGGCTCGCAGGAGCGGGACGGGAGCGAGCGCCGGCCCGGTGACGAACACCCAGATGACCGCGAACACGACGCCGGTCGCGGGCCACCGCCGGACCTTCACGTCCCCGCACCCCCCAGCACGACCTCGACGTAGCCGTCGGTGTCCAGCGCGGCCCCCGCGGCGGCGTCGGCGAACCGGTACACCGGCTCGAAGCCGACCCCGACGGCGACGACCAGCACCGCAAGCGTCGCCACCAGCGCGACCAGCGGGCGGTCGACGCTCCCCGTCTCGACGCGCTCGCTCTCGACGCCCCAGACGCTGCTCATCCAGGCCCGCGTCGTGTAGACGATGGTCAGGAGCGCGCCGACGAGCAGGACGAGGACGGTGAGGACGGCCGCGGGCGTCGGCGCCGCGGTCAGGCGTGCGGCGGCCACCTCGAAGACCAGCAGTTTGCCGAAGAAGCCGGCCAGCGGGGGGATGCCGACCAGCGAGAGGCCGCCGACGAAGAAGACGGCCCCGAGGATCGGCGACCGCTGGCCGAGACCGCCCACCTCCGCGAGGCGGGTCGTCCCCGCCACGTCCCGAACGACGGCGGCCACGAAGAAGAGCAGCCCCTTCGTCAGGGCGTGGTGCAGCGCGTAGATCAGCGCGGCCAGGAGGCCGAGGCGTCGCAGCGACGGGTCGGCCGCGGCGACTGCAATCGGCACGGCGATGAAGCCGACCTGCCCGATGGAGGAGTACGCCAGCAGGCCGTCGACGCTGTCGCGGTTCACCGCGCCGATTCCGCCGACGAGGACGCTTGCGGCCGCCGCCACCCCGAGGACGGGTGCGAGCGCCGCGAGGGGCGAGGTGCCGGGGAGCCCGGGCACGCGGACCGACACCGCCGCGCCGGCGAAGACCGTGAAGTACAGGCGGACGATGGCGTAGATGCCGACCTTCTTGGTCACGCCGGCCAGCACGGCCGCGACGGGCATCGGCGCCGCCCGGTAGGCGGCGGGCACCCAAAACTGGAAGGGGGCCAGGCCGGCCTTCAGCGCGAAGGTGACGAAGAGCAGCGCGCCGAAGCCGACCAGCGGTGCGGCCCGGACGCTGGCCGGCGACGCGACGAGTCGCTGGGCCATCTCGGCCATGTTGAGCGTCCCGACGGTCGCGTAGAGACCGCCGACGGCAACGAGCATGCAGACGCTCCCGAGGACGTTCAAAACGAGGTACCGCATCGCCGCGGCGGTGTGCTCGGCGCCGCCGTAGAAGGCGACGAAGACGTAACTGGCCATCAGCGTCACCTCGAACCACACGAAGAGGTTGAAGAGGTCGCCGGCGAGGAAGGCGCCGGTGACGCCGACCAGCAGCAACTGGAAGGTGGGGTGGTAGTAGGTCCGCTGGTTGCGGCGGTCGATAAAGCGGACGGAGACGGCGACGGCGTACAGGCCCACGACCGCCGCGAGCGAGAGCATGAACGCCGAGAGGGCGTCGGCGACGAGCGTGATGCCGTGCGGGGCCCGGATGCCGCCGACCTGGTAGGCGACGGCGCCCGGCGCGTCGGGCGACAGGACGACCGTCCACGCCAGGGCGGCGACGGCGGCGGCGTAGACGGCGACGCCGGCGACGCTCGTGGCCCGCTGGAGGCGCGGGCGACTCCGGACGGCGAGCGTGGCGACGGCGGTGCCGAAGACGACGAGCAGCGGCGCGACGACGAGCGTTCCCGTCATCGCTCCCACTCCGTGAGGTCCATGCTCTCGTTTTCCTCGTAGCCGCGGTACGACAGCACCAGCGCGAAGGCGGTGATGCCGAAACTGATGACGATGGCGGTCAGCACGAGCGCCTGCACCAGCGGGTCGGCCGTCGCCGGGAACGGGCCCTTCTTCGAGGCCAGCACCGGCACCGAGTCGGCCGTCCCCTCCCGGATGCCCCCCATCCCGATGAGGTAGACGTTGGCGGCCTGCGAGACGACGGCGACCCCCCAGACGACGTGGACGACGTCGTCCCGCAGCAGGAGGAACGTGCCCACGGCGAAGAGGACGCCGACGGCGGCCGCGACGGCCAGCGTCACCGGCGGTCACCTCCCGGCAGGGCGGGTTCGGCGGCGCGCTCGACGGCGGTCATTCGGCGCCCACCACCGACAGGATGGCCAGCAGGCCGCCGACGACCACGCAGTAGATGCCGACGTCGAAGACCAGCGCCGACGCCAGTTCGTACTCGCCGAGCACCGGCACGTGGACGTAGTCGTGGTGCTGGTAGAGGAACGGCTTGCCGAAGAGCATCCCGGCGAGGCCGCTGGCGAGGGCGATTCCGAGACCGAGGGTGAACAGCCGGCGGTAGGCGGCGACGGTCCGGTGTTCGAGGATGCCGCCGCCGGGGTCGACCTCGCGGTCGAGGACGCCCACCTCGAGGTAGTCCAGGCCGTAGGCGACGTACACCAGGACGAACGCGCCGACGGTCAGGACGCCGCCGATGAAGCCGCCGCCGGGGGCGTTGTGGCCGCCGAGGAACAGCGACGTGGCGACGACGAGGACGATGGGGACGACGACGCGGGCCGTCGTCCGCACGATGGTCGTCGTCATCCGGTCTCACCCCTGTCGCGCATGGCGAGCAGCACCAGCACCGACGCCGCCGCCAGCAGGATGACGGCGGCCTCGCCGAGCGTGTCGAACGCCCGGAAGTCCGTCAACACGACGTTGACGACGTTGGTGCCGCCGCCCTCCTCGACGGCGTTGTTCACGTACCACTCCGCCGTCTCCGACAGGCCCTGATCCGGCGCGGCCACGAGCACGGCGACGAACGCCGTCGCGCCGACCAGCACCGACAGCGCGGCGTCGCGGGCGGCGACGCGGACCCGGAGTTCGGCGTAGTAGGCCGGCAGTTCCTCGATGACGAGCAGGAAGACCACGAGCAACAGCGTCTCGACGACCAGCTGCGTCAGCGCGAGGTCCGGGCCCGAGGCCAGCACGTAGAAGACCGCCACCATGAACCCGAGGATGCCGAGCGTCAGGACGCCGGCGACGTGGGAGGGCGCGGCCGCGACGGCCACCGCGGCCACCGCGGCCACCGCCAGCACGAGTATCATCGCGGTCGGCGCCAGCGGTCCCGTCGGCGGGACGGCAACCCCCGTCGAGAGGAAGCCCAGCAGGACGAGCGCGCACGTCGTCGCCAGCACCCAGGTGACGTGGGTCCGCAACGGGCCGCCGTGGACCGTCGCGTCCAGTCGGTCGCTGGCCCACTCGACTTCGTCGAGCAGCCAGTCGTAGAGGTTCGTCGGGCGGGCCAGCGTCGACCCGGCCTCGAACCGCGCGATGCCGTTTCGGACCCGGTCGACCGAGGGGTAGGCGGCGGCGCCGACGACCAGCGCCGCGAGGCTCATCAGCGCGGGTCCGCTCGGTTCGGTCGGAATCTTCGCCGTGACGTCGACCGCTTCGACGGCGGTCACGGCGGCGGCGTCGCCGACGACGGCCTCGATTGCCAGCCCCGGCGCGACGCTCGTGACGAGGGTGAGCGCGGCCAGGAGGGCGGGCGGCGCGACCAGCGCGACCGGCGGCCGGGCGACGTCCTCGACGGTCGCCGGCCGTTCGCCGAGGAAGGCACTCAGGAATCGCAGCGAGTAGAGGACGGTGAAGACGCTGGCGCCGACCGCGACCGCCGGGTACAGCCAGTAGAGACCGCCCTCGGCGAGGCCGGTCTCCCAGGCCGCCTTGAACAGCAGTTCCTTCGAGTAGAAGCCGCCGAACGGCGGGACGCCCGCCATGCTGAGGACGGTCACACCGGCGATTGCGGCGGTAATCGGGAGGTCCCGGTACAGCCCTCCGAGGTCGTCGAGGCGTCGCGTCCCGACCTCGTGGGCGACGACGCCGGCGACGAGGAACAGCGCCGCCTTGAACAGCGCGTGGTTGAACAGGTGGAAGACGCCGGCCTCGGCGCCGTAGTGGGTCCGGAAGCCGAACCCGGCGACCATCAGGCCGAGGTGGCTCGCCGTCGAGTACGCCAGCAGTTCCTTGATGTCGTTGGCGGTGACGGCCAGGACGGCGCCGACGGTCATCGTCGCCAGGCCGACGGTGGCGACCAGGAGCGTCCACGCCTCGCCGAGAAAGAGCGGCCGGACCCGCCCGAGGACGTAGACGCCGACCTTCACCATCGTCGCCGAGTGGAGGAACGCCGAGACGGGCGTCGGGGCGACCATCGCGTTGGGCAGCCAGAAGTGAAGCGGCACCTGTGCGGACTTGGCGCCGGCGGCGACGGCCACGAGGACGAGGACGGGGACGAACAGCCCCGAATCCGAGAGCGCCGCCCGCATCGCCCGTATCGTCCCTTCGTTCGCCAGCATCGCCGCGAGGTCGAACGTGCGGGCGCCGAGGGCGGGACCGCTGGCCACCGACAGCAACAGGAGCGCGACGAGCAGACAGAGACCGCCCCCGACGGTGATTATCATCGCCATCCGGGCGGAGTAGCGCGATTCCGCGTCCTCGGTGTGGTAGCCGATGAGGACGAACGAGCAGACGCTCGTCAGTTCCCAGAAGAGGAACAGCGCCACCAGGTCCGAGGCGAAGGCGACGCCGAGTATCGAACCCATGAAGGCCGACAGCGCCGCGTAGAATCGTCCGAGGGACGGCTTGCCGTGCATGTAGCGGGCGGCGTAGGCGAAGACGAGGACGCCGATGCCGCTGGCAAGGAGTGCGAAGAGCAGCGCCCAGGCGTCGACGCGGAGTCGCAGCGCCACGTCCATTGAGGGCACCCAGGCGACTGCGCCGCTCCCGGTGGTGCCGAGCCGGGACGCGACGAGACCGAAGGAGGCGACCGCGACGGCGGCACCGACGTAGCCCACCCGGTCGCCGAGGACCCGGTGCAGCGGCGGGAGGGCGACGACGGCGAGGAACGGGAGCGCGACCGCCAGGAATACGGACTCCATCGAACGTTCGTATCCAGTGCCACGTCGTCCTTAACCCTACCGCAGTCCCGTCGTCGGGCCGTCGTTCGCACGTCCGCTGTCCCGGGGGCAGCGACCGACCGGCGCCGCGGTCGAAACGACAGCGCGACCCCCGCGAGGGGGCCGGCACCGATCCGGTCTGGCTGGCCGGTACCCGGCGGAGAGATGAATAAATAACTGTGCATAGCCGGCAGATGGGTTATGATAGTGTGGGATGTTACCGTGCTTCTGGGGAGGGGGCACCCGAACGGTACCCGGTCCGGACTGCGACGCAGGAACCCCAGCCTTCACGCGGTCCGGCACCGACGTGGTCCCACGCCGGGGCGTTCCCGCAACGGTGTCGGCGGCCGGTCAGCGGTTTCGAGGCGGAGCCTCCGGCCTCAAGAAGCGAGGACTTCCGACGCCAGTCGGAAGGACGACGCGAGTAGGCCGGGGAGGAAGCCGACAACTCCGGCACAACCCACGGATTGTGGCCGCCTTTTGACGGTGTTTAGGCCAGCGCGCCGGATTCGGGACCGCGCTCCCCGAGCAGGACTTTCTTCGTCGACTCGCCGGCCGGCACCTCGATGTCGTGGGTGTCGAACGCCGTCGCCAGCGTGATCGTCGCCGGGGCGTCGCTGTCGATGTCGATGGTCAACTCGTCGTCGACGTCGAGACCGGCCTCCTCGACCCACAGCGTCACCGAGTCGACGCCCTCCAGTCGGACCTCGAGGCGGTTCTCCGGGGCGGTCCGGGCGTCGATGGGCGGCGTCTCCCACTGGACGCCGCGGCTGAGGTGCCGTCGCGGCTGGCGGCCGTACTCGGTGAAGGTGCCGACCTCGGGCGGGGCGTAGCCGTCGGCGTAGGAGATGGCGTCGACGAGCCCCGAGTTGCGGTCCTCGCGGGTTCGGATGTCCGACACCCAGTAGGCGCCGTCGTGGACGAGGTCGACCTCGGGGTGGTCGAGCCGTGGGAGGTGCCTGTACGTCACCCGGCGGGGGTTGCGGATGACCTTGCTCCGGGAGACGAACTCGGGGATGCCGGTCCAGCGGTCCCGGACGCCAAAGGAGAGGTGGGTCTCGGCGGGGAAGACGTCGAACTGGTGGCGGTAGCCGTGCTTCCGGAGTCGGCGGGCGTAGTTGTCCGGCGAGATGACCGGCACCAGCGGGTCCCCGAGGCCGTTCCAGACGAGCATCGGGACGTGCCGGAGGTTCTCGGTTATCTCCAGGGCGCTGGAGGGCCCCTCGGTGAAGACGTTGAGGACCTGGCCGCCGCCCTCGCCGCCGAAGAGGTCCGTCGTCAGCGACGGGGGCGCCCGAATCAGCCCGCCGGTGACGCCCTCGATGGGGTCCTCGGTCGGCGGGCCGACGACCGAGAAGCCGCGGCCGAACAGGTCCGGACACTGCGCGGCCAGCACGCAGGTGCCGAAACCGCCCATCGAGTAGCCGCCCAGCGTCACGCGACTGCGGTCGATGTCGACTCTCGTCTCGAGGTCGCGCCAGGCCTCGAAGATGTCGAGTTCGGCCTCCCGCTTGTACCACCGCCCCGGCCCCCGCGCCTGCGGCATCAGGACGACGGCGTTGTTCGGTTCGCTGATGTCCTTTATCAGGTTCGGCGTGTAGACGGCGTACTGGGTGTACGAACAGCTCAGCGAGTGCAGCAGCATCACCATCGGCGCCGGTTCCTCGAGGTCCTCGGGGATGTAGGCGCTGTACGGCTGGATCCGGCCCTCGAGGATGTCGTGGTCGGTGTCGATGCCCTCCCCGAGGTAGTACCGGGAGGGGTACAGCAGCGAGACGATGCCCGACTCGGGGGTGTTGCGCTCGGTGACGCGGTCGCGGAGCTTCCCGAAGTCGACGTCGGCGCCGAACCGCGAGATGTCGCGGTCGGCCAGCGCCATTGCCTGGGCGTGTTCGCGCCAGTTGCCCTCCCCGAGGACGCGCGGCGAGCGGTCGAGTATCTGTTCGAGGATGCTGTGACCGATGCCGGTCACGTCCAGCAAATCGAAGAGCCCGCGACCGACGTCGACGGGACCGAGGTTCCGGTTGTACGGCTCGTCGAAGCGGAAGCCGACGTTGAACACCGGCGGCGTGTCGCGGCCCTTCTTCGCGCCGCCGGGGCGTTCGTCGTCGGGACTGACCGCGACCTGCTTGAACTCGCGGGTCGCCGGGTCCCACAGGCCGACGACGACGTAGTGGCGCCAGGTTTCCTCGCCCGGGTCCAGCGGCACCTCGACGTCTATCTGCCGGCGACGGACGTCGACCGTGAGGCGGTCGTCGTCGAGGGGTTCGTCGTCGAGTTCGGCGCCGGTGCCCCAGGTGACCAGCCGGTGGTCGACGGGGGCGCCCAACTCGCCGAGTCCGTACCCCCAGTCCGTGCGGCGCTCGGGACCGCCCTCGAAGTCCTGGGCGGCCTCGGTGTCGATGCCGACGGCGACGGCGGCGGCATCGGGTTCGAGCATCGTGTTCAGCGTGATGCGGTACCGGACGCCCTCCTCGGTCGGCTGGGCGCGGAACTCCAGTAAGTCGGCGGCGTTGTAGCCGTACCGCTCGACGTCGTTGGGGTAGTGGTAGTCGCCGGTCGGCTGCGAGAGGACGCCGCCCAGCGAACTGGCGTTCGTCGGCGACCCCGAGACCCACGAGCGGGTGTCGGCGCCGCGGTCGTCGTAGACGTAGTCCTGATAGAGGTACTCGCCGTCGACGTAGGCGTCACACCCCGAGACCATCAGGGGCTCGGCCTCCCAGCCGGGGCCGTTCTCCAGCTGTGGCGGCGTGGGGTTGTCGCCGTACAGCGCGTCCGGTCCCGGACGGGGTGGCGACGACGGTGCCTCCTCCTCCGATTCGCTCTCGGAAGCACCGTACTCCTTCGACATACCGCTAGAGTACCCTCCCGACGGGAAGTACATTTAGCCTGAAAGAGCTTGCAGATTTAAGTGCGACCATTATCAACCCCGTGTAGAATTTAAAGACGTTTAAGCACTCGGGTCGGCTCACGCCTCGGGTCGTTCGAGGGGTTCGACCACCAGCGTCGAGGTTCCGGGTTCGACGTCGAGGCGCTGGCTCCCGAAGGAGCCCCTGAAGGTCAGCGTCGCCGCGGTGTCGCTGTCGACGTCGACGGTCAGTTCCTCGCCGGGGTCCAGCCCCGCGCTCTCGACCCATATCGTCGCTGTCTCGACGCCCCGCAGTTCGAGTTCGAGCGCGTTCGCCGGTCCCCGGACGTCCTCCTCGGGGTCGCTCCACTCGACGCCGCTGGCGGTGTAGGCAAGCGGCGTAGTTCCCGTGCGGGTGTAGGTCTCGGCGCTCGGTTCGGCGTAGCCGTCCGCCAGCGACGTGGCGTCGACGAGACCGCTGTCGGCCGCCTCGCTCGTTCGCACGTCGGTCACCCAGTAGGCGCCGTCGTGGTAGACGTCCAGTTCCGGGTAGTCGAACTCGGGGACGTGCCGGAAAGTCACGCGGGCCGGCCGTTCGGGCTTGTCGGTGTCGGCGAGGTAGTCGGGACCGCGTTCCCAGCGGTCCTGCAACGCGAGGAAGAAGTGGTCGGCGGCCGGGAAGACGTCGATCTGGTGGCGGTAGCCGTGCGAACGGAGCTTCGTCGCGTAGTTGGTCGGACCCAGGAGGGGTACGAGCGGGTCCGTCCCGCCGTGCCACAGCAGCATCGGGACGTGCCGGAGGTTGTCGGTCAACCGCAGGGCGTTTTCGGGTTCCTCGGTGAATATCGAGAAGAGCCGGCCGCCGTCCTCGCCGCCGAAGAGGTCCTGCATCAGGACCGACGGGGTGGCGAGCAGGTTGCTCGTCGGCCCCTCGAGGGGGTCCTCGGCCGGCGGGCCGACGACCGCGAAACACCGCCCGAAGCAGTCGGGGTTCTTCGTCGCCACGATGATGGCGCCGAAGCCGCCCATCGAGTAGCCCGTAACCGACACCTTCGAGCGGTCGACGTCGACGCGGTGTTCGAGGTCGCGCCAGGCCTCGAAGACGTCGAGTTCGGCCCGCCGCTTGTACCAGATGCCCGGTCCCCTGGTCTGGGGCATGAAGACGACGCCGTCGGTCGCCTCCGCCAGCGCCTCGACGTAGCCCGGCATCCACACCCGGTACTGGGTGTAGCAGTTCCCCAGCGAGTGCAGCGCCGTCACCATCGGCACGTCCTCGTCGTCGAGGTCGACGTCGTCGGGGACGTAGACGCCGTACGGCTGGATGCGGCCCTGGAGGACGTTGGCGTGGGGGTCGACGCCCGCCCCGAAGTCGTGCCGGGAGGGGTAGAGGTAGGTCACGAACCCGGAGTCGGGGCGGTCCCGCTCGGTGACGCCGGCGTCGAGCTTCTCGAAGTCGACGTCGGCACCGAACCGCGAGATATCGCGGTCGGCCAGCGCCGCCGCCTGGGCGTGCTCGCGCCAGTTGCCCACGCCGAGGACGCGCGGCACTCCTTCGATCTCGCCCAGGAGCCAGAACCGGTCGAGTTCGTTCAACAGTTCGGAGAGGCCCGTCGCCTCGAAGGGGTCGAACGGGCTCCCGAGCGGGTTCAGCAGGTCCAGCGGGTCCTCGAGCTGGTCGAGCAGGTTGGCGGTCCGGCCGAACCGCTGGAGGGTCTCGAAGGGGTCCTCCAGTTCGGCCAGCAGTTCCTGGGGGGCGTTGGCCAGCACCGTCGCCAGCCGCGGGACGAGCGTCTCTAGGTCGACGTTGCGGTTCATCGGCTCCTGGTCCGGCGAGCGGAAGCCGACGTTGAACACCGGCGGCGCGTCGCGGCCGGCCTTCCGGCCGCCCGGTGCGGTCCGGTCGGCGTCGACCGCGATCTCCCGGAACTCGCCGTCGCCGTCGTCCCACAGGCCGACGACGACGTAGTGGCGCCAGGTCTCCCCGCCGGGCTCCAGCGGCACCTCGACCTCGATCTGTTGTCGGCGGACGTCGACGTCGAGGCGGTCGTCGTCGAGGGGGTCGCCGTCGAGTTCGGCGCCGGTACCCCAGGTGACCAGCCGGTGGTCGACCGGCGCACCGAGTTCGCCCAGCCCGTACCCCCAGTCTGTCCGGCGCGCTCCGCTCTCGTCGTCGGGGTCCGCTTCGGTGTCGACGCCGATTGCGACGGCGGCGGCGTCCGGCTCCAGCATCGTATTCAGCGTGATCCGATAGGCGATGCCCTCGTCGGTCGGCCGGGCGCGGAACTCCAGCAGGTCGGCGGCGTTGTAGCCGTACCGGTCGGGGTCCGACGGGTAGCGGTAGTCGCCCGTGGCCCGCGAGTAGAACCCGCCCATGGTGTGGCCCTCCGGCTGCTGGTCGAACACCGACCGGGTGTCGGCGCCGTGGTCGTCGTAGACGTAGTCCTGATAGAGGTACTCGCCGTCGACGTAGGCGTCGTGTCCGGCGACCAGGAGGGGGTCGGCGTCCCAGCCGAACCCGTTCTCCAGCTGTGGCGGCGTGGGGTTGTCGCCGTACAGCGCGTCCGGTCCCGGACGGGGCTCGGTCCGCTCGGCGCCGGCGGCGTCCCGGCCGCTCGACTCGTCTGACATGTTCGAGGGGTCGGTTTCGACTCCGAAAGGCGTTCCCCCGGTCATCGGACCCTGTTTAAAATCCCCTGTCACGGGATCACGCGGGACGTTCGCCGGATATGACGGGCGTCTGACTGACTCTTTTGTGACTGGGTGACACACGTCGGGTATGGCATCCGCACCGTCCGAACCGGTCGCCACCGACGCGCAGGCGCGAGAGCGCGTGGCGCGACTGGAGGCGAAACTCCGGCGAAGCGAGCGCCGCCGCGAGGCGGCCGAACAGTGGGCCGAGTTCCTCGAGAGCGAACTCGAGACCCGAGACGAACGACTCGAGGACGTCATCGTCGAGTACGAGCGCAGACTCGAGGACGCGAAACGGCGCAACGAAACGAGCGACGACGGCCTGTGGGCGCGGCTGACGGACTGGTTCTGATCGGGGTCGTCGCGCTATCTAGCACGCGGCGGCGGTCCCACTCTCGAGGGCGCCGGTTCCGCCCTCGGCGGAAACGGGCATTCGGGTCGGGAGGACAGCGCGATACGTGATCTCGCGGGCCGTGAGTCGGGGCCCCCGATCGAAGTAGGGGAGGGAAGTTTACTTGTCGATGACGGTGAATGACCGATCGGAAAAAAGCACGGCGTACAGCGGCGTCACCGCTTCGAACACCGCAAACAGCGGCAGGAACGGCACCAGCACGCCCCGCCACCACTTATCGACCGAGACGATTCCGTAGAGGTACGTGACTCCGTATATCGCGCCCGTAATCGAAGGTGCGACCGCGAGGACAACCGGGATCGACAGGCTGCTTGCGTACGGCGACGCCAGTACCGCGACGGGTCCCGCCAGGATCGCACAGATCCACGAGACCATGCGAACTCCGGTCATGAGCCTCGTGAGGGGGGAGGCGTCCCACAGGAGGTTCCACGTTCCGACGAACCACCGGGACCGCTGTTTGAACAGGTCCCGTACCGTGTGCGGACTCAGGATGCTCACGCGCGTACCGGACTGCCAGGTCCGGACGTCGGCCTCGATCAGTTCCGCCGCGAACGCGAAGTCCTCGACGATCGAGTGGCGATCGAACCCAATTTCCGAGAGGACGTCCCCGCGAACGGTCAGAAGCTCCCCGTGAAAGCCGATGTAGGGCCGCCCGAGCAGTCCGGTGAACGCTCGAAAGACCGTGAGATCGTCGAGCAGGCGGACGTGATCCATCACGTAGGTGACGAGCGAGTCGCCGCGGCGCGGGGACAGCACCGCGTTCATCGCGCCGTATCCCTCCGCTTCGTAGTGGGGAATCTCGTAGAGGAACCGATCGTCCTTGACGAGATTGTCGTCGTCGATGAAGCCGTACCAGTAGTCGGGTTCCTCGTCGACGACGGACTCGATGAAGTACTGTATCGCTCGGCCCTTGGCGACGGCCTCACACTCGAAGGAGTCCGGAACGACTACCGTCGTGTATCCGGGGTACTCCCGGAGCTCCGTCTCGAGGTCCGCCCCTTCGTCGGTGAGGACGTAGAGTTCGTAGTCGGCGAACATCTCGCGGTGGTGGTCGAGACACGTCTCCAGGGAGTCCCGGACGTTCTCCGAGCCGATCGTTGGAATGACGAGTCGGACGTCTTCGGCGGGTTCGGTCGCCTGCTGTGGCGTGTATGTGAGGTACGCGACGAGCCCGAGGACGAAGTACGCCAGGAGGACGGTACAGACGATGACGCTGACGTGGAGGACCAATTCCGGCAGCATACTCGCTTCTACGTCGAGATTTTACACCCTCACTTATGGGATTTACCTTTTCCGTTGCTGATGAGAAAACAGCAAGCGCGTTCCCCGCGGTTTCCGGCGACGGCCGCTTCCGGCCCGCGGCCGACGGGCGGAGTGGACTGCCGGCACGCCAACGCCCGTCTACCCGTTCAGGCTGATGTACTTCGTCTCGATGACGCGGTCGTCGGCCTCCAGTTCCTCGCGGGCGGCGTCGGGGACCTCCTGGTCGACGTTGTAGACGGTCAGCGCCTCGCCGCCGATGGTCTCGCGGGCGTTGAACATGCCGGCGATGTTGACGCCGTGGTTGCCCATGACGGAGCCGATGTGACCGATGACGCCGGGTTCGTCGGTGTTGCGCGTTATCATCATCTTGCCGCCGGGGATGGCGTCGACGCGGTAGCCGTCGATCCGGACGATGCGGGCGTCGTCGCCGGCGAAGAGGGTGCCGCAGACGCCGATGGATTCGTCGCCGTCGCTGACGGTGACGGTGACGAGCGACTGGAAGTCCTCGGCCTGGCGGCGCTTGGTCTCGGAGACACCGATGCCGCGCTCCTCGGCGATGCGGGGCGCGTTGACGGCGTTGACCTGCCACTCCAGCGGCCGGAAGACGCCCTTCAGCGCCGACGCGGTGACGAGTTCGACGTCCTCCTCGGCGATGTCGCCCTCGTAGGTCACCTCGACCGACTCCAGGCGACTGTCGAGCAACTGGACTGCAATCTTGCCCGCGGTCTCCGCGAGGTGGATGTACGGCTCGACCCGCGGGAACGCCGACTCGTCGACCGAGGGGGCGTTCAGTGCGTTCAACACCGGCTCACCGCGGAAGGCGGCGACGACCTGCTCGGCGGTCGAGGTGGCGACGTTCTCCTGGGCGGCCTCCGTCGAGGCGCCCAGGTGCGGCGTGACGACGACGTCGTCGACGTCCAGGAGCGGGCTGTCGGCGGGCAGCGGTTCCTCGCCGAAGACGTCCAGCGCTGCCCCCTCAAGGATGCCGTCCTCGACGGCCTCGGCCAGCGCCGTCTCGTCGACGATGCCGCCGCGGGCGCAGTTGACGAGGTAGCCGCCCTCCATCTCGGCGAGCTCGGCCTCGCCGATGAGTCCCTCCGTCTCCGGCGTCAGCGGCGTGTGGATGGTCAGGACGTCCGCCCGCTCGAGGACGACGTCGAGGTCGGCGAGTTCGGCGCCGAGCTGCTCGGCGCGCTCCTCGGAAATGTAGGGGTCGTAGGCGACCAGGTCCATCCCCAGGGAGTCGAGTTTCTTGGCGACCTCCTGGCCGACGCGGCCGAGGCCGACGACGCCGAGCGTCTTGCCGTTCAGTTCGGTTCCGAGGAACTCGCCTTTCGCCCATTCGCCGCCGCTCAGCCGGATGTGGGCCTGCGGGATGGAGCGGGCGGTTGCGAACGTCATCGCGACGGTGTGTTCGGCGGCGGCCCGGACGTTGCCCTCGGGGGCGTTGGCGACGATGACACCCTCGTCGGTCGCGGCGTCGATGTCGATGTTGTCGACACCGATACCGGCGCGGCCGACGATGACGAGATCGTCGGCCGCCTCGAGCACCTCGCGGGTCACCTCGGTACCGGAGCGGACGATCAAGGCGTTGGCGTCGGCGACCGCCGCCAGCAGGTCGTCGCCCTCGGCTTCGTAGTTCGTGACGACCTCGTGGCCGGCGTCGCGCAACACGTCCAGCCCCGCCTCCGAGATGGGGTCCGTGACGAGTACCTTCATGGACGTACCCTCCCGACGGGCAGGCATAACCCTTTCTTCATCGCTCGGTTTCGCCGGAGGCGAAACCCGGATTCTGCACACGAACGTGATCACACAATGCCGAAAGCGAAGGTCGATAAACACGAGGATGCCGTTCGACGCTTCAGCCGTCTCCGGCGTCGCCTCGGATCGGCGGCGATGGGTATATGTGTCGGCCGTTCGCAAGGTCGGAGAACTACCCGCCGCCCGACCCCGATGAAGGACCTCCGATGAAGCTGGACAGATTCGCCGACGTCGTCGTCAACGAACACCGCCGCAAGGTCGTCCTGATCACGCTCGCCGTCGTCGTCCTCCTGGGATTCGGCCTGCCGGGCGTCACGCTGGATACGACCCTCGAGGAGTTCCGCGGCGGGACGCCCGAGCACGCCGCCGACGGCTACATCGCCGAGAACCTCAGCGGACAGGCACCGAACTCGACGGGCGCCTTCCTCGTGATACGGAGCGACGGCAACGCCCTCTCGAAGGAGAGCTACCGCCAGCAGTTGCGGGCCCAGGAGCGGATCAGGTCGGATCCCGTCGTCGGGCCGACGCTCGTCGACGACCAGCAGCCGCTGGGCATCGCAAACGTCGTCGCCATCGTGAAGATACGCCGCGAGCAGGGGGTCGACCCCGACAACATCACGGTCGAACCGCGGCCCTCGCTGGAGCGCCAGCAAGCGGCGATGGCCAACCTCACCGAGCGCGAGCAGAGCCTCTACACCGGCTACGCCGTGACGCTCGTGATGGGCGACATCGACCACACCTGGCCGCCGGGCGGCGCCTTCGCCACCGTGCCGACGGAGTCGTACCTGCCGACCGACCGCAGCGCCGAATCGACCGCCATCGTCGTCTCCCACCGCGAGAACGTCTCCGCGGAGGAACTGGCCCGCGCCCAGACCCGGATGGCCGACATCGTCGACGAGGAAGTCGACGGCGAGGCGCTCGTCCTCGGCGACGGCGTCATCGACGACGAACTCCGCCGGTCGTCCTTCGACAGCCTCGCTATCGTCGGCCCGCTGGCCTTCCTGTTCGTGTTGCTCGTGTTGCTGTACGCCTACCGGGACGGCTACGACGTCCTGCTCGGCCTGCTCGGGGTCGGTCTCGTCCTCGTGTGGACGTTCGGCTTCATGGGCTGGGCCGACGTTACGTTCAACCAGCTCTTCGTCGCCGTCCCCGTCCTGCTGATGGGGCTGTCCATCGACTACGCCATCCACGTCTTCATGCGCTACCGCGAGGAGCGGCCACCCGGCGGCGAGGCGTCGTCCGTCATGCAGGTCGACGACGGCGCAGACGGCGAGGGCGGTCCCCGTTCCATCCGCGGGGCGATGGGCGCCGCCCTCGGGGGGCTGGCCGGCGCGCTGGCGCTGGTGACGCTGACGACGGCGGCCGGCTTCTCGTCGAACCTCGTCAGCGGCATCCAGCCCATCCGGCAGTTCGGCCTCGTCAGCGCCGTCGGCATCCTCGGGGCCTTCGTCGTCTTCGCGCTCCTGATTCCGGCGCTGAAGCTCGAACTCGACGAGTACCTCGAATCGGGCGGCGCCGACCGGCGACAGCAGGCGTTCGGCACCGAGGGCGGCCGGCTCTCGACGGTGCTCGCGGTCCCCGTCGCCGGCGCTCGCCTCTCCCCGAAAGCGGTCGTCGCGGTCGCCCTCGTCGTCACGCTCGTCGCCGCCGGCGGCGCCGCCACCGTCGACACCACCTTCGAACAGGAGGACCTCCTCGTCGAGGAGACGCCCGACTGGATGGAGGGGCTGGGGCCGCTGGCGCCCGGCAACTACACCGCACAGGAGAACATCGCCTTCGCCGACAACGCGACGTACATCTACGACGGGACGACGACACAGATACTCGTCAGGGGCGACGTGACGCGGGACGACACCCTAAAGCGGGTGCAGGCGGCCTCCGACCGGGCCAACCGGACCGACGTGGTCCTGGTGTTGCCCGACAACACCAACGGCACCCAGAGCCCGGTCCGGGTGATGGCGAACCTCGCGGAGGACGACGAATCCTTCGCCGAGGTATTCGAGGCGGCCGACGGCGACGGCGACGGCGTCCCCGACCGGAACCTCGAGGAACTGTACGACGCCTTCTACGAGGCCTCCCCGGACGGCGCGGCCAACTGGATTCAGCGCGAGGACGGCGAGTACGTCGCGCTCCGCATCGTCGTTCCGGTGAACGGCACCGCGAGCGAGCCGACGATAACCGACGCGATACGGCCGGCGGCGGAACCGGTCGACGGCGACGGCCTGGACGCCATCGCCACCGGCCAGCCCATCATGAACCAGGCGGTCGCCGAGGACCTCTTCTCGACGGTCATCAACAGCTTCCTCATCACGCTCGCGGTCGTGCTGGCCGTCCTGATGGCCGTCTACCGCCGGGTCGAGGGCTACGCCAGCCTCGGCGCCGTCACCCTCCTGCCGGTGGTGTTCGCCGTCGCCTGGATCACGGGCTCGATGGCGGCGCTGGGCATCCCGTTCAACGTGATGACGGGGCTCATCACCAGTTTCACCATCGGGCTGGGCATCGACTACTCCATCCACGTCTCCGAACGGTACGTATACGAGTTGAACCGCGAACTCGGCACCGAGACGGCGCTGGAGCGGGCCATCATCGGAACCGGCGGCGCGCTGCTGGGGTCGACGGCCACCACCGCCGGCGGCATCGCCATTCTCGGACTCGCACTCCTGGTCCCGCTCCAGCAGTTCGGCATCATCACCGCCCTCACCATCCTCTACGCCTTCATCGGCAGCGTCGTCGTCCTGCCGAGCCTGCTCGTGCTGTGGACCGACTGGGCCGACGCCGACCCGACCGACGTCCCCGAACACGTCCGCCGGCGCGAGGAGCGCCGCCGGTAGCGCCGCCGGAACCGACGCTTTCGTGACCCCTCGCCGCCCAGAGCCGGTATGCTCATCGCCTTCGACTTCGACGGGACGCTCTCCGATTCGGAGATGACCGTCCTGCTCGGCGAGCAGGCCGGCGTGGCCGGGGAAATCGACGAGATAACCGAGCGGGCCATGAACGACGAGATATCGTACGCAGAGAGCCTCTACGCCCGCGCGGAACTGCTCGACGGCCTCTCGGAGGCGGGCGTCGAGGAGGCGTTCGCGTCGGTCCGGTTGCGGCCGGGCGCCGCCGACGTCGTCGCCGCGCTCCGGGAGGCGGGCCACCACGTCGCCATCCTGACGGGCGGCTTCGAGCGGGGCGTCGAGCGGGCGCTGGCAGCCGAGGGAATCGAGGTCGACACCGTCGTCGCCAACCGCCTCCCGACCCGGAACGGCAAACTGACCGGCGAGGCCGAGGGACCGCTCATCGAGGGGACGAAGGACGACGCCCTCGAGGACCTGGCGAGCGAGGTCGGCGTCGCCATCGAGGAGACGGTCGCGGTCGGTGACGGCGCTAACGACCTGCCGATGCTGGAGGTGGCGGGTCTGGCGGTCGGCTACGAGCCGAAGCCGGCCGTCGAACCCCACTGTGACGTCGTCGTCGAGTCGATGGCCGACCTCCGGGAGCTACTGGAGACGCGGGGCGTCCTCTAGTTCGTCTGACGCGGTTTTATTCGCGCCGGTCCCGAACCGGCGGGCATGGGACTCCGCGGGACGCTCCTGTGGCCGGTGTACAGCCTCGCCGGGTGGGCCGACGACAACCCCCTGAGCGCGCTCGGCGTCGTCGTCGCTGTCGGCGCCCTGGCCGCGCTCGCGGTCTCGACGCACCTCGGGACCGGCGCCGGCGCCGACAGTGCTGGCGAGGCGCAGGCCTCCGGCGGGGTACCGGTCGATGCCCTCGTCGAGACCGCACTCGCACAGCCGGCCTACGTCGTCGTCGCCGTCCTCGGACTGGTGGTCTTCGCGGCCTACGACGGCTGAGACGACGGCAGCCGCCGCTCCCGGGAGTCGGCGAGCGTCGACCACGCGCGCGGCTCAGGTCGCGGCCTCGATGGCGGCGTCGAGGTCCGCGATGATGCGGTCGGTGTCCTCCAGACCGACCGACAGCCGCACGAGGTCGTCGGTGACGCCGCTGGCCTGCTTTTCCTCGTCGGTGAGCTGCTGGTGGGTCGTCGAGGCGGGGTGGATGATGAGCGTCTTCGCGTCGCCGACGTTGGCGAGCAGGCTGGCCAGGTCCGTCGACTCGACCGTCGTCCGTGCGGCCTCGTAGCCGGCCTCCAGGCCGAAGGTTATCATCCCGCCGTAGCCGCCGTCGAGGTACTCGGAGGCGGCGTCGTGGGTCTCGTGGGACTCCAGGCCGGGGTAGGTGACCCACGACACCTCGGGGTGGTCGGCCAGGTACTCGGCGACGGCCATGGCGTTCTCGCAGTGGCGCTCCATCCGCATCGGGAGCGTCTCCAGCCCCTGAATCGTCGTCCAGGCGTCGAACGGCGCCTGCTGGTTGCCGAGGTCGCGCATGCCGCGCGTCCGGGCGGTCGCCGCGAAGGCGGCCTCGCCGAAGGCGTCCGCGAAGTTCACGCCGTGGTAGGCGGGGTTCGGCTTGGCTATCTCGGGGAACCGCTCGGCGTGCTCCGCCCACGGGAAGCTCCCTCCGTCGACGAGGGCGCCGCCGATGGTCGTCCCGGAGCCGTGGAGCCACTTCGTCGTCGAGTTCCAGACGATGTCGGCGCCGTGTTCGATGGGTCGGCACAGCGCCGGCGTGGCGAAGGTGTTGTCGACGAACAGCGGGACGCCGGCGTCGTGGGCGATGTCGGCCAGCCGCTCGAAGTCCGGCGTCACGAGCGCCGGGTTGCCGATAGTCTCACAGTGGACGAAGGCGGTGTCCTCGTCGATGGCCGCCTCGTAGGCCTCGTAGTCCAGCGTGTCGACGAACCGGGTCTCGACGCCGCGGCGCTCTACCGTGTGGGTGAGGTAGGTGTAGGTGCCGCCGTACAGCGACGACGCCGAGACGACGTTGTCGCCGGCCGACGCCAGAACGAACGTCGCGAGGTCGAACGATGCCATCCCCGAGGCGGTTGCGACGGCGGCGACGCCGCCCTCAAGCGTCGCCAGCCGCTCCTCGAGGACGGCGTTCGTCGGGTTCATGATGCGGGAGTAGATGTTGCCCGGCTCCCGGAGGGCAAAGAGGTCCGCCGCGTGCTCGGCGTCCTCGAACTCGTAGGAGGTGGTCTGGTAGATTGGCGGCGCCCGCGCGCCGGTCGTCGGGTCGGCTTCCTGTCCGGCGTGCAGCGAGTCGGTGTAGAGGTCCTCGCGGTCGAACATGCGTTCGGACGACGTGCCTCTCGGTGTTAAGCGGTACCACCTGCGTCAACGTTGGCCGCAGTCCCCGACGCGTCGTCGGGGCGCGTCGTCGGTCCGTCCGGACACTCGACCGGTCGGGCGTGCGGTGTGGACGGGCGGTGTGGCCCGGCGCGGCCGCGTCGTCCGACGCTCGGTGGCGTCGGCGCTCTCGGCAGTTTCGGCCGGTATCGTCACTTGCCGAAGAGGCTCGTGTGGACGGGTGCGTACTCGTCGCCGTCGTCCTCGGTGGTGTCGGAGACGGCCTTACCGGCGATGCCCTCGGCGAGGAAATCCGAAAGCGGCGGCCCGACGCGGTCCGGTTCGACGAGGAAGGCGTCGTGGCCGTGCTCGGAGTCGACGACGTGGTGGGCGGTGTCGGTGTCGGTCGCACGGAAGGACTCGGCCAGTCCCTCGCTTTGCTCGACCGTGAAGTGCCAGTCGCCGGTGAAACTCACCAGCAGCGCCTCGCCGTCGAAGGCCGCCAGCGCCTCGGCGTCCGAGTCGTAGCCCGCCGCCAGGTCGTAGTTGTCCATCGCGCGGGTCAGGTAGAGGTAGGCGTTGGCGTCGAACCGCTCGGCGAACGTCTCGCCCTGGTAGTCGAGGTACGACTCCACCTCCCGGTAGGGGAAGAAGCCGGCGGCGGGGTCGGTGTCGAAGGTGTCGCGGCCGGCGTCCATCCCCGCCGACCGGCGGCCGAACTTGTCCTCCATCGACGATTTGGAGAGGTACATGACGTGACCGATCTGTCTGGCCAGCGCCAGCCCCTGCGTCGGGTGGTCGTCCCCGTAGTAGTCGCCGCCCTTCCAGTCGGGGTCGGTCGTGATGGCCCGGCGTGCGATGGCGTCGAGGGCGAGACACTGGGGGTCCAGGCGGGCGGCGGCGGCGACGACCATGAGTCGGTCGACGTGGTCGGGGTGGCGCTTGGCCCACTCGAGGACGTTCATGCCGCCGACGGAGCCGCCGACGACGGCGTGGAGGTACGGCACGCCGAGTTCGTCCAGCAGGCGGCGCTGGGCGCGGGTCCAGTCGCCGACGGTCACGGCCGGGAAGTCGGTGCCCCACTGCTCGCCCGTCTCGGGGTTCGTCGAGGCCGGTCCCGATGTGCCGTAACAGGACCCGGGAACGTTCGCACAGACGACGTAGTACTCGGTCGTGTCGATGGCTTTCCCCGGCCCGACGATGTCGTCCCACCAGGCGTGGGCCTGGCCGGCGGTGTCGGCGCGGCGTCGGCCGCCGGCGACGTGGGCGCTGCCGGTCAGGGCGTGACACACCAGCACGGCGTTGTCGCCGGTGAACTCGCCGTAGGTCTCGTAGGCGACCTCGAGGTCCGGGATCGACTCCCCGCACTCGAAGGTGAACTCGCCCAGCGAGACGGCGTCTCGGGTGCTGCTCATAGGACTCGGTCCAGGTCCGCGACGATGTCCTCGACGTCCTCGATGCCGACCGACAGCCGGACGAGGTCGGGTGTGACGCCGCTCTCGCGCTGTTCGGTCTCGGTCAACTGGGCGTGCGTGGTTGAGGCGGGGTGGATGACGAGCGTCCGCGCGTCGCCGATGTTGGCGAGGAACTTCGCCACCTCGGTCTCCTCGCAGACCCGCTTTGCGGCGTCGTAGCCGCCCGCGGGACCGAAGGCTATCATCCCGCCGTAGCCACCGACGGACGGGCCGTCGGCCGGCCCGCCGAGGTACTTCGCGGCGAGGTCGTGGGTCTCGTGGGACTCCAGGCCGGGGTAGGCGACCCACGCCACGTCCGGATGGTCGGCGAGGAACTCCGCGACTGCGGCGGCGTTCTCGCAGTGTCGCTCCATCCGGAGGCCGAGCGTCTCGACGCCCTGCAGCGTCGTCCAGGCGTCGAACGGCGACTGCTGGTCGCCGAGGCTGCGGGCGCCGCGCTGGCGGGCCGCCGCGACGAAGGCGCGGTCGCCGAACCGCTCGGCGAAGTTCAGGCCGCCGAAGGCCGGGTTCTCGCCGGCGATTTCGGGGTACTTCTCGGGGTACTCGCCGAACGGGAAGGAGCCGTCGTCGACGAGAATCCCGCCGACGGTCGTCCCGGAGCCGTGGATCCACTTGGTCGTCGACTCCCAGACGACGTCGGCGCCGTGCTCCAGCGGCCGACAGAGCGCCGGTGTGGCGAAGGTGTTGTCGACGACGAGCGGGACGCCGGCGTCGTGGGCGACGGCGGCGATTTCCTCCAGCGGCGGCGTCACGAGCGACGGGTTCCCGACCGTCTCGCAGTGGACGTAGGCGGTGTTCTCGTCGATGGCCTCGGCGTAGGCGGCGGGGTCCAGCGTGTCGACGAACCGCGCCTCGATACCCCGCCGGCCGGCGGTGTGGGTGAGGTACGTGTGGGTGCCACCGTAGATGGAGGACGCCGAGACGACGTTGTCGCCGGCCTCGGCGAGGACGAGCGTCGCGGCGTCCAGCGCGGCCATCCCCGAGGCGGTCGCCAGGGCGGCGGTCCCGCCCTCCAGCGAGGCCAGCCGTTCCTCCAGGGCCGCGACGGTCGGGTTGGCGATGCGGGAGTAGACGTTGCCGTCGTCCTCGAGGGCGTAGCGGTCGGCCGCCACGTCGGCGTCCGGGAACTCGTAGGAGGTGGTCTGGTGGATGGGCGGCGCGGCGGCGCCGGTCCCGCTGTCCGGGCCCTGGCCGACGTGGAGACACCGCGTGTCGAAGCCCAACTCGGGACGCGGCGCCGCGTCGCTCCCCCGCGAATCCTCGTTGTTCATGTATGCTGTGCATATATCTCTACGTTTCTATAACCACCAGTTACGGCAACGCTTGCCGGCCGTCGGTCGACCCCGCGCCGACGGACGGCCGCCGGCCCTCTCGGTAGCGACGGGACGACGCCCGGCACGCGGCCCCTGGGGACCTGCCCGCCACAGCTTTATCATCGCTGCCGGTCCCTCCCCGGTATGCAGGCAGTGTTCGAGAACACGGTCCGGTTCGAGGAGACGGACGCCCAGGGCGTCGTCTTCTACGGCAACTACGTCACCTTCCAGGACGAGGCGTTCACCGCGTACCTGGAGGCCATCGGCTACCCCTACGAGACGCTGCGGGCGGCCGAGTGGGACGTCCACGTCGTCCACGTCGACCTCGACTACCGGAAGCCGGCGGAGTTCCGCGACCGGTTGCACAACGCCATCCGCGTCGACGCCATCCGGGAGTCCAGCATCGAGTTCGACTACGAGTGCCGCGACGACGACGGCGACCTCGTCGCCGATGGCGGCCTCGTCCACGTCGCCGTCGACGAGTCCGGCGAACCGACCCGCGTCCCCGACGAGTTCCGCGAGGCCGCCGTCGCCTTCCAGGAGACGCCGCCGGACCCCGTGTAGGCGGGGGTTTCTTTTCGCTCGGGCCGAACGCCCGGTATGGTGTCGAACGCCGAGGTCGTCGACCGACTCGAACGACGGCTGATGAGCCTCGGCGTCTACGTCGAGCGGCACGCCCGCGAGTCGACCGACGACGGCGAGACGCTGCACGTCGAGTACGAGACGGCCGCCGGCGGCCTCGACAGCGGCGACATCGGCAACGTCTGTACGGAACTCGTCGACGCCCACGGGGACGGCTGGGAGCCCGTGGACTGTCACTTCTGGGCGTTCGCCACCGGCGGCGCCGGTCAGTTCCTCGGCGACTGGGAGGTCCGGGCGGGGTGGCTCCACGCCCTCGAGCGAGGCGACATCTCCGAGACGGACTTCTCGACGCTCGTGCTGTCGACGCGCCGGCGCGACGAGTCCCCGGAGGACGGCCCGCGGTGACGCTCGCCGAGGCGGTCCGGACGCGTTTGCTCGAGACCCACCGCCCGACGCTGGAGCGTGCGCTCTCCTGTGCGGACGCCGTCGCCGCGGGCTGGGACGGCGAGACGACGACCGACCGGGCGGCCGTCGTCGACCGCTACCGGACGGTCCTCCGGGAGGCCGACGCCCTCGACCCGCTCGTGGCGGCGCTCGTCGACGCCGTCGAATCCGCGGGCGGTGACCTCGCGGCCGCGCCGGTCGCCGACGTACCCTACCTCGCGGTCACCGGCCGCGGCGTCGTCCTCCGGGGCACGCTCGTCGCGGGCGGCCGCATCGTCGCGACGCTGGGCGCCTTCGAGGTCGCCCCCTACCGCCGCGGCCCGGCCCTCCCGGACGCGCTGGCTGTCGAACGGCGGGGCCGGTAGTTGGCCCCCCGGGTTCCGGCCCCGTAAGAGTCAAACCGACCGGTCCCCTGTCAGTAGATGACATGGACGTTCGCGTGACGGGGCGTGGGCCGGCGGAGCCGTTTCTGAGCGCCCGTGACCTGCTTGCGACCGAGCACGACCTCGAGTTGCCCGTGGTCGTGAAGTTCCGTGAGGACCCCGACGACCGGACGGTCGCGGGCCACTACGACGACCGCCACGAACTGCTCGTCTCCCGGCGGACCGCCAGTTCCGCGATGGCACGGGAACTCGCCCTCCACGAGTTCGCACACATGGCCCGCTACGAGGAGGAACACCCCTCCCACGTACAGTCGACCGAGGAGGCGCTCTTTCTCGCCCTGGCGGGCCGCAGCGTCGAGCGGCGGAAACTGGCCCACTGCTACCAGATAGCCAACCACATGAAGGACATCTACGCCGACGACATCACGCTGGACATCGGGCCGACCGGGAAACTGGTCGCCTTCCTCGAGTCGTCGCTGGCGGGCGCCGTCGCGGACTCGCCGCCCCCGTCCCCCGGCGAGTGGCAGCGCTGGACGGGCGCCGCCGACCCCGAGATCACCGCCGTCAACGCCGCCTTCGCCCTCGCCCTGCTGGAGCGGCACGACGCCATCGACGACGACCACCGCCTCTACGACCTCGCGGACGCGGCGGCCGCCGACGCGCCCGAGGTGTCGCTGTCGACGTTCAAGACCCACTTCCGGTCGCTGGGTGCCGACCCCGACGCCTCCGAGTACCGCAAGGCGCTCGTCGACGTCACCCGCGAGTACGCCCTCTGCGGCGAGCGAGCGGCGGACTGAAGGGGACGCCGCCACATCCCGGAGTCGTGAGCGAAGTCACGATTCGCGCCGCCACCGAGGACGACGTCGAGGGCATCTTGCGGGTCGCCGACCGGGGCTGGCGGGCGGCCTACGGCGACTTCCTCCCCGAGGACGTCATCGACACGGCGATGGCCGAGTGGTACGACGCTGGCGCCACCGCCCGGACCCTCGACCGCGAGGACGTCGCCTACTTCGTCGCCGACGCCGACCGCCGGGTCGTCGGCTACGTCAGCGGCGGCCCGGCCGACGGCACGCCCGACGAGGCCGTCCTCGGCGCCATCTACGTCGACCCCGACCGGTGGGGCGAGGGCATCGGAAGCCGCCTCCTCGAGCGGTTCGAGGCCTGGTGTCTCGACCGCAATCGGCCGTCGATACGGTTCCGCGTTCTCGCGGCCAACGACCTCGGCGCCGCCTTCTACCGGTCGCACGGCTACGAGGTCGCCCACGAGGAGTCCTCGGAACTGTTCGGCGAACCCGTCACCGACCTGTGCTTCCGGGGGAACGTCGACGAGTGAGGTCCGCCGGGCCGGGACGGTGCGCTCCCACCGACGGGCCGGCTCGGGTCCCGTCCCGTTGCGTATGTGAAAGGTATTTACCTGTTCTGGCCGATTTCACATTCAATGTCCCCGCGTGCGGATCTCCGCTCGGCGCTCGCCGAGCGGGACGTTCCCCGAATCTGGCTGTTTCGTGCCGCCGTCGTCGTCCTCGTGCTCGCGCTGTGTACGCCCGCTGCGGCCTCCTACGTGACCTACGAGGAGACGAGCCACCAGCGCGGCACGCTGGAGTCGGTCGCCGAAAACGAGACCGTCATCAGCATCCAGGGCTTCCACTTCGAGGGCGAGGGCAGTTCGAAGAAACCCTCCGGACTGGTCGGCGTCGACGGCCGCGCCCAGACCGAGTGGACGCTCAACGGCTCCGAGGCCGACTGGCCCGTCGACACCGTCGACCAGTCGTGGTGGTTCTACGACGTCGACCCGCTGCCGAACGGCAACTTCCTCGTCGTCAACACCTTCCCCGGCGAGACGTTCGTCCACGAGTACGACCCCGAGACCGGCGAACGGATCTGGGGCGAGCGGTTCCCCGAGATGGTCGACACCCACGACGTCGCCTACCTGAACGACGAGGAGATCGCCATTGCCAACATGCGCAACTACGACGAGGAGGCCGGCGTCAGCGACGACCGGGTCGTCATCTACAACCGCACGCAGGGTGAGATCACCTGGGAGTGGTACTTCCGGGAGCACTACCCGGCCGACATGGACGGCGGGATGAACGAGGACTGGAGCCACGTCAACGACGTCGACCCCGTCGGCGAGGACCGCCTGCTCCTGTCGCCGCGGAACTTCGACCAGGCCATCGTCGTCAACCGCACCACCGGCGACATCGTGATGCAACTCGGTGAAGACGGCAACCACTCCGTGCTCAACGAGCAGCACAACCCCGACTACTTCGAGAGCGAGGACGGCACGCCGACGATGCTGGTCGCCGACAGCGAGAACGACCGCATCGTCGAGTACGCCCTCACCGACGAGTGCGAGCGGCCCGAGGGCGTCGAGAAGGCCGGCAACCGCCTCGACTGCGAGTGGGAACTCGTCTGGGAACTCGGCGGCCCCGAGCAGTTCAACTGGCCCCGGGACGCCGACCGCCTGCCGAACGGCAACACCCTGGTGACCGACTCGCTGAACCACCGCGTCATCGAGGTGACGCCCACCGGCGAAATCGTCTGGGAGTACTACGTCGGCTGGGGCCCTTACGACGCCGAGCGGGGCGAAACGGAGTCGTCGGGCCCGACGATGCAGGACATGAACGTCTCCGGGTCCTACGACGTCAACGGCAGCGCTGGCCTCGAACCCGGCACCGGCAACAGCACGACGCTGGCGGGGTGGATGTCCGCGATGGCGGCCGGCACGCCCGCCGAGGCGTCCGTCGACGAGGCCGCCCAGCGGTGGTCCCACGTCGCCCCCTGGATATACCCCGTCTGGATGTCCGACTGGGACTTCGCGTACGTCATCCTCGCCGTCGTCCTGTCGCTCGTCTGGGCCGTCTACGAGGGCTACCGGAAGCGCGGCGTCGTCGTCGACGCGGTGGCGGGCTGAACCGGGGGCGGCGGGTTCGACTTCCCGTTCCGCGACCGGCCGCGGGGCTGTCGGGCGACGTGAAACCGAGAGAAGACGGAAAACGACTTAGCGAGCGGCCGCCGCGACGCGCTCCTGTTCTTCCTTCTGGCTGACCGGGTACGCCTGCAGGTCGTAGTTGGCGGCGCCGACGAGCTGGTTGGCCAGCGCCTCCTCGACTGGGGTCGGCGTCTTGAACGACGCGTTGTAGGTGCCCTGGGCGATGAACTTCAGCGCCTGGTCGACGCGGCGCTGGGGGGCCACGTCGACGGCCTTCGGGACCGAGATGCCGCCGTACTTCAGGCGGACCGTCTCCTCGCGCGGACCGGCGTTCTCGACGGCCGTCACGAGCACCTGGACCGGGTTCTCCTCGGTCCGCTCGTGGACGATGTCGAACGCCTCCCGGACGATGCGGGTGGCCTGCTGCTTCTTGCCGGTGTTCTCGTCGGTCTGCATCAGCCGATTGATGAGCCGCTCGACGACCGACAGCTCCGACTTCTTGAACTGCTTGTCGGTGTGTCGCCCCATCGTGTGGGCGATGGGCGTCACCGTGATGTAGCGCTGCGTCGAGGGGTCGCCGTACTCGATGCCGGAGACCTCCCACTCGCCGAACAGCTTCGCCGAGACGCGCTCGTCGTCCGTCGAGGCGGGCGCGTCCGGTTCGGGCGCTTCCGAACTCATCGGACTGGCTTCTCCGCGTTCCCGCGGACGAGTTCGATGAGCGAGACGCCGTTCACCTTCTCGACCTTGTAGTTGACACCCGAGAGGTCGCCCATCGCACGACCCTTGGCGCCGCCGATGCCCGCGATGGTGACCTCGTCGTGTTCGTCGATAAAGGAGATGGCACCGTCGCCGGGGCAGAAGGCGGTGACCTGCTTGCCGTTCTTGATGAGCTGCACCCGGACGCACTTCCGGATGGCCGAGTTGGGCTGCTTTGCCTCGATGCCGACCTTCTCGAGGACGATGCCCCGACCCTGCGGGGCGCCCTCGAGGGGGTCGGACTTCTTGCCGAGTCCGCGAGCACGGCGCGCGTAGTCCGAGTCGGACCACCGATGTTTCTGGCGGTCCTTCTTGAGTTTGCGCGCGGCGTATTTGCCGTTCGCCATAGTACCCCTTGCTTCCCTGCGGAGCTACTTAAGCATCCCTTTTCGGGACCGCCGTCGTGCCCGCTCGACGGGGGCCAACGGGGGATTTTAGTCGCTGTGGCACCTCGTGCCACGCGTGCCGTCGACACCCGAGGGCGGACCGCGAACCTACGCCATCGCCGCCGGCGACGCCGACTGCGAGCACGACGCACTCTCGGAACTGGGCGGCGACGCCGGCGCCAACCGCTACTTCCGGTGTCGCTCCTGTGGCGGCGTCCTCGTGCGGGAGTCGCCGATGCAGAGCGAGGGCACCGACGTCGACCTCGGCACCGTCGACCCCCGGATGGACGACCTGCTGGCGGACCTCGACCACTACCACGACCGGCAACCCGCGTCCCCCCTCGACCGCGCCGCCGACGCCCTCCGTCGGCTGCTACGGTAGCTCTATCTCGTCGACGCCGAAGTGTCGCCCGGCCAACCGCCGGGCCAACTCGATGTTGCGGCCGTCGGCGCCGATGGCGACGCCGCGGTCCTCGCGGTCGACCTCCGCGTAGGCGACGGTCGTGTCGTTCTCGCTGATGGTCACGTTGTAGACGGCCGCCGGCGCCAGGGCGTTGGCCACGAAGGCCGCCGCCGTGTCCGCGCCCTCGACGATTTCGACGGCGCGGCCCAGTTTCTCCTCGAGTCGCTGGACGTGCTCGCCGCCCGGTCCGATGGCCTGCCCCATCGTCCCCGGCGGGACGACGAAGACAACCCGGTCGTACTCCTCGTCGACGATGCAGTCGGTCGCCGCGACGTCGGTCTCGGCGTCGAGGACCGCGATGTGCCGTCTGGCCTCGTCGGTGAGCGTGACGGCCACGGCCTCAGTCGTCGGCAGTCCCGCCGTCGGCGCGCTTCGCGCTCATCCGCAGGTCGACGTCGCCGGTGCCGAGTTTGATGGGCTTGCCGACGATGACGTTCTCCGTGACCCCGTCGAGGGCGTCGACCTCGCCGTGGATGGCGGCGTCAAGCAGGTGGTTGACCGTCACCTCGAACGCGGCGCGGGCGAGCACCGAGTCCTTGTTGCCGGAGATGCCGTGCCGGCCGATGGACTCTATCTCGCCGTTGTTCGTCATGATGTCCGCGACCAGCATCAGGTGCCGGATGTTCACGTCGTCCAGCCCCTGCTCCTCGAGGGTGTTCATCGTCTCCTCGATGATGGCCTCGCGGGCCGCCTCGATGCCGAGGTTCTTGTGGATCTCGTGGATGTTGTTGCAGGTCGTCCGCGAGGCGTCGACGCCCTCGATGTCGAGGACGTCGCCGAACGACGACCCCTCGGTGTAGAGGACGAACTCCTCGCCGTCGTCGAGTTCCTCCTTCCGGATGACGACGCGGCTGATCTCGTCGATGCCCTTGAACACGACCTCCCGGAGCTCCTCGACGAGCTGGAGCAGTTCGCGGTAGGAGGGCTGGTCGGGCCCGAACTCGATGATGGCCGGTTCCGGCTGGACGGTGTCGACGCCCAGCTTCGACTCGATGGTGTCGGCGATCTCGCCGGCCACCTCGTCGAGGCTCTCGACGGTCGGCCACCGCTCCTCCAGCGTCTCCTCGTTGAGGTCGATGCGGACCAGCATGTCCGCGACGTTCGTCGAGACGTCGCCCAACGCGAGGATGCGCGTCGCCTCGATCTTCCAGACCACCTCGTGGGCCTTCTCGCGGTCCGTCGCGTACTCGTCCTCGAGGTGGACCGTCATCATCGGCGTGTCCGGCGTCTTCCGGGCGTCCACCAGTTCGATGAGCCGCGGCAGCCCCTGCGTGACGTCGATTTCCGCGACGCCCGCGTAGTGGAACGTGTTCATCGTGTTGTGCGTCACGACGCCCTCGGCGGTCGTGAACGTCTCCAGGCCACTAACGGAGAAGTCGTAGACGTATTCGTGGTTGCTCTCGACCGTCTCGATGGACTCGATTCGGTCCCACACGACATCGCCCGTCACTGCGCGTCGAAGGGCGTCGACTTCAGGGTGTGGCCCGTCGA
The DNA here is from genome assembly GCF_024298905.1 of Natronomonas marina. NCBI lineage: Archaea > Methanobacteriati > Methanobacteriota > Halobacteria > Halobacteriales > Natronomonadaceae > Natronomonas > Natronomonas marina. The sequence goes on from NZ_CP101154.1 coordinate 82,364, forward strand.
GTTCCGATTCGGCCTCGGCGACGAGGCGGGTGAGCCGATTCCGGCCGATGCGCTGTCGCTTCGTCGCGCTGTTCACCTGCCGTTTCGGGATTCCGGCAGCTTCGGCCACCGCGTCGAGCGAATCGCCGAAGTTCGGAATCTGATCGGTCGCGTCGGGGCCATCGGTGTCGATCCCGTCGGCGAGTGCGTCGAGGGCCTCACTCCGTTCGCCGACCATACCGATACGGTCGACGAATCGCGGAACGTGTTTCTTCGGAACACGCAGCGTCCGGGAGTCGTCCTGTTCCCCGAGCGTCGCGTACACGTCGAACCGAGCGAGTAGTAGCGCGATGCCCGCGGTGAGCCGGTTGCTGACCGAACTGGACCGAACGGCGTTCTTTCCGACGTTTCCGTCACCGCTAAAGTATCCTCGAAGGAGTCCGGCGACGAACGACTCGTCCGCCCCGACGGCGAAGCCGGGAATCGTCTTCTCGCCGTCGGTCACGCACGCAGCACGGAGGAAGTCGGTCAGCACCGTGCCGTTGAGTCGGATGTCGTATCCGTCCGCGAAGCCGCTGTCGTTCTCGTATTCGTTCACCGAGAGGTCGAACCGCGCCGCGAACGAGCGGATTCGGGACTGGAACTCCGGGTCGACGTTCGACACGGAGACGTAGTAGTCAGTCAGGGAGCCCTCGGCGAGCCACGCGCCGACGAAGAAGCCCGTCTCCTCGTCGAGCGGGAATCGCTCCGGGAGTCCGACGGTCCCCTGTGTCGGATACACAGCGTGCTCGTCGAGTCGCCCCGACTCGAGAGCATCCAGTTTGTTCCGACGTTGGTCCGCACCACCCGGAACGGCCTCGGTACCGCCGTCGGTGAGCGCGGAGGTGTACCAGTAGTCGCTGGCCGGGAGATACTCCCGCAGGTCGACGGAATCGCTGCCGGCGGCATCGATAGACGACACGACCGGGAGCCAGTCGCCGACATCGAGATTTTCGCCGGCAACGGGGACGACCTCGTTGTCCCGCCGGGTGACGAACGAGTGAGCCTTCGTCGCACGAACCGACCGGCCGGACTCCAGTTCGAACCGGAGCAGTTCGTCAGGCGTCTCGTGTCGGCTGACCTCTTCGACCGGCTTCCACTCGACGGTCTCGTCCGACGAGAGACTCGGAACTTCCAGACCGTCCGGTGCGAGTGCGACCTCGTGTCCGTCCAGCTGCCGCGCCTCCCGGCCCTCGATTAGCGAGTCGACGAGCGGGCCGATTTCGGTTACCTCGGTCTCGCCGTCGTGTCGGACGACGACTCGTTCGTCCGACGGCACCGACATCTGCGTTCCGGGCTCGCCGATGGACTGCGCCGAGACGGTGCCGACGGGGTCCAGCGGGTCGACGCGCGTCTCGAGGTACTGTGACTCGACGGCCTCGACGATTTGCTCGGCGTGGTCGACCGTCACGTCCTCCCGGGAGCCGACGGTCTCGTAGACCTCGTCCTTCAGCCGTCGGGGGAGATCCGAGGATTCGACCAGTTCCTCGACGTCGTCGGGAACCTCAGTCATCGGACTCCACCTCCGTGCCGCCGGCGGCGCGCCACGACTCGCCGTGCTCCGAGAGGTTCGTCGTCGGCTCGTCGATGCCGAGGAACTCCCGCTTTGCGGCCTCGGTGTCGAACTCCTCTTCGACGATGCGGTCGGTGATGGACTCGACATCGATGTCGAACTCCTCGCCGGAGGAGACCCGGACCGGCGAGGTGCCGTCCTCGCCGAACTCGAACTGGACGACGGTGTCGGAGGTGTCCCGGACGGTACCGTCGTACTGCGCTTCCAGTTCCGACAGCGCGTTGATAAGCCGGCGCTGGAGGTAGCCGGACTTCGAGGTCCGGACGGCGGTGTCGACCAGGCCCTCCCGGCCGCCCATCGCGTGGAAGAAGAACTCCTTGGGCGTCAGGCCGTTCCGGTAGGAGTTCTCGACGAAGCCGTGGGCGTCCGCCGAGAGGTCGTTCCGCTGGAAGTGACTCAGGGTGCGGTCCTCGTAGCCGCGGTTGATGCGCTCGCCGCGGACCGCCTGCTGGCCGACGCAGCCGGCCATCTGGGTGAGGTTCAGCATCGACCCACGGGCGCCGGACTGGGCCATCACCACGGCCGGGTTGTCGGTGTCGAAGTGGTCGTCGGCGATGTCGCCCGCCGAGTCGCGGGCCTTCCCGAGCGTCTGCATGATCTTCATCTCCAGGGTCTCGTCGACGGTCCGCCCGGGCAGCGACTCCAGTTCGCCGGCGCGGTAGGCCTCGATGAGGCTCTGGACCCGCTCGTAGGCGCTGTCGATGGCCTCACCGATCTGCTCTTCGGCGTCCCGCTCGATGGACTCGTCGTCGATGCCGATGGAGAACCCGAAGTGCATGATGGCCCGCATCGCCAGCGTCGCCACCTCGTTGACGAACTGCCGGGCGCGGGTGTTGCCGTACACCTTGCAGATGGTGTCGACGACCTCGCCGCCGAAGGCGCCGACGGCGTCCTCGTCGATGGTGCCGGAGACCAGCTGTCCCTCCTCGATGACGACGGTGTCGCCCGCCGAGGAGGTGAACTCGAGGCTGAGTCCGTCCGGCAGCAACTCCGAGAAGATGGTGCGGCCGGTCCAGTACTCCGTCCCCTCCTCGTCGGTGCCGTCCGGCTCCGGCAACTCGTCGATGCTCGTCGCTCGCAGCAGGTCCAGCGCCTGCGTCTCGTTGAACTGCGGGTTCTCGTTGGTCAGCAGGTACGTGCCGGAGATGTGGTCCTGAATGGCGCCGATGATGTTCTCGCCGAACCGGGGGCTGAGAATCTGCTCTTGGACCCGCATCAGGACGCGGGCTTCCGCACGGGCCTCCTCGTTCTGGAGGGCGTGCATGTTCATCTCGTCGCCGTCGAAGTCGGCGTTGTACGGCGGACAGACCGTCGTGTTCAGCCGGAACGTCTTGTACGGCATCACCACGACCTCGTGGGCCATGATGGACATCCGGTGCAGCGACGGCTGCCGGTTGAAGATGACGATGTCGCCGTCGATGAGGTGGCGGGCGACCTCCCATCCCGGCTCTATCTTCTCGGCCAGCTCCTCGCAGTTCTTCTCGGTTACCTTCAGCCGTCGGCCGTCCGGCCGCTTGACGTAGTTGGCGCCCGGATGTTCCTCGGGCCCGTTTGCGACGTAGCGGCGGGCCTCCGAGAGGTTCCGCTCGTTGACGTTCATCGTCTGGGTCATCTCGCTTGCGACCCGGTCGGGCACGCCGACCTCGTTCAGCGACAGGGTGGGGTCCGGCGAGATGACGGTCCGTGCCGAGAAGTTCACGCGCTTGCCGGACAGCGAGCCGCGGAAGCGGCCCTCCTTGCCCTTCAGCCGCTGGGAGAGCGTCTTCAGCGGCCGGCCGGACCGGTGCCGGGCCGGCGGCGTCCCGCTGATCTCGTTGTCCATGAACGTCGTGACGTGGTACTGCAGCAGTTCCCAGAGGTCCTCGATGATGAGCTGTGGGGCGCCGGCCTCGCGGTTCTCCATGAACCGCTGGTTGATGCGGATGATGTCGACCAGCTTGTGCGTGAGGTCGTCCTCGCTGCGCTGGCCGTTGTCCAGCGTGATCGAGGGCCGGGCGGTGACCGGCGGCACCGGCAGCACCGTCAGTATCATCCACTCCGGCCGGGACTTCTCGGAGCTGATGCCCAGCACCTCGATGTCCTCGTCGGGGATGTCCTCGAACCAGTCGCGGATGTCCGAGGGCATCAGCTTGTTCATGTCCTCCTCGGTGAGGTCGACGTCCAGGGCCTTCTCGATGGCCTCCCGGTCGTCGCGCTTCGGCCGGAACTCCCCGGAGAGGATCTGGTTGATGCGCTCCACCTCGACGCCGGTCTCCTCGGACAGTTCGGCCGGCGACACCGGCTCGCGGTCCTCGTCGTCGCCCTCGCCGTCGGGGTCCCGGCCCTCCATCGCCGCCGCGATTCGTTCGGGGTACTCCGAGGACAGCACCTGCTGGACCTCGTAGTACGTCGTCGGCTTCTCGTGGTTGATGTCGTACTGCTTCTCGCCGCAGTGCGGACAGCGGTCCTTCTTCCTGGCCATCCGGATGGCCGCCTTCGTCACGTCGTTGAGGTCCTCGCCGAGCTGGCGGGTGCGGTCGAGCCGGCTCCGGAACTCGTTTTTCTCCTCCTCGGTGAGACAGAGCCGCGAGCACTCCCGGCAGGTCCCCCGCAGGAGCCGGCGGATGAGTTTGGCGTGGCCGACGTGGATGACCGGCGCCGCGAGCTCGATGTGACCGAAGTGGCCGTTACAGGAGCCGGAGTGCTTCCCGCAGGTCTTGCACTCCAGTCCGGGGTCGATGACGCCCAGCCGCGGGTCCATCAGGCCCATGTCGATGGGGAAGCCGTCGTCGTCGTACGTGTCGGCCGTGATGACCTTCGTGGCCGACATGTCGCGGTACTCCTCGGGGTCCATCAGCCCGAAGCTGAGCGACCCGATTTCCTTGGGTGCTTGTCCGTCCATCATACAGCGTCCTCCAGTTCGATCCGCGGCGCGATGCCAAGCGCCTTCATCTCGTCCAGCAGTAGCTTGAACGCGTAACTCATCTCCACCTCGTGGACGTCGGTCTCCTCCTCACAGTTCGGACAGTAGACGCGCCGCTGCTCGACGTTCTCGACGGCGCTCATGCCACACTGCCCGCAGACGTGAATCCACTCGCGGTCGGACTCGTCGAGCAGTCGCTCCTTCAGCGTCATGGCGGCGCCGTGCCCGATGAAGACGTCCCGCTCCATCTCGCCGATACGGAGGCCGCCCTCGCGGGCGCGCCCCTCCGTCGGCTGGCGGGTCAGCACCTGCACCGGCCCCCGCGAGCGGGCGTGCAGTTTGTTCGAGACCATGTGGTAGAGCTTCTGGTAGAAGATGACGCCGACGAAGATTTCGGCCTCGATCTTCTCGCCCGTGATGCCCGAGTACATGACCTCCTTGCCGTTGGACTTGAAGCCGCGGTCGATCAGCGACTCCCGGAGTTCGTCCTCGGTCTCGCCCTGGAACGGCGTCCCGTCGACGCGGCGCCCCTCCAGGGAGCCGACCTTCCCGCCGAGCATCTCCAGGATGTGCCCGACCGTCATCCGGGAGGGCAAGGCGTGGGGATTCAGGATGAGGTCCGGCACGACGCCGTCCTGGGTGAACGGCATGTCCTCTTGGGGGGCGAGGTGGCCGACGACCCCCTTCTGGCCGTGCCGGGAGGCGAACTTGTCGCCGAGTTCCGGCACCCGCTCGTCGCGGACCTTCACCTTCGAGAGCTTCGAGCCGTCCTCGCCCTCCATCAGGGTGACGGTGTCGACGACGCCGGACTCGCCGGAGCGCATCGTCACCGACGTCTCCCGGCGCTTCTGCGGGGAGAGACCGCCCATCTCGTCCGGTTCCTCCAGGAATCGCGGCGGCGACGTCTTCCCCAGCAGGACGTCGTTTTCGCCGACCTTCGTTTCGGGGTTGACGAGGCCGTCCTCGTCGAGGTGGGTGTAGGCCTCCTCGCCGCGGGCGCCACGGACCTCGTCGTCCGGAATCTCGAAGCGGTCCTCCTGGCCGCCGGGGTAGCGGCGCTCCTCGCCCTCGTACGTTCGGAAGAAGTGCGAGCGGGCGAGAGCGCGCTCGACGCTGGCCTTGTTCATCACCAAGGCGTCCTCGATGTTGAACCCCTCGTAGGACATGACGGCGACGACGAAGTTCTGTGCGGCCGGCCGGTCGTCGTAGCCGATCTGCTCGGTCGTCTGGGTCTTGACGATGGACAGCTGGGGGTAGTGCAGCAGGTGCTGGCGCGTGTCGGGCCGGATGCGGTAGTTCGCGCTCGGCAGGCCCAGCGACTGCTTGATCATCCCCGACCCCATCGTGATTCGCGGCGAGGCGTTGTGCTCGGGGTACGGAATCATCCCCGCGCCGATGCCGAACATCAGCTGGGGGTCGACCTCGAGGTGGGTGTGGTCCTCGGAGAGTTCGTCCTCGTCGACGGCGACGTAGATATCCTCCTCCTCCTCGGCGTCGATGAACTCGACGTAGCCGCGGTCGACGAGCGCCTCGAAGGAGAGTTCGCCGTCCTCGACGGCCTCGATTTCTTCGTCGGTGACCAGCGGCTCGCCGTCCTCGACGACGATGAGTGGCCGCCGGGCGCGGCCGGCGTCGGCGTTGACGATGACCTCGTCGGTCCGGTCCCGGACCGCGACGTTGACCATCTCGTCGATCTCGCCGCGACGCCGGGACTCTCGGATGTCGTTTGCGAGCTTGTGCGGGTCCGGGTGGGTGCCGATCAGGCTCCCGTTCACGTAGACTTTCGCGTCTCGTCCTTGGCTCATATTAGTCGTCCGCCATGTGTGTCTCGACCGTCTCGATTCCAGGAATGCCCTCCACGCCCATCGAGGCGAGCTCGCGTTTGAGCCCGCGCTCGTCGTCGACGTTCTGGGACAGCTCCATCGCCTGTGCGAAGTTCTTCACCAGCCCACAGTTCGGTCCCTCGGGCGTCTCGGAGGGGCAGATGCGGCCCCACTGCGTGGCGTGGAGGTCCCGCGCCTCGAAGTGCGGCTGCGACCGCGACAGCGGCGACCGGAGCCGCCGAAGGTGCGAGAGGACGCCCATGTAGTCCGTCCGGTCGACCAGCTGTGAGACGCCGGAGCGGCCGCCGACCCAGTTGCCCGTCGCAATCGGGTGCTCGAGCCGTTCGGTCAGCACGTCCGACCGGACGACGGTGTTGACCGACAGCTGGCGGTTCCGCATGTTCGCCCGCTCGAGCTGGTACTTCACGTCCCGGGAGAGCTTGTTCAGCGCCGTCCGGAACAGGTCCTTCATCAGGTCGCCGCTCACTTTGAGGCGCTTGTTGGCGTAGTGGTCCTTGTCGTCGGCCTCCCGGCGCTCCAAGGCGAGTTCGAAACACGCCTCGGCCATCCGGCAGAGGTAGACGGCCTTGTTCATCCGGACCTCCTCGTCCTCGACGCCCTCCTCGTGGAGGTGCGGCAGGAGGTAGCGGTCGATGACGTAGTTGGCGCGCTTCAGCTGGTAGTTCTTCCCCTGGCCGGAGGCGACGCGCTGGCCGAGCGTCTCGATGGCCTCGGCGGTCGATTGGACCTCCGCGGCCTCCAGGTTCTCCAGCATGAACTTCACGATTTCCGGGTCGTCCGAAACGCGGTGGACGATTTCCTCGTCGGATTCGAGGCCGAGTGCCCGCACCAGCGTCACGAAGTTGATGGAGCCGGACACCGAGGGGAACGACACCTCGAGAATGCCGCTGCGGTTGCGCTCGCAGAGCACCAGCGCACGGTAGCCCCGGCGCTGGGAGAACGTCTTGGCGATCTGGATCTCGTCGCCGTACTTGGTGTCGTACTCGGCGAGGATCTTGTTCGGCGCGAGGTCCTCGCTGGTCATCAGCACCCGCTCGGAGCCGTTGACGATGAAGTAGCCGCCGGGGTCGGCGGGGTCCTCGCCGATCTCGATGAGTTCCTCGCGTGTGAAGCCGTTGATATTGCACTTGTTGGAGCCGACCATGATCGGCATCCGGCCGACCTTCGTCTCCGACTGGTCGACGATGTGTTCCTCTTCCTCCTCGCCGCCGCGCACGATGGTCATCTCCATGAACACCGGCGCCGAGTAGGTGATGTTCCGCAGGCGGGCCTCCTGGGGGTAGAGCAGTTCCTCGCTGCCGTCGGCCTCCCGGACCCGCGGCGTCACGATGCGGACGTTGCCGAGGTCCACGCGGACCGGTTCCTGGCCCTCCTTGTCGCCGATGTCGGTGTCGATGGACTCCTTCTCGTCGACGACCTGCTGCATCCCCCGGTCGAGGAAGTTGTTGAACGACCGGAAGTGGTGTTCCGCGAGGCGGTCCCGCGAGAAGTACTCCCGGGAGATGGCGCGTCGGTCCTCCCGGTTCATTCTACCACCAGGCGATAGACGGTCGCCTCGTCGGTCGTCCGGGAGTCGCGGACGATCTCGATGACGTCGCCGACTTCCGCGTCCGCCTCGAGGTCGCGGAGCGCGGGGTCCTTGCGCTCGATTTTCGGCAGGTCTGTGCGGTCGATGTCGTACTCCGCGAGCACGTCCTCGACGTCGCCCTCGTCGAGAACCGAGTGCTCCGGAACCAGGTTGTGTTGGCTTACGTCTACCATGTGTTGGGCTGGCCGGGTGAAGAAGCGGTCACGAGATACTACAGCACCCTTCTGTCGGCAGGGATTTAACAGTTACCAAATCGGACGGCCAGGGCTACCCGTGCCGCCTCCAGTGCGGCACGCGACTGCTCGTTGGACGCAGTTGCACGCGAACTATCAAAAATCCTTGCACCGCGGTGTTCGGCCGCACTGACCGGCGACGGGCGCCCCGGTCGCCGGTTTCGCCGCGAGGGGTGTGTCAGCGCCCACCGCGCCGCCGTCCATTGGAAAGTCTTAAGGGTCGAACCCGGCTACCACGAGGTGAAGCCCGGGTGGTGTAGTGGCCCATCATACGACCCTGTCACGGTCGTGACGCGGGTTCAAATCCCGCCTCGGGCGTATTCTGTCGCGGACTCTCCGAGCGAGGAGCGAAGCGACCTCACGGCGGATTTGAAGTAGACGTAGACGCAGCCCGCGCAGGGCCGCAGGCCCGAGCAGGACCGTCTCGGCGTGGTTCAAATCCCGCCTCGGGCGTATTCTGTCGCGGACTCTCCGAGCGAGGAGCGAAGCGACCTCACGGCGGATTTGAAGTAGACGAGACGCAGCCCGCGCAGGGCCGCAGGCCCGAGCAGGACCGTCTCGGCGTGGTTCAAATCCCGAGAGACGCCGTAGTCATTCGGGGAAGTTATTGAGGAAAACCGTCTTTTCGATGTAATGACTGGCCGTGAGAAAGAAGTTGTACGCCACCTGAGCGAGGAAGACCTGGATAGACTGCTCACGGAAACTGACGACGTGAAGCAACACGAACGGCTCGTGTTCATCAAACGGCTATACAAGGGAGCGACGCTCGCTGAAGCCGCTGATGACGTTGGGCGATCAGAGGGGACAGCTGACAACTGGGTCGAACGCTGGAATGAAGGAGGACTGGGCAAACTCACGCCGAACTTCGGGGGCGGCAGGCCCCCGAAGCTCGGCGAGGCCGAACAGCAGCGACTGATCGAGCGACTCCGTGAGGGCCAGCCCTGGAAAAAACAGGAGATTCAGCATCTCCTCAACGAGGAATTCAATATCGAGTATCATCCACACTATCTACCGACGTTTCTGGACAACCTCGGCCTCTCGTACGCTATTCCACGGACGAAACGTCCTGATCGACCAGACGACGCCGAAGGGATTCTCGACGAACGCGTCGAGTACGCGTTCGACGAGGATGCCGACGATCAGCCTCACAACAAACGAGAGAAAGATCAAGACGACGAAGACTGGGACCGTGACGAGGATATTCGAACAGATGGTGGCACAGTCATCGGGTTTTTCGACCTGTCACATCCACAGCCGTGGGACAATTCTCAGCGGATGTACACAGTTGATGACCCACACATCACCCGGCCGCTGGTGAAAATCGACACACCAGCGGCCGGGTTCTATGCACTCAACGGTGAGAGTGTACTGTCGTTTCCGCCGAACCAGGAGAAAGAACAGATCTGTGAGTGCTTCGAGACGATCCGCGAGCAGAATCCGCGTACCCGGATTCTGCTCGTTTTAGATAACTTCTCATCTCACATTTGCAAGTACACTCGCAAGCGTGCCCACGAACTAGGAATTGATCTCGTATTCCTTCCGGTTGGATCGCCGCATCTCAATCCAATCGAGCCAGTCTGGAAAAGTCTCAAGTGGGAGTCATCACCGCTGATTGTCGAAGATGAAGACGAGTACCGAACACTCCTTGACGATCTGTTCGAAGAACTGACCGAGCAACTGAGCTTCGCTGCATCGTGGATTGACAATCACCTCAGTGGATTCCTCAATAAGATCCGCTAATCACTAACGGCGTCTCTCGACCCTCGGGACGCCAGCGCCGCTCGGTCCCGCCTCGGGCGCTTCTGCGACGAACCACACGCCGAGCGCCACGACCGTCGAGCGCGGTCGGGCGCCCCTCGCGGCCCTGCCGACAGCACCAGCTAATTACTGCTGCCGCCCGTAGCGACGGTATGCCTGCTTGGAACGGGGCGTGGTCGGAGGCCGAGGCCACCGCCTACCTCGAGGACGCGACGGTCCCGATTCGGCTCGCCTGCCGGACCCCCGACGGAGGGCTGTGGATGCTCTCGCTTTGGTTCCGGTACCGGGACGGCGCGTTTCACTGTGCGACCGGCGCCGACGCCGACGTGGTGGAGTACCTGGAGGCCGATTCGGGGGTCGCCTTCGAGGTGTCGGACAACGACCCGCCGTACCGCGGCGTCCGGGGCGCCGGCACGGCCACGGTCGACCCGGACGAGGGGAAGGCGCTGCTGGAGGACCTCCTCGAGCGCTACCTCGGCGGGACGGACAACGCCCTTGCCGACCGACTGCTGGTCGACGAGCGCGAGGAGGTCCACGTTCGGATCGACCCGACGCGGCTCTACACCTGGGACTTCGGCGAGCGGATGGCCGACGCCGTCTGAGGCGGTCAGTCCCGCAGCGCCTCGACGGGTTCGAGGTTGGCCGCCTTCCAGGCCGGATAGAGACCGCTGGCGAGGCTGATGAGGACGCCGAACCCGAAGGCGACGACCAGGTAGACGCCGTTCGAGGGGTCGAGTACGACCTCCAACTCGATGGGCGAGACGTACCACAGAACGAGCGTCGCGCCGATGCTGAAGAGGACGCCGACGACCCCGCCGACGACGCCGAGCAGTGTCGACTCGACGACGAGCGTCCGGAGGATGTCCTCCTTCTGGACGCCGACGGCCCGGAGCAGGCCGATTTCGCCCTTCCGTTCGGTCGTGCTCATCAGCATGACGTTGAAGATGGCGACGCCGGCGACGACGAGCGAGACGGTCCCGAGACCGAGCAGGAACTGATTCAGGAGGCCGAAGAACTCGTCGATCTGGTCGAGGACGCTCGACAGCGCGAGCACGGAGACGCGGTCCTCGCGGGCGTTGAGTCGGTCCCGAACGTCGTCGGCGATGGCACGGGCCTGGTCGCCGGAGTCGGCCTGCACCACCACCTGGTCGTAGTCGTCGGCGGCGAACGCGGATTCGGGGAGGACGACGGCATCGTCGGGCTGGACTGGCGAGATGCTCTCGCCCTCCGCGAGGACGCCGATGACCCGGTAGTCGTTGCCCGCGATTTCGACGACGCTGCCGACCTGGATCCCAAGCTGGTCGGCCAGTTCGGTCCCGACGAGGGCGCCCTGTCTGTGCTGTTCGGGGACGGTGCCGGCCTCGGCCTCGAAGAGCGCCCCGGGGTCGTTCGTCCCGTAGACGGTCCCGAAGCTACTCGTCCCGCCCGGCCCGGAGACGACGGCGCCGTCGCTGAGTATCGGCACTGCCGTTCCCCGGCCCTCGGTGACCCGCTGTATCTCGGCGACGTCGCGTGCGGTCAGCGAGTCGGCGCCGGCGTCGGCGTTCGGCGAGACGATGACCTGGTTGCCGAGTCCGCCCAGCGAGTCCAGCGCCGCCAACTGGAGGACGTTGCCGAAGATGCCCAGCGTCGCGATGGCCAGCACGCCGATGACGATGCCGAGCGCCGCCAGCGCCGACCGGAGACGGTTGCGCCGCAGGTTCCGCAGCGCCATCAGGACCGTCGGAAAGTCGGCCAGCCGCTTCATCTGCGGTTCTCCAGGTGGCCGTCGATCAGTTCGACCGTCCGGTCGGCGTACTCGGTGACGAGTTCGTCGTGCGTGACGGCGACGACGGCGACGCCCTCCGAACGGACCCGTTCGAACTCCTCGAGCACCTGGCGGCCGGTGTCGATGTCGAGGTTGCCGGTCGGCTCGTCGGCCAGCAGCACCTCGGGCTCGTTGATCAACCCGCGGGCGATGGCGACTCGCTGCTTCTGCCCGCCCGACAGCTCCGTCGGCCGGTGGTCGAGCCGGTCGCCCAGCCCGACCCGCTCCAGCAGGTCCTCGGCGCGCCCCCTGGCCTCCCGGTCGACGTCGTAGACCGTCGGCAGCAGGACGTTCTCCGTCGCCGAGAGCGTCGGGATGAGATAGAAGTCCTGGAAGACGAAGCCGATGTACTCCTTCCGGAGGTCGGTCCGGGCCTCGTCGTCGAGATTCGACACCTCCTTGCCGTCCAGGTAGACCTCGCCGGCCGTCGGCGTGTCCAGCAGCCCGAGAACGTTCAGCATCGTCGACTTCCCGGACCCGGAGGGGCCGACGATAGTGACGAACTCGCCGGCCTCGACGGTCAGATCGACGTCCTGCAACGCGTGGACGGTCTCGCCGCCCCGTTCGTACGTGCGACCGACGCCGCGGAGTCGCAGCGGTGGGATGTTCTCGCCGTCCGCCGTCTCCGCTGCGGCGTCGGCGTGTCGGGGGCGAGTCATCGTCGCAGGTAGTACAGCAGGAGGGCGACGAGCGCGCCGACCGCGAGCGAAACCGCGATCCCGCCACCGATCACGAGCAGCGACAGGCCGCCGAACCGTCCGTCGCCGTCGTCGGGTTCGGCCTCGATGGGGAGTTCGGCTCGCTCGGTGCGCTCCTCGCCGTCGACGCGGTAGGTGACCTCGACGGGCACCGTCGAGGCGTTCTCGGTGACGGTCGCGGTCAACTCGAAGGGTGCGAACTCGCTGCCGTCGACGGTGCCGACGAAGTAGTCCCGCTGTGGGTAGGTCGGCCGGACGCCCTCGGCGCTCCCGAGGGCGACGACGACGCCGGTGACCCTGGCGTCGCCCGTGTTGCCGGCGTTGCCGGAGACGTTGAGCCGGTCGCCGTCCCGCGCCATGTCGACGCCGGTGAGCGTGATGGCCGCCGTCGCGGGCCGGTAGTCGTAGGTCGTCGTGACCTGCCGCTCTCGGCGGTCCAGCCGGTAGCTGACGGCCACGTCGAGTTCGCCCGACTGAACGCCCGTCAGATCGAGCGTGACGGTCCCGGTCTCGCCGGGTTCGAGGTCGCCGACGAACTGCCGGGCGAGCGGTTCCTCGCCGGACGGCTCGACGACGGCCTCCCGAATTTCGGCGTTGCCGAAGTTGGTGACCGCGACCTCGACCTGCTGGGGGGTTGTCTCCGTCTCGTCGTCGCCCTGCTGGAGGCCGCCGCCGCCACCGCCGATGAGACCGCCGAGACCGCCGGCGTCCCCGGTGTCGACCGCGGGGTCGTCCCGGACCTGCCGGACGTCGATACCGACGTCGTCCTGCAGGGGTTCGGCGCGGAGGTTCTCGGTGCGGACGGTCCGCTGGCGGTCACCCGTCGCGGTTGTGTAGGCGACCCGGACGGCGACGTCCTCTTCGGGGTCGGTCGGCGTCACAGAGAGGTTCGCCACCGCCGTCCCGCCCGCGCCGACGACCGGGACGAACGCACGGTCGGCGGTCGCGGTCCCCTTCAGGAGGACGATCTCGACGTTCCGAACCGCGTCGACGTCCGGGTTGGCGACGGTCACCGTGACCGGCGAGTCGACGTCCTCGACCAGGTCGGCGTCGACGGTGATGCCGGGCGGGGAGTCCTCGACGACGACGGTGACGGGCCGCTCGACCTCGACGCGACGGCCGTCGTCGTCGGTGCCGCTTGCGACGACGGTGAGGTCCTTGCTGCCGGCCGTCTCGAAGGCGGTAACGAGGTCGACGCTCAGGCCGTCGCCGGGCGACAGCGATCCGGGGTCGTCCGCCGAGGCGAGTCGCTCGCCGTCGGCGTTCCGGAGCGCGATCCGGTCGAGTTCGACCGGCGAGTTCGACCCCGCCGAGAGCGACATGTCGGCGGTGACGGTGGTCGGCTCGTCGGTCGTCGGGCGGTCCGGTGCGATTGTCGCGTCGTCGACGGTCAGCCTGGCGTCGGGGACGCCACCGACCGCCGGGGCCAGCGTCGACAGAGAGAGCGCGACGACCGCGAGGACCACGAGGGCGCGGCGCACAGTATCGTACCGACGGGCCGAAAAGTGAAATACCTGCCGCGGGGCACGTTCGATTGCCGCTTCTACACGGTGTGGTCGGCGTCGTCGGGATCCTCGACGACCTCCAGGCCGCGGTCGTTGATGGCGTGGGCGTCGAGGCCGACCTCCTCGAGGAAGTCCTTGTAGATGCGCTCGCAGGTCTCGCCGTCCTTCTGCTTGTCGCTGGCGTGGTCACAGAGGTCCGCGATGCCCTCCGGCACCTCATTGGTGTAGATGATCCAGTGGTTCACGAGGTCCGAGAGCCGGCGGATGGGCGAGGTGAAGTGACCGTAAATCTCGAAGTTCAGCGCGTGGTGGCCGCCGAAGGGGTCCGACATGTACTTCGCGCGCGGCATCACCTTCATGACGGCCCACTGGATTTTGTCGAGTTGGCGGCCCGGGGCGTCCTCCAGCGTCGCGTTGACGGCCTTCCGGGGGTCGTCCCAGGAGTCGGCCGGGATGGAGACGCCGTCGAGGTCCTGTATCTCCTGGAGTGCCTCGTTCCACTCCTGCGGCGTCGGCTGGGGGTGGACCCGGAACATGGCCTCGACGCCCATGTCCCACTGGAGGGTGTGGGTGACGGCTTTGTTCGCCTTCAGCATGCACTCCTCGATGATGGTGTGGGCGCGGTCCCGCTTCGGGTTCAACACGAGCGAGCCGTCCTCCTTGCGCTGTTCGTGGAGCTTCTCGGCGAGTTCGTAGGCGAGGTTGTTCTCGGCGTGCAGCGGCGCGTCGGGGTCGTCGAGCCGGTCCTCGCAGTCGTTGTACGTCTGGCGGGCGTCCGAGTGGATGACGGACTTGTAGATGTCGATGGACTCGTGGGAGAGCGTCTCGCCGTCGATGTGCATCTCGACGGTGTGGGCGAGTCGGTCCTCCTCGGGGACGAGCGAGCAGACGGTCTCGGCGAGGATCGGCGGCAGCATGTGGATGGTGTAGCCGGGCAGGTAGACGGTGTTCCCCCGTTCGAGGGCCTCCTCCCACATCGCCGTCTCGGGGGTGACGTAGTGGGTCACGTCGGCGATGTGGACCCACAGCCGGTAGCCCTCCTCGGTCGTTTCGATGGAGATGGCGTCGTCGAAGTCCTGGGCGTCCGCGGGGTCGGTCGTCCACGTCGTGAGGTCCCGCAGGTCGCGCCGCTCGTCGAGTTCGGTCTCGATGTCGCCCTCGGGGTCGGCGGCCCGCTGTTCGGCCTCCGCGAGCACTTCCGGGGGGAACTCGTCGCGGATCTCGAACTCCTCGAAGAGCTCCTCGCGCTTGTTGGCGAGGTGCCGGGCGAGTTCCTCGTCGATGCGGACGGGGCCCTGCCCCTCCGCGGTGCCGGCGTAGGCCTGGTCGTCGCTGTCGGTCATGCCGTTGCGTTGGACCGAGGAGTAGTTAGGCGTTGGGAGAGGCGGCGCGCGGCGTCACTCCCTAGAATCCGGGCGGTCGTACTCGGCCTCGACGAGTTCGACGTACCGTTCGAGGAACTGCGCACGGGAGCAGCCGCCGGTTTCTATCTGTCCCAGGACGGTCTCGAGGTCGCCGCGTGGCTGGTGGCAGATGTCCTGATAGCAGGGCTTGCAGAGGTGTTCGAACTCCTTGTCCTCGCGAGTCCAGCGGTCGCCGTGTTTGTCGTACTCGCGCGCGGACGAGCGGGACACCTGCTCGCCACAGGCAATACAGGTCACCTCCGTCGAGTCCCGCCGTCGCCACATACTTTGGTGGTACGAACGGGCGGGACTTATTTCTATCTGCGACCGCCCGCGCCGCCCTCCCGCCGACCGTCTCGATATCCGAACGGGTATAGGGACGCGCACCCTCACCCCCCGCCATGGACCCCCGTATCCGCGAACACGCCGAGATAATCGTCGACCACTCGACGGACGTCCAGCAGGGTGACAACGTCGTCATCAGCGCGCCGAGCGTCGCCGAGGACCTCGCCGTCGCGCTCCACGAGGCCGTCGGCGACCGGGGGGCGACGCCGGTGTACCTCGCCAGCGACTCCCGGGCGGGACGGGCCTACCTCAAGGCCATCGACGACGAGGACATCGAGACGCCGACGCACCTGCAGGCGCTCTACGAGGAGAGCGACGCGCTCCTGCGCGTCCGGTCGGAGACGAACGCGACCGAGCAGGGCGACGTCGACCCCGAGACGCAGTCGACGTACACGAAGGCCCGCCGCCCCGTCCAGGAGGTCGCGCTCTCGAAGCGGTGGTGTCTCACGCAGTTCCCCTCGCCGGCCAGCGCACAGTTGGCGGGCATGAGCACCGAGGGTTACGAGAACTTCGTCTGGGACGCCATCAACAAGGACTGGGACGCCCAGCGCGAACACCAGGCCCGGATGGTCGACATCCTCGACCCCGCCGACGAGATCCACATCAAGAGCGGCGACACGACCGACGTGCGGATGTCCGTCGACGGCATGCACACCATCAACGACTACGGCGAGAACAACCTCCCCGGCGGCGAGGTGTTCACCGCTCCCGTCGTCGACAGCGTCGAGGGCGAGGTGCTGTTCGACAAGCCGCTGTACCACCAGGGCCGCGAAATCACCGGTGCCCACCTCGTCTTCGAGGACGGCGAGGTCGTCGAGCACTCGGCCGACCAGCACGAGGACCTCCTCACCGAGGTGCTGAACACCGACGACGGCGCCAGTCGCCTCGGCGAACTCGGCATCGGGATGAACCGCGACATCGACCGGTTCACCTACAACATGCTGTTCGACGAGAAGATGGGCGACACCGTCCACATGGCCATCGGCCGCGCCTACGACGACACCGTCGGCGAGGATCGGGAGGCCAACCAGTCGGCGGTCCACCTCGACATGATCGTCGACATGAGCGAGGATTCGTTCATCGAGGTCGACGGGGAAGTCGTCCAGCGTGACGGGCGGTTCCGGTTCGAGGACGGGTTCGAGGAGTAGTTTTCATGAACGGTTTCGGCGGCCGAGGGGAGCGATGCCGCCGGAAAAGGTTCGTGTAGGTGGTCCAGCGTGATGGTCGGTTCCGGTTCGAGGACGGGTTCGAGGAGTAGCGTCCGCGGAGTGGCTTCTTCGTCGAAGCTTTTCGAGTCGCGTTTCAGTCCGCTCGCTTCGAGAGGTACTCGTTGACGAGCAGCGGGGCGACGACCCCGACGCCGAGGACGACCGCCGAACTCGCCCAGGTCGGGAGGGTCGTCACCTCCAGCAGACCGTACAGGAGGACGAGCGTCAGCGCGATGAACCCCACTATCACCGTGTTCTCGCGGGAGACCATACCGTCTCGTCTTCGGAGCGACGGATAAATCGTTCGTCAGGCGACGAGCGCGTTGTAGCCAACGCGCACCGACAGTACTCTCACGCGTTCCGGCACGGGTGGTTGTTCGGTTCGGAGTCACGTCGAAGAAGCCGCCGGCGAGGTCGGAGACGCCAGCGGCGGGACACGATCCCCGCGGTGGGCAGGACACCGCGGGGTCATACAGGCCCGAGGCAGGAGTACGCCGGTCACGGGTCCGGGCCGGCGGCAGGGCCAGCGCCGCCGGACTTGATGGCAGGTCGAACCAGAGCGATTCACCGGGCGTGGTGGCTCACCTCCGCGGACTCGTGGTTCTCGGTGAGGCCCTCCATCGACGAGCGACTACCACCGGCGGCGGACGGCACCGCACCAGCGGACCCCACGAACGGTCGGTCGCTTGCGGACATTACACTCACAACCATCCGGGGATGGGGAATAAAAGTTCCGTATATATGTCCTAATAGCCTATTCTGTATGCGTATGACTTGGATATGGGCACAAAAGTTCGAGAATGTTTTGTGAATGCTCTACTGGTGGTCGTGCGTCGAACGGCGGTCGCGCGCCGACGGCCCACGAGGACACCCGGGGACGAAACGAGGGACGGGCAAGAAGGGGATTCGACCCCGCCGGCACGACTCGCGTGGTGCGACTATCGGCGTCGCTACTCCTCGCTTCGCTCCGAGGTAGCGGGCACGGTGGGATTCGAACCCACGGCCGTCGGATTAGAAGTCCGACGCTCTATCCGAGCTGAGCTACGTGCCCTCGGCGAGGACTTCTGTGGCGAACTGGTTAGAGGTTGCGGAGCCGCGAGGCGGGTAGATGCTCATCGAGACTGGCACGGTGGGAGTGAGCGGACGCAGTGTGTCCGCGAACGCCGAAAGACGAGCGAAGCGAGTCTTTCGGAATTCGAACCCACGGCCGTCGGATTAGAAGTCCGACGCTCTATCCGAGCTGAGCTACGTGCCCTCGTCGAGGACTTCTGTGGCGAACTGGTTAGAGGTTGCGGAGTGCCGGCCTCTCGGAGGCGGTCCTCCGAACCCCGGCACGGTGGGAGTGACGGACGCCGAAAGACCCTGGAGTCGGTGGCCGGGAACGTTCGTCTCTGGTCAGCGGAATCGGAGGCTGAAAGCGTGCCACTGTTTAACAGGCGCGGCGAGAGAGTGGGCGCATGGCAACGAGTACGGCGACTCGCAAATACGGGCGGGGGATCGTGGACGCGTGGCACACGGGGGTCGGAATCGGCATCGCCGGTGTGATTCCGATGATACTGTTCAGTGTCGTGGTGGGCGGCAAGGACCTGTTCCCGCTGTTCGGGCTGATTCCGTACGCCGTGCTGTGGGGACTGCTGTACGTGGCCGCGACCCGACTGAATCCCGTCGAACGGCTGGCCACCGACCCCCGGACGGGCGTCCCGCTCGGGATCGCCTACGGCTTCCTCGTCTGGTGGGGCCCACAGGTCGGCAAGCCGGTCGGGGAGTACGTCTCGGTCGAGGCTGCGGTGCAGGCTGCCGTCTTCGGCGCCGTCGTCGGGCTCGTGTACGCGTACTCGTCGACCCGGGCGGGCGTCGACGCCGCGAGCGAGCGATAGCCGGCCGGCGTCGCGGACCTCGGCTCTCGCGTGGGCCTCCCTCCCGAACGGGGCGGCGAACAAAGCCGTTAAGCGGCCGCTCGGACTACCCTCGGTGAATGCGAGTCATCGGAACCGTCGGGCTGGCCGGCAGCGGGAAGGGCGAGTTCGCGACTGTCGCCGAGGAGATGGGCGTCCCGGTCGTGACGATGGGCGACGTCATCCGCCAGGCGTGCCGCGACCGCGGTCTCGACCCGGCGGAGTACCACGGCCAGGTGGCCCAGGAGTTGCGGGCGGAGAACGGGCCGACGGCCATCGCCGAGGCCTCGCTGCCGCACGTCGAGGCGGCGTTCGAGGAGGCCGACACCGTGCTGGTCGACGGCATCCGCTCGGACGTCGAGGTGGACGTCTTCGAGGAGCGGTTCGGCGACGAGTTCCTCCTGGTCAGCATCGAGGCGCCCTTCGAGGTCCGCGAGAAGCGCCTCGGCGAGCGCGGCCGCGACAACGTCGGCGAGGACGGCGAGAGCCTCGCCGCACGGGACGAGCGCGAACTGGGGTTCGGTCTCGGCGAGGCGATGGAGCGGGCCGACCTGACCATCGACAACACCGGCACCCTCGAGGAGTTCCGCGAGCGGGTCCGGGAGGTGCTGGGATGATATACAGCGTCGACGTCCAGATTACGGCACCGGTCAACGACACCGAGGTGACCGACCGGGTCGTCGACGCGATTCGGAACCTCTTCCCCGAGGCCGAAATCGAGTCGCATCCGGGCGAACTCGTCGCCACCTGCCACTCGATGGAGGCGTTCTCCGAGCGACTCCACGAGCAGGCCATCCTCGATACCGCCCGCGGCGCGTTCTTCTCCGGGCAGGAGGGCGACACCTTCAGTTTCCGGCTGAAGAAACAGGCCGCCTTCCGCGGCGTCGTCAACTTCGCCGTCGGCGACGACAGCGAACTGGGCGACATCCACGTCCGCGTGCGGGTGAACGACCCGGACGTGGAGTCCTACGTCGACCACGTCGCCCCGCCGACGGAGGAGGGGCGGCCGGTGGACGTCGAGTAGCTGTTCCGGTCGACCGGCGCCTACTCCGGGCGGTCGACGAGGCGGTCGGTCGCGGCTCGCCAGAGCCACGGCGCTAGCTGGATGAGCGTGAGCCCGAGCCACGTCTGCCGGTCGGCGTGGACGACCGGATCGGTGGACTCGATCTTCGCGGCGAGCTTCCGGCCGACCGCGCCGGGGTCGTTCAGCAACCACGACGGGTAGCCGAGCCCCTCCGTCATCCGGGTCGCGGTCATCGGTGGCTGCATCAGCGTGACGGCGATATCAGAGTCCCGGAGTTCGATTCGGAGGGACCGTGCGAACGCCTCGACCGCGCCCTTCGACGCCGCGTAGCCCGCCATCCCGGGGTGGCCGCCCAGCGCCGCGCCGGAACTCACGTTGTGGATGATCCCCTCGCCCTGCCGCCGCATCACCGGGAGCACGGCACGGGTCGTCCGCTGCCCACCGAAGAAGTTCACCTCGAACTCCCGCCGTACGTCATCCATCGACGTCTCCTCGAACCGGGAGAACCCGGCGACTCCGGCGTTATTCACGAGGATGTCGATCCGGTTCCACGCGTCGAGTACGGCGGCGACGGCGGACTCGACGGACTCGGTGTCGGTCACGTCACACGCCTCGTACCGGACGCTTTCCGGGTGGGCGTCGGCGAGCGGCTTGATGGCCCGGCCCTCGACGTCCAGCCCGGCGACCCGGTAGCCGTCCTCGACCAGCGCCGCCAGCATGTGCGAGCCGATGCCCCCGTTGGCGCCGGTGATGGCCACGACCCGACCGTCGCTCGATTGTGGCATGACGGCCATTCGGCGCCCGTACCGTTAATCGGTCCGGTCGCCCGACCACGACGAGGCGTGGCCGGACTCGGGCGACGCGTGGGACTCATCCGAACCCGCTGACGAATATCGCCAGCCGCTCGGTGTGGTCCCGGCGGCGGGTCACCCGGACCGCCTCGACCCACTTGACCCACTGGAAGCCGCGCCGGCCGGGTGCGACCAGCCGTAACGGGAAGCCGTGGCCGTGGTCGAGTCCCTCGCCGTCGACGGCCGTCGCCAAAAGCGCTCCGCGGGCCTCCTCGATGGGCAGGCTCCACCGGTAGCCGGTGACCGACCGGAACTGCACCCAGGCGGCGTCGTCGTCGGGATCGACGGCGTCCAGCAGCGAGGCGACCGAGACGCCGGTCCAGTCGTGCTCGGAGTACCAGCCGCTCGTACAGTCCAACAGTGCGCGCCGCTCGTCGTCGTCGACCAGTTCCGGATATTCCAGTTCGGTCGGCTCGGCGACGGCGCCGTCGACGGTCAGCGACCACGACGCCGCGTCGACGGGGTCGGGGTCGTCGGCCATCCAGCTGGTGACGGGGAAGGCGTTGCCGTCGTCGCTGCCGTCCTCGCGGGAGCCGGTGAAGCGCCGGTCGGCCCCGGCGGTCTCCGCGGCGTCGTTGACCGACGCCTGGAGCCGGTAGGCCGCCGCGCCGACCAGGACGGCCGCGGTGTACCTGAGGGCGGTCCGCCGCCCCTCGATATCCGACCGGCCCGGGAGCCGGAACCGATAGACGAGGTGGGCGGCGAGCAGGCCGCCGACGGCGAGCCCCAGCCCGACGTGGAGGTTGAGCAACCCCCAGGGGCCGAGGTCCAGCGACGCGCCGAACACCCAGGCGACGCCCGACCCGATGGCGCCGACGGTGACGACGGCGAGCAGCACCGAGAGAGCGATGACGGCGCTGTGGCGGGCGCCGCCGACGCGGTGGCGGACCCGCCGGAGCTTCAGCCCGACCAGGCCGGCCAGCACCAGCCCCCCGACCCCGTGGGTCAGGAAGACCCACGCCCTGCTCGGCCGCCCGGAGAAGAGGCTCACGACGCCGGTGGCGAGCACGAAGCCGACGCCGACGAGCAGCGACCCGTCGAGGACGCGCGGGTTCGGCGCCCGCAGCCACGCCGGTCGGTCCATGCCGGGAGAAGGCACGCGAGTCGGTAATACCTTCGGCTGGGGGCCGTGGAATCTCGGGGCGACGCTCCCTCGAACGCGGGCGGGTCACTCGCAGTACGCGTTCTCGTCGTCGATGAGGTTGCACATCCGGGCCAGCGAGTACGGCTCGAACTGCCGGGGTGCGCTGGCGGTGGGAGTGCGGCGCTCGTCGGTCGCGGCCCAGGGGTCGGTCCGGCTGCGGGCGGCGATTTCGGTCGTTCGTGTGGCGTGCGAATCGTGCGTCGATGCGGGTTCGGTGCTCATGTGTTGGGTGGGGGTGGGTCGTCGGTCGTCGTCGGTGCTGTCGGGGGAGAATCAGGGGCGTACACCGACGGCGAGTGCGAGCGGCGAACCGCGGACGCGTGTGGCGTCTCGCATACTCCACCGTATTACACGATTGTTCATAAAGATACCGGCGAGCGGCAATCGTTGCGGACGGTCGTCCACGCTGGGCCGCGCGCTACGGGGTCCAGACCACGACGGAGGCGTCGATGCGGCCGTAGGGGATGTCGTGACGCTCGACGAACTCCAGCGGTAGCAGGTCCGGCTTCGTCGTCAGCGCGACCAGTCGGTCGACGGACCCCTCGCGGACGCGGTCGGCGAAGGCGACGTAGAGGTCCCGCAGGTCCTCGCTGACCCGGATGCCGAATGGGAGGTTCGTGACGACGCAGTCGGCGTCGAGACTCGCCTCCCGGGCGTCGGCCGCGACGACGTCGACAGCGCCCTCGACGCCGGCCGCCTCGACGTTGACCCGGGCACATCGGCGCCACTTCTCGCGGCGCTCGCGGGCCTCGAGGTCGGGGTCGGTGTCCCGCGGTTCGTGGCCGGCCCGCCGCTCGCCGAACCGCTCGGCGTCGTACCGCGGTAGCACCCCGAAGGCGGGGTCGAGGTCGGGTCGCGGCGGCCGGTCGGTCGCCGCCAGCGCCGCCTCGATGGGTATCGTCGCCGACCCCGCCATCGGGTCCACCAGCCGGTCGTCGGCCGCGTACTCCGCCAGCCGGAGCATCGAGTACGCCAGCGTTCCCCGCAGCGGGGCGTCGTGCTCGCAGACCCGGTAGGGCCGTTTGTGCAGCGAATCGCCCGTCAGGTCGACCGCGAGCGTGAACCGGTCGTCGTAGAGATACGCCTCCAGCCGGACCGTCGGGTCGTCGAGGTCGACGGGGAGGCGGTCGCCGGTCGCCGCGCGGTAGCCGTCGATGACCGCCTGTCCGACCCGGTCGGCGACGTCGACGCTCGTGAACTCGTGGCTGCCGTGGCGGGTGCCGACGACGCCGAACTCCTCGTCCGGGAGGTGGGCCGCCAGGTCGACCGTCCGCGTCGCCTCGTAGACGCCGGCGAGTCCGTCGACTCGCTCGTCGACCAGCACCTCCATGAGGCGGTGGCAACTCCGCGACCGGCAGTGGAGGTCGTAGACGGCCTCGCGGCTGCCGTCGAAGGCGACGACGCCCCGGTGGTGGGTGTCGGGGTCGGCGCCGACCAGCTCCGCGAGTTCGGCGCTGGTCACGGACTCGAGGCCGCCGTTCGTCGTCGCCAGCAGTCGCACACCGGCGATAGACGGCAGCGGGTCAAAAGGCCGGCGACGGGGGCGGTCGCGCCGGGGCGGCCGCCGCCGCCGCCCGTCGAGCCCCCGTCTCAGGCGGCGGTTTCGCCGGCCTCCTCGGGGACGAACCGGGAGGCGACCCAGCCCACCGCGGCCGCGAACCCGGCGGGGAACGCGACCGCGAGCAGGCTCGTCAGAAAGAAGATTCCCCGCCCCGACAGCCCGCCGTCGACGTTCGCCAGCGGGCTGAACGCGACGAACGGGATCAAAAGCAGGACGGCCGCGACCGCGTAGCCGCTCTTGGCGACGGCGCCCTGGACGGTCCGCTGGCGGACGAGGTAGGCCGTCGACCCGAGCCAGGCGACGACCCCGAGCAGGAGGCCCCATCCGCTGCCGGTCAGCACCGCGATGACGATTGTGCCGACGATGCCGACGACGATGCCGCCGCCGATGCCGACCAGGACCGTCAGCGTGTTGTCGACGAACCCGTCCGGGTCGAGCAACTGGTCGTCGGCGCCGGCGTCGCCGCCCCCGTCGGCGGTGTCGGCGGCGGCACCGGCGGTGTCGTCCGTGGCGGTGCCGCTCTCCGTTCCCCCCTCGTCGGTGCGTCCGTAGGTCGGCTCCGGCGCCGATTCGCCGTCGGTCCCGTCCCCGGCCTGGTCCTCGGTTCCGGCGTCGTCCCAGCCGCTCGTCTCCTCGCCCGTCCCCGAGGTGTCCCAGTCGCCGTCGCCGTCCGCGTCGGCGGCGTCCTGTTCCTCGGTGAGGTCGGCCGAACAGTGCATGCAGTAGGTCGCTGTCTGTCCGATGGGCTCGCCGCACTCCGGACAGTGCGGGTCGGCGTCGCTCATTCCCTCGGTCCCCCGCTCGCAGTCGTCGAGTGATTCGATAGCATCTCTCGTGCCCGCTCGTCGTGTTCAGGTCGCCGCAGGGTCTTGATTATTTGCCCGTTCGTCCGCCGTTCACCACGACAGCAGGACGACGAGTGCGGCGGCAATCGGGTCGTCCTGCTGGTCGTGAACGCCGTCCGCGGTCGCCGCGGCGAGGCAGTCGACGCCACTGCCGGCGACCTACGGAACGAGCCCGACCACAGGGTGGGACGCACTCGCTACGACGCCGGCAGCGAGCGGTAGAGGGACTTCCGGTCGACTCCGGGGTGTTCTACCGGGCGGCGTCCAGCCCCGAGGCGCCGACCCGGATAGCGTCGTCGGCGGCCTCGACCATCCCGATGAAGCTGATGAAGCCGTGAATCATCGACTCGTAGGTCGCGTGGAAAACGTCGACGTCGTCCGCCTTCAGCGCCTCGGCGTAGGCGTTGCCCTCGTCCCGCAGCGGGTCGAAGCCGGCGGTGACGACCGTCGCCGACGGCAGTCCCGAGAGGTCCGAACAGAGCAGCGGCGCGAGATACTCGTTACGGTGGTGGACGGCCGACTGGACGTACTGGGCGTCGAACCACTCTATCGTGTCCTGTTCGAGGAAGTACCCCTCGGCGTTCTCCTCGCGACTGGGGTACTCCTCGAAGGGCGAACCACAGACCGGGTAGTACAGCAGCTGGTGGGCGATGTCGGGACCGGTCTCGTCGGTCGTCACGTCCCGCTCGACGTCGCGGGCCATGAGCGAGACGGCCGCAGAGAGGTTCGCGCCGGCGCTGTCGCCGCCGACCGCGACGGTGCCGTCGCCGCCGACCGCCCCGGGGTTGTCGGCGATCCACTCCAGGGCCGCGTAGGCGTCCTCCAGCGGCGCGGGGAAGGGGTGCTCCGGCGCCAGCCGGTAGTCGACCGAGACGACGGTCCAGCCGCTCTCGTCGGCCAGCTTCTGACAGACGTTGTCGTGGGTGTCGAGGCCGCCGACGACGAACCCGCCGCCGTGGAAGTACACGAGCACCGGCCGTTCGCCCTCTCCCGGCTGGTAGACACGAGCGTCCAGTTCGCCGTCGGCCCCCTCGACCGTCAGGTCGAACTCGTCGTACACCTCGTGGTTCGGGGTGAACGTCGCCACGGCGTCGAACTGCTGGCGGGCCATCTCGACCCCGACGTCCTCCAGGTTCGGGGTCTGCTCGATCATGTCGAGGATGGGCTGCAACTGCGGGTGGGGCTCGTCTGCCATATGGTGGTGGATGTCGTCCCAGCCCCTTGAGGCTACCCACGGCCGCAAGTACGCCCGCGGCGCGGGGCTACACCCGGTCGCCGAACAGCCCGCCCTCGACGGTCAGCCCTCGGTCGTCGCCGTTGCCGTCGTCCTCCTCGTCGTCGGACTCGTAGTCGCCGCGGCGCTTCCGGAGCCACCACTCGACGGCGCCCGCCGCGGTCAGCAGGACCGACAGCGTCGGCCACCCGCCGAGCAGAAGCGCGACGACCAGTCCGCTTCCCGCCGCGACCGCCGGCTGGACGAACACGAAGTCGACGAGCAGGTACGCGACGAGACCGACTCCCGGCGCCAGCAGGCCGAACCGACGGTTCAGCGCGACCGGGACGCCGACGAAGAGCAGCGAGGCGCCAAGCACGTACAGGAGGGTACCCGCGAGGTCGACGGGCGGCGGTACCCGCGAGGGCACGCCGGTGTCGATGCGCCACAGCGGCAGGGCCGCACGGACGGCGAAGACGCCGGTGTAGACGGCGGCGGCGCCCACCCCCACCGACAGCGCCCGGTAGCCCCGTTCCGACGGCGGGTTCGCAAGGCGTCCGAGCCGTGCCCGGACGAGCGTCTCCGCCAGCGCGACGACGGCCACGAGCGGCGCAGCCACGAGGACGCCGACGACGAGCAGGCCGCCGTGCCACCCGAGGGCCGCTGGAATCGCGGCGAAGCCGACGAGGGCGACGAGCGGCAGGACGACCCGGTGCCGGAGCCCGAGGAAGACCGCACCGGCACCGAGCGCGAACGGGACCGCCACCAGCGCCGCGTACAGCAGCAGCGTCCCGGGCAGAAATCCCGGGCCGACGGGCAGGCGGATGACGTCGGTTGCGACCCCGTAGCCGCCGGCGACGACCGCCGCGAGGAGGCCGCCCGCGAGGCTCGCCCGGAGAGGTCGGTCCCGAAGCATACCCGACTCCTCGTCGGGTGCGGGCATAAACACGGCGTCGGCGGGTCGTCACCGGGTCGGCGCCCGGTCGAACCCACGGCCTTTTGACGCCTGCCCGTCTACGGGCGGGCAATGAATGCCCTCACGCTCGGTCCCGAGGGGACCTACTCACACCGCGCGACGAAGGCCATCGCCGACGACATCGACTTCGTCGAGTCGGTGACCGGCATCGTCGAGGGCGTCGCACGCGGCGAGTACGAGCGCGGCGTCGTCCCGATAGAGAACAGCATCGAGGGGTCGGTGACCGAATCGCTGGACGCGCTGGCCGACCGTAACGTCGCCGTCGTCCGGGAGATCGTCACGCCCATCCAGCACGCGCTCCTGGCACAGACCGGCGAGTTCGAGGTCGTCCTCAGTCACCCGCAGGCGCTGGCGCAGTGCCGCGAGTACCTCGGCCGGGAGTTCCCTAGCGCGCGGACAGAGGCCGTCGCCTCCACCGCCCGCGGCGTCGAGCGGGCCCGCGAGGACGACACGGTGGCCGCAATCGGCCACCCGGCGACGGCCGGCGACGACCTGCAGGTGCTCGCAAGCGGCATCCAGGACAGCACCTCCAACGCCACCCGATTCGTCGTCCTGGCGTCGGAGACCGAACGCTCCGACGCCGGCGGCAAGACGAGCGTCGTCGTCTACCCGAACACGAACTACCCCGGCCTGCTTCTGGAGATGCTGGAGCCGTTCGCCGAGCGCGACATCAACCTCTCGCGGGTCGAGTCCCGCCCCAGCGGCGAGCGCCTCGGCGACTACGTCTTCCACCTCGATTTCGCGGCCGGTCTCTACGAGGAGCGAGCACAGGAGGCCGTCGACGAACTGCGCGACATCGCAACCAACGGCTGGGTCCGGGTGCTGGGCTCGTACGACACCGAACACGTCCTGTAACGCCGAGCGTCGCTCGTCCGTCACAGCGAACCCCGCTCGCAGGTCCCCCGAAGATACTCACCGGCGACCCGAACAGTCCCGATATGGACGAGTACACCTACGTCGTGAACGTCGAGGGCGCGGTCGTGCGCGACGGCGCGTACCTCCTCGTCGAGCGGGCGGCCGACGAGGAACACGCCGCCGGCCTGCTGGGGTTCCCCGGCGGCAAGGTCGAAACTGATCCCGGCGTCGACGCGCCCATCGAGGCCACCGCTCGTCGGGAGCTCCGCGAGGAAGTCGGCATCGAGGTGGGCGACGTCGAGTACGTCCACAGCCGGACCTTCGAGACGGACACGGGTGCGGCCTGTCTCGACATCGTCACCCGCTGTGAGCACGTCGGCGGAGAGGCCCGCCCCCGGAGTCCCGAGGAGGTCGCGGCGGTCCACTGGCTCACGCCGGCCGAAATCGAGGCCCGCGACGCGGCGCCGGCGTTCCTCGAGGGAGACGTCGAACGGCTCGAACGGGCGCGGACGGGGGACCTCGCCTGACCGGCCCATCACCCGGCCAGTGCGATGTCCAGATACAGCATCACGACGACGCCGGCCATGAGTCCGAGCGTCGCCACGCGCTCGTAGCCGCCGCGGTGGGTCTCCGGGATGATCTCGTCGGAGATGACGAACAGCATCGCGCCGGCGGCGAAGCCCATCGCGTACGGGAGCAGGGGCTCGACCGCCGCGACGGCGACGGCGCCGAGCACCGCCAGGGGAATCTCGACGACGCCGGCCCGGATTCCGGCGACGGCGGCGTACAGCCGGCGGTCCAGCACGGCGTTGATGGCGGCGACCGACACCGCGAGTCCCTCGGGGACGTTCTGGATGCCGATGGCGAGCATCAGCGCCAGCGCGCTCCCGACCTGGGCGGGGTCGCCGCCGGCGGCGCCGAATCCGACGCCGACCGCCAGCCCCTCGGGCATGTTGTGCAGCGTGATGGCGAGGATGAAAAGCACCACACCGGCCAGCTTCTCGTCGTCGACCGGCAGCGTCTCGTCGGGGTTCGCCGCGTCCGTCCGCCGACTCCCGGTCAGCAGGTAGTGGGCGTGCGGGACCAGCCCGTCGGCGCGGTCGAGAAACAGCGCGCCGAGCGCGATTCCGACGAGCGTCGGAACCGGGTTGCCGTCGGAGTACTGCTCGATGCCGGGGATAATGAGGCTCGTGAACGCGGCCGCGAGCATCACGCCGGCGGCGAAGCCGAGCATCCCGTTCAGCGAGCGCTCGGAGGGGTCCCGCCAGACGAGCACCAGCGAGGCGCCGAGGAGGTTGAAAAGCGCGATGACGACGCCGCCGGTCAGCGCCTGCAGGAACGTGCTGGGACCGACGAACCGGACGAACGCCTCCGTCAACTGCGCCTGCATCGGGTCGGAGATCGACCGCCCCGGTATTGAACTTACGGTCCCGACGACGGCCGCGGTCCGGGCTTCGGTTCTCTCGCGAGCCCTACTCGGGCTTCAGTCCCTCGCCCTGCACGCGCATGACGGCCTCGCCGTCGGGGAGGTTCGGCGCGTCGACGAGCTTGACGATGCGCTTGTCCTGCTTGGACTTGCGGAGGTACATCCGGAACGTGGATTTGTGGCCGAGGATGTTGCCGCCGATGGGCTTGGTCGGGTCGCCGAAGAAGGCGTCGGGGTTCGACTGGACCTGGTTGGTGACGACGACGGCGGAGTTGTAGAGGTTCCCGACCCGGTCGATGTCGTGGAGGTGCTTGTTGAGCTTCTGCTGGCGGTCGGCGAGTTCGCCGCGGCCGACGTACTCCGCACGGAAGTGGGCGGTCAGCGAGTCGACACACAGGAGCCGGACGGGGTAGTCGTCGTCCTCGTACTCCTGGGCGATCTCCTGGGCCTTCTCGGCCAGCAGGATTTGGTGGTCGGAGTTGAATGCCTTTGCGACGTGAATCTTGTCGAGGAACGTCTGGACGAGTTCGTCCATGGCGTCCTCGTCGTCGGGGCCGCCCTCGATGTCGCGGGCCTCCATCGTCGCCTCGATGACGTCGTCCGGGAGTCCGTTGACCATCTCGTCGACGCGCTCGGGCCGGAACGTGTCCTCGCTGTCGACGAAGACACAGCGTCCGTGGAGCCCGCCCTGCTCCTTCGGAAGCTGGACGTTCACCGCGAGCTGGTGGGTGACCTGGGACTTGCCGGCGCCGAACTCGCCGTACACCTCGGTGATGGACTGGGTCTCGACGCCGCCGCCGAGCATCTCGTCGAGCTCCGGGATGAGGAACTCGAGTTTGCCGATCTGCTCGCGTCGCTCCAGTACGTCGGTACCGGTCTCGAAGCCGCCGACGTCGGCGGCCTCGCGGGCCGCCTGGATGATGTCGTGGGCGCTCGACTCGCCGACGTCCGCGGTGTTCGAGAGTTCGCCGGGGCTGGCCACGGCGATGCTCTGGTACGTGTCGTAGCCGTTCTCTCGGAGCTTCTCTGCGGTCGCCGGGCCGACGCCCGAAAGGTCCTCCAGGTCTGCGGTTGCTGCCATGGTCGGTCCTGTGGCCGCCCGGTACATAAAGCCTCGTTAACAGCCTGGTGGAAGTAAAACTGCCGCAAGAGAACCCTCCGACTGCGCTCGGACGCCGAAGGTTTAGGGCCGAAGGGGTCAGCCCCAGGGGTGGGCGTCGCCCTCGGGCCACAGCGGGTACCAGTAGGCGGTATCGTCCTCGACGGACAGCTCGCCGTCGAGGACGCTCTCGAGTTTGAACTCCGTCCGCTGGTCGCGCTCCCGACCGCCCGTCGGGACGAACGGGTAGTAGGACCCGCGGCGGAACGAGTACACCCAGTAGGCGGTCCGGCCGTCCCGCTGGAAGGCGAAGAGCGCGGCCAGCAGCCGGGAGCCGAACCCCTCCTCGACGAGGGTGTCGGACGCGAAGTGGACGCTCGTCACCAGGTCCTCGAATTCCCGGTCGTGGAGGACGACCCAGTGGTAGCCGTGGGCGTCCTCGACGAAGTCGGCGGTCGTCCCCGTCTCGGCTTCGCCCAAATCGAGGACGGCCTCGACCTCCTCGCGGGCGCGCCGGAAAGCCGTGCTGTCGACGTCCGCGAAGCACAGCGCCGCATCTCCCGTCGGCGCGAACCCGAGGTCCGCCTCCATCGTCAGGTACGCCGTCGACATCCCGAACAGGTCCTCCGGGTCGGCCTCCCGGGTCGCGTCCGCCTCCGCGCCCAGCCCCAGTACCTGCCGGATGGCGTCGAGCACTCCCATCAGGGACACTCCGTGCTCGCGGGCCTTCAACACGGGTGGTCGGTCGGCGCCACGGCCCGGCCGGCGATTTATATACCG
The DNA here is from genome assembly GCF_024298905.1 of Natronomonas marina. Classification (NCBI taxonomy): domain Archaea; kingdom Methanobacteriati; phylum Methanobacteriota; class Halobacteria; order Halobacteriales; family Natronomonadaceae; genus Natronomonas; species Natronomonas marina. The sequence continues at coordinate 112,915 of NZ_CP101154.1, forward strand.
GGACGGGACCACCGTCGGTGTGACCTGACGAGGGCCGGCGCCCCGTCGAGGCCGGAGCGTGGAACACGGGCGCCGGAGCGACCGTTCCACCTGCTCGCTACACGTCGACGCCGCGGTCCTCGAGCAGCGCCTCGAACGTCGACTCGTCGACGGTCGGAACGTCGTTGGCCTCGGCGTCCTCGCGCTTGCTTCGTCCCGGGTTCTCTCCGACCACCAGGTAGTCGGTGTTGCTCGAGACGCTCGAGGTCGCCGACCCGCCGTTGGTCTCGACCAGTTCCCTTGCCTCCTCGCGCGTCCAGCGGTCGAGCGATCCGGTGAAGACGAACGTCACCCCCGCCAGCGCGTCGCTCGCGGTCTCGCCCGCCCGCGGGTCGACCCCGTGCTCGCGGAGCGCCGCGACGACCGCGCGGTTCCGCTCGCTGTCGAAGAACTCGCCGATCTCTCTCGCGACCGTCTCGCCGACTCCCTCGACCTCCCGTAGCTCCTCGGGCGAAGCCTCGAGGACGGCGTCGAGCGTCCCGAAGTGGCGTGCGAGGTCCGCCGCCGTGGTCGGTCCGACTTCGGGGACGCCGAGCGCCGACAGGAAGTCCGACAGCGGCGGCTCTTTCGAGGCCTCCAACTCGTCGAGGAGGTTCTCGGCGCTCGTCTCGCCCCAACCGTCCAGCGCCGCGAGTTCCTCGACGGACAGCTCGTAGAGGTCCGGCAACTCCTCGACGAGCCCCTCTTCGAGGAGCTGGTCGACCGCCTTCTCGCCGAGTCCCTCGATGTCGAGCCCGGTCCGGGAGGCGTAGTGCTGGACCGCCCGGCGCAACTGTGCCGGACAGGCGACCCCACCGGTGCAGAACGCCATCGGGCCGTCGCGCTCGACCGGACTCTCACAGACGGGACACCGGTCAGGGAACTCGAAGTGTCCCTCCCGTTCGGAGTCGACGACCTCCTCGATGTAGGGGATGACGTCGCCGGCGCGCTTGAGACGGACTCTGTCGCCGATGGCGACCCCGAGGTCCTCGATCTGGTCGGGGTTGTGCAGCGTCGCCCGCGACACCTCGACGCCGGACACTTCGACGGGGTCGAGGAGCGCGACCGGCGTCAGGCGGCCGGTGCGCCCGACCTGAACGACAACGTCTCTGACCGTCGTCTCCTCGGTGCGTGCGGGGAACTTGTAGGCGAACGCCCACCGCGGGGCCCGCGAGGTCGCTCCGAGCGTCTCGCAGGCGGCCTTGCGGTTCAACTTGATGACCGTGCCGTCTATCTCGTAGTCGAGGTCGTCCCGTCGGTCGAGCATCCCGTCGCGGAACTCGATTGCCTCCTCGGTGTCGCCGACGAGTCGGGTGTGTTCGTCGACGTGGAACCCCCACCCGTCGACCGTCTCGTGCTCCTCGAGACGTGTCTCGAAGCCGTACCCGCCGTCGTCCAGCACGTCGAAGACGAAGCAGTCCAGCGGCCGCTCGGCGGTGACGGAGGGATCGAGCTGTCGGAGGGTCCCGGCCGCCGCGTTCCGGGGGTTGGCGAAGGGGTCGTCGCCGCGCTCGATCCGCTCGCGGTTGTACGACTGGAAGGCGGCCTTCGGCATGAACACCTCGCCGCGAACCGCGAGGAAGTCGGGGTAGTCACCGACCAGCTCCAGCGGCACCGACCGGATGGTCCGGACGTTGGCGGTCACGTCGTCGCCGGACTCTCCGTCGCCACGCGTGGCGGCCCGTTCCAGTTTCCCCTCCTCGTAGACGAGTTCGACCGAGAGACCGTCGAACTTCGGCTCACAGAGGTACTCGACCGGTCCGTCGTCGCCCGCCGCCTCCAGCCGCTCGCGGACCCGCTCGTCGAAGGCCCGGACGTCGGCCGCCTCGCCCGAGGAGTCGATGGAGAGCATCGGGGCGACGTGTTCGACCGTCTCGAGTTCCTCCAGCGGTTCCCCGCCGACTCGCCGCGTCGGGCTGGTCTCCGAGCGGAGGTCGAACGCGGCTTCCAGCGCCTCCAGCCGGTCGAACAGGGCGTCGTAGGTCCGGTCGGAGACCAGCGGGTCGGCCCGCTGGTAGTACCGGTGGTCGTGGTACCGGACGGCCTCGCGCAATCGTTCGACCTGCTCGCGGGCCGTCGCCTCGTCGAGTTCCTCGACCGGCTCGAAGTCCAGCGACGGGTTCCGGACGTAGGGGTTGTCCTCCGGTTCCTCCATTGGCGGTGGCTCGGCACCCGTCGGCAAAAAGTCGGGCGAATCGGTGCCGGCGGCCGGCGCTACAGACCGGCGACGTCCTCGATGGCGTCCGTGAGTTCGCGGACGCTCTCGACGGTGTGTTCGCCCATGTGGCCGATGCGGAACGACTCCTCGCCGATGGAGCCGTAGCCGCTGGAGAACACCATGTCGTACTCCTCGGAGACGGTCTCGACGGTGTCGGCGACGTCGATGCCGCGGGTGTTCTCGACGCAGGTCACCGTCCGGGACTCGTAACCCTCCTCGGCGAAGGTGTCGAAGTGCTCGCGGGCCCACTCGCGGGTGTACTCGGCCATCTCGCGGTGACGGCGGTCCCGGGCGTCGTGGCCCTCCTTGAGCATGTGCTTCATCTGCTGGCGGTAGGCGAGCATGATCGGGATGGCGGGCGTCGAGTGGGTCTGACCCTTCCGGTCGTAGTAGTCGAGACAGCGCTGGAAACCGCCGTACCACGACGCCGACTCCTTGTCGAGTTCCCGCTCGTAGGCGGCGTCACTGACCGCACAGACCGCAAGCCCGGGCGGCATGGCGAAGGCCTTCTGGGTGGAGGTGAAGATGGCGTCGACGTTGTGGCCCTCGATGTCGATGTAGTCGCCGCCGAGACACGAGATGGCGTCGACGACGAAGTAGGTGTCCGGGTACTCGCCCAGCAGGTCGCCGATCTCCTCGACGGGGTTGCGGACGCCCGTCGAGGTCTCGTTCATCACCATGCCGACGGCGTCGTAGTCGGCCCCCGACTCGAGGGCGTCCCGCACGTCGCCCGGTTTGACCGCCTGCCCCCACTCGTACTCGATCCGGTCGACGTCCTTGCCGAGTCGTTCGGCGACGTTCGCCTGGCGCTCGCTGAACGCCCCGGAGGTCGGCACGAGCATCCGGTCGTCGACGAGGTTCAGCGTCGTCGCCTCCCAGAACTCCGTCCCCGACGCCGTGAGCACGACGACGTCGTGGTCGGTGTCGAGGAACTCCCTCGTGTCCTCGACGATGGTCGTGTAGAGGTCGGTCATCCGGTCCATCCGGTGGCCGAACATCGGCTCGCACATCGCCTCGATGACGTCCTCGCGAACCTCCGTCGGCCCCGGGAGATACAGCGTCTTGTCGGGATAGTCGCCCGTGTACTCTCGTTTCTTGGTCACCGAACCACCTCGGGTGGGTATACCCTGACGACGAGAGGGCAAGGTAGTTTTGATACCCGTGGGGTCCTGGCGGGGCGACGAGCGAGTCGCCGACCGGCCTCAGGCCCGGTTTCCGAACGTCGCGGTCGGGTCCGGCACCACGCGGACGAGGACGGGGAGGGCGACGACCACGACGAGGGCCTCCAGGCCGCCGGCGACGAGGAACGCGGTGAAGAAGTCGTAGCGTGCGGCGACGCCACCGCCGACGAGGATGCCGCCGAGGAAGCCGAGGCTCCCGAAGATGTTGAACCCGCCCATGGCGGCGCCGCGCTCGCCGGCGGCGGCCATGTCGGTGACCAGCGCCATCGTCGCCGGCGCGACCAGGGCGCCGAGGACGCCGACGAGCACCATACCTGCGGCGGCGACGGTGACCGTCGGTGCGAGTCCGACGCCGATGATCGCCGCACCGTAGCCGACCGATCCGGCGACGATGGGGACGACGCGACCGATGCGGTCCGAGAGCGCGCCCAGCGGGTACTGCAACAGCGCGAACGGGGCGAAGAAACACGCCAGCACGAGTCCGGTCGCCGCGGGGTCGAGGTCGAACGCCTGCCGGAAGTAGAACGTGCCGACGAGACCGAAGAAGCCGGCGGTAAAGCGGTCGGCGAAGCCGAAGGCGTAGGGCAACAGCAGCTCCGGCGTCCGGCGGACGCCCGCGAGGACGTCCCGGAGGCCGCCGCCCCGGGTCGGCGTGCGGTCCGGGAGGGTCGCGGTGAGACCGGCGACGGCCACGAGCAGGACCGACGAGACGGCGAGCGGCGCGAGCGGGTCGACCGCGTACAGCTGGCCGCCGACGGGGGCGCCGAGGGCGGCGCCGGCCCCGATGGCGATGCCCGCCGCGCCCATGTTGCGGCCGTGGCCGCCGTCCAGATCCATCAGCATCGTGATGGCCAGCGAGAAGGCGCCGATGGTGAACGCGCCCTCGAGGAACCGGAGGGCGAGCGCCAGCCCGAAGCCGCCCGTGTCGGTGACTACCGCCGCGACGAGCGTCAGGTACGCCGTCGCGCCGCCGAGCGCGCCGACGACGATGAACGGGATCCGCCGTCCGGCGCGGTCCGAGACGGCGCCCCAGACCGCCGAAAAGAGGACGAAGGCGGCGAGCTGGACGCCCAGGAACGCGGTGCCGGCGTCGATGGTCGGTTCGGCGCCCAGCGCGGCCACGAGTTCGTCGACCCCCGGGTACACGAGCAACTGCGTGAAGAGGACGACGAAGACGACGGCAGCCAGCCGGACGCGCTCGCTGCGGCTCACGGGCGAATTTGGGATGCCGACGGTATTAGTTTATCAGGTCCGCGGGAGCGGCTTTTTGTCGGCGCGAGTCCTCGTCCCGACATGCTCACCCTCACCGTGCTCGGCAGCGGGGGAAACTCCCCGATTCCGACGCCGACCTGCCGCTGTCGGGTCTGCGAGCGAGCCAGAGCGGAGGGCGTGCCCCACGCCCGGCACGGCAACTCCCTGTACGTCGAAGAGCTGTCGGCGGTGGTGGACGCCCCGGAGTTCGTCTACGAGAGCCTCGAACGGGAGGGCGTCGACGACCTCGAGTACCTCTTTTTGACCCACTGGCATCCCGACCACTCGGCGGGCCTCCGGGTCCTCCAGTCCCGTTCGGGCGAACGGATGTTCTCCGAGGCGGAGTACGGACTCGTCGACGCGGTCCGGGAGACCCGACCGACGCTCGTGACGACGCGGCGCGTCTACGAGCGGACCTGCGAGACCTACGGCGCCCTCCGGCACTTCGTCGAGGAGGTCGGCTTCGCGGGGACCCACTTCCTCGAGGAGGCGCCGCTGACCGTCGGCGAGACGACGGTCGAGGCGGTCCCGTACTCGCTGTCCGGCGACGGGGACCTCGACGCGACGGCGTTCGTCCTCCGGCAGGGCGAGCGGACCGTCGTCCTCGCGACCGACGACGCCCGACACCTCGAAATCGAGGCGCTCCCCGAGGACGTCGACCTCGCTGTGTTCGAGTGCGGCTACTTCCCGGAGACGCCCGACGGGACGCCGATATTCACCGACGTCGACGCCGCCATCCTGGACGACGAACTCACCCACGCCGAGGTCCTCGAACGCGTCGAACGGCTCGACCCCGACGGGGCGCTCCTGACGGAAATCGAGCACATCTACGCCCGGACTCACGGGGACTTCCGGGCGCTGCAGGCCGACTACGAGCGCGTGACGTTCGCCCACGACGGGCTGACCGTCACCGTCTGACCGGGATGGACCGTTTTAAGCGGCCGCGCCGCAACGGCCTGCCCGTATGCCGAACACCATCATCGTCGGCGCCTCCTCGGGTATCGGCCGGTCGCTGGCGAGGGAGCTCGCCGGGGAGTACGACCTCGGACTCGCGGCCCGCCGCACGGACCGCCTGACGGCCGTCGGCGAGGACGTCGGCGGCGCCCACGTCGCCCGCATCGACGTGACCGCCGACGACGCCCGCGAGCGGTTCGACGACCTGGTCGACTCGATGGGCGGCGTCGACCTGGTCGTCGTCTCCTCGGGCGTCGGCCGACACAACCCCGGTCTCGAGTGGGCGGACGAACGGGACACCGTCGACGTGAACGCCCGCGGCTTCACCGCCATCGCTACCGCCGCCGTCGAGCGGTTCGAGCGATCCGGCGGCGGCCACCTCGTCGGCATCTCCTCGGTGGCGGCCGAGATCGGGAGTCCGACGATGCCGGCCTACAGCGCCTCGAAGGCCTACGTCTCCCGGTACCTCGAGGGACTCCGATACCGGAGCGACGACGACGTGGTTGTCACCGACGTCCGGCCGGGCTACGTCGACACGCCGATGTCGCCGGAGACCGACCGCTTCTGGGAGTGCTCGCCGGAGACCGCCGCCCGGGGAATCGTCCGCGCCATCGCCAAAGAGAAGGAGGTCGCCTACGTCCCCCGGCGGTGGTGGCTCGTCTCGAAGCTGCTGGCGGTCCTCCCGGACCGGTACCGGGCGAATCTGGGGTAGCGACCGGGGACGGGTGTCGGCCGGCCGCTGGATTTATCTCGACCCGAGCAAAAATTGCTCTGTCTTGTCTACAATTGACACACGCATCCCGCTCGGCATCGGCGGCGCCGACGAGGTGCTACACGGCGGCCTGCTGCCGGCGCGGTCGTACATGCTTCGCGGCGAGGCCGGCACCGGCAAGACCATCTTCGGCTTCCACTACCTGACGACGGGCGTCGCGGCCGGCGAGTCCTGTCTGTTCGTCGCCTTCGAGGAACCGGCCGACGACATCCGGGAGAACGCCGAGACGCTCGGCTTCGACCTCGACGAGGTGGAGATACTGGACCTGAGCCCGGACGCGAGCAAGTTCCTCGAGGAGGAGCAGTACAGCGTCTTCGCGCCCGACGAGGTGGAGAACGAGTCGGTGACCGACCGCATCGTCGAGGCAGTCGAGCGGGTCGACCCCGACCGGGTGTTCGTCGACCCGCTGACCCAGCTACAGTACCTCTCGGCGGACGACTACCAGTTCCGCCAGGAGGTCGCCGGGCTGATGAGCTACCTCGAGAACCGGGGGGCGACGGTGCTCTTTACGACCCAGCCGACGCCCTCGCGGCCCGACGACGACCTCCAGTACCTCTGTGACGGGGCGCTCGCGCTGGAGCGCTCGGAGTACGGCCGCTCGTTTTCGGTCCTGAAGTTCCGGGGGTCGGACTTCCAGGGCGGCAGCCACACGCTCCGCATCGACGGGACCGGGGTGTCGGTGTACCCGAAACTGGTCCCCGGCGAGTACGACAGCGACTTCTCCGTCGAGCGGGTCGGCTCCGGCGTCGACGAACTCGACTCGCTACTCGGCGGCGGCATCGAGCGCGGCTCCGTCACGGTCGTCAGCGGCCCCAGCGGCGTCGGCAAGACCACCACCGGGACGCACTTCCTGACGGAGGCCGCCGCCCGCGGCGAGACGGCCGCCGCCTTCCTCTTCGAGGAGACCGAGTCGTCGTTCCGGCACCGCTCGGACGCCATCGGCCTCCCCACGGAGGAACTGATAGCCGACGGGGACCTGACGCTCGAGTACATCGAGCCCCTGTCCATCTCGTCCGACGAGTTCGCCCACAAAGTCAAGACCGCCGTCGAGGACGAGGGCGCCAGCGTGGTGATGATAGACGGCACGGCGGGCTACCGGCTCTCCCTTCGGGGCCGGGAGGACGAACTCGTCTCCGAACTGCACGCGCTGGTCCGGTACCTCCGGAACGTGGGGGTGACGGTCATCCTCGCCGAGGAGGTCCGCAGCATCACCGGCGAGTTCCAGCCCTCCAGCGAGAACATCAGTTACCTGGCCGACAACATCCTCTTCCTCCGGTACCTGGAGGTCCGCGGCGAGATACGGAAGGCGGTCGGCGTCCTCAAGAAGCGGCTCGGGGACTTCGAGCCGACGCTCCGGGAACTGCGGATCACCGGCGACGGGATGTGGATCGGCGACCCGCTGGACGACCTCAGGGGCGTCCTGACGGGGACGCCGGAGTGGCGCGACGACGACTGACTGGTGAGACGGGAATGAGCGACCACGAGCGAGCGGCACGGACCGTGCTCGAGGGGACCGACGAGCGGGTGCTCCTCTCGATGGCCGGCGAGCGCGACCGGGAACTGCTCGCCGGTCGACTCGGCGACCGCTACCGGGTGGTGGACGGCGACCCCGGGGAGTTCGACGCGTTCGACCTCTGTATCGTCGACGGGCCGACCTACCGCCGGGTCGAGGGCTCGCTCGCCGAGTTGAAACGCGAGACGGAGGCGTACCTGCCGGTGCTGTTGCTCGTCGAGGACCGCGAGCGGGCCCGCGAGGCCGAGTGGATCACCGAGACCGTCGGTGGCACCGTCGACGACGTGCTCGTGATTCCGACGCCGAAGCACGAACTCGACGCACGGATCGAAGCGATGCTGCGGGCACGCCGGCAGTCCCGGCGGCTGGCGCTGTACCGCCGGGCGATGGACGAGGCGTCCATCGGCATCAGCATCACCGACCCCGACCGGCCGGACAACCCCCTGGTGTACGTCAACGACGGCTTCTGCCGGCTCACCGGCTACGACCGGGAGGACGTCCTCGGGGAGAACTGCCGCTTGCTCCAGGGGCCCGACACCGAGGAGGCGACCGTCGACCGCCTCCGGGACGCCATCGCGGCCGGGGAGCCGGTCACCGTCGAGATACTGAACTACCGGGCGGACGGCGAGCCGTTCTGGAACCGCCTGACCGTCGCGCCGGTCCGCGACGATGACGGCGAGGTGTCTCACTACCTCGGCTTCCAGGAGGACGTCACCGAGCAGGTCGAACGCAAGCGGGAGGTGCGCCGCGAGCGCGAGCGGTTCGAGGCGCTGGCCCGGACGGCGACCGACGCCATCCTCCTCGTCGACCCCGAGAGCACGGTCGTCTACGCCAACGCCGCCGTCGAGCGGGTCTTCGGCCACGAGCCCGCCGAAATCGAGGGCGAACCGCTGACGAAGCTGATGCCCGAGGGGCACCGGGACAGCCACCGCGAGGGCATCGAGCGCTACCTCGAGACCGGCGAGCGGGACATCGACTGGAACGCGGTCCGGTTCCCCGGCCTGCACGCCGACGGCCACGAGGTGCCGCTGGAGCTATCCTTCGGCGAGTTCGAGTGGGACGACGGGCGACTGTTCGCCGGCATCATCCGCGACGTCTCCGACCGGGTGGCACTCGAGGGCGAACTCCGGGAGGAGCGGGAACTGCTCGAACAGATATTCGAGACGAGTCCCGTCGGCATCACAGTCGTCGACGCCGACGGCGACATCGTCCGCGCCAACGAGGCCGCCGAGGAAGAACTCGGACTCGAACGCTCCGAAATCACGTCGCGGACGTTCGACACACCGGCGTGGGAGACGTTCGACGCCGACGGCGAGCCGATTCCGGCCGAGGAACTTCCGACCGCTCGCGTGCTTCGGACCGGCGAACCGGTCGAGGACTACCGCCACGGCATCCGCGTCGACGGCGAAGAGCGGTGGCTGTCAATCAACTCCGCGCCCCTGACCGACGAGGCGGGCAACGTCGAGTCGGTGGTCAACGCGGTCCGGGACATCACCGACCAAACCGAGCGACAGCGGGAACTCGAACGGTACGAGACGCTCGTCGAGGCCATCGACGACGCGGCGTGGGCGTACGACGAGGACGGCTGTCTCTCGCTGGTCAACCGGGAGTTCCTCGACAACCTCTCGGTCCCCCGCGAGGCCGTCATCGGCGTCCACCTCTCGGAGTTCGAGTCGCTGTTCGCCGACCCCGGGGACTACGAGGAGTACCGGAATCTCGTCGAGGACCTGCTGGCCGGCCGGCGGGAGGAGGCCACCATCGACATCGAGTTGACGCTCCCCGACGGCCGCTTCGTCGCGAACCTGAGCCTCGCCTCGATACCCGGCGACGACGGCCCGGTCGGCGCGGCCGCCGTCGCCCGCGACATCACCGAACGGGTCGACCGCGAGCGGGACCTGAAACGGTACGAGACCATCGTCCAGACGACCCCGGACCCCATCTACGTCCTCGACCCCGAGGGCCGGTTCGTCCGCGTCAACGACGCCATGGTCGAGGCCAGCGGCTACGACCGCGAGGACCTGATCGGGAACCACGCCTCGATGGTGGCCGACGAGGCGATGGTCGCCCGGGTCGAGGCGATCATCCGGGATCTGCTGGCGGGTGACCGGGACCACGCGACCTTCGAGGGGTCGATGACCTTCGCCGACGACACCCGCCGCGAGTACTCGACCAGCCTCTCCCTGCTCCGGGAAGCGGGCGAGTTCAGGGGAACCGTCGTCGCTGCCCACGACGTGACCGACCTCCGGGACCACAAGCGTCGGCTGTCGGTGCTGGACCGGGTCCTCCGGCACAACCTCCGCAACCGGATGAACGTCGTCCTCGGCTACGCCAGGGAACTCGCCGACCACGACGACCCCGAGGTCGCCCACCTCGGAAGCGCCATCGCCGACAGTGCCGACGACCTGCTGGAGTTGAGCGAGAGCGCACGGGAGTTCGAGAGCGTCATCTCCGGGACCGCGGAGGCGACCACGACGATGGACGTCGTCGCCCTGGTCGAGACCGCGGTCGCCGCCGCCCGGAGCGAGTACCCCGGAGCCGACATCTCCGTCGACTGTCCCGACGCCGCACACGCCAGAGCCCACGAGACCTTCGAACTCGCCGTCGAGGAACTGCTCGAGAACGCGATCACGCACTGCGACTGCGAGGACCCCACCGTCGAGGTGTCCGTCACGGTCGCCGACGACGCGGTCCTGATCCGCGTCGCCGACGAGGGGCCCGGCCTCGACGACGTCGACCGGCGGGCGCTGCAGTCCGGCAGCGAATCGCCGCTGGAGCACACCCAGGGGCTCGGCCTCTGGCTGGTCAAGTGGACCGTCGAGAGCGCCGGCGGCGAACTCGACATCGAGGCCCGCGAGCCACAGGGCACCGTCGTTACACTCTCGTTGCCGCGAGCGCCGCCGTAGCCGGTGGTGTCGGCCGCCCCCGTTTCACCACCGGCGCGCCGTCCGGACCCAAAATTCCGCCCACAGCCGGATGTTCTCGGCGATGGACGAACCGACCGCCGGCTGCCGGTCGGTTCGAGCGGCGGGCCGGACGGCGACCTCCGCTCGACAGTCCGGACACAGATACCGGGTCCTGTGGCCCGTCTCGACGACCTGCCAGTCCCCGTCGGGACGGCTCCGGTGGCCGCAGTTCGGGCAGAACAGCGTCGACTTCGGCGGGACGTCGTCGGCGGACGGGCGAGACTCCATCGACGGCCGACTCAGCCGGCGGTCCGCTCGAGGGCCTCCCCGAGCTCCTCGCGCACCGGAATCCCGCGGGAGCGAAGCGCCGTCTTCATCTTCGCCGTCGACACGCCGCCCCGGGCGGCCGCCCGCTCGAGGTCGAGCGTCCCGCTACGATACAGCGTCATCGCCGCCGTCAGTGACCTGAATGACATCTGGCCTTCGGCCGAATAAATTCGGTACGAGTAGTTAAATCTTCTGCGAGAATAGATGCCATACAATAGGAGAAAATGAGTAGAAAAACGTCGATTGTTTTGATATATGTGGTAGAATAAGACGAACTTCTATCAGGCCTCCGAGGGAAAGAGACGTTCGATGCCGGCGGCGTCGCTGTCGCTCCGCGCTGCTCGCCGTTGGTTCGGGACGGAACGGGCCGAGAGGGATTTGAACCGGAGCCAGACGTGCTCGCTCACGCCGTTCGCTGCGCGCGACTGGCAGGATTCAAATCCTCCTCTGCCGGTTCACTCGACGGTTCGCTCCGCTCACCGTCTCGTTGCACGGGCCGAGAGGGATTTGAACCCCCGACCATCTGGTTAAAAGCCAGATGCTCTGCCGGACTGAGCTATCGGCCCGCGACTCCGCGTTGTCGTGGTTCGCGGTAAATCCTTTCGATTAGAGGAACTCCTCGAGGGCCTCGACGACGACCTCCTCGGGCGGAACGTCCTCGAGGGCGGCGTGCCGGCGGAGTTCCCGGTAGGTCGCCGGCGGCAGCGAGACCTGGAGTTCCCCGAGGTCGATGCCCTCGGCGGCCAGCGCCGACTCGACGCTCTCGCCGTCGTTCACCCGGGAGGCGATGGACCGGACCTCCCGGACCGTGAGGTCGTGGTCCAGCGCCGCCCACGCCAAGAGGAACCGGGACTCGCCGGCGACGCGGGCGATGTGCTTCGCGGCGGTCGGCGCGATTTCCCCCAGCGCGACGTGTCGACGAATCGAGCGCGGCAGGTCGTGGACCCGGGCCCACTTGCGGATGAACGAGACGGTCACGTCGCCGTCGGCGCGCTCGGCGGCGGCCTTGTAGGAGCCGGTCCCCCGAACCAGCGCCGCACAGGCGGCCGCCCCCCGGAGTATGTAGACGTTGTCCTCGCTGCCGACGGTGTTGTTGGCGAACCGACCGACGGTGTCGGCCGCCGCCGCCAGGCTCTCGGGGTCGGTCGGGTCGAACTGGACGGCGCTCTCGCCGGCGACGCGGGGGTCTCCCCGGATGACCGGCTGGCCGACCGGCGACTCCCGGTCGGTCGGTGGTTCGCCGCCCCGTTCGTCACTCATCGATCTCCGGTACGGACAGCGAGGGGAAAAACGTCCCGCCACCGGGAGCGACGAGCGCACGCACGCGTCAGTCGTCGTCGGCGTGGTCGCCACGGCCCGCGGCGCCGGCCGGCGCGCCGTTCCGGGCACGGTGGAACTGATCGAGGGTCGCCTGGCTGGCGCCGTCGGGCGCCGAGAGCCACTCGACGGCCGCCTCGTGTGAGAGCGGGCGACGCCGGTCGTCGCCGTCGGCACCGGGCGCCAGCAGGCCGTAGTCGTCCAGCCGTCCGAGGGCGGCCTCGACCGCCGGCGTCTCGAGGTCGGTCACGGCCGCGATGGCGTCCGGCGAGGCGCCGTCGAGCCACTGGAGGGCGACGAACACCGCGGCTTCGGTCTCCGAGAGACCCAGCCGCTCGTAGACCGCGATCCACTGGCCGTCCAGCGGGCCGCCGCCGCCGCTGCCGGCGGTCGGCGTCGCCGGACCCCTCGGTTCGTCGTCGAGGTACGACACCGTCCGGTCGGTCGACCCCGGCCGGACCGCCCGCGTCCAGATGACGAGCATACTCGGAAGCAGGAACACGCTCCCGAGGAAGGCGTAGACGATGGTGAGCCCGGTGATGATCCCGAACTGCTGCAGCGGCGGCAGGATCGAGAAGGCGAGCACGCCGAACCCGCCGACCGTCGTCGCCGCGCTCCCCAGGAGTGCGCCGCCGGTGCCGGTGACGCTCCGCGAGATGGCCTCCTGGAGGTCGCGGCCGCGCTTGCGCTCCAGCACGTACCGCTCGCTCATGTGGATGTTGTAAGCGATGCCGAGACCGACGGTGAGGCTCGTTATCGTGCCGGTCATCACGTTGAACGGGATGCCGAGGAGGTACATCGTCCCGAGGATCCACGTCACCGAGAGGACGATGGGCACGAGCGTGACGAAGCCGAGCGAGGCGCTCTCGTGGACGCGGCGATAGCCCGCCATGAGGAAGAGAAACACCGCGAGGATGGTGACGACCAGGCTCTGGACGACCGTCGTGAAGAGCTCCTCTTCGACGTCGCTGAAGACGACCAGTTGGCCGGTCGCGGTGGCCTCCAGGCCGTCGCCCTCCACACCACCGGCGACGGCGCGCATCTCCTCGGCGACCGCCCCGGAGGAGGCGTCCCCGCGGGCGGAAACGATCAGCTGGACCGCCTCGTAATCGCCCTCGTCGGTCCGGTGGACGACCGCCGCGGCGCGGTCCGGCGCCGTGGCGAACAGCCCGTCGTACAGCGCCTCGACGTTCCGGTCGGGGACGCCGTCGCCGTCGGTATCGGCGGCGACGAAGCTCTCGTTGAACGTCGCGTTCCTGGCGGCGACGGACTCCATCACCGAAAGCGGGCTCTCGATGTCGGCCGATCCGTCCGGCAGCCGCTGGACGGTGTCCTTTTCGGCCGCGGCGGCCTCCGCGTCCGCGACGCGTTCGAGGACGTCGTCGCGGGTCACGCTGCCCTCGATCAGTATCCGCCCCTTGGTGTCCTGTCTGACGAACCGGTCGTTGACGAGCGCCATGCTCGATTTCGCGGTGTACTCGCCGGGCGCGAACGGTTCCGGGAGTTCGTCCATCCACGCCGGCGGTTCCTCGGCGATGAAGTCGTCCTGATCGAAGGAGGTATCCAGCTGGACGGCCCCGTAGACGCCGCCGGAGGTCAAGAGCAGCGCGACGAGGACGACCCCCCACGGCGACGCCGCGGCCAGCCGACGGCCGCCGTCGAGGAACGACTCGAAGGCGCCGCCGTCGGTCCCGAACGCCCGTTTCCGTCGGTCGAAGCCGCGGGCCTCGAGGAACGAGTCGAGTTCGACCTTCAGCGCCGGGACGAACACCGTGAAGACGACCAGCGCGGCGAGGATGCCGAACGCGTTGACGATACCGAAGTCCCGGAGCGGGCCGATGGGGCTCGTGAGGTTCGACAGGAAGCCGATGACGGCCGTCGCGGTCACCCACAGGAGCGCGACGCCGACGCCCCCGAGGGCGACGTCCATCGCCACTCGGGAGCTTTCCTCCTCCGCTTCCTGTCGCCGCTCGCGGTGGCGCATGAAGACGTGTATCGCGTAGTCGATCCCCAGCCCGATCAGCAACACCGGGACCGAGATCATCACCTGATTGAACGCGATGCCGGTCCAGCCCATGAACCCGAACGTCAAGAGCAGGACCGTCAGGGTGCCGACCAGTCCCAGCAGGATGTCGAGGACGTCCCGGTAGGCGATCGTCAACACGACCGCGACGAACAGCAGCGCCATCGGCAGCACGATGAGGAGGCTGTCGACCATCGAACGGTTGATCTCCTCGGAGACGAGGCCCCCGCCGAAGACTACCCCGTCGTCGATTGCCGCGGTGGGGTCGTCGCCGGCGCTGCCGCCGTCGGCTCCGGTTCCGCCGGGGGTCGGCGTCGCCGTCGGTGTACCGCTCTGTGCGGCGGCGACGCCGGCGGGTGCACCCCGACTCTCTCGGGGACCGCCCGCCGACGAACCGTTCCCGTCCTCGAAGGTGTCCTCGACGATGGCCCGCATCGCAAGCTGGGCCTCGATGACCTCCTCGGAGACCTGCCCCTCGACCTCGTCGGGGGCCTTCGTCTCGTGGGTGACGAACAGCGTCCTCGCGTCGGTGCTGTTCGAGCCCGCCTCGTAGTCGGTCGGCAGGAAGACGTACGCGCCGCTGCCGCCGTCGCTCTCCCCGAGTATCGTCGCCAGAACGTCGTCGATCTCCGACTCGTTCATCGAGGCCAGTTGCGAGCGACGCTCCGAGAGGTTCAACTCCAGTTCCGCCAGCGCGTTCCGGCGCTCCCGTAGTTCCTCGGCGCGGGCTTCGAGCGTCTCGCCCTTCGCTTCGAGTGCTTCGGCGTCGGCTTCGAGCTCGTCGCGGCTCTCGTTGAGGCGGTCGGCCCGTTCCTGCAGGGCCGCGGCGTCGGCTTCGAGTTCGGCGCGGCTCTCGTTGAGGCGGTCGGCCCGTTCCTGCAGGGCCGCGGCGTCGGCTTCGAGTTGTGATTTGTTCTCTTGCAGCTGCCGACCGCGTTCCTCGAGCTCGTCGCGGCTCTCGTTGAGCTTCTCGCGGCGCTGTTCGAGCTCTTCGCGGCGCTGTTCGAGTTTCTCGCGGCGCTCTTCGGCCTCCGAGGGCGGTATCTCGAAGGAGCGAGCCTTCTCTTCGAGCTCCTCGGCGTCGGCTCGCAACTGCTCGGCGTCCGCTTTCAGCTCTTCGGCGTCGGCTCGGAGTTCGTCGCGGCTCTCGTTGAGGCGGTCGGCACGCGCTTGCAGTTTCTCGCCGCGCGCTTCGAGTTTCTCGCGGCTCTCGTTGAGACGGTCGGCCCGTTCTTGCAGTTTCTCGCCGCGCGCTTCGAGTTCGTCGCGGCTCTCGTTGAGGCGGTCGGCACGCGCTTGCAGTTTCTCGCCGCGCGCTTCGAGTTTCTCGCGGCTCTCGTTGAGCGATTCGGCACGAGCCTCGAGTTCCTCGGCGTCCGCCCGGATGTCCTCGCCGCGGTCGAGCCGGACGGCGGTCTCGGCGACGATTCCCGCGATGTCGTCGAAGGGGTCCGCGCCGAGCGTCGCGTTGACCGTCTCGTTCGCACGCAGGCGCTCCTGGAGCACGAGCGTCGCCAGCAGGCCCTCCTTCGAGAGGACGTCGTCGCCCTCGACGATTATCTGCGAGCCGGTGGTGTTCGCATCGGTGCCGAAGTTCTCGTCGACGTACGCCTGCGCTTCGGCGGCCTCCGAGTCGGTCTCGAACTGCTGGAGGGAGGCGGAGTCGTCGACCGCTGCCGCCCCCGACCCCACCAGCAGCGAGACCACGAGCATGACGGCTATGGTCTCCCGACTCCGCTCGACGACGACCGAACGCAGTCGCTCACCGAGGTCGGCCACTGTTCTCCCCGAGGATCGATCGAAACTGTGTCATATCCGTTCTTCAGAACCCGGACTGCCGGAGGGTCCTTCGAGCGCGACGTCCGGCAGGCGGGGTAGCCTCCAGTTGTACACTGCGTGGCGCTCCTGCAACCAAGAGTTACTCCCGGCTATGATAGGGGATTTAATAACCGACCGTCGCCCGACGGATTCGGGACTTCGAACGCCGGAAAACCGGTAGACAAGCCGCCGGCAGTCGCTCGCCGCGAGGCCTCAGTCCTCGCGCTCGTCCGACATGTGCTCCCACACCTCGGCGCAGCCACAGCCGTCCTCGACCCCGTCGAGGTGGCTGGTGTCGACATCGTCCTCGGAGTCGTCGTCCGTTCGTCGGCTCATCCTCTCTCCTCCTCGTACAGCTCGGGAGCGACGTCAGCCGACGTGTGCTGACGGGTCTCCTCCCGCTGTCGGTCACTCATCGTCCCCCCGTAGACCCTTCACTCGTTTAAGTGAACGCTCCGCTGTAAGGAATACCCTTGCTCGCGGTTTCCGGCGGTTGCTGCCCCTTTCTCCGACGGAGAAATAGCGAAAAACCCACCGAAGGCGGTCGATGGTACCGAACTCGGCCGTCAGGAAATCCCGTGACGGCCGGCAATCGGTGTTCGTTCCGACGACCTTACCCGCCCGGGCCGACTCCCCTCGGCCGTGACCACCTCGGTACACCAGCTCGACGACGGGGCGTGGCTCAGCGTCAACGACTCCCGGGTGGTGAACGTGAGCGACCTCTGGTGGCTCGCACGGCACGATTTCTGCGGCTGCGAGATGGCCGACTTCCTCGCGGAGGGGTTCGTCGAGGTGGGCGTCGACCCCCCGGACGTCGAGGGACGCATCGCGGGCCAGTGTATCGCCTGCGGCGAGAGCGGCGTCACCGACTGGCTGACGCTCGGCCGCGTCGTCGATCCCGAGCGTGGCGACTTCTACGCCGTCGACCCCACGAGCGTCCACGTCCCCGAACGTCGACGGCGTCTGGCACGGTCGAGCGACCGCTCGGAGTAACCGGCAACAATATCCGGGGGAGGGGAGACGCGGGGAGGCTTGACGAGACGGCCGGCCGTATATGCGGGGGGACCCAGGGGACGGACATGCCGAGCAAGGTCGAAGGCTGGAAGGACGAGGTCTACGGCGAGGAGATCCGTGACCACCTCTTCCGGTTCGCAGAGGAGGGATGGGATGCCATCCCCGACGACGAGCACGACGCCTGGTTCGAGCGGTTCAAGTGGTGGGGGCTGTACCACCAGCGGAAGGGCCAGGAGTCGTACTTCATGATGCGCATCGGGACGCCGAACGGACGCCTGACGCCCGAACAGCTCCGGGTCGTCGGCGAGATAGCCAACGAGTACGCGACCGGACCCGTCGACAACCCCGAGTTCGGGGACGCCTACTGCGACTGGACGACCCGGCAGTCCATCCAGCTCCACTGGATCCAGCTCCAGGACGTGCCGGACATCTTCGAGAAACTGGAGGCGCACGACCTCTCGACCATCCAGGCCTGTGGCGACTCGTGGCGCAACATCGTCGGCTCGCCGATGGCGGGCCGCGACGCCGACGAGCACATCGACGCCTGGCCGGTCATCGAGGACCTCCACGACACGTTCAAGGGCAACGAGGACCACGCCAACCTCCCCCGGAAGTGGAAGGTCGCCGTCACCGGCGACACTCGCGGTTCCGGGCAGGCCGAGATCAACGACCTCGGTTTCGAGCCCGCGACCAAGGACGGCCGGAAGGGCTTCAACGTGAAGGTCGGCGGCGGCCTCTCGCGGAAGGAGCCCCGCTTCGCCCGCGACATCGACGTCTTCGTCACGCCGGAGACCATCACCGACGTCGCCGGCGGCATCTCGGCGCTGTTCCGCGATCACGGCGACCGCGAGGACCGCTTCAACGCCCGCATCAAGTTCCTCGTCGACGAGTGGGGCACCGAGAAGCTCCGGCGCGTCCTCCAGGAGGAGTACGTCGACTTCGAACTCCCGACGGCCGGCGAGGACCTCCGCGAACAGTACACCTACAACGCCGGCCGGGCCGACGAGACCGGCGACTACGTCGGCGTCCACGAGCAGGTCGACGGCCAGAACTTCGTCGGGCTCTCGGTACTGGTCGGACGGATGGGCGCCGACGACGTCATCGAGTTGGCCGACCTCGCCGAGGAGTACGGCTCCGAACTCGTCGGCCTCACCCAGCGACAGAACGTCATCGTCGCCGACATCGCCGACGAGGACCTCGACGACTTCCTCGCCGAGGACCTGCTGGACGACTACTCGCCGGACCCCCACCCGTTCATGCGGGGCTCCATCGCCTGTACGGGCACCGAGTACTGCTCGCTGTCCATCGTCGAGACGAAGAACCGGATGGTCCGCTACGCCCGCTGGCTGAAGGACAACGTCGAGCTCCCCTCGGGCGTCTCGGACTTCCACATCCACCTGTCGGGCTGTACGGCCTCCTGTGCCCAGCCACAGATAGCCGACATCTCCCTGCGGGGGATGAAGACCCGCAAGGACGGCGAGCCGGTCGAGGCCTTCGACATCGGTCTCGGGGGCGGCCTCGGGGAGAACCCGCAGTTCGCCGACTGGGTCGAGATGCGCGTCGCCGCCGACGAGGTGCCGGGCTACGTCGAGAACCTGCTGGCCGTCTACGAGGAGGAACGAAAGGAGGGCGAGTCCTTCCGCGACTACATCGAGCGCCACGACGAAGAGGAATTGAACGGTCTCGCCGAGCCGGAGGAGACCTCCTACGAGGACCCGTATCTCGGCAACACGAAGATGACGTGGTACCCCTACGCCGAGGAGTCGGACATGGACGCCTCGCCGGCGCCCGCGGCGGCCGACGACTAGCCGGCTACTCGAGGTCGAAGCGGTCCAGCCGCATCACCTTGCTCCAGGCGTCGACGAAGTCCTCGACGAACTTCTCCTCGCCGTCGTCGGCGCCGTAGACGTCGGCGTAGGCGCGAAGCCGGGCGTTCGAGCCGAAGATGAGATCGAAGCGGGTGGCCTCCCACTCGACGTCGCCCGTCTCGCGGTCGCGGATCTCGAAGCGCTCTCCGTCCTCGTCGACGGCCTCCCACTCGTAATCCATGTCGAGCAGGTTCACGAAGAAGTCGTTGCTCAACGTGCCCGGTTCGTCGGTGAGGACGCCGCGGTCGGAGTCCCCGTAGGTCGCACCCAGCGCACGCATGCCGCCGACCAGCACCGTCATCTCGGGCACGGACAGGTTCAGCAGATGGGCCTTGTCGACCAGCCGATCCTCGTGGGTGCCGTTGAAGTCGTCGAACTCATCGGAGTCACCGAGGTAGTTCCGGAAGCCGTCGACCTTCGGTTCGAGCGGCTCGAAGGATTCGACGTCGGTCCGCTCCTGGGTGGCGTCCGTCCGCCCGGGTTCGAACGGGACCTCGACGTCGTGACCGGCCTCGGCGGCCGCCTCCTCGACGGCCGCGTTGCCGCCCAGGACGATGAGGTCGGCCAGCGAGACGCGCACGTCGTCGGAGCGCGACCCGTTGAACTCCTCTTGGATCCCTTCGAGGGTCCCCAGTACGGTCTCCAGTTCCTCGGGCTCGTTGACCTCCCAGCTCCGCTGCGGTTCGAGACGGATGCGGGCACCGTTGGCGCCGCCGCGCTTGTCGCTGTCGCGGTACGTCGACGCCGACGCCCACGCGGTCTTGGCCAGCTGGGAGACGGTCAACTCGGAGTCGAGAACCTCCGTTTTGAGTTCGGCGACCTCCGCCTCGCCGATGGGCTCGTAGTCCGCGTCGGGGAGCGGGTCCTGCCAGAGCATCTCCTCGTCGGGAACCTCAGGGCCGAGATAGCGCTCCGGCGGGCCCATGTCCCGGTGAAGGAGCTTGTACCACGCCCGCGCGAAGGCCTCCTGGAACGCCCCGGGGTTCTCCTGGAAGTGTTCCAGGACCTCCAGGTAGTCCTCGTCGTGCTTCAGGGCGACGTCCGTCGTCAGCATCATCGGCTGTTCGGACCCGCCGAACGCCTGGGCTGGCGGTGCCTTCTCGATGGCCTCGCGCTCCTCCTCGCTGGCGGGCTGCCACTGCCACGCGCCGCCGGGTCCCTTGTGGGGTTCCCACTCGTAGTCGAGCAGGTTGTCGACGTAGCCCATGTCCCACTGGATCGGGGTGTCGTTCCACGGTCCCTCGATGCCGCTGGTGATCATCCCGGCCTTCTCGAAGTCGTGCTGCCAGCCGAGGCCCTGTTCCTCGATGGGCGCCGCTTCGGGTTCGGGACCGACCTCCGTCTCGTCGTCGGCACCGTGGACCTTCCCGAAGGTGTGGCCGCCGGCGATCAACGCGACCGTCTCCTCGTCGTCCATCGCCATGCGCTCGAACTCGTTGCGGATGTTCTTCGCCGACCCCTCGAGGTCCGGTTCGCCGTACGGACCCTCCGGGTTCACGTAGATGAGTCCCATCACGGTGTTCGCCAGCGGGTCCTTGAGGTCGCCCACCTCCTCGTCGTGGAACCGCTCGGGCGAGGTCGTCTCGAACTCGGTTTCGGGACCCCACTCGGTGGCCTCGTTGGACTTGAACGCGTCGTCGCGGCCGCCGGCGAAGCCGAACGTCTCGAAGCCCATCGACTCCAGGGCGACGTTCCCGGCTAGGACGATCAGGTCGGCCCACGAGAGCCTGCGGCCGTGCTTCTGTTTGACCGGCTGGAGCAGGCGCCGCGCCTTGTCGAGGTTCACGTTGTCCGGCCAGCTGCTCTCCGGCGGGAGGCGCTGGAGACCGCCCGATGCGCCGGCGCGGCCGTCGAGGGTCCGGTACGTGCCGGCGCTGTGCCACGCCATCCGGATGAACAGCGGCCCGTAGTGGCCGTAGTCGGCCGGCCACCACTCCTGGGGCGTCGTCATCACCTCCTCGATGTCCGCCTTCACCTCCTCGAGGTCGAGTTTCTCGAACTCCTCCGCGTAATCGAAGTCCTCGCCGTACGGACCGAGGTCCGCGGCGTTGTCGTCCAGAACGTCAAGTCTCAGTAGATTCGGCCACCACTCCTGATTGGACCAGGGCATGGCCGTTGGATTGTCGCTTTCGAGTATTAAGCTTGTCCAATCCGTTAACGAAATCTTCAGTATAATCGAACTAATATTTTCGATATGTAAAAACACCTCGCGAGGAGTCCGAGTCCCGCGTTCCGTGCGGCCGTTCGACGCCCCGGTGTCCGGTGGCGTTCGTCGTTCACACGGCCGGACGCGTCCCTGGCGCGTGGACGACACCGACGCGGGGAGCCGCGCTTCCGTCGTACCGTTCGAGCGGGCGCGAGGCCGTTCGTGCGGCGGCGTCCGTTCCACCCGAAACGATGGGTCGCCCCCGCCTCACCCCCGTTTCACCTCGAATCCTCGGCTATAAATCGCGGCGCGGCGAACGAGCGTGGCATGGACGACCGCATACGCGAGCACGCCGAGGTGCTGGTCGACTGGAGCGCGCGCATCGAACCCGGCGACGACGTCGTCGTCGGCGTCGCCGAGGACGCCCACGACCTGGCGGTCGCAGTCGCCGAGAAACTCGGTGAGGTCGGCGCCAACGTCGTGACCACCTACGACTCCGGGGAGGTCTCGCGGGCCTACCTGCGGGCTCACGACGGCGAGTTCGAGGCCGGCGACCACGAACTGGCGATGGCGGAGGCGGCCGACGCCTTCCTCCGTCTCGGCGGCGGCCGGAACACGACGGCGACGGCCGATGTCGACAGCGACACGATGCAGGCCTACTCGCGGGCCCGCACCGACCTCCGGGAGGCCCGGATGGACACCGACTGGGTCTCGACCGTCCACCCCACGCGGAGCCTCGCTCAGCAGGCCAGCATGGCCTACGAGGAGTACCAGGAGTTCGTCTACGACGCCGTGTTGCGGGACTGGGAGTCACTCGCCGAGCGGATGGCCGAGATGAAGACCATCCTCGACGAGGGCAGCGAGGTCCGACTCGTCAAGGAGCGAGAGGACCAGCCGCCGACGGACGTTACCATGTCCGTCGAGGGCCGGACGGCAGTCAACTCCGCGGCGTCGGTCGCCTACGACTCCCACAATCTTCCATCCGGCGAAGTGTTCACCGCCCCCTACGACACCGCCGGCGAGGTGTTCTTCGACGTGCCGATGACCATCAACTCGAAACGCGTCCGGGGGGTCAGACTGGTCTTCGAGGACGGCGAGGTGGTCGAGTTCGCCGCCGAGCAGGGCGAAGACGAGATAGAGAGCGTCCTCGAAACCGACGACGGGGCCCGCCGACTGGGGGAACTCGGCATCGGGATGAACCGGGGCATCGACCGGTTCACCGACAACATCCTCTTCGACGAGAAGATGGGCGACACCGTCCACCTCGCCCTGGGCCGGGCCTACGACTCGAACCTCCCCGACGGCGAGGAGGGCAACCACTCGGCCGTCCACGTCGACATGATAACGGATGTCTCGGAGGCTTCCCGCATCGAGGTCGACGGCGAGGTGGTGCAGCGCGACGGTGTGTTCCGGTTCGAGGAAGAGTTCGAGGGGTAGTTTTCATGAACGTTTTCGGCGGCCGAGGGGAGCGAGGCCGCCGGAAAAGGTTCGCGCAGGTCGTCCAGCGCGACGGTGTGTTCCGGTTCGAGGACGGTTTCGAGGAGTAGCGTGGCCGAACGCAGTGAGGCCACGGATTGCGAGCGGGGAGCGGTAGCGACCCGCGAGCAGCAGCGCCGAGGGTAGCGAGACAACCAGACGTGGCAGTCTGTGCCGTGTTCGGGGGATAGGCACGGAAGGTCACCGATGACGCCCCCAGCGACGCCACAACCGATATATAATAAACCGGAATAAACTCCAACACTGAGGTCCAGTTGACCGACGAAACCGCAGTACGAAGGAATGTCAAATGAACTCAATTACTCGAAGTGCGGAATTTTTATATATAGTCCTCTGTACGTAGTGTGACAGACGCAGGTCGTCAGTATGCAACGGTTCCTACCCGGTGGCAGGCTCTTTCCCGTCCCCGACGCCGTCGAAACGCAGCGGAGAGTGAGTCGCGCGGCCCTGCAGGTCATCTCGACGGGGTCGACGATCCGGCGGGAGGGAATGGCGACCGCCCGGACGGTGGCACACGCCAACGTCGACGTGGCCGAACGGGTGGCCGGTTCGGACGTCTCGTGTGCCCACGAGGGCGTCGACGAGCGGTTCGACGGGGCCGAGGCCGTCTCGAACCGCATCGAGGACCGCTTTCTCAGCACGATGCTCTCGACGAGCCAGTTGACCGCACACTACGCGGAGACGTTCGACGACTCCATCGAACGGACGCTCCGGCCCGAGGACGCCGAACCGGCTCCAGAGGCCACGTAGCTGGCGTTCACTCCTGCCACCACTCGCTGCGGCGCTGTTCGTAACTGGCGTTCTCCCGAAGCGGTTCGGGGTAGTCGCTCTCGGCGTCGTGGCCGAAGCCGGCCCCGAGCCAGCGGCCGACGTGCCACCCGACCGCCGGCGTGTCGAGGTCGACGACGACGATGCGGAGCCCGGTGTACTGCTCCAGCGCGCCGTCGCCGTCGGGGTCCGATCCCGAGAGCGTCCCGCAGGAACCGGTGCCGCCCCGACAGTCGCTCTCGTCGGTCACCTCGACGACCACGTCGGCCTCGTCGGCGGACTCGACGCGGTAGAAGCGGATTCCCGAGGGGACGGTCCCGTCGGCGCCCTCGGCGAAGTAGCCCAGCGCCGCGCGGACCTGCCGGTCGGTCGCGTTCCGCTCGTCTGGTGGGACGTCCCCGTAGTCGGTGTAGACGGCGAGGCGCTCGGTCCGCCACGGGAGGGCCCGCTCGGTCGCGTTCGTCTCCGGTTGGGTGGTCAACTGGCTCTCGGCGCGCATCACCGACCCCGGCTCGTCGGCGTGGGTCAGCCCCAGCGTGTGGCCGAGTTCGTGTTCCAGGACCCGGACCGTCGACTCGTCGGAGAGGCCCGTCCGCACCTCGACGCCGACCGGACGGTCGACCTGTCCGTGCTCGGTGAGGACCGGCGCACAGCCGGCCGTGTTCTCGTCGGCGTGCGGACCGCAGTCGCCGACATCGCCGACGAACCGGACGTGGATGTCGGCCGACGCCTCCTCGTCGGCGACCCGGAAGGCGACGTCGTAGCCGGCGTACTGCTCGCTGTTGACGGTCCAGTAGGCCAGCGCCTCGCGGACCAGCGGCCCGTAGTCGCGGTCGTCGTCGCCTGCATAGCTCACGTTGAGGACCTCCGAGCGCCAGTGGTTGTCCGGGTCGCCCTCCCACTCGTCGCCGACGAGGCCGGTGTCGGCCAGGCCGGTACAGCCGGAGAGGACGACCAGAAGCGCCAGACCGAGGGCGGCGACCCGCGCGTCCATCACCGTAGCTAGGGGCCCGTAGCGCAGAAGACGGTTTCGGCCCTGTCAGGCGTCGAGTCGGCTGAGGATAGTAAGCCCCCTTCTGTTTCGACCCGGCATTCGGCTGAGCGCCCGCCGCGTCTCCGGGCTACCTGTGGCGGCGGGCTTGCACCGGTGAGGATTCGCCGTTCCATCCGTTCCCGCCCGTCGGCGGCGAGACCGCCCAGTTCACGGCTCGCACCGTTCACCATCAGGCGGCAAAGCCGCCCGACCCTCGGCGGGTTAGCTCCCTTCCCTCGCGGGTCGGTTCGCGCGCTCGCGGGCCGGATGGCCCGCGAGCGCCGAGGGGTGGGGTCGCCACCCCTCGCGCCTCATCGGTCGGGGCGGGGGGTCTCGTTTCTGTTCCAGCGCCAGCGGTCTCCCGCTCCGGGCTTGCGCCCGGTCACCTGCCCGGAGGGTGGGGGGACTTTCCTCATGCGCGCGCCCCTGGCGCGGAACGCCGAGACGGCGAAGCCGTCGAGGGCACGCCCACGGGAACCGGGCTTCCTCTGCCGACCGGAACTACGCCGGTCGGCCGGTTAAGCCGTTCGGTGCTCGGGGTTCCCGAAGCCGACGCGCCGGGCCTCGGCCGTCGCGCGCTCCCTGGCGGCCTCGAGGTCGAACTCCGCGACGAGTTCGCCGTCCCGGACGACCGGCTTCAGGAGCGACTCGCCCTCGGCGGGACCCTCCTCGTCGGCCAGCGCGACGTGGTGGCCGCCGTCCGGCGTCCGGTAGACCGACTTCTTGCCCGAGAGCTTCCCCCGCTTGGCGGCGGGTTCGCCCTCGACTTCGACGATGTCGAGCGCGAAGTCGACCGGGTCGGCGTTCGTCACGTAACTGCCGACGCCGAAGCCGTCGGCGACGTCGCGCAACTCGCGGATGGTCTCGGGCGTGATGCCGCCGCTGACGAAGACGTCGACGTCCTCGTGGCCGCGGCAGTCGAGTTTCCAGCGGGTCTCCCGGACGATGTGCCGGAAGTCGCCCCGACGGGAGCCCGTCGTGTCCAGTCGGACGCTGTCGAAGCCCATCTCGGCGGCCCGCAGCGCCTCGTCGGTCTCGTCGTCGTAGGTGTCACACAGCGCGATGCGGGGGACCGACTCGTCGACCGCCTCGTCGAAGGCCCGCCAGGCCTCCTCCTGGTTGCCGGGCCCGAAGCATATCATCAGCGCGTGCGGCATCGTCCCCGACGCCTCCCGGCCCATGAGGTCGCCGGCGGCGACGTGGGAGAACCCCTCGAAGCCGGCCACCATCGCGGTCCGGTCGACGACGCCGGCGATGGATGGGTGGACGTGGCGGGCGCCGAAACTGAGTATCGACGACTCGGGGGCGGCCCGGCGGGTCTCCAGCGCCGCCGTCGCCATCCCCGACGCCTGCGAGAGAAAGCCCAGAAGCGACGTTTCGAGCCGACAGAACTCCAGGTACGGACCCTCGATTCGCATCACCGGCCCGCCGTCGAAAAGCGTCCCCTCCGGCAGGGCGTCCACGTCGACGTCGCGGCCCTCGAACAGGCGGGCGGCGTCCGGCAGGCCCGCAAGCAGTTCGAAGGCGCCGGTGGCGAACTGGTCGGCGGTCACCTCGGCGACGACGTCGGGGTTGCGGCCGGCGTGCTCCAGGGCCTCCTCGGTCCGCAGGAAGTACGCGTCGGTCGCCCGTCCCTCGGCGATGGCTGACTCCGGGACGACATCGAACATACCGGTTCGTCGGCCGGGGCGTCGAAAAAGCTACGCCTTCGGCGCTGGCGCGTACACCGCGTCCAGCGCCCCGACGGTCGGCGCCTTCACCACCGTGAGGCTGGTGCCGTCCTGCCGGACCCACACCGCGCCGTCGAACGGGCCCGCCTCCCCGAAGGTCCAGACGACGCTCCCGTCGGCGAGGGTGCGCCGCTCGCCGCCCCAGTACTCGAGGATTCGCTCGTGACCCCGCTCGAACTCGGTGGCGTTGGCCCGGTCACGGAAGGTCACGTTCCAGACGTAGGCCGACTCGCCGCTCCGCTCGTAGGCGTGGAGGTGGTCGGCGTACCACCCCTCGGCGTAGCGGACGTCGTAGGTGAAGGGCCGCCGCGGGTCCAGACGGCCGTCCTCGAAGTTGAAGAACGCCGACCGCTCGACGACCGACCGGTTCGGCGCGTACTCGTCGTTCAGCGTGTAGGCGAACATCGACGCCAGCCCCGCCTGCCCGACGGTCGCGTACCCGGGCCCGCCCGCGGGGGTGACCCGCTCCCAGGACCGGTCGCTGCGGTCGGCGAGCGTCGCGTTGCCGTAGGCGTCGGTGTCGTACGTGGAGGGGTGGACGACCGCGGCGCTCGTCGTCGGTGGGTCGTCGTACATCGCGTCGACGGCGCCCCAGCCCCCCTGTCCCCGGTGGTACCGGACGAACGAGGGCCCCTCTGCGTACGGGAAGAAGCCGACGTAGTAGACGCCGAAGTGAAAGTCCGGGGGAACGCTGTTTTGCCCTGCCGCGCCGCCCGTGCCGGCGCCGACGCAGTCCCACTCGCCGGATGCACAGCGGCGCTCGTAGGCCCGCTGGACGACCATGGCGTCGCCCTCGACGAGACCGTTGCGCGCGTTGACCCCGTCGAGGGTGCGCCCGCGGAGAGAGCCGAGCCCGAACTGCTGGTCCTGAAGCGCGTGGTCGAGTTCGTGCGCCAGCGTGTACTCGTCGGCGAGCGTCGCTGGCGCCGACTCGCTGACGAGGACGATGTCGCCCGCCCCCGGCCGGTAGAAGCCCAGGACGTTGTCGCCGCGGTTGTCCCGCCGGACCTCGACGACGTCCTCGTCGGGACCGACCAGGAACAGCGCCTCGTACTTGGCGTTGTCCAGCGCCCGCTGGAGGCCGCTGACGTTCCCGACGGTGATACCGCCGTACTCCTCGCGGAACTCCTCGCGGGTGACGAGGTCGACCTCGACGTCCTCCCGGAACCGCAGCCCGCGGATCAACTGGACGCGGGCCATCGCCCTGGCGACGATTGCCTCCGTCTCGGCGTCGGTGAGTCCGTCCCCGGCGTCGACGTCGAAGCTGTCGTTGTGCCAGTAGCCGTCGTAGTAGCCGAGGTGATCCGACGGGTCCGCCGGCGGGTCGGCGGGCTCCGGGGCCGCGACGGACGGCTGGTAGCCGGCGGTACAGCCCGCGAGCACGAGGACGGCGACGAGGGCGACGGCGGCGACGGGGCGCGTCTCCATCATCGGGTCCGAAGGGATGGCTCCGGATAACGGTTGTTGGTCGCCTACGTTCGCGGCGGTCGGCCAGCACGCGTCCGGTCTCGGGGTTCCTCTCCTGACGGACCGAGGGCTTTCGGGGGAATAGCTGCACCGTCCGAGTCCACCACGTTCGCGGGCCCCCTGGAGGGGTCGAAGCGGCACGAACCGGGCGAGCGGTCCGAAACGGCTCGCCCTCCCGACACGCACAACGGTTTTGAGAATCCGAACCGAACCGTCGGACATGACGTTCGACCCGGACCGAACCGCCGTCGTCGTCGTGGACATGCAGAACGGCTTCTGTCACCCGGATGGGTCGCTGTACGCGCCGAACAGCGAGGCGGCCATCGAACCGTGTGCGGAGGCGGTCGCGGCGGCCCGCGAGGCCGGCGCCGCCGTCGTCTTCACCCGGGACGTCCACCCGCCGGAACAGTTCGACGATAACCACTACTACGACGAGTTCGACCGCTGGGGCGAACACGTCCTCGAGGGGTCCTGGGACGCCGAACTCGTCGAGGAACTGGACCCGCGCGAGGACGAACTGGTCGTCGAGAAGCACACCTACGACGCCTTCTACCGGACGGAACTGGACGGCTACCTCGACGCCCACGGCATCGACGACCTCCTCATCTGCGGGACGCTGGCGAACGTCTGCGTGCTGCACACCGCCGGCAGCGCGGGGCTCCGGGACTACCGGCCGGTCCTGCTGGAGGACGCCGTCGGCTGTATCGAGGAGTCCCACCGCGAGTACGCCCTGGAGCACGCCGACTGGCTGTTCGGCGAGGTGCGGCCGCTGGCGGACGTCGCGTTCGCCGGGGACCAGTAGTCGCCGTCGCTCTCAGCTCGACCGACAGTTCATATCGGGCGCCGTGATCGGGTCGACCGCCCCCCACGAGTGGAAGTTCAGGACGCCGGAGCCGGTCTCGACGCGGCGGACGTAGCCGGTCTCGGCGCTCACGTAGTAGGTCGCCGCGCCCTGGACGCCGTCGACGGCCCCCGATTCGAACTCGTAGACCAGCATCGTCTCGCCGTCTATCGTCGTCGTGCCCGACGGCTCGGCGTCGGGCAGCTCCTCGGAACTGGACTCGAACTCCTGGGGTTCGATCCCCTCGACGCCGAACTCCTGGCCGGGGTTCCGGAAGCACTGCCCGTCGGAGACGACGTAGAAGTCCCCGCCGACCCGATGGGTCTCGACGACCCCCTGGTCGGTCTCGAAGCGCCAGTAGAGGTCCGCGCCGTCGAACCGGGCGTCGAACTCGCCGGTCTGGCCGTTCTCTTGGAACGTCCCGCTCATCGCAAACGACTCCTCGAATCGGACCGCCTCGCGGAACCCCTGGCGGTCCCCGCCGTCCCCACCGGTCGCCGCGTCGGTATCGGTCGCCGTCTCGGCGTCGGCCGCGTCGTCGGTCGCCGTCTCGGCGCCCACGCCGCCGGCGTCCTCCTCCGTCGGCGTGCCGGCCCCCGCACCCGCGTCGTCGCCCCCATCCCCGTCGTCGCTACAGCCGGCGAGCGCGACGAGACCGGCCGCACAGCCGGTCAGAACGCGGCGACGCGTGGGTCCGTGGGCGGGCGGCGAACGCGCGCTACCGGAACCGACTTTGTCAATTCCCCTCATACACTTTCGACCCCGGGAGTCGACTTAACCGTTCCGGGCGTCCGGTAGCGGGGCTGTCCGGCTGGATTCGGCGGCGACGGTCCGGCGCGGGTCAGATGTCGCGGCGCTCGAAGTACTCCGCGCTCACGACGACGAGTGCGACGGCGTAGGCGACGAGGACGGCGATTCCGGCCCAGTCGACCTCGCCGGCGACGAGTATCTCCGTCGGGTCGAAGTACCGGGAGGGTGCCGGCGTCCCGAGCCACTCGTAGTCGGTGTCCAGCGTCAGGGCGTCGACGAGGTAGGTGGCGAACACCGCGCCGATGGCGGCCATCTGTGCACGGCGGGCGCCATCGGACGCCACCGACGCCACCAGTCCGATCGCCGCACAGGCCAGGAGGTACACCGACGACAGCCCGTGCAACAGGAGGAGGCGGCCGACGTCGATGGATTCGCCGAGGAGTCGGACCCCGAGGTACGTCCCGGCGAAGGTGATGGCGTTCACGGCGAGGACGGACGGGACGAACGCGAGGTACTTGCCGACGACGACGCGGGTCCGGGAGACGGGGTGGGTCAACACGAGGTCGATGGCGCCCGACTCGACCTCGCCGGCGACGGCGGAGGCGGCCGCGTAGGCGAAGTAGACCCCGAGGACGAGCATCCAGAGCCACTGGTACAGTTCGACGGCCAGGTAGCCCTCGATCCGCGTGAAGTCGGTGACGCCGCCGACGAAGGCGTTCTGTAGCTCCGGCGGGAAGCTCTCGATGTAGGTCTGGAAGTCGACGCCGGACTCCCGGATGGAGGGAAACAGCGCGAGGACGAGTCCAGCGAACGCGAGGACGGCCGCCGAGAGGTACAGCGTCGGCCGGACGCGCCGCCGGGCCTCGAAGCCCGCGATTTCAAACATCGGCGTCGGCCACCTCCGCCCGCTCGATGGCTTCCTCGCCCGAGAAGGCCTCGCCGCCGTAGAAGTGCATGAACACGTCCTCGAGCGAGGACTCCCGGATTTCGAGGTCCCGGACGGTGTACTCGGCCAGACCGTCGACGAGGGCGTCGTAGTTCCCGGTGACGACCAGGGTGTAGGTCCCGTCGTCCTCGCGGGTGATGCGGCCCACGCCGTCGAACGACAGGGCCTCGGTCGGCGGCGATTCGGCGAGGTCGACGCGGGCGACCTTGCCGCTCTTCTCGAGCAAATCGTCGATGGACTCGATGGTCACCAGTCGGCCGTCCCGGACGATACAGACCCGGTCGCAGACCCGCCGGACCTCCGGGAGGATGTGCGAGGAGAAGAGCACCGTGACGCCCCGGGCGCGCTCGGCTTCCAGCAGGTCGTAGAACTCCTGCTGGAGCAGCGGGTCGAGCCCGCTCGTCGGCTCGTCCATCACGAGGACGTCGGGTTCGTGCATGAACGCCTGCACGACGGCCAGTTTCTGGCGGTTCCCGCGGGAGTACTCCTTGACGGGCCGGTCGGCCGGAATCGGGAACCGTTCGAGTAGCTCCGCCCGCCGCGCGTCGCCCTTCAGGTCGGCGAAGTAGTCCAGCAGTCGCTCGCCGGTCAGTCGGTCGTAGAACGCGCCGTCGTCGGGGATGTAACCGAGGCGCCGCTTGACCGCCCGGAGCGCCCGGCGGTCCGTGACGTCGCTGCCGAAGAGCCGGCCGCCGCCTTCGGTCGGCGAGAGCAGCCCCAAAAGCGTGCGGATGGCGGTGCTCTTGCCGGCACCGTTCGGTCCGAGGAAGCCGAATATCTCGCCCTCCCGGACGGTAAAGGAGAGGTCCTCGACGCCGACGACGTCCCCGTAGTGCTTGGTGAGACCGTCGAGTTCGATCACTGGCTCGGCCACGACCGGACTACACCCCGTGCGGTCTTGAAGCTTGAGCGACCTCCCGGATTCCGGGAGTCGGCGCGACGCGCCCGGACCACCCATCGGAAACTGCCCGCTTTCGGCCGTTCCCAGCCGGTGGGAGTCGCACACCGCCTATAATCCGACGCGACCCCTCCCTACGAGGGATTCGATGCCGCGCGTCGCCCTCGCTCTCGCGTTCCTCCTCGTCGTGACGGTCGGCTGTGCGCCACCGGCCGCCGCCGCCGGCGCGACCCAGGCGACGGCACAGCCGACGTTCTCGGCCGTCGCCGCCGACCCCGTCCTGGAACCGGGCGGCGCGCGGTCGCTGACGGTCCAGATCGTCAACGAGCCTCCGGACCCGGCATACGAGGCGGCGACGGCTCGCGCGGTCCGCGTCGAACTCCGGTCGGGCGACGCCCCCGTCGACGTCACGTCGGGCCCGGTCGTCCTCGGCGACGTCCCGAACGAGGCGGTCCGCACGGCCACCTTCGAGTTGACAGTCCCGCGAGACGCCGACGCCGGCACGTACGACCTCCCGCTGCGGGTCGCCTACCGGTACAACGGGACGAGCGGGGTCGAACGCGAGGTGACGACCCGGACGGACGTCGAGGTGCGGGTCCCCGAACGCGCCCGTCTCGCGGTCGTCTCGGCCGAGACGACCGCGGCGGTCGGCGAGTCCGGGCCCGTCGAGGTCGTGGTCCGGAACCGCGGGACGACTCGCGCCCGGAACGCGACGGTGACGCTCGGTTCGGCCGACGCCGACCTCTCGTTCGGCGCCGGCGGCGCGACGACCTACGTCGGGAGCCTCGGTCCCGACGAGACGACGACCGTCGCCGTCCGGGGGACGGTCGCGCCCGACACCACGGTCAGGCGGCTGGCCGCCACCGCGACGATGACCTACGAGGACGCCGACGGCCTGACCCGCACCGACACCGCCACGTTCGGCCTGACGCCGCGGGCCCGCCGGACCGTCGTCGTCCGCGAAGTGAACTCCACCGTGCCCGTCGGCGGGTCCGGGACGGTCACGCTCCGCGTCGAACACGTCGGCGACGAACCGCTGCACGCCGCGACGGTCTCCCTCGCGTCGGCGGACCCCGACCTCGCCGTCGGCACGCCCGAGGCGCCGGCGACGAGCTACGTCGGCCGCTGGGCGCCCGGACGGGTCGAACGCGTCACCTACCGGGTCGGTGTCGCCGAGGGTGCCGTCGAGAAGCGCTACCCGCTCCGGGTCACCGTCGCCGGCGAGGACGAGGCCGGTCGCCAGCGGACGCCCCGGACCGTGCTGGCCGGCTTCGACCCGGCGCCCGAACAGACGTTCGACGTCCGCGTCGCCGAGAGTCGGCTCCGGTCCGGTGCGCCCGGTGAGATCGTACTCGACGTGACGAACGGCGGTCCGGCGCCCGCCGAGGACGTCGTCGTCGCCGTGCTGGTCGACGGGCCGAACGGGACGGCAGTCGCGGCCGAGCGGCCGGTCGAGGACCTCGCGCCGGGCGCGACCACGACCGTCCCAGTCGACGTCTCGTTCCCTCGCGGCGTCGGGGCTGGCCGCCAGCGCGTGCAGGTCGCGGTCCGGTACGACTCGCCCGCGACCGACGCCCGCGGCGTCGACCGGACGACGGCGACGGCCGAGGTGGAACCCTGGCGGCCCGCCTTCGCCGTCGAACCGGTCAACGCGACCGTCGCCGTCGACGGCGAGGGGCGACTCGAACTCACGACGACGAACGACCTCGGCGAACCCGTAACCGACCTGACGGTCACCGTCGCGCCGGCGGACCCGCTGTCCAGCGACGACCCGGCGGCCTTCGTCGGCGCCGTCGAGGCCGGCGGGACGGTCCGGACCGCCCACCACCTCGAGGCCTCCGAGAACGCCATCGCCGGCACCCGCCCGCTCTCGGTCACGGTCGCCTACACCGACGCCGATGGCGTCGCGCGCACGGCCGGGCCGTACCGCGTCCCCGTCTCCGTCCTCGACCCCCCTGGCACCGGACTCCCGATCGTCCCGGCACTGGCCGTGCTGGGGGTTCTCGTACTCGCGGGCGTCTGGTGGTATCGCCGCCGCGAGTGACATCCCGGCGTCAGGAGGAGAACAGCCGGTAGGCCCCCTGTCCGACGGCGACGGGTTTCTCCTCGCCGTCCGGCGTCTCGCTCACCACCTCGACGTAGGAGACGCCGACGCTGCTGCCGGCGCGGATGACCTCCGCGGTCGCCGTCAGGTCGCCCGCGGCGGGCCGGAGGTAGTTGACGTTGAGGTTGATCGTTGCGATGTCGTCCTCGATGGGGTCCCCGAGGTACGGCCGCAGCGCGATGCCGCCGACCACGTCGATGAGCGTCGAGGCGACGCCGCCCTGGACCGTCGGCGGGTCCGTCGGGTTCGTCAGTTTCTCGTCGAACGGGATGGTGGCGACCAGGTGCCCGGCGTCGAACTCCTCGACGGTGAACCCGAGCCACGAGAGGAACGCGTGTTCGTTCTCCAGGTACTCCTGCAACATGGCGACGGCCTCTTCGGGGACGTCGTGCGGTTCGACATCGGTCATGGCGTTGGCTGGCGGGGCCGCGGGCTTGTAGCCACCGGTCGGCGGGTGGCGTCGTTCGACGCCCGAGGCGACCCCGAGGCTCAAGACCCCGGAGTACGTACCCCGGCGGGTGAGCGACGCGGACGAACGGCTCGAGGAGTTCGACGCCGCGGCGCTGTCGGCGGGTCTGGAGACGTTCGGCGGCGACGAGGCCGAGCGTCGTGCGGTCGCCCGCCACGCCCGCGACCTCGCGGACAGCGGCCGCTACGAGGACGATGCCGGCGTCGAACTCACGCCCGAGCACGTCGTCGTCCAGTTGGCCGACGCGCCGGAGGGGTCGCCCGCCGACCGGTGGAACTGGTGGGTGGGCGCCCTCGAGTTCGCCTACGGCGGCTACGCCGAGTTCCAGCTCAGACGCTGGCAGGAGTGAGTCCCCGGCGACCCCCGTGCTTTTCCGTCCCGAGCCACTCGTTTCACCCGTATGGGCTTCGGGAGCTACGACGAGTCCGAGCAGAAAGACCAGAACGTCGACACGGACGACGACGGCGCCGTCAACGTCCACGAGAAGGACCACGACGGGGACGTGGAGTTCGAGTTCGACGAGACCGAGGAGTCGCTCATCGACCGCCTCGAAGAGATGAAGGGCGGCGACGACGAGGACTGACGCCCGACAGATTCTCCGCGAGCAGCCGGGTAGCCGCAGGTATCGAACCGACGAAGGGAAACCGTCCGGGCCACTATCCGACGGCAGTGAACCTGCAGTTCCTCGGCGGCGCCCGCGAGGTCGGCCGCAGCGCAGTCCTCGTCGACGACTCGCTACTGTTGGACTTCGGGCTCAAGACCGCCGACCCCCCGCAGTACCCCGTCGCCTTCGGCGGCCACGGGAGTGCCGCCCCCGACGCCGTCGTCGTCAGTCACGGCCACCTCGACCACGCCGGCGCCGTGCCGGCGCTGCTGTCCGGTGACGCCCGCCCGCCCGTCCACTGGACGCCGCCGACCCGCGAACTGGCGCTGACGCTGGCCCGCGACACGCTGAAACTCCACGGCGGGACGCCGCGGTGTCCCTTCACCGAGGAGGACGTCCGCCGGGTGACCGAGGTCTCCGAGACCCACGGCTACCGCGACCCGTTCGAGGCGGCGGGCTACTGCGTCGAGTTCTTCGACGCCGGCCACGTCCCCGGTAGCGCACACGTCCTCGTCGACGATGGGGACACCACCCTCCTGTACACCGGCGACTTCCACGCCGGCGGCCGCGGACAGCGCCTGGTCGCGCCCTCGACGGCCCGCCCCGACGCCGACGTCGTCGTCACGGAGTCGACCTACGCGGACGTCACCCACGAGCCCCGCGCGGCCGTCGAGGAGCGGTTCGTCGACAGCGTCCGGACGACGCTGTGGGAGGGCGGGACCGTCGTCGTCCCCGCCTTCGCCATCGGCCGGACCCAGGAGATGATGCTCGTCTGTGCGGCCCACGACATCGACTGCTACGTCGACGGAATGGGCGTCGAGGTGACCCGGATGCTCCGCCGCCACCCGGAGTACCTTCGGGACGGCGACGCCTTCGCCCGCGCGGTCTCGAACGCCCGGGTCGTCGACGGCCGCGACGGCCAGCGCCGGCGCATCGCCGACCAGTCGACCGTCATCATCACGACCGCCGGGATGCTCTCGGGCGGCCCGGCGATGACGTACGTCCCCGAGATTCACGCCAACCCGGTCAACAAGCTCTGCTTCTCGGGCTACCAGGTCGAGGGCACCCCCGGCCGGGCGGTGCTGGAGACCGGCAGCGCCGAAATCGGCGACCGACACCTCCGCGTGAGCGCGACCGTCGAGGCCTACGACTTCTCCGCCCACGCCGACCGGGAGGGGCTGTTCGAGTTTCTCGACGCCTACCGGAACACCCCCATCCTCGTCAACCACGGCGACTCCTGTGAGTGGTTCGCCGGCGAACTCGACGCGAGGGGCCACGACGCCCGGGCGCCCGAACTGGGCGAGACGGTCGAGGTCTGAGGCGTCGGGCGGTCGTCGGCGTCAGGCGGCCCGCTCGTCCGCGAGAAATGCCCCCGACAGATAGGCGGACCCGCCACCGGACAGGGCCGTCCCGACCCACATCGTGACCGGACCGAGCAGCCCGCTTCCCGACACGGCTCCCGAACCGACGTTGACACCGAGGAGCAGAAGCGTCCCGAACAACAGCGCGAGGAGGGCGGCGAACCCGGCCGTCGCGCCGAGGACGGCCGTGACCGTCGCCGAGGCGGTCGACGACTCCGGATACAGTCCCGCGACGACCCCCGACAGCACCGCGAGCAGCGGGGCCAGCGCGACCGGCTGGTAGAACGAGTTGACGACGAGCTGTTCCGGCGACGGCCCGAACCCGACGATCACCCCGCTCGCCGAACCGCCGGCCCCACCGCCGACTTCCGCGACGAGGTACTGTATCACGGCCGGCAGGCCGAACGCGAGACCGACGAGACCGAACAACAGGACGTTGTACGCGACGAATCGCCCCCGCTGCGTCGACCCGAGCACCGCTGCGGCCCGCTCCCAGGGGAACGTCGGATCCCACTCTTCTCCCGCCTCGGAAGCGGACTCCTCGTCCGGCGGACCTGCGCTCATACGTGCGGACGTGTCTGACAGAAAGAAAAAACCTTCCGACTCCTCGGGCGCAGACGGCCAGTTTCACGTCGCAGCCGGCGGTTTCGAGCTGGGGACGCCCCCTGGCGAACGCGACGGAGCAGTTTAACCGGCCGCGACCCCAACGTCCAGCAATGACCGACCGTCCGCTCGCTCCCGATTCGACGCTGCTCGTCGACCTGGACGGCGTCGTCGCCGAGAACCTCTCGCGGCTCTGTACCTACCTCGAGGAGGCCTACGACCACGATGTCGAGCCGGCCGACATCGACGACTGGGCCTACGACGTGCCCGGCATCGACGGCCACGTCGGGACGGTCATCTCCGAGCTGATGACCGACCATCCGGAGTGGTACTTCGGGGGGATGGACCCCCGACCGGGGGCGGCCGACGCTCTCGGCGCGCTCGCCGAGGCGTACCGCGTCGAGATAGCGACCCACCGGCTGCCCGACACCCACGACATATCGAAGACCTGGCTCGCCGAACACGGAATCCCCTACGACGAGTTCCACGAGTCCGTCCCCGCCGACAAGGGCACACTCGCCGGCGACGCCCTGCTCGACGACTACCACGGCAACGTCGCCGACGCGCTGTCGGCCGGCAAGACCGGACTGCTGATGCGCCGGCCCTACAGCGACCCCGCGGCCTGCGAGGGCGCCCACGTCGTCGACTCGTGGGCCGATGTCGTCGACCTGCTGCTGTGAGCGGGGCCGGGGGCCGAGTTCCGCTCCGAGGGACGACCACCCGGGGTACCGGCCGAACCGCCCGAGTATACTAGCCATAACAATGTGTCGCAGCCGTGACTGTCGGCCCACCACATGGGGTACGGAGACTACCTCGACGGCGAGAAACTCATCGTCACAGTCGCCACGACGGGCGGCGTCCACGGCAAGGACGCGAACCCGAACCTGCCGGAACAGCCCGAGGAGATCGCGGCCGACGTCCGTGCCTGCGAGGAGCTCGGGGCCGCCATCGTTCACGTCCACGGCCGGGACGAACACGGCGAGAACGATGCCTCGAGGCTGCAGCAGGTCGACGACGCGATCCGCGACCGCTGTGACGACATCATCATCCAGAACACGACGGGCGGGCAGGGACCCCTCGAGGAACGGATCGAGGGGATCCGGACGGACCCGCCGCCGGAGATGGCGTCGCTCGACCTGGGGCCGTTCAAGCGGGACCGACACATCATCACGGAACACACCCGTCGGAGCATCGACGCGCTCGCACTCGAGATGCGCGACCGGGGAATCAAGCCCGAACTCGAGGTGTTCAACGGCGGGCAGCTGAACGAGGTCTTCCGGCTGATCGACGAGGGGCTGCTCGACCCGCCGTACTACGTCAACCTGATCTTCGGGGGGCGCGCGTTCACGATTCCGCGGCCGAGGAACGTGATCAACATGGTCGAGAACCTCCCGGCCGAATCGGCGTTCAACGTCCTCGCCACCGGGCCCCACCAGGTCCCGCTGACGACGCTCGGAATCCTGCTCGGCGGGCACGTTCGGGTCGGCCTGGAGGACAACCTCTACTACGACGACGGCCGGCTCGCGGCGAGCAACGCCGAACTGGTGGAGCGAACTGTCGAGATCGCCGACCGGCTCGGACGCGAGATCGCCACCCCCCAGGAGGCACGAACGATCCTCGGGATCTGACAGACGGACCCTAACGAAGTGTTCCGGGGACCGAACGCCGCGTATGGCGTGTCCCTACCTCCGCTATCGGGCCAGCGACGAGGAGCACGAGTTCGACCACGAGCGGCCCTACTGCGCCGCCATGGGGCGTTTCGTCTCCCCGATGCGTGCCGACGTCTGCAACGACCGACACGACTTCTCCCACGAGACCCACTGTGACGTCTACCGGCGGGCCGAAGAGCGGACGGCCGAGGCAGCCGACGCGGCCGATGCGGTGGGCGAGTCGGTCGACTGAGCGTCGCTATCGCGTGCCGCCGCCCGACTCCCGGTTCCGCGACGGGGAGCGATGGCCGTCACGGCCGAAGCTCAGTGGGCGACCGACCACAGTTCCCGCGCGGCCGCCTCGACCGGCTGTCCGCCCACGGTCGCCTCGTCGCCGAGCGGGCGGAGACCGAGCGTCAGTCGGCGGTCCTCGTCGACCAGGACCGACAGCGGAAGCCGAGTCGACGGGAGGAACCCCCGCTCTTCGAGGACGCCAACGGGAACGACCGGCTCCCACGCCCGCAGCAGGTCGGTCCCCTCGTACTCGTCGAGGAGGTGATCGAGGGCACACGCGATGGCGGTCTCCCAGTCCTCGCCGCCGGTCCTGGGCACCACGTCGACGACCGATGCGACGGACAGGTTCCCGCCGCCTTCGACGGCGACGATGCCAGCCAGCGGTTCGCCGTCGCGCCGGGCGAGGAACGTCGTGTTGGGCTGCCACTCGGTGCTCCCGAACCGCCAGCGGTAGAACGCCTCGTCGCGGACGACGTGTGGAGTCTCGGGGCGTCGCCGCCGGTACAGCGAGGCCATGGTCTCGGCCGGCACGGTCCCGTGTCGGGTCACGGTGACGTCCGCCGGCGACGCCGACGTCCGGTCCCGGACCGCGAGGTGCGCCCGGGAGAAAAGCGAGGCGACCGGCGAGAGCACCCTCGTGACGGTGTCGCGCGTGCTCTTCGCCACGAGCGGGCCGGGGTTCTGCACCCGGGAGTACGTCTCCCGCTGTCCCAGCGACGACCACCCCATCTTCCGGTAGCCCGGGAACGACCTGTGATTCGAGTGACTGAACACGAACGCCGGTTCGGCGGTCTCGTAGTGGTCGAGCGCCAGCTCCGTCATCGCGGTGAAGAGCCCGCGACGCCTGTGGTCGGGATGTATCAGTGTGTCCCGCGTCAGCAGGGCCACCTCGGTCGCCTCGCCGGCCCGTATCCGGAAGGCGGTGAAGGGTCGCACCCCGACGATCCCGTCGTCGCTCTCGACCACGAAGAGCGGCACATGATCGACGTAGGGGTTCTCGACGTACGTCCGCCGGAACCACGCCTCATCGATGCCCCCGAACTGGTGGGTCGAGAGGAGGTCGACGACCCCCGCGGCGTCGCCCGCTTCGTAGGGCCGAACCAGGTATGTGACGCCCTCGCGCGTCGTCTCCACGCTCGACCCGTCCGGGCCGGACACGGGTTTCGTCGCCATGCCCTGTGGTACGGCGACGGAGCAGTTCGTTACCTGCCTGCTAGGGCCGGCAGGGACGCACGCCGAACGGCCGCGGGCGCGAAGGCTCCCGGTCGCCGCTGGCCCGCCTCGCCGTACCCACCGCGCAGGACGGTCGGTTTCGGCCCGCTGTCACGATTATACGCGTGCTTCCCCGCGTTACCGCACCTATATTCATACGTCGGTCGCTGGAACTCGAAGCCATGACAGCCATCGAGGCGAGCACGACCGTCGTCGCCAGGGACAACCACGTCTCTACCACCGTCGAGGGGGAGACGATACTCCTGAACAAGGAGGCGGGAACCTACCAGGGTCTCTCCGGCGTGGGGCCCCGCGTCTGGGAGCTGATCCAGGAGCCGACGACGGTGGGCACGCTCGTCGAGACCGTCTCCGCGGAGTACGACGTGGAGTCCCGCCGCTGTGAACGCGACGTCCGCGAGTTCCTCCGGCAGCTGGCCGCCGAACAGCTCGTCGAGATAGATGCTCCCTCCGCTCCGTAAGTTCGCGTCGCTGTCCCGCGAGGAGCGGCTCCTGCTGTGTACCTCGGCGGTGCTGCTCTGCGCCTGTCGGGCGCTGCTGGCGGTGGTGGGACTCGACCGGGCGCGGCGGGTCGTCGCCCTGCTCGTGGCGATCTCGCCGCCGTTCGGGGGAGTCGAGGACCCCGAGCACGTCGCCTGGGCAGTGGCGTGTGCGAACGCCTACCTGCCGGGCAGCGGGACCTGTCTGTCCCAGGCCGTCGTCGGCGCCGCGCTCCTGGCCGCCCACGGCTACCCCGCGACCGTCCGACTCGGCGTCGCGAAACCCGGGGCGGCGGTGGAAGCCCACGCCTGGGTAGAGCGGGAGGGGACCGTCGTCGTCGGGGAGCTGTCGGACCTCGACCGGTACCGACGGCTCTCCAGCTGGACGGTCGACCCGTAACCAAACGGGACGGTCAGTAGTCGAGTAATAACCGCTCGTCAGTACGTTCATAACAACACGAACGTCCCTCGAACGGATCGATGGGTGTCACACCCGATGGAAGACTACGACCCGCCGACGGTCGAGACGTACGGCAGCGTCGAGGAACTGACGCAGGACAACTACGACGAGTACGACGTCAAAAAGGGCCCGGAATTCTGATACCGGTCGTCGCCCGCGAACCGCCCGCAGAACGACGCGGTTCCCGAACCGCGTTTCGGGCCCGGGATGCTCTCACGGTATGTCGTAACGATCCCGAAACCCGCCCTCCAGTCCCCCTGACAGCGGCACCCGTCCCAGGCGTCGTCGGGGAGCTGGCGGACCTCGATCGGTACCGACGGCGCTCGAGTCGGACGGTCGACCCGTAGCTGAACAGGACGGTCAGTAGTCGAGTAATAACCGCTCGTCAGTACGTTCATAACAACACGACCGTTCCTCGAACGGACCGGTGGGTGTCACACCCGATGAAAGACTACGACCCGCCGACGGTCGAGACGTACGGTAGCGTCGAGGAACTGACGCGGCTCGGCTACGACGACGGGTACGGCGACAACGGCGGGGGCGGCGGGGCCGTCTAGCGATCGTCGCCTCCGAACTGCCCACTGAACGACGCGGTCCTCGCACCGCGTTTCTCGACCGAGCGGAGATCGACGGAACACCGGAACGGTCGTGCGATGCCTCACGTCCCCTCCGGCTCCGAGTGAGGACCGTTCGTCAGGACATCCATAACAACACGACCGTCTCACGAAGGAGTCGACGGGTGTCACACCCGATGAAAGACTACGACCCGCCGACGGTCGAGACGTACGGCAGCGTCGAGGAACTGACGCAGCAAGGCTACGACGACGGATACGGCGACAACGGTGGCGGCGGGGCCGATTAGCAGCCGTCACCTGCGAACTGCCCGCTGAACGACGCGGTCCTCGCACCGCGTTTCTCGCCGGGGTATCCACGCGACGTGGGAACGGTCGTGAGAGGCCTCACGTTCCGGCCGATCGTCCCGAAAGGCACGCCTCACGGAGTGGCGCTACCCGACCGCTCCGGAGCGACCACCGTCTGATACCAGGCCACGAAGGCGAGTGTCCCCCACAGCATGTAGCCGTGGTGTGCCTGTTTTCGACGGTGTTCGGCCCACCGTTCGAGCACCTTGTCGGCGTCGAGGAAGGGCGTCTCCTCGAGGTTCGACTCGGTGAGCCACCGGGCGACGGCATCGTTCTCCGACCGGAACCACTCGTGGACGGGGAGACCCATCCCGTACTTCTCCCGCGAGCGAATCCGCTCGGGGACCACGTCGGCCGTCGCTCGCTTCAGTACTGCTTTCCGGGTGCCGTTCAGTTTGTATTCGGTCGGCAGCCGGTGAGCGAACTCGACCACTCGCCGGTCGAGGTAGGGAACGCGGGCCTCCAGCGACGCCGCCATGCTCGTGTGGTCGGTCTTGTGTAGCACGTAATCGGGAAGCATGTACGCGAGGTCGTAGGTCATCATCCGGTGTGCGGTGTCGTCGTACACGGCTCGTTCCATCGCGGTATCGACGGCGTCGTTGCGTTCGGATTTCCCGTCTTCCGTCCCCGTTTCCAGAAACTCGTCGGTCTTCGGGCGGCGGTTGAACCCGCAGTTGAGCCGCCGGAGGGCCGTCGTGTCGTCTTTCAGCGCGGCGAGGTAGGAGAGGTGCTGGCCCGGGACGACGCCCGCAGCGTGGTCGGCGAGGTCGTGGACGACCCCGGGGAGGCGCGAGACACGGCGTCGACGGGCGGGAACGACCTCGTAGCGCGAGTAGCCGCCGAACAGTTCGTCCGCTCCGCCGCCCGACAGGGCGACTCGCACACCTTGCTGGCGCGCGAGTCTCGAGAGCGCGTACATCGGGAGAAACTGGCGGTGTCTGGGGGGCTCGCTCAGGTGCGAGACCAGACGCTCGAGGTGTTCCAACGAGGACAGCTCGACGTCCACCTCGTAGTGGTCGGTCCCGAAGTGGTCCGCCGCGAACCGGGCTTCGTCGCTCTCGTCGAACGGCTCGCCCGGAAACCGCACTGCGAACGTCTTCAGATCGGACTCGTGCTCGGCCATGAGTCCGACGGTGGCCGTCGAGTCGAGCCCGCCCGAGAGGAACCCCCCCCACGGGAACGTCGGACATCAGCCGTCGCTCGGTCGAGTCCGACAGCAGCCGACGCAGTTTACGGACCGCGCCGTCCATACTGCTGGCACTCGGGACGCCACCCGACGGGAGCGACCAGTAGCGGCGAGGAGTGACGTGTTCCGAGGCAGGCCCGGTCGTATCCTCCGGCGTGACGACGGCGACACTCCCCGGCGGGAGTTTCCGAACGTCCGCGAGCAACGTCTGCGGCGACGGCGTGTACTCGAGCCGGAAGTAATTGTACACCGCGGCGGGGTCGAGACGGGCGTCGATTCCGGCCGCCAGGAGCGCCGGTATCTCGCTCCCCCAGACGACGCCGTCGTCCGTTTCGGCGTAGTACAGCGGTTTGATGCCGATTCGATCGCGGGCGAGCACCAGCGTCCCGGTGGTCCCGTCCCACAGCGAGAAGGCGAACATGCCGTCGAGGTGGTCGACCAGCCTCTCGCCCACCTCCTCCCAGAGGTGGACGATGACCTCGACGTCACAGTTCGACTCGAACCGGTGTCCCGCCGTTCCGAGCCGCTCGCGCAGGGCGTCGTGGTTGTATATCTCGCCGTTGCAGACGGCGACGACCGACCCGTCCTCGTTTCGGATGGGCTGGCCCCCACCCGCTACGTCGACGATCGCGAGGCGACGGGAGCCCATCAGTATCTCGGCGTCTTCGTCGACGAACCGACCCTCGTCGTCCGGCCCCCGGTGGTGGAGCCGCTCCAGCATCTCCGAGAGCGTTTTCTCGTCCGTTCGACCGAGGAGACCGGCAATCCCACACATCGTTACGAGGGAGGACGGCGCTCCCTGGCCGCTCTGACCACATTCCGGACCGTGTGCATGGGTGAAGATCACGGGAATATGATAAGGTAATAGCCTCACTTACCCGGGCGGCGAGTCGTCGGTCCGACTAATCCCCGCCGGCCTGCATCCCGTAGAGCGACGCGTACTGGCCGT
Source organism: Natronomonas marina (assembly GCF_024298905.1). Lineage (NCBI taxonomy): Archaea > Methanobacteriati > Methanobacteriota > Halobacteria > Halobacteriales > Natronomonadaceae > Natronomonas > Natronomonas marina. Next base: position 156,476 of record NZ_CP101154.1, read on the forward strand.
CCGCCGCCAGCAGTTCGCCGTGGGTCCCCGTCTCGGTGATCGTCCCGTTCTCGACGGTGTAGATCCGGTCGGCGTCGGTGACCGTCGAGAGCCGGTGGGCGATGACCAGCAGGGCGCAGTCCCGGTCCATCGCCTCGATGGCGTCGTGGACCTCCCGTTCCAGCGTCGAGTCGAGGTCGCTGGTCGCCTCGTCCAGGACCAGCAGGTCCGCGTCCTTCAGCAGCGCCCTGGCGATGGCGACGCGCTGGCGCTGCCCGCCCGAGAGACGGACCCCGTCGTCGCCGAGTTCGGTGTCGTACCCGTTCGGCAACTCGTCGACGAACTCGGTGACGCAGGCGCGTTCACACGCCCACTCGATATCGGATCGAGTGGGGTTCTCTCCCCCGATGGCCACGTTCTCCGCGAGCGTCGTGTTGAATACGTGGGGCTGCTGTCGGACGATCGAAACGCGGTCTCGCCACGCCCCGAGGTCGACCTCGTCGATCGGGACGCCGTTGGCGGTGATGCGACCGCTGTCGGGCTCGTACAGTCGACAGAGGAGCGAGGCGATCGTCGACTTACCGGTCCCCGACGGACCGACGAACGCGACGAACTCACCGGTGTCGAACTCCAGCGAGACCTCCGAGAGAACCCGTTCCGTCGAATCGTACGAGAACGAGACGTCGTCGAACGCGACGTGCTCGACGGGCGTCGGGAGGGGGTGGGACCCCGCTCTGGGCTCGCGCTCGGCTTCGATCTCGTCGATGAACTCCTGGACGCGGACGAGGTGCGGAAGGCCCTGCTCGAGCCCGTAGACCGTGCTGTTGATGCTGTTCACCATCGGCGTGAGTCGGAACATCGCAAAGAGGAAGACGCTCATGGCGGCCAAAGAGAGGTTCGCGACGACGACAGCCACGTAGATCAACAGAAACATCGAAACGGACGCCGCGAGCTTGTACCCGTTCGAGATGGCTGCCCGGTTCCGGTCGACTCTGGTCTTCGCCGACGTGAACTGTCCGGAGGCATCCCGGAACCGCGACATGATCTGTTGTTCGAGACCGAACGCTTTCACCGCGCCGATCCCCTGGGTACCCTCCTGTGCCGAGCGCTGGATGCGCTCGTTTGCCCGGGCGATCCGGTCCCCGACCGAGTATCCGGACTCGACGAAACGACGGGACAGGACGACGAGCGCGACGAAAAGCGAGAGTGCACCGATCGTGAGAAGCGGCGCGACGTAGAACGCGACGCCGAGATAAACGATGGCGAGCAGCGACCGTTTTATCAGCTCGACGATACTGTTTATCGTTCGCCCGGCGTACTTCGCTTCCGTGATGATGGTGTTCAGTATCTCGTCGGACCCCTCCTCGTCGAAGTACCCGATCCGGGCGTCCAGGGCCCCTTCGAGTGCAGTGACCCGGAGGGCGGTGATGTACTGCGCCTGGAGCCCGGCCCGGAGCCAGGAGACGAGATAGCTGAGCGTATATCGGACCGTCATTACCCCCATGACTCCGGCGACGAGGAACCCGATCGTGAACGGAATACCGAACGCGGCGTAGACGCGTTCGAACGCTCCGAGGAATCCGTCGGCTTCCCCGACGCTACCGCCGGACCCGACGGTCTCGACGATCGGAACGAGAAACCCCAGACCGACGCCCTCCAGGGCGGCCACCACGACACTCAGCAAAACGATCGCCGACGCGTGTACCGGCCGATACATCGCCACCCGGTGGAGGGCCCCGAGTTTCCGACGGAGCGTGTACGTATCCGACATCGATCGGGTGTCCGGTGACCTTCCCCGAACAAAATTATACACCGTTTACCGGACGGAAACGTCCCGTCCAACGGGTCGTGTGGTTCCACGAGGGAACTCTACTACCGCCCGAGCGCGGTCCGTACCGACGGTTCCTTCGGGCTTCGGACACCCCTGGTGAACCTCACCGCCCCGGTGTCGCCCCGCCACGACGACCCGTCGGATAACGAGCCTATACTAATGAACGGATGTGGGGTAGTCGGCGGTATGTGCCGGGACGCGGGCGATCCGACCACCGACTCGAGAGGGACCGACGACAGCCCGAAACGGAGCCGGGTGACCCGACGCGTGGAGGTGTGACCGTGTCGGTCGACTCTCGTCACCGTCTGAGCGCGTTCGGACTGACGGTCGATTCGGCGTTCGACATACCCGAACTCCCCGAATCGGAGAGCCCCGGCGGGGCGGACGTCGTCGTCACGCGGCGGGCAGTCGACCGGCCGGCGGACGCCGAGGACGACCGGTCCGCCTATCGAAACGGTCCCGACGAACAGTTGCTGCTGTACGAGGCGGCGACGATCTCGATACGCGACGGCCGGGAGATCGCCGTCGACCCCGATCCGGCGGTGCCGGAGGAGGTCATCCGGCACGTCATCATCGGACCCGCGTTCAACTATCTCCTCCACCAGCGTGGCTACTTCGTGTTGCACGCCAGCACCGTCGAGATCGGGGACGCGGCCGTCGCGTTCGTGGGGGAGTCGGGGATGGGCAAGACGACGACCGCTACGGCGTTTCTGTGCGCCGGCCACCGGGTTCTGAGCGACGACGTCGCCGCCATCGAACTCGGTGCCGAGGGACCGCGCGTTCGGAGCGGCTACCCGTCGATCAAACTGGACCCGACGGTCGTCGACCGCCTCGACGTGCCGGTCGAGGAGCCGCGTCGAACCAGCCGGGCCCGGGATCGTCATTTCCACGGTCTCAGACATCAACAACCCGAATCACCGGTTCCGCTGGAGCGAATCTATCTCCTCGCGGACGGTCCTGCTCCGGCGGTGCTCCCGATCGAGCCGCAGGAACGGATCTTCGAGCTGGTTCGCAACACCTACACGATCCCGCTCATCGAGGCGTCCGCGAAGGCCGAATCGAACTTCTCCCGGTGTACTGCGCTCGCGGGGTCGGTCCAGGTCCGTCGGTTACGCCGAAAGCGGGACTTAGAGAAACTCCCGGAACTCGTCGAACTGGTTGAGGAGGACGTCGATGCGGACACGGAGTAGCGGCGAACGACCGCGGAACCGGTCGGTCGAGGGGCGGGCGCCGGAGATCGAACTCCTCCTGCGGTGCTCGCTGCCGCCCTCGACGGGGGCGGAGCCGAGCCGGATTCGACCGCTGCTCGGGGCGGAACTCTCCTGGGACCGGGTGATCGAGGTCGGCGGCCGTCACGGCGTGCTCCCGCTCCTGTACCGCCACGTCGAGACGACGCCCGGACACGGCGTCCCCGACGACGTGGTCGAGCGACTCCGCGAGCGGGCCGACTCGACCGCCGTTCGGAACCTCCAGTACGCAGACGAGTTACACGGCATCTTCGAGGCGTTCGGCGAGGAGTCGATCCGTGCGATGCCGTTCAAGGGGCCGGTGCTCGCGGAAGTCGCCTACGGCGACCTCTCGTTGCGGGAGTTCGGCGACCTCGACGTGGTCGTCCACAGGCGGGACGTCCCGGCCGCCGTCGACGCGCTCGAGGCTCGCGGCTACGAGTGGGTCAGGGACGCGCCGCGCCTCGACGATTCGCCGCTGCTCGGCGGCCCGTTCACGATGCCGCTGCTCTGTGAGTACCAGCTGGAGCGGGCGGGCCGGACCGTCGAGGTTCGCTGGCGGGTCGGCGAGTCCGAGCGGCCGTTCGGACTCGGGTTCGAGGCGATGTGGGACCGACGCGACACCGCGTCCGTCGCCGGCGTCGAACTGCCGGTGCTCGACCCCGACGACAGGCTCCTGATGCTCGCGTATCACGGCACGAAACACCGGTGGCACCTGCTGAAGTGGATCGGTGACTTCGCGGCGACGCTCGAGCGAACCGACACCGAGTGGGACGGACTGTTCCGCCGGGCAAGCGTCCACGGCGTCGAGCGGAAGTTGCTGGTCGGGATCTCCCTGGTGACCTCGCTTTTCGACCTCTCGGTCCCCGAGCGGATCGAGCGACGAGTCCGGCAGGACGGACGGGCCGGCGCGCTCGCAGCCGCGGTCGCGGCCGAGATCGAGTCGGGCCCCCCGGAACGCCCGAGTTCGAGCGCGCGGCTGGCGTACAACGTCAGGGCGGCCGACTCGCCGACGGACGCGCTCGGGATGGTGCTCCGGCGTCGGCACCTGCACCCGACCATGTACGAGTACGAGCGCCTTCCGCTCCCCGGCGTGTGCCATCCGCTCTACTATCCCGTCGTCCCGGTCCGTCTGGCTGCCCAAAAGCTGGTGAACGCGATCCGGTGACGGTCCGCCGTCTCGCGGCCCCGTCTCGGTCGGGTGGATCGAGGCCGTGACGGTCCGCCGACTCAAGGCGGTCCGGCGTGGAACCGCCGCCCGACCTCTACCCTTTTCCACCCTGCGCCCGAAGCCGGCCCATGGACACCTTCGACATCGGCGGCGAGCTGACAGTCGGCCGACTCGGCTTCGGCGCAATGCGTATCACCGGCGAGAAGATCATCGGCGAACCCGAGGACCCCGAGATCGCCCGCGACGTACTTCGGCGGGCCGCCGAGTTGGTCGACCTGATCGACACGGCCGATTCGTACGGTCCCGGCGTCTCCGAGCGGCTCATCGGCGAGACGCTCGCCCCCTACGAGGACGTCGCCGTCGCCACCAAGGGCGGCCTGCTGCGGAACCGCGACGGCGACTGGCTGCCCTGTGGCGACCCCGACTACCTCCGGAACGCGGTGCTGTGTAGCCTCGACCGCCTCCGGGTCGACACCATCGACCTCTACCAGTTCCACCGGCCCGACCCCGACGTCGACTTCGAGGACAGCGTGACGGCACTGGCCGAGTTGAAGGACGACGGCGTCATCGAGCACCTGGGACTCTCGAACGTGAGCGTCGACCAGCTGGAGACCGCCCGCGACCACGTCGAGATAGCGACCGTCCAGAACCGCTACAACGTCGGCTACCGGGATGAAGAGGCGGTGCTGGAGGCCTGCGAGTCCTACGACATCGGGTTCATTCCGTGGTACCCGCTGGCGGCCGGCGACCTCGACGATGTCGCCGGCATCGAGGACGTCGCCGACGCCCACGACGCCACGCCACAGCAGATCGCGCTGGCGTGGCTCCTGGAGCGTTCCGACGTGATGCTTCCGATTCCGGGGACGGGAAGCGTCCAACACCTCGAGGAGAACGTCGCCGCGGCCGACATCGAGTTGACGCCCGAGGAGTTCGAGCGGCTGTCGTAGCGACGACTCAGACGCCCACGACGGTCAGGTCGACGACCTCGCGGAGCCCGGCGACGTCGAAGTCCGAATCGGAGACGGCGAGCGACTCGCCCAGTCCTCTCGCCGTGCCGGCGACGAACGCGTCGCGGGCGGCCAGCGGCGTCCCGCGCCGTCGCAACTCGTCCTGTAGCTCCGCTGCGCCCCTGGCGAAGCGTGCGGACCCGTCGACGACGGTGAGCCACTCCAAGGCACCGTCGACGGCGTTCAGGTCGGTTCCAGCCGAGCGATACACCTCGCCCTGATAGACCTCGAACAGGACCAGCAGCGGCGCGACGGCGCGCTCGCCGGCGTTTCGAGTGACACATTCGACGGCCTCGTCGACGCCGTCGAGATAGTCGATGAGGACGCTGCTGTCGTACAGCGTCATCGACCGAGGTCCCGTTTCATCTCGTTTCGCGCCTCCCGCGCCGCCGATGCTGCCTCGCTGTCCGCCCACAGTCCCGCGCCCTCCCGGACCGTCTCGCGACGCTCCGCGACGAGCCGCGACAGCAGGTCGTCGAACGTCTCCCCGTCACCTTTCAACGCCGCGAGCGCGGCGTGGGTGTCCTCCGAGACCCGGATGCTCTTGCTCACACGCGTGTATACGAGTTCGTATACAAATATTCTGGGTCGACGCCCCCCGTTCGCCGCTCACTCGTAGGGGTAGTTCGGGTCCCGTTCGTCTCCGTCGTCCGGATCGCGGGTCTCGGCGGCGACGCCGGGCAGACAGGCACCGTACTCGGCGACGTTCTCTCGGGCCGCCGACAGCGAGACGTGGTTGTAGTCGCTCTGCGTCTCCGGGTGGTAGAACCCCACCAGGTCGTCCAGCCAGCCACATATTTCGCAGACCTCGTAGGAGCCGGGCTGACTCGGCGACAGCGTCCGGTAGCCACAGCAGGGACAGAACCCCAGTTCCCGGGAGACGGGGTTGCCGTCCCGGTCGTTCCGGCGCGGCCCGCCGCGGTCGGCCATACTCCCGCTAGGTGGGCCGGGCCTATCAGTCCTCCTCCGCGGCGGCCTCGACCGTCTCGGCATGCTTCTCGAGGTCCGCCGCGAGTTCCCGGGCCTCCCCGGGAGAGAGCCGCACCGTCTCGGCGTGGGCCGGCAGGTGCTCCAGTTCGGTGTTGTCCAGTTCCAGTTGCAGCGAGACGTGGTCGGGGTTCTCGCGTGGACTGGTCACGTTCAGGACCGCGAAGGCCTCCTCGGTGAAACCGTGACCCTCCGCCTCGGCGTCCAGCAGGTCCAGCGTCGTGTACGCGTTGACCTTCATGATGCGGTCGGCCATGTCCGTCGGAGGAGGGCGGCGGAGGTAAGCGTGGCGCTCACCGCAGCCGTCGCGCCGCGTAGCCGGCGAGATACAGGGGGACCCGCCGGCGAGGGGCGCGACCGCGGTGGGGGTACCGTTCCTGGCGACCGGATCGGTCGACTCACGTTTTCGGCCGTGTATCCATACGCATCCGGAATCGGGTCACCGTTCGCAAACGCTGGACTCCTCAATTGTAGCGCTGTCATCAGTCCACGGTAGAGACGACTTCGAGGAAAGAGGAAAAACGACGGCCGTTCTCACCGTTTAGGAACGGTAGTCAGGTCTAACCGGTCAACGCGAATAGAGACGACCGTATCATGAGCGAATCCGACGATGTCGATACTGCTGTGCAGCAAGTACGTGACGCCTTCGACGAGGCGGTGAACGAGGCCGAGCAACTGAGTGATCAAGCACGCGAAAGCGTCGAGGACGCGATTGACGACCTCGAACAGCGGATCGAATCCCTCCGTGGCGAGGAGTAGTCGGTCTCGCGTGGGGTGAGGCGATTCCCTGCGGTTCGCCGACCGATTGCGAAAAATGTTAGTAATACTTCATTAGTTCGGAAATGGAGCGCATCGCTCGGGAGACCTCGTCTCGTCGAACACGACGAAGAGCAAAGCGGACAGCGAATACGTGTTCCGCCGTCAGGAGTGCGACGAATCTCCAGCAGACGTGTCGTCGATGCTCGACGCGCAGTCGGTACACAGCCCGGTATCTTCGTCGTAGTGGGCACTACACACGAGCGCTCCGCACCGCCGACACTGGTACTCGGCAGGTGCCGATTCACAGATCTGGCAGAGGGTTCCCACGCTCATGCAGATCAATCGGTCGTTAGCACCGGTACGTCGGATCGCCTGACGACGCGAGCAGTCGTACTCCCGAGAAGCCGGTCCGTGTCCACAGTCCGACCGCGAGTTCCCATCGCAATCACGTCGGCGTCGACACCCGTCGCGTACTCACGAATCTCCTCGTGGGGGACACCACGGAGGATGTCAGTCGTCACTGGGAGGTTCCGGTCGCAAGCGTTGGCCGCGATCTCCTCGACTGCGTTCTGACCGCCTTGCTTGAGGAGACCGATGATACTCCGGGGAGCGTCCTCGAACCCGTAAATCGTCGTGTCGACGACGTAGACCACGTGGACATCAGCGCCGTACCGTTCGGCGATGCCCAGCGCGTGATCGGCCGCACGTTCGGCGGCATCGCTCCCGTCAGTAGGGATCAGGACGTGATCGTACATCCCGTATCCCGATTCGGGGACGACTTCGTCCTCGGCCAGACGGACGGCCATGACCGGTACGTCCGCGACTGCAATCACCCGCTCCGTTGTACTGCCGAGATGGGCTCGCTCGCCGCCGGTCCCGCCGTGGGTTCCCATCACCACCAGGTCGATCTCGTTCTCGTCGACGTACTCGAGTATCGCCCGATACGGGGTCCCCTCGTGGACGGTCCGGACAGCGTCGAGCCCGAGATCCGCCGCCCGCTCTTGGATCCGGTCCGTCGCCTCCCGTCCGCGCTTTTCGGATTGTTGTCGCAATTCTTCGCGCTCTGTCGAATCCGGCTCGACCGAGGTCACGCCGGGTGCGATGACGTGCAGGACGTGGATCGTCGCGTCGCCGGTTCGAGCGAGGTCGAAGGCACGGGCGGTCGCGTTTTCGGCTCCTGGACTGCCATCCGTCGGGACGAGGATATTGTCGTACATAGGGATGTCTCCATACGAGGTCAAGGGGTAAGTATAACATTGGTGTCCGGGGCCGAGCACCTGCAACTCCCAAGTGAGCAGGTGTCGACCATCGAGATTTCTCGAAGAATGAGAAGTGAGGAGCAGCTTTTGGATCATCGACCCTACTCCTTGGGGGAGGCTTCCGCACGGAGGGAGCCCATGACGAGAAACAATCCACACCGATTCTCGACCTCAGCTATCCGAGTTGACTGTTCGACCGAGCCTGCATTTCGACCATCAAACGCCACCCACGGAGACGTCTTTCTAGCGGTGTGGAATGGACGTTTCGGAGGCTCTTAACGCCATATCCTCCACAAATACGGATGGCGTCGCAGCTCTCCCGGCCTTTGCAGCACTGGACGTACGAGCGGTGATCGAACAGGAACGACGTGGTGCCAGCATCCAAGTAGATGAAAGCTATTTTTACGGACAGGAATTGGCGATAGACGCCGTTGGAACTGCGGCGATACCATCTGACCGTCGGGACATCGTGTCCCAATCCCGCCGATTCTACGATCAAATCCAGGTCGATTTCGATTCACTCACACGAAGAAACCTCATCTCGGTATCGACTAGATTCAGGCAGCTTCTCCAACGATTACCGGAGGTACGGTATCTCAAACAGAACTTCCTGGGAACGTGTTTCGTCGTCCCAGAATGGCTGAGAACCGGTGGAATGGTCAAATACGGTGCGCGCATCTATTTCTTCCGGAAGGACGCTGCTCCAGCGCCGACTGACATCATACATCGAAATATCGAAGCGGTCGTCGCTAACGACCGCGCTGATTTCGAACGGTACCAGGGTCATCAACACGGATATCCCGAGTGTTGCATCGAGTATTTCTCGACTCGCGAACGGACGGCGGAGACAGCCCCCGAGTTAGAAGCAGTGGAGCCGATCGAGAAATACATCGACGATGATGTGACTGCCGAGCGTCACGCTCGTTCGGCTTCGATTGGAGATATCGCAGATGGAATCTTTGAAACGCCCCGAGCGTACGCGTTTTTGCGCGTGAGTTTTATCCCGAACCGGGCTGTGAACGGGCTCTCATACGGATCGTTGTAACGATTTACCGGTGATCGCCCGTGCGGGGTCGGCGGTCACCGGTAAAAGACTACAACAATCCGTATCAATCGGGGTCGTTCTATCTACGAGACCCTTTCCGATGCGTACCCGGAGCCACTCGTCAAGGACTATTTCCGACTCAACGTCGGGTGGAGTTATCTAATGGCGAAAGCCACCGATTCCGGGCAACCCGGCTCGAAACGACCTGTTCCCGGGTCACTCGGCAGAGAACACCTCCGATTCTACTTGCCCCTGGTGGTGACCGTGGCAACTCCACGGTATCAAAGCGGCTAGTCGCGGGTAACGCCGAGATGGGACACGGCCACACGCCCTCCACATCGACCGAGGTGCGTATCCTCTCCATCGACCGAGCGTTGTCGGTCCTTCTCTCCCGGTGATATAGTACGGCTCGGCTCTTCGTAGCGTTCGTAGTCCAGTGCCATGACGATAATGGCGTGACATCTCGGGAGTGAACGACTGCGCTTGTGCATCCAGTCGTCACCGGCGCGGGTGTCCGCGACCACTCCAACGCACTTCGCATACGAATCGGGATTCTCACCAGCTGGTAGTTGCGGGTCGGCTATTTGTGAACGACCACAAATATTCGTGTGGGTCATGCCAGTCAAGAATCTCGCAGTCGACGTTATCACGGCCAACACGGACACGTCAGTCACAGCCCTCGCCCAGACGATGCTGGACGAGGAAATCGGCGATCTGGTAATCGCCAAGGACGACAAGCCGGTCGGCATCGTCACCGACCGGGACATCGCCCTCGCGGTGGCTCGACATGACGACCTGTCCGAACTGACTGCCGAAGACCTCATGGCGCCGGATCCGGTGACAATTCACGAGGACGCCACGGCAGTCGAGCTCCCCGTCACGATGGTCGAAGGTCGGGTTCGGCGGATCCCGGTCGTCGACGATGAGGGGACGCTCGTCGGAATCGTCACGCTCGACGATGTCGTCGCGACGACAGGCGAAATGCTGGACGACGTCGCAACGGTGATCGAGAGTCAATCCCGAGAGTTCGAGCCGGACGAGTAACCTGCTCGTCCGCTGTAGCCGATTTTCGGCCTCCCCGATCCTCGGTGTCGTCCGTTCCGATCCGGACCCACCCGGAGGATCGGTAATCGGAGTATAATGTAATATCTCCCGGACAGTGTCACCGAGAAAGTCGTCCGACTCTCGGATGCGCCGGTGTTGACGGTTCGTATGCTGGCCGAATCCACCGACGAGTCTTCGTGCGCAGGCGGGGATTAGGTCTCACGGATCAAGAACTAGAGATGCTGATTAGGCCGTCCTCTTCGATAGGAGACCCGGTGTCGAATAATGACTCCTGATTCGTCGACGAGTTTCGAGAAGAATACAGACCTGGGGACCAAACCGCGGACCCTCATCGAGGGACTCCCCGGACTGGGATTAGTCGCGGCGATTGCCGTCGATCAAATCACGAAGCAACTCGAGTTGGACCAACACGGAACCATCGTATCCGACGATTTCCCATCGGTTACGGCATTCGACGAGGGTCGCGTTCGTGACGCAGTACGGGTCTACGCAGGGGGAGATCCAGCAGTAATGACTCTCCAGAGCGACATTCCAATCCCACCCAGTTCGGTCGATTCCCTGAGCCAGTGTATCCTGAGCGACCTGGCGGCGGAATTCGAACGGGCCATCTTCCTGGCGGGGGCTCCCGCGGAGTCCGAAGACGAGATCGGCGAGGTCGTCGGCGTTGCCACGACGGATGACCTGGAGGCTGCTCTCGCCGATGCAGGGATCACCTTGGCCGATGGCTCCGGCGTCGTCGGTGGCGTGACCGGTGCGCTGCTGGCCGATTGTTACCACGACGACGTTCCAGCGGCGGTGCTCATCGTGCGTTCGAATCCCTACATCCCCGATCCAGCGGCTGCACGGGCTGTGATCGAAGAGGCCCTCGAACCGCTCGTGGAGGTCGACATCGACACGCAGGAACTGCTTGAACAGGCCGAGGAGATCCAGAAACAGAAACAACAGATCGCAGAGCAACTCCAGCAGTATCAGCAGCAGCAGGACCAGGAACCGGCGATGCCGGGCATGTATCAGTAATTCAGGAATCCACGCGTGAATTCTCACTCGACAGGAATCACCGACGATCCCTATTTCGCCTCGCCCCAGGTGAAAAAACCGATAATGCCGCTGGTTACAGAGAGACTCCGCGCCCGGGTTGATTCGAAACTGGCCGGTCGAATCACCGTTCAGGGGGTGGAGATGTGACCGATCACGTTCTCGTCCCACTCGATGGCTCGCCGCTGTCACGAAGCGCGCTTCGCCATGCCCTCGAAGAGTTCCCGATGCGTCGATCACCGTCCTTCATGTGGTTGATCTCTTTGACCCCGACTACGGTGCCCATCTCGACTTCGAAACCACGTACGAACCGTTGATGGGGTCCGAAGAGTGGTACGACCGGGCTGAAGGCGTTTCGAAGCAACTCCTCGAAGAGGCTCGAGAACTCGCTGATGAGTACGACCGCGAGGTGTCAACTACCTCCGAGATCGGTGATCCAAAGCAAATCGTCGTGGATTACGCTGACGACGAGGAGATCGACCACGTCGTTCTCGGAGCGCACGGACGCACGGCGAAAGAACGACCGGTATTCGGGAGTATCGCGGAGACCGTATCACGGCGGGTGACGGTTCCCGTGACGCTCATCCGATGAGCAGAACCGTGCTCGGGTGAATTTGCAATATGGAAAACGTCGTCAGTCTCGGGAGCATCAACGTGGACAAAATACATCACGTGTCCGACGCCGAAGTCGCCGATCTCAGGGACCGATACAGCTGGTTTCCGGACCGCGGCCAGACTGTCCAGATACGTGACCTCCCGACGGATTTCGTAGCCGATCCGGATAGGATTCGTCATGGAGGGAAAGGTGCGAACCAGGCCGTGGCTGCGGCGAAGGCCGGCGCAGCGACGGAAATGCTCGGCAAGGTAGGTCCCGATGGCGGGGAATTCGGGGTCCGCAGTCGTCTCACGGAAGCCGGAGTCGGTGTCACTCGGATCGGAACCGCGTCAGACCCGACCGGAACGGCCCATGTGTTCGTCGGGCAGTCGGGCGACAACTGGCTCGTCGTCCGTCCAGGGGCCAATAGTGCTATCGATAGCGCCTACATCCGAGAGCAGTACGACACGATTCGCTCGGCGGAGTGTCTCCTCCTGCAAAACGAGATTCCGACCGAACCGGTCGTGGCGCTCCTTTCGGAGTTGGCTGCCGAGCGGGACCGACCGACCGTCGTCCTCGACCCCGCGCCTGCCGATGGAGCCGAAGAACTCCTCGGTTGCGATGCGGTCGACTACCTCACCCCGAACGAAACAGAGTATCGGGCGCTACAGTCCTCTCTCGGGGAGTTCGAGGGGGTCCTCGTTCGCAAACGGGGTGCCGACGATGTCATCGTCGAAGCGGAGCGGCGGTTCACCGTCACGCCACCGGCGGTCGAGGCGGTCGATACGACCGGTGCCGGCGACGTCCTGAACGGGTTCTTGGCGGCACAACTCGCAGCAGGAGCGTCGTTGCAGGAAGCTATCGAAATCGGAACGGTCGCCGGGGCACTCTCCACGCGAAAGGAGGGCGCCCGGAGCGGCATCCCGACGCTCGACGATGTTCGAACGTACCGAAATTCCGGGGATGTCCCCGGGTGAACAGGATGTCTGTCCGTACGTTGGCAGCGTCTGATAGACAGTCGCCGTCGAACGCCGTTCCCCACAGCAAGCACGTAGAGCGGGCGGTGTTTTTTGATCGCAGCCCGATAGTTCGTTCCGAACCCCGGCGGACGATCTCCAGCAAATGACCACGCTGCCCGAACCGGACGTGTCCAATCAAACGGTCGTAGAGACGTATCACCGGTTGGCGGCGCTGTACGACTGGTTCGTCACACCGTTGCAAGCGAGCACACGGCAGCGGGCCCTGGAGTTGCTCGCTATCGAACGTGGAGAACCCGTCGTTGAGGTCGGATGTGGTCCCGGGCATGCGTTAGTCGCGCTCGCCGAGCGAGTCGGTCCAGACGGGGACATCGTCGGACTCGATGCCGCAGCGAGTATGGTGAGCCGGGCCCGTCGGCGGGCAATTCGGGAGGGAGCAAATACGCGAATCGAGACCTGTCTCGGGGACGTTCGGTCGCTTCCGTTTCGAGGGGATGTCGCCGATGTCGCGTTTGTCGAGGACACGTTGGAGCTGTTTGCGGAAGACGAGATGACGACGGTTCTCGGGGAACTCGAGCGCTTCCTCCGGCCGGACGGTCGGCTCTGTGTCGTGACGATGGAACGGGCTGGCGCTGAAGACGACCTGTTCGTGCGAGCGTACGACTGGCTGTTCGAACGGGTCCCGGGCTACGAACGGTTCGGCTGTCGACCGATTTACGCCGCCCGAACCCTCACCGAAGCGGGATTCGAGATCGAGCGACGGGAGCGTCTCCGTCGGGCGCGGGTGTGGCCAGTCGAGATCCTGATCGCCCGACCGCCGTGACATCCCCCACGCCATTCCGGCGGTCTTCCCATACCGCACCGCGATACGTACTGGTTCACTCCTGTGTTTCCTCGCCAGCCTCGTCTTCCTCTTTCTCCTCTTCAGCCGAGAGCTTCCGGACGACAAGCACCGGCCGGTCGGTTCGTTTGACGAGCTGCCCTGGCACGTCGCCGATGATTTGCTTGATGAGCGACGGTTCGGATTCGCCGATGACCAGCACGTCGTGATTGGCCGCGGCGTCTACGATATCGTCGACGGGCGTGTCGGATTCGAGGTTTACCGTGTCGATTCGGTCGGCGCCGACACCGGCGTCGAGCAGTTCGTCGGCCGCCCCCCTGAGCATGACCTTCCCGGCCTCGTTGTCCTCGTCGGTTTCTGCGGCATGCAGGAGCGTGACCGTCGCCTCGCTATCCGTCAGCAGAACGCCGACGACAGAGAGAATAGCCGAGAGATTGACGTCGGCCCGGATCGGCACGAGAACGCGCTCGACCCGCTGGACGGCTCCGGGGACCAAGACGACGCCACAGTCGTACTCGTCGGCGAGCCGGTCGACCGTCGTCGACCGGTCCCGGGTGAAGACGACGACCGTTTCGACCGCCGTGTCGGTGTCCTGGAACTCGGCTGCGATGGCTTCGATGCGTTCGATTGCCTCGTCACCGTGGGCCTCCCGGAGCTGCTCGGGGGGCGTCTGGTCGGGGGCGGGATACCAGCCGCCAAGGACGACCCGGGCAGGCTCGAGGAGTTCGAGGAGTTGCGGGTCGGGTTGCTCGTCCGTCGAAACGTCGACGGGAACGAGCACCGACGGTTTGTTGGTGTTCTCGGGCATCGGAATCAGCGCTCCTTGCGGACCACGAGGACCGCTCGGCCGGTCCGCGCGTGAATACGGTCCGGTAGTTCGCCGAGCACGCGCTCGGGAAGTGACGGCTCTTCATCGCCCATGATGACGAAGTCGTGCTCGTCAGCCAGTTCGAGCAGGTCGGTCGTCTGGGTCTCGGCGGTCGGCTCGCGCCAGGTGATGCGGTCCCGGTCGAGCCCCCGTTCGGTCAACCAATCAGTCGCACCGCGGAGCAGGAGTTCCGAGATGGCGTTCCCTTTCTCGATGCTCTCGGAGTGAAACAGCGTCACGTCGGGGTCGGTCTCCTCCAGCAAGAGGCCGACCACCTCGAGGATCCTGAACATGTTCTGTTCGTCTTTGAGTGAAACGAGGACGCTGCTTAAGTCTTCGACGGCCCCCGGGACGAGCACCGCGTCGCAGTCGTGCTCGTTGGTCACTCGGTCGATCGAGGTGACGTGGTCCCGCGTGAAGACCAGCACCGACTCGACGTCGGCGCCCTGCTCCACGAATCGACGGACGATGGGTTCCATCGCGGCCTTCGCCTCGTCCTCGTAAACCGCCTGGAGCTGCTGGGGAGCGGCCTGATCGGGAACCGGGTAGTAACCGAGCACAACGATGTAGAGGGGTTCCAGAAGGTCCACGAGTGCCTGGGAAGGTTCCTCCGGGGCCGGCGCGTCGACGGGTATCAGCGGTTTCGAGGCGGAGCCTCCGGCCTCAAGAAGCGAGGACTTCCGACGCCAGTCGGAAGGACGACGCGAGTAGGCCGGGGAGGAAGCCGACACGCTGGGAAGCAGGTGCCGTTGTTGCTGCTGTTCGACTCGCCACCCGATACACTTTTTCGGGGGGCAACCATACCAGTGCCTAGTGATACCGCTGCGCACACGTCGCCGGTATCACGGGCCGCAGTAGCCCGGCCCCCGAATGGTGGGGATGTTGACCCCGACGGTCGTTCGGTACGGGTGAGGAACGACCTTCCTCCCCGGCGACAACTGACGGCGAGTCCCACATCAAAGCCCCTCCCTCAACGAGCGAGGTCGCAAGACCGAGCGAAGTAGGGCGGGGTCGGTTACCAGGGTGGGGTCGTTTAACATTGTCGATTGGTGATGTCCAGCGGGTGCGGTCGGCGCGTGCGCGGCCAGCCAGACACGGCTGTTCGCCGTTTCCCGACGCAGGGCGTCCGGCCGTCAGCCATCCTCTGGCACCTCCTCGGCGCGTTTCGCCGGGGCGTCGAAGGTCGGGGCACCAGGCAACCCGGAGTTGGCAATCGGTGCCGTCGCCAGTGACGGCAGCGTCTGGCGCAACGAAGAGGCCTTCCGCGGGAGGGGCGCCAACGAGGAGTACTTCGAACAGGAGCGCGAGCGGGAAGCCGAGAACGCGCGACAGAAGGCCGACCGCTACCGAGGCGAGGCGGCCGCCCCCGACCTGACGGCAAAGACCGTTGCGGTCGTCGACGACGGCGTGGCCACGGGCTCGACCGTCAGAGCGTGCCTCCAGATGCTCCGGAAAACCGACGCAGAGCGCATCGTGCTGGCGGTTCCGGTCGGCCCGCCCGACACCGTTCACGAGTTACAGGAGCTGGCGGACGAGGTGGTCTGTCTCGAGACGCCGAGCAGCTTCATCGGAGTCGGTCAGTTCTACGAGCGCTTCGACCAGGTCTCCGATGAAGAGGCGATGGCGTATCTCGAACCATCGTCCTGACTCTCGGACTCCTCGCCCTCCGGTCGGGAAGCACGCTGGACGTGCTCAGTGTATTTTCATCTCGGTCACCGTCCCCCGAACGAGCCCCGGCTCCTGACGGACGTGCCGTCCCCTCGTCCAGATCCGCCGTCCTCTCCTCGTGGTCGTCGATTGTAGGAAGCGACACGGCCGCACCTTCACTTACATATGCTG
This sequence comes from Natronomonas marina, assembly GCF_024298905.1. Classification (NCBI taxonomy): domain Archaea; kingdom Methanobacteriati; phylum Methanobacteriota; class Halobacteria; order Halobacteriales; family Natronomonadaceae; genus Natronomonas; species Natronomonas marina. Next base: position 172,960 of record NZ_CP101154.1, read on the forward strand.
TTTGTTCGAAAGCGAGGTATGTATCGCGAGCCAATCTCAATAAGCCATCATTTCCGGTAGAATGAGTGGGTTGTTTCGCCGGTATCTGGCCGTGCTCTTTCGGTTCCTGCCCTTTGCGTTGGCGTTCCTCCGTGACCGGCGGCGGTTCGTCCTGTTCGGCTCACGAAGACGAGTTGCAGAGGCGACACACCGACGGAGAGCCGAACGGATGCGTGACACGATGCTCGAACTGGGACCGGCATTCATCAAAGTCGGGCAGGTCCTCTCGACACGCCCCGATATCGTCCCCCCGATCTATGCCGACGTTTTCCGAAGCCTCCAGGATGAAGTCCCGGAAGACGCTGGGGGAGACCCGAAGCGGGTCGTCGCCGAAGAACTCGGCGACGAACTCGATCGGTCGACACTCGAACCGATCGCCGGTGGATCACTCGCGTACGTATACACTGCCGACTATCGGGGTGAGCGAATCGCACTGAAGGTGCGACGTCCCGGACTGAAACCCGTGATCGAGCGTGACCTTCGGGTCGTCAGCGGACTGATTCCGCTGGTGAGCCTCTTTGCGAGCGAACGCCAGCAGTATTCGATCGAAAACGCCGCCGACGACTTCGAGGATATAATCTTGAACGAGTTGGATTTCGACCGGGAAGGGGCGATCATGGCTGACATCAGGGAGAACTTCGTCGACGACGACCGGGTCGTCGTCCCCGACGTCTATGAACACCTGTCCTCGGAGCGCGTGCTGGCGATGGAGTACCTGACCGGACGGAAGATAACAGACGACGACGCTTTCGACGATGTCGACGTGACGCCACACGAGATGGCAACGCGGATCATCGAGGTGTATCTGGAGATGGGTCTCGTCGACGGGGTGTTCCACGCTGACCCCCATCCTGGTAACCTTGCCGTCACGGACGACGGCTGTCTGCTACTCTTCGACTTCGGTATGAGCGAACGCATTCCGGACACCGTTCAGGAGGATATCATCGGGCTCTACCGGGCGCTCGTCCGTCGCGACGTGGACGCGTTGACAGACGCGCTCATCGCACTCGATGTCCTCGAACCACACGTCAATCGCGTCGAGGTCGGTCGGGTTCTCGAACTCGTCATCGAGAATCTCGAAGGCCGATCGGAGATCACCTGGCGGATGATCATCACGGAGTTGACGACGATGCTCCGTGACTTTCCGTTTCGTATCCCGCCGGACGTGATGCTACTAATCCGGGTCGGGACCGTCGGTGAAGGCGTCTGCCGGCAGCTCGACCCCGAGTTCGACTTTCTCAGGGTCGTTCGCTCCTTCCTCGTCGAGCAGGGACTCATCGAGAGCGAACTCGACGCGATCGTCGAAGAGACGTGGACGGACATTCGGCGGTCGCTTCCCGCACTGGCGCGAGTCCCGTCCCGATTCGATCGAACGTTGTCCCGACTCGAACGTGGCGAAGTGGTCGTCCGTACCGAGCCAGTCGATGGACCGAGGTCGGGTGATCACGAACTCGGATATGCGGTGCTCGCCGGAGCACTCGTCGTGGCAGCGGCGATTCTGACGTTCCACGACCGAGCGTACGAGCTCCCTGTGCTCGCTGTCGCAGCCGGGTTTCTCCTCGTCTACCTCGTCCGGCGTCGGATGTCGTAACCTCCCTGACTCAGCGGTTGTCCAGGGGAACAGAGCAGAGGATCGGTTCGGAGGTCGGGAGCGAGAACGGCGGCAATGTCGGTGAACCGAGTCACTCGATCGGCTGTGCTTCCGATTCACGGCCTCGTCGATCAGATCGATGAGCGTCGTTCGTTCTCACTCCGATAGAGTTCTACTCGTAGGCCTTTTCGCCCGCTCTGATGGCTACCTCGAGCCAATTCTCCGTCGGCGGAAGCGGGCATTCGTAGTGGTCGGAATACGCACAGGTGGGATTGTACGCCTCGTTGAAATCGAGAATCCACGCGTCGTCGTCCGTCCGGTGGGTACCCGCTTCGAGATCGAGATACCGGCCTGCACTGTAGGTTTCCTCACCACTCGTCGCATCCCGAAATGGCACCCACAACCGACCGTCCTCGGGGTCACTCTTGTACGCCTGGAGCGTAACGGTCTTCCCGTCGATCTCGAATCGGAACTCCCCCCATCGAAGATAGTCCTGCTCGCCTCCAGTGCTCGTTCCGACCGTTATCGTTTCCTTGTCCTCGTGCTCGTGTAGCGGCAGTTCGAAGCGGTACGCCTCCTGTGGTGGATAATACTCCAGCCCGTCGAACGACTCTCTTTCCTCCGGCGGAATCGGTGAATGGGAATTCGTTCCAAAGTAGTCGTCTTTCGCCGCTCGTTCCTCTCGAATAGCGGTCTTCCAGTCCACTACCATACGAATAGGTTCGTCGCTGCTGGTTTCTATGGGTTCGGCAATTCCTCGTTGCTAAGAATGGTCTCCCGACTCTTAGCGGATCGGTCACGTAATCCGAGGTATGACGGAGACTTTCGTCGTCATCGGTGGGGACGCCGCCGGGATGAGTGCCGCGAGCAAAGCCAGACGCGAAGATCCCGATCTCGAGATTATCGTCTTCGAGAAGGGAGACTGGGTGTCGTACGCCGCGTGTGGGATGCCGTATTACGTGAAAGGCGACGTCGACTCGCTGGACGACCTCGTCCAGGTCACCCCCGACGCCTTCCGAACCGAGCGGGACATCGATCTGCGGACGAATCACGAAGTAGTCGATATCGATCCCGAGGGACGGACGGTGACGGTTTCGACGAGCGACGACCGGTTCGAGCAGCCGTACGACCAGCTACTCGTCGCAACAGGGGCTCGAGCAATTGAACCGCCGTTCGACGGCATGGACCTCGAGGGGGTGTTCACCATCCACGACATGGACGAGGCCGATGCGATTCACACGTACGTGACGGAGACCGACCCCGAGACGGCAGCCATCGTCGGCGGCGGCTACGTGGGAATCGAAATGGCCGAGGCACTCGCCGACCGCGGACTGGACATCCACCTGTTCGAGATGCTTCCACACGTTCTCCAGCCGTTCGGCGAGTCAGTCGCGACGGTCGTCGAAGACCACCTTCGAGAACAGGACGTCGAACTTCATCTGGACACCCCGGTAGAAGGATTCGGCGGCGAAGGAACCGTCACCTCGGTCGACCTCGATTCGGGGACGGTACCGGCCGACATAGTCATCGTCGGCGTCGAACCGAACGTCGAACTCGCCGCGGACGCCGGCATCGAGACCGGCGAAACGGGAGCCATCGCCACTGACGAGTACGGCCGCACGAACTACGAGACCGTCTTCGCAGCGGGGGACTGTGCCGAGGCGACAAACGTCGTCACCGGGAAGCCCGACCACGTCCCGCTCGCACTGACAGCAAACCGTGCGGGACGGGCGATCGGCCAGACGGTCACGGGGACGCCGACGAAAGTGGGTGAAATCGCCGGCACGGCAATCGTGAAAGCGTTCGACCTCGGCGCAGCGCGAACGGGTGTTCTCGACGAGGCGCGTGCTCGTGACGTAGGGTTCGACCCGACGTCCGTCGAGATCAGCGCATCGACGCGGGCCCATTACTATCCCGGTGCAGAAGAACTGACGGTCACGCTCGTCGCGGATCGCGAATCAGAGCGCGTTCTCGGGGCGAGTGTCGTCGGGCGCGAAGGAGCAAAACGGATCGATACGGCCGCAACCGCACTCCACGCGGACCTGACTGTGCGAGAGGTAGCGGGCCTCGACCTGGCGTATGCACCACCGTTCAGCCCCGTCTGGGATCCGATCGCGACCGCAGCCAAGGTACTTGCGGGCTCGCTGGAGGAGTCAACGTGACGCCCTCGATCTCCGCGCCGTAGTTGCTGGTGGTTCGTCTTGGAAGTCAGTTCCGGCGATTACGAACGTCTGGGATATTTCGAGCGGTACTCCCGACCAGCCTGTCGCTGGATAGCTGCTGACCACTTTCGAGTCACGCTCCGCCGACGGACGCCCATTTGCGGAGCGTCGCTGGAGTGATTCTACGGATTTTTCAGAGTGTGGGGGCTGAGACCACATCTTAAGAGAATGCATGACCCGTCTAGAGCTATGGTATCACTCGACAGTGTTGCCGAGACCGTCCTCCACAGGCGGTATCTGCGACAAGACGAGGACGGAACGGTGATCGAAACGCCGGACGAGATGTTTCATCGGGTCGCAGCAGACCTCGCGACTGCCGAGGCGACGTTCGGGGGCGACGTCGACGCGACCGAAGAGCGATTTTACGAGGCGATCAGCAATCTCGACTTTCTCCCCTCGTCGCCGGTCCTCATGAACGCTGGAACCGAACTCCAGCAACTCGCCGCCTGCTTCGTTCTGCCGGTCGAGGACTCGATCGAATCGATTTTCACGGCCGTCAAGCAGACGGCACTCATCCACCAGAGCGGCGGTGGTACCGGCTTTTCGTTTTCCCATCTGCGCCCCGAGGGCGACGTCGTGAAGAAAACCGGCGGCGTCGCGTCGGGACCGGTGAGCTTTATGAAAATCTTCGATGCCGCGACCGAGCAGATCAAGCAGGGCGGTCGCCGTCGCGGCGCCAACATGGGTGTGCTCGAGGTCACTCATCCCGACGTCGAGGAGTTCATCGCCATCAAGTCGGACGACGGCGACGTGCTGCGGAACTTCAACCTCTCCGTGGCGACGACCGCCGAGTTCTGGGAGGCGTACGCGTCGGGGGACGCCTACGAGGTCGTGAACCCGCGAACGGACGCGGTCGTTCGGCGGGCCGACCCCGATACGATCCTCGATCACGTTGCCGAGGCAGCGTGGGAGACCGGTGATCCGGGAATGTTGTTCCTCGATACGATCAACGAACACAATCCGACGCCCCAGCTCGGACGGATCGAGGCGACGAATCCCTGCGGCGAGGTGCCCGAACTCCCGTACGAGGCGTGCATCCTGGGATCGATCAACCTCGGCCGGCATACCGATGGCGAGGAGGTCGACTGGGAGAAACTCCGCGAGACCATCCACCTCGGCGTGCGTTTTCTCGACGACGCGATCGAGATGTCGACGTTCCCCGTCTCCGACATCGAGGAGATGGTGACCAAAACGCGCAGACTGGGCCTCGGCGTGATGGGCTTGCAGGACATGCTCGTCGATCTCCAAATCCCGTATTTCTCCGAGGACGCCGTCGACTTTGCGGACGAGTTGATGGCGTTCATTCACGAGCACTCGTGGGCGGCGTCCCGGCAACTGGCGGACGAACGCGAGCCGTTCCCGGCGTGGGAGGACTCGATCCGCGAGGAGCCGATGCGGAACGCAACCACCACGTCGATCGCTCCCACGGGGTCGATCTCACTCATCGCGGGCTGTTCGGCCGGCATCGAACCCATCTACAACGTGGCCTACACGAAGCAGGTGATGGGCGGGCTGGAGATGGTCAACGACCGTTTCGTCGACATCGCGACGGAACGGGGCTTCTACTCCGGCGAGCTCATGGAGGACCTCCACGGTCGAACGACGATCCAGGACGTCGAGGCGATTCCGGACGACGTGAAACTGCTGTTCCAGACGGCCCACGATGTCCCCGCAGACCACCACCTTCGGGTTCAAGCAGCGTTTCAAAAACACGTCGACAACGCCGTGAGCAAGACGGTGAACCTCCCCCAATCTGCGTCCGTCGAGGACGTCAAAGAGGTTTTTCTGTCCGCGCGCGACCTCGATATCAAGGGCATCACCGTCTTCCGGAGTGGCGCAACATCCGAACAGGTGCTCGGTGAAAGCCCACTCAAAGAGGAGTGCGTGGGTGAATGCGATTACGTCGCACCTCGCCAGGAGTAGTGCGCACGAAGGCGGGGTTTCTCCGTCGGAGCAACGGAGACGTCACCATCCGTGGCTCCCGAGTCCTCCCCCAGAGCGATTCGATCGGCCGAATGACACATTGGACTGCCTTCGGAACACGATACAACGGTCCCGTCTCACCGAGATAACGTACGACTGCAGACACCGGTGACGTCTCATCGCTCCGGTTGCGTCCATCACGATACCGATACCGAGGTATTCGATGAATCGAGCAATTCGCTTGGGGTCCATGCAGGGTCGCTTCGCCTCCAGCTAGATACGAAATCCGTGCATCGCCGCGGCCGTGACCACGCGGCCACCTCTCTCCTCGCGCTTTGATCGTTCACGATACGTGTCAAATACCGCACAACGTGCTTTTATGCCGACTGCGAGACGTGGCGACTGATGCCGGAGTTACGTCGCGAACTCGGACTCCTCGAAGCCGTCGTCTACGGCGTTGGCCTGATTCTCGGCGCCGGAATTTACGCGATTCTCGGCGAGGCGACGGGCGTGACCGGTGGCTCGATAGTGATTTCGTTTCTGCTGGCCGCCCTGATCGCGTCACTGACGGGGTTGAGCTATGCCGAACTCGCGTCGCTGTTCCCCAAAGCGGAAGGCGATTACATCTACGTTCGAGAGGCGTTCGACCGGGAGATCATCTCGGACGTGACGGCACTCGGACGGCTGTTCATGGGCGTCATTTCGTCCGCAGCAGTGGCGTTGGCCTTCTCGGGCTATCTCTCTGCCTTCGTCGACGTGCCGCCAATCCCGATCGCCGTTCTCCTCGTCGTCGTCATGACCGGCGTCAACTACTGGGGGATCGAATTGTCTACCAAAATAAACATCCTCTTTACCGGCATCGAGGTCGCCGGATTACTGATAATCATCTGGATCGCGAGTGGCTCCTGGGGCAACGCCGAGGTCCTCCACGCGCCGAACGGCGCGTTCGGCGTCATCCAGGCTGGGTTTCTGATCTTCTTCGCCTATCTCGGCTTCGGATCGATCGTCAACCTCTCCGAAGAGACCGAAGACGCGACCGTGACGATTCCGCGTGCGATTCTCCTCTCTATCGGCATCACGACGCTCCTGTACGTGCTGGTTGGATTGTCGGCGGTTGCGCTGGTCGACTGGCGCGTTCTGGGTCGTTCGGCGTCGCCGCTGGCAGCGGTTGCCCGGGTCGGGTGGGGACCACTCGGGTCGACGGTGCTCGGTGCGATCGCTCTTTTCTCGACCACCAACACTGTACTCATTCTCCAGATTTCGACCTCGCGCCTGTTCTACGGCGTGTCGAAATCGGAGTACCATGTGTTCCCCGAGGTCTTCTCTCGCGTTCACTCGACTCGGCAAACGCCCCACTATGCAGTAGTGGTAGTCGGACTCCTCACGGTTCCTTCGTTTTCCTCGGCGACATCGGAATCGTGGCCGGATTGGCCAACCTCATGCTGTTGGTCGTCTTCGTACTGGTGAACGCCGCGTTGCTGAAACTCCGGTATTCACGGCCGGATCTGGAACGGGGGTTTCGAACGCCGCTCAACGTCGGCCAGCTGTCGATCACCGCGGTTGCGGGGCTGGTCTCGTGTCTCGGATTGATCGTGTTCTACGTACTCACGTGGTAACGTGACTGCCGATTCGAACGACCACTCTGGAGGCTCGACTTCTCCGGGAAGCACGGTCGTTTGCTGTTCGTGGAAACAGGAAACGCTCCTCCGTCTCCCATCGAATCGGAGTGAATCGGCCGACCACGAGAGCAGCGGCTTGAGGAGCGTGATGCCGTACATGATCCCGACACCGACGAGAATGATACCGATGGAGAACCGTGTTAGACTCCTCTCTGAACGGTAGATGCTCTACATCGGGCACCGGCTGAACGAACTACCGGAACGGTGCGAAACGTGGCGGGCTGAAGACGGCGGATGTACGCACCGACGGCTTCAGCGACCGCGAGTTTTGTACGTGTTCACTCCCAGCACGCTGTTGATCGGACACGTTCTGGTGTAGCTGGTCACGAGCAGAATCACTCCGATGAGCGCGAGTATCAGCGCCATCAGCGCCTGTGGGACCGGACCCACGGCGACGCGCACCATCCCCGCATAGCCGAGGACCCCTGCGACGAGGGCCACCGCGCCGATCACGAGCCGCGCGATCCGGTCGTAGCCGCCGACGTTTTTCTCCATGATGAGCCTCCGACCCGTATTTCGGAATTTCAACGTATAAACACCCACGCAGAATCCCACTCGGCGAGGAGAACACCTTTTGCCACCGATATTCGGAGGTGCCAGTTCCGGTTCGGTGAAGCTGATCGATCCGAAAACGGCGGGGTCGGTCGACGACGGGCCGTGGATTCCCACCGATCGGGAATCCAGGGGTGGTTGTAAGGGCCACAGAACCCCACCGGACTGTATCAATACCCGACCCCCGGTTCTCGGTGTCGCCTGCGGGATCACGACCCTCCTCCTCGTGGGGGCGTTGACGATCTCGGTCCTCGGTAGCCAGTACGGCGAGAGCCCCGGCGTCGGCATCCTGGGTCTGTTCAGTGGCGTCGTTGCAGGCCTGATAGCCGCAGTCGTCGTCGGAGTCACGGCCGACCGCTTCGAGGGGTGGGCCGCGTCGGCGCTCGTCGCCTACGGAACGTTCGGCGCCGCGTTCCTCGGCATTGCAGGAGTACAGTACGTCAACGTTCCGGGCGCCGACGATCTGTTTGCCTTCCGAATCCACCTGTTGACGAGTTTGCTACTCGCAGTCGTCGTCGCGGGAGTCGACCATCGCGGGCGGGCGTAGTTCACCAACGGATGTCGATCAGCGATAGCTGTCGACCATCGACACGATTGCGCGGCCGGCTCCCCTGTCACGGCGCGTGTCTCCACCAGTCGAGGCGCTCCAGTCGTGGGCTATGGCCGCTACGGGGTTGCCTTGATCCCGACGAAGGACCCCTCTCCATACCCTTCTTCGACCGGTTCACGCTCGTCGAGTTCGCCAGGCCAGTGGTAGATGGTCTGGACGAACTCGAACTCCGAGAATCCCGCAACTTCGAGCGCGTCGACGAGTTCGTCGGTCGAGACGAACACCGCCTCACGGTAGAACGGGTTCTCCGACTTCTTCTCCTGATAGATCTGACCGACGGGACTGTCCTTGTCGATGTAGCCGATGACGAGCGATCCGTCCGGGGCCAGCACCCGCCGGGCTTCAGCCAACGTCTGGGGGATGTCGTCGACGAAACAGATCGTCGTGACGATCAGCGCAGTGTCGAACGCCCCGTCTCCGAACGGCAGCGATTCGGCGACGCCTTCGACGACGTCGATTCCCCGCTCGTGGGCTCGTACCAGCATGTTGCCAGCAGGATCGACTCCCACCTGCATCCCGAGCGGGGCCGCAAACCGGGCGCTTCCGACGCCGATCTCGACCCCGAATCCCGGCTGCGGAATCAGTCGCTGGAGCGCCTCGACTTCGGACTGATAGGCGGCTTCGTGTGTGTCGAACCAGCCTTCGTATCGCTCGGTGTATCGTTCGAATGGATCCGTCTTGGGCATGCTAGTCGTTCGCGCGGAGGCCCCTTACGAGTACTGGAGACCGGTCGGCGCATCCCGAGCCTGTTGGTGGTGCTTTCCCTCCGTATCTCCACGCTTCGCCCGGGGTCCGGCATCGATCGCTGACGGGACGCTGCCGCAGTCGACTCCCTGGCGGTTCGCCGCTGGTCTTTTCGGGGCGCTCCGTGTCGTCGAGTCCCCTTCCTCTCCTCCCGCGGGGTGTCCCGTCTCGCTTCGCGCGACGACGCTACTCGAACACCAGCACCGTCGTCTCTCCGGCTTCGAGGACGACGACCTCCTCGCCGCTCTCGGCCCGCTGTTCTTCGAGGACGTCGAACATCTCGGCTTCGACGGCCACCGTCTCGCCGTCGAGGTCGAGTTCGACGTGGCCCTTCGTTTCCAGTTCGGCCTGGAGTTCCGCGGGGTCGGCCGTCTCCAGTGCGGCGACGACGTCGCCGGCCTGCTCGCGGAACGCCGGCCCGAGTTCGCTGTGATCGACGTCGACGCCGACGGGTACCATCTCGATACTCGGGGCGCCCTCCTCCATGTAGACCGGCCCGTTGACGGCCTCGGCGAGGTCGTAGGTGTCCAGCGGCCGCTCCTCGTCGAGGTAGACCTCGATTCGGTCGAGGTCGGCGTTCAGCGGCTTGCCCTCGTCGGACTTCCAGCCCCGGACGCTGGCGGCGACGGTTGCGACGACGGCGCCGCGCTCGGCCGCCTCGGGGTCGGACGCCCGCGGCTCCGGCCACGCGGCACCGTGGACGCTGCCCTCGGTCGGCAGGTGGCTCCAGATCTCCTCGGTGATGAACGGCGCGAACGGGGCGAGCATCCGCAGTGACGCCGAAAGCGCCGTGTAGAGGGCGTGCTCGGCGGCCTTCCGCTCGCCAGGTCGACCCTCGTAGAGCCGCCCCTTCACGAGTTCGAGGTAGTCGTCGGCCAGGTCGTGCCAGACGAAGTCCCGAATCTCCCGAAGCGCGCTGTCGAACCGGTACTCGTCCATGTCCTCGGCGACCGATTCGGCCACCTCGGCACACCGCGAGAGTATCCAGTGGTCGGCGTCGCGGTAGGCGGGGTCCGTGATTTCGGGAGTCGACTCGTCGACGTGCCCGGCCGCGAACTTCGTGATGTTCCACAGTTTCGTCTGGAACCGACTCGCCGAGGTGACCTCCTTCCACTGGAACTGGATGTCGGTTCCGGGCTGGCCGCCCAGCGCCATCGCCTGGCGGAAGGCGTCGGCGCCGTACTCGGCGACGACTTCCTCGGGCTGGACGAAGTTCCCGCGGGATTTGGACATCTTGTTGCCGTCCTCGCCGAACACCATCCCGTTGATGAGCGCGTCCTCCCAGGGGTAGGTGCCGGTGACCGCCGCCGTTCGGAGGATGGTGTAGAAGGCCCACGTCCGGATGATGTCGTGGCCCTGCTCGCGCAACTGGACCGGCTCGAACGTCTCCTCGGGCCAGCCAGCGACGTACAGCGGCGAGATAGAGGAGTCCATCCAGGTGTCCATCACGTCGGTCTCGCCGTCCCACTCGTCGCCGCCACAGTCGGGACAGTCGCCGACGGCCGGCGCCTCCGTCGTCGGGTCGACGGGCACCTCCGCCTCGCTCGCTATCTCGACGTGGCCGCAGTCGGCACACTCCCAGGCCGGAATCGGCGTCGCAAAGACGCGCTGCCGTGAGATGACCCAGTCCCACTCCATGCCCTCCGTCCAGTCCTCCAGGCGGTCGTACATGTGCTCGGGGTACCACTCGACCTCCCGGGCAGTCTCGAGTATCTCCGCCTCGTCGACCTCGACGAACCACTGCTCCCGCGAGAGGATCTCGATGGGCGTATCGCAGCGCCAGCACTGCCCGACCGACTGCTCGGTCGGTTCCTCCCTGTCGAGGTGGCCCGACCTCTCGAGTGCGGTCGCTATCTCGTCTTTCGCCTCGTCGATGGTCAGCCCCTCGAACTCGCCGGCGAGGTCGTCGAGGTGGCCGTCCTCGGTGAACGCCGACCGCAACTCGAGGTCGTGCTCGCTCCACCAGTCGACGTCCTGCTTGTCCCCGAACGTACAGATCATGACGGCACCGGTGCCGAACTCGGCGTCGACGTCGTCGTCGGCGATGAGTTCGACCTCCTGGCCGAACAGCGGGACCTCGAAGGTGTCGCCGACGCGGTCGGCGTAGCGCTCGTCGTCGGGGTCGACGGCCATCCCGACGCAGGCCGGCAGCAACTCCGGGCGGGTCGTCGCTATCTCGATACCGTCGTTGTCGACGCCGTCGAAGGTGACGTAGTAGAGCGTCCCCTCGCTGTCCTCGTTTTCGACCTCGGCGTCGGCGATGGCCGTCTCACACCGGGGACACCAGTTGACCGGGTGTTCGTCCTGGTAGACGTAGCCGTCGTCGGCCATCTCGACGAAGGAACGCTGCGTCTCGCCCCAGTACTCCGGGGACATGGTCCGGAACTCGTGGTCCCAGTCCTGGGAGAACCCCAGCGTCAGCATCGTCTCCTTCATCGCGGCTATCTGCTCGTTGGTGTGCTCGATGCACCACTCGCGGAACTGCTCGCGGGAGACGTCCGTCCGGTGGATGCCGCGGTTCTCCTCGACCTTGACCTCCGTCGGCAGGCCGTGACAGTCCCACCCCTGCGGGAACAGGACGTCGTCGCCCCGGAGCCGATGGTACCGGGCCGCGAAGTCCATGTAACACCAGCCCAGCGCGTTGCCGATGTGGAGGTTGCCGGTCGGGTACGGCGGCGGCGTGTCGATGACGTAGTCGGGCCGCTCGGGATCGTCGTCGTAACTGTAGACGTCGGACTCCTGCCAGTGGTCGCGCCACCGCTGCTCTGCCGCCTCGGGGTCGTAGCTGTCTGGAACCTCGCTCATGATTGTGATGCGAAGACCCGTCGGTGGTCGGAACGTGCGTGCGCCTACGGAGAAGACGCGCGGTTACAGCCCACGTACTACCGACGAGGTCGCGCCCATACCGATCCGTGGGCTGTTCCCGGTATAAAAGTTCGCTTACTCGCGCCGTTGCTCGCCCGGAACCGCGGTGTCACACCCGTCTCGGACGTCCTCGCAGGCGTACTTGCGGCCGTTCCGACCGTCGAAGGCTCGTTTCGAGCGATAGTGGAAGCTCAGGTGGTCGCCCCACTCGTCGTCGGCCAGAAGCCGGTCGTCGGCGTCGCCGTATCCCGGTTCGTCCGGTTCCTTGAGCCAGCGGTCGAACCACGCGACCGTGTAGTGGTCCGCCAGGGCGTTGCCGAACCCCCAGGAGGTCGCGGGAAAGGTCGGCGTCCGCGACCACTCGTAGTGGGTGCCGCCCCGGACGACGAGCTGGTAGGCGGGGACGCCGTCGTCGCGCCACGCCGCGAAGCCGGTCGACCTGGCGTCGGGGTCGGGCGACTCGACGTGGGGCCGCGGCGTCAGGAAGTAGTCGCCCGACTGGCCCATCGCGGGCACACGGGGTTCGACCTCGCCGCCCGGCACCGTCTCCAGCAGCGTCGCGATGTCCTCGGCCTCCCGCTCGGGTCGCCTGGCCGCGATGTCGTCGCTTTCGCCGAGGTTGTCCCACGCGACGACGGCGCCGACGGGGTTGTCGCCGCCGGTCGGCCACGGGTCCAGCCCCTGGACGATGCTGGCGCCGATGGCGCCCGCGGAGTGGCCGGCGATGCCGACCCGAGAGCGGTCCAGACGGTCCGCAACCGGGTTGTACGGCTCGACCGGCGCGCCGTCGCCGCGGTCGTACTCCGCGTTCGGCGCGTACGGGGAGTCGGGCGTCGACCGGAAGAAGTCGACGGCGTCGACCTGGTTGGTGACGAACACCTCGCCGTCGGCGTTGCCGCCGCGCTGTCCGTCCGGCGTGACGCTGTCCGAGCGGCCCTGTCCGCGCGGGTCGTAGGTCAACACGACGTAGCCGGCGGCCACCAGCGACTGGGCGGCCCACCAGTAGAGCGGTTCGGGCGCCTGGACCGATCCGTTCGTGATGACGACGCCAGGCAGCCCACTCGTCGCGTTCCCCCGTCCGTCGGCGGCCGGCGCGTCGGTCGGCGTCCACAGGTGCCCCGAGAGGCGTGCGCCCTGCCGGTCGTAGAAGGCCACCCGGCGGCGCTCGCCGACGGTTCCGTAGAAGCCCCGCTCGTCGACGTCCCGGTAGAGGTCGGGGTCGCCCGTGCACTGCTCGCTCCAGGTCGCACAGAGGTTGGCGTGGCTCCGCCAGCCCGGTTCCTCGGCGACCCGCTCGGCGTACCGCTGGCCGTTCTGCCGGCTCCGCTCCTGCCACCGCCGCATGAATCCCGAGTCAGAGGCCTGCTCGGCCGGTGCCTCCCTAGTCTTCGCGTAGTTGCGGAGCTCCCGCTGGAGCCACTCCTCGTCGCCGTCGAGCCCGAGGAGGTCGGCTCCCGGAGCGGTAGCCGCTGCCCCACCGCCGGCGACGGCAGGTACGATTCCGGCCGTCGCGGCGAGCCGCAGCAGGATCCGTCGGGTGTACTGGCGTCGCATCCCTCGATCCAAACAATCACAACTATTCTCAAAGGGTTGTTGGCGCTTCTATCCGGCCATTTATGTCGAGTCGCCCGGCGGAACCACAACCCTCACCTGCCGGCGCGTCGAGGACCGGGTATGCAACTGGGCGTCATCGGCCTCGGGCGGATGGGGCGAATCGTCGTCGACAGGACACTCGCGGCCGGCCACGACGTCGTCGCCTTCGACCTCGACGAGTCGGCCGTCGAGGCGGCCGCCGACGCCGGCGCGACGCCCGCCGACTCCGTCGCCGACCTCGTCGACCGCCTCCCCGACGAGAAGCGAATCTGGCTCATGGTACCGGCCGGCGACCCCGTCGACGCCACCCTCGCGGACCTCGATCCCCACCTCGACGGCGACGACGTCGTCGTCGACGCCGGCAACTCCCACTTCGAGCGCTCCGTCGAGCGCGCCGAGGCCACGGACGCCGCCTACCTCGACTGCGGCACCTCCGGCGGTCCCGCCGGCGCCGAACTCGGCTTCTCGCTGATGGTCGGCGGTCCCGCGTGGGCCTACGAGGCGATGACACCCGTCTTCGACGCCGTCGCGACCGGTCCCGACGGCCACGACCGCATGGGACCGTCCGGGTCCGGCCACTACGTCAAGATGGTCCACAACGGTGTCGAGTACGCCCTGATGCAGGCCTACGGCGAGGGGTTCGAACTCCTCCACGAGGGCCGCTACGACCTCGACATGGAGACCGTCGCCCGCACCTGGAACAACGGCGCCGTCGTCCGGTCGTGGCTGCTGGAACTCTGCGAGGAGGCGTTCCGCGAGGAGGGGTCGGACCTCGGGACGGTCGCCGACCACGTCGCCGGTGGTTCGACCGGCACCTGGACCGTCCAGGAGGCGCTCGAACAGGAGGTGTCGGTGCCGCTCATCTACGAGGCGCTCGGCGAACGGTTCGACTCCCGCGTCGAGGACCCCGGGAAGTTCTCGCGGCGGCTGGCGAACCGGCTGCGGTACGGCTTCGGACGGCACGAGGTCCGGCGGACGGAGTAGCGCTGTCACCATCGACGGAGGCGTTGCTACCGATACTACCTCACGGGCCGAAAAGGCGGGACGCGTATCCGGGTCGAGGCGAAGGGGAACAGCATACTTCCGAGGTCGATGCCTGGCCGTCCTGTCTGTCAGAGATTTCGGCCCCTCTCACGGTGCTGATACCGCACTCGTTGCCACTGACACGGTTCCGAGCTACTCTCGAGCGTGGTCTATTACCGTCAGGTCACCGTCCAGCACGAGGTGGAGTCGGTCGTCCTGGATAGCGAGCGTGACCTCGACCCGAATCGGGTCCTCGCCGGTGATAACCCCCCTCGCCTCCGTGAGCCAGTCCAGTTCCCAGAGAGGGGTTTCCTGGAGGTCGATGTCGGCGCCGTGCAGGAACGAAATGACGGCCGGGTGGTCGAGAAGCACCATAGCCAGGATCGACTGCGCGGTCCAGCCACACGCGCTACACTCGCTGATCACTTCGACGTACTCGTCGTCCGAGTCCTCTTCGTCGAGGGGCGGAGCGTCGTCGTGATAGCGCGCCGGTGATGACTCGACGGGCCCGCCGCAGACCCGACAGAACCCCCGCGAGACGCTCTGGACCCAGGTCAGCAGGTACCGACTGAACACCATCGGGAGGTCCTCGACGTCGTGGTGGGCAGCGAGCACTGGAGGCGCCGCGAGTTCGTCGGTGATGACCGTCGCACAGACCCGACACTCGACGGTCATGTACCCGTTCTCGTACCGGGCTGCAATCGTTCCGTCACAGTTCGGATCGACGCACGTCCCGGCGGGTATCGGGTCGACGACGGTGGTCTCCGCTTCGGTGTAACTCCCCGAGACGGCCGCCCCGATGACCTGTCGTCCGGCGTACGTGAGTTCGTAGCCGTCCGGGACGTTCCGGACGAACCGGGGGACCAGCTGGTCGAGGTGGTAGTTGAACTGCCCCGAGTCGCGGACGCCCGTTCGGTCCCGAAGCGTCGAGAACGAGAGCGCCTCGTCGTCGGCATCCCAGAGCGTCCGGATGATGTCGAACCGGGTGTCGTTGGCAACGAGCCCGAACGCCTCGTCCAGGCTCGTCGGCGAGCCTTCATCGCCGCCCATACTGCCGGACTTGGAGGAATGGGTCCTTCAGCATTGGGTCGGAACGGGGTCG
The DNA here is from genome assembly GCF_024298905.1 of Natronomonas marina. Taxonomy (NCBI): domain Archaea; kingdom Methanobacteriati; phylum Methanobacteriota; class Halobacteria; order Halobacteriales; family Natronomonadaceae; genus Natronomonas; species Natronomonas marina. The sequence continues at coordinate 188,903 of NZ_CP101154.1, forward strand.
CTACGCTGACAGGTACGTGTCCCGGACCGTCTCGTCCAGCAACCCGCCCGGCTCCAGCACGATGTAGACGACGAGGAACGGCTCCGTGGGGTCGATGACGAACACCGAGAAGGGCGGGCCGACTTCCTCCGGCTGGGCGGCGCGGTGCACGAGCGGCTCAAGGGGCTTGCCGCCGTCCCGAAACTCGGCCAGGAGACTCCGACTGCCGGGCTGCTCGGCGAAGGTGTAGACGACGCCGTTGGGTTCGCTGTCGGTGTCGTAGGTCACCCGGGAGCGCATCGGCTCGCCGTCGGCCCGCGCCCGCTCGAAGCACTGCTGGGCGGCCTCGAAGACCGGCTCGTCGGTCTCGACGAACTCGAAGGTGGTCGCCGACTCGACGGACAGCGCGTCGACGACCGGGTCGCCGCCGTCCCACGAGACGGTCGCCCGGACCCGGTTGCCGACGGCGAGATCCGGCGCCAGCTCCCGCGGCACGTAGGTCGGGTCCGTCGAGTCGACGTCGAGGAAGAGCCACTCGCCGTCGTCGCGCCCGGGCAGGACGCGGAACTCGCCCTCGGTCGGCGTCGCCTGGGTGGTCATACCTCCGCTACGCCGCCGACGCACGTCAGTTCCACGGTACGCGGCGCGACGCTCCGATCCCCGGCCTCAGTTCCACGACAGCAGCGCCCGCAACTGGGCCCGCGAGAACAGCGATGTCGGGCGGTCCATGTGGACGCCGATCTCGCCGCTGAACGCCCGGAGCCCGGCCCTCTGGACCGGCTTCGGCATCGAGTAGCCCGCCCGGATGAGGTGGCCGAGCCGCTGGTCGTCGCGGAGTTCGGCCCGCCAGGCGCGCTCGTAGTCGTCCAGCGTCGCCGGCTGGCGGGGGTCGACCTCCCGGGCCGCCACGTCGGCCGCGCGCATCCCGTAGAGGATGCCGCCCCCGGTGAACGGCTTCGTCTGGGCGGCGGCGTCGCCCACGAGCAGGCTCCGCCTGCCGACGGTGCGGTCCGGCGGGCCGATGGGAATCGCGCCCGAACACCGCTCGTCGAGGTCGACGTCGTAGTCGTCGAGCAACGCCTCGAACCGGTCGGGGGCGTCGTCCCCCGGCGCGACGGCGAGGCCGTACTCGACGCCCGCCTCGCCGCGGGGGATGCGCCACGCGAAGAAGCGCGGGACGGTGAGGTGGACGTCGACGTGGTCCTGGTCGTCCGGTTCGTGGTCGAAGCCGAGCACCCCGTGGAGCAGTTCGTCCGGTTCGGGCAGACCCACCTCGTCGCGCACCTTCGAGCGGGGACCGTCGGCGCCGACGACCATCCGGCCCTCGAAGGTCTCGGTGCCGTCGGGACCGCGGGCGGTCACCGCGACGCCGCCCGGTCCCTCCTCGACGCGGGTGACGGTGTGACCGTCGCGGACGTCGGCGCCGGCCGCCTCGGCATACGCCGCGAGCGTCCTGTCCAGCCCGACCCGGTCGATGGCGTTGGAGACCGGTTCGTCCTTGTAGAAGGTGTTGGCCTCGCTCTCCGCACCGCCGAGGTGAAAGCGCGCGCCGTAGATGTCGTTCTGGAACAGCTCCTCGCGGGCGTCGTCGGGGACGAACTTCCAGACGTCGAGGCTGACGTGGCCCGAACAGGCCAGCGGCCGACCGACCTCGCCGGACTCGAGAACGAGCACGTCGCGGCCGCGCTCGCTGGCCGAGCGGGCGAACCGCGAGCCGGCGGGCCCGGCACCCACGACGACGAAGTCGTACATACTCGTAGGAAGGGAAGCCAGCGTGGAAATATCCTCCGTTGACGGGTCGCCGGGCGTTCGGCGTCGGCGAGGCCGTTCAGTCGCCGAACGGTCCCATGCCGCCCATGCCACCCATCCCGCCACCGCCGCCACCGCCGCCCTGCATCTGCTTCATCATCCGCTGCATGTCGCCCTCGCCCATCCCCTGGAACTGCTTCATCATCCGGCTCATCATCTTGTGCTGTTCCAGCAGTTCCCGGATCGTCTCCTCGTCGGTGCCGGAGCCGCGGGCGATGCGCTCGATCTGGCTCTGGCCGATGGAGCGGGGGTTCTCCAGTTCCTCTTCGGTCATCGAGTCCATGATGACCTCGAAGTCGCGGAGCCGGTCCTGGGTGACGTCCATCGCGTCGTCCGGCAACTGGTCCTTGATACCGCCGCTGAGACCGGGAATCATGTCCATCACCTGGTCGAGCGGCCCCATCTTGTTCATCGCGTTCATCTGGTTCCGCATGTCTTTCAGCGTGAACTCCCCCTTCATCAGGTCCTCGGGGTCCCAGTCCTCCTCCTCCTGGGTCTCCTCCATGGCGCGCTCGACGCGCTCGGAGAGCTGCTTGAGGTCGCCCATCCCCAGCAGCCGCGAGATGAACCCCGAGGGCTCGAACCGCTCGATGTCCTTGACCTCCTCGCCGGTGCCGAGGAAGGCGATGGAGGAGTCGGTCTGGTCGACGGCCGCCAGCGCTCCCCCACCTTTCGCCGTACCGTCGAGTTTCGTGATGACGACGCCGTCGATGCCGACCGCGTCCCCGAAGGCCCGTGCCTGGTCCTTGGCGCCCTGGCCGATGGCGGCGTCCAGAACGAGCAGGTTGCGGTCCGGTTCGACGGCCGCCTCGATCTCTTTCAGTTCCTCGACGAGTTCGTCGTTCAGCCCGGAGCGACCCGAGGTGTCGACGATGCGGACGTCGGCGTCCTCGGTCGCCTCCAGCCCGGCCTCGGCGATTTCGACGGGGTCCTCGGCGTCGGGATTGCCGTAGAAGTCCACCTCGGCGCGCTCGCACATCTCCTTGGCCTGGTCGTAGGCGCCGGGCCGGAACGTGTCCGTCTGGATGACCGCCGGTCGGAGGCCCTTCTTCGAGAACCACCACGCCATCTTCGCCGCGGAGGTGGTCTTCCCGGACCCCTGCAGGCCGGCGAGGACGATGGTCTGGGACTCCAGCGGGAGGTCGGTCGACTCGCCGACGAGGTCGACCATCTCCTCGTAGACGATTTTCAGAACGTGGTCCTTCGCGGTCGTGCCGGCCGGCGGCTCCTCGCTGAGGGCCCGCTCCCGGATCGAGTCCGACAGCTCCATCACGAGGTCGACGTCGACGTCGGCGGAGAGCAAGGAGCGCTGTATCTCCTTGACGACCTCCTCGACATCCTCCTCGCTGAGGCGGGATTTGCCCTGCAGTTTGTCGAGCGTCCCCCGGAGGGAACTGCCCAGGTCGTCGAGTACCATTTGCCGAGGGTAGACGGTCCAGCCGGTAAAGGCTTTGTTCATGGCCGGCGCTTCCGTTCGCGTCGCCGGACCGGATGGTGGCGACAGAGGTTTTACCGAACCACGGGTACCGGCACCCGTGTTCGACGCCACGACGCTCGCGGTCTACCTCGCCGCCGCCGTCGCGCTCATCCTCTCGCCGGGGCCGGACACGGTCTACGTCCTGGCTCGCGGGGCCGGCGACGGACGGCGGGCCGGCGTCCTCTCGGCGCTCGGCGTCGCCACCGGCGTCCTCGTCCACACCGTCGCCGCCGCGGTCGGTCTCGCAGCGCTTTTCGGGACGTTTCCCGCAGCCCGGACCGTCGTCGTCCTCGCCGGCGCGGGCTACCTCTCGTATCTCGGCGTCCGGACGCTCCGGGACCCGACGGTCGAGACCCGCGACACCGGCGGCAACCCCTACCTCCAGGGGCTGGCCGTCAACGTTCTGAACCCGCAGGTCGCGCTGTTCTTCCTCGCGTTCCTCCCCGGGTTCGCGCCCGAATCCGCCCCCGCGGTCGGGATGGTGCTCCTCGGCGCGCTGTACGCCGCCATCACCGCGCTCTACCTCGGTGGCGTCGGCGCGCTGTCGGGACATGTCGGCGGCGAGAGCCGACGGACCCGCCTCGTCTCCGGGGTCGTCCTCCTGGCCATCGCCGCCTACCTCGTCGTGACGAACGTCCCACTGTAGGGACCACGCGAGGTATGGACCGATTCCGAAACACCGCACAGCCCGACCGGGACTGGTGGCGTGCGCTGTGGCCGGACCCCGAGGGGACGCTCCGAAAACTCGGCATCGACGGCGGGACGCTCGCCGACGTGGCCTGCGGCGACGGCCACTTCACGCTCCCGGCGGCCGACATCGTCGACCGCGTCTACGCCGTCGACATCGACCCCGCCCTCCTCGCGGACCTCGACGAGCGGGTCGCGGCGGCGGGCGTCGCGGGCGTCGAGCCAGTCGAGGGGGACGCCCGCGACCTGCCGTCGCTGCTGCCCGAACGCGTCGAGACGGCGCTCCTGGCGAACACATTCCACGGAGCCGAGGACCCGAAGGCACTGGCCGCCGCCGTCCGGCGGGCGCTGACCGACGACGGGCGGTTCGTCGTCGTCAACTGGCACGACCGACCGCCCGAGGCGACGACAGTCCTCGGCGAACCACGGGGACCGCCCGAACCGCTCCGTCTGTCCCCCGGGGCGACGACCGACGCCGTCGAGGCGGCCGGGTTCGAGGCCCTCGAGGTGCTCGACCTGGGGCCGTACCATTACGGCATCGTCTTCCGGCAAGCGTAGATACTGGTGACTCGGGTCCCGAGCCCCGGGCGTGAGCGGCGACGACGGCCCCGAGTACGACATCGACTTCCGCGAACGTCCCGAGGAGTACGACATCGGTCGCGGCGAGGAGGGGGTCTTCAAGGTCGAACCGTACAAGTCGGAGCTCCTCCCGCTGTGGGGATACGCGGACCGCGAAACCGCCGAGGAGGCCGCCGAGGCGATACACGAGCGGTTCCGCGACTACCGCGCAGAGGGTGACTTCGTCGGCATGGACATGGCCCGCAAGTACCTCCAGATGGGCTACACCCGGGCGATGCGCTACGCGAAGTACCCCGGTGGACAGAAGTACGGCGACGACGGCGGCGAGCGGGAAGCAGAGCGGTGGGCGGACCCCGAGAAACGGGAGGCAGCGCTCGTCTTCGAGGAGCACCTGGAGGCGGTCCGCGACGACGAGACCTACCGGCGACTGACGGAGCGACACCGCGAGCGGCACGGCTGAGCTCTATATACCGGGACGCGACCAGCCCCGCCGTGGCGTAGGAACCGCCCGCGGCGAACACGGAGGGAGTCCGGCGCACCGCCGCGGTCCGTCGTGGCGAGCGGTACGACCGCACCCGGCCCGCTCGCCACGCTTCGCGCCGGCTGTCAGCCCAGCCGAATCGGGTCGGCCGTCGGTTCTATCGACACCGTCAGTCGGTCGCCGACCGAGAGGTCGTGTCCCTCGTGGAACACCACCTTGGCGCCGAACGGGACTTGCGAGGCGAACAGCGACAGCCCCGTCGCCCGCACCCGCCGGCCGTCGCCGTCCGTCACCCACACCGCCACGTCGTCCCACTGCACGTCGCGTCCGTCGGCGGTCCCGACCACCGTGTCGAGAAGCGACACCGCTCCGTCGGTCGCCGCCAGCGCGCCGCCACCGGTGTAGTGGGCGAGTCCGCCGTCGAGCGGAACGCCCCCGTCGCTCGCTATCGCCGCGAACCCCCGACCGTCGGCCGTCGGTGAATCCAACTGGACGTGCGTCGGCCCGGCCTCGACCACCTCGCCCGTGCCGTCCCACGGAACCCCCTCGACGGCGACGCCGAGGTCGAGCGGCAACGATCCCGTCGCCCGCCGGAGGTTCTGGTCGTGCTTCCGGAAGCCGAGATGGACGTGATTGTCGACCCACTGCCCGAAGAACCCCGACCGGACGAGTTTCCCCAGGGGGTCGCCCACCTCGACTCGCTCGCCCGCCTCGACGGTCGGGTCGACGTGCAGCACCCTGGCGACCACGTCGCCGCAGTCGACGAGCACGAGGTGGTCCTCGTCGGCCGCGTAGGACTTCGGTGGACAGCGGACAGTGCGCGTCTCGAGTACCTCTCCCGGGACGGGGGACCGTGCCACCTCGCCGCCGGAGTAGAGATCGACCGCACAGCCGGCGTCGTGAGCCGGATAGGGGGAGTTGTACAGCGAAAACCGGTCGTACCGGCGCACCACCGCCTCCGACAGCGTGACCATACGAACGGTTCGTCCGTCGGCGTTTTATCACTCTCGGCACGTAGCCACGCGCATGCACGTCGTCAGGGGGTCGCTGGCGGACACCGAGCGCGACAGGGCCGCCACCCGCGGTCTCGCAGGCCTGGTCGAACGGACCGACCGGCCGGCCGTGAGGACGTGGACGCCGCCCCGACAGGTCGCCTTCGGTCGCCGGGACGCGTCGGCCGACGGCTACGACCGCGCCCGCCGGGCGGCACTGGAGCGCGGTTACGACCCGGTCGAGCGGCGCGTCGGCGGCCGGGCCGTCGCCTACACGGGCGAGACCGTCGCGTTCGTCCACGCCGTCCCGACCGACGACTCCCGGTCGGGCATCCAGCGGCGCTACGAGCACGCCACCGACACGCTACGGGACGCCCTCGAGGGCGTCGGTGCGACGGTCCGCTCCGGCGAGCCGGCGGGGTCGTTCTGTGCCGGCGACCACTCCCTGCAGGGCGACGGCAAGGTCGCGGGTATCGCCCAGCGCGTCCAGCGCGCCGTCGCCGTCGTCGGTGGCTGTGTCGTCGTCACCGAAGACGACGAAGACGCCATCGCCGACGTCCTCGGGCCGGTGTACGCCGCGCTGGGGGTCCCCTTCGAGACCGAGAGCGTCGGCAGCGTCGAGACCGCCGGCGGTCCCGACGACCCGGGTGCCGTCGTCGGCGCCATCGAGCGCGCCTTCGCCAGCGACCGCGAGACGAACCCCGTCGAGGCGGCGGTGCTCCTCTCCTGACGAGGGTTCGTGACCCTTAGGAACCTCGACCGCCGAGAGGGGGTAATGCTCATTCGGAACGCGAGACTGGCCGCCGGCCGGGTCCGTGACGTCCGTGTCGACGGCGAACGAATCGCCGAAATCGGGACGGGACTCGACGCCGACGACGAGGTCATCCGCGCGGAGGAACGCCTGCTTCTGCCGGGGATGATAGACGCCCACGTCCACTTCCGTGAACCGGGCTTCTCGCACAAGGAGACGTGGCTGACCGGATCCCGCAGCGCCGCCGCGGGGGGCGTGACGACCGTGTTCGACCAGCCGAACACCGACCCCCCGACGGTCGACGGTCGGAGCTTCGACCGGAAGGCCGAACTGGCATCGGCCTCGGCGGTCGACTACGCCATCAACGGCGGCGTCACGGCCGAGTGGAAACCGGCGGAACTGCTCTCGAAGCCGCTGGGCGCCCTCGGGGAGGTGTTCCTCGCCGATTCGACCGGCGACATGGGTATCGACGTCGACCTCTTCGAGCGGGCGGTCGAACGCGCGAGCGAGGCCGGCGTACCGGTAACCGTTCACGCCGAGGACGCCGACCTGTTCGACGAGAGCGTCCTGCCGGCGGACCCGGCCGACAGCGACGACGGCGCCGACGCCTGGAGCGTCTACCGAACGCCCGAGGCGGAGGCGGAGGCCGTCGACCGCGCCTGCGCGGCCGCCCGCAACCTGGGAGCCGACGTTCACATCGCCCACACCTCGACCCCCGAGGGCGTCGACATCGCAAAGAAGGCCGGCATGACCTGCGAGGTGACGCCGCACCACCTCTTTCTCTCGCGGGACGACCTCGGCGACCTCGGCACGTTCGGTCGGATGAATCCGCCGCTCCGGAGCGAGGCGCGCCGCGAGGCGCTGTTCGAACGCCTCCTCGACGGGACCGTCGACATCGTTGCCACCGACCACGCGCCACACACCCGCCAGGAGAAGGACGCGAGCATCTGGGAGGCGCCGAGCGGCGTTCCCGGCGTCGAGACGGCGCTTCCACTCCTGCTCGAGGCCGCCCGGACCGGCGACCTCGACTACGAACGGGTCCGCGACGTCACGGCGGCCAACGTCGCCGAGATATTCGACCTGCCGCGGAAGGGTCGCATCGAGGTCGGCCGCGACGCCGACCTCGTCCTGGTCGACGAGACCGAAAGCGTCCCCATTCGCGGGGAGAAACTCCACTCGAAGTGTGGGTGGACGCCGTTCGAGGGGATGCGCGGCGTCTTCCCCGACCTGACGATGGTTCGCGGGACCGTCGTCTATCACGACGGCGCGTTCGCGGAAGCGGAGGGACGGAACGTGCGGACGGCCCGTCGGGACGGCGACGAGTAGTCCGGCCTCAGTCGTCGGCCTCGGCCCCGTGGGCGTGACCCGACTCGCCGTCGGAGGCGATTTCGTGGCCGCACTCCGGACAGGTGACGCGGTCGTGTCGCAGCGCCGCCGAGGACTCCCGGACCTCGCGCATGACGCTGGAGATGCGCTCTTCGGCCTCCAGCTCCTCGTCGACGCCGAGTTCGACGCCCTCGACCTCCAGGAGGAACTTGGCGACCTCGGTTATCTCGTACATGAGGTCGTCCAGTTCCTCGGCGGTGTAGAAGTCACACATCGCGCCGTAGAGGAAGGTCGCGCCCGCCTTCCGGACCTTCTCGTCGAAACTGGCCCGCGCCTGGTTGACGGCCTGGGGGCTGTAGGTGTCGGTCATGAACGGGACGAGTTCGGGCAGGTTCTCGCCGATCTTCGTCATCTCGACGCCGGTCTCGGTCCGGAAGTCCGCACAGAGCCGTGCGATGGCCCACTCGCGGGCCGTGACGTAGGTCCGCTCCCGGAGGAACTCGTTGGCTCGGTCGTACGTCGAGCCGTCGATTTTCGAAAAGCGGGCGTACTCCCTGACATCCTGTGGAACCCCTGGGTCGCGGTTGGCGTCGTCTGCCTCGCCGTTCTCGTTCCCCGAGACCCGCCTGACAGCCGGCGTCGGTTCCTCCCCGTCGTCCGCCGCCTCGGCGTCCTCGACCATACCGGGAGTAGCGGCCCGCCGTCGAAAAAGCGTATCGGCGATGTCTGACGGGTGGCGTACGCGTGCCCCGACCGCAGGGAGGGGCACGGAACGCGAGCGGCGAGGAACGAGCCGCGAGCCGCGGACTGCGGTGAGACCGCAGGGAGGGGCACGGAACGCGAGCGGCGAGGAACGAACCGCGACGTAGTTGTTCGGGAGGACAACAGAACGGCGAAACTGGCGAGAACGCCCGGTTCGGGCGGTCGATCCTCCGGTCGTCGGTGCCGAACGATACGGGAGGCTTTTGGGTTCCGGCGCCCTCCCTGTACACATGGACGTACTCCTGGGGGTCGGCGGCAGCGAGGATTCCTTTCGCGCCTTGGAGGAGACGATACGACGCGCCAGCGAGGCGGGGGACAGCCTCACCATCGCCGTCGTCGAGAACCCCGACTCGGAGCGGGACACCGCGGAGATACGGGACCGGATCGACGCCGCCCTCGAGGAGGTCGGGTTCGACGCGGAGGTCCGGACCCTCTCGGGCCATCCCGGCAGTCGGCTGCTCGAGTTGGCCGAACGGGAAGGCTACGACCGAATCGTCCTCGGCGGCGGCGAGACGAGCCCACTCGGCAAGGTCCAGCTCGGCTCGATCGCCGAGTTCGTACTGCTGAACGCGAAAACGACGGTGACTCTGGTCCGATGACACGCGAATACCCGACCGAAATCGCCGGACCGTACGAGGCACCACCGCGGTCGTTCACCGACCACGAGGGCCGCGACATCGACGTCCGCCAACTCGAGGACGACTTCGAGGCGCTCGTGGAGATGTACCGTTCGTTCGACCCCGAGGACCGCGCCCAGGGCATCCCGCCGACGGACGAGCAGGCCATCCGCGAGTGGCTCGAGACGCTCGTGGAGACCGACTGCATCAACGTCGTCGCCTGCCACGACGGCTCGGTCGTCGGCCACGCAATGTTGGTCCCGGACCGTCACGGAGCCTCCGAACTGGCCATCTTCGTCCTCCGGGCCTACCAGGAGGCCGGCATCGGGACGGCGCTGGTCGAGGCCCTGCTCGGTGCCGGCCGACGGGATGGCGTCGAGCGCATCTGGCTGACCGTCGAGCGGTGGAACTCACCGGCCATCGCCCTCTACCAGAAGGTTGGGTTCGAGACGAGCGACCCCGACGGATTCGAACTCGAGATGGCCGCCAAACTGAGCAACCCCGACGACTAAACCGACAGGACGGGCTGTGAGGCGTGGGCCAGCACGTACTCGGCGGCCTTCTCGATGACCGCCTCGGGGTTGCCGGTGACGGGTTCGCGGGGGACGACGACGAAGTCCGTCTCCAGTGACTCGGCCACGTCGAGGATGACGCTGCCGGGGTGCTGTGAGAGCCGGGTCTGCGAGAAGCCGTACGCCGAGGAGTGGTCGACGGGCACGTCGCAGTCGCCGGCGAGCGCGCGGACGCCCGCCATCACCTGCTCGCTCCGCCGTGCGATGGCCGCGGCCTCGACGGCGCCCTCCTGCATCGCGGTCGCGGCCTCCTCGCCCAGCACGTAGAGGGCGTGGACGCCGGCGTCGTATCGCTCGGCGATGGCGACGGCGTATTCGACGGCCTCCATCGCCTCCTCGGAGCCGTCGACCGGAACGAGCACGGTGTCGACCTCCATACCCGAACGTCGGAGGGGGGTATCAAAAAACCCTCCCCGCGTACCTTTTTGTCGGACGCGGGCCGAGAGCCGGTATGTTCGACACGGTGGTGGTGGCCACGGACGGCTCCGAGAGCGTCTCGCGGGCCGCCGAGTGCGCCCTGGACCTGGCGGCCCGATTCGAGGCGACCGCACACGCGCTGTACGTCGTCGACGCCGGACAGGTCGAGTCGCTGCCGGACCACCTCCACGACGAGGTCCGCGACGCCCTCGACGAGCAGAGCGCCGAGGCGCTCGAGGCGGTCCAGGCGGCCAACGACGCCCGCCAGACGCCGGCCGTCCTCGAGACGGCCGTCCGGGTCGGCCGCCCTGCCGACCAGATAATCCGCTACGCGCGCGACATCGACGCCGACGCGGTGGCGATGGGGACCCGGGGCCGCCACGGCGAGCACTCCTTTCTGCTCGGCAGCGTCGCCGAGCGGGTCGTCCGGATGTGTCCCCAGCCGGTGTTGACCGTCCGGCAACTGGACTGACCGGCGCCGCGGCCGACGAACGAGCGACGAGAACGGGAGGGTTATTGGCTCCGGGCGTCCTCGCGGGAGTATGGACGACTGGCTCATCGACGACGACAATATCCCGCTGTCCCGGCGCTCGGTCCTGCCGGGTGAGGGGTTCTTCGTCCCGGATTCCATCGACGACGCCGAGACCGAACGCGAGGCCCGTGAGGCGCTGGCCGACGCCGACCGCGTCGTCGTCGCCGACCCCGACGCCGACGGCCTCGCCTGCGTCGCGTTGATTCGGGTCGCGCTGGGCGAGGCGGCGCTTTTACCCGCCGGTCCCCACGAAATCGCCGACGCCCTCGAGTACGTCGTCGAGTTCGGGGCGCCCGGTCTGGAGTTGTTCGTCTGTGATCTCTGTCCCGACGACGAGCGCGACGTCGAGGCGCTGCCGGCGGTCGCAGAGCGGGCCGCCGACGTCAGGTGGTTCGACCACCACCAGTGGGACGAGGACCTGACGGCGACCGTCGGGGAGTACGCCGAGTTGGTCGTCGGCGAGTCCGACGAGGAGTGTACCGCCGACGTGACGCTGCGGAGCCTCGAGTACGACTTCGCGGAGCGGTACGCCGAACTCGCCGCCGTCACGCGGGACCACGACCTCTGGCTGCGGGAGGACCCCCGGAGCGACGACCTGGCCGATTACGCCCACTGGGTCGACCCCGAGGAGTACATCGAGACGGTCCTCGCACACGGCGCCGACCTGCCGGCCGACGTTGAGGCGTTCCTTGCCGAGCGCCGCGTCGAGAAGGAAGCCCTCGTCGAGAAGGCCGTCGACCGTGCCGAGTACGAGGAGGTCGGCGAGTGGACCGTCGGCGTCACCTACGGCCGGTGTTCGCAGAACGAGGTCGCCGAGGCGATGCGGGAGGCGGGTGCCGACGCCTCCGTTATCGTCAAGCCCGCCGGGTCGGCCTCCATCCGCGGCACGGACGCCTTCGAGCGCTGCCACGAGGTCGCCGGCCGGGTCAACGGCGGCGGACACCCGAAGGCGGCCGGCTGCAAGCCGGACATCTACGACGACATGCTGGACTACGCCCACCACTGGACGACCCGCGGCGCGGTCACCAGGCAGGTCATCCTCGACGCGTTCCGCGAGGTGGCCGCCGAGGAAAGCGCCGACGCGGACGCGTAGCGGCGGACCGCCGCGGCGCCGAGTCCGTCCCCCGGGTCAGTCTTCGAGGTAGTCGGCGAGGAAGGTCCGGTGGTGGTCCTCGATTCGGTCGCGCTCCGCCGGCGTCGCCTCCTCGTGCCACAGCGGAAGACAGGCCATCGCGTCGACGCGACTCGTCAGGCGGTAGACGGCCATGCGCTCGCGGACCGACTCCTCGAAGGCCCACCCCTCGCGAGCGTCGGCGTAGGCGGTCCGGAACTGCTCGCGGAGCGCCGCGACCACGTCGTCGTCCTCGGTGACGGGGTCGAACAGGTGGGACTCGACCTTGGCGAGGTTGTAGGCGGGCGGCGCCGCGGTGAGGTTCGCCCAGTCCAGCACCGCGCGGGTCTCGCCCGTCTCCGGGTCGACGAGGAGGTTCCCGTAGCGGTAGTCCCAGTGGCAGTAGGTCGGCGGCGCCGGGTCCGGGAGCGCCGGCAGCGTCTCCCGGCAGTACGCCCGGAGGTCCGGCACGAGGTCGGCGAACCGCTCTCTGTCGTCGGCCTTCTCGGGGAACCACCCGCCGTCGAGGAGTTCGTCCAGCGTCTCCTCGCGGCCCTCCAGCAGCCACGCGTGGAAGTCGTCGGCGCGGGGGTGGTCGTCGGTGTCCAGCACCGCGAGGTCGCCGTCTTCGACGCCGACGTTCCCGGCCGCCGGCAGCGGTCCGAGGTCGTGGAGTGCGGCGAGGTTGCGCCCCGCTTCCCCGACGACCCGCTCGCGGGCCGCCGTCGGCAGGTCGTCGACCCGGTTCTCGAAGTTCTCGCCGTCGACGCGCTCCATCAGGTAGAACGGTGACGGGTGGTCGGGGTGGTCGTCCCGGTAGCCGTACACCGCCGGGACCGGAACCGTCGTCTCCCGGCCCACGAGTTCGAGCAGGCGGGGTTCGGCGCGGGCGATTTCGGGGTCGACGAAGTCGGCGGTGGTCGCCTTCAGGACGGCCTCGCGGTCGCCGTCTGGCGCCCGCACGTCGAGGAACGCGACGAAGTCGGTGCCGTACTCGCAGCGGTCGACGCCCCGGACCGTCCACGCCGGCCGGAGCGCGGCGACCATCTCTCGGACCTCGTCGTCGGCGACCTGCCCGTCCATACCTTCGTGCTGGTGCCGACGGGGAGAAGTCTTGTGCTGGCGTGTGAGGCGCTGCCGCGGTCCTGGGCGTCCTCAGTCGTCGGGGTCGGCGACCCACTTGTCGGAGTAGGTCGTCCCGCAGGCGCAGGCGGCGTAGCCGTGAATCACGTCGCCCTCGGCGTAGAGACCGCCGACGGCCTCGTTTTGCGCCTCGGCGAACGCGAAGACGAACTTGACGTAGTGGTCGTCGCCGTCGCCGTCCGGGCAGGTCCCGCCGGTGCAGTCGTCGTCGACGTCGCCGTCCGTCTCCATGGCCATGCCGGCGAAGTCCATCGCGTCGAGGCCGGTCGCGCTCTCGAAGGCGGCCTTGCCGTCCTCGCCGGGCAACACGAGGACGACGCCGTCCTCGACGCGGGTCCCGATGTCCAGCAGGTCCTCGACGGAGCCGACGCCCTCCTCGTGGAGATAGACGAGGATGTCGTCGGGCCGGTCGCCGGCGAGAAAGGAGTCGTACAGCGCCCCGGCGCCGCTCATCCGTCGAGGTCCTCCGCGATGGACGCGAGGTCGTCGTCCGGCGACTCGACGACCCGGTAGACGGCGCTGTCGCCGGGCGCCCGGAGGCCGTACTGTTCGCCCTCGACGACGACGTCGAGCAGGGCGGTGCGGCCGGTTTCGAGTCCCTGGTCGTCGACCCACGCGGCGAGGTGGTTCTCGCCGTCCCGCTCGCGGGCCATCCGGGGGTTGTCGTAGAGGCCGCGGAGTTCGACCTCGCCGCCGAAGTCGGTCTCGACGGGGGCGTGGTAGGGCCCGCCGTCGGCGTCGACCCGGACGACGCCCTCCGGAATCGTCCCGTCGGGGACGCGGAGTCGGGGGCGGTCCAGGGCGCCGCTCTCGACGATGGTGCCACGGACGGTCTCGACGCCGTCGGAGGAGACGCTGGGCATGAAGGAACTGGAAGGGAACGCGATTACTCGTCCTCGTCGCCGCCGAGGAGGTCCTCGACGGACTCGTCGCCGCGGGAGACGATCCTGGCGTTTATCTGCCGCGTCTCGTCGGAGATTTCGGCGCCGCGGACGGTGACGCGCTTTCGCTCGCCGTCGACGGTCGGGTCGAAGCCGACGCCGCCCTCCAGCAGGATGGCCGCCGTCCCCGTCCCGGAGACGTCCTCGCGCATCGGTCGGCCGGCGGTGTCCGAACCGCCGGTGATCTCGAGTTCGTAGCCGGTGAGGTCGACGGCGTTGCCGTCGACCGTCTCCCCGATGGAGCGGCCGATGAATCGGTTGGCGTCCTGTCCGTCCACCTCGAAGGCGTGCGTGATGCCCTCGTCGGGGTCACCGACGACGACCTGGAAGTCTGCCATACGGGGGGAAACTGGACGCGTCGGCAAAAGGGTATTGAAACCGCACGCGCCCCTATCCGGCGATCCGGTGGGCTCAGTAGGCGCTCATGTCGGTCAGTTCCTTGCCGACGATGAGCTTCTGGATTTCGGTGGTCCCGTCGGGGATGGTCATGACGCTGGCGTCGCGGTAGTACCGTTCGAGGCGGTTCTCGGTCTTCAGCCCCTCGCCGCCGTGGACCTGCAGGGCGTTGTAGGTCGCGTCGACCGAGCGTTCGGAGGTGTAGCCCTTCGCCAGCGACGAGTACAGCCGTGCGCGGTCGTCGCCCCGCTTCAGCAACTCCAGGGCGTGCCGTGAGAGGTGCCGCGACGTCTCCAGGTCCCGGAGGATCTCGTAGAGCTTCTCCTGGACGAGCTGGTTCTCGCCGATGGGCTTGCCGAACGTCTCCCGCTCGTGGACGTAGTCCAGGGCCTCGTCGAAGGCCGCCTGCATGATGCCGACGGCCATGAACGACATCCCCGTCCGCATGAACGAGAAGGTCGCGTTCAGTGCCTTCTGCTCGAAGAACAGCTGGGAGACGGCCTCGGGGAACGGGACGATTTCCTGCATGTCGGCGCCCTCCATCAGGGCGTTGCCGACGATGTTCGACAGCCGGTTGTCCTCGGGAACGCGGACACCGTCGAAGTGCATCTTGCCGTTGTTGACGCCCTTCCAGCCGAGTTTGTCCATCGTCTCGGTCTCGAACGGCGAGGTCGGCTGGTCGACGAGGAACATGTCCTGGGTGTCCGCCTCCTCGTCGTGGGCGACCACCAGCGCCACGTCCGCGATGGGTGCGTTCCCCACCCACTCCTTCTTCCCCTTGAGGACGTACTCGTCGCCGTCCTTGCGGGCGACGGTGTTGGGCCGGGCGGTGTCGGAACCGCCCTCGGGTTCGGTGACCGCCAGGCAGCCGATACACTCGCCCGCCTGCAGGTCGTCCAGCAGGGCCTCGCGGGTCGGTTCGGCGGCGTGCCTGACGAACACCGACGGGAACGACATCTGGAGGGCGACGTTGAGGCTGGGCCAGACCCGCGACACCTCCTCGGAGACGATGGCGAACCGCTCCAGGTTGCCGAAGTACTCCCGTGCCATCTCGGGGCTGAAGCCCACGTCGAGTTCCCGCAGGACGCCGGTGTACTCGAGGAACTCCTCGCGGGTCAGCGGCTCGCGGTCGGCCTCGTCGACGACCGGCTCGATTTCGGCCGCCAGGAGGTCCCGGAGTTCCTCGCGGAACTCGCCGCCGTCCTCGTCGTAGTACATCACTCGAAGCTCTCGGCGAGTTCGCCCATGATGGGCGCGAGTTGGGTCCCCGTCGCGACGGGACCGTCCATCTCGTACTGCTGGGCCATGAAGCCCTGGACGGGGTCGATGGCGCCCGTGATGAGGCCCACCAGGTTGTCGGCCGGACCCGTAATCTCAAGCGTCGGGTCGTCGACGGTGCCGGCGCCGCCGGTGAGCGTCTCCTCGCTACCGTCGACCGCCATGTGGCCCGTCATCGGGCAGTCGGTCGCCTCGAAGTTCACCGTGATGTCCTGGTTGATCTGCTCCTGGACCGCCGGGTCGTTGGCGACGAGTACCTCGACGCCGGTCCACAGGAAGTCCTGGAACCGGTCGGCCGTCTCGGGGTTGGCCTCGACGAAGGCCGCGACGTCGAGGTCGTCCATCCGGCCGACCAGCCGGCCGAACAGCCCGGGGTTCGCCTGGACGAACTCGCGGGTCTCGCCGTCCAGTTCCGCCAGCAGTTCCGGCAGTTCCTCTTCGAGTTCGTCCTGGGACTTCTCGAGCGATGCCTCCACGGTGGGTGCGATGTCGTCGGTCATGGTTGCTCGCGGGGTCGGTCCCCGTCTATCCAATCGGTTCGCGTGGACGGGCCTGTGGGTTGCTCCTCGCATGGGTGGGGATTTTTAAGCGATTCCTGGATGTGGTGTATCAGGCCCCGAAACGCCGTCTGAGCCGAGGTTCGGAGCACACATAAGCGCCCGTCCGCCGATGCGACGGCGTTTATACGTGCCGGCGGAGGGCGGAGTCTCGGGGCGTTTCCGGTGGAACACGTTTATGTCGGCCGTCGCCGTGTCTTCGGTACTCATGCGCTACGTCCGGACGGTCATCATCCCCCGCGACGGCGGCCTGCATCCGGTCGACGACGCGCTGGCCGAGGAACCCGACATCTCGCGGGAACTCCTGCACAACATCAGCCTGCTCGACGACGGGACGGCGGTGACCCTGTTTCAGCTCTCGGGGGACATCGAGCGCGGCCGCGAGATCGCCGAGGAGTCCGACGAGATTCTCGACTTCCAGATCTCCGAGGGCGACGACCACGTCACCGTCTACGCCCACTTCGTCCCGACCGACACCATCGTCGAGTTGCTGTCGCTGTTCCGCGAGTACGAACTCGTCCTCAACATGCCGCTGGAGTACACCGGCGAGCACTCGCTGCGGGCCCACATCGTCGGCGAGGAGGAGGTCATCCGCGAGGTCATCCCGCAGGTGCCCGACGACATCGGGCTGAACCTCGAACAGATAAGCGACTACGTCCCCGAGGAGGAACGGCTCTTCTCGATGCTCACCGACCGCCAGCAGGAGACGCTGCGGGCGGCGCTCGACGTCGGCTACTACCAGGTCCCCCGGCAGGCCACCCACCAGGACATCGCCGACCAACTGGACCGCTCCGACGGGACCGTCGGCGAGCACCTCCGGAAGATAGAGGCGCAGGTCATGGAAGCCATCGCGCCGTAACGCTCTTCCCGGACCCGCTCACCACGCTCTCGACCGGCTCGACGTTTGTATCGTCCTCCGCAGCGTTCTGGGGCTTCCCTCCGAAGCCCTCGTCTTCCGCAGCGTTCTGGGGCTTCCCTCCGAAGCCCTCGTCTTCCGCAGCGTTCTGGGGCTTCCCTCCGAAGCCCTCGTCTTCCGCAGCGTTCTGGGGCTTCCCTCCGAAGCCCTCGTCTTCCGCAGCGTTCTGGGACTTCCCTCCGAAGCCCTCGACCGGCTCGACCCGCCGGGACTCGCTGCGCGCGCTCTCTTTCGCTCGCGTGCTTGCTTCGTCCGGGCGGGCTCGACCACGGTCTCGCCCTTCGAATCCGCCAGGACAGCACCCGCACCGCAGCCACGTTCCTCCCCAGCCGACTCGTTCGACGGTCGCTCCGCTCCCGGGCTCACGGGTCGCGTCGCTCCCCGTTCGCCCATTCGGCGGCGCTCCCGTCGGTCGCGCCGCCCGCGCCTCACTCGTCCCTCGCGCGCGGATTGTCGACCGCCCCTCGCCGTCCGGCTCGGTCCGGTCGACGCACGCACGCCACCGCCTGCGATTCACTTTCCTGGTGGCCTGAAAGGCCGAGGGCGTTCGGGGTGTGCAGTGGTGGTCCGGGTGAGTGCGGTGGCGTAGATACGTCGAAGACGACGTCACGTTCGCGGGCCGCCGATAGCGGCGGTCCACGGCGGCCACGCTGACTGCGTGCGGATTAAACGGCCGCGCATACGAGCGAACACCGTTTGGCGACGCGGGGTCGACGACCCGCCCATGACCGACGAGCCGCCGTGGTTCGAGGAGTACGACGCCTACGGCATCGACCACACGCTGGAACCGTACCCCGACCACCCGCTGCACCGGTACCTGTACGACGCCGCCAAGGAGTTCCCCGACCAGGGGGTCGTCCAGGGTGGTCGCCGCGTCGGCTACGGGGAACTGCGCGACGACGCCGAGGCCCTCGCGGCGGCCCTCCAGGCCCGGGGCGTCGGGCCGGGCGACCGGGTCGCCACCGTCCTGCCGACCTCCGTCCAGTTCGTGGTCGTCACCAACGCCGTCTCGCGGGCCGGCGCCGTCCACGTCCCCAACGACTTCCTCGACGCCGAGGCGGACCTCGTGTACCGTCTCGAGGAGAGCAATCCCGACGTCGTCGTCGGCCACGCCGAACACCGCGAGTTGCTGGAGCGACTGCGGGCGGCCGCCGACGCCGACCACCTGATACTCACCGAGTTGGCCGACTACTCGACGGACCCCCCGGAGCACGACCACGAGGCGGGCGTCGAGTGGTGGCCCGACGTTCTCGAGTCGGCCGGCGACCCCGACCCCGTCGACGTCGGCCCCTCGGACGTCCACACGCTGCTGTTCACCGGCGGGACGACCGGTCAGCCGAAGGGCTGTCGGCTCACCCACCGCAACCTCGTGGCCAACGTCGAGCAGGCCGTGGCGATCCAGTCTCGGCTCCCCGACCTGATGCGGGGACGGGAGGCGGCGGTCCAGGCGCTGCCCGCCTACCACGCCTACGGCTACACGGTCACCAACATGCTGGTGTCGCTGGGGCTGGACCTGCTGGTGGTGCCCGATGCCCGCGACACCGACCTCGTGGGTGAACTGGTCGCCGACCACGACCCGCTGGTGATGTTCGGCGTCCCGACGCAGTTCATGGAACTGGCCGACACGGACCTGGAGGCCGACGTCATCGGGCTGTCGGGGTCGGCACCGCTGGCCGCCGAGAC
This sequence comes from Natronomonas marina, assembly GCF_024298905.1. Lineage (NCBI taxonomy): Archaea > Methanobacteriati > Methanobacteriota > Halobacteria > Halobacteriales > Natronomonadaceae > Natronomonas > Natronomonas marina. Next base: position 207,909 of record NZ_CP101154.1, read on the forward strand.
CCGCGAGCGGTTCGGCGAGCGCGCGAAGGGCCTCTCGCAGGGGTACGGTCTCTCCGAGATGTCGCCCATCACGCACTTCAACGTCGCCGGCATCCAGCGCGCCGTGATGGGGGACGCGGCCCCGGCGGACGACGCCGGCCTCGAGGGGCCGACCGTCGGCGTTCCCGTCCCCGACACCGAGGTGAAACTCCGCGACGTCGAGACCGACGAGGAGATTCCCATCGAGCGGGCCGTCGCGGAGGAACTGGAGGGCGAGATGCTGGTGAACGGTCCCCAGCGGATGGCGGGCTACCTCGACGCCGACGACCCGTTCGATTCGGCGGGTTTCGTCGCCACCGGCGACGTCGTCCGGGTCGACGAGCGCGGCCGGTTCTACGTCGTCGACCGGGTGAAGAACATGATAAACGTCTCGGGGCTGAAGGTCTACGCCGAGGAGGTCGACGAGGAACTGTTCGGCATGGACGGCGTCCGGCGGCCGGCGACCGTCGGCGTCCCGGACCCGGAGCGACCGGGTAGCGAGCGGGTGAAGGTCTTCGTCGAACCCGAGGACGCCGCCGACATCGACGCCGCCGACGTCCGGTCGTACCTGGAGGGCCGGGTCCCCCGGCAGGCGGTGCCGGACGCCGTCGAGTTCCTCGAGGAGGTGCCGCTGACCGACATCGGGAAGGTCGACCGCGAGGCGCTGAAAGCGCGCTCGGAGTGACGATCGGGCCGCTCGCCCGCGACTACTCGGCGAAGGCGTCGTCGGCGAACTCGGCGTCGATCTCGGCGGCGGTCTCCGTCAGGCGGACCGCGGCCTGGGAGTACTGCATCACCTTCTGCATGTCGCCGTCGATCTCGAAGTGGCCGGACATCATGCCGTCGACGACGCCCAGTTCGCCCGCCATCAGCTGTTTCCAGGTCTCGTTGTCGGCAGTGAGGGTGAAGCCGGCCTCGACCGATTCGGCGCTCTCGACGAGGCGGGCGTCGGTGCACTTCCCGCCCTCCAGTCCGAGGAGGGCGTGGCCGACGTAGCTGCCGTCCTCCTCGGTGACGTACCGTTCGAGGTCCTCGGCCAGCGAGTCGGGCATCGCCGCCGTGTCGAGGTCCTCGACCGGCATCTCCTCCATCCTGAAGACGAAGTCGCCGTCGAAGTCCGTCCCCCAGTCGGAGGCCGCCTCCGCGTAGGCGTCGTCGTCGTTGATTCGCTCGCGGTACTCGGCGAACCACGCCTGGCTCGGGAAGTACAGCGTCTCGGTGTCGTCGACTTCTGTCCGTGACATCGTAACTCGTTGGCAGGTACGTCTCCCGGCGGTTGGTGCTGTCTCCGCGAATCCGAGGGGTTTTTTGTGACCGTCCTGCGGCGGGGAGTCGCTTGGCGCGATCCGCCTGAACGGTCGCAAACCTCATACCGTCAGCCGCTCTCCCTACGAACCACGAATGGACGGCGGCCCCGCCGAACGGATCCTCAAGCTCCTCGCGGCGCACGACCAGCTGCCGGTGACGACCATCGCCGACGAGCTTGACCGTCATCCGGTGACGGTCGACCGGCAGTGCTACGACCTGCAGAACGACGGGTACATCCGCATCGCCGCCAGCGGGGGCGCCTACACCCTGACCGAGGAGGGCCGCCAGCGCCTCGCTGACGGGGCCGACGCCCACTGACCGAGATCAGTTCACGTCGGCCAGAGGCCCGAAATCGTCGACGGGCAGCACCGAGTAGTCGATCGTGAGGGTGTCCTGCGTGGCGCGTATCTTCCCGACGAAGGTGGATATCTCCTCGAGGGTCCCCTCCAGGACGAAAAGCTCCATGCAGTGGTGGCCGCCGACGTGGCTGTGGAAGTTCGAGGCGACCGTCTCCTCGTGTTCGTGCCGGAGCCGCATCATCTTCTCCTCGACGCTGGTCGTCTCGTAGTCGAAGACGACGGTGACGATACCCATAAGCTCCCGATCCTCGAGCTTCCGGTCTTCGAACTCCCCGAGCAGGTTCCGGCTCGCCTCCCGGACGACCTCGCTGCGACCCGTGTAGCCGTGTTCGTCGGCGAAGGTGTCGATTCGTTCGAGCAACGCTTCCGGCATCGAGACGCTGACGACGCTCATGTAACAATTCGTGCCGCCCGAGATATTAAGGATTAGCGGTTCCGGCGGAGATGCCGAGAGCGTGTGACCTGAAAGCGACTCTCGACGAATCTGAAGTGTCGAAAGCGTATTTCGTGACTGTTGACGGTTAACAACTCGGAACTGATCGCACGCCGACGTTCGGGGCTGTCCGTGCATTGCACGCCCCCGAAACGAGTAGAAATCGGCACACCCGAGCGGTGTGCCGCCACCGATAGCAGTCCACTTCGGTGCACCGCCCCTGTCCGCCTACCCACGGCGACAGTGCGGGACGGTACGGAACGCTACGTCACCTATGTGAATAAGTGACACGGACGAAACGAGACTCGAAACGGGGACGACTCGGAGTGCACTGCTCCGAACTTTCCAGACGATTTTGGCGTCGTACGCTAAAAAAGGCTACGAACCGTCGGAAATCCGACTCGATACCCCAAGCACATTAGGGTCGTCCACGTCGACCTAGGTGGAGGGATCTCCTGTGTCACTCGACGGACGGACGTGCCTGGTAACGGGTGCGTCGAAGGGTATCGGACGCGGTATCGCCGAGGAACTCGGTAGCGAGGGCGCCAACGTCGTCGTCAACTACCGTTCCTCGGAGTCGGCGGCCTACGAGGTCCGGGACGTCATCGACGAGGGTCCCGGGGAGGCAATCGTCGCGCAGGCCGACGTCTCGAACTTCGAGGAGGTACAGTCGATGTGCCAGACGTCGCGGGCGGCGTTCGGCAGCGTCGACGTCCTCGTTAACAACGCCGGCATCACCGTCGACAAGAAGTTCGAGAACATGACCCGCGAGGACTGGGAACGGGTCGTCGACGTGAACCTCGGCGGCGTCTACAACTGCACGAAGACCTGCTTCGAGGACATCCGGAGCGCCGAGGAGGGACGGCTCATCAACATCTCCAGCGTGGTCGGCCAGCAGGGCAACTACGGGCAGGCCAACTACGCGACGACGAAGTCGGGTCTGTTCGGCTTCACGCGGACCGTCGCGCTCGAACTGGCCAGCGAGGGGTCGACCGCCAACTGCGTCGCGCCCGGGTTCGTGAAGACGGACATGCTCGCCGAGGTCCCCGACCGCGTCAAGGAGGGCATTCTCGAGCGCATCCCGCTGGACCGCTTCGCCGAGGTCGAGGACATCTCGGGCATCGTCCGGTTCGTCGCCAGCGAGGAGTCCAGCTACATGACCGGCCAGATACTCGGCGTCAACGGGGGCATGGAGTGGTAATGGCCGGTGTTCGCGTCGCCGGTGTGGGGATGACGCCGTTCGGGAAGTACCCCGAGCGGACCGCCCGCGAACTGTTCGGCGAGGCCGCACGGAAGGCCTTCGACGACGCGGGCGTCGACCGCGGCGCCGTCGAGGAGGTCTTCTACGGCAACTTCATGAGCGAGGTGACCGAACAGCAGGGTCACTCGGGACCGCTTTCGGCCGACGCCGCCGGCGTCACCGCCCCGGCCACGCGCATCGAGAGCGCGTGTGCCTCCAGCGGGGCCGCCGTCCGCTTCGGCGTCGAGCGGGTCCGCAGCGGCACTGCCGACGCCGTCCTCGTCGGCGGCGCCGAGCGGATGACCAACGTCTCGACCCCGGAGGGAACCGCCGGTCTCGCGGCTGCTGCCGACGCCCTCTGGGAAATCAAGCAGGGCGTCACATTCCCCGGCGCCTACTCGCTGATGGCCAACCGCTACTTCCACGAGCACGGCGGCGGCCGCGAGGACCTGGCCCACGTCGCGGTCAAGAACCACGCCAACGCCGTCGACAACGACCTCGCGCAGTTCCAGCGCGCCATCGATGTCGAGGATGTCCTGGAGGCGCCGACGGTCTGCTCGCCGTTCGGTCTCTACGACTGCTCGCCGATGAGCGACGGCGGCAGTGCGGCGCTGCTCGTCAGCGAGTCCTTCGCCGACGACCACGGCCTCGAGGCGCCCGTTGCCATCACCGGCACCGGCCAGGGCAGTGACCGGATGGCGCTCGGCGACCGCGCCTCGATGACCCGGACCCCCGCCGCCGAGCGGGCCGCGGAGACCGCCTACGCCGACGCCGGGGTCGGTCCTGACGACGTCGACGTCGCCGAGGTCCACGACTGCTTCACCATCGCTGAGGTGCTCGCCCTGGAGGCGCTGGGCTTCTACGAGACGGGCGAGGCCATCGACGCCGCCACGAACGGCGAGACGGCCATCGACGGCGAGTTGCCGGTGAACCTCTCGGGCGGCCTGAAGGCCAAGGGCCACCCCGTCGGTGCGACCGGCGGCGCCCAGATCTCCGAGATGACGAAGCTACTCCGTGGCGACCACGTCAACAGCGACGCCGTCGCCGACGCCGAGGTCGGTCTCACGCACAACGCCGGCGGCACGGTCGCCAGTTGCGTCGTCAACGTTCTGGAGGTGGTTGCATGAGCGAGCGAAGCGAGCGAGTGCAACGACGGCAGAGGTTTCGCTCTGGAGGTGGTTGCATGAGCGAGCGAAGCGAGCGAGTGCAACGACGCCGGCGCCGCGCTCCGGAGGTGGTTGCATGAGCGACGCTCGAAGCGCCGGCTACGACGACTTCCTCGACGCCCTCGAGGCCGGCGAGCCCTACTACCTCGAGAGTTCGAGCGGCGACGGTTGGCTGCCGCCCCGTGAGGTCGACCCCGCGACCGGCGCCCGGAGTCTCGAGCGGCGGGACCTCCCGACGACCGGCGAGATACTGACCTACACCGTCGTCAACGTCGCCGGTCCCTCCTTCGCCGACGACACGCCCTACGTCGTCGCGGTCGCCGAGTTCGGTCCCGTCAACGTCACCGGGCAGGTCCGCGGGATGGACCACGCCGACGTTGACGTCGGCCAGCAGGTCAGTCTCGGCGTCGGCCGAAACGAGACGGAGGGCGAGCGAGTCATCGTCTTCGAACCGGCGTAGCGGCCGCCGGTGGGGATTCGCGCTCGGCCCTCGCGCCGATGATCCGCCGTTCTGGACGGTCGCCGACGCTATCGGCCACGGTTCTGGCGGCCCCGGAAGACGGCCAGTACCACGGCCGCGTGGCCGAGAGCGCCCACGAGCGCCGCCGTCCGACCGGCGACGACAACGGAACCGCTGTCCGCGAGGAGTCCGCCCGCCTCCAGGCCCACGCCGACGCCGAGAAGCGCGAGGGCGGCCCCCGCGGTCCGGTCGTCGACCCCCGGTAGCGAGGCGACGGCCGGCGGGTAGAACTGGTAGCTGACGGCGACGACGGCGACGCCGAGGAACCCCAGGAGCGCGAGGCGGGCGTGGGCGTCGGCGACCCCCGGGTCGAAGCCGGCCGTGGCCATGTGGACGCCGAGCGCCGCCACGCCGACGGCGGCGGCCGCCGCCACGAGCAGGCCGTACAGCCCGACCCGGCGCCGGTCGCTCCGGACGAACATGTCGACGTACGCGACCGCGAACCCGACCAGTGCGACCGCCTGGAGGGCGGCGCCGATCCGGAACCACCGCCCGCCGCCGAAGGTCGCGGCCAGCAGGAGAGGGCCGAGCGCACCGGCCGGCAGCACGACGGCCACGAGCGGTCGGCGCGGGGCGACGACGAGGAACCGGGGTAGCAGCCTGAACCCGACCGCGAAGAGCAGGAGTGCGGCGGTGCCGGCGGCCAGCAGGTGCGACGGCGCCGGCCCGACGGCCGGGAGCGGTCCCGTCGGGAGACCGACTGCACCGAGATTCGGCAGGGCCGTCCCGACGACGAGGTACGCGAGCGCGACGGGAACGAAGACGTTGGCGAAGCGGTCGACGCGGCGGCGGTCGGCCTTCGCCTTGGCGGTCGCCGTCTCCCGGCCGGTGAGGTTGCCCCGAAGGCTCCAGCCGAGCGACCCGACGAAGACCGCACACCCCAGCGCCCACAGAAGGCCCCCGGCGGTTCCCCACCTGCCGGGGACGAGTCCGGCGGCGTCGGCCGCCAGGGCGGCGGTCCCGGCGACGGCCAGCGGCAGGTGCAATGCCGGCGCCCGCGGGAACGAGAGCGAGCGGTCGAAGTAGGCGGGAACGAGCGCGTAGCCCTTGCCGAACACCGTGTGCAGCACGAAGCCGTACAGCCCGAGAACGACGGCAACACTGCGACCGGCGCCGACGAGGACGGCCGCCTGCCAGCAGACCAGCCACCCGACGCCGGCGGCAACGAACCCGCGCGTCCAGCGGGAGACCGTCCCCGTGGCGGTGCTCATCTCCGATGACACCTCCGGCCGGCGTCGGACGACGAACTCGACATCGGCGGCTACCGATCGACGACTCGGAACCGGCCGATCATCTCAGTCACACGCCGGTGCCGCCGCCCCGGCCCCGATCTCGACGCCGTCGTCGGTCGACAGCGAGACGGTGATCTCCTCGACCGCACGCCGGTACTCGCTGGCGTGCTTGCCGTCGGTCCTGATTCGAATCCCCTCCTCGAACAGGCCGGCCTCGGTCAGCAGGTCTATCTTCCGGTAGGCCGTCGAACGCGGGATGGAGCACGCCTCGATGAGTTCCGCCGCGGTGCGGGGTTCGTCGGTCGCCACCTCCAGCAGTTCCCGGCAGTCCGGATCGTTCAGGGCGGTCAGGGCGGCCTCCGAATCGACGGTCTGCGTGCCGGGGTGCCGGAACTGCAGTCCGGTCGCGGTCTCGTTTCTGCTGCCGGCGGTGGACGGGTTCGTCATACTCGGTAGGAGGGGCGGGACCGTTGCGTATTGGGACCCACCATACACAGGGAGTTTATATGCACGACGCTGGCCGGGGTCCCGCGGTGGGGGGACTGACCGGTCGTTCCTGCCCCCGTCCGCAGGCGGGCAGGTCAGTTGACGGCGAACGACCGGCTGGAGACCGGTCCACCACAGAAGACGCACCCCTCCTCGAGGAGCGTCCGTCGGGTCCGCGACGTGACCGCGATCTCGCCCCGACAGTCCGGGCAGACGAACGTGGATCTGTCCATATCACGAACAGGCGCCCGTTGGACATACTACCGTTCCTTCTTCCCGGTTCGTGGGACAGCGTACCGCGGCGCGGGATTCGGGGCGGTCGGACCCTCACTCCCGTATCGACTCCCAGGTCTCGAGGACCTCTCGGGCGACGCGTTCGTGGTCCTCGTGCCGGCCGGAAACGCGGGTAAATCCCTTCCCGACCGCCGCTGCGTCTCGGGGGTCTCCGGGGGACACCCGCGGCTCCTCGCCGCCGTCCGCCACAGAAGCGATGGGCCCTGCCGGATTTGAACCGGCGCTCAATCCGTTATGAGCGGATCGCTTTGAGCCAGGCTAAGCTAAGGGCCCTCGGTTCTCGGATACTCCGTGCGGGCACTTTAGTGTGCCGGGAATCCCGCAGGGAAGCGGCAGTACCCGGCCGGGACGACCGCCATCCTGGCCGGGTCGACGACCTGCCTGCCACCACACGAAGATGAAAGACCGGGGAGACCGAACCCGCGGTATGGACTTTCGCTTCGACTACGACCCCGGGACGATCCGCTACGGCGAGTGCGTCGCCGACCTCGCGGGGGAACTGGCGGCGCTCGGCGCCGACGACGCCCTCGTCGTCACCGGCCGGACGGTCGGTTCGACGGCGGCGGTGATGGACCTCGTCCGCGATGGACTCGGCGACCGCCTCGCCGGCGTGTTCGCCGAGACGACGCCCGAGAAGCGCTTCGAGACGGCTGTCGCCGGCGCCGAGCGCTTCCGGGCGACGGGCGCCGACGCGGTCGTCGCCGTCGGCGGCGGCAGCAGTCTCGACCTCGGGAAGCTAATCGCGGCGCTCTCGGCCCGTGGGTCGCCCGAGGCGGCCCACGACCGCTTCGACGAGACGGGGTCGGTCGCGGTCCCGGACGGCGACCTCCCGCCGGTGGTGGCGGTGCCGACGACGCTGGCCGGCGCCGACCTGTCGATGGTCGCGGGCGTCACCTCCCGGCGAGACGGGTTCGTCCGCGGCGGCGCCTACGACGAGCGACTGATGCCGTCGGCGCTGCTGTACGACCCCGACCTCTTCCGGACGACGCCGCACGGCGTGCTGTGTGCCTCGGCGATGAATGGCTTCGACAAGGCCGTCGAGACGGCCTACGCGGCGACGGCGACGCCGATAACCGACGCGACGGGGCTGCGGGCGCTGCGGCTGCTCTCACGGGGACTGCCGGCGCTCGGCGCGGGCGACCGCGACGACGCGACGATGCACGACGCCGTCGTCGGGACGGTGCTGGCCCAGTACGGCTGCTCGCGGGCCGACGGCCTGACGCTGTCGCTCATTCACGCCTTCGGGCACGGCATCGCCCGCGGGTACGACGTCCAGCAGGGCGGCGCCCACGCCATCGTCGCACCGCACGCGCTCCGGTACCTCTTCGACCGGGTCGACGGCGCCCGCGAGTTGCTGGCCGACGGCCTCGGCGTCGAGGCGACGACCCCCGAGGCGACCGCCGACGGCGTCGTCGAGGCGGTCGTCGAAATCCGGGACGCGCTGGGGCTGCCGACGCGGCTCCGGGAGGTGGACGACATGGCCGAGTCGGACCTCCCCGACGTCGCGGTGGACGTCCACGCCGACGGGCTGATGCCCTACTGTCCGTCGGGGCTGGACCCGACGGTCGAGGAACTGGAGGCCGTGTTGCGCGAGGCGTGGTGACGGACCGCCGGATACCCGCTCGCCCACGCGAGAGAAGCGCCGCCGCCAGGTCTCGAACCTGGGACAACCTGGGTAACAACCAGGTGCTCTACCAACTGAGCTACGGCGGCCCGTTGCGTTCGTCCTTACTTCGATTCGATAAATAGGGCTTTCGCTTCGCCCCGGCATCGACACGCTTTACCAGCCGACGGCGCAACCGCGGGTATGTCGCTGGAGTCGGTCGTCGTCGAGGTTCGCGGCCGGGTGGTCCCCGACGAGGCCGAACGCGAGGCGCTGGAGTCGGTCGTCGAGGAGCTTTCGGCCCGCGCCGAGGCCGCCATCGCGGACCTCCCCGTCGAGGCCGACACGCGACTCGTCGGCTCGACCGCCCGCGGGACGTGGCTCTCCGGGGACCGCGACGTCGACCTCTTCGTCCGGTTCCCACCCTCGCTGTCCCGCGAACAGCTCGAGACCCACGGGCTGGCGGTCGGCCACGAGGTGCTCCCCGACGGTCACGAGGAGTTCGCCGAACACCCCTACGTCAAGGGCGAACTCGACGGCTTCGAGGTCGACTGCGTCCCCTGTTACGCCGTCGAGTCGGCAGCGGATATCCGCTCGGCCGTCGACCGGACGCCGTTCCACACCGACTACCTCGAGGGGCGAATCGAGCCGCTGGCCGACGACGTCCGGGTCGCCAAGGCCTTCCTCGGCGGCATCGGCGTCTACGGCAGCGACCTCGAGACGAGGGGATTCTCCGGCTTCCTGACCGAACTGCTCGTCCTCGAGTACGGCGGCTTCCGGCCGTTCGTCGAGGCCGCGGCCGACTGGCAGCCGCCCGTCCGCCTGACGCCCGAGCCGCACGACGAGGGGGGCGAGACGGCGTCGCCGAACGCCGGTGACGGCGACGACGGCTCCGCCTTCGACGACCCGCTCGTCGTCGTCGACCCGACGGACCCCGGGCGCAACGTCGCTGCGGTCTGCTCGGCCCGCAACGTCGCCCGACTCGTCCACTATGCCCGCGAGCTGCTCGACGAGCCGCGGGTCGAGCTGTTCGAGTCCCGCGAGCCGGACCCTCTGTCGGCGGCCGCGGTCCGCGAGCGGGTCGAGGCCCGCGGGACGACGCCCGTCGCGGTCCGGTTCGAGGCGCCCGACGTTGTCGACGACCAGCTCTACCCGCAACTGGAGAAGTCCCTCGGCGGCGTCGAGGGTGCCCTCGAGCGGGCCGGGTTCGCCCCGCTCCGCTCGGCGCGGTTCGCCGACGGGACGGCGGTCCTCCTCGTCGAGTGCGCCGTCGCCGAACTGCCCGCCGTCGCCCGCCACCGGGGCCCGCCGGTCGGCGTCCGCGAGCACGCCGAAGGGTTCTACGACGCCTACGCCGACGACGAGACCGTCACCGGCCCGTTCGTCGACGAGGAGGGCCGCTACGTCGTCGAGCGCCCGCGCGAAGCCCGGACGCCGGCGGACCTGCTCGAGGCGAAACTGTTCGACGTCTCGCTGGGCGTCCACGTCGAGTCCGCACTGGAGTCGGGGTACGACCTGCTCGTCGGCGAGGAGATAGCAGCGCTGGCCGACGAGTTCGGCGTCGAGTTGGCGCGGTACTTCTGGCCGGAGCCGTGAGGCGCTACTCGTCGTCGGCGTTCTGTCGACTCTCGCGGTAGCGGAGTAGTCCCGCGATTACGACGAGACCGACGCCGGCCGCGGTGCCCACGAGTGTCGCCAGCGTCCTCTCGACGACCACGACGGCGACCGTGACGAGTCCCATCGCCACGGGCAACAGGACGGCGAACGGGTCCTCGACGCCGTGGTCTCCTTCCTCCGGCACGGCTCGAAGGTCGCGGCGGCCGGACAAAACTCCGGCGACGGCGAGGGCGGCGCCCCCGGCGCTACAGGTCGTGGGCGTCGGCCACGTCGCGGATGACGCCCGCTGCGTCGTCGTCGACCTCGTCGTCAGGGACGACGGGGTCGCGGCCGTCGAACACCTCGTGGACCATGCCGACGGAATCGGCCAGCGCGTCCAGACCGTATCCGCCCTCGAGCACGAAGGCGAGTGCGGCATCACACCGGTCGGCCGTCTCCCGGACCAGGTCGGTGAGGTGGCCGTACCCTTCCGTCGAGACCCGCATCCGTGAGATGGGGTCGTGGCGGTGGGCGTCGAAGCCCGCGCTCACCACGAGCAGGTCGGGGTCGAACCGCTCCAGCGCCGGCGCCACGAGGTCGTCGACGACCGCCGCGTACTCGTCGTCGCCGCTGCCGCCGGGGAGCGGCACGTTGAGGTTCGTCTTCCGGGCGTCGGGACCGCCGGTCTCGAGCACCTCGCCGGTCCCCGGAAAGAGCCCCCGCTCGTGAACGGAGGCGTAGAGGACGTCGTCGTCGTCGTAGGTTATCTCCTGGGTGCCGTTGCCGTGGTGGACGTCCCAGTCGAAGACGGCCACGCGGTCGACGTCGTCTCGCGAGAGCGCCCCCCGGGCGGCGACCGCGACGTTGTTGAAGAAACAGAAGCCCATCGCCTCGTTCGTTTCGGCGTGGTGCCCCGGCGGGCGCCCGATGGAGAACGGCGTCGACCGCCCGTCGGCGCCGTCGAGGGCCGTCTCGGCGGCCCACGAGGCCAGTCCCGCCGAGGCCCGGGCGGCGTCCCACGTCTCCTCGACGGCGACGGTATCGGCGTCCCAGGTCCCGCCGCCGTCTTCGCAGAACTCCCTGACGGCCTCGACGTAGTCGGGGTCGTGGACGGCCGAAAGCGCCGCGTCGTCCGCGAGGTCTCCCTCGACGTACTCGACGCCGTGTCGCTTCGAGAGCCCGCGACGGATGGCCCGAAGGCGGTCGGCCGTCTCCGGGTGCCGGGAGCCGGTGTCGTGTTCCAGACAGACCTCGCGGTAGCCGAACCTCATTCGAAGTACGGTTCGAGTTCGTAGTAGGTCTCGACGTCCTCGGCCTTGATCGTCCGGCGGTCGGCGTGCCGGGCGAGGATGGCCGCGGCCGCCGCGACGGTGTCCGCGTACGATTCCAGTTCGCCCGCCAGCGCGATGCGGGCGTCCATCGAGACGCGGTAGCGGTCGTCGATGTCGAGCCGTGCGATGCGGTCGACGGGCGCGACCGGCAACTCCAGCAGGTCCTTGTCGACGACCGGGGCGTCGAAGTCCTCGGCCATCAGCGTCTTCCGCCCGTCCGCCGTGGCCTCCTCGGCCGCCGCCGCCGCCAGCGCCGCCCCCCGCTTTTGGATTCGGCGCGCGAGTTCCTCGGCGGCTCCGGCGCTGACCCGCAACTGGCCTGCGTTCCGGCGGATGACGGAGTCCACCGGGGCGAACGGTAGCTCGACGCTCATACCCCACAACGCGGGCGAGGCAGCCTTAACTGTAACGCAGACCGGGCGCCGCGATGGCCGGCCGTCGCGGGCTCAGCGGAGTTCCTCGGCGACGAAACTGTCTCCGTCGCGGTGCCCCCGGACGGTCACCTCCTGGCCGAGGTGGACGTCGGCGTCCGTCTCGACGCGGAGCGTCTCCTCGCCGCTGTCCAGGATGACTGGATCGCCCGGCTGGACGACGGTCCCGGTGAAGGTCTCCCGGTCGCCATCGTGCGGTTCGTCGGCGTCGTCGGCGTCGCGGGTCTCGGGCGCAGAGCCGTCGGCGAACTCGTCGAGGCCGGCCGAGTCGCCGCCACGGTCCGGTTCGGCGCCGTCGAGGACGACCACGGCCGACTGCCACCCGGCCGACGCCTCGAGGTCGTCCTGCCAGCCGTCCTGTATCTCGACGTCGGCACAGAAGATTTCGTCGCCCGGCCCGACGTCGAGGTCGGCCTTCGGTCCCCACAGCGCGACCCGGATGTCATCCGTCTCGTCCTGCAGGCGGACGTTCCGCACCTGGCCCTCGCTGCCGTCGTCGCGGTCGAAGGTCCGTTTGGGGTCCGCCGACCGGATCACGCCGGCGATGTCGACCGTCTCCTCGATTTCGACCCCGGCGATGTCGGTTGCATCGGGGACGAACTCGACGGACTCCTCGAGTTCCTCGATGGCGCCGCGGTCCCCGACGTGTAGTTCGAGGGCGCCCTCTCGCTCGCGGACGTAGCCGTCGACGATTTCGACGCTCTGGCCGGCGTCCAGTTCCGTCGCGCGGTCGGCCCGCTCGTCCCACAGCGTCACGCGAACGCGGCCCGTCTCGTCGCCGACGGTCAGGTTCGACACCCGGCCCTCGCTGCCGTCGTCGCGGTCGAAGGTCCGCACCTCGTCGGTGTCGAGCACGACGCCGCGGAGGTTCACGTCGGACTGGCCGAGCGACAGCGACTCGACGGTCCCGTCACCCCCCACGTCGACGTCGATGTCGGCGTCGGCGTCCGGTTCGACGCGGTCGGCGCTGACCTCCACGCCGTTGTAGCCGTCCTTCGGGCGGCCCTTCACCCGGAGGACCTGCCCGGCCGCGAGTTCCTCCTCGGCGGCCACCGCGTCGTCGTCCCACAGCGCGACCCGGATACTGCCCGACTCGTCGGCGACCTCGAGGTTGAGTACGTGGCCGTCCTCGTCGTCGCCGTCCCGCTCGAAGGTCCGCAACTCGCCGACGCTCAGCACCTTGCCGAGGAACTTCGCCTCCTCGAGGCCCGGTTCGACGTCGGCGATGGTCTCGACCTCGCCGCCGTCGAGGTCGTGCGCGATGAGCATCGCGGCCGTCTCCTCGTCGGCCAGCCCCCCCATCTGCTCGACCTTCTCCTCGACGGCCTCGCGGAACTCCTCCTCGGAGACGTCGGCGTCGAGGTCCGCGTAGACATCCTCGATGGCACCCATAGCTACAGATGGCATGGACGGCCTCCCGAAAAGCGTTGTCGTTGTCGGTACGACCCGCTGTCGTCCGGTCGTCTGGGCATGGGGGGCCTGGCCGCGTCCTCCGGCAAAAACCCTCGGCTACCGGCTCCGAATCTCCCAGTCGCCGTCGTCGAAGCGGGCGACGGCGTCGAAGAGCGACGACAGCGTCGCCAGCACCTGGTCGTCGTGGGCCTCGGGGTCGATGTGATAGTGGGCGACCGCGTCCATCGACCGCACCTGGTTCGAGAGGACGTGCAGGAACCGGAACGCCCGCTCGAGTTCGACGTACTGCAGCAGCACCGTCAGCGAGTCGAAGGTGACGACCGTCTCGGGACCGCCGTAGCCGTCGAGGTAGTTGCCGACCTTGATGCCGACGCCCGTCAGGTCGCCCGGGTTCTCCACGCAGGCGACGGCGTTCCCGTCGATGTCGCTGGCGTCCCCCGGACCGCGCGTCGACTCGCCGACGCAGATGATGCCGCACCGCCGCGGCTTCCCGTCGGCGTACCGGCGCCACTCGTCGAGATACTGGTCGGGCGTCTGCCGGTAGTCAACGGCGAGGACGTCGACCGTCGAGGGCTGGTCGGGGAAAAGCGTCCGGTAGTACGACTCGCGGGCCCTCTCGTCGAGCGACGTCGCCAGCACGAGGACGTTCGACGCGTCCTCGAGGTCGGCGCTGCTCGGGCGGTCGATCAGATCGCCGACTGACTCCCCGGCTGACATCTTAATCCTCCTTCGCCGTTCTCCGCAATAAATACCATGGATGGTTGACAGGCACCGGTCGCGGTAGCTGAATCGTAACCCCTATACGTCGAACCGGGGTACGTAGAGATGAGTCCGGATAGGGTAGTGGACTATCCTCTTGGCTTGCGGAGCCAGGGACCGGCGTTCAAATCGCCGTCCGGACGTTCTTCGGCGAACGACGCGACGAGCGCCAGCGAGGAGACCGTTCGCCGAAGACGGCCCGACGCGATTTGAGCAGACGAGGAACGCGCAGCGAACGGAGTGAGCGAGCATTTCTCGGCGAGTTCAAATCGCCGTCCGGACGCTCACTTCGTTCGCGTCCGAACGAGGTTCACGCTCGCTCCGCTCGCGTGAACCGCCGTCCGGACGTTCTCATTGGTGCAACACCGCGAGCGACAGCGAGGAACCGTGATTCGCCCCGTCGATTTTTCTACCGACGGCCGGTAACCGACGTATGGACCACCTGCGGGCGGGGACGGCGCTGTTCAACGCCGGCCACTACCTCGCGGCCCACGAGCCGTGGGAGGAGCGCTGGCTCGAGGACCCTCGCGGGAACCGGGACGACTGCATCCAGGGACTGGTACAGGCGACGGCCGCGACCCACAAGGCCCGGACGGGCAACTGGTCGGGCGCCGTGGGTCTCGCCGAGAGCGGCGCGGCCTACCTCGATGGCTGCGGGCACGAGGATCTGCGGGCCTGGGTCCGGCGGCTCGCCGCCGACCCGGAACTCGCAGAACGGGAGCGGCCACCCGCCCTGGCTGTCGATGGCGAAGTGGTCACCGTCGAGGACCTGCAGTTTCCGGCCGCGGGCATCGCCGCCGAGGCGCTGGCGGAGACCCGGGGCGACGAGGTCGTCGAGCGGGCCGTCGCCTACGCCGAGGAGGCGGTCGCCGCCGGGGAGGAGACCAGTCCCTTCGTGGCGCTGACGCTGTCGTACCTGCGGGAGGAGTCGCCGGCCGTCCGCCAGCGGATCGCCGAGCACGTCCGGCGGCGGGAATCGAGGGACGCCGATGTCGAGGGGCTGTTCGACGCCGAGTGACGTTTCTGGTCCCCGACCGGAGGGCCCGCCGTCAGTCCTCCTCGAGCGGTTCGCCCTCGAAGGTGTAGTCGGCGGAGTTGTCCTGTGGGTCGTATCCGAGCACCTCGCGGGCGCGCTCCAGCGAGTAGTACTTGCGGTCGTTGTCCGAGATGCCGTAGACGATTTCGTAGTCGTAGTCGGCCTGCAGCGCACGGTCGTGGATGTGGGCGCAGTCGCGGTAGGAGAGCCACATCGCCTGTCCGCGCTCGTACTCGGCGGGCGGGTGGTTCCGCGTCAGGTTGCCGATGCGGATGTTGCAGACGTCGATGCCGTACTCGTCGTGGTAGTAGCGGCCGACGAGTTCGCCGGTGGCCTTCGAGATGCCGTAGAAGTTCCCCGGTCGGGGGAGTTCGGTGCCGTCGAGCAGGAACTCGTCGTCCTCGCGGTAGAGGTCTGGCTTGCGCTCGGTCTCGTAGTGGCCGACGGCGTGGTTCGAGGAGGCGAAGACGAACTTCTCGGCGCCGGCCTCGACGGCGGCCTCGTAGAGCACCTTCGTCCCGTGGATGTTGGTGTCGAGCACCGAGTCCCACGGCGCGTCACGGCGGGGGTCGCCCGCGAGGTGGACGACGGCGCCGACGCCCTCGCAGGCCTCCGCGACGACCGCCTCGTCGACGACGTCGCCGACGAGGTACGGGTGGTCGGGGTCGAACGGCGGCGGGTTGTGGAAGAGGTAGCGCCAGTCGTAGTCGTCGGCGAGTCCCTCCCGTATCGCCGTCCCGACGGCGCCTTTCGCACCCGTGAGCAACACGGTGTCGTCCATGTGGGTAAACGATAGCGGCAACCGAGTAAGAAACGTCCGGTTCGTTTCGGAACTGCCGGCGGTCCCGTTTCGGGGTCGGTCTTGCCGGGCCGAATCGGGCGCCGGGGCGACGACTGCTGCTCAGTCCGCGGCCGCCGACCCGTCGTCCAGCGCGACGAGTTCCTCGACGTCCGGAATCTCGGCGTCGGCGTCCGTGATGATGTCGATGCGGCGGGTGAGTTTGTCGCGGGCGTAGTTGACCAGCGGCATCGGGTCGATGACGCTGTCCCCGACGGAGACGGTCTCGGCGACGAACGGCATCAGCTCCTTCAGCGTCTCCTGGACGACGGCCTCGTCGACGCCGTTCTCGGCGATGTGGTGCTGGACCTTCTGCATCCCGAAGCCGACGTGGCGCCCCTCGTCGCTCCGGATGTAGTTGATGCCCTTCACCAGGCCCGCGAGGTGCGGCGTCTCCCGGTCGGGCGGCGTCAGCGGGTCGTCGTCGTCGGCTCCCAGCGCCGTCGTTAGACCGAAGTAGCCGGTCTGTGCGAGCACCGACTCGACGACGAGGTGGTAGTGACAGTACGCTCGGACGCGGTTCTCGGGCGTGTCGTCGGTCAGAAGCGTCTCCATGGCGTCCTCGGTGCGCTCGAACAGTTCGACGTAGCCGTCGGGGAAGAACCGCTGGTCGGTCGGGGGCACCTTCTCCCAGCCCCGTTCCTCGGCGACCGGGTAGATGACCTCCCGCCAGTAGCGGTCGAAGAACTGGGTGTGCTTGGCCTCCTCGTAAATCTGGCTGGAGACGAACATCTGGTCGTTGATGTCGTCGAGGGCGACCATCAGCGGCGCCAGGTCCTCCGTGACCGACTCCTCGCCGGCCCCGAACAGCGCGAGGTACTGGGTCACGTCGAGGAACTCCTCCCGGTCGCCCTCCATCGCCATCGCCCGCTCCCTGTCCTGTTCGATGAGCTCCTGGGAGATGTCCTCGTAGGGGTCCCAGTGGTTGTAGACGGCGTGTTTGAAGTAGCCGCCGCCGACCGACTCCTCGCTGATGCGCATCTCGCGGCTCGTATCCCGTATCTGCGTCATATCCTGGCCGAGGGTCCCATCCTGCATGATGGTAACTCCCCGCATTCGAGGCGGTTTATGAGCAGCCGGGCCGCCCTGACGGGGACGACGGCCGCGACTACCGGCCCTCGAAGTCGGGTTCGCGGTCGCCCATGAAGGCGGCGACGCCCTCCATGAAGTCCTCGCTCTCTATCATCTCCTCCTGGGCCAGCGCCTCCTCCCGGAGCGTCTCCTCCAGCGAGCGGTGGTCGCTCCGGTAGACGAGCCGTTTGGCGGCGGCGACGGCCATCGTCGGCCGGCCGGCCAGCGTCTCGGCGCGGTCGGCGACGAACGCGTCCAGGTCCTCGCCCGCAACGACCTCGTTGGCGACGCCCAACTCGACGGCCCGCTCGGCATCGATGCGGTCGCCCGTTATCAGGAGTTCCAGTGCCTTCCGGGTGCCGACCAGTCGCGGGAGCGTGTAGGTCGCGCCGGTGTCCGGCGCCAGCCCGATGTTGGTGAAGCCCCACTCGAAGAAGGCGTCCTCGGCGGCGTAGACGAAGTCACAGGCGGCCGCGATGGAGGCGCCGGCCCCGACCGCCGGGCCGGGCACCTTCGCAACCGTGGGCTTCTCCATCCGTATCAGCCCGGTGGCGATGGCGCCGAAGCCGACCTCCAGTTCGGCGGCGGGGCTGCCGCCGCCCATGTCGCCGGCCAGGTCCAGACCGGCACAGAAGGCGTCGCCCTCGCCCGTGAGGACGACACACCGGACGCCGTCGTCGTAGGCGAGGTCGCGTATCTCCTCGGCCATCGCTTCGGAGGCCGGGGCGTCCAGGGCGTTCTTCCGCTCGGGGTTCGATATAGTGACGGTTGCGACGGCGCCGTCGCGGGTCGTCTCGACGCTCATACCCGGTTGGCTGTCGCCAGCGTCTTTACTCGTTGGGTCGTCCGCCCCGGAGGATTCCCGTCCGCGGGCCGTTCCGGTCGGTACACTTATACGTTTGTCAGGTCTGTCAAACGGTATCGCGGTTCACGTATCGGTGGGGGGTAGGGGGGTGGTGATGCCGATCGAGTCGGGCGTGAACGGCAGTGGTGAGTCCGTCTATGCACGACGCCGAGCACGACGTCGATACGGTCGTATCGCTCGAAATCCGGGACGCGCTCCCGATCCTCCGACGGTCGAATCCAGTCGCCTCCGGCGGTCGGCCCGCTCCGGGACGCGCGCGACACGTCGCTCGCGGTCCTGCCGGACCGGACTCCCGGGGTAGCCAATCGCCGACGACGCCGGACGGGGGTTTCTCGCCGTGAGCGACGACGCCCAGAAGGCGGCCGCCTCCCGCTACGCCGACGACGATTGTGTCGTTCAGAACGATGGACTGCGAGGCGCCGTCGACGACTGGCGGGTCGGCGACCTCGACACCAGCGTCCTGCGGGACGTCGTCGATTACTGGCGAACCGGCGCGACCGTCTTCGAGAACCCGCCAGCAGCGCCCGGGTCCGCGGACGCCACGGGCAACGCCGACTTCGTCGAGGTCTCCTGGGCCGAGGTCGACGCCGCCACGTCCTACGACCTCTACTGGTCGACCAGCCAGGACGTCTCCCCCGACACCGGGACCCGCATCGCCGACGTCGGGACGCCCTTCGCCCACGCCGGCGTCGAGACCGGCACGACCTACTACTACGTCGTCACGGCCCGCAACTGCGCCGGCGAGAGCGGCGCCTCCCCGACCGCCGAGGGGACCGTCCCCGAGCCGCCGACCCTCGAACCGGACGAACCCGAGGGCACGACACAGACCACCGTCGCCGACAGAGCGGAGGCGCTGTACACCGGCGACGATCCGGTGCAGACGGGCGTCGAGGCCGGCGCCATCGACCCCGGTCGCGTCGCCATCGTCAGCGGCACCGTCACCGACCGCGAGGGGGACCCGGTCGGCAACGCGACGGTCCGGGTGTCGGGCCGTCCGGAACTGGGACGGACGCTGTCCCGGGCCGACGGCACGTTCGACATGGCCGTCAACGGGGGAGGCACGGTGATATTCCGGTTCGAGCGGACCGGCTTCCTCCCGCTCCAGCGGCAGATCCCGGTCGGTTCGAACGCCCACCGGAAGGGGACGGCCGTCTCGCTCCTCCGGGAGACGGCCGAGAGCACGACCGTCGAGACGGACAGCGACGACGGACAGGTGGCGACCAGCCAGCCGGTCTCGGACGGCGACGGCGACCGGCAGGCGGCGGTGTTCGTCCCGCCGAACACGTCGGCGATGGACACCGACGACGGCACCGCCCCCGAGGAACTGGAGATTCGGGCGACCGAGTACACCGTCGGCGAGAACGGACCCGAGGCGATGCCCGACGAGTTGCCGAACCGGGTCGGCTACACGTACGCGGTGGAGTTGACGGCCCGGAATCCCGACAGCAGCGACGGCTCCACGAGCAGTCAGACCGCCTTCATCGATACCGAATCGCGCGGCGACGTCGAGTTCGACCAGCCGGTCTACGAGTACGAGCGCAACTTCCTCGACTTCCCGGTCGGCCAGCGGGTACCGATGGGCTTCTACGACGAGGACGCCGCCGCCTGGGAGGGCGGCGACGACGGCCGCATCATCGAGATCCTCGACACCAGCGGCGGGAGCGCCTCCATCGACGTCGACGGCAGCGGCGATCCCGCCGACCAGTCACAGCTCGACGAGCTGGGGGTGACCGACGAGGAACTGGCGATGCTCGCTACCCAGTACGAGGCCGGCGACCAGCTGTGGCGGACGCCGGTGCCGCACTTCTCGCCGTGGGACTGCAACTGGCCGTTCAACCCCCCTGCGGATTCCGTGCCGCCGCTACCCGACTTCGAGATCGAGGACGTGAACATCGACGACGGTACGACGCCGCCCGAACCACCGAGCACGCCGGAGGAACCGCCCGAAGAGGACGAAGAGGACGACGACTGTCCGAAATAACACTCATGCCAACGATAGACGCAGCCATCAATCTCGAATCCCGGACGTCGACCGCATCGGTGCCGATCCCCGGCACGGATCTCACGCTCAACTACTTCAGCGACCGCGTCCGCGGCACGTCGACGAACCCGAGCCGGTCGGTGTCCGTCCCGCTGACCGGGAGCAACCCGCCGGATTCGCTGAAGCGGGTCGACCTCACCATCGAGGTCGCAGGCCAGAGAAACGAGTTCGAGTTCTCCCCCGACCCCGACCGGACGGAGAGTTTCACCTGGGACGGCCGCGACGGCTTCGGGAACCGCGTCCAGGGACCGCACACCGCCACCATCGAGATCACGTACGTCTACGACGGGGTGTATTCGGAACCGGACGTGGACCGTGGCAGCGCGTTCAACAACCGCCCCGGAGTCGAGATCACCGGGAGCGAGGCCCGAGAGGAGCTCTACTTCACGACGGACTACGAGGTCGATCTACAGTACTTCGACGCCGCACGGACGGGGCTCGGCGGCTGGTGGCTCTCGCCACACCACGTCCGAAACCGGAACCGGTCGTCGTTCTCGTTGCTGCAGGGCGACGGGACCGACCGGACGATAAAGGAGGACAGCCTCCGCGAGGTCGACCAGGTCCCGGCCGGCCGGTTCGACATCCTCGATACGGACGAGTACTTCGCGACCAGCGCCGTCGCGCCCGACGGGAGCCTGACCGTGACGCTGACCGGCGTCGACTACGGCTCGGGAGCCGACAGCGACGAGATAGCCGCCGTCAGGGTGTACGACCTCCCGTCCGACGGGTTCGAACAGTTGCTGGCGAGCGACGGTGATTCCATCGACGTGGTCGGAACCCTGATCGCCGACGAGGGCTCGCTCGGCGCCGATGGATACGTCTTCGACGTCGCCTACGGGTCGGAGGGCCGGCTCTACCTCGCGGAGCTCGTCGGGGGCATGGACCCGATATTCGACTCGGATTCCACGAACGACGGGCGCGTTCGGCGGATATCGGAGGACGGGAGCACGGTGACGACGCTCGCGGGGACGACCGACGGGCAGCACCCGACCGACGAGTACGGCAGCTTCGGCGACTGGATCGCGGACGTCGAGGGGAGCCTCGCGACCGACGTCCCGCTCCCGGCCATCACCAGCGTCGTCGTCGGGAGCGACGGCGACACCTACCTGAAGCTCGGGCCGATGAACGACGAGTGGGGCGGCGGTGTCGTGCGGCTCAGCCCCGACGGTCGCCTGTACCGGGCGTACTCGTTCGACCTCGTCGGCGGCGACACGTTCGACGGGATACCGGTCCTCCGGGACACCATCGCGGTCGGTCCGTCGGGCGACCTCTACGTCGGCGAACCCGGACGGATCGTCCGCATCGACAGTCAGGGGAACGTCCGGGTTCTCGCGGGGTCCGGGTCGGGGTTCGAGCAGGTCAGACAGTCCGACGACTCCGAACACCTCCTCGCGGCCAAGGAGGCGAAGATCGGGACGGTCCTCGGCCTCCACGTCGACGAGACCGGGACGGTCTACTTCATGGACCGGGCGGCCGACGCGGATAGCTCCTCGGACCGCGAGGATCTCGTCAGGAAGTTCGATCCCGGAGGGCTCGTGACCCGGATCATGGGCACTGGCGACCGGCCGATCAGGAGCGACACCACCTACAGGGGCGCCCCGGCGGACACCGCGTACCGCTTCTTCGGACAGTGGCCGCTTCTCTGGACCGACGCCGGGGACATCCACTTCATGGCGCGCGAGAGGGCGACCGACGGGAGCGTCTTCGCTCGCCTCCGCCAGGCGTTCGACATCGACCGGATCCCCTCACGCGACGGGTCGAAACTGTACGAGTTCGTGGACGGCCGCCACGCCCGCACGGTCGACACGCTGACGGGGACGACGCTGTACGAGTTCGCCTACGACGACGCCGGCCGCCTCACGAGCGTCACCGACCGCAACGGCTCTGTCGTCCAGGTCGAGCGCGACGCCGACGGCGCGCCGACGGCCATCGTCGCGCCGACGGGCCAGCGCCTCGAACTCGCTCTCACCGACGGCTACGTCACCGGTATCACCCGGCCCGACGACCGGCAACTCGGCTTTACGTACACCGGCGGCGGCCTCCTCGAGCGGATCACCCACCCCGGAGGCGACGAGACGACCTTCCAGTACGACGGCTCGGGTCGCGTCACCGGGCGCACCCGTCCGACCGGCGGACAGGACGACCTGGTCCAGCAGGCCATCGAGAACGGCCGCCGGCTCACCCACCTCACGCCCGAGATGCGCGAGACCACGGTCGACGTCGAGCGGACCGCGGCGGGCCGCCGGATAACGACCCAGTGCTGTAACACGGCCGGGACCGAGACGCTCATCTCGCCGGACGGCGAGTGGACCACGACCTACCCCGACGGCGCCTCGAAGACGACCCGGTCCGGCCTCGACCCCCGCTTCGGCGGCCGCTCACCGTTGCCCGCGTCGGTCACCTACACCTCGCCGGGCGGGACGACGACCACGACGGAGTTTTCCCGGTCGGTGACGCTGTCCGACGAGACCGACCCCCTCAGCCTCACCGCCTTCAGCGAGACGTCGACCGTCAACGGTCGAAGCTACGAACGTTCCTACGACCCGGGCGCCGGGGAGTGGACCGTCACCACCCCCGGGGGCCGGACGATGACCGTCGGCCTGGACGCCGGCCGCACGAGCACCGTCTCCCCGACCGGTACGGACGGCCTCTCGATGAGTTACGACGCCGACGGGCGCGTCACCGGGGTCGGCCGGACGGGGAACGAACTCGCACTCGAGTACGACGGCGGGGGGAACCTGTCGGCGGTGACGGACGCCGAGGGCCGCCGCAGCGAGATGACCCTCTCGGACGGCGAGTACCCCGAGTCGTTCACCTCGCCGCTCGGCAACACCACCGCGTTCAGCTACGACGCCGACGGCTATCTGTCGTCGATGACGCGGCCGAACGGCGAGACGCACGACTACGAGTTCGACGCCGCCGGCCACATGACCGGCTACACGCCGCCGGAGGGCGGCAGTCGGACGATCTCCCACGACGCCGACGGGTTCCCGACCGAGGTGGCGCTGCCGAGCGGTCGCACGATCACCAACGAGTTCGACGCCTCGACCCGGCTCCAGCAGGCGAGCCATCCCGACGCCACCGTCACCTACCAGCGGGACGAACTCAAGCGGCTCACGGGGTTGACGCGCTCGCCGGCCGACGGCAGCACCGACCAGTCGCTGTCGATAACGCGGGACGGCAAGGTGACGACCGAACTCGCGTTCTCCGGGCCGGCCTCGGGCACGTTCCAGTACGCCCACGACGCCGACGGGCAGGTGAGCCAGATCACCCACCCGAACGGATCGACGCGGGCGCTGTCCCGCGACGACGACGGTCTGCTGACCGGCGAGGGCCCCTTCACCGTCGAGCGGAACGGCCTGATGGGCCGGCCGTCCCGCATCTCGGACTTCACGGGCGTGGTCGAGTACACCTACGACCAGCAGGGCCGCGTCGCCTCCCGGAGTCACACCGTCGATGGCACCGAGTTCTACAGCGTCGAGTACACCTACGACCAGAGCGACCTGCTCGTCGAACGCACCGAGACGCTCCCGAACGGCCAGCGGGCCGAGGCGTTCACCTACGACGCCGACGGGCGCCTGACCGAAGTCCAGCGGGACGGCAGCGTCGTCGAGTCCTACGCCTACGACGAGAACGGCAACCGCACCGAGCGGACCGTCGACGGCACCACCGAGCAGGCCAGTTACGACCCCGGCGACCGCC
Organism: Natronomonas marina; assembly: GCF_024298905.1. Lineage (NCBI taxonomy): Archaea > Methanobacteriati > Methanobacteriota > Halobacteria > Halobacteriales > Natronomonadaceae > Natronomonas > Natronomonas marina. The sequence goes on from NZ_CP101154.1 coordinate 231,651, forward strand.
TGGTCGAACAGGGGTCGCGCACCTACGGCTACGATGCCGACGGCCACGTCACCGACCGCAACGGCGACACGCTCGATTACAGCGCCACCGGCGAGTTGCTCTCGGCGACGCTGTCTGGCGGCAGCAGCGTCGAGTACACCTCCGACGGCTACGGCCGACGCGTCGCCCGGACCGCTCCCGACGGAACGACGACCGAGTACCTCTACGGCGACCCGAACGCCCCGACGCGCGTGACGGCCGTCCGGGAATCGGGCGAGTGGACCCACTACTACTACGACCTCGACGGCCGCCTCTACGCATTCGAGCGCGGCGGCTCGTGGTACTACGTCGCCACCGACCAGGTCGGCACTCCGCGGGTGGTGGTCGACTCCAGTGGTAGCGTGGTCCGGGAGATCGACCGCGACGCCTACGGGGCGGTGCGGTCGGATTCGGACCCCGCGTTCCCGCTCCACGTCGGGTTCGCGGGCGGCATCCCCGACCCCGAGACGGGACTCGTCCGGTTCGGGATGCGCGATTACGATCCCGAGACTGGCCGGTGGCTCGCGCGCGACCCGATGCTACTGGCCGGCGGACAGTTCAACTTCTACAGTTACGTCGAGAACGACCCGGTCAACGCCGTCGACCCGACGGGGCTGTCCTGGGACTGCTTCATCGAGAAGATGCTGGAGAACTTCGACAAGACGGAGGAGTACACCGACCTCATCGGGAAGATACTGGACGAACTCGGCGTGGACACCGGGGCGGATCTGAAGCTGAAGGAACTCTTCAAGGCGGGGCTCGAGAACTATCTCGAGGAACTCGCCAAGGGGAAGGCCAAGAAGGCGGCGGCGAAGGCAGCCGGCAAGAGCCTGCTCAAGAGCGCCTCCCGCGGTGGCCTCTACAACCTCGCGCTGTACGGCGGGATGCTGGTCGGGTCGGGCATCTACGCCGGCATCGACCAGTACTTCGGGCAGGGGCCGGGCGAGGCGCTCTTCGAGTTGATCAACGGTCCGAACGAGTCGCTCTCGCCGTGTGAGGCCAGAGAGCGCGGCCTCATCGACGAGGACTGCCCGGAGAAGGCGCTGGAGGACTGCTGTTGAGGCCGGAACTCCCCGGCTGCTCCCCGTCGACTACCGTCTCGCCCGGGTACGAACCAGGCCGGCGTATCGGTCCGTCGCCTCGCGCACTCTCGTCCGGTCCTCGCCCGAGACGCCGACGAACGCGACGATACCGGGGAGTCGCTCGAAGTGGAGCACGTCGAACCCCTCCTCGGACGCCGTCTCCCACCGGACCGTGCCGTCGTCCCCGCGCCGGGCGGTCTCGGCGCCTGCCGGCGACTGCGCCCGGACCCACGCCCCGGCCGCGTCGGTGACGCCCGCCAGTCCCCGGTCGGGGTAGGCGGCGCTCTCGACGGTTCCCGGCCCGTCGGCGGTCGACTTCGCCACGAACCCCGAAGCGACGCCGTCGCCGGGCACGAACCCCTCGACGGCGGAGGCGACGTGCCGGGATAGCGGCGCGGCCGTCGTCTCGATGGACCACTCGACGTACGATTCCGGTTCGGCGAGGTCCGAGCGACGGAGCAGGACGGTCTCGACGTCTGCTGCGTCGCTTCCGTCGCCGGTCGCCGCCGCCGTCCCGGGGACTCCGGTGACGCTGGCCGCCGCCGAGGAGGCGAGTACCGCCCGTCGTGAGACGGCCGGAAGCCCCGGGTCGATGCCGTCGGTGTCCGGATCGGCTGGTTCTTCCCCACCCATGACAGTGCCTGTCGTCGCTCCAGGGCAATAAAACCGGGTGCGGAGCGGACCGAGCGCCGCTGGCGGCCGAAGCGAGGGCTTAGGAGGATGGCGCCCGAACCCGCGCCATGGCCGAAGACGAGGGCTTCGACGAGCCACCGGACGGGCTGATAACCGTCAGGGGTGCCATCGGCGGCGTCGCCCTGCTGTGGCTGGCCGCGATGGCCGGCTTCGGGGCGTTGCAGGCGTCGATTTACGCGGTCAGGGCCGCACCGGTTTACGCCGCCGTCGCCGTCGCCGCCGCCGCGCTCTCGATCGCGGCCGGCTACGGTTCGTTACGGTCGTTCGGTCTCCGGTGATCACTCCTCCATCCGGACCGTCAGGACCGGAATCTCGGCGGTCCTGACGACCCGTTCGGTGACGCTGCCCAGCAGGTAGCGGTCCAGTCCGCTCCGGCCGTGGGTGCCCATCACGATGGCGTCGACGCCGGCCTCGTCGGCGTACTCGAGGATGGCGGTGTGCGGCGCACCCTCCCGGATGTCCGCGACGACCTCGACGCCGGCCTCGTCGGCCCGCTCCCGGATCTTCTCGAGGGCCTCCTCGCCGATCTCCCGGAGCTGTTTTTCGACCGTGTCGTCCATCATCTCCGGCGCGTAGGGGATGTCCTCGACGACGAACAGGACGTGCAGTTCCGCACCCGTCTCGCGGGCGAGGCCGACGGCCTGCTCGACCGCCCGGTTGGTGGCGTCGCTCCCGTCGGTCGGCAGCAGGATTCGGTCGTACATACCCGGGAGCACTCGCCCGCGGTACAAATGGTTAGCGGCGATTCCCGCCGCATGGCCCGGCCCGCGAGCGGTGGGCGCGCCTCGACGCTCGTCACATACATACCTCCCGCGGCCCTACTCGGGGACATGACGGAGACAGCGACGTTCGGCGGCGGGTGCTTCTGGTGCATCGAGGCGGCCTTCGAGGAACTGGGCGGCGTCACCGACGTCACCTCGGGGTACGCCGGCGGCCACGTCGAGGACCCCACCTACCGGGCCGTCTGCTCGGGGGACACCGGCCACGCCGAGGTCGTCCAGGTCGAGTACGACCCCGACGTCATCGGCTACGACGAACTGCTGGAGGTGTTCTTCACGGTCCACGACCCCACCCAGCTCAATCGCCAGGGCCCCGACGTGGGCACGCAGTACCGCTCTATCGTCCTCTATCACGACGACGACCAGCGCGACCTCGCCGAATCGTACATCGAGGCGCTGGACGAGGAGGGCGGCTACGACGACGAGGTGGTCACGGAAGTCGAGCCGCTGGAGACGTTCTACCGCGCCGAGGAGAAACACCAGAACTACTTCGAAAAGAACCCCACCGACGCCTACTGCCGGATGCACGCCCAGCCGAAGGTCGAGAAGGTCCGCGAGAAGTTCCGCGAAAAGGTGCAGGCGTAGACTGACAGACCGGCTCGCGACCCCGCCACCTCCGAAGGCCTTGCCGGGGTTGATGTGCGCTATCACATAGAACGGCTTTCCAAAGCCCTCGACCGGCTCGACCGGCCGGGCCTCGCTGCGCTCCTCGCTTCGCTGCGGTGTCCTCGCGCGGCGTAGTGATTAGCGGATCTTATTGAGGAATCCACTGAGGTGATTGTCAATCCACGATGCAGCGAAGCTCAGTTGCTCGGTCAGTTCTTCGAACAGATCGTCAAGGAGTGTTCGGTACTCGTCTTCATCTTCGACAATCAGCGGTGATGACTCCCACTTGAGACTTTTCCAGACTGGCTCGATTGGATTGAGATGCGGCGATCCAACCGGAAGGAATACGAGATCAATTCCTAGTTCGTGGGCACGCTTGCGAGTGTACTTGCAAATGTGAGATGAGAAGTTATCTAAAACGAGCAGAATCCGGGTACGCGGATTCTGCTCGCGGATCGTCTCGAAGCACTCACAGATCTGTTCTTTCTCCTGGTTCGGCGGAAACGACAGTACACTCTCACCGTTGAGTGCATAGAACCCGGCCGCTGGTGTGTCGATTTTCACCAGCGGCCGGGTGATGTGTGGGTCATCAACTGTGTACATCCGCTGAGAATTGTCCCACGGCTGTGGATGTGACAGGTCGAAAAACCCGATGACTGTGCCACCATCTGTTCGAATATCCTCGTCACGGTCCCAGTCTTCGTCGTCTTGATCTTTCTCTCGTTTGTTGTGAGGCTGATCGTCGGCATCCTCGTCGAACGCGTACTCGACGCGTTCGTCGAGAATCCCTTCGGCGTCGTCTGGTCGATCAGGACGTTTCGTCCGTGGAATAGCGTACGAGAGGCCGAGGTTGTCCAGAAACGTCGGTAGATAGTGTGGATGATACTCGATATTGAATTCCTCGTTGAGGAGATGCTGAATCTCCTGTTTTTTCCAGGGCTGGCCCTCACGGAGTCGCTCGATCAGTCGCTGCTGTTCGGCCTCGCCGAGCTTCGGGGGCCTGCCGCCCCCGAAGTTCGGCGTGAGTTTGCCCAGTCCTCCTTCATTCCAGCGTTCGACCCAGTTGTCAGCTGTCCCCTCTGATCGCCCAACGTCATCAGCGGCTTCAGCGAGCGTCGCTCCCTTGTATAGCCGTTTGATGAACACGAGCCGTTCGTGTTGCTTCACGTCGTCAGTTTCCGTGAGCAGTCTATCCAGGTCTTCCTCGCTCAGGTGGCGTACAACTTCTTTCTCACGGCCAGTCATTACATCGAAAAGACGGTTTTCCTCAATAACTTCCCCGAATGACTACGCCGCGCGAGCGGGCCGAGGGACCGTCGGTCCCTCGCGGCTTACGTCGCCCGGGCCGGGTCGACCTGCTCACGGCTCCCTGCGGTCGCCGTTCGCCATCGAGGCCTCGGTCGCTGCTCGCGGCTTCGCCGCTCGCTCGTACCGCGGCCTCCCTCCGGTCGGCCGCGCACCGCTCCCTGCGGCCTCGCCGGTCTCGCCCTTCGAGTCCACCAGGCCAGCACCGCCCCGCACTGCACTACACGCCTCCCCAGCCGACTCCCTCACCCTCGCTTCGCTCGGGTTCGGTCGTCCTTCGCGCGCTTTGTCGACCGCCGCTCGCGAGGCGCTCCCGGCGGTCGACGCGAGCGCGCCGAGGGCTGTCGAGGTGGTGGGTCGTGGCCGACCGCTGTGACAGTTGGCTCGCAGACGGCCGTCCTGCTGGACGCACTGACGGGCGCCGAACTGAAACGAAAGGTGTCGTCTAGTCGTCGGAGCCGCCGACCTGTTCGTGCTTGTGCAAAAGCGCCATCCGCTCTTTGAGGTCGACGCCCTTCTTCTCGTAGGCGCGGATGCGGTAGTAGTAGAGAGCCGCGGACAGGATCATCCAGGCGAGGACGACGGCCAGCGCCGAGGGTGCGCTCTGGACGACCAGCAGCGTGAACAAAAGCGAGACGACGACGTTGCCGACGGCGACGATTCGCAGCACCGGCATCGGGAGTTTGTAGATGGAGTACTCGTAGCGCTGCGGGAACACCTTCGGGAGGTTCCACAGCGCGATGCCGCCGATCATGAAGGCGATGAAGATGCCGGTGACGACGACGACGACGAGCCAGTCCAGCAGGTCGGGCGGGGTGATTGCGTCCATCTGGCTGATGAACGGCGCGGCCAAAATCGGCGGGATTCCGAACAGCAGGATGGCCCGGTGGGGCGTGTTGTAGCGGTCGTGGACCTTCGCAAAGACATCCGGGAGCACCTCGTCGCGGGCCGCCCGCATCACGGTCCGGGAGTAGGAGGTAAACAGCGTGTTGACCGTCGTCGCGGCGGCGACCAGCGCGGCGACGCCGACGACGAGCAGTATCGGCGCCGGGAGCACGCCCTCGCCGACCGCCGCCAGGCCGCCCTCGACGGGTTCGCCGCCGAGTTCGCCGGAGGCGGTCATGTTCTCCAGCGGGATGGCGCCGATGAGCGTGAACACGATGGCGATGGACAGCACCGTCACGATGGCCATGCCGATGGCGAGCACGCGGGGGATGTTCTCGACGGGGTTCTCCAGTTCCTCGCCGATTTCGATTATCATGCCGAAGCCCTGGAACGGGATGTACAGCGTGACGACGGCCAGCAGGAACGGCGCGAAGCCGTCGGCGAACGGCTGGCCCTCTCCGTCGGGGAACAGCGGCGTGTAGTTGGCCGTCTCGACGTGGGGGAGCCCCGACAGGACGAACGCGAGCATGCCGGCGATGAGAAGCAGGACGAACGCGATCTGGACCTTCGTGACGATCTTGACGCCGACGTAGTTCAACACGAGGAAGACGCCGAGCAGCGCCCACACCGCGGCGACGGTGGGCACCGACGCCCCGAACGTCTCGAGGATGCCGTTGAGGTAGTCGGCGAAGCCGATGGCGGCGAAAAGCAGGTACGACCACACCGCCAGCACGGGCACCGAGACGCCGAGCAGGCCCCAGAAGGGCCCGACGAGCCGCGAGCCGTAGACGTAGATGCCGCCGGCCACCGGGATGGCCCCGCCCAACTGCAACAGGAGCAGGACGCCCAGCACCATCGGCACGATGGAGACGAGGATGGCGAGCGTGATCGAGGGGCCGGCCGCGGCCGCCATCTGTGTCGGCACGATGAAGATGCTCATTCCGAGTGCGGTCCCGACCAGCAGGGCGACGGCGCCCCAGAGACCGACCTGTTCGTCTATCAGTTTGTAGTCTTCGGCTGCCATCGTGTGCTATGCTACCGTACCAGCCCACTGCCTTGAAGATATCCCCGCCGAAGCGCGGCCGGGACGACATCGGCCGGTCATCGCCGGGCGAACAGCCGTTCGAGCAGCGACCGGTCGCTCGGCCGTTCGGCCAGGAGTACGGGCGTCTCCAACTCCTCCAGTACCGAGAACGCCAGCGACCCGCGGACGATCCGGGAGAGCAGGCCCCGCTCGGTCGCGCCGACGACAACGAGCGTCGCATCGCCGGCGGCGCGCTCGATGCTCGCCTCGACGTCGCCGGTCTCCAGCAGTATCTCGGCGTCGGCGAGACCGTGCTCGGCCGCCCACGACTCGACGAACGCACGGGCGTCCGTTTCGTCTTCACCGGCAACGTACAGCACCGACACCGCGGCGCCGGCGACGTCCCGCAGTGCGCGGGCGACCTCGGCCGAGAGGTCCGACGAGTAGCCGCCGGCCGTCGGCACGAGTACCTTCGAGGGGTCGAACGTCCGGCCGTTCAACACGAGGACGTCGCAGGGCAGGTCGTGGGTGAGTTCCTCGAGGGCGCCCTCGGCGCGACCGCCCGCGAGACGCGCCCCGCCGTAGCCCATCACCAGGGCGTCGGCGTCGTAGGTGCGGGCGGCGTCGAACACCTCCTCGAGACCGCGGTGCGAGAGGACCGTCTTCGTCTCGACGGCGACGCCGTAGGCTTCGGCGTCGGCCCTCGCGTCCGCGAGCAGTCGCTCGGATTCGGCCAGCAGTCGCTCGTTCTCGGCAGCCGCCTCCAGTGCGGTCTGGTCGGGTACCTGGACGACGTGGGCGGCCAGCACCGTCCCGTCCCGGGCCTCCGCCAGCGCGGCGGCCAGCGTCACGAGCGCCCGCTCTGTCCGGGGGTTCGACAGCGCGACCATGACCGTGCCCCCCGCGTCGGCACCGCTCGGCGCGGGGTCGGCCGCGGCGTCCCCGTTCGGGGCTCCGGCGTCGGACACGACTCTCTTCCCTCGTCGTAGCTGGTGCGGCCGGACACAAAACCGCTCCGACGGCCCTTACGGGCGACGCCTCGCGGCGACTCGCCGGCCTCGAGGGGCGGAACGACCAGCCGATAGTGGTGTCGTGTCACTGGCCGAGATAAACGAGTATAAGTAGACTCTTGGCGAACACGGTCGTATGTCGGTATCCCCGCGGAGCCTCGTCCGTGCAACGACCGGCGGTTGGTGCGGGTCGATACGGCAATGAGCGACGAGGAACTCGCCAAGGACCTGGGGCCGCTGGCGGCGCTCACCATCGGCGTCGGGACGATGATCGGCGCCGGCATCTTCGTCCTCCCCGGGACGGCCGTCGCCCGCGCGGGGCCGCTGGCGGCGGCGACGTTCGTCCTCGGCGGCGTCATCGCGCTTTTCACCGCGCTGTCGGCGTCGGAACTCGGCACCGCGATGCCCAAATCCGGCGGCGCGTACTTCTACATCAACCGGGCGCTCGGCCCGCTCTTCGGCTCCATCAGCGGGTGGGCCAACTGGCTCGGCCTGGCCTTCGCCTCCGCCTTCTACATGTACGGGCTCGGCGAGTACGTCAACACGCTGGTGGGCGCGCCCGCGCTCGCCGTCGGGCCGCTCGCGCTGGAGGCCGCACAGGTCATCGGTCTCGTCGGCGCGCTGCTGTTCATCGCCGTCAACTACGTCGGCGCCAAGGAGACCGGCGGTCTCCAGATCGTCATCGTGCTGTTGCTTCTCGGCATTCTCGCGGTGTTCACGGCCGTCGGCCTGCTGAACGCCGACCTCGAATCGCTGAGACCCATCGCACCGCCCGGCACGACGGGGGAGGTCCTGCCGGTGACCGCCATCGTCTTCGTCTCCTATCTCGGCTTCGTCCAGATCACCTCCGTCGCCGAGGAGATCAAAGACCCCGGCAGGAACCTGCCCCGGGCGGTCATCGGGTCGGTACTGCTCGTGACGACGGTCTACGCGCTCTTCCTGGTCGTCCTGCTGGCGGCGGTGCCGAACGAACTCGTCGCCGGCAACGACACCGCCGTCGTCGACGCCGCGCGACTGCTCTTCGGACAGTACGGCGCCTTCGGCTTCGATCTGAGCGTCCTCGGGTGGGGGATGCTCCTGTTCGGCGGCCTGCTGGCGACGGCCTCCTCCGCGAACGCCTCCATCCTCTCGTCGTCACGCATCAACTTCGCTATGGGCCGAGAGAAGATCGTCACCCCCGAACTCAACGAGATACACGACCGCTTCGGAACGCCCTACCGCTCTATCGCCATCACGGGCGGGCTCATCATCGTGTTCCTCCTGGCCGGCAACCTCGAGTTGCTGGCGACAGCCGGGTCGGTGCTGCACCTCATCGTCTACGGGCTGTTGAACCTCGCGTTGATCGTCATGCGGGAGGCCGAACCGCCCGGCTACGACCCCGACTACGAGGTGCCGCTGTACCCGGTGGTCCCGATCGTCGGCGCCGTGACGTCCTTCGCGCTCATCATCTACATCGAACCGCTCGTGGTCGTCCTGTCGGCGGGGCTGGTCGCCTTCGCCATCCTGTGGTACTTCCTCTACGCCCGCAAGCGGGTCGAGAGTTCCGGCGTGCTGGCCCAGTGGATTCTCGACCGCTCCGAGGAGATGCCGGACGCGGCCGTCTCGGCGGCCAGTTCGGTCCAGCCCGAACCCGAGGGCTACCGGGTGATGGTCCCGCTGTCGAACCCCGCCACCGAGAAGCACCTCATCACGCTCGGGTCGGCCATCGCCAGCCAGAACGACGGGACGGTCGTCGCGGTCAACATCGCCAACGTCCCCGACCAGACGTCGCTGGCGGCCGCCCTCGAACGGGGCGCTCACGACGCGGCCCAGGACCTCCTCGACCGCGCAGAGGCCGACGCCGAGACCTTCGGCGTCGACGTCGAGACCCACGTCGTCCTCTCGCACCGCACCTTCGAGGAGGTGTTCGACGCCGCCCGCACCTACGACGCCGACGTGACGGTGATGGGCTGGGGCGAGGACGCACACGGGTCGCCGGGCCGCGCCGAGTCCGCCATCGACGAGTTGGCCTACTCGCTGCCCTGTGACTTCCTGGTCTTCCGGGACCGCGGCTTCGACGCCTCGCGGTTGCTCGTCCCGACCGCCGGTGGGCCCGACTCGGCGCTGTCGGCCGCCGTCGCCCGAATGTTGCGGGCGGAGTTCGACTCGGAGGTGACGCTCCTGCACGTCGCCGAGGAGGGCGAGGCGGCCGAGGGGCGTGCGTTCCTCGAGTCGTGGGCGGCCGAGCACGGCCTGGAGGACGCCGAGTTCCTCGTCGAGACCGGCGACGTCGAGGGGAGCATCGAACGCGCCGCCAGGGAGGCGACGATGCTCATCATCGGCGCGACCGAGCGGGGCCTGCTCTCGCGGCTCGTCCGCGGGTCGCTCGTCCTCGACGTCCTCTACGACGTCGACTGTTCGGTCCTGTTGGCCGAGAAGAAACACGAGCGGAGCCTGCTCGACCGGCTCTTCGGCTCCGGCGCCCGCGGCGAGGACGCCGACGAGCGGGGCATCGAACCCGCCGCGACATCCCACGGCAACGACGCTGCACCGGAGTAGCCGTCCGCCGACAGCACTTACAACGGTCCGGCTCGAACCCCCCGACATGAGCACGGACCTGTTTGCGACCGTTTTCGTCCCGATCGCCGACCCCGACGACGCCGGCGAGACCGCCAGGTCGATAGCGCCGTACCTCGAGCCGGACTCGGAACTCCTCGTGGCTCACGTCGTCCCGAAGGGCGGGGGCGTCCCGGACAAGGCGTCGGTCGAGCAGCGGGAGGAGTACGCCGAGGAGGCCTACGAGACCTTCCGCGAGCAGCTCCCCGAGGCGGTTTCGATGACGCCGGTGACGCTCTACGGGCGCGACGTGGGCGAGACGATCGTCGAGGGCGCCGTCGAGGCCGGCGCGACGGCCATCGTCTACACGCCGCGGGGCGTGAGTCGGTGGATCGACCTGCTCACGGGTAGCGTCTCCGACGACCTCCTCGAGAACGGTGAGTTACCGGTCGTCGTCCTCCCGGGCGACGACGAGTAGTCAGGAGGTGGTAAAGCCGCCCGACTCGTCGTACTCCTCGAGGACCCACTCCAGTTCCTCGATGGCCCGGAGGATGGCAACCTCGGCGGTGTCCTCGAACTCCGAGGACGGCGGGTCGAAGTCGTCGTACTGGTCCTCCAGTGCCGCGATTCGCTCGCGGATCTCCGCTTCGGTTCGCATACACGGACCCTTCTCGGGCGACCCCTTTGTCCTTGCGGCGGCTGTCCGGGTGGTGTTCGGAGCACGCTGGTGACGTTCCCACGGGCGTACCGAAACTCCGAAACCGGCGGCGGTTCCCGGCCGCTGTGCCGGATACGGGGCGCGCGTGGTCATTCCGCCCGCAATCACTCCCCGCGTTTGCCGTACGTTTCCGCACCCCACCCGTAGTCCGACGCCTCGTCGTTCCGTTCGAGGTAGCGCTCCAGTACCTCCCGCACCGCTTGGCCGAGGTCCGCTAACTCGCCGTCGATCATCGAAACCGTGCTCGAATCGAGCGACTCGGCCGCCTCTCGCTCCCGTGGGGTGCCCGAAACCGTCGGAGCGTCGACGCGAAGGCGGTCTTCGGTCGGGTCCCAGTAGAAGTCGAGCGCCTGGAACAGGCCGAGGTCGCCGACGATTTCGACCTGCGTTTCGTCGAGGTTCGTGTACTCGGCCCACTCGTTGAACCCCTCTTTCCACGCCCCCTCTTCGAGCAGGTCTTCGATGTCCTCGCGGTAGAAGTCCTCCGACCCGAGCGTCTCTTCTTGCCACTCGAACTCGCGCGGCGTTCCTCGGTTCGAGAGGTCCGGCGGATCCGGAACCCCGGTATCGCGCGCCATGCCAGTGGTTTCGCCGGTACCACGATAAAGGCTACAACAGTTCCCAACAGGACGGAACGAGACGCATCTCGCAGGCGAACGTACCGTGACTGGACGGAGGGTGCGTAGCGATCATACCCCGAGCCACTCGTCGTTTCGGACCTGATACCCGTTCGCCCGACAGAACTTCGCCGCCTCTCGGCGCACCGCCCGGGATGTCGGGAGCGTTTCTCCGTCGCGGATTCGCTCGACGACCCAGTCGCTGATGGCCCGAATCCCTTCGTCGTCGTCGTCGGCGTCGATTGCTTCGAGCTCTCGGAAGGTCTTCTCGTACGCTTTGCGCTGTGTCCAGCCGAACTCCGTATCCCGGAGCGTCTTGCTGGCTTCCACGACTCGTTTCATTGCCGCGGCAACTGTCGGCCGCTGTATCTGTACCCGGACGGCATCTGGAGAGTCGAACGTCTCCTCGTCCGTCTCCGGTACTAGTTCCTCGATACTGTAGCTCCCCTCGACCGATTCGATCTCGTAATCGCCGATTGCTGCGACGACCTCGGTCCCCGACGCCGGGAATGTCAGTTCTTCTAGTTCTACCTCGAAATCGGCGAGTACCTCCGCGTCCACGGGTGGTTCTATTTCGTCGCCGCGCTCCAGCTCTGTTGCGATTTCACGCTCCCGCTGGCGTCTTTCGTCGTCGCGTGCTTGCCTGTCTCGACCGCGCTTGTCGTCCGCCATTCTATGACGTTGGCTCTCCAGCCGCATAGCCCTGTGGTCGACAACGGGTACTCCAGACGAGTACGTCAGCCATCGTGGCCTCGTGTCCCGGTCGTCGCGCCGCGGGTCGACTCGTTCGGTCACCCGGCGGCACAACCGGCAAGCCGCTGGCGCTCCAAGGGGTCGGTATGGCCCAGGAAATCCCCCAGACCGACGAGGAGTGGCGCGAGGTCCTGACCGACGAGGAGTACCGTATCCTCCGCGAGCAGGGCACCGAACCGAAGTTCAGCGGCGAGTACCTCGGCAAGGACGACGACGGCGTCTACCGGTGTGCGGGCTGTGGCGCCGAACTGTTCGATTCCGAGACCAAGTTCGACTCCAACTCCGGGTGGCCCTCCTTCTACGAGGCCGAGGACGGTGCGGTCGAACTCCGCGAGGACCGCAGCCACGGGATGGTCCGGACGGAGGTCGTCTGTGCCCGCTGTGAGGGTCACCTCGGACACGTCTTCGACGACGGCCCGGAGCCGACCGGCAAGCGGTTCTGCATGAACTCCGTCGCTCTGGAGTTCGACGACGAGGAGTGACGGGGAACGTCCCCGGCGCTGCCGTCCCCGCGGAAGTGACAACCCTCTTGTGAATCCGACGACAACTCCGAAGTCAGGATGACCACGAACGAGACGGCCGGCCTGACCCGGCGCGGCCTGTTCCGGACGGGCGCGGGCGCGGCCGCCGCTGCCGCCGTGGCGTCGACCGCGAGCGCCCAGACCGAGTTCGACTACGGCGACTGGTTCGAGGACGTGCCGAACTTCGAGGGGACGGTCGACCGGACCGGCGAGAGCGAGGTGACCGTCACCGTCGGTCCCGGCGGCGACCTGGTCTTCGACCCGCCCGCCGTCCACGTCGACCCCGGGACGACGGTCGTCTTCGAGTGGGACCAGGGCTTTCACAACGTCGCCGAACGGGAATCCGGCCAGCGGTACGGAAGCGAGACGACCGACGAGTCCGGGACGACCTACTCGGTCACCTTCGAGAGCGACGGTATCTCGACGTACGTCTGTGAACCTCACGTCGACGCCGGCATGAAGGGCGCCGTCGCGGTCGGGTCCGGCGAGGGCGTCCCCGAGATAACCGAAGGGGAGATGCAGGCCGGGGGCGGGAACGGCGGTGGGGGAAGCGAGGGGGGCGGCGAGAGCGACGGCGAGGGTGGCGGCAGCGGGAACGAGGGTAGCGAGAGTGGCGGTGGCGAGGGCGTCAACGTCGACACCGACGTGCTCGCGCTGTACGGCGTCGCCGCCCTGCTCGCCTTCCTCTCCCCGCTGGGGCTGTTCGCGCTGATGGCCCGTCACGCGCGGAACCAGCCCGACGAGGGACCGTAGAACGTCCCCGACCGGGGTCTCTCTGTGGGACCCGTTCGCTTCCGACCGGACGCTTATCTCCGCGGCCGTCCAACCGACGGCCATGACCGACCTCTCGCTCGATTCCGAACAACTCGACCGCTACTCCCGGCACATCATCATGGACGGCGTGGGACCGGAGGGGCAGAAACGGCTCTTGGACGCCGACGTGCTGTGTATCGGGGCGGGCGGTCTCGGCTCGCCGGTCATCCAGTACCTGGCGGCGGCCGGCGTCGGGACGCTCGGCATCGTCGACGACGACGTCGTCGAGCGGTCGAACCTCCAGCGCCAGGTGATCCACGGCGACGACGACGTGGGCCGCCCGAAGGTCGAGTCGGCACGCGAGTTCGTCGCTCGGCAGAACCCCGACGTGACCGTCGAACCCCACGAGACGCGGCTGACCGCCGACAACGTCGAGGACTTTCTCGCCGACTACGACCTCGTCGTCGACGGGTCGGACAACTTCCCGACGCGGTACCTCGTCAACGACGCCTGCACGCTCGCGGGCGTGCCCTTCGCCCACGGCGCCATCCTCCGGTTCGAGGGGCAGGTGACGACCTTCGAGGCCGACGGCGGGCCCTGCTACCGGTGTCTCTTCCCCGAGGCGCCCGAACCCGGGACGGTCCCCGACTGTGCGACCGCGGGCGTGCTGGGGGTGCTGCCCGGCACCGTCGGCTGTATCCAGGCGACGGAGGCCGTCAAGCTACTGCTCGACTACGGCGAGACGCTGGACGGCCGGATGATATTCTACGACGCCGCCGACATGACCTTCGAGGAGGTGCCGATCGAACCCCGCCCCGGCTGTCCCGTCTGTGGCGAGGGCGGCATCGAATCGGTCCACGACGTCGAGTACGAGGCTACGTGTAGCATCTGAGTCTCCCCTCCCGCACCGGTCGGTCCGAACGCATATCCCGCCACCGGCCGAAGAGGGCGACATGACCGACACGCTGGAGATAGAGGACCCGGAGGCGGTCGCGACCGCCGCGAAAACCGCAGTCGAGCAGTGTCTCGCCGTCGAACCGGGCGAGACCTGCGTCGTCGTCACCGACGACAGGCGCCGACCCATCGGCGAGGCGCTGTACGAGGCCGCCCTCGCGGTCACCGAGGAGTCGGTCGTCGTCCGGTACCCGCCCGGCCCGCAGCACGGCGCGGAACCGCCGGCGCCGGTCGCCGCCGCACTCTCGTCGGCCGACGCCTTCCTCGCGCCGACGACCAAGAGCCTCAGCCACACCCGCGCCCGCTCGGACGCCACCGACGACGGCGCCCGCGGCGCGACGCTGCCCGGCATCACCGAGGAGGTGTTCACGACCGGGCTGGACGCCGACTACGAGGCCATCGCCGCCGAGTGCGCCGCGATGCTGGAGTCCGTCGAGGGCGCCGACGAGATACGGGTCACCTCGCCGCAGGGGACCGACGTCACCTTCGAACTCGGCGAGCGGGTCTGGAACGACGACACCGGCATCGTCCACGACCCCGGCGAGTTCTCGAACCTGCCCGCGGGCGAGGTGTTCATCAGCCCCGAGTCGGCCGACGGCACCTACGTCGTCGACGGCACCATCCGCCCGCACGGTCTGCTCGAAGCGGGCCACACCGTGACCTTCGAGGTCGAGGACGGCTACGTCACCGGCGTCGACGACGAGGCCATCCGGGGGGAACTGGAGGCGGCCGACGACGAGGCGGGCGAGAACGCCTACAACCTGGCCGAACTGGGCATCGGGACCAACATCGGCGTCACCGACCTCGTCGGCAGCGTCCTGCTGGACGAGAAGGCGGGCGGCACCGTCCATATCGCCGTCGGCGACGACGCCGGCATCGGCGGCGACAACGAGGCACCCATCCACATGGACGGCATCCTCCGGGAGCCGACGGTGTACGTCGACGGCACCGAGATCGAACTCCCGACGGTCGAGTAACTCGGGACCGTCCGAACCGCTGGTGCTCCGGTCACGATCGGGCACCGCTATTTTACGGCTGGTCGTCAGTATCACGGGTATGACTGGAGGCGAGGCGAACGACGGGGGACCGGAGGACCGCAAGTGCGACTACTGCCGGCTCTCGATTCCGGAGGAGCCGGTCACTACCGAACACGAGGGCGTCACCTACCGGTTCTGTTCGGAGCCGTGTCGGGAGACGCTGCTCGAGGAGGACCGCGTTTTCACCGAGTACCACGGCAGCCGGCGGTTCGACCCCGGCGTCTCGGCGCTGCGGGCCGGCCTGCCCCAGGGGCTCCCGCGCAACTCCTTCGTCCTCGTCTCGGGTCAGCCGGGTACGCGGGCGGAGGCCCTCTACGGCGAGGTGGTCTGGCGCGCCCTCGAGCGGGGCGAACCCGCCGTCGTCGTCGCGTTCCTCGACACGCCCGTCTCGGTCGTCCAGGAGTTCGTCGCGCTGGGGTGGAACGTCCTGCCGTATCTGGCGTCGGGGCAGTTGCGCATCCTCGATTGCTTCAGCTACCGGCTCGACGACCCGGACGACATGGCCGAGAGCATGGGCGACTGGAACCGTCACCTCCACCGGGTCGCCGAGGGTGCGACGACGGCCGTCCGCGACCCCTCGAACCCGCAGGCCGTCCTCAACGCCGTGGAGCGATGTATCGACTCGGTCGCCGACGAGGACGCCGAGGAGGGCATCGTCGTCATCGACTCGCTGACGGAGTTCGGCTCGCTCGTCCAGCCGGTCCAGGGGTACGACTTCGTGAAGGACCTCCGGGCGGCGGTCTCGAAGGCCCGAAGCGTCCCAGTCTTCGCCGGCGCCAGCCGCATCGACAGCGGCGACGACTTCCCTCACGACCTCGGTTACGTCGCCGACGGGGTCGTCGACCTGGCGCTGTCGGACGAACTCGTCGAGGACACGCTGATGAAGCGCATCCGCGTCCGGAAGATGGCTGGCGTCCGTTCCATCCGCCGGTGGGCCACCTACGAGTTCGCCGAGGGGCAGGGCCTCGTCGCGGCGACGACGTCCTCGGACGGTGACGACGAGTCCGGGGAAGACGGTGACGAGGAGGCGGCCGACGGGGACCCGGCCGGAGCGGGAGACGGCAGTCCGGACGGGACGGCCGACGGTTCGGACGGCGGACGGAACGCCACGGAGACCGGAGCGACCCCGGAGGACACGGACGCGGCCGCCGGTGCCGATGGCGGCGACCCCGGCGACCCGGCCTGACGCGGAGCCACGCCCTTTTACGTCCCGACCGAGAACGACGACCAATGAGTCACCAGCGCGTCGCGGTCCGCTGTCCCTCCTGTTCGCCCGGGTCCGAGACGGCCCACGAGGTCCTGAACCGGGGGGGACAGGCGACCGTCCGGTGTGGCGACTGCGGGCACGTCCACAAGACCACCATCGAGACCGAATCGACCGTCGAGCGGCGAGTCATCGTCTCCCAGGAGGGCGAGTCCGACGAGGCTGCCGTCGAGATTCCGCCCGACGCCGACCTGTCGGTCGGCGAGGAGTTCCTCGTCGAGACCGATGCGGCCATCCTCACGGCCCGCATCACCTCCATCGAGACGACCGACGGCTCCCGCGTCGAGGAGGCGACAGCGAAAGACGCCAAGACGCTGTGGACCCGGGCGGTCGGCAACGTCGCGGTGAACCTGACGCTGCACCCGAAGGACGGTGGCCACGACGAGACCCGCAGCGTCAAGATACAGGTGCCCGGCGACGAGGCGTTCGTCGTCGGCGAGACGCACGAGTACGGCGGCGAGGAGTTCACCGTCGAGCGCCTGCTCGTCCGCGAGGACGCCACCGGCTACGACCGGGAGGGCTACGACTACGCGGGCGACAGCGCCCCCGCCAAGGACCTCAAGCGGGTCTACGCCCGCGACGAGGACGCTCGGACGCGGGCCTGGTCCGGGTGGTAGCGGGATGTTCGGGCGCGACTCCGGGGGCGGCGACTTCGAACGGCGGCGCGAGGAGATGGTCGACCGCCTCGTCGAGACCGACCGCATCGAGCGCGAGTCGACCGTCGCGGCGCTGACGGCCGTCCCGCGCCACGAGTTCGTCCCGGAGTCGCGCCGCGAGGACGCCTACGCCGACCGGCCGCTGCCCATCGGCGCCGATCAGACCGTCTCGGCGCCGCACATGGTCGGCATCATGTGCGACCTGCTCGAACTCGATGCGGGCGACCGGGTGCTCGAGGTCGGCACCGGCTGTGGCTACCACGCCGCCGTCACCGCCGAAATCGTCGGCGACGGCAACGTCTACAGCGTCGAGTACGTCGACCGACTGGCCGAGACAGCCCGCCAGCGGCTCGCCGACCTCGGGTACGAGGTCCACGTCCGCGTCGGCGACGGCAACGCCGGCTGGCCCGACCACGCCCCCTACGACGCCGCCTACCTCACCTGTGCGGCGTCGTCGCTGCCCGAGGCCGTCATCGACCAGCTCCGGGAGGGCGGCCGCGTCGTCGCACCCATCGGGACCACCAGCCAGACGCTCGTGCGGGCGACGAAAACGGGCGACGGACTGCGGCGGGAGGAGCACGGCGCCGTCCGGTTCGTCCGGATGCAGGGCGGTGAGGCCTGACGTGCCGGCGGCAGACCCGACGGCCGAGTGGCGCGAACTCGCCCTGCTGTGGGCCGCCCGGCGCTGTGGCGCGCTGGAGGCGCTTGCGACCACCGCGGGCACGCCCGAGGGCGTCGCCGAGGCGGCCGACATCGACCCGGCCGCCGCAGAGCGCCTCGTGGCAGCCCTGCACGCTCGGGGGTTCCTGGCGCGCGTCGGCGACGAGTACGAACCGGCCGACCGGATGCTCGGCTTCCTCACGAAAGCGGACCTCCGCTCCGTCGGCGGATTGCCCGCCGAGGTCGACGCCTTCCAGCGGTGGGTCGACCTTCCGGCCACCCTCGCGGGCGAGGACGTTCCCGAACCGCCCGACGCGGTCCGGAACGAACTCGGTCGGGCGGCGGTGCTCGACGAGACGCGCGTCCGCTCGGAGGTGACGACGGCCGTCCACGCCGCGCCCGACGGCGAGACGGTCGTCCTCGTCGGCGACGGGGCCGGGCGTCGGGGCCGCGAGTTCGCCGACCGCGGCTGGTCCGTCACCCTGCTCGAGGCGCCCGGGCGTATCGACGCCGTCGAACCGCTGCTGCGGTCGACCCCGGTGGACCTCCGGGGCGGCGACGCCACCGACCTCCCCGACTGTGACCTCGTGGTCGGCGTCGGGACGCTCCGGCGTCACGAGCCCGCGGGCGCCCGCGAGGTCGTCGAGGCGGCCAGCGACGCTGCAGGGGCCGCGGTCTTTCTCGACGCGTTCTACGGGGAGACGCCCGACGCGGAACTGTTCGACGTCGGCGCGCTGTCGGCCGGCGAGGGCCGCGTCCACGACGTCGGTGCGGTCCGCTCGTGGCTCGATGCGGCGTTCGGAACGGCGGGGGTCGAGTCGGTCCCCGCCAGCCCGCTGTCGGCCGCGGTCGGGCGCGCGATTGATTAGGCTCCGGGACGGAGTCGACGTATGGACCCCGCGGTGCTGCGCGACGACATGGTCGACAGCCTCGAGCACGAGGCCAAGGCCGTCGTCGGCTCCGAACGGGTCGGCGTCGCGATGCGGGAGGTGCCCCGCGAGCCGTTCGTCGAGGACGACTCGGCGGCCTACGCGGACCGCGCCTTCGAGCGCCTCGGGACGCGGGTGCTGTCGCCGA
Source organism: Natronomonas marina (assembly GCF_024298905.1). Taxonomy (NCBI): domain Archaea; kingdom Methanobacteriati; phylum Methanobacteriota; class Halobacteria; order Halobacteriales; family Natronomonadaceae; genus Natronomonas; species Natronomonas marina. The sequence continues at coordinate 250,598 of NZ_CP101154.1, forward strand.
GCGCCGCCGGCCGCCTGTTCGAGGCGCTGTCCGTCCGCCCGGGCGACGACGTCCTCGTCGTCGGCGTCGGCGTCGGCTACACCGCCGCCGTCGTCGCCGAGATAGCCGGCGAGACCAACGTCCACGGCGTCGACATCGCCCGACGGCTCGTCTACGATGCCCGCTCGAACCTCGAACGAGCGGGCTACCCCGGCGTGCTCGTCGACTGCCGGGACGGCGCCTACGGGCTGGCCGAGTACGCCCCCTACGACCGGATTCTCGTCGAGGCCGCCGCCGTCGAGCCGCCGGCTGCCCTCCTCGACCAGCTGGCACCGGGGGGTCGGCTCGTCATGCCGCTCGGGACCGCCGGCCAGGAACTCGTCGCCATCGAGGACGGCGACCGCGTCGCCGAGTTCGGCACCGTCGCCTACCACCCCATGCTCGTCGAGGGCGAACAGCCCGACGGCGTCGAGCGCAACCGGACCCGCCGCGAGGACCGCGAACACGCCCGCCGGGACGCCGAGCGCCGGAAGGGCTGGGAGCAGTCCTGGATCGACTGGGACGAGCGGGTCTGAGCGGCCGCCCCGTCACTCCCGGACCACGAGCAGCGCCGTGTTCCCCCGCTCGTCGGCGTACTCGCTGCCGGCGGGCGGCTTGACGTCGAACTCGACGGTCCCGTCCCGTTGATTGGCGCCGAGCGTCGGCGAGAGTTCCAGTTCCGCGGTCCCGTTCCGGTCGGTCGTGGCCGTCCGGACGCCGTCGAGCCGTGCCGACCCGCCGCGGGCGACGACCGTCGCGTCGGCGACCCCCTGTCCGTCCGGGTCGACGACGGCCACCTCGATGGTGTGGTTGCCCGGCGCCACGACCTCGGGGGTCGGCCGGACGTCCAGTTCCGTGACGGCGAGCCCGGAGATGCCCGACAGCATGCTCATCATCACCGAGAGGCTGGCGACGCCGACGACTAGGGCGATGACGAGTCGGACCGGCAGTCCCTCGATGGCCCGCTCGTCGTCGCGGAGGCGTTCGAGTTGACGCATGGGGTGGGTGGTCCCGCTCTCGTACTTAAACTCTCGCGGGAACCGCAAGGCACCTGTGTCCGCTCGCGGACGTGCCGCCATGGAACGGCGGGTCGTGCTGCTGGTCGGGGCGGGGGGATTCGCCGGCGCGGTCTGCCGGCACGCCGTCTCGGTCGCGCTGTCGGCGGGCTTTCCCTGGGGGACGCTCGCGGTCAACGTCGCCGGCGCGTTCCTGCTCGGACTGTTCGTCTACGGGAGCGCCGAACTCCGGCGGGTCCCCGAGTCGGCGCGCCTCGTCGTCTCGGCGGGCTTTCTCTCCTCGTTTACCACCTACAGCGCCTTCGCCGCCGAGACGGTCGCGCTCGCGCCGGCGCTGGCGGCGGGTAACGTCTTCGCCAACTACGCGCTCGGCCTCGGGGCCGTCGTCGCCGCCCGAGGGGTGGTCCTGTGGCGCTCGTGACCGCCCTCGCGGTCGGGGTCGGCGGCGCTACCGGCGCGCTCGCCCGCTATGCGGTCGGCGAGGCCCTCGAACGGCGTGCGCTCGACACGCTCGTCGTCAACGTCCTCGGGAGCCTGCTGCTCGGGGTCGTTCTCGGCGCGCCCCTCGGCGGGACCGTCCGTCTCGCGGCCGGCGCCGGGTTCTGTGGGGCGTTCACGACGTTCTCGTCGTTCGCCGTCGAGACGGTTCGACTGGCGGAGGAGGGTCGCGGACGCGCCGCCGCCGCCAACGCCGCCGTGACGCTCGCACTCGCGCTCCCGGCGACGTTTCTCGGGACCGTCCTCGGGTCGGTCGCCGGCGGCTGATGCGGTGGTCGGTCCGCGACGGTGGAACGTCGAGAAAGAGCCGCCTTCAGTCCGTCGAGTCGGCGTTCAGTTGCCGGAGTTCGACCTCGAAGTCGCGCTCGCTCAGCTCCGCCGTGGTCCGGTCCAGTTCCTCGCGGAGTTCGTCGAGGCGGTCGGTCAGCTCCCCGTAAGAGTCGCTTTCCTCCAGTTCCTGGGGCGTCTTCTGGGTCTTGAGTGCGGCCACCTTCGACGCCAGCGAGAACATCTCCTGTAGCTGGTCGTCGTAGGCCGCCCGCGAGAGGAGCGTCTCGACGACGTCGTAGAGGTTCTCGCGTCGGACCGGTTTGACGATATACTCGTCGAAACCCATCTCGATGATGTCGAAATCCGGCTCGACGGCGGTGACCATCGAGATTCCGCAGTCGTACCCCTCGCCGCGGATGTGTTCGACGACCTCGCCCCCGGAGACCTCGGGCATCAGGCGGTCGACGAGCGCCACGTCGACCGACTCGTCCATCCCCTCTATGGCCTCTTCGCCCCCGTAGGCCGTTCGAACGTCGTACTCCTCTGCGAGCCACGCGGCGTAGAGATCCGCGAGGTCGCGCTCGTCGTCTACGACCAGCACGGTCGGTTCGTCTCCGCTCATGACGACCTCATACACGACGGTTACACCCGATGTAAGTAAGGCGTTGCGGCTGTTTTCGCCGTGCGAAGCCACCGGATCGCCCCGGGGCGGCGATCCGCCCCCCGTCACAGCAGAGACGACAGCGGGATGCCGAACACCGCTACGAGGACGACGACCACGTACGAGAACAGCGGGAGTTTCCGCGTCGGCACGGGCCTGGTTCGTTCCCTGCTACGTGGTCTGCGGGTGTATGTTGGACGGATGTCGAACGGTGTTCGGTGTCCGTCCCCGGCGACGTTCGTGAGGCGAACGGCGGGTAGTTCCGGGGGCGTGTGGGGAATCCTCGCGGCGGGACGTCACGGCACACCAGGAGAGCGGTACTACTTAGAGGGACGGTCAGGTAGGCACGTCAATCACGATGGTAGAGCACACCCGGACGCTGGATTTCAAAGTCGCCTACGCCATCGGACTCGGGACGATGATCGCGGCGGGCATCTTCTCGCTGTCGGGGACCGCCGTGGCGCGAATCGGGAGCAGTGCCGTCGTCGCCTTCGTCATCGCGGCGCTGGTGGCCGCGCTGACGGCAGCCTCCTACTCGGAGTTCGCCTCCATCTACTCGGAGAACGGCGGCGGCTACCTATTCTCGTCCCGCACGTTCGAGCACGACACGCTGATTTACACCGTCGGTGCGATGCTGTTTCTCGGTTACACCGGCACGACCGCCTTCTACCTGGCGACGATGGACGAGTGGGTGTTCCGGTTCATCCTCCCGGACTCCATGCACATGCTCCCCCACGGCACCGCCGGCGTGGTGACGGCGATACTGCTGGGCGTCCTGAACGCCCGCGGGACCGAGGAGAGCGGCACCTTCCAGCTGTTCGTGACCGGCGCGAAGGTCGCGGTCCTGTTCGCGTTCGTTGCCGGCGCCTTCGCCTTCCGCGGTCCCTCGACGGCGGTCGGCAACTTCGCCGGCGAGTTCTCCGCCGACCCCATCGGCATCGTCACCATCGCCGCGCTGGCGTTCATCACCTTCTTCGGCTTCTCCGCCATCGCCGCCAGCGCCGGCGAGATCATCGAACCGCGCCGGACGGTGCCGCTCGCCATCGCGGCCAGCATCGTCACCGTCACCGTTCTCTACGCGCTCGTCATCGTCTCGATGGTCAACTCGCCGGTTCCGGCCGAGGTCATCGCACGGGAGGGCGAGACGGCGATGGGCCGGGTCGCCGCCGGCTTCCTCGGCCCGATGGGACGGTCGCTCATCGTCGCCGGCGCCGTCTTCAGCATGGTCAGTGCCTCGAACGCGAGCATCCTGGCCGCAAGCGGCATCGGCGCGCTGATGGGCCGGCAGGGCCAGGCCCCCCGGCAGTTCTCCCGCATCCACCGCAAGTACAACACGCCGTTCTGGAGCGTGGCGACGGCGACCGGCGTCATCGTCGCCCTCATCGTGACCTTCATCGGGCTGTTTCCCGCCGAGGGAGGCCTCCTCCCCGTCGACCTCACCGTGCCGTTCCCCCTCGTCGGATCGCTCACTCTGACGGAACTGGGGCTGACGACACTGACCGGCTTCGCCACCCTGAACCTCCTGTTGCCGCTGTCGGTCGTCAACATCGCGCTCATCTACTCGCGGCGCCGGTTCCCGGACATCGAGCGCGGCTTCCGCGTCCCCGGTGTGCCGGTGTTGCCCGCCGTCGGCGTGCTCGCCAACGTCGCGCTCATCTACAACCTCCCGCTGAAGGGCGTCGTCGTCGGTCTCGCCCTCGTCGTCGTCCTCGTCGGTGCCTACCTCGCCTGGGGCGGCGCCCCCGACGTCGAGGAACTCTACGAACGGGTCGTTCCCCCGACCTCGCCGGCCGCGACGCCCGGCGGCGCCGGCGGCGCACCGGCCGTCGAGAGCGACCTGACCGCCGACGACGAGGACGCCTACCGCATCCTCGTGGCCGTCGGCCGCCCCGACCGCGCCGCGCGGTACGCCAAACTCGCCGCGACGCTCGGGAACTTCCAGGCCGAGGACCCCGTCGTTCACGTCCTGACGGTGACACAGATAACCGAACAGACGCCACACGAGGCGGTCGCCGAGACCGCCCGCGCCCGCGTCACCCGCATTCAGGAACTGCTGGCCGCCGAGGACATCGACGCCGACTACGCCGTCGAGGGCCACACCTGCCGCGACGTCGCCTTCGACATCGTCCAGACGGCCCGCGACGGCGAGGCCGACCTCGTCCTGATGGGCTACCCAGAGGAGCACACCCAGGTCGCCGAGGACGTCGAGTACAAGGCCCCCTGTGGGGTGCTGTTCGCAAGCGGCGTCCTGGACCCGACCGAGGTCGACGTCGTCAACGTCGGCGCCGGCGGCGGGCCCCACCACATGGGCCTGCTGTCGCTCATCGACCGGATGGGTGAACACGACGTCGACGTCCACGTCATCAACGTCACGCCGGAGGGCGGTCCCGGCCGCCCCGAGAACACCGAGGCCACCATCGCCGGTCTGTCGAACGCCTCGTCCGTCCAGATTCACAACCTCTCCGCCCAGACCATCGCCGACGGCCTCGTCGAACAGGCCGCCGACAACGGCGGCCTCCTCGTCATCGGCGCGACCCGGACCCGACGGCTCCGCCGCCGCGTCTTCGGCAGCACGCCCGACAACGTCATCCAGCTCGCCGAGGGCGCCGGCGTTCCCGTCCTCGTCTACGCCAGCCCCCGCGGCGTCCAGGGTCCCATCGAGGACTACCTCTACCCCATCTACCGCTACGTCACCGGCAAGCGACGGAGTCCGACCGGAACGGGCGGGAGCGGCGTCGAGGAGTAGCGCGACTCGTCCCGTCAGCCCGGAACCGGCACGTCCTGGCGACCGAGAACTGTTCGTTTCGGCGCGTATTCGGTGACCTGGTGGCCCAACCCGGAGGTACCGACTACCCGTACCGCTGGCCGACGTACACGGGCCGAAGAATAGTGGACTCGCCGGGATTCTCGTGAGCGAAGCGAACGAGAAGTGGGCGAGGAAACGAGACGAACGCGGTGGGTCGAATGGACTCGCCGGGATTTGAACCCGGGGCCTCTTCCTTGCGAAGGAAGCGATCTGCCGCTGATCTACGAGCCCTCGGTCGTCGGTTGCCGGTTCGGGCGTTTGTACCTTGCGTTTTCGCAGCCACGGAAAGCGACCGGGAGCGGTCGCGCGTGAGTGCTGCGGCGGGTCAGTCCTCGAGGACGATCTCGATGGAGACGTCGTTGGGAACCTGGATCCGCATCAGCTGGCGGAGCGCGCGTTCGTCGGCGTCGATGTCGATGAGCCGCTTGTGGACGCGCATCTCCCAGTGCTCCCACGTCGCGGTCCCCTCGCCGTCCGGGGACTTGCGGGCGGGAATCTCCAGGTTCTTCGTCGGGAGCGGCACCGGGCCCGACAGCGTGACGCCCGTCTTGTCCGCGATCTCGCGGACGTCGTCGCAGATGTCGTCGAGGTCCTCGGGTCGTGTTCCCGCGAGGCGAACGCGTGCCTGTTGCATGCGTTATCGCTCGTTGACGCTGAGGACCTTGCCGGCCGCGACCGTCTGGCCCATGTCGCGGATGGCGAAGCTGCCCAGCTCGGGGATGTCGTTCGAGGACTCGATGCTGAGCGGCTTCTGGGGCCGGACGGTGACGACGGCGGCGTCGCCCGACTGGATGAAGTCGGGGTTCTCCTCGGCGACCTCGCCGGAGGAGGGGTCGATCTTCTTGTCGATGGACTCGATGGTACAGGCGACCTGCGCCGTGTGGGCGTGGAACACCGGCGTGTAGCCCGCGGTGATGACCGAGGGGTGCTGCATCACGACGACCTGCGCCTGGAAGGTCTCGGCGACCGTCGGCGGGTCGTCGGCCGGGCCACAGACGTCGCCACGGCGGATGTCGTCCTTGCCGATGCCGCGGACGTTGAATCCGACGTTGTCACCGGGCTCGGCCTTGGGGACCTCCTCGTGGTGCATCTCGATGGTCTTGACCTCGCCACCGACGTCGCTCGGCTGGAAGGAGACGTTGTCGCCCGTGTTCAGCAGGCCGGTCTCGACGCGGCCGACCGGGACGGTCCCGATACCCGAGATGGTGTAGACGTCCTGGATGGGGAGACGCAGCGGCGCGTCCGTCGGCGGCTGCGGCTCCGGCAGGCTGTTGAGGGCCTCCAGCAGCGTCTCGTCGTCGTACCAGGGCGTGTTGTCGGACGCCTCGGAGACGTTGTCGCCCTCGAAGGCCGAGGTCGGGATGAACGAGGCGTCGTCGACGTTGAACTGGACCTGCTGGAGCAGTTCCTTGACTTCCTCGACGACCTGCTTGTAGTCGGTCTCGCTGTAGTCGACGAGGTCCATCTTGTTGACGGCGACGATGAGCTCGTCGATGCCCAGGGTGCGGGCCAGGAAGACGTGCTCCTGGGTCTGCGGCTGGACGCCGTCGTCGGCGGCGACGACCAGGACCGCGTTGTCGGCCTGGCTCGCGCCGGTGATCATGTTCTTGACGAAGTCGCGGTGGCCCGGACAGTCGACGATGGTGAAGTAGTACTCGTCGGTGTCGAACTCCTGGTGGGCGATGTCGATGGTGACGCCGCGCTCGCGCTCCTCGGCGAGGTTGTCCATCACGTAGGCGAACTCGAAGCCGCCCTTGCCCTTCTCTTCTGCTTCCTCGCGGTACTGCTCGATGACGTGCTCGGGTACGCTCCCGGTCTCGAAGAGGAGCCGCCCGACCATCGTGCTCTTTCCGTGGTCGACGTGGCCGATGACGGCCAGGTTCTGGTGCGGTTTGTCGCTCATGGTTGTCTCACGCGCAAAGGCGCTATATCGGAGCCTTTCGTCAGTGTCCCGTAAAACGATTTCGAAAGGGATTCGACCGAAACCGGGCGCGTCGGGCGGTTTGCGACCGGATGTCACGGGGCGACCGGACGGTACGGGACGGAGGTGTCAGGGGGTCGAGACGCCGCTCCTCCCGTCGTTCCGCCGACGACACGGGGTGGTAGCCGGGTGCCGAGTGGAACGGCTCCGGGCGGTCTACTCCAGCGGCGGCAGGCGTCCGACGTCGGCCAGCACCGCGCTCGCGGTCTCGGGCCCGCCCGCCCCGCGCCCGGAGATGTTCAGCCGGCCGGCGTGTTCGGTCTCCAGCTGGACGATGTTGAGCGTCCCCGAGACCGCGAGCGTCCCGCTTTCGGGCACCAGTCGCGGTCCGACCCGGACCGCGCCGTCGGCCACCTCGCCGATGAGCCGGATGGTCCGGCCGTCCTCGGCGGCCAGCTCCAGGGCGCTGCCCGGCAGGTCGGCGATACCCTCGACCGTCGCGTCCGCGAGGGTGTACGACGCCTCGTACAGCACGTTCGCCAGGATGACGCACTTCAGGGCCGCGTCGGTGCCCTCGACGTCGAAGGTCGGGTCGGCCTCGGCGACGCCGAGGTCCTGGGCCTCCGCCAGGACGTGCTCGTAGCCCAGCCCCTCGGCGGCCATCCGCGAGAGGATGAAGTTCGCCGTCCCGTTGAGGACGCCCCGGGCGGCGGTCACCTGGCCGTCGAGGTCGTCGACCGTCGACAGCACCGGGATGGCGCCGCCGACGGCCGCCTCGAACAGCACGGACCCCGCCGAGTCGGCCTCCAGTTCGCGCACCTCGTCGTAGCGCTCCGCGACCGGCCCCTTGTTCGCAAGCACGACGTGGCGGTCCCGCTCCAGCGCCCGCCGGACGTGCGAAAAGCCCGGCTCGGCGTCGCCGAGCGTGGTCGGCGTCGCCTCGACGAGGACGTCGTAGTCGGCCTCCAAGGCGGCGTCGACGTCCGCGCTGCCGACCACGCCGCGACTCCGCTTGCGCGAGAGGACCTCCTCGGGGTTCAGCCCGTCCTCGTCGACGACGGAACTCGTCGAGTCCGCGAGTGCGACGACGTCGTGACCGTACTCGCCGGCCAACTCGACGACGGACGTCCCGACCGCGCCCGCGCCGACGACGGCGAGTCTCACGCCGACCCCTCCGTCAGCGGCTCGACGACCCTGAGTCCCTTCCCGTCGGCCACCTCGCGGACGGCCGACAGCGCCTCCGCCGTTCGGCCCTCGCTTGCGACCAGCCGCAACCGGGCGCTGGAGGGACCGCCCGTGCCGGCCGGCGCCGACAGCGACACGTCCGCGACCGAGACGCCGCCGCAGTCCTGCACTCGCCGCAGCGTGTCCGAGAGGTCCGTCTCGACGAGGTCGCCGACAAGCACGACCGTCAGCTCCTCGCTGTAGCGCTCGGCGCCGGCCTGGATGACGTTGACGCCGGCCTCCCGCAGCGCGTCGACGATGACGTCGAACTGCGTCTGGGTGGCCTCGAGGTCGACCTCCACCGGGATGTGTCCGCGCGGTGTGACGTTGCCGCGCTCGTGGAAGATAGAGAGCAGGTTCCCGCCGTTGTCGGCGATGGGCTCGAGCGCGCGCAGCAGTTCGCCGGGTTCGTCGACGAGCTCCAGCCGGACCGTGTACGACCGGGCGTCCGCCTCGCTCATCGCTTCACCCTCGGACGTTCGTTCATCAGGGATGACTCACGCGTCCCGTGGTATAAGAACGACGGGGTTCGCAAAACTCTCCGAGTTCGGCACCGCCGCTCGCTCGCGGCGCCTCAGGCCTCGGCGGTCCACTCGGGCTCTTCGACCGTCGTCGCGCCGACGTCGGTGTAGCCGGCCTCGTAGACGTACTCGGTTCGTTCGCCGTCCGGCGTCGCGGCGAACCGGTAGGCGACGAACCGCACGATTCCGGTCTCGTCGACGACGAGCGTCGCGGTCCCGTTCGCGTTCGGGTACCCCTCGGCGTCGAACGCGTCGCCGGACGCCTCGTACCGCGTGACGTCGGCTCCCTCGAGGGTTCCGGTCCCGGTCACGTTCCACGTCGAGCCGTTGACGACCGCCGTAGCGATGCTCCCCAGCGTGTAGGCGACCCTGGGATCGACCGGGTCGGGATCCGAGACGTTGTACGGCTCGACGCCCTTCCGGTAGACGATCCGGTCGTCCTCGATTCGGCGCTCGTAGGTCGTCTCACCTTCCGTGTACCGGGTCGTCGGCGGGAAGTCGCTGGTTTCGCTCTCGGTGACGAACGTCACGTTCGCCGAGTTCAGCGCCGGCCCGCCCGCCTCGATCACGTAGCTCCCGTTTATGATCCGTGTCGTGGTCTCGTTGCGGATCACGAGCGAACTCGAGGTTCGGAAGCTCCCGGCGTCCCGGAGACTGCGGACGTGAGCCGCTTCGAGGGCCGATGCGTCGAACGAGGTTCCCGAGGTTTCCCCCGTTCGGGTCGCCGTCGGGGTGGACGGCACCGTCGTGGGTGTCGTCGTCGGGGTCGCCCCGGCGTCTTCCGTCGCGGTCGTCGGCGTCCCCGGCGACCCCGTCGGGGTCGCAGTGGCCGTTACGGTCCCGTCGGGCTCGGCCGTCGGTGCGGGCGTTCCCTCGTCACCGATCAGCGCCGAACAGCCCGAGAGGGCGACCAGACAGACGAGAGCGGCCACAAGCGTCACGCGTCGATCCATCCCGATTTAGAGGCCCAGGAGCTGACCGGGGTCTATCGGTAGATTACCGGGATCGATGCCCGGGCCCTCGCCGAGACTCCCGAGTATCTGGAAGGCGTCCTCGGGAGTCACGAGGCTCGGGAGGCCGATGAGTTCGTAGTCGCAGGGGCCGAGGTCGGCCAGGTTCTCCTCGCTGAGATCGCCGTCGAACTCCTTCATGTCGGTACACTCGACGTCGACTCCTGCCCTGTCACCGACCAGGATGATGACGCCCTGCAGCCTGATACTGTCGTTGTTGCGCCGAATCACCGGATCAGCGCCGTAGTCGCCCTCGCCGACGTTGAGGACGAAGTCCGGTCGGACGTCCTGAACGGTGGGACTGAGGAACATCCCCGGCGACGTATCGATCGACGGTCCGTCGCCGGACTCGTTCAGCGTACCCTTGTACAGGAACGTCGCGGCGAGGCCGTTATCGACCCGGCTGAACCGCATCACTTCGGCGGTCTGGTCGGGTTCGGTCGGCGGGTCCGTCGGGTCGAGCTGGGGGTCCTCGAGGTCGACGACCTCACAGCCGCCCGGGATGGCACCCGTGACGAGCCCGACGACGGTCTCCGTCGTCAGCAGATTCGTCGGGACGCCCGGCGGCGCAAACTCCGAGGGCAGGCTGTCGAGGCCCGGGAGCGATCCCGTCGGCAGCTTGTTGTTCGAGACCCGCAGCAGCTCACAGACGTCGACGCCGGTGATCGCGGTGAGGTTCAGCCCCTCGCCGGTCCCCGGGCCGAACGTCCCGTTGGTTCCCGGCACGAACGAACCGTTGGTCCCCGGAAGGCTGCCCGTCGCCTGCTCGTTGACGCCGTTGCTGTCCAGCGTCTCCACGCCGGAGACGACGTCGTCGGGGGCACCGTCGGTGACGTCCTTGCCGGCGACGCTGGCCTCGACGCCGTCGTCGGGACCGGCGCCGACCTGGACGCCCTCGTCACCGGCGACGCTCGCGTTCACGCCGTCGTCGGGGCCAGCGCCGACCTGGACGCCTTCCTCGCCGCCCGCACCGACCTCGACGCCGTCGTCGGGGCCAGCGCCGACCTGGACGCCTTCCTCGCCGCCCGCACCGACCTCGACGCCGTCGTCGGGGCCAGCGCCGACCTGGACGCCTTCCTCGCCGCCCGCACCGACCTCGACGCCGTCGTCGGGACCGGCGCCGACCTGGACGCCTTCCTCGCCGCCCGCACCGACCTCGACACCGTCGTCGGCGCCAACTCCGACGCTGATGCCGTCGTCACCGCCGATTTCTATGCCGTCCTCTCCGATGTCGAGCCCGTCGTCCGCCGCCGCGACGGGCGCAACGGACATTCCCGTGAACAGGCCCACCGCGACCAGCACTGCCATCAGTTGTCGAACAGTATCACGCATCACCTGTACCGTCGCTAGAGATAAGGTAGTGACTTACGCCGGGCAAACTCGGCTATTTTTAAGTAATCCGGGGATTTTCGCCGGTCGACGCCCCTCGTCAGCGGTCGCCGACCAGCGTTCGGACGTGTCGTTTCCCGAGGGCGATCGTGTCGCGGTCCTCGGTGCCGACCTCCAGCGTCGCGGTGCCCGACCAGCCGGCGTCGGCCAGCCCCCCGAGCGCCGTCTCGAAGTCGATTCGGCCCATCCCGACCGGCAGGTGTTCGTCGTCGCCGCCGCGCGTGTCCACCAGGTGGAGGTGACCGATCCGGCCCGCGTGCTCGCGGCAGAACGCCGCCTGGGCGGCCTCGTCCATCCCGGACAGCAGGGCGTGGCTGGTGTCGAACGTCATCGAGGCGTCCGGGTACCGCTCCAGCAGTTCCGGGAACCGGGCGGCGACGTAGTAACTCGAGACGATGTTCTCGAGGCACGGGTCCAGACCGTGCTCGATCGCCGCGGGCACCAACTCGTCGAGCGCCTCGTGGACGAACCCCCGGGTCTCCGTCTCCGCCCATCCGAGGTCCCAGGCGTCCGAGGAGGGGTGGAAGACGACAGTCTCCGCCCCGAGGTCGGCCGCGAGGTCCATCCCGGCAGTGAGTTCCTCGACCGCGCCCGCCCGGACGGGCGCGAACGGCGACCCCGGGTCGACGACGAACGGCAGGTGGACGACGATACCCACGCCGGCGTCCGTCAGCGCCGACCGCATCGACTCCGCTCGGTCGGCGATTCGCTCGCGGGCGTAGGGCCCGTCGAGTAACAGTTCCACGAAATCGAAGCCCTCGCTCGCGGCCCACCGGACGGTCGGTTCGAACTCCATGCCGAGTCCGAGCGTGAATCCAACCTCAAGGTCGAGGTCCGCGAGGTCAGTGCCGCCGTCGGCCGTCCGGTTACCATCGGCCCGTCGTCGGTCGTCGTCGGTCATGGAACCGGTATCAGGCAACGGTGCAACAAAGCGTTTCCGTCATGGAATGGCCGGTGGAGAGCAATTTCCAGCATCCGCGAGCGAACGAAGTGAGCGAGCGGTTCGCGGTGCGAGCGGAGCGAGCGCCGTAGCGCGCACGGACTGGAGCGAGCCGACGGCTCGCGGAAGGAGTACGCGCGCATATTTTCCCCACGTTTTGCCGACCCGGCGGCACAGCCGCCGGGTCCATCTCGCCGACAACCGCGACGCCCGTGGCGCTGCAACTGAACGCCCGTCCAGCTGGGGGGTCGCGCGCTCGCACGACCGGACTTGACGGCAGTCACGCGGTTACACAGTGGTCACATCGTTGTGATCATAGTGTACTATACATGGATGGGGGCTGCTAACCATTCTGTCTAATTATATAAAAACAACATTCATCAACAAAAGTATGGCAGTACCTACACAAGTGTCCGATATACCGCGCCGAGGCATCTGTTGGCCAACGACACGGCCTCAGTGCGTCAAGCGCCATGTCACAGTGACACCGCCGTGGCGACTCATGTTTGATGTTGTGACTTCCCCGAACCTTGATTAGTCATCACATCAACTGCACCCCTATGTTCGGTGGTGGCGGGTCCAGCGACACGACCAAGCTTCAGGACTGTATCCTCAGACAGTACGACTCGATGGTCACGGACCCGAGGCAGATCGCCTCTAATTGTGACTGTTCGGTGAGCTACGTCAAGGAGACGCTGAACGAGCATCGACCGAACTGGCACGACGATAATGGTGGCCTCCTCTGATTACCTGACGACGCTGCGCAGTCTGTCCCCACGCCACTTCGAGCAGTTCGTCGCAGACGTGTGGCAGGAGCGGCAGGGATGGTCGACTGAGGTGATGCCGCCCGGACCAGACCGAGGTATCGACGTACTCGGCCAGCCCCCGAGCGGTGGCGCGAAGACGGTCGTCCAGTGCAAGCGGTACGGCGAGGACAACAAGGTGTCGAGCCGCGAGGTACAGCAGTACGCCGCACTCCGACAACAACGAGACGACGTTGAGGGCGTTACAATCGTCACGACGGGCTCGTTCACGAGTAACGCGACGGAACTGGCGGCCGACCTCGACATCAAGTGCCTCGACGGTGAGGACCTTGCTCGAGTGGTTGAGCAGTACGACGCGAGGGAGATACTCGAGTGGTACGCGGCAGGGAAGCCGAGAGACTGGTGACATCAATGACAAGTGATGACGACGACCTCCGATTCGGCGATGTACAGGGCGACAGCAGTGGTGGCGGTGGGATGAGTAACAGCGTCGACGCATCCAGCGTTGCACCGATGGGTGTCGCGGCCATCGTAATCGTCTATATCGCGTTGGCACAGCCGCTGACAAGCACAATCAGTGGCATCAGTATGAACTGGATTGCAGCAGCAATCATCCTCGTTGGGGGACTCTCTGCGGCTGCTGAATCGTAGACAGTGATGTCCACCGCATGACTCGGGTCTACCGTCCCGTACGGCTGTCGGGGGGGACCCTCCCCCCCTGTCGCACGACTGCAACACGGGCACCCTAATCTCGACGGGGAAGGGGACAAGACGGCGGTCATCGCCGTCGACTCACTGCGACCCGTCGACGACTCTCTCGTCGAAGACACCGAGCCCTACGAGCCCGTCCACCTCGAGGAGACGACCGTCACGCGCTTCCTGTCGAGTCACGGCCGTGGCGCCGTGAGTCGACGGCCGTGACGTGAGTCATAGCCGCCAAATTGACTCACACGTCGATTCAGAAGTAGTCAATCTGCTCGGGCAGTTCCGTCTTCATGCCCTTCCGCTCGCGGATCTCGGTGATGATTTCGGGCTGGAGGTTGTCGGCCATCACGCGGAAGCCGGCGTTCTCGGTGTTCCAGGAGGCGCGGCCCTCCGTCGCCGAGCGGATGTCGCTGGAGAAGCCGATCATCTCGTCGACGGGCGCGATGCCCTCGACGACCATGAGGTCTCCCTCCTGGTACATGTCGTCGACGCGGCCGCGGCGACCCTGGATCTCGCCGGAGGCGGCGCCCATGTGCTCGTTGGGCACGTCGATGCGGACCTCCTGGATGGGTTCCAGGAGCTTGATTTCGGCGTCCACGAGGGCGTTGTGGACGGCCTGCCGGACGGCGGGGATGACCTGTGCGGGGCCGCGGTGGATGGCGTCCTCGTGGAGGCGGGCGTCGTGCAGGCGGATCAGCGCGCCCTCGACGGGTTCGGCGGCCAGCGGGCCGTCGTCGAGCGCCTCCTCGAGGCCCTCGATGACCAGCTCCATCGTCTCGTTGAGGTGCTGGATACCCTTCGTGTCGTCGATGAAGACGTTGGTGCCGTGGATGGTCTCGACGTTCTGGGCAGTGTCCTTCTCCATGCCCTGCTCCATGAGCTCCTCGCGGCGCTCGAGTTCGGGCATGTCCATCGAGACGTCGCCCATCTTGATGGACTCGACGATGTCGTCGCCGAGCGGTTCGACGGTGATGTAGAACCGGTTGTGGTTGTTCGGCGACCGCCCCTCGACCTCGCGCGAGGAGCCCTGCGGCGACTCCCGGTAGACGACGATGGGTTCGCCGGTGTTGACCGGGATGCCCTGGTTGCGCTCGATGCGCTGGGTGATGACCTCGAGGTGGAGTTCGCCCTGCCCGGAGATGAGGTGTTCGCCGGTGTCCTCGTTGATCTCGATCTGGATGGTGGGGTCTTCCTTTGCGACCTGCTGGAGCGTCTCGATGAGCTTCGGCAGGTCGTCCATGTTCCTCGCCTCGACGGACTTCGTGATGACGGGCTCGGAGATGTGCTCGATGGACTCGAACGGCGTCATCTCGACGCTGGAGACCGTCGAGCCGGCGATGGCGTCCTTCAGGCCGGTGACGGCGGCGATGTTGCCGGCGGGGACGCGCTCGACCTCCTCGCGCTCGCCGCCCATGTAGATGCCGACGCTCTGGACGCGGTTCGTCCCGGCGGTCCCGGAGACGTACAGTTCTTGGCCCTTCTCGATGGTGCCGGAGAACACGCGGCCGGCGGCGATCTCGCCGGCGTGGGGGTCGATCCCGATGTCGGTGACCATCATGACGAGTTCGCCGTCCTCGTCGACCATCTCCATCGTCCCGGCGATCTCGGAGTCGGCGTCGCCGCGCCAGATGCGCGGAATACGGCGGGGCTGGGCCTCGATGGGGTCCGGGAAGTGCTCACAGACCATGTCGAGGACGACGTCCGAAAGCGGCGTCCGCTCGTGGAGTTCCTGGCGCTTGTCGGCCTGCTCGAGGTCGATGATCTCGCCGAAGTCCATGCCGGTGCGCTGCATCGACGGCATCGAGACGCCCCACTTGTACAGCGCCGACCCGAACCCGACGGTGCCCTCCTCGACGGAGACCGTCCAGTCCTCGTCGATGTCGTCCATCTCCTCGGTCATCCCGCGGATGAGGTCGTTGACGTCGCGGATGACACCGGTGAGTCGCTCCTGCATCTCCTGGGGACCCTCCTGCAGTTCGGAGATGAGACGGTCGACCTTGTTGATGAACAGCGTCGGCTTGACGCCCTCGCGCAGCGCCTGTCGGAGGACGGTTTCCGTCTGGGGCATCGCGCCCTCGACGGCGTCGACGACGACGAGCGCGCCGTCGACGGCCCGCATCGCCCGGGTGACGTCGCCGCCGAAGTCGACGTGGCCCGGCGTGTCGATGAGGTTGATGAGGTGGTTGGCTCCCTCGTACTCGTGGGTCATCGAGACGTTGGCGGCGTCGATGGTGATTCCGCGCTCCTGTTCGTCCTCCTCGGTGTCCATCGCGAGCTGCTGGCCCGCGCTCTCGTCGGCGATCATGCCGGCGCCGGCCAGCAGGTTGTCGGTCAGCGTCGTCTTCCCGTGGTCGACGTGGGCGGCGATGGCGATGTTCCGAATGTTCTTCGGCTCGTCCATCAGCCGTTCACACTCCTGTACGATCTTCTTGCGTCGGCCCATTATACAGTCAGTTTTCGACAGCAGGGTGAAAAGGATAGTGTTTCGAGATTTCGGTCGTGACGCCGTAGCGAACGGCCGGAATCTCGAAG
This sequence comes from Natronomonas marina, assembly GCF_024298905.1. Classification (NCBI taxonomy): domain Archaea; kingdom Methanobacteriati; phylum Methanobacteriota; class Halobacteria; order Halobacteriales; family Natronomonadaceae; genus Natronomonas; species Natronomonas marina. The sequence goes on from NZ_CP101154.1 coordinate 266,873, forward strand.
CTCGGAAGGTGAGCCGTGCGAACCTTCCGGTGTTTCGGAGTTCCGGGCGCGAAGCGATGGCAAGCGGTCGAACGGCGACGGGACCGACCCGATCAGTCCGACTCGAAGAACGCCAGTCCGTGGATACGGGAGTCGTCGGTCAATTCGGGGTGGAACGCGGTGCCGACGACGTTGTCCTGGCGGACGGCGACGGGGCGGCCGTCGAACTCGGCCAGCACCTCGACGCCGTCGCCCACCTCGCCGATGGCGGGCGCCCGGATGAACACCGCCGGGAACGGGTCGTCGAGTCCGCGGACGTCCAGCGCCGCCTCGAAACTGTCCTTCTGGCGGCCGAAGGCGTTGCGGTCGACGGTGACGTCGAGGACGGAAAGCGTCGCCACCCGGTCGTCCTTCGCGTCCCGGCTGGCGACGATGAGGCCGGCACAGGTGACGAGCATCGGCTTGCCCGAGGCCGCGAACTCGCGGACCTCCTCGTCGATACCCTCCTCGGCCAGGAGCCGGGAGATGGTCGTCGACTCCCCACCCGGCATCAACAGCAGATCGCAGTCCGGGACGGTCCCGGCGGTCCGTATCTCCTCGACGCTGACGGACTCGCCGTGGCGCTCGGCGGCCCGCCGGATGGCCGCCGCGTGTTCGGCGACGTCGCCCTGTACTGCGATGACGCCCGCCCTGAGCATACCGCTCCTTGCCGACAGCCGGGCAAAAACCCCTCGAAACGGCGGGCGTGAGGATTCGTCGGCCTACACTTCGGGCTCGACGTAGACGATGCTCACCCGGTCGTCGCGCTCCTTGACGGCCGCCTCGATGTCGTCGATGGTCGTGTCGATGTCGGCCGTCTCGAGCCCCGGGGAGAAGCTCACGTCGGCCGTCACGAGGGCGTCCTGTGGCCCGACGAACACCGTCCGGAAGCCGTCAATTCCGACGACGCCGTCGTGGCCGGTGATGATCCTCTCGAGGTCTGCCTCGACCTCGGACGCGAGGCTCTCGCCGACGATGAGTCGCTTGTTCTCGATGGCGAGAAGCACCGCGAACAGCATCAGCAGGACGCCGATGACGACCGCGCCGGCGGCGTCGTAGAGGGGATTGTCGAGGACGCGCGCGGCGGTGATGCCGACCAGCGCCACGATCAGTCCGACGAGCGCGACGGTGTCCTCGGTGAAGGCGGTCAGCGTCGTCAGGTCGCTCGTCTGCTCGAAGGCTTCCCGGTAGCCCGACCAGCCGTACTCCTCCATCTGGCGTTTCAGTTCGGCCCTCGCCTTCACGAACGCGTACGTCTCGAAGACGATGCCGCCGAGCAGGACCACCACCGACACCCAGAAGGGGTCGAACGGCAGCGCGATGTCGACGGTGAACCCCAGGAACTCCGCGGCGCCGCCGCCCCCACCCTCGTTCGGGTGTCGTAACTTGTGGATGCCGTGGTTGAGGCTCTCCCAGCCCGCGATGCCGAACAGCAGCACGGAGACGAGGAAGGCGTAGAAGTACTGCGCCTTCCCGTAGCCGAACGGGTGCGCCTGGTTTGCGTCCTGCTGGCTGTACTTGATGCCGATGAGCAACAGCACCTGGTTGCCCGTGTCGGAGATGGAGTGATACGTCTCGGCGAGCATGGAGGGACTCCCGGTCAGCAGGAAGCCGATGAACTTCAGGACGGCGATCCCCCCGTTTGCGAACATCGCAGCGACGACGACGCCGGTACTACCGCCAGCCATACGAACGGCGTCGGGGGGAGGCCACTAAGCCGTTGGTATCCTGGCGAGATGGCAGCGAGCGGGTCCCGCACCTCGTCGGAACCGTCGGCGAATCGGTCCGCGGAGGGGACCGACGTGTCGGTCGGTCCGCTGAATTACTACTGCCTGGCAAGAACGCCGTGCCGGATACGGAGCGTGTATCTATCACCGACTACCGGGGTCGATTATCCACCCGTACTGCATCGGCGGTCGTCGGGAGCGCGTTTCACTCTTCCTCAGCGGTCGAGACGTCCTGCCACGACGACTCACCGAAGAACGTCTGTAGCGCCCCGAGAACCCCCAGATACGTCCCGAAGAGGACGATTACGAACGGCACTACGAGTGCCAGCACTAAACTACCGAGTGGATTGACTCCGAACGTCTGGAGGGGCGTCATATCGTCCGGTAGACGCCACATTTGTATAGTATTGTCGAAATCGAGCACGACCAATTTGGGTCTGCGACTTCCGGAAGTGACCGATACGTGCGCTGTACGCAGTACGCCGCGAAGCACGTCTATCGCAGTTGGCAGAACCGACGGCAGTTAGTTCGCACGTCTGCTCCGGCGGGTGGTTCGCCGAACCACGGTCGGAACCGAGTCCCTGCGGACGGTCCCACGACGCGCTCGTGGTGACGGGCTGGAGCCGGTGGTGTCATACCGGCGGCGCGTCTACGGCCGGCATGCTCGTCGTCATCTCGGACACCCACGGCCGCGAGTCGGCCTGCCTCGAGGGTCGCACCGAGACCGTCGTCGAGGAAGCCGACCTGGTGGTTCACGCCGGCGACTTCGTGACCGCCGAGGTGTTCGAGGCCTTCCAGTCGCGGTGTGACCTCCGTGGCGTCTACGGCAACAACGACCCGCCGGCGGTCCGCGAGCGCGTGCCCGCCGACCGAATCGTCGAGTGGGCCGGCCTCCGAATCCTCGTCGTCCACGGCCACGAACACACCGACACGGCGCTGGCGATGGCGGGCCGGCAGGCCAGCGCCGATCTGGTCGCCTTCGGTCACTCTCACGAACCGGGGTTCCACGAGGGGGAGGTCCCCTTCTGTAACCCCGGCAGCCACGCCGACCCGCGGTGGCACCGCCCGGCGCACGCGGAACTGCAGTGGGACGACGACGCCGGTCTCGCCCGCGGCCGACTCGTCGAACCGTCCGGCGAGACCTTCGAGGAGTTCGTCGTCGAACCGCGGTCCGTGGACCGACAGGGATGAGAAGTACGGGGGCAGGGGACGCCGGGGTCCGGTGGGGGGAGGGCCGAAGTGCGGGGTCCGGTGGGGAGGGCCGAAGTGCGGGGTCCGGTGGGGGGAGGGCCGAAACGGGAGGGACCGAACGCGGGGTGCGGGACCACGCGAGGGCCGATGTCCCCGGCGCGTCTCGACCGTGGAGCGCCCGTGATAAAGGAGATGCGTAGGCTCAAACGGCGGTTTTAGCTACCGAAACCGACCCGCTCAGGGCTGTGCCCGGAGGTAGGTCATCACGACGACGACCGACAGCACGGTGAACCCGCCGACGAAGAAGGCCAGTCCGGGCGGCAGTCCCCCAGCGATCAGGCCGTCGAGGAGGCCGTCGAGAAAGTCGAGCGGTCCCGCGCCGCCGTCCTGCGCGGCGGCCGTCTCCGTGGCGGCCGGTGCCTCCGTCGGCGTCCCGGCCTGCCGTTCGACGGCCTCCGTCTCGGTGGCGATTCTCGGCTCGTCGGTCGGGACCGCCGTCTCCTCCTCGAGCGGCGTCTCGGTCGCCCGTCCGTCCCCGCCGTTGCCCCCGGCCGGGGTACCCTCCGGCGTCGCCGTCCCGGCGTCGTCGTTCACCGAGATGCCGACCTCGTCGGTCGGGGTACCCCCATCCTCGGTGGCGTTGGCATCGAACCCGGTGTCCCCGTCGTCGCCCCCCGCGCCACCGTTGGGGTCGCCGCCGGCGCCCGACCCGGTCCCCGCCAGGTCGCTGAGGAGGCTCCGACCGAACAGTTCCTGGACGGCCAGCGAGCCGACCACGAGCGCGAGGACGCCGCCGAAGAGCCGCGAGAGGGCGGCCCGGAGCCCGGAGGCCCGCTCCTGCTCGCCGGCGTAGATGACCAGCGGGCTGTCGGCGGGGCCGTAGACTGTCATCTCGCGGCCCTTCTCGGAGTAGGCGGTGCCGACGTCCTCGATGGCGCCGGCGTTTTCGAGCTTCTCGAGGTGGTACTGGGCGTTCTGCAGCGAGGTGTCGACGCGGTCGGCGAGTTCGCCCGGCGGCGCGGGCTCGTCGTGGAGTTCCGCCAGCAGCCGCCGGGCCGTCTCCGAGGAGAGAGCGGCCATCAGCTCGTCGGCCTCCTCGCTGTCGAGACCGACGAGCCGTGGGTCGCTGTCCGGGGAGACGTCCGGACTGGAGGGCAGGAGGCTCATCGGAATGGCGTTTCGCGTGAATCGGCATGAACCTTGTTCCCGGAAACGACTTTGCGCTGGGGTGAAAACTGCCTGTCATGCACCCCACGCTCCCCCTCGTCGCCACGCCCCCGGCCACGGTCGCACAGTCACTCCCGGGTGACGTCGACCCCGTGCTGGTCGGCATCATCGCGGTGCTTCTGCTCGTCGTATTCGCCTTCTTCCTGCTCATCCGCCGGACGCTCGTGAGCTTCACCGAGGGGATGCGCAAGGGGCGCCGCTAGAGCGTCTCGATACGCTCGACGGCAGTCTCGACGTCCCCGCGGTCGACGTCTAAGTGCGTACAGAACCGGACGACGCGCTCCCCGAACGGGACCCCCAGGACCCCGGCGTCCTCGCACCGTTCGAGGAACGCCTCGGCGGGCCCGTCGGTCTCCACGAGAACGATGTTCGTCTCCGGGTCGCGGGCCCGGAGGCCGTCGACGTCGTCCAGCCCCGACGCCAGCCGCTCGGCGTTGTCGTGGTCGGAGGCCAGCCGCCCCCGGTTCTCCAGGGCGTGCAGCCCCGGCGCGGCGATTACGCCGGCCTGCCGCATCCCGCCGCCGAACAGTTTCCGGGTCCGGCGGGCCTCGGCGACGAACGACTCGCTGCCGGCCAGCATCGACCCGACGGGCGCGCCCAGCCCCTTCGAGAGACAGCACATCACCGAATCGACCTCGCGGGCCAGCCGTGCGGCGTCGACGTCCAGCGCCGCCGCCGCGTTGAACAGTCGCGCGCCGTCGAGGTGGACCGGCACGTTCCGGTCGTGGGCGGTCTCGCAGGCCGCGTCGATGCGGTCGGCCGCGATGGCCGTCCCGCCCCGGCTGTTGTGGGTGTTCTCCAGACACACGAGTCCGGTTCCGGGCCGGTGGTCGTCGGCGGCGACGTAGCCTGCCTCGACCGCCTCGGGGGTGACGACGCCGCGCGGCCCGCCGTCGACGGGTCGGGCCTGCAGTTCGGCGTGCTGTGCCAGCCCCGCCAGTTCCCACTTGTAGACGTGGCTCTCGCGCTCGAGGAGGACCTCCTGGCCGCGCTCGGTGTGGACGCGCGCCGCCACCTGGTTGCCCATCGTTCCCGAGGGGACGAACAGCGCCGCCTCCTTGCCGACGAGGTCCGTAAAGCGGCTCTCGAGGTCGTCGACGGTCGGGTCCTCGCCGTAGACGTCGTCGCCAACGTCGGCGTCGGCGGCGGCCTCCCGCATCGCGGCCGAGGGCTTCGTCACGGTTTCGCTCCGCAGGTCTATCATGCCCGTACCCGGGACGCCGCGAACTTAGCGGTGGCGGGTGCGCCGGTGGCGAGCGACGCGCCCGCCAGCGACCCGGACCGGCGGTTTTTAGCCCATCACGGACCGACCCGAGGTATGGAAATCAAGTCGCGTCACCACCTCCGTTCGGACGAAATCGACGAACTCGCGGCGTCGCTCGCCGACCACCTCGGGATCGAACTCGACGGCGACGACTACGAGCGCGTCGAGTTCACCGACGTCGACCGCGAGGTCGTGCTGGTCGACGGCGAACCGCTCGTGGCCTCCTTCGACGGCGACCTGTTCCTGACGGTTCGCGGCGCCAACGAGTACCCTCCCGAGAACCACGTCGTCACCGTCGATTCGGGGGCCATCTCCTTCGTCTCCGACGGCGCAAACGTCATGCGCCCCGGCATCGTCGAGGCCACCGACGACATCGAACCGGGCGACCTCGTCGTCGTCGTCGAGGAGACCCACGGCAAGGCGCTGGCGGTCGCCCGCGCCGACACCAGCGGCGACGACATGGTCGGCGACTCCGGGAAGGTGCTGGAGAACCTCCACCACGTCGGCGACGACCTCTACGAGTTCCACGTCTGAACGAGCGCGTCCTGGTCCGATTCGGGCGAACTGTCGGCAGCAACGCCGAGAACAACACCTCCTGAAGCCCTCGCACGCCCGGGGCGACGGGACTCGCTGTGCGCTTCGCTCGCTCCGTTCGCTCCAGTGCTTGCGTCGTCCGGGCACCACCGGGCGTGCTCGCCCTTCAGCCACCAGGATGCGGCCGCCTCGCTACTCGTCGTCCACGTCCGACATCTCGTCTTCCTCGTAGGCCGTCTCGTACTTCGCCATGGCGTCCTCGTGGCCCTGGACGGCCAGTTCGTAGGTCTCCCGGAGGTCGGCGATGGGCGTCTCGGTGGCGTCGACCCGGAGGTCGGTGTAGGCGCGCTCGAAGGGTCGTTCTTCGGTATCCTCGACGACGAGGGCGGCGCTCTGGACGGTCAACTCCTCGCGCTTGTCGCCGCCGGTCTCGTGTCCGGCCGCCAGCGCGTCGACGAGGCGCTCCGGGAGCGGTGCGGGGTCGCCGTCGGGGGTCGTCGGTCCCGCGTCGGCCGGCGGCGCCGTCGCCTCGTAGGCGTCCGACACGGCCTCCACGACCGCCTCGCCGGTCAGGAGGTTCCCCGCGACGGTGTAGTGGCCGTCGACGGCGTCGCTGCCGTCGTGGTGGCCGAACCACGGCTTGCACTCCTCGCCGGAGAAGACGAAGGAGCCGTCGGTGTCGACGCCGTGTAGCTGGCGGTTCGGGGCGCCATCGTCGGCGTTCAGAAGCGACTGGAGGGCGTCCTCGACGGCGAGACCGTCGGCGAGGTAGGTCAGCCCCTTCCGGCCCAACTCGACGTTGACGAGACTCTGGGTCGCCACGGCGCCGTGTTCGCTGGCGAACGGACACAGCGTTCCGACGCCGGCCAGCCGTGTGGTGACGGCGACGCCGAAGCGGTGTTGCGGTTCGCCGTCGTCGTCGGTGTACGGTTCGTGGACGCAGATGCTGAAGGTCACGGCCGTCGATGGGACGGCGCGGCTGAAAAAGGTGGGTTCGCCGGGGCCGTCTCGCGGGTCCGCTCTCTCACTTCGGGCCGGAGAACGCCGCGCGTCGGCTATGCGTCGGACGTAAAACCTATGCCCTCAGCAACCAGTTACGGAGACATGGGTCTTATGAGCAAGCTTCTCGGCGGAGACTCCCACAGCGCCGAGGACTACGTGGAACTACACACGGACGACTTCGACGCCGGTGCAGCGGAGGCGGCCATGCAGATCCGGTTCGCCTCCATCAGCGAACAGACCGACGTCATCGACATCAAGGACGCCGTCTACGACGGCGACATCGTCGTCGCGGACATCACACGCCACAGCACGACCGACCGGACGATGGAGCACATCTCCGACGAACTCCGGCAGGTCGCCGAGGAGGTCGGCGGCGACATCGTCCAGAAGGACGACGACCAGATAATCATCACGCCGGGCGGCGTCGGCATCTCTCGGTCGAAAATTGGTGGCCGCTAGAGGTCCGCGCCCACCAGAAGTACCGTCCGGTCGGTTCCCCCGACGACCTGCCACTCCTCGCCGTTCTCGCTCACCTCGACCGGCCCGAACGTGTAGGCCTGCGTCTGGTCGAGGCCCGACGGCGCCCGTGCGACGTATCCCGGGTCGGCGTCGGTGACGGCGCCCTCGAACTCGACGTAGTTCTCCGTGGTCTCCGGCGGCGCGGTCCGGGTGTAGGCCCGGTCGGCGGCGGCGACGATCCACCCGTCCGGCACGCGGTCGCGGACGAACGTCGGCCCGCCCTCGACGGTCAACTCCTGTCGGGTGTGTGACCCGCCGGTGAAGGCCGTGCCGTCGCTCGACGCCGACACGTCGACGGAGTCACCGTCACCGCCGCCGTCGTCGCCGCCATCGCTACCGACGACCGGCAGCGAGAGCGTCGACCCCGCGTGGTCGACGACGACGCCGGCGCCCTGCCGCGCCGAGGTGAATCCGGCGTCGGTCGACGCCAGCGCCACGCGGAGGGTGTCGCCGGCCGAGAAGTTCCGCTGGAAGCCGACGAGTTCGAACTCGACCTGCTGGCTCTCGCCGGGCGTCCCCTCGATGGCGACCGGCGCGACCTGGTTGTTGACGAGCGTCTCCGTCCCGTCGCTGACGTGGTACACCTTCCCGAAGAGGAACGCGCGAGCGCCGAGCGGTGTCACCGACAGCGACAGTTCCGGAATCCCGAGCACCTCGAGGTCGCTCCCGATTTCGAGGTCGAAGGTGGCCACCGAGACGGGCGCGGCGTCGGTGTTCTGCGGGACGAAGTGGCTCGTCGACGTCGGCACACCGGTGTTGACGACGACGCTTTGGCCCTCGCCCGCCAGGTCGGCGAGCGTCGGCTCGACGACCGTCGCGTCGTTCGGCGGGAAGCCGTCGGCCTCCCGGAACCGACCCTGCTGGACGTCCCAGTAGGTCAGCGACGCGAGACCTGACTCGCCGTTGCCGCGGATGTGCTGGTCGAACCAGGCGATGGCCATGTCCTCGATTTCGGCGACCTGTTCGTCAGGTCTGGCAGTCTCGGTTGCGGTGTGGCCGCCGTTGAACAGCACGAGCCGGGAGTCGACGCCGTCCGACCGGAGGTCCTCGACGATGCGCTCGCCCTCGTTGGGTGTAAAGAGCGTGTCGGGCAGCCCCTGGACGACCAGCGACGGCGTGTCGATGCGGTCGGCCTTCGCGGCGGTCGAGCGCACCGACAGGAACGCCTCGCCCTCAGACGGGAGTTCGTTCCGCGCCAGCGTCTCGGTGTACAGTTCGTGCAGCCGGGGGGAGACGCCCCGCTGGAGGTTCTCGGGGTCGGGGCTCTGTACCCCGCGGGCGGCCGCGATGCCGGCGCCGTACAACAGCGTCGTCCACCCGAGTTTCGGGACGCCGTTCGGTTCCAGCGAAAACGAGAGGTCGTGCCAGGGGACGACCGGCACCAGCGCGTCGATGCGGTCGTCGACGGCGGCGGCGTTCAACTGGATGCCGCCGCCGTAGGAAGCGCCGATCATCCCGATTTGCGGGTCGCCGTCCGGCCCGTCGGCTATCCGCTCGTCGGCCTCGAGGAAGTCGATGAGCGCCGAGACGTCGGCCACCTCCTTCGGTCCCGACAGCCCCACTTCGGCGGTCGACTCGCCGAAGCCGCGCTGGTCCCAGACGACGAGGGCGTAGCCGTTGTTCGCCGCCAGCGAGGCGTACCCCTCGACGCTGGATTTCGAGCCACCCCAGCCGTGGGTCGCCATGATGGTCGCGTCCGCGCCGCCGTCCGGCACGAACAGCACGGTCGGTATCTCGACGCCGTCGAACGATTCGACGCTGTGCTCCTCGCGGGTAAACTCGGCCTCCTGTGCGGCCGACAGCCCGGTTCCGAGAAGCGAGGCCAGCCCTGCCGTGCCGGCCGCTCCCAGAAACGCCCTCCTGTCCATACCGTCATCTGCGAACTCCGCCGGATAGATCCGTCGCCGATTATGTCGGGCGGTTTATGTCGCCGGTCCGCAACGGGCGGCAGCAGTCGGCCGTCTTCAGCAGTCTTAACCGCGGCGAGCGCCCCCGATTTCACATGGAACCCGCGATTCGCGCCGACGACCTCACGAAGTCGTACGGCGACGTGCAGGCGCTCGACGGACTGTCCTTCACCGTCGACCGCGGGGAGTTCTTCGGACTGCTCGGTCCCAACGGGGCCGGCAAGACCACGTTCATCAACGTCCTCGTCGGTCTCGTCCGCAAGGACGGCGGTACCGCCGAGGTGTTCGGCTTCGACGTCGAAGACGACTATCGGGAGGCCCGCGACCGCATCGGTCTCTCGCCGCAGGAGTTCAACGTCGACCGGTTCTTCCCCATCCACGAGGTGCTCGAACACAAGGCCGGCTACCACGGCATCCCCCAGTCGGAGGCCGAGCGCCGCGCCGAGGAGGCCCTCCGGACGGTCGGCATCTACGACAAGCGGAACACCCGCTTCGACTGGCTCTCCGGCGGTATGAAGCGTCGCTTTCTGCTCGCCCGCGCGCTCGTGACTGACCCCGAACTGCTCATCCTCGACGAACCGACCGCCGGCGTCGACGTGCAACTCCGGCGGGACCTCTGGCGCGTCATCGAGGAACTCAACGCCGAGGGGACCACCATCCTGCTGACGACCCACTACATCGAGGAGGCCGAACGGCTCTGTGACCGCGTCGCCATCACCGACTCGGGCCGGGTCGTCGAGGTGGCCACGCCGGACGAACTCCGCTCGCGGGGCACGGACAAGGTGTACGTCACCCTCGCGGAGGCACCGGCCGCGACGCCGGACCTCGACGTCGAGGGCGTCATCGAGTCGGACCTCGACGGCGACACGCTCGTCGTCACCGCCGCCGCCGGCGGCCGGGTCGCGCCCGCCCTGCTGCGGGAACTGGAGTACGCCGGCCACGAGGTCGTCGACCTGGAGGTCCGCCGCGCCTCGCTGGAGGAGGTCTTCGTCGACATGACCCGCACCGACGAGGACGCCGAGGAACTCGAGGTGGTCGGATAGTGGCTGGCGAGGCGGAGACGCCCGGCGCCGCCGAGTCGACGCGCACGGCGGACGACACCGAGACGACCGGCCGTGCGACCGGCGGCGGTCTCTTCGGCGTCGGCTTCCGCTCGCTCCTGAAGCGGGAGATCCTCCGGTTCGTCCGCCGGCCGCGCAACACCTTCGTCCCGCCGGCCATCACGAACGTCCTCTACTTCGCCGTCTTCGGCGTCATCCTCGGCAGCCGCATCGACGAGATTGCCGGCTTCCAGTACCTCCTGTTCATCCTCCCCGGCCTGGTCGTGCTCGGCGCCATCTCCAACGCCTTCGAGAACGCCTCCTTCTCCATCTTCCACGGCCGCTGGAACGAGTACATCCACGAGACGCTCACGTCGCCGCTGTCGTACTCGTCGATGGTGCTGGCGTACATCCTCGCCGCCGCGCTCCGGGGCATCGTCGTCGGCGCCATCATCGTCGTCATCGGCCTGCTGTTCACCTCGGTGCCCGTCGAGCGACCGCTCTACCTGGCGGCGTTCATGATCGTCGTTCCGACGCTGTTCGCGTCTCTGGGCGTCATCGGCGGCCTCGTTGCCGAGGACTTCGACGACCTCACGGTGATGAACCAGTTCATCCTCCGGCCGCTGGTGTTCTTCGGGTCGGTCTTCTACTCGCTGGAGATTCTGCCGTCGCTGTACCGGACGCTGTCGCTGCTGAACCCGATGGTCTACATGGTCAACGGCGTCCGCTACGGCTTCCTCGGTTACCAGGAGGTCGACCCTCTCCTCTCGCTCGCCGTCCTGAGCGGACTGACGGCCGCCGTCGTCCTCCTCGACGTCTACCTGTTCAAGCGCGGGTACGGCCTCATCGACTAGGCACGACGTCGCCGCTCCGCGCTCGAAGTCCCCCGTCATCCTTTGACCACCCCACGCACTTTTTTCGGCTCGGCTTCGCCGACCGCTCGCGGTTGCTACCGCACGGTGAAGATAGCGTACCGAGAGGCCGATTCAGTCCTCGTAAACTGAAACGACGCCCGAACCAGGGAGCCCAGCATCCGCCGAGCGGGGCCTTCGGAGACGGCCCCCGAGGCGGTTCGCGGCGCCGACCGCAGGGAGGCGCCGTAGCGCGCACGGACTGGAGCGAGCGAAGCGAGCGGAAGGAGTACGCGCGCATATTTTCCCCACGTTTTTGCCGGGCCGGCTTCGCCGGCCCGTGTAAAAAGTGGGTTACTCGAACCGGACGCCGAGGTCGTGGAGACCGTCGTTCTCCATGGCGACGTTGATGAGAAGCGGCGTCACGGCCTCGACCTCGGCGGCGTTCTCGAGGCCGCCGACGTCCAGCGCGCGAAGCCCCTCGATGCCCTCCGCGAGGTCGGCGACGATACCTTTGGCGTCCTCGTCGTCGCCGAAGACGAGCGTGTCCCACTCGAACTCCCGGTCGAGGTTCGCCAGCCCGCCGGCGGGCAGGTTGTGGAAGGCCCCGACCAGCGACACCTCCTCGGGGGTCGCCTCGGCAGCCAGCGCGGCGACGCTGCCGGCTCCCGGCCGGTTGTAGTGAAAGCCCGACTCGTCGCGCTTCATCCCGACGGCCGGCGTCACGAGGATGGTGTCCTCGTCGAGGCGGTCGGCGACGGCCTCGACGGTGTCGACGAGGTGGTAGGCCGGCACCGACGCCACCACCACGTCGGCGCGGTCCGCTGCCATGGCGTTCTCGAAGCCCTTGATCTCCGTCTCGACGCCGCGGCTGTCGAGTTCGGTCTCGTACTCGTCGGCCATTTCCCGTGCCCGCTCGGGGTCCCGCGACCCGACGAGCAGTTCGTGGTCGGTGTCGAAACCCCATCGAAGGGCCAGTCCCTGTCCGATGTCGCCGGTGCCGCCGAGGAGCGCGATGCGCATGTTCGCAGCGACGGCCGAACGGGGCTTAACCGTTGTGTGCGGGGGACGCCAGTCACCGGTGGAGCATGAAGGTATATATAACTCTTCCTTCATGGAAACCTGTATGTCCGACAAGGAGTCCCTCGATCGACGGACGTTCCTCCAGTACGGCGGCACGGCCGCCGCGACCGCTGCCAGTGTCGGTCTCGCTGGCTGTGGTGACGGAAACGGCAACGGCGACGGGAACGGCAACGGGAACGGCAACGGCAACGATACCGATATGGACGGGAACGGGAACGGAGACGCCCAGAGCGGGCTCCGGACCTACGACGGCGAGCTTGCGGAGGACCCGTCCCGGAGTCAGGTGCTGCAGCACGTCAACGGGCTGGCGCACGAGCAGGCGCCCTGGGTGTTCCTCCACCAGCAGTTCAGCATCTACGGGCTCAACAGCGACATCGAGTGGGAGGCCCGGGCCGACGAGGACATCATCGTCAAGGAGTTCGAGACGGACCTCGACGCCGTCACCGTCAGCCAGGGCCAGCTGCTGGAGACGCTGGACCCGGTCGGCGAGAACGCGACCCCGCAGTACAACATCATCGACCAGGCCTACGAGCCGATCCTCTACCGTGAGGACGACACGGGCAAGCCGATCGAGCTCATAGCGACGGACTGGGAGCGGACCGAAGAGCGGACGGTCCGGCTGACGCTCCGGGACGGCGTCCAGTTCCACAACGGCGACGACCTGACTGCCGAGGACGTCGCCTTCTCGATCAACCGCGCGAACGATCCCGACGTCAGCGAGGTCGCCGGCGACGTCGGCGACATCGACGAGGCCCGTGCCGAGGACGGCGACGTCGTCATCGCCCTCAACAGCGTCACGCCGACCCTGTTCCGGAACCTGACCGCGTTCGGCCGCGTCATCCAGAAGAGCTGGGTCGAAAACGAGAGCAACGACATCGCTACCGACATCAACGGGACCGGCCCCTACGAGCTCGAGGAGTACGTCGAAGGGACGCGCGTCTCGTTTACGAAGAACGACGACTACTGGGGCGAGGGCGGCGACCCCGAGTCGGTCACGTTCGACGGTATTCCGGAGGACGGCACCCGCCTCAACTCGCTGCTCGGCGGCGACAGCGACGTCATCACGAACGTCCGTCCGAACGACATCCCCACCGTCGAGGAGTCGGACGAGGCCACCTACGCCGACGTGCCCTCGATCCGGAACATCTTCCTGGTGCAGAACGACGCCTTCGAGCCGTTCGACAGCCAGGAGTTCCGGCAGGCGATGAACTTCGCCGTCGACGTCCCGAGCATCATCGAGAGCATCCTCAGCGACTTCGGTAACCAGACCAGTCAGCCGACGCTGCCGGGGCACAACGGTCACAACGACGATCTCGACCCTTACCCGCACGACCCCGAGCGGGCCGAGGCGCTCGTCGAGTCCAGCGGCCACGCCGGCGTCGAGATAGAGCTGCACACCCCCGTCGGCCGGTACCTCCGGGACGCCGACGTCGCGGAGGCCGCCGCGAGCCAGATCGACCGCCTGGAGAACGTCTCCTGTGAGGCCAACCGACGGGAGTTCGGCAACCTGGTCAACGAGCTGCTCGCCGAACAGTCGGAGTCGCCCGCCTTCTTCCTCATCGGGTGGGGGAACCCGACGCTCGACGGCGACTACGCGATGTCGCCGTGGTTCACCGAGGGCCCCTTCCAGCACTTCAACGACGAGGAGATGGCCGAACTGCTCCAGCGGGCCCGGACCATCCCCGAGTGAGGGTTCCGCCGGTCTGAGTCCGTCGACTTCGATTCCCGTCGGTTGCGTCGGATTTTTGTATCCCGAGGTGATTCTTGCCACAGTATGGGTTTCGGAAAGTTCCTGCTAAAGCGAGGCCTCCAGGGTGTTTTCGTCATCTGGGGCGTCGTGACGGTCGTTTTCTTCCTCCGGTTTCTGACGCCCGGCGACCCGACGGCGACGCTTCTGCCGCCGGACGCCGGCCCGGAGGTCCGCCAGCGCCTCCGAGAGAACCTCGGGCTCGACCAGCCGCTGCACGTCCAGTACTTCGATTACATCCAGGACCTCGTGGTGCTCGATTTCGGCACGTCGATGTCGAACGGCCAGCCGGTGAGCGCCCGCATCCTCACGCGGCTGCCGGCCACCATCGAACTCGCGGTCGCGGCGACGGTCGTCGCGGTCGTCATCGCGATCCCGCTCGGCGTCGTCAGCGCCCGCCGGCGCCACGAACCCGCCGACTACGCCGCGACGACGTTCTCGCTGGTGGGTATCTCGACGCCGAACTTCTGGCTCGGCATCATGCTCATCATCCTCGTCGGCGTCAACGTCAGCTTCATCGAGACCAACGGCCGCCCGGTCGGGCTCGGGGCGGCGCTTGCGGCGCTCGCCTTCGAGCGGTCGGTCTCGGAGCTGGGCAACTGGCTCGGCGCGATCTTCTTGCCCGCGATCACGCTCGGGACGTACTTCACCGCGCTCATCACCCGGCTCACCCGCAGCGGCATGCTCGAGGAAATAAACAAGACCTACGTGAAGGCCTGCCGGGCGAAGGGGATCCCCGAGACGCTGACCCTCTACAAGCACGTCCTCCGGAACACGCTCATCCCGATCGTCACGGTTCTGGGGCTGCAACTCGGGACGCTCATCGGTGGGGCGGTCATCACCGAGTCCGTCTTCGCCTGGCCCGGTCTCGGGCGGTTCCTCATCATCAGCATCAACAACCGCGACTGGACCTCGATCCAGGGGACCATCATCGTCATCGGCGCCGGGTTCGTCATCATCAACATCGCCGTCGACGCGCTCTATGCGTACCTCGACCCGAAGGGGGTGGCGGAGTGATGCTGTCCGACCGCGTCCGAAAGAGCCTCGCACGGGAGTTCAGGACCAGTCGGCTCGCACAGGTGGGTGCGATCCTGATGCTCGTGATACTGCTTTCGGCGACGTTCGCGCCGTTTCTGACGCTTCACAACCCGACGGTGACCAACATCGGCACCGGGGACAGCGAGGACATCTCCGGGCTCCCGCCGCTCGGCGTCACGTACACGACCCAGGACATCTCCCCCGGCGGCACCGAGACGGTCGTCGTCGAGCCGCGAGCCGAGTACCCCCTCGGGACGAACACGCTCGGACAGGACATCTACTCGCGGCTGCTGTACGGTGCCCGCGTGTCGGTTCTGGTCGGCGTGCTGGGCGCGCTGCTGGCGACGCTCATCGGGGTTCCCTACGGGTTGGCCGCCGGCTACCTCGGCGGCCGGGTCGACGATTCGCTGATGCGCGGCGCCGACATCATGCTGGCGTTTCCCTCGCTGGTGCTGGCGATCGCGCTCGTCGGGGTGTTCAGGGACACGGACTTCCACACCGTCTCCGTCCCCGACCCGTTCGTCGCCGCCGCCCGCTCCGAGGTCGTACCGAACGCGATAATCCCGCGATCGGCACACGTCGCGGAGATGCCTGCGGAGTTCACGTTCCCGGTGACCGTCACGATAGTCGTCGCCCTGGTCAACTGGGTGTGGTTCGCCCGCGTCGCCCGCGGGGAGGCGATAAGCGTCCGCAGCGAGGAGTACATCAAGGCCGCCAGAAGCGTCGGGGCGTCCGACTGGCGCATCATGCGTCAGCACGTCCTGCCGAACTCGCTGACGCCGATCATCGTCCTGGCGACCATCCAGGTCGCCGCCATCATCCTGCTCGAGTCGGCGCTGTCGTTCCTCGGCTTCTCCGGGACGGACCTGACCTGGGGCGCCGACATCGCGGACGGCCGGTCCGACCAGAGCACCCGCTGGTGGATCGCCACGATGCCCGGTCTGGCCATCGTGCTGGCGGTCATCGCCGTGAACCTGCTGGGCGACTGGCTCCGGGACGCCCTGGACCCCTCCATCGAGGGGGAGGGGGGTGTCTGAATGGCGCCGAAGCTCCGGGTCGAGGACCTGACGACCCGCTTTTTCACCGACGAGGGCCAGGTCAACGCCGTCGAGTCGGTCTCCTTCGAGGTCGAGGAGCGCGAGGTGTTCGGGGTCGTCGGCGAGTCCGGCTCCGGCAAGAGCGTCACGGCACTGTCCGTCCTCGATCTGGTCGACGCGCCGGGTCGCATCGTCGACGGCGAGGTGTGGCTCCGGTCGCCGGACCTCGCGGCGCGGATCGGCGAGGAGTCCCCCGAGGCTGTCGACGGCGACGCCGTCGACCTGCGTCGCATCGACGAGCGCGAGCGCCGGGCGCTCCGCGGCGTCGAGTTCTCGACCATCTTCCAGGACCCGATGAGCAGCTTCAACCCCTCCGTCACCGTCGGCAAGCAGATCGCCGAGGCCGCCGAGGTCCAGCGCCGGGCGAGCGCGAACCCGCGGTCGGTCCGCTCCCGGACGCAGGGGTACGGCCTGGCGAACTTCGTCGTCGACAGCGTGCTCCCGACCCGCGAGTACGTCGACGAGGCGTCGATGGCACGCGCCGTCGAACTGCTCGAGATGGTTGGCATCCCCGACCCCGCAGAGCGTGCCGAGGAGTACCCCCACCAGTTCTCCGGCGGCATGCTCCAGCGGGCGATGATCGCACAGGCGCTGGCGGGCGAACCGTCCGTGCTGGTGGCCGACGAGCCGACGACCGCCCTGGACGTGACCATCCAGGCGCAGGTGCTCGAACTGCTGGACGACCTCCAGGCGGAAACCGGGATGACGACGCTTCTCATCACGCACAACCTCGGCGTCATCGCCCGGATGTGCGACCGGGTCGGCGTGATGTACGCCGGCGAACTCGTCGAGCGCGGGACCCTCGAGGACGTCTTCGACGATCACGTCCACCCCTACACTCGGGGGCTCCTGGGTTCCGTTCCCGACCTGGAGGACGTCGGCGGCCGGCTGGACCCGATCGAGGGGAACGTCCCCAGCCTCCTCGACGCCGATATGGACGACCGGTGTTACTTCGCGGACCGCTGTCCGAAGGCGATGGAGGAGTGTCTGGAGAAACCGCCCGAGTTCGACGTCGACGACGACCACACGGCCATGTGCTATCTCGCCGCCCACGACTACGACGAGAGCGACGCGCTTCCGGAGGGATACTTCGATGAGTAGCGACCGAGCGCCGACCGACGATGCGACCGGGGACGAGGCGCCGACCGGCGACCCCGACGGGGCACCGCTCGTTCGCGTCCGGAACCTCGAGAAGCACTTCGACACCGGCGACTCGATTCTGGACCGGCTGGTCGGGGACACGACTGCGGCCGTCCGCGCCGTCGACGGCATCTCCTTCGACATCCACGAGGGCGAGACCCTGGGGCTGGTCGGCGAGTCCGGCTGCGGGAAGTCGACGACCGGCGAGACGGTGCTCCGGCTGCTGGAGCCGACCGGCGGGACCGTCGAGTTCGACGGCACCGACCTCACGGAGCGCGAGGACCTCTTTTCGTTCCGGCGGCGGGCGAGCGTCGTGTTTCAGGACCCCTTCTCCAGCCTCGACCCCCGGATGACCGTCGGCGCGACCGTCCGCCAGCCGATGGACGTCCACGACTGGCCGTCGTCGGGGACGGACGTCGAGGACCGCGAGGGCCGCTCCGAGGAGGCGCTTCGACGCGAGCGAGCCGCCGAGCTGATGGAGAGGGTCGGCCTCTCGGCGGACCAGCTCGACCGCTACCCCAACGAGTTCTCCGGCGGCCAGCGCCAGCGGGTCGGCATCGCCCGCGCACTGGCGCTCGACCCCGAATTCGTCGTCCTCGACGAGCCCACGAGCGCCCTCGACGTCAGCGTCCAGGCACAGGTGCTCAACCTGCTCGCCGACCTCCAGGCGGAGTTCGGCCTCACGTACCTGTTCATCAGCCACGACCTCAGCGTCATCCGGCACATCTGCGACCGGGTCGCGGTGATGTACCTCGGCGAGATCGTCGAGATCGCGCCGACCGAGGAGCTGTTCGCCGACCCCCAGCACCCCTACACCGAGGCGCTCTTGGAGAGCGTCCCCCGGGCCTCGACGGACGAACGGGAGCGGGACGTCGACCCGCTGGCCGGCGACGTTCCCTCGCCGCGTGACCCCCCGTCGGGCTGTCGGTTCCGGACGCGGTGTCCGAAGGTTATCCCGCCGGCCGACGTCGACGTCGATCAGGAGACCTACCGGGCGATAATGGACGTCAGGCTCCGAATCGAGCGACGGGACATCAGCCTCGAGGAGGTCCGGGCGGCGGCCGACGACGAGTCGGCGGTCGTCGAGGCGCTGTTCGACCGGCTGCTCGAGGTCGAGCTTCCCGAGCGCGAGCGGTCGTACCTCGAGGACGCCTTCGCGGAGCTGGCCGACGAAAACTGGACGGCCGCCGAGACCCACCTGCGGGACCGCTATGAGAGCGTCTGTGAGATCCACAACCCCGACGGCGAGCGGTCGGCCTGTCACCTCCGCGGGCTCCCGGCGGACGTCGACCCGGACGAGGTAGATCCCGTCGAGTGACCACCGCGCTTTTGCCGCTCGCCCCCGGCGTCGGGATATGAACCACGATGGCGTCCCGCCGGCCGTCGAGGACCGGTGGGAGGAGCTGCTCGCCGACGCCGAGGTGATGGCCGAGGAGTACGCCGAGGCGGGAACGGAGCCGTTCGTCGTCCACCCCGGCGACGTGTCGCTTTTGGTCGGTACGCCGTTCGGGCTGGACGTGCTGGCGCCGGGCGAGGAGTTCGAGGCGCTGGAGACTCTGACCGAGACGGCGACGTTCGACACCTCCCACGTCTACCGCACCGACGACGGCGCCGCCAGGCTCCTCGTCGTCGTCGTCGAGGGGACGCTGCCCGAATCCGCCGATGGCGACGATGTCGCCGTCGTCGTGCCGGCGTTTCTGTCGCTGGACCGGGCCGGACCGCTCCAGCAGCGCGCACGCGAGGAGGGCGTCATGTACACCCACGTTCGCCCGCTGTCGGACGACGCCCGCGTGACGTTTACTCACGACGATCCGGCACTGTTCTTCTAACCGAACTTTTTGCACGGCGCGCCAGCGGCGCGCCGGCAAAAACTTCGGTGAAAAATAGCTCCCTCCTCCAGCCGCCTCGCGCCTTCGGCGCTCGGCGTTAGTCGTCGGTCGCTACCGGACGCTCGCTCCGCTCGCGTCCGGCGTAACGATGCCGCCGGCATCGTTCGTCGTGTCGAGAGCGTTCAGCGCGCTCTTTTGAGCAAACCGCTCCTCCGTGGGCCGCGCCGTGACCGGTCAGCCCCAGCCACGCGTCCCGCTCCGGAGGCTGCTCAGCCAGCCGAGAAAGACGACGGCGAGCGGGAGCGCGACGACGACACCGAGCGCAACGGCGACCTCCCGCTCGGGTGGCGTCGGTGCGCCCCTCGTGTAGCCGACCCAGAAGACGGCGGCGCAGACGAGTGCGGCGGCCCACGCGAAGAGGCGCTCGGCGGTCACTCCAGCACCCCCGGCAGGTCGTTGATGCTGTCGATGACGGCCGCCGCGCCCTCAGTCCGGTACTTCTCCCTGCCGGACTCGCCAGTCAGCCCGCCGGTCAGCACGCCGACGCCGAAGAAGTCCCGCGTCGGGTCGGCCTCGGCGGCGTTCGTCGCCGTCCGGATGTCGTCGAGCGTGTCGCCGACGAAGACGATGCTGTCGGCGTCGAGGCGGTCGGCCAGGTTCATCAACGCCCGCGGGTGGGGCTTGCCCTCCTCCCAGTCGTCCATCGTGTACCGGCGTTCGCCGGGCACGTCGAGACCGACCCGCTCCAGCGCGATGTCGGCCTCGGCGGCCGGTCGCCCCGTGACGACGCCGAGCGGCCACTCGGTCAGCGCCTCGCGGGTCTCCGCGTCGAGCAGCACCGTCTCGTCGTCGATGAACCCCTCGACGTCGAGGTCCGGCTCCTCGCTCTCCAGTCGGCGGTAACGGTCGGAGCCGAGATACAGTTGCTGGAACACCGCCCGGAGGCGGTCGCGGTCCCACCGATCGAGGATTCGCTCGCGGTCGGCGGGGTCGAGTTCGTCGGCGATGGCGGTCCGGGCGGCCTCCAGTCCGCCGCCCGAGGCGGCGATGAGCCCGGTGTAGGTCTCGATGCTCAACTGCGGCTTCTCCCGGCGGGCGAGCACGTACAGCGCGGCGGCGTAGGTCAGTTCCCAGTCGTTGTTGAAGCCGCCGGCGTCCTTGAAGGGCTGGATGTCCTCCTTCTCGATGGTCTCGCCGTAGACGTGTTCGACGGACTCGACGATGGCGCGACGATAGGAGTGCTCGACGTCGACGAGGACGCCGTCGATGTCCAGCGCGATGGCGTCTACCTTCATGCTTTCACTCGGAACAGGGTCTCGGCGGGGAGCGTCTCGGGGTCGGCGTCGACCACGGCGGGGTCGGCCCCCAGCGTCGTGAACAGGCAGTCGGCGCCCGCGGCCCGTGCGGCGTCGGCGAGGGGCCGCTGCAGTTCCGGGGGGCAGTTCAGCGCGTAGACGGCATCGGTCCCCCGGTAGACGTCGGCCGTCGGGTCGGTCACGTCGTCGCGGACGAACCGGACCGTCGGCGGAACGTCGCAGGCGCGGACGTCGGTCGCGGTCACCGTGCGTCCCCGGTCGGCCAGGGCGGCGGCGACGGCCGGCCGCGCCCCGACGCCGACCTCCACGAGGTCGTCGTACCGCGCCAATCGGTCGACGAGTGCGACGTTCGCGTCGGTGTGCACGTCGGGATGTTTATGAACAGCGCTATCTAACGTTTTCCCATGCACGTCGACATCGTGCCGGTCGGTGACCTCCCCGCCGTAGTCAAGCGGGAGGCCTCCAGCGGGTTGCGGTCGGTCTACGACTGCGAGGTGACGATCCACGACAGCGAGCCCGTCCCCGACGACGCCTACGATCCCTCGCGGGAACAGTACCGCGCCGAGGAGTTCATCGAGTTGGCGAGCCGCGTCGGCAGCGGCAAGAAGAACATCGCCATCACCGACAACGACCTCTACTACCGGCGCCGGAACTACGTCTTCGGGCTGGCGTATCTCTCCGGCAACGGCTCCGTCATCTCGACGTACCGGCTCCAGACCTCCTCGGACGGCGGCTTCTCGAACAAGCCGGCCAGCGAGATCTTCTCCGACCGGGTCCGCAAGGAGGTCGTCCACGAGATCGGCCACACCCTCGGCCTGGAGCACTGCGACAACTCCCGCTGCGTGATGAACTTCTCGCCGACCGTCCGCGAGGTCGACGTCAAAGAGGAGAACCTCTGTGGCTCCTGCCAGCGGATGGTCCTGTAGGACGGTTGATGTTCCACCCGAAACGGGCGGGGTCGACCGGCTGAATCGGTCGCGTTAACTTTGGCGTGAGTTGTGCCGGACGGCGAGGGCTTGGAGCCATGATTCTGCTGTCGACGGCTCGACATGGGTGAAACTATTTGCAAACGAAGATGTTCGTCGTTCTATTTCCCAAAAGACACGTTCGATGGCATTCCGATTCCCGTGTGACATCATCTGGAATCGGTACCCGTCTTCGTCGAGGACGTTCACTAGATAATCGGCGTCATCGACAAGAAATTCGACGCCATCTAACCGATATTGCCGATGCAGCTCGGCCAGAAACCACCGCGTCGTCTGTTTCGTAGTAGCTGGAAACAGCCTAAACTGCAAGATTTCGTTCGTTTGGGGATCGACGGCCCCGTACAGCCAGTAGTCGTCGCCATTGATGCGGATCACTTTCTCGTCAACCGCAAGTTGATCCGCACTCACCGTTGACATCGGCTGTAGATCGGCCTTGTGCACCCAGTTGTGAATCGCGACGTGACTACGATTGACTCCCAATTCATCGAGAAATTGACTGGCATCTCTCGTTGACATACCGGCGAGATGACACCGGATGCCCACTTGAATCGCCCACTCGGGAGTCCGCCGCCGCTCCACAAACGACAAGTCAATCCACTCGATACATCCGTTGAGGCGGTCGAATTCTGCCATAAGCACTCAGAACTCGTCCGCCTCATCCTCTAACTTAACGCGACCGCTGAATCCGGGGACGATTTTTTATATTGTTACTCGCTTTGACGGACGTATGGGTAGCGCGGCAGAGGGGAACGGCGAACCGACGGCTACCGGGAGAAGGGGGCGACGCTGCCGGGACGGGAAGCGTTCCCGACGTGACGGCTCCGGCCGACCCTGGCCCGGCGGGGGACTGCGGGGATGAGCGACGGCGTCGGGCGGGCGGTCGAGGTACTGCTCCTCGCACGGGAGTCCGACGACGGTGACGTCGGCGAGATGTTGCGCGAGGCGGTCGCGCCCCCCGCTCTGGCGGCGAAGACGGCCGGCGCAGTCCGGGACGGCGACCGGACCGGCGCCGGCGACGTGGCGCTGTCCCGCGAGGCCGACCTCGAGAACGCCCTCGATCGGGTCGAGGCGGAGTCGCCCGACGTCGTCCTGCTCGACCTGGACTGCTACGGACGGCGCGGGATGGACCTGCTCACGACACTTCTGGACGAATCGCGGGCGCCGCCGATCGTCGTCCTGACCGAACTGGACGACCGGGAACGCGGCATCGAGGCGGTCCGTCACGGTGCCGCCGAGTACCTCGTCACGGACGAGGCGACCCCGCAGTTGCTCGTCCGGTCGGTCTACCACGCCGTCGAACGGGCGCGCCACGAACGGCAGCGGGAGCGATACGAGACCCTCGTCAGGGAGTCGACGGATGCCATCGCCATCATGTCCCCCGACGGGACTGTCGAGTACATCACGCCCTCGGTTCGTCACGTCGTCGGCTACGAACCGGAGGATCTGGTCGGCGAGAACGGCTTCGAATACGTCCACCCGGCCGACCACGCGGCGGCCGCCGAAGAGTTCCAGGCGATGGTCGAGCACCCCGGCTACCGTGGGTCGGTGGAGTTCCGGTTCGAGCACAGCGACGGCCGCTGGATCACGCTGCACGCCCGCGGCCGGAACCTGCTCGACGACCCGGCCATCGAGGGGCTGGTCGTCTACACCCACGACATCACCGAGCGCCGCGAGTACGAGCGCCGTCTGGAGAGCCGCGAGGCGTGTCTCCGCCGGACGACGGAGATACTCGCCGACCGCGAGCGGAGCCTCGACGAACAGATCGACGCCG
The DNA here is from genome assembly GCF_024298905.1 of Natronomonas marina. Classification (NCBI taxonomy): domain Archaea; kingdom Methanobacteriati; phylum Methanobacteriota; class Halobacteria; order Halobacteriales; family Natronomonadaceae; genus Natronomonas; species Natronomonas marina. The sequence goes on from NZ_CP101154.1 coordinate 290,160, forward strand.
TCCTCGAGGTCGGGCGGGAGATGCTCGATGTCGAGTACGGCACGCTGTCGCGGCTGCGGGAGGACAACTACGTCTTCGAGACGGTGTCCGGCGTCGACGACGCCGTCCAGTCGGGTGACGTGGTCCCGCTGTCGGCGACGAACTGCGAGCGGACCGTCTCCCGGGAGGAACGACTCGTCCTCGAGGACATCGAACGGGAGGCGCCCGAACTCGCAGGCCGCGAGGGCAACCGCGAACTGGGGGTCAACTGCTATCTCGGCACGCCGATCACGGTCGACGGCGAAGTCGTCGGCACCTTCTGTTTCTACGGCACCGACGCTGGCGAGGGGTTCTCCGAGTGGCACGAGACGTACATCGACCTCGTCGGCGAGTGGATCGGCAGCGAACTCGAGAGCCGTCAGACCACCGAACGGCTCGCGGTCCTCAACCAGCTCAACGGCGTCGTCCACGACGTCACCGAGGCGGTCATCAGCCGCTCGACCAGGGCGGAGATAGAGCAGACGGCCTGCCGGCGTCTCGCGGAATCTGACTCCTACGAGTTCGCCTGGATCGGCGAGACCGACGCCCCGAGCAGGGAGGTCGTCGCCCGGACCGAGGCCGGCGTCGAGGGATTCCTCGAGGAGGTGACCATCTCGACGGACCCCGAGGAGGCCGAGGGCGTCGACCCGACGAGGCGCGCGCTGAAGACCGGCGAGATGCAGATGGTCCGCGACGTCCTCTCGGACCCGCGGCACGAGCCGTGGCGCGAGGCGGCCGAGACACACGGCTTCCGGTCGGTGGCCGCCATTCCGATCCGCCACGAGGAGACGGTCTACGGTGTTTTGAACGTCTACGCCGACCGTGCCGACGCCTTCGGCGACGCCGAGCGGACCGTCATCGAGCACCTCGGCGAGATAATCGGCCACGCCATCGCCGCCGCCCAGCGCAAGCAGGCGCTGGTGAGCGACGCCGTTGTCGAACTCGAACTCGAGGTGCCGGACGCCTTCGAGGGGGTCGAGGCCATCGCGGACATGGAGGCGACCATCCGCGTCGACCGGATGCTGTCGGTCTCCGAGACCGACTACCTCGTCTACGGAACGACCAGCGACGCCGGCATCGACCACCTCGAGGCGGCGGTGTCGGCGGTCGACGCCTGGGAGGAGCTGTCGGTCGTCGGCGAGACGGCCGACGGCGTCTCCTTCGAACTCCGGCTGTCGGAGCCGCCGGTGCTGTCGACCGTGGCCTCCCTCGGCGGCGCCATCGAGCGCTCCGTCGTCGAGAACGGCGACTACCGGCTCACCGCCCAGTTCCCGAGGGGGACCGACGTCCGACAGGTCGTCGACACCCTCGAGTCGGCGTTCTCCCGGGTGGACGTCGTCGCCCGCCGGCAGGTCACCCGCGCCGAGGGCGACGCCGACCGACTCGCCCGCGCCTGGCACGAGCGGCTGACCGACCGCCAGCGGACCGCCGTCGAGGCCGCTTACTACTCGGGCTTCTTCGAGTGGCCCCGCGAGACCTCCGGCGAGGCGGTCGCCGACTCGCTGGACATCACGCCGCCGACCTTCCACCAGCACCTCCGGACCGCCGAGGGGAAACTGCTGGCGACGCTGCTGGAGGGTGGCCGGGACGGCACCGGCGGATGAGGCGCCCCCGGCAGATTGATTCGGCTCCCGGCCCTACCGTCCCGCAACGCGAACGCCGATGTCCACCGACACTCCACGCGTCGTCTCGTTGCTCCCCTCGGCGACCGAGATCGTCTACGCCCTCGGCGTGACGCCCGTCGGGACCTCCCACGAGTGCGACCACCCGCCCGATGCGACCGACCGCCCCAGCGTCGTCGAGTCGAGGGTCGACGCCGACGCCGCCAGCGCCGACATCGACGCCCAGGTGCAGGCCGCCGAATCGGAGGGCGGCGTCTACGCCATCGACCGCGAGACGCTCGCGGCCCTCGACCCCGACCTCGTCATCTCGCAGGGCATCTGTGAGGTCTGCGCCGTCGACACCGTCCTCGTCGAGGAGGCGATCACCGACCTCGGCTTGGACTGCGAGCTCCTGACGACGGACCCCCACAGCGTCGCGGACGTCCTCGACGACGTGCGGGACATCGGCGCCGCCCTCAGGCGGGAGGCCCGCGCCGAGGAACTGGTCGCCGAGTTGCGGTCACGCGTCGAGGCCGTCGCCGACCGCGCCGCCGGAGCCGACGACACCCCCGAGGTGGCGGTGCTGGACTGGCTCGACCCCGTCATGGTCGCCGGCCACTGGGTGCCGGAACTGGTCGAGTTGGCGGGCGGTCGCTACGGCCTCGCCGACCCCGGCGACGCCTCGACGCCACGGGAGTGGCGCGAAATCGCCGACTACGACCCCGACGTCCTCGTCGCCGCGCCCTGCGGGTTCGACCTCGAACAGACCGCCGAGAACGCCGCCGACCTGACCGGCCGGGAGGGATGGACCGACCTCCGGGCGGTCCGCGAGGGCCGGGTCCACGCCGTCGACGGCCACCACCTCACGAACCGACCGGGGCCGCGGGTCGTCGACACGCTGGAGGTGCTGGCGGCCCTGTTGCACCCCGACCGCTTCGAGGCGCCCCAGGAGTGGCAGGCGAGGCCGTTCCCGTGACGCTCGAACTGCCCGTCCCCGTCCGCACCGACCTCGTCGAACACGCCCGCGAGGGCGCACCCGAGGAGGTCGTCGGCGTGCTGGCGGGCGAGCGGGGCGAGGACCGCTCGATGGTCGAACGGTCGTTCCGCGCCGAGAACGCCGCGGACGCGCCGACCACCCGCTACGAGATCGCGCCCGCCGAGGAACTCGAACTGCTGGAGCGAATCGACGGGACGGGGCTGGACGTCGTCGGCTTCTACCACTCCCACCCGCGCGGACCGCTCGAACCGAGCGAGGTGGACGCCCGACTGGCGGCCTGGCCCGGCTACTCGTATCTCGTCGTCTCGCTCGGCGGCGACGAACCGACGGTCGGAAGCTGGCGGTGGACCGGCGACGAGTTCCGCGAGGAGTCGGTCGAGGCTCCCTGAACCGACGGACGCAGTTCGGACGCGCTGGAACGGGCGACCGCCACCACCTCGAAAGCCCCGGTCCCTTTCACCCCGGCCGATACTGGCCGAAGGCCAGCCACGGGGGGACTTTCGAGCCGGTGCTACTGAAGGCTCGTGTTCTCCAGGCACCGGACTCGACGGGGAACGAAACGGCTATTCCGGTCGGGCCGCCAGGCCCACGCATGAGCATCCAGGTCGCGGTCAACGGCTACGGAACCATCGGGAAACGGGTCGCCGACGCCGTCACCGAACAGCCCGACATGGAACTGGTCGGCGTCGCCAAGACCAGCCCGAACCACGAGGCCGAACTCGCCGTCGAGAACGGCTACCCGCTGTACGCGGCCGTCGAGGAGCGCATCGAACTGTTCGAGGAGGCCGGCATCGACCTGGCCGGCCAGGTCGACGAACTGGTCGAGACCGCCGACGTCGTCGTCGACGCCTGCCCGTCCGGCATCGGCGCCGAGAACAAGGACCTGTACGAGGCCCACGACACGCCCGCGCTGTACCAGGGCGGCGAGGACGCCGACCTCGTGGACGTCTCCTTCAACGCCCGGGGCAACTACGAGGCGGCGACCGGTGCCGACCACGTCCGGGTCGTCTCCTGCAACACGACCGGCCTCTCGCGGCTTCTGGCGCCGCTGGAGGAGGAGTACGGCGTCGAGAAGGCCCGCGTGACGCTGGTGCGGCGCGGCGGCGACCCCGCCCAGAGCGGCCGCGGCCCCATCAACGACATCCTGCCGAACCCGGTGACGCTGCCCTCCCACCACGGTCCCGACGTCAACACCATCTTCCCCGAGCTGGACATCGACACGCTCGGGCTGAAGGTGCCGGCGACGCTGATGCACACCCACTCGGTCAACGTGACGCTGGCAGAGCAGCCGGACGCCGACGCCGTCGTCGACCTGCTCGACGAGCAGGACCGCACCTTCCTCGTCCCGCCGGAGTACGGCATCGACGGCGCGGGCAAACTCAAGGAGTTCGCCATGGACCGCGACCGGCCGCGGGCCGACATCTGGGAGAACTGCATCTGGGAGGAGTCGGTCACCGTCGAGGGCGACGACCTCTACCTGTTCCAGGCCATCCACCAGGAGTCCGACGTCGTCCCCGAGAACGTCGACGCCATCCGTGCAGTGCTGGGGACCGCCGACGCCGCCGAGTCCATCGCACGGACGAACGAGGCGATGGGCGTCGGGTTCTGAGGCGCAGGGCCGTCAGCCCCGCGCGGCGAGGGTGTCGAAGGCGGCCGGGTTCTCCCAGAGTTCGTGGAGCGTGCCGGCGGCCAGAAAACGGGTCGGCGCGGCGACCCACTCGGTGGTCGCCTGCGCGGCGGGCGCGGGGGCGTCGGTGTCGAACCACCACGCCACGTAGCGGCCGTCGTCGAGACGGGCGGTCGGGTACGCCTCCGTCTCGACGAGGAGGTCGATTCGGGTGTTCGACTCGACGGCGGGCCGTTCCTCGGCGGCGTCGAGGCTCACCTCGATGGGAACGCCCTCGTCGTTCGCGTCGGTCTGACGCCCGGGCGACATTGTCTGGTCCGGGGGTTGAGCGTCGATCTACTAAAACCCCCGTCGGTCGGGCGTCTGACGCTCGCCGTATCGAGACGTGCCTCTGGCCGAAAGCTTTTGCCACGGACTCTCCTACCCGGTCACATGCGCCGTGACGACCGCGACGACCCCTTCGACGACATCTTCAGCGAGATCGAACGCATGATGGAGGAGATGACGGGCGGCGTGAACGCGGCCGACGCCGGCTTCGGCGGTGACGCACACGTCTCTATCTACGAGTCCGACGAGCGGGTCCGCGTCGTCGCGGATATGCCCGGCGTCGCAAAGGACGACATCGACATCAAATGCGACGGGCGACACGTCACCGTCTCGGCGTCGACCGACGTGAGCGACTACGAGGAACGCATCGAACTGCCGGCCCGCGTCGACGAGCACTCGGCGTCGGCGACGTTCAACAACGGCGTCCTCGAAGTCGAGTTCGATCGCGCCGACAGCTCCGCGGACATCGACCTCTCGTAACCGACCCCGCCCTACTTCGCTCGGTCTTGCGACCTGGCTCGTTGAGGGAGGGGCTTTGATGTGGGACTCGCCGTCAGTTGTCGCCGGGGAGGAAGGTCATTCCTCGCCCGTACCGAACGACCGTCGGGGTCGGTGTCCCCACCATTCGGGGGCCGGGCTACTGCGGCCTGTGATACCGGCGACGTGTGCGACGGTATCACTGGTTGCTGGGATGGTAGCCCCTGAAAAAAGCGTATCGGATGGCGAGTCCATCAGCGACAATACCAGTGGTTGTTCCCTACTGTGTCGGCTTCCTCCCCGGCCTACTCGCGTCGCGCTTCCGACCAGTCGGAAGCCCCCGCTCCTTGAGGCCGGGGGCTCCGCCTCGAAACTGCTGATCCCGGTCCTGCTCGACTCAGACTCTGAGTTCCCGAAAACCGTTATGTAACACGGTCCTGAACGTCCAGCAACTATGTTAACCAGCCAGCTCGGGACCGACGAGGCCCTGGCTGATCGACCGGGAGTAGCCGAGGCTGGCAACGGTCACGTCCGGGTTCTTCACCTCGACGACGACGATTCGTTTCTCGAACTCTCGAAACGAGTGCTGGAGTCGAAACACGACGTGGAGGTCGTCCACGAGACGGACCCGGAGGCCGCTCTCGGACGGTTACCGGAGGTCGACTGCGTCGTCTCCGACTACGACATGCCGCCGATGAACGGTATCGAGTTCCTCGAGACGGTCCGCGAGGAGTATCCCGACCTCCCCTTCATCCTCTTTACCGGCAAGGGGAGCGAGGAGGTCGCGGGCGAGGCGATAAGCGCCGGCGTCACCGACTACCTCCAGAAGGGCCCGGACACCGAGCGGTTCACGGTCCTGGCCAACCGTATCACCAACGCCGTCGAACGGTACCGCGCCCACAAGCGGGCCGAGGCCACAAGCGAGCGGCTCCGGCGCATCTACGAGCGAATCGACGACGGGTTCGTGGCCCTCGACGAGGAGTGGCAGTTCACCTACGTCAACCAGCAGGGCGCCGAACTGCTCGACAGGCCACCGGCGGAACTACTCGATACCACCATCTGGGACGCCTTCCCGGGCACCATCGGGAGCCGCTTCGAGGAGGAGTACCGGCACGCCCTCGAACACCAGGAGACGGTCACCTTCGAGGAGTACTACGAGCCGATGGAGACGTGGTTCGAGGTCCGGGCGTTCCCCTCCGAGTCCGGCCTGTCGGTGTACTTCCGGGACGTGACCGAGCGCAAGGAGCGACAGCTCCGCCAGGAGGCCGTCTTCGACAACACCTACCAGTTCACGGGGCTGGTGGAGCCGGACGGGACGCTCGTCGAGGTCAACGAGACGGCCCTGGAGTTCGTCGGCGCCGACCGCGAGGAGGTGGTCGGCGAGCCGCTGTGGGAGACGCCGTGGTTCCAGACGGGCACGGAGGCCCGGCGCGCGGCGAGGGAAGCCGTCGAGACGGCCCGTGACGGCGAGTTCTACCGCGACGAGCTCCCGGTCCAGGGCGACGACCGGATCGCTGTCATCGACTTCTCGGTCAAGCCGGTCTTCGACGACCGTGGGGAGGTGACGCTTCTGATCCCCGAGGGCCGGGACATCACCGAACTCAAGGAACGCGAGCGGCAGCTCGAGCGGAAGAACGACCAGCTCGAGGAGTTCGCCTCGATCGTCTCCCACGACCTGAAGAACCCCCTGATGGTCGCAAGCGGGAACGTCGAACTGGCAGTCGAGACGGGCCAAGAGCGGTACCTCGAGGACGCCGAGGCCGCGCTGGACCGGATGGAGGAGATGATAGACGACCTGCTGGAGCTGGCAAAGCAGGGCACCGCCGTCGAGAACCCGGAGCCGGTTCCGATGTCGTCGGTGTACGCGACCGTCGAGGACGATACGGGGGTCGATGTCGAGGTGGACGCCCCGCCGGAGCTGGCGGTCGTGGCCGACCAAAAGCGGCTCTACTCGCTCGTCTGTAATCTGGTGAGCAACGCCGTGGAGCACGGCTCCACGAGCCCTCCCTCGGAGACTCTGGAGGACGCCGGAAGCGAAGGTGCTTCCGAGCCGTCGGTCGCTGACGCTCCCGACGACGCCGCAGAGCACGGCGACGACGTCACCGTCGAGGTGGGTATCGACGGCGACAGCCTCTACGTCGCCGACGACGGCGTGGGTATCCCGCCCGGGGACCGCGAGACGGTCTTCGAGCCGGGCACCTCCGGCGAGGACGACGGGACGGGGTTCGGGCTGGCCATCGTCGAGGCAATCGCCGACGCCCACGAGTGGGATGTCTCGGTCACCGAGAGCCGGTGGGGCGGCGCCCGCTTCGAGGTCAGCGGTCTCGACGTGCGGTCCGTCGAATGAGCGCCGCCAGCCGGTCGTCGATGTCGGCCTCGTACTTCGTCGCGTCGTCGACGGTCGGGCGGGCGTTCGTCTCGTTGACCACCGCCCGGTCGTCGGTCACCAGGAGGTCGACCCCGAGCCACGGGATCGCCAGCGCCGCCGCGGTCCGCTCGGCGAGGGCCCGCAGGTCGGCCGACAGATCGACGCCCTCGGCGACGGCGCCGCGGTGGACGTTGTGCTTCCAGCGGCCGGCCGCCCGCTCGTCGGCCGGCAGGCGGCGCCGGACGGCACCGACGTACTCGCCGCCGACGACCATCGCCCGGTAGTCGACGGCGTCCGGGAGGTACTCCTGGACGAGAAACGAGCGGTCGTCGGCGGCACGGTAGTCGTGGACCAGCGCGAGGTAGTCACAGATCCCGAGAAACGAGTCGAGATCGTGAGCCTTGGCGACGCCGACGCCGCGGGTCGTCGAGTTCGGCTTGACGACGACGGGCGGCTCGAACCGCTCGAAGACCGCACGCAGTTCGGGTTCGTCGACCGGGTTCGAGACGTGGACCGTCCGTGGTGTCGGGACGCCGGCGGCGTCCAGTCGGGCCAGCGTCTCGGCCTTGTTCCGCGACCGCAGGACGGCCTCGCGGTCGTTCACCCACGGGACGCCCAGCAGGGCGTCGGCGACGCCGCCCTCCATCAGCCGGGGCGGGTAGACGAAGCCGACGTCGAACGCCGCCCGCGTCTCGCCGATCGGCTGGGCGCGCTCTCGGGTCGGGAGGTGGACGGCCTCGATGCCGCGGTCGGCCAGCGGCTCCCGGATTCGAGCGAGCGTCTCGGCGTCCGTCGCCACCGCGAGCCGGAGCATACCCGACAGTGGGTTCGGACCGACTTGAATCCGGTGTCGGCGGTCGAAAGCGTCTTGACAGCGCCTCTCGCTATCCGATCCATGGAGGACCGTGTCGAGACGGCTGTCCGGGGGGCCTTCCCCGACCGCGACGTCGCCGAGGCGGTGGTCGTCGGTCCCTCCTGGAACGAGGCCAACGAGACCGTCCGGGTCGGCTTCGCCGACGGGACCGCCGCCTACCTCAAGTGCGCCCTCGACGGCGACGGCGACCGCCTCGACGCCGAGCGGGCGGCCATCGAGTACGTCCGCTCCGAGACCGAGGTGGCAGCCCCGGGGGTGCTCGTGGCCGGTCTCGATCGGGACCCTCCGTACCTCGGGACGGCGCCGCTGGCCGGCCGCTGTGGGTCCCGTGGGACGACGCGGACGTCGAGACCCGCGCGGCGCTGGTCCGCCGCGTCGGGCGAACGCTGGCGACGGTACACGCCGAGCGCTTCGAAACCCACGGCCGCATCGTCGGCGGCGCCGACGGACTCGAGTTGCGGAGGGGGACCTGGACCGACGTCCTCGGCGCCACCGTCGCGGAGATGCGTGAACTGGCGCCGTCGGACCGTTTCGCGGACCACTTCGAGCGAGTCCGGACGGCCATCGAGGCCGACCGCGAGCGACTGGACGGCGCGCCGGCGGCCCTGTTGCACGGCGACCCCGCCGCGCCCAACTGCATGGTGACCGACGACCGGGTGGGGTTCGTCGACTGGGAACGGGCCCACGTCGGCGACCCGGGGCGGGACCTCTACCGGGCCCGCGACCAGATCCTCGACCCGACCCGCGGCGAGGCCGACGACCGCCTCGTCGCCGCACTCCGGGCGGGCTACCGCGAGCGAGCAGGCGGGCTCCCGGAGGGATACGCCGAGCGGCGCCCGGTGTATCGCGCGGTCCGGTTCCTCGGCGTCTCGGGCTTCTTCGAACGGTACGCCGACACGCTGGAGGCACCGACCGACGCCGTCGCCGAGTGGGCCAGCGAGGAGTTCGAACGGCGGCTGGCGGCGTTGTGAGCCGACACCGAGTCAGTCGTCGTTCTCGACGCGAGCCTGCCGCTCGGCGGCGCGTTCGACGAACTCCTCGGGGAGTTCCTCTATCTCGCCGGCCTGGACGCCCCACAGGTGCGCGTAGAGACCGCCCGCTTCCAGAAGTTCGCCGTGACTGCCGCGCTCGACGACGCGGCCACCCTCCAGGACGAGGATCCGGTCGGCGTCCTTGATGGTCGACAGCCGGTGGGCGATGGCGAAGGTGGTGCGGTCTTCGGTCAGGTCGTCCAGCGAGCGCTGGATGAGCATCTCAGTCTCGGTGTCGACGTCGGAGGTGGCCTCGTCGAGGACGAGAATGGCGGGATCCTTCAGGACCGCGCGGGCGATTGAGATGCGCTGCCGCTGGCCGCCGGAGAGCTTGACGCCCCGCTCGCCGACCATCGTGTCGTAGCCGTCCGGCAGGTTGGTGATGAACTCGTGTGCCTCGGCGGCCTCGGCGGCGCGGCGAACCTCGTCGTCGTCGGCGTCGAAGCTCCCGTAGGCGATGTTCTCCCGGACGGTCCCGTAGAAGAGGAACGTGTCCTGGCCCACGTAGCCGATCTGCTGACGGATGCTCTCCAGCGTCACCTCGCGGACGTCCTGGCCGTCGATTCGGACGGCGCCGTCGTCGACGTCGTACAGCCGGAGCAACAGCTTCAGGACGGTGGACTTGCCGGCGCCCGTCGGGCCGACCAGCGCGAGCGTCTCGCCACCCTCGACGGTGAAGCTGACGTCCTCGACGATGGGCTCGTCGTCGTAGCCGAAGGTGACGTCGTCGTACTCGACGCGGCCCTCGCCGATTTCGAGGGGTTTGGCGTCGGCGTCGACGGCCAGTCGGTCGGGTTCGTCCATCAGGCCGAAGATGCGCTCGGCGGATGCGTAGGCGCGCTGGTACATGTTGATGATCTGCCCGAACTGGGCCATCGGCCAGATGAACCGCTGGGTCAGGAGGATGAACGTGGTGAACTCGCCGACGTACAGCGGCTCGGTCAGCGGGCCGGGGCCGCTGTTGGTCCGGATGGTGAACAGCACCCAGACGCCGCCGACGAGGAACGTCAGCACGAACCCGATACCGGCGATGACCCGCAGCCCCGGGAAGAACTTGATGCGGGTCTCGATGGCGTCCCAGTTGGCGTCGAAGTACTCGCCGGAGACGTCTTCGACCCGGTCGGATTCGTAGGGCTCGGTGTTCGCGGATTTGATGACCTGAATACCGCCGAGGTTGTTCTCCAGCCGGGAGTTGACCTGCCCGACCGTCGAGCGGACGTCGGCGTACTTCGGCTGGATGATCCGGATGAACTTGTAGGTGAAGAGTGCGATGAGCGGCACCGGAACCAGGGCGATGAGCGCCAGTTGCCAGTTGAGCCAAAAGAGGATGCCGGCGATGCCGAGGACCATCACCGAAAGCCGGAACGTCGAGTTCAGGCCGTCGTTGAGGAACCGTTCGAGGCGGTTGACGTCGTTCGAGAGGATGGACATCAGCTCGCCGGTCTGCTTGTCGGCGAAGAAGTCCATGTTCAGCCGCTGCATCGTGTCGTAGGTGTCGGTCCGAATGCTGTGCTGGATGTTCTGCGCGAAGGAGTTGAACCCCCAGTTGCGGACCCAGTGGAAGGCGGCCCCGAACAGGAACGCGCCGCCGATCAGGCCGACGGTCAAAAACAGCTGGCCGTCCTCGGTCGTCGGTGTCCAGGCAGCCGGCACGAGCCACAGGGCGAACGCCTTGTTGCCGCGAAAGATCGCGTCGATCGCCAGCCCCAACAGGACCGGGGGCAGGAGATCCAGCAGGCGCGCGAAGACGCTTGCGAGGATGCCGACCGCGAACTGGACGGCGTTGGGCCGACCGTACTCGGCGAAGAGCCGGCGCATCGGGTCCTCGGCGTTGGCCCGCTGCTCCTCGAAGGGGTCGTCGTCGTCGCCGTCCAGCCCGTACTCCGCCATCGTTCTATCTGTCCGTTCGGTCGGTATAACGCTTGGCAACTCGGGCAGTACCACCGGCACAGTCGAAGCCGGGACGGGCGCCCATTACAGTTCGAACTCGATGCGGTCGCCCGCCTCGATGCCGCGCTCGGTCGTCCAGCCGCGGTTCACCTCGAGGACGTACTTCGCCTTGCCGGTGTACGTCTGGTCGGCGCCGTTCTCGTTCGGCTCCGGTTCGGGCGCCTCGTGAATCGCCGTTATCGTCCCGTCGGCGCCGACGAAGAGGATGTCGAGGCCGAAGGACATGTTCCGCATCACGTAGGTCCGCTCGCCGACGCCGTCGTGGACGAACAGCATCCCGCGGTCGCCGGGCAGGGCGTCGGTCTCGCTCAGGCCGACGTACCGTTTCGGGAAGCTGTCGGCGACGGCGGCCTCGACGCGACCCAGTTCCTCGCCGGACTCGCCGTCGACGACGGTGACCGACGTGTGCTCGTAGTCGCCGGGGCTCCCCGGGTCGTAGCCGGCCAGGTACGGCGCCAGCGCGCCGCTTGCGAGACCGAGATACGCCAGGACGGCGATCCCGACCAGCGCCGCGAGGCCGTAGGCGAGCCACTGCCGCTTCATCGTCGGATGGAGGGGCGCGCGGGCGAAAAGCCTGCCGACACCCGCCCTTCGCCGACGCTCACTCCGGGCGGTCGAACTCGATGCGGTCGCCGGCTTCGACGCCGCGCTCGTCGGCCCAGCCGCGGTTCACCTCCAAGACGTACTGGCCCTGGCCGGCGTAGGTCTGTCCGGTGCCGTCCTCCCCGGCCTCCGGTTCCGGCGCGTGGTGGATGGACTCGATGGTACCGTTACCGTGGACGAAGAGGATATCGAGGCCGAAGGACATGTTCTTCATCCAGAAAGTGAGATCCTGTCCGGTGTCGTACAGGAAGAGCATCCCCCTGTCGTCGGGCATGCTGTCGGTCTCGCTCAGGCCCGTCGCGCGCAGGGTACCGTTGTCGGCGATGGCCGCCTCGACGCGGCCGAGTTCGTCGCCGGTCTCGGTGTCGACGACGGTGACGGTCGTCTGCTCGTAACTGGCGTGTATCCCCGTCGGCGTGGGGGTCGCCCCCGTCTCGGTGGTGGCGTCGGTGGCGGTCGGCGTGGGTTCGGCCGTCGGGGTCGCGTCGCCGCCGAGCGGACCGGTACAGCCGGCCGACAGCACCGCGACGGCGACGACCAGCGCCAGCGCGAACCCGTGCGTCCGTGGCGTCACTGTCGGTCCCTCGGGCCCTTTGGGCCTAAACCTTGCCGTCGCCCCGGAAAGTAAGCGTTAACCCCGAGGCCCGACTTCCTCCGGGCGCGGGGTCCGTGGTCTAGTGGCTATGACGCGGCCCTTACAAGGCCGAGATCGGTGGTTCGAACCCGCCCGGACCCACTGCAGTTCTCCGGCGTATCACGGCGAGCGACGCGAACGCCGTGAGCGTCGCGAGGTTACCGCGTCGGAGAACGGAAGTGTTCGGCGGGTTCGAGCCCTGCCAGTCACGCGAACGAGCGAAGCGAGGGAGCGTGTTTGGCTCCGGTTCGAACCCGCCCGGACCCATCTGCTGTCTCGCAGGGACTGCCGCCAACGTTTGGTCGGGACAGATCGGGAGGCTACCCGCGGATGAGGTTCCAGGTCGAGATGCCGCCGCCGACGAGGATACAGGTGATGCCGATGCCGGAGGCGGCGAGCCCGGCGAGGAACCCGGTAGGGAAGTCGAAGTCGTCGGTGTGGGAGGCGACGCCGACAGCGTAGTGGGTACCGTTTCGTTCGACGACCGGTTCCGGCGGGACGGGTTCGTCTTGGTAGGGGCGGTAGGCGTAGTCGTCCGGGTCCGTGGTCGCATTACGAATCTTCTGGAAGGTGCGTTGTTCGGCGTCGGTGAGGGCCGTGTACTCGACCACGAGCTGGTCGCGGACCGCAGCGGCGATCTCGGCGTCGCTCGCCCGGTCGGTGCGGACAGTGGTCGTCCCGTTATCGTCGCGGGTGATCCGGAACGTGTAGTAGGTGTCGAACTCGTGGGTGAGGAACGTCGCGTTCCGTGCGAGTGTGTACAGATCTGCGCTGACGGCGTCACTGTGGGTGGTGGCGCTGTCGTTCTCGATGGCCCGGTCCAGCACCGCTCGTGTCCGGTTCGGTATCTCGTAGTTGCCACGGACGTGGCGGGCCTGGATATCCTCGGGCTGTTCGGTGAGGCGGCCGGCGTACCGCTCGGCGAGAAGGGTGTCGTTGGTAGCGTTGATCGAGTCGGCCCGGTAGCCGGCGGCCGACCGGTGGCGGTCCTCACCGGCCAGCTGTTCGACGGCGACGGCGTACGCCGGACCGGGCACGAGGACGAGCCCGACGAGCATGATGGCGATGGCAGTGTTGGTGGAGGGCATCGCCGGCAGGTCGAACCCCTCTCGGTAAGTGTCTTATGGACGACAGGACCCGGTGAACGAGTCCACCGATGCACCATCGACAGGCTGTGGTCGGTACGGGGAGCAGTTGGATGCCTGGTCGAACGGAAGACCGCATGTACATGTAACACCCGTCGGTGGTGCCGGCGCCACCGGTTTCGGGCGCCCGAGGCGTGGGCAACTCGATCCGTTGACGCGGCGGTCAGTATTCGTCGAGGGTTCGGTTACCGGGGGCGCGGACGTCCGGCTTGCGGCCGGCGAGGACGTAGGGTCCGATCTGGCGGACGAACTCGGCGACGAGCACGAGGATGATCGGGCCGAGGAAGATGCCATAGACGCCGAACGCGATGGGACCGAGGATGTAGGCGAACATCAGCAGCCCGATGTGGGTGCGGTTGCCGCTGACGTACGGGCGGATGAGGAAGTCGGGGATGGTGTCGACCACGACGAACGCCAGGACGGTGAAGAGGGCGACCCAGACGAGCGCGCCCGGCTGGTTGGCGAGCAGGGCGCTGCCGGCCAGCAGGGCGGCGACGGGGAAGTAGACGATCTTCATGCCGACGACGGGGATGAGGCTGCCGGCGCCGGTCAGTGCTCCCACCAGCGGGGCGAAGGGAACCTCCACGACATCGGGGGCCAGCAGGTTGTAGCCGGTGAACGTGAAGATACCGATGACGCCGGTGACGATGGCGTTCAGGATGTTGCCGAACAGGATCGACGAGAGCTCCTCGTCGACGGCCACGAAGTACGACTCGACGATGCCGGTTGCGTCGTAGTTCTCGACGACGAGTCCGCGGAGCCGTGGGGCGTCGGTGAGGAGGTAGTAGGTGCCGGCCAGAAGCAGGAAGGCGTGCAGTGCGAGCGTCGCCAGCAGACTGACCGAATCGAGGACGGTGCTGGAGGCGCTCTCGATGTAGCCGCGGATGGCGGGGTCCTGCAGGAGCGCCAGGAGTTCCCCAGGGTCCATCGAGAGCAGCTCCGACGGCGTCAGGCCCGCTACCGGTCTCGGGAGTCCGCCACCGGTCCCGTCGGTCGATTGAAGGTCGGCGACGATGCCCGACACGGGGAATTCGCCGAGCAGTTCCTGCAACTCCGGGATCACCAGCACGAGCGTGTACAGCAAAAGCGCCAGGAACGGCAACAGGAACAGGATGATCGTCAATACGGCCGTCGTCTGCCGGTGGTAGGGGTTGTACCCTCGCAGCCGCTCCGGGATCGGGATCGACTCGAGCTTCCGGTAGATCGGGCGGCTCGCGTAGTACAGGAAGATCGTGAACACGAGCGTCGCCCGGAACCGGACGAGGACGAACACGATCGCCGCGAGTAACACCACCCCGAGGAGTGCCCACAGCAGCCGTCGGCGCAGGTCCGCGTAGTCCATCGCCCCGACCATGCTCGGCCCCGCACATAAGCGTTGGAGTACCGGTCGGGCCGACGGTAGCGGGGTCGGCGTTTCGGTTCGTCGCCGAATTCCCGCGAGCTGGACGAAACGCATATCCCCGACCGCCGCCGAGCCTACGCCATGTCAGGACGTGCCGGGTCGGACTGCCCCGAGTGTGGGGGACAACTCGAGACGGAGGACGGAATGGAGTACGAGTGCCGTGACTGCGGGCGCGTCTTCGACTCGGCGGACGTCTTCCTCCTCTGAGGCGACTCCCGGCGGCACACGAACGGGGCGGCTTCAGCGGTCGCTTCCCGACTCGACGGTCTGTCCCCAGAAGCCGCCGTGTTTGGTCACGGTCAGGTCGCCCAGTACCCGCGTCTGGCAGGCGAGCCGCAGGCCGTCGTCGGGGTCGTGGGGCGGCACCGACAGTCGCGCCCGCTCGCGGACCGTCGGCTCGCTCACGTCGCCCTCGATTTCGACTGCACACGTCCCACAGGAGCCGTGCCCGAAGCAGTTGACGGTGCCGGCGCGACCGTTGTGCGGTGACTCGCCCGCCGCGAGCAGGACGTCACGGAGTATCGCCCCTTCCTCGCAGTCGATCTCGGTCCCCTCGAACTCGACGGTCGGCATACGAGGTGGTTCGGACCGTGCCCCGTTAACCGTTGCCGCGGTCCCGTCACGACGCCGCCTTTCGAAACCCTTTTTGATAGCGTCGGCGTTCCCCAGCGTGCAGGCCGCCTTAGCTCAGACTGGGAGAGCACTCGACTGAAGATCGAGCTGTCCCCGGTTCAAATCCGGGAGGCGGCATCCGGATCCGACACGATTTCCATTCGAGATGGCCTTCGCAGTGTTCCGATTCGGAACTCACTCGTGTGAGGGCAACCGGTCACGGAGCAGCGGAGTCGAGTCCGACGGGGCGTCCCTGCTGCCACTCGACAGCGAGGACCGCGTCTCGAAGCGAGTCGAGTCTGCGCTCGACGACGTCCAGCGGATGTGAGTCGACGAACTGCGCTGGTTCGTGCGCGACGGGCGTCGTGCCGTCGTTGACTTGCAGGTGGACCGGCCCGAGGTCGTCGTGGGTATCGTCCCGATGCCAGCCGACCAGCAGACTTCGATCCGGTTCGATCCAGTTGAACCAGTAGTACTCGTACGAATCGCCGGTCTGCAGTTGAAACCCGATCTCGACTCGCGCGGTCGTTACCGGGTACTCGTCGTCGCCCAAGAACCGCCGCGGGTTCACGTGGGCGACGACCCGGTACGGGCCAGCTTCGCGGGGTTCGGCACGTCGCCGCCGAACGTTCTCGAACGTGCCGCCGAGTCGGGTCCGGATGCGGTCGTGGAGCCGCTTGCGCTGCAGGTTCGCCCGGTTAGCGAGAAAGACAACCATTAGACGAGTGTCGAAGACGAGTCCGTCCGCGGTGACGAGAGTTCGACGACGTCGTCGTACAGCTGGAGGGCGTGCTTCACGAGCCCGAGTTCCGTACCGATCGCTTCCCACGTTGCGATCACGTTGCGACGCTCACGGAGCTCCTCGGCCGAGAACTCCTCATCCGCAAGTTGTTCCCGGAACTCCTCTAGCGAACTGACCCCGTACTCCGCAGCCAACCCTTCCTGTTCCTCCTTCAGCTCCGTGAGCTGGCTCTCCAGTTCGTCACGCGAGTGAGCTTCGATCAGGTCGGTCACCTCGTCGAAGAGCATCCGCACGGGGTTCAGATCGTACGCCTTCGCCCCGTCGATGGTCGTTTCAGTGACCCAGTCGTCGCTCTGCAGTCGCCGGAGTTCGTCGTCGGCCGTCGCACGCGAGACGTCCGCCCGGTCCGCGATCTCCTGTACCGGCGTTGGCTCGTCCAGTAGCTCCACGACGTGCCGGACGCGCTCGCGCCCGCTCTTCGTCTCCATCCACGACCGCTCACCCGATTCGGTCATCCGTCCGGGGTCTTGGCCCCGGTAGATCAAATAATTTGGTATGGCTCGAATATCTAAACACCACCGGAGGCAATACCGTGACAGCGCCCGGTCGATTTCGACGTACGAGCGTCGTAGCGCGGAACGACGAACGGGGAGACGGCCGGCGAACCCCTGCCGCACTGGATTCACCACGAAACGCCCGAACTACCTGTATACGACACCGATCCCGCCCCGGTCCTTGTTCGGGGGCTTTACAGAATTGCAAGGCGAATGCCATGGGGCTTGACCCCGTGGATGAAGCCGACACGTAATGGCACAAGCCATTAAGTTGCAAGATGCTGAATGATGGAGTGTGACGGCACAACGTGCCTCCGGCTTCAAGTCCAAAAACACGGACGGTCGGACGCGCCGCCGTCGCCACCAAGCAGGTCTGGGAGAGGCCGAATCCACGCCTGCGGAGACTGCGCTCCCTGTGGATTCCGCCGTGGAATCTGCAAAGTGCGTCGTGGAAACAGGAAGCCTCGGGGTCGTTCGAGAGAGCGGAGCTCTCTCGTGATGACGAGAATCTTCGATTCTCGAACCACTTGACCCCGAGGCACTTCACTATCTCCTCGTGGTCGTACTCCCGTTTGATCTCGTCCCAGAATCTGGGAACGCCCATCCCCACGTCCCCGGTTTCTACGATGTCGTGGAACGCGATTATGCCGCCGTCGGTCACGTAGGGGGCGTACAGTTCGAAATCCTCCTTGACGGTCGTCCGTCCGAGACGGTCGGCAGTGAGACCGGCGGCGACGGCGCCGAGCCCGCCGACGGCGATGGTCCCGAACGTCACGAGCGCGGCGAAGGCCTCGCTCTCGCCGCCGCTGGCCTCGAAGCTCACCGAGAGGTAGACCGGAATCCAGGCCCACATCGCGTACAGTTCCCACATGTGGCCGAAGTAGCCGACGTTGGCCAGGAACGTCCCGCGGTCCTCCGCAATCCGTCGGATCGCCCCCGGGTCGAACGGCGCGGCCGGCGCCTGGTGGGGACCGGGCTCGACGAACAGGACGAGCACGCCGCCAACGACCGCGAGACCGGCGGCCCCGAGCAGAACCGGCGTAGGTCGTCCGACGCCGCCGACCGCCCGGAGGAGGTGCGGCATCGCCGAACCGACGGTCAGCGCCCCGACCAGCACCCCGATAGCGAACCCGCGCCCGCCACGGAACCAGCCGGCCATTATCTTCATCCCGGGCGGGTACACGCCGGCCAGCGCCACTCCGGTCAGAAACCGGAGGGCGACCGCCGGGAGGAACGAGTCGACGGCCGTCGCGATGACGGCCGTCGCGGCGGCACCGACGACCGCCGACACCGAGAACAGGTACCGCGGCCGGACGACGTCCGAGACGGTGAAAACCGCCGACAGCAGGGCACCGGCGACGAACCCGAGCTGGACGGCGTTCGTCAGCCACGCCGTCTCGGCGGCCGACAGCTGCCAGGCCACCGCGAGCTCCGGGCCGACCGCGGAAACGCTGAACCAGAGCGTCATCGCGAGCAACTCGGCGACCGTCAGCAGTCCGAGCACGCGGTACTTCCGGCGGCGCGAGGGCACGGCTCCGTCCGACATCTATCCGTCCCCTGGTTCGGGAGCCGATAAGACGGTTGCTCTGGTGGGCGCCGAACGCGCCCGTCCGCCCCACGTCTCCGCCGGGACGGCTGCCGGAGTCGCCGCTTCGGTCGACCTTTTGATCGCGTGGCGCGTAGGACGCCCGTGTCACGATTCGACGCGGTGTTCTTCGACCTCGACGGCACGCTGTGTCGCCGCGTGCAGGACGCCGGGCCGATGTACGAGGCGGCCTTCGCGGACGCCGGGGTCGCGCCGTTCGGCGAGCCCGCGGCGCTGTGGGACGCCCTGGACGGGCCACCGGACCCCGACGACCGGGTCGGCTACCTCGGAAGCGGCTTCGCCCGGCTCGCCGCCCAGAACGGCCGGCGCGACGTCGACCCGGTCGTCCTCGCCGAGCACCTGCTGGACCGCATCGACAACACGCAGGTCGAGTTGCGCCCCGGTGCGGAGGCGGCCCTCGAGAGCGCGGCCGCGACCGGCAGCACCGGCCTCCTGACCAACGGGCCGTCGGGCCGCCAGACGGTCAAGGTCGAGGCGCTCGGCCTCCGGGACCGGTTCGACGTGTGCGTCTACGCGGGCGACCTGCCGCGGCGCAAGCCGCACGCCGCCCCATTCGAGCGCGCGCTGTCGGCGGCCGGCGTGTCCGCCGACCGGGCCCTCTACGTCGGTGACTCGCTGCCGTACGATGTCGCCGGCGCCCACAACGCGGGGCTGGAGGTCGCCTGGCTCCGGCCGGCGCCCGACGAGGACGCCGGCGAGTACCGCCCGGAGTACGTCCTCGACTCGCTTTCGGACCTCGTCGGGGTCGTCGAGCGACCGCGATGAGCGACGACGCAGTCGACGCCTTCGAGCGCCCGGCCCACGCCACGGCCGCCCGCCAGGCCCTCGCGGCCGCCCGTCCGGACGGCACCGTGGTCGACTCGACCGTACTCGGCCGGGGGAACCGAAAGCGGACCGTCGTCGTCCGGTTCCGGAAGCGCCCGCCCGTCGTCGTCCAGTCGTCCGGCGCCAGCGCGGCGCTCCGGTCGGAGGCCGCGCTTCTGGAGGCGATTCGTGACCGGACCGCGGTGCCGGTCCCGCCGGTGCTGGCCGTCGCCGCCGTCGACGGCGTGGTCTCCCTCGTCACGCCGCGACTCGACGGGGCGGACTTCCACGAGCGGTTCGTCGCCCTTGACCCGGCGGTCCGGCGCCGGGTGGCCCGCTCGCTCGGCCGATACCTCGCGGCGCTGCACGAGGCCTTCTCGTTCGACGGCTACGGCCGCCTGACGGCCGATTCGGACTCCCTCTCCGTGGACGGCGAGGCGTCGTGGCCCGAGTGGCTCGCCGCCTACGGGCGGGCGGCCGTCGACCGCCTGCCCGCTGTCTTCGATTCGGTCCGGCCCGGACTCGAATCGCTCCTGTCGGAGCGGCCCCCGAGGACCGAACCGACGGCACGGCTGTTCCCGTGGGACTTCCGGCCGGGGAACGCGCTCGTCGCGGACGGGGAGGTGACGGCACTGCTCGACTGGGAGGCGCCGCTGGCCGCCGGGCCGGCGCTGTCGGTTGCGAAAGCCGAGTACCTGGTCGCCGACTGGTACGTCGACGATCCCGCCCCGCTACGGTCGGCCTTCGTCGACGGGTACGGGGCGGTCCGGGCGTACCCGGAGCCAGCGCCGGTCCACCGGGCCGTCGCCATCGCGGACAGCGCCGTCGACTCGACGGGCGAGGTCACCAGGCCCGGCTATCCGGAGTGCGGCGTCGAGGAAGCCACGGCGTTTCACCGCCGGGCGCTGGCGGCGTTGCTGTGAGGGTGGGGGCCTCAGCGGTTTCGAGGCGGAGCCTCCGGTCTCAAGAAGCGAGGACTTCCGACGCCAGTCGGAAGGACGACGCGAGTAGGCCGGGGAGGAAGCCGACACGCTGGGAAGCAGGTGCCGTTGTTGCTGCTGTTCGACTCGCCACCCGATACACTTTTTCCGGGGGCAACCATACCAGTGCCTAGTGATACCGCTGCGCACACGTCGCCGGTATCACGGGCCGCAGTAGCCCGGCCCCCGAATGGTGGGGATGTTGACCCCGACGGTCGTTCGGTACGGGTGAGGAACGACCTTCCTCCCCGGCGACAATTGACGGCGAGTCCCACATCAAAGCCCCTCCCTCAACGAGCGAGGTCGCAAGACCGAGCGAAGTAGGGAGGGGTCGGTTACACGGTCTGTTTCGCCGCGACCGTCGAGGTGGTGAGGTCGTCGAGCAACCGCTCGGCGATGGTGGCGATGCCGTTGGCGTACTCGGGTGCGGTCGTAAACTCCGACAGCGCCGTCTCGACGGCTGCCGGGTCCGTGGCGGTCCGGAAGCCGTCGGCCGGTGCCACCCGCCGCGCGATGCCGTCCTGCTCGTTGGTCGCGGGGTAGACCACGCAGGGGGTCTCGGCGACGGCGGCCTCCATCACCGTCGAGTAGCCCGAACAGACGACGGCCTCGGCCCGGCGCAACACGGGCAACAGCGAGGGGACCGGCCCCCAGTCGTGGTCGCCGATCAGCGTGACCCGGTGGCCGGCCGCCCGGAGGCGGTCGGCCAGCGCGTCGAAGTCCGTCGAGTACGTCGACGGGACGAGGACGACCCCCGGGTCGTCGGGTCCGCCGTCGGGTGCGCCCTCCGGTGGCGGGAGCGCGACCGGTGGCACCCTGGAGACGCCCGGCGGGTCCCCGTCGGCCGGCGGCCACACCGACGGGTAGAAGAACCGCTCGGCGGCCAGTCGCTGGCTCGCGTTGATGCCCATCGTGGACGCGCGGATGATGGGGTCCCGGTAGAGGGCCGCGGCGTTGTGCGAGAGGACGTACAGCGGCATGTCGGTCGCGGCGGCCGCCGCGACGGTGAACATGTCGTCGGTGACGACCGCGTCGGGGTCCTGGCCGCGGAGCCACGAGGCGATGCCGCGGACGCGGCCGACGCTGTCCGGGAGGCTTCCGGTCAGGACGCGTGCGAGGCCGCTGACCGGGTTCCCGGCGTCCTGGTAGTCGCCGATGTAGTCCACCTGCGGCGGTTCGTACGCGCTGTACCCGTTGGGTTCGTAGAGTCGTCGCCCCGGCCCCCCACCCGCCAGAGCCACCTCTGCGCCGCGTCGCTGGAGTCCCCGCGCGACCGCCATCATCCGCGTGGCGTGGCCCGCCCCCTCCGGGTAGTGCGTGACGGCGACGTGGATGGTCACGGAACGAACTGTTCTGTCGAGGCAAAGTAGTTTCCCCTTTCGAACGGTCGCGTGGGCAGGAACCTCGGGGGATTAAGTTCCGACGTGCCCGACGGGGGATATGGGCCGTGTTTCGGGTGTGGTGACCGACGTCGTCAGGAACCTCCGTGGTGCCGGCTTCGGGGCCGTCCGGGAGTTCTGCTGGCGATCCTATCTCCGCTACGCCCGACGCCTCTCGCCGGACCCGGTCTTCGAGGCCGACTGGGACCTGCTCGTCGTCCTCGACGCCTGCCGGGCCGACCTGTGGGCCGAGGTGGTTGCCCCCGACGGGATCCTGCCGGTCGGGACGACCCGCATCTCGCCGGGCGGGACCTCGACCGAGTGGCTCGATGCCGTCTTCGGCGGGCAGCCGAGCGAGGCGCTGTCGTCGGTCGGCTACGTGACCGCCAACCCCTACAGCACCGACCACGTCGACGGCGAGGCGCTGGGCTACCTCCGGGAGGTCTGGCGGGACGCCTGGGACGACGATCTCGGGACCGTCCCCCCGCGGGCGGTGACCGACGCGGCGATACGCGCCGGCCGCGAGCAGGACCTCGACCGCCTCGTCGTCCACTACATGCAGCCGCACTTCCCTTCCATCGCCGACGACCGCGACGACGGCATCGAACTCGACGCCTTCGGCGACCGGCCGCTGTCGGTGTGGGAGGACCTCCGGTTCGGCCGCCGCTCGCGGGCCGACGTCTGGGAGGCGTACCGGGCGAACCTCCGGGCGGTGCTGGACGACGTCGAACTCCTCCTGAACAACGTCGACGCCGAACGGGCGGTCATCACCGCTGACCACGGCAACGCCTTCGGCGAGCGCGGGGTTTACGGCCACGCCGCCGGTCTCGCGCTCCGGCCGCTCCGGGAGGTGCCGTGGGCCGTCACCGCCGCGACCGACGGCGGAGGCTACGAGCCGCCGCCGGGCGCCGAGCGGACCGAGCGGTCGGCGACGACCGCCGAGGTGACCGCCCGCCTCGAACGCCTCGGCTACCGCTGACCGGGACCGCACCCCGCGGAGCGCCCCGACGCAGGGCACGGACCTGCGACGGCGAACGCGAAAACGTAAGCGTCTTGCCGGCCGCCCCCGCGGGTTCGGGCGTGTCCGCCCCCGATTCGCCGAACGTCCTCGTCGTCTGTATCGACTGCCTCCGCGAGGACCATGTCTCCGGGCCGGCCGCCGACACGCCGTTCCTCGACTCGCTCCGCGAGGACGGTCTCGCGGCGACGGGGATGTACGCCACCGCGACGACGACCAGCCCCTGCGTGGCCAGTCTCCTGACCGGCACCTACGCCGAGCGCCACGAGATACTCTCGCTAGACGTCGGCCCGCTCGCTTCGGACGTGCCCACGTTCGCCGAGCGGTTCGGCGCCGCCGGCTACCACACCGAGGCGCTCGTGACCGGGCCGCTGGTCGAGGCGACCGGTCTCCAGCGCGGCTTCGACGCCTACCGCTACCGCGAACCCGACGAGTCGCTGTTCGGTCCCTGGCGCGAGACGGCCGCAGAGCGCCTCGCGGCCCTCCCGGAGCCGTTCGCCGCCTACCTCCACCTCTGGGAGATACACGAGGACGTGTCGGTCCCCGAGGGGTTCGACGAGCCGCGATACGGCGAGACCCGCTACGCGCGGGCGCTGTCGGCGCTCGACCGCGAACTCGAGGCGCTGGCCGACGCACTCCCGGAGGGGACGCTTCTCGCGGTCCACGGCGACCACGGCGAGTCGATCACCAACCGCTACAGCCCCGTCCGACTCGGCCTGAAGTCGCTCCGGGACGCCCTGAAGTACTACGGCGGCGTCGATACCAGGGCGCGGGTCCGGCGGCTGAACCGCGCGCTCGCCGACCGGGGCGCCGACGTCCCCGACCACTACCTCGAGAACGGCCACGGCGAGAACGTCTTCGACTTCGCCGCCAACGTCCCCTTCGTCCTGTCGGGCCCGGGCGTCGGTTCGGCGACCGTCGATGCGACGACCCGGCAGGTGGACGTCCTGCCGACGCTGCTGGACGCCGCGGGCGTCGAGTACGACACCGGGACGTTCGACGGGGAATCGCTGTACCCGCCGGGCGAAATCGAGGATCGCCCCGCGTACATGCGGGCCTGCGGCGCCTCGCTCCGCAAGCGGGCCAACTGGGCGCGGGCCGTCCGCGCCGACGGCCGGAAGTACGTCGAGTACCCCGACCGGGAGTGGCCCGCCGAACTGTACGACCTCGAGTCCGACCCCGAGGAACTGGATCCGACCGTCGACCCCGACCCCGACCGGACCGCCCCGCTGCGGCGTGCGTTCCCCGACGAGGACCTGGGCGAGGGCGACCACATCGACGTCGAGGAGCGACTTCGACTGCTCGGCTACCGCTGAGGCCGCTCACCCCGCACCGAGGCGGCGCTCGCGGACCTGCAACAGGGTGACGGCGGCGGCGCCGACCGACGTCGTCAGCAGGAAGCCGCCGACGCTGAACAGCAGGACGGCCGCCGTGACGGTCGCGGCGGCGGCGGCCGTCGTCGCGGTCAACAGCCCGACCTGGATGGGTTCGATGCCGCCGAGTCCGCCCGGCGTCGGCATCGCCGACCCGACCGTTCCGAGCGGCACGACGAAGAGCGGGACGTACAGCGGGACGGTCGCTCCGACGGCCCGGAGCGCGAGCCACAGGCCGACTATCTGCGCGAGCCACCCGGCCGCGGAGCAGGCCAGCGCGACGGCGAGTCGCCGGCGGTCGGCGGCGACCGACTCGATGGCGCCGACGAAGCCAGCGACGCGGTCGGCGACGGCCGCCCGCTCTGGCGGTGCGACCCGCGGCAGGAGGCGGCCGCCGATTCGGGCCAGCGGCGCCAGCAGGCCGACCAGGACCCGCTCGACGCCGCGGCGCCGCCGCCACGCCAGCGCCGCGGCCAGGGGGGCAACGACCGCCACGGTGGCGAGGCCGGCGGCGACGGTCCGCAGCGTCGCCCCCAGCACCGCGACGCTGGCGTAGTAGCCGATACCGACCGCCGCGAGCGTCAGCGACGGCACCACGTTGACGACGTCGAAACTGGTGATGGCGGCCAGCGCGCGCTCGAAGGGCGCCCCCGATACGTCCGACAGCAGCAGGGCCGTCGCCGGTTCGCCGCCGGCCTGCCCGAACGGCGTGACGTGGTTGGCGAAGGCCGCGCCGGCGTTGACGAGGACGGCGTCGACCGCCGAGACGTCGCTGCCGACCGCTTCGAGCACCGCCCGGAGACCCAGCCCCCACAGGCAGAGCCACGCGAGGATGGTCCCCGCGACGAGCGCGAGGAGTCGGAGGTCGGCCCGCCCGAGCGCCCCCAGGACGGCCTCGCCGCCGGTGACGGTCGCAAGCGCCACCAGGACCGCCGCGCCGACGCCGAACCCGGCGACTGTCCCCAGGAACTCGCGGCGTTGCACACTCGCCGGAGGGACGCGGGGGAGTATCAAGGCCACGGTCCCGCCGGCGGGCTTTTTGCGTCAGGGCCGACTCGATGTCACATGGGCAAGGTCAACGAGTCCGACCTGGCGTGGACGACGCTGGACGGTGCCGAGACGGGGTTGCGCCGCAAGAAACTGGCCGCCGCGACCGACGGCGATGACCTCGGGTGCAGCCTCTACGAACTTCCCGCGGGCGATAAGTCGTGGCCCTACCACTACCACACGGGCAACGAGGAGGCGCTGTTCGTGCTGGACGGCGAGGGGACGCTCCGACTCGACGGCGAGGAACTCGGCCTGGAGTCCGGCGACTACGTCGCGCTGCCGGCCGACGAGCGGGGCGCCCACCGGGTCGTCAACGACTCGGCGGGACCGCTGCGGTACCTGGCGGTCTCGACGATGGCCGAACCGGACGTGACCGTCTACCCCGACTCGGAGAAGGTGGGCGTCTTCGTCGGCGCGCCGCCGGGCGGCGAGGGCGAACGCCCCCACCACGGCTACTACCGGCAGCGTGACGCCGTCGACTACTGGGCGGGCGAGGACGGCGGGTAGTGTTTCCGAGGCGAGCGGAGAGCTAAAGGGCCCCTCGCTCCACGTCGGGGACATGGAGACGTCCGACCGCCCGACCTTCGAGACCGAGGCGGGCGAGGCGATATACCGATACGTCGAGCGGCACGGCACCGCGGCGCGGCACCGCGTCCGGGACGTGACCTCGCTGGAGGCCGACGAGTTCGAGGACGAACTCGAGCGGCTGAAGTCGCGGGGCTACCTTGAGGACGACGGCGGGACGCTGCGGGTCGCCCTGGACGTGGGGTCCATCGAGCGCCACGAGACCGACGAGGGCGAGTACACCATCCGGCCCGCCCGCCAGGACGACTTCGAGGGCCTCGTCGACACCATCCGGGACGTGACCGCCGAGGACACCTACGTCGTCGCCGAGTCCATCGCCGAGCAGTTGCTCTACGAGGACACCGTCACCCGGCACAACGCCATCGAGTCGCGGGTCTTCTTCGTCGCCACCGTCGACGGCGAGGTGGTCGGGTGGGTCCACCTCGAGTTGCCACAGGTCGACAAACTCCAGAGCACCGCCCAGGTGACCGTCGGCGTCCGGAGCGACCACCAGGAGCGCGGCATCGGAACCAACCTGCTGGACCGCGCCCTGGAGTGGGCCGAGGCCAACGGCTACCGGAAGGTGTACAACAGCGTCCCGACGACCAACGACCGCGCCATCGCCTTCCTCGAGGCCCGGGGCTGGGAGACCGAGGGCGTCCGCAAGGACCACTACACCATCGGCGACGACCACGTCGACGAGGTCATGCTGGCGTACACGTTCTGATCGCGCCACGGGACGCCCGGAGCCGTATCCACGAACACCGGTATCAGCGGTACAGGCTGCGGTACTTGATGAGTTCGGCGCCGATCTCACGGCTCTCCAACAGCGCGAATCCGGCGACGATGATTCCGAACCCGACGAGCGTCAGGGGTTGGATGCGCTCGGCGAGGAAGACCCAGCCGATCGCCAAGGCGACGACGGGAGTGAGATACGTCGTCAGGTTCGCCTTCAACGGCCCCACATCGCCCATCAACACGAGGTACGCCACGAGCCCGAACACTCCGAGGAAGACGCCGAGATAGACCACCATCGCCGCGGCCAGCGGCGTCGGGTCGATGCTCGCGACCGATTCGCCGAGCGCGACCGCGAACAGGACGTGGACGGTCCCACCGAGCAGCATCGCCCAGCCGGTGAGCGCCGGAATCGGCATTTCCGCCCGGCTCCGTCGGACGAGGACGGCCCCGAGTTCGACGACGACCACGCCGCCGAAGAAGAGCAGCTTCCCGAGGAGCTCCGGGTCGAGGAGGCTCGCCGGGTCCGGCCGGATGACGACGGCGATGCCGACGAAGCCAAGCAGCACTCCGGCGTAATCCCGGCCAGCGAGCCGTTCGGCCGGAAGGAGCGGCCACGCGAGCACCGCGGTGATGATGGGGGCGAGACTGAAGATGATCGCCGCGACGCCGGCGGTGATGAACTGCTGGGCGATGAACCCGATTCCCGTGCCGCCGACCAGAAGCAGTCCCGCGGAGAGCACCGCCGTCACGTCCCGCCGGGAGCGGGGCCGCCAGTACTCGGTCGTCGCGCCGACGTAGAGTAACAGGAGCGCTGCGGCCAGGTAGCTCCGGGAGGCGGCGAACAGCAGCGGTGGGATGAACGCCAACCCGGTCTTCACGGCCGGAAACGCGGTTCCGAACAGGAGCGTGATGAGAACGAACAGGGCGATAGAACGGGCTCGAGACACGTTGAGAACGACCATCGATGCGGACCAATATATGTGAAGTACCACGGGCGCGGTGGCCCGTGGCTTCGCCGTGGTCTCTGGCGCCAAGGCCAGCGTAACGACCGATGGCAAATTTAATTCCGCCCGTGCTCGTCCCTGCGGGGACTCGCGTGGAACCAGTAACACCCGAACACACCATTGGTGCCACCGCAACAGAGGTCGTCTGTTGCTGCCGTGGCGGGTGTGTCCGTGGGCGTCCGCCCCTTCACGGGGGCGCGACACAGGCCCGGCGCACCGCGTCTTACCCCGAAGTGGGCGCGCGGATTTTGCGAGGCCGATAACGTGGGTTCCAAACTATCGTAGGGCGCCCCGATAGTTAAAAACGGGGGACGCAGCCGAGCGGACGCGCTTCACCCCCGCCCACGGTGGGGCGGGGAACTCGCGCTGCTTTCCGTTTAGAGAGTCGCTTCATTCCGGTACGTACCACCTACCGATCACTTTCGTCGCGCGTCGTGCGAATGATCGGTTCGGCTTTGGTGGCGTGGGGGGCAATGCCACCCGGGCCCGCGCGCACTCTTGAACGAACCTGCAGTGACTGGTGTAACCTCTATAGGGGTGCCGACGTAACGGTTTTCTCATGAACATTGATAACACACGGCCATTGCAGCTGGACCGCGAGAGCCGGGGGACGCGGTACTACCGGAACGCCGTCGAGCGCCACTGGGACCCGCACGACATCGACCTCGACACCGACCGTGAGCGGCTCGTCGAGTACCTGAGCGGCGTCGACGACCCCGACCAGTACTTCAGCGCGATGAAGATGGGAATCGCGCGGTTCGGCGCCGGCGAGCAGGCCGTCACCGAGGACCTCGCGCCGCTTGCGACCGCCCTGGACGACATCGACGACCAGCTGTTCATCACCACCCAGCTCTACGAGGAAGGCAAACACACCGACCACTTCGACCGGTACTGGCGGGAGGTCATCAACCGGGTGGAGGCGGAACTGGGACTCGAACGCTCCTCGCCGACCGACGACCAGTGGTTCAACGACGCCTACGACGACCTCTTCCAGCGCAACGAAGAGGCGATGCACGCCCTGCTGGACGACCCAACGCCGGAGGACTTCGCCGTCGCGTACTGTCACTACCACCTCGTCATCGAGGGCATCCTCGCCCAGACCGGCTACTACGGTATGCAGCAGTCCTACTCGAAGGACAACCACCCCGACCTCCCGCACCTCCCGGGACTCTACGAGGGCTTCACCCAGATCCGGCAGGACGAGGGCCGCCACGTCGGCTTCGGGATGGCGAAACTGAAGGAACTCATCAGCGAGGAGGGGGTCGACCCTCACCTGCTGGACGACACCGTCAACGAACTGCTGCCGCTCGTCAACGGCATCGCCGCCAACCCCGACGACCAGTACATCGAGGACCTCGGCCCGAAACCGACGGAACTCCAGACGTTCGCCACCGAGAAACACGTCCAGCGGATGGAGCAGATCAAGGACGCCGCCGCCGACGTGCCCGACCTCGACTCGCTGACCGAACTCGAGGGCGTCGGCGACTGAGGGCGCTGGCGGCGGGCGGCGAGACGGCGGTGCCGGTCGAACGACGCGAGTGGCGGAACCGGCCGATTCGGTCCGGTAGCCCGCAGTACCGGCGACGGCGTCAGTACCGGAGCGCGGCGTCGAGGATGCCGGCCGTCTGTCCGACGCCGACCGCGGCGACGGCAACGAGGACGGCGGTCGACGACGGGACGGGCAGTGCCGGCGCCAGTGCGTAGACGGCGGCGCCGACCACACAGAGGGCGGCGCCGCCGAGGTAGACGACCCGGGCCGCCTCGACGCGACGCCCTGTATCGAGGAGGCCGACCGCCGGCAGCAGCATCCAGCCGTACAGTGCGACCGCCTGCAGCGCCGGACTGTCGAGGCGGAAGCCGGCGGCGCCGGCCGCGGCCGCGAGGAAGCCGACGGCGATGACGGTCCACCACACACGCAGCGTCCCCTCGCGCATGTCCGGGTAGGCGGTGACGGCGAAGCCCGCGAGCAGGACGCCCATTACGACGTGGGCGACGAGGAGGGTGTGGTCGGTGACGACGCCGGCGTGGGCGGCGGCGACGACGGTCCAGGCTGCCGGAATCAGGAAGACGGGGCCGACCTCGCGCGCTCTGCGGAACACGGTCGACCACTCGGCGGCGAGGCCCAAATAATCACTCGTCGGCCACGAAGACGGTCTTCAGCCGGTTCCCGCAGTGCGGACAGCAGAACGTCTGCCACTTCGTCGGGTCGAGGTCGCCCATCGTCTCCCGCCGGATGGCCGCCTCCGCCGACACCGTCCGCTCGCAGGTATCGCAGTCGAGGCTGTCGGGCACGGACATCCCGCGAGGCTTGGGCGGCGACCGCCCTAACGGTGTCGCCCCTGGGTCATCCCGACTCGATGCCGGCAGCGAGGAGTCGATCGAAGACGAAGACGAGGCTGTTGCCACAGCCGTTGCCGCAGACGGCCCGCTCCCGTCGGTCCTCGTCGTGCGTTCCGACCGTGCTTGCGAGGACGCTCTCGTCGTCGACGAGCAGGACCCGTCCGATGTCGACGTCCGCTCCGTCACCGGCCGCCTGTAGCCACGGGAACCGGGACTCGAAGACCTCCGGGTCGTCGAGCCGCCCTTCGAGGGTCGCCGCGAGGCTCTCGGGGACGGCGCCGACGACGACGTCGACGCCCCGCTCGCCCGCCGCCTCCAGAGCCGCCAACAGCCCGTCGGTCAGCACGTCCTCGGTCCCGAGAACGAGCCTGACGCTGTCGTCGGCGTCGCCGACGAGTTCGCGGGTCCGTGTCCGGATCGCCTCCTTCTCCGAGAGGGCCCACACCTCCTGATCCAGCGGCTCGTCGCCGCCGTCGCCGTCGGCGTCGAGTTCCTCCAGCGCCGCCTCGAGGGACTCGATCCTCGACTCGTAGCGGCGCTGGAGGATCTCGACGGCCTCCCCGATCGGGATGGCACGGAACCGCTGTGGCGAGGAGTGTTGCACCTCGACGAGCCCTTCCTTCTCGAGGACGCGAACGGCCTCGTAGACGCGGGTTCGCGGCACGCCGACGTGGTCGCTTATCTCCCTGGCGGTGCCGCTGGACCGGCTCGTCAGCGAGACGAAACACTTCGCCTCGTACTGTTTCAGCCCGAGTTGCTGCAACTGCCCGACCGCACGTTGGAGGGGCGAACCCTCCGGTGTGTCCCCAACCATCGAAATTGCGTATGGCGTTGTGCCCCGATAGTATTAACTTTTGCAGGCTAAGTCCCCGTCCTCAAGGAGCGACCACCGGGAGCGAGTAGGGCGGGGATACAGCCGTGCGCTCCTTTAGTTCCCGAATGTTCAAGTGATAGGTAACCCAATAAGTCAGTAGTGGTTAAGGAGACGTTCAAGTACGCTGCAACGCCGGAAGACGCCGAGACAGCCACGGCTGCATGGGGCGATATTCAGACGTGTCGGGAAGTGTACAACCACGCTCTCACACAAGAATACCGGCCACGCCCGGACTCCAATAAACCGTCGTACACGGAGATGCAGAACAAACTCACTGGCCCAACCGGGTGGAAAGAACAGTGGCCGGAGTGGAAGGATGTGTATTCCAAGTGCCTGCAAATGGCTATCCGGCGCATCAAGCAAAGTGAAACAGTGCTTGAGTCTCTGCAAGACCAAGGGTACGACGTTGGGCGGATGAAGTGGAAGCCCCCGCGAGAGTTCCGCAGCATCGTGTACAACCAATCCGGTTTCGACGTGGATCATAACACGGACCGGACGGATCACGCGATTGTGAACTTCTCGAAAATCGGTGACTTCCACCTCACCTACCACCGCCCACTCCCCGACGACGGAGACATCACACAAGTCATCCTGAAAAAAGAGAAAACCGGTGATTGGACTGTCAGCATCGTCGTCGAGTACGAACCCGGCTACCCGGAGAAACCGGCTGTCGAGGATATTGACCCGGCAGATACAGTCGGGATTGATCTCGGCATCACGAAGTTCATTCACGACTCAGACGGTCGGTCGTTCGAATCACTTGATGAGCAGCGTGACCGCGACCGTATTGACCGCCGACACCGTGCTCTCTCCCGGAAAGACCGCGGGTCGAACAACTGGGAGCAAGCCCGGCAGCAACTCGCTCAGGCATACGACCGGGTGCAGAACCGTCGTGAAGATTACCGGGAGAAGCTCGCCCACGAATACACGACTCGGTACGACGCAGTGTTCCTCGAAGATCTGGACGTGAAAGCGATGACAGAAGATGATGGGAACAGTCGGACCATCGCAGCGATGTCGTGGCGGCAAACGATTCAGGCATTCAAACGCCACGGGAAGAAAAACGGGTGTCACGTGATCGAAGTGCCACCGGAAGGCACGACGAAACGCTGCTCACAGTGTGGCTGTGAGACGGAGAAACCTCTCTGGGTGCGTGAACACTCGTGCCCCTCGTGTGGGTTCGAAGCTGACAGGGACTACAATGCAGCCTTAGAAATCAAGCGTCTGGGGGTGGAGAAAATTGGAGTTGAAACAACTATGCAGACAGTAGGTCAGGGCATGGCCGAATCAACAACGCCTGCGGAGACTGCGCTCCCTGGGGAGACTGAGGCGACAGCCGATGAGGTGTCTCCAAAGCGCGTCGTTGAAACAGGAAGCCCCTGCCTCAAGGAGCCGCCGAAGGCGGCGAGTAGGCAGGGGTAGTTCACAAAACGTAGCCTAAGTATTCACCGGGAAGTTGTTGACTCGGATTTTCACAAAAGATTCAAACAGGTGGTGAGCGTAGGCACAGCCGGCGCGGGCGTCAGAGTCCCCAACCACTTCGGCGTCCGTGCCGTCCGTTCATTCCCGGTCGGGCCGTGGGCGCGGCTCGATCGAATATCCGTACAACGAAGTACACCCCCCACGGGAGTTCGAACGTGCCCGACGACGAGCGGTTGCTCGGCGGCTACACCGGACGGATGTTGGCGGTGACGGCGCTGGCGTGGGCGGCGCTACAGCTTGCCCGATTCGCCGTGCCACCGCTGTTGCCGGAGATCCGGGCGGATCTGGGGCTGTCGCTGGCCGACGCGGGCGTCGCACTGACCGTCCTGCAGGGCGTCTACGCGGTCTTCCAGTACCCCAGCGGCCGCCTCTCCGACGAGTGGAGTCGGGCGACGCTTCTGGCTCCGTCCTTCGTCGTTCTCGGGGTCGGCTGTCTGCTCCTCGGCGGGGCGGTGGGGCTGTGGACACTGCTGGCCGGGATGGCCGTCTTCGGCGTCGGGAAGGGGCTGTACGCCATCCCCTCGCGTGCGCTGCTGTCGGACCTGTTCGTCGAGCGCCGCGGCCGGGCGCTGGGCGTGTTCAGCGCCGGGACCGACCTCGGCGGCGTCCTCGCGTCGGGGGCGGCCGTCGTCGCCATCGCCGTCGCCTCCTGGCGGGTCGTCTTCGCGCCCGTCGCCGTCCTCCTGTTCGTCCTGCTCGTCGTTTTCGTCGCCTGGAACCGCGAACCGTACGTCGTCCGCCGCTCGGAACTGGAGTCGATAGCGACGCTCCGGCGCCTGCTTGCGACGCCGCGACAGCGCTGGACCATCGTCGCCTTCGTCTGTTTTTACTTCATGGTCAACGGCGTCCTCAACTTCCTGCCCGAGTACCTCCGGGTCGTCAAGGACTTCTCGCCGGCGCTGGCCAGCGGCGCGTTCGCGCTGCTTTTCGCGTTCGGGCTGGCGGTCAAGCCGGCCTCCGGCGCCCTCAGCGACCGGTTCCGCCGCCGCACCGTCGCCGTCGCCGGACTCCTCCTGGCAGCGGCCGCGCTGGCCGCCGTCGTCGTCGCCGACTCCCTTGTGGCCGTCGCGGCCGCCATCGTCGTGTTCGCCTTCGGGTACAAGGCGCAGTTCCCCGTCATCGACGCCATCCTGCTGGACGCCGCACCGGACGCCGACGCCGGTGCCGACCTCGGGGCCGCACGAACCTTCTTCCTCGGCATCGGCAGCCTCGGGCCGGCCTTCGTCGGCGTCGTCGCCGACTGGCTGAACTTCGCCGTCGCCTTCGCCGCCCTCGCGGCGCTGCTCGTCGCGGCCGCCGCCATCCTGCTGGCGGTCGGTCGGTGACGGACCGACCGAACGGCGACAGCGGCCGCGCTACCGCGGCTCCACTCGGACGACCCGGTCGTCGGTCTCCTTCGGGAACTCCTGGGCGACGCGGCCGTCCCGGTTCGAGGTCAGGAGATACAGCGCGCCGTCGGGCCCCTGCTGGACGTGCCGGAGGCGGCCGTACTCGCCGGCGTAGAACTCGTGGGCGGTCGCGGTGTAGCGGTCGTCCAGCCAGTCGGCGCCGAACCGGCGGCCGCCGTCCGGTCCGCCGTCGCGGGAGAGCGTCACCGCATAGAGGGTCTGCGAGCGGAGGCCGGCGACGAACAGCCGGTTTCGCCACGCCGGGACGGCCTCGCCCGTGTAGAAGGTCGTCCCCGAGGGCGCCCACGTCGCCTCGCCGGTGTTGACGAGCGGCGGCGTGAACGCCTCGTTGTCGGCGTAGGACTCGTACCGGATGCCACCGTCGCCGCGGGAGACGTTCCACCCGTAGTTGTGCCCCGGCCGCAGCGCCGACACCTCGTCGCGGGCCGAGGGGCCGTGCTCGGCGAGGAGCGGTTCGCCGTCCGACGTGAAGGAGATCCCCTGCGGGTTCCGGTGGCCGACGGTGTAGAGCCGCGGGTCCGCGCCGGCCCCGAAGTCCGGGTTGTCCGGCGCCGGCTCGCCCTCCAGGGTCACCCGGAGGACGCCCCCGGCCAGCGATTCCGGGTCCTGGGCCCGGGCGCCCTCCCGGGCGTCGCCGGTCAGCACCCACAGGTGTCCCTCCGGACCGACGGTTATCCGGCCGCCGTTGTGCCACTTTGCGGCTGGAATCCCGTCGACGACCGTCGTCAGCTCGTCGGCGTCGACGTCGTATCGCACTACCCGGTTGCGCAGGTCGTCGGCGGCAGTGTAGTAGACGAAGACGACCCTGGGGTCGGGGTAGTCGGGGTGGATTGCGACCCCGAGAGTGCCGCCCTCGCCGGGACCGGTCCGGTCCGGCAGTTCGCTCCCCCGCAGCACCGTCGTCGCGGTCTCGACCGGTTCGTCGGTCCCGTCGCGGAGCGTCGCCGCGTCGAACCGCAGCAGCGGGCCCGTCCGCTCGGTGAGGTAGGCGTCCCCGTCGGCGAACGCCAGGTCCCAGGGGACCGAGAGGTTCCGGA
This sequence comes from Natronomonas marina, assembly GCF_024298905.1. Lineage (NCBI taxonomy): Archaea > Methanobacteriati > Methanobacteriota > Halobacteria > Halobacteriales > Natronomonadaceae > Natronomonas > Natronomonas marina. The sequence continues at coordinate 324,777 of NZ_CP101154.1, forward strand.
CGGCCGTCACCGCCGCGACCTCGGCGTCGCGGGGCGACCCCGACGCCGGCTCCCACGTCGGCGTCTCCGGCCACGAGCCGGTCCCCTCGGCGGTCGGGCGCTGGTCGGGCGACCCCGCGAGACAGCCGGCTACCGCGGCCAGGCCGGCGGCGCCACTCGCCAGCAGCGAGCGTCGTGTCGGGCGGTCCATATCCGGGCGTGGGGACGCGAACGGAAATGGTTGACCACTGACGGGTTCGCCGGTCGGCGGGGGATACTTCCGCCGGGAGCGCCTACCGCCGCCGATGATCGACCGGGCGGAGGTCCGCGAGGCGCTGGCCGAGACCCGCCGGTACCTCCTGTCGCACCACGAACCCCACGAGTTCGACCGCTGTTACGCGCCGGTCCTCTTCGGCCGCCGGGTCCGACTCTGTGCTCGTTGTTCGGGAATCTACCCCGGCATCGCCGCCGGCATCGTAGCCCACGCCGTCGGCCCGCCGGCCGCGACCGGTCTCGCCCTGGTCGCGCTGTTGCCCCTGCCGGCGCTCGTCGACTGGGCGGCCACCGCGTTCACCGACCGGCGAGGGCACAATCCCGTCAGGACGGCCACGGGCGCCGCGCTCGGGTACGGCTACGGGGTCGGTCTCGGTCTGCTCGTCGGTGCGGGTGACTTCCGGGTGCTGGCCGTCGGCGTCGCCTACGGGGCCGCGGCGGCCGCGCTACTGGCCGTCCACCGGGCGCTCGACGCGGAGGCCGACGGGCCGCGGTCCTCCCGGATCGGTGAGAGGTAGCTATTAGTGCGTTCGTGGCCCAGATTCACGTATGTCGAACGAGGGAAGCGACCCCGACTCCGGCGAGGCGGACGCCGACACCGAACCGGCCGACAGTACCGAGGGAGGCGCCGACACGGAACCGGTCGACCCAATCGGGAGCGGTGCCGGCGACGCGGCCACGCGAACGCCCGGGCCTGACGAGCAGTACTGCCCGAACTGCGGCGAGATAATCCTGGAGAAAGCCGAGATCTGTCCGGAGTGCGGCGTCCGGAAGTCGCCGCCGGGTGGCGACGTCGACGGGTCGAAGGACCGGGTGACGGCGGGCGTGCTCGCCATCCTGCTCGGGTGGGCCGGCGTCCACAAGTTCTACCTCGGCGACACCGGGCTGGGCGTCCTCTACCTCTGTTTCTTCTGGACGGGCATCCCCGCCATCGTCGGTCTCATCGAGGGCATCCTCTATCTCACCAAGACCGACGCGGAGTTCCAGGAGAAGTACGTCGACTGACCGCTCAACAGAACAACTGGGTCACGTAGACGGCCTCCTCGCCGACGGCGACGCCGACGCCCTGTCTCGTGTACCGCTCGGTCAGGAGCGTCTCGCGGTGGCCGGGCGAGTCCAGCCACGACCGGACGACGTGGTCGGCGAAGGCGCGCTCGGAACTGGCCAGCGCGCCGCGGGGCGTCTGGTAGATGTTCTCGCCGACGGTGCAGTCGAAACCGGCGGCCTCGGCGCGGTCGTTCGGGCCCTCGCCGTCGGGGTTGGTGTGATCGACGAAGCCGCGGTCGCGCATGTCGCGGCTGTGGGCCCGAGCGACGGCCGCGAGGTCGGGATCGCGCTCGACGCCCCCGGCGCCGGCGGCGCGGCGCTCCTCGTCGGTCCGCTCGGCGACGCGGTCCTCGACGGCACCGGCGTCGAGACCGCCGTCCAGCGGCCCGACGTAGGCGACGGCCCCGACCGCCGCGACGACGAGGACGAGCGTCACGAGTGCCAGCCCGAGACCGGGGCGGAACAGCGTCGACAGCGGGCGCTCCGGCGGCCGGTCGGTCCCGGTGCCGTCGAGGTCGAGTCGCCACCCGCCGGTCGCGCCCGCGTCGGTCCCCGGACAGTCGTGGGCGTCCGGGGACCGGTGGTCGGCACAGCAGGCCGCCCCGCAGTGGGGACAGGCGTCGCTGACCGCCGCGTCCCGCCCGCAGACGACGCAGTCGGTGGTCACGGCCCTCCTACGGGCCGGAGCCACAAAACGACGGCGTCGGGGGGTCGGACGCGGCCACCGGGCCGGCGGTCGGCGTCGGGAGGCAGGCGCCACCGTTCCGGTCGGGGGTCGGCGCCGCGAACCTACAGCGTCATGGTCGCCTCGGGCATGTCGAGGAAGGCCGTCTCGTAGCCCTCGTGGCGGGCCACCTGCGGGTCGGTGCGCACCCGGACGGTCAACTCGTCGCCGCTCTCGACGGGGTCGACGGCGGCCCCGTAGTGGTAGTTCAGGCGGTCGTCGAAGGTGCGGGTGAGTCGCCCGTCGAAGACCGTCTCGCCGCCGCGTGCGAGGGTCGCCTCCAGTTGCATCATCGGCAGCAGAAGCTGGTTGTACGGCGTCCGCGCCGAGACGGCGAGGTAGGCGCCCTCGCCGTCGACGCCCTCGGGCGGAGATTCGAGCGTCACGACCGCCAGTCGAGCGTCGCCGCTCTCGGCGGTGCCGCGGTGCTGGCCGGGCATCGAACCGGGGTCGGGCGCGACCCCCAGCGGGACGTCCATCATCCCCATCACCGACGGGACGGCGGGTTCGCCGGCCTTCTCGGGCGTCCGGTCGACGGAGATCTCGCTGCGGGCGTCGGCGCTGTACTCGAAGGGGACGGTCGCGGTCGCGGCCTCGCCGAACCGCCCCTGGTAGGCGCCCGTCCGCCGGACCGAGGTCCCGCCGATGTCGACGGTCACCTCGTAGTCGCCGTCGCCGTCGAGTTCGAAGTTCGCGCCGTAGTGAAAGCCCATCCGCGGGGAGAGCATCGGGTAGATGACCTGCTCGTCGAGGGGATCGCCGCCTTTCGAGATGCCGACGCTGACGCCGGACTCGGGGAGCGTCCGGCCGGTCTCGGGGTCCCACACGAGCGACATCAGGTGGACGTCGTCGCCCTCCTCGGAGGGTTCGAGCGTCGCCTCCTCGACGCTCTCGGTCGAACCGTCGACGCGCCAGAAGCGGTGCGGATAGGTGTAGGTGAGACCGACGGCGTACTCGCCGTCGTCGGTCTCGGTCGTGCCGACCATCTTCATCCCGTCGACGTGGGTCGGGTGGTAGACGGCGGCCGGTCGGTCCTCGACGATTGCGGGTTCGGAGCGGACCTCGCGGGTCTCGATCAGGTCGGTACAGCCGGCGACGCCGCCGACGGCGCCGACGGCCAGGGTGGCGTGGAGGTAGTCGCGACGCTTCATCACCTGTCCCTCGGTCCTTGCCCTACCTCGGGCTTTTGGTCCGGCCGTCGAATCACTCCAGCAGCGCGTCGACGAGGCGGGTGAACCGGTCGACGAGCCGCTCCGGCAGCGAGGGGTCGGCCGTCTCCAGCAGTTCGGCGGTGCGGCGCTCGTCGGCGACGACGAGCTGGTGGCCGTCGTAGCGCTTCTCGACGAGGCCGGCCCCGACGAGGCGGTCGGTGTGCCACGCGAGCGTGCTCCGGGCGATGCCGACCCGCTCGGCGACGTCGACCGGCCGCGAGGGGCCCTCGTCGAGCAGCGTCGCGACGATCTCGGCGCTCGTCTCCCGGCGCAGCAGCGCCAGCGCCCGCCGCTCCCACTCGTCGTACTCGGGTGGGTAGTAGTGGGTCCGGCCGAACAGTTCGGCGGCGGCGACGCTCCCGCCGTCGGTGAGCCGCCTGACGTGGTACTGGACCTGTCCCGCGGCGAGGTCCAGCTCGCGGACCAGTTCGTTGAAGTGTATGCCGGGGTCCTCGTGGACGCGGCGCTCGATGCGCGCTCTGACGTCGCTCACCGGGTCTCCCCCCCTGTCGGCGAGGAGACGTCCCGGGCGAACGCGACCGCCGCGATGACCAGCGCCGCCATCGCCACGTCGAGACCGTGCTCCAGCAGGTGGTGGGTGTCGGCGGCGAGGCTGCCCTGCATGTAGCCGACGCCGGCGACGAACCTGACGAACAGCGTCCCGAGCGCCAGCGCGACCAGCAGGTAGGGCCACGAGCGGCGCTGGGCCAGCGCCGCCAGCGCGAGCCCGAGTATTCCGGCGGCGCCGAGCGCGCCGACGACGAGCAGCGTACCGAGCGTGAGGTCGTACATTGGTGGGTTCTCCTGGCGTCGATCCGTCGAAGTCGACGGACGTAGGGCCGTGAGGCGCAAATGGGTTGCGGTGAGCGTCGGCCGCGTCGACCCGCGACGAGCGTCAACCGTACCGACGTGCCGCGAGGAGGGCGCCCGCGAGCGCGAGGGCGGCACCGACGGCGCCGACCCCCGCGCCGCTGCCGTCGGTTCCGGTCGGGGTCGTGGCCGGCGTCGCCGTCGGCTCCGGCGTGTTGACGATGGACGACTCCTCGGCGGTCGGCGTCGGCGTCGGTCCCGTTGCCGGCCCCCGGAACTCGGCGCCGAAGGTCGTGCTCACGAGCGAGTCGCCGGCCGTCACCGGCGCCGTCGAGTCGGCACCGAAGCCGTCGCCGCCGGCGTAGGCGACCGCCGCCAGTAGCTCCTCGCTGTCGGCGTCCGCGAGGAACGATTCGTCGAGTTCAACGGTGACGTTCTCGTGGACGCCCGCCGACAGCGCTACCGAGCCGACCGGCTCGCCGACGTCGCCATCCTCGACGTTCCCGGCGATGTCACCGTCGACGGCGTGGACGGCAAGATGGCCGTCGGCTGCGAGTTCGACCCGCCGAACCGTGGCGGTGCCGTCGGTCACGGTCTCGGCGTCGAACCCCTGGGCGGCGACGCTGGTCGCACCGTCGGCCTTCTCGACGGTCAGCCGCGTGCCCGCAGGGTCGCCGGAGAAGCCCGTCTGCATCGGGTCCTCCTCGACGTCGAACCCCTCGCCGCCCTCCTCGCGGTGGAGAACCACCCAGACCTCGCGGCTCCCCTCGATGTCGGCCCACTTCCCGTCGTCGATGGCGACCGTGGTGTCGGTCCGGAAGGCGGTCTCGGGGGTGACCCGGCGGTGGCCCAGCACCTCGCCGGGGTCGCCGCCGTCGTCGGCCCGGACGACGACCCAGCCGTCGGTGCCGACGAACTCCCACTCGACGAGCAGCGTCCCGTCGGCCGAGCGCTGGTCGTCGGCCTCGACGTGGTTGACGTGGGCGGCGACCGGAGCGACCGCGACGCCGAGGAGGACGACGACGGCGAGGGCAGCCGCCACCGCGGTCGGAGCAGGACGGGCCATCTATACGGTGTAGGTGACGGGTTCCATGTCGTTGAACGCGAGTTCGTATCCCTGGTGGCGGGCGACCTGTGGCGGCGTCACCGGCTTGACGGTCACCTCGTCGCCACCCTCGATTGTGTCGACGGCGGCCCCGTAGTGGTACTTCAACTCGGGGTCGAGCGTCCGCTCGAGGGGCCCCTCGAAGACCGTCTCGCCGCCGCGGTCGACGGTCGCCTCGAAGCCCGCCGCGGGGAGGACGTACTCGTTGTGGGGGGTGCGGGCGGAGACGTAGAGGTAGGCCCCATCGCCGACCGGCGGGTTCTCCCGGACTGCGAGGGCGGGCAACACGGCGTCGTCGGTCCGCTGGGTCCCGAGGTGGTCGCCCGGCATCGAGTCGACCGGCGGCGCGACGCCGTCCGGCATCATCATGTCCATCGGCTCGAGGGCGCCGGGTTCGCCGTAGCTGTCGAGTTCCCGCGTCCCGTCGGAGACTTCCTGGCGGGTCTCCTCGTCGAAGACGAGTTCGACCGTTCCCGAGGCCGGGTCCTCGAACCACCCCTCGAAGGCGCCCGTCCGACGGATGTTGACCCCGCCGACGCTGACCCGGACCGCGTACTCGCCGTCACCCTGGAGTTCGAAGTTCGCGCCGTAGTGAAAGCCCATCGGCTGTGAGAGCATCGGGTAGATGACCTGCTCGTCGAAGCCCCCGCCCTCGGGTGCGATCTCGACCGACAGCCCCGTCTCCGGGACGACGGTCCCCGTCTCCGGCTCCCAGACCGTCGCCATCAGGTGCAGCGAGTCGCCGCTCTCGACGGGTTCGACCTCGCGCTCGTCGCCGACCATCCGCCAGAACTGGTGGGGCGCCGAGTACATCACCGCGACCCTGAGGTCGCCGGCGTCGGTGGCCCCCTGCATCGCCATCCCGTCGGTGAACTGCTGGACGTAGACCCCGTCGTGGAGCCCCTCGCTCGTCGTCGGGTTCGGTTCTCCCCCGTCGGTGCCGGTCGGACTCCCGTCGCCGCCCGACCCGTTTCCGCCGGAGCCGCCGAAACAGCCGGCGAGTGCGGCCATCGAGAGGGCGCCCGCTCCGGCGCCGATGAAGTTGCGACGTCGCATTGGACCACCCGTTGGTCGGGTACTCCCTATTGTTTCTGGTCTACGGCTCTAGTGCGCGGCCTGATTGTCTCCCAAATCGGGGCCGACGGTCCGCGGTGCCGCGGCTCGACGGCCGTCGAAAACCGGAGGAGTGTCGGGATTGGGGCCTCAGATTTCGAGTTCGATTTCCTCTCCCTCGTACAGTTCCTCGAAGTCGAGGCTGCGGTCGCGTGCCTCGAGCGCGCGCTCGATCTCGTGCTCGCGGCGCTGCTGGCGCTTCGTCTGCCCCTTCCGTTCGCGGCCTCGCTTCGTGTCAGGCATACTCATGGGTGTGTATACCATCCACACACATAGGCGTAACGGCGACGGCCGTATCTGCCCGTCCGGTCGCTGGCCGCCTACACCGGCGGTTCGCCCGGGAGTTCGGCCCGGTCGTGGGGTGCCTCGAAGTCGGGATTGGGGCCGACGGGGACGATGCGCTTGGGGCTCACGTCCGGGTGGGTGGTGTAGTAGTGCTCGGTGATGTGGTCCATGTGGGTCGTCTCGCCGAAGCCCGCCGTTCCGTACAGGTCCCGCAGGTACGGCCACAGGTGCTCGTACTCCCGGACGAGGTTGTGGTTGCACATGAAGTGGGTGTGGTAGACCTCGTCGAAGCGGACCAGCGTGGTGTACATGGCGATGTCGGCCTCGGTGAGGCGCTCGCCCGCGAGGTACCGCTGGTCGGCCAGGGTCTCGTTCCAGCGGTCCAGGGCGTCGAACAGTTCCGTGACGGCCCCGTCGTAGGCCTCCTGGGTCTCCGCGAACCCGGCCCGGTAGACGCCGTTGTTGATGGGTTCGTATATCTCGTCGAGTATCCGGTCGACGTCGTCGCGGAGTGCCGGCGGCGCCAACTCGACGCCGTTGCCCAACTCGGCGAAGCGGTCGGTCAGGATTCGCATCACCTCGCGGGACTCGTTGTTGACGATGGTCTCTTCCTCGCGGTCCCACAGGACCGGCACCGTCACGCGGCCGGTGTAGTCGGGGTCGGCCTCGACGTACACCTCCCGGAGGTAGTCGGAGCCGTGGACGGAGTCGGCGGTGCAGCCCTCCTTGTCGGGCGTGAACTGCCAGCCGCCCTCCTCGCGGTAGGGGTCGACCACGTCGACCGTGATGGCGTCCTCAAGTCCAAGGAGCTTCCGGGTGACGAGCGTCCGGTGGGCCCACGGACAGGCGTAGGAGACGTAGAGGTGATAGCGCCCGGCCTCGACGTCCTCGGGGGCGACGGTGTCCCGGAAGGAGGTCGGCTGGCGGTCGAACTCGCCGTCCTCGTTGGTCGGGTCGTAGTCGGTCACCCACTCGCCGTCGACGAACTGGTTCACCATACCCGCCGTTCGTGCTCTCACCGGATATGCTGCCCGGCGGTGACGCGGGCTTGCCGGGACCGAGGTGGCTCTCCGGAGAGGAAACCGCCGTTCCGTGGTAACGGTCTCACTGCAGACGTCTCATGGTAACGGTCTCCAGGCAGGGCAGGCCGTCGTCGCACACGAGCGAGGGCCGCAGGCCCGAGCGAGTGCTTTTTCGTCGACGTTCGGAAGACGTGGGGCGTCTTCGGCAACCCATCAGAAACGCCGTGCGTTTCTGAGGACGTTTTTTGTGGGGGGTCGAGGCGAGCGGCAAAGCCGCTCGCCGAGGCCTCCCACGAAAAAACGTCGAATCACAACGCTATTGAGGGGGCTGTACCAACCACGGGCATGGTCACGACAGTGGGTATCGTCGGCGGGGCGGTGCTGACGCTGGTTGCGGTCGTCCTGCACTTCTCGGAGGGGTCGGAGTGGCAACTCCGCGAGGACATCTCCCAGGAGGTCGTCGAGAAGCGTGCGGAGTCGGTCCCGGAGACGGACTTCCCGGAGCCGTCCAACCGGACCATCGGCGGTGGCGGCGCGGTCGCCGCCGTCGGCGGTGCCGAGGGCGAGGGTGAGGGCGAACTCGCCGAGGAGGCCGCGGGCGACGACAGCCCCGCCGCCATCCCCGACGACGAGGCCGAGGTCTTCGAGGTCGAGTACGTCAAGGAGGGCACGACCATCGAGGTCAAGGAGAACGAGACGCTCTTGGAGGCGGGCGAAGACGAGGGCTGGGACCTTCCCTACGCTTGCCGGGAGGGCCAGTGCATCTCCTGTTCGGGGCACATCACCGACGGCGGCAACGCCGAGGACTACGTCGAACACCACACCAACCAGATGCTCGGCGAGCCCGAACTCGACGAGGGCTACACGCTCACCTGCGTCGCCTACCCGACCGCCGACCTCACGCTGGAGACCGGCGAGTCGCCCTGAGTCACTCCACGAGCGGTATCTTCTCCGGCTTGACGGGCCCGTCCTCTACCTCCTGGGTCAGGTCCGCGGGGCGGTCGACCGGCCCGTTGACGAACAGCGCGTGTCCCATGACCCCGACCGAGACCGCACCGAGCGCGACGATGGCGACGGGCATCGCGACGGCCGTCAGCGCCCCCACCGCACCCCCGACCCCGAGCGGCGCGATGATTCCCACCAGCACCAGGTCGTAGTATTTCAGAGTGTATCCCATGCGTGTACTACGGAGTGACGCGGGATAACTGCCGGGGTCGTCGCCCGCGTGTCACAACGGTTAAACCGTCGCCCGGGGTACTACCGTGTGAGAGCCCGTAGCTCAGTGGACAGAGTGCTTGGTTCCGGACCAAGATGTCGCGGGTTCAAATCCCGTCGGGCTCGCTGTTTTGCGACGAACGGACGCGGAGAGCAAACGGTATCCCCGTTCAGTTCACTGAATTCCCGGAGAACGCCGGCTGTGCTCTCTGTACCGCCTATTTGGGTGTTTCGGGGGTGCGAACGTCGTGTCGGCCTGCGGTCCCCTGGCGGGGGCCGCCTGGCTCCGAACCGGGGACGCACACGTTCTCCCGACGATAGTACGTCGGGTACGACTCTACTGTGGGAGGAAGACCGGCGCCGCCGTTTCGTTCTCGCTGATTCCACGAGAAAAATAAGAAAACAAACACTAACGGATAATAATAAAAATTATGTTTATAACTTCGTTTAGATTTTCCGGCAATTCAGCGGAGGTTCGTTCGTCGAGGTACGAGGGTATCGAGTCCCCTCCGGGGAGCTCGACTCTCCTCGACACTGCGCCCGCAACAAAAGTCGGTTATCATAAAATAAGGTCTAAAGATTTAATATATGATCTATATTTGTGATTCAATCGAACGAGATGGGGTTAATCGGTGCTGGCTCGAGTCGTCGTTCCCCCAACAGCGATTCGGTCCGGGGTGCCGTCGATCGACCGTGGGTTCCTCGCGGGCTCGTTTCGGACGACATTCGGTGTTCGAAATATAAAGAATAGATTATACACAAGAGAATGATATTTTTGACACACGGCCGAACACCGAACGTCCTCGTCCGGACGTCCGGGCGCGTCGAACCACTCCGGGGTGGCCGATCCACGCCGTGGCAGCGGGGATGCCGTTCGATCCCGTTTCGCGCTCGCAACCGCCTCCGATGACGGCCCAGGATTATTAGCGAGGGACCGGATACGTTCGGCAATGACCGACCGCCGCGAGGAGTTCGACAGCTATCCCGACGCCGACCGCCCGGACGCTGCGGAGGCCTTCTCGCTTCTGGGCGATTCGTTGCGTCTCGACATCGTCCGGGTGCTCTGGGAGGCCGGTCGGGGCAACGCCGTCCCCTTCTCGGAGCTGTACGACCGTGTCGAGGTCGACGACACGGGCCAGTTCAACTACCACCGCCAGCAACTCGTCCCCCACTACGTCCGGAAGTCCGAGGACGGCTACCGACTGACCCAGGCCGGCGAGCGCATCGCTCGGGCGGTCAACGCCGGTCTCTACACCGAGGACACCGAGATGGAGGACTTCGACGTCCGGGGGACCTGCTACGACTGCGGCGCCGCCGACCTCCGCGGGGAGTACGTCGGCGGCCGGTTCCGCATCGACTGCCGCGAGTGCGACAACAGGGTGCTGAACGTCGGGGTGCCGCCCAGCGCCGCCCGCGGACGGGAGCCTTTGGAGTTCGTCGACGCCTACGAACTGTGGGCACGGACGCGGGTCGAGCAGGCGAAGGGCGGGCTCTGTCCCGTCTGTAGCGGGCCGATGGAACCGGGCCGCAGCAGACCCATCCGGGACACCCTCGACATCGACGTGCAGGCGGTGTTCGACTGTGCGGTCTGCGACCGCCGGGTCGTCTCCTACTTCGGAACGCTGGCGCTGTGGCACGACGACGTCGAGTCGTTCCTCCGCGAGCGGGAATCGGCGCTCCTCAAGCGGCCCTACTGGGCGGTCGAGCAGGCGGTGACTGACCGCCACGCCACCCTCGTCTCGGAGGACCCGTTCCGATATCGGGTCGCGTTCCGGGCGGACGGCGACGTCTGTACGGTCGAGTTCGACGGCGATCTCGATGTCGTCGACTGCTCGGTGGACCCGGTTGCCGACGACTGACCCGCCGATACCTATCACATTTCCTTGAGAAACGCCGTTCTGAAACCTTTCGTACAGAAATTACGTTCTCCGAGAACTGATTCGCGTAGCGGGTTTCCATTCTGTCAGTGATGGACAACGGACGAACGATTCGCCGCTACTACGCCTACCGGGCCACCACCGCGAACGGGTTCTGGATGCCCTACGCCTACGTGTATCTGCTCCAGCAGGGGTACGGCGAGGCAACCTTCGGTCTCGCCAACGCGGCGTTTCTGTTCACGATGGTCGTTGCCGAGATTCCGGCGGGGTACGTCGGCGACCGTGTCGGCCGACGGGCAAGTCTCGCGGTTGGCAATCTGCTCGCTGCGGTCGTGTTCGGTCTCTACGCCGTCGTCGGTAGCGAAATCCAGGTGGTCGCCCTGTTCGCGGTGTGGGGCGTCGGTTACGCCTTCCACTCCGCGGCCGGCGAGGCGTGGCTGTACGACCTGCTCAACGAACGCGACGGGGGAACGATCGACGAATTCGCCCGCGCGAGCGGCCGCAGCGAGACGGTCTCGCTCCTGACATCGGCCGCCGGCGCGCTGGCCGCCACGCCGCTGTACTGGGTCGACCCCGCGCTGCCGTTCCTGGCGAACGCGCTGTTGAGTGGGGCCGGACTCCCCGTGCTGGTCGCGCTGCCGTCGACTCGCGGGGAGTCCGAAACCGTCGCCTCGATCCGGGGGACGGTCCGACTGCTGGGCGCCCAGGCCGCCCGGCCGGAGATTCGGTGGCTGGTCGTCTACACGGCGCTGTTCAACGCCCTGCTGTCGGTGACCCGGTGGCTCGAACAGCCGGCACTGACGGCCGCCGGCGTTCCCCTGGCCGGATTCGGTGCGCTCTACGCGTCGTTCCAGCTGGTCTCGGCGGCCGGGACGTCGACGACCGGATGGCTACAGGACTCCCTCGGCGCGAAGCGGTTCTTTCTGCTGCTTGCGCCCCTCGTCGGGGTCGCTTACGGTCTCGTCGCGGTCCTGCCGGCGTTCGTGGTCCCGGTGGTCTACCTCCGCCGGGTGTTGGCACGGGTCGTCGGCCCGCTCCGGAATCAGTACCTCAACGACCGCCTCGACGGGGACCGCCGAGCGACGATGTTGTCGGGCGTGTCGATGGTGTTGACGCTCGCTAGCGGCGCTAGCGCCGCCGTCTTCGGTCCCGTCGCGGGGGGCGCTCGGGCCGCTCTCGTTCCTGCCGCGTGCCGGGATGGTCGTCGCCGCCGCCGCGGTTCTGTTGTGGGTAACGACAGCACCAGTGCGACCGGCACCGGACGCCCGGACGACCCTGTCCGAGACGGGGGCCGACGACTGACTACCTGCCTCTGTGGCGGCCGACGCCCTCCAGGTCCCCTCTCCGCCGACGTTCGCCCCGTCGTCCGGAGGAGCAGCTTCGAGTCCGAACGCACATCTACATCTAGAAAATAAATAATTAAAAGAAAATAAAAATATTGCTCTAAGTTCCTCGGGGGATCGCACGGACGGAGACGAGAATAGGGTCTGGATACCGGTGGAACCCTCGTAGTGATGATTATTCAAAAATAAAGTACAAAAGAGTTAGAATTGATATGAAAACTCATTCAATAAAAAATATCAAACAACAGTAGACAAAACAAAAGGAAGAAATGCGGATACGCTCGTCACGAGACGCACGTATCGAACCAGTTCGACATATGGATAACGGTCGGATGTAACATACAAAAAATAGTATATTAAAGACTACCCACAAAATAAAATTCATTTCTATCGAGGGTCGGCAACGGGGATCACCGAACGGCGTCCGATCGGACACCTGCTCCGGCCGTCTCCCAGATACCGGGAACGACCGGCGAGCACTTGTCGAGCGGCACCGAAACTCCACCCGTCACCGCACGGCGGCAGCCGATTCGACCGCCGACGAATGCGGACACACTCACAGCCATGGACATCGCCGATATCGTCTCCGAAGATTACGTAGAGTTCTCCCCAGACACGCCCGTCTCGAAGCTCGCCGGCGCGTTCGACGACCCCACCGTCGCGGGCGTCGTGGTACACGGCGACGAGTTCGAGGGCGTCGTCACCCGAAGACAGCTCGCCACTTCCCACCACCAGCCCAACGAGAAGGTCGGCTCGCTGGTCCGGCACGTCCCACGGCTCGCCCCCGACGAGGACGTCCGCAAGGTCGCCCGGCTCATGATCGACAGCGACGCGCGGCTCCTTACCGTCTTCGAGGGGGACGACCTGACAGGCGTCGTCACCGTCGACGACATCCTGCGGGCGGTCGAGCCGTTCCTCGACGCGGCCACCGTCGCCGAAGCCTACACCGCCGACCTCGTCGTCCTCGACCCGGCGTCGACGTTCGGTGAGGCGCTTCACCTCCTCCGGGAGAACCGGATAAGTCACCTCCCGGTCGTCGAAGACGGTACGGCCGTCGGCGTCCTGAACCTCTACGACGTGGCCGACTTCACCGTCCGTGCCGAGCAACGGAGCAAGGGCGGCAACGCGGGCGGGACGGACGCCTTCGGCGGGGACGTATCCGCCAGCGCCGGCCGGTCACACGGAGGATTCGGCGCCAGAGAGGGCGAACTCGCCCGGGTGCTCGACCTCCCGGTCCGGGACGTCATGACGTCGCCGGTACGCACGATCAACCCCAAAGCGACCCTCGAGCAGGCCGTCGAGGAGATGTTCGCAATCGACGGCTCGTCGCTGGTCGTCACCGAGGACGGCCAGCCGTTCGGTATCGTCACCAAGACCGACGTTCTCGACTCGCTCACCTGGGAGGCGGGCGGCAACCGATCCGTCCAGCTATACGGCGCCGACCTGCTGGACGATATGCAGTACGAGGACATCGTGGCGATGGTCGAGAAGTTCGACGACCGCGACCACGGGATGGCCGTGCTGGACGCGAAGATCCACCTCCACGAGCACGACGAGAAACTCCGCGGGACGCCGCTTTTGCTCGCCCGCATCCGACTGCACACCGACCGGGGGCTGTACATCGCGTCCGGTGAGGGCTACGGCGCGAGCCACGCGATCAACGAGGCACGCGACGTGCTCGAACGACAGATCCGCGACCGCAAGACGTACGGTGAAAGCAAGAAACCGCCGGGCGAGGAGTTCTGGGAGAAGCGGTTCGGCTGGATGCTCGAGGAGTAATGTCGGTCTCGGGTCGTGGGTATCGAATCCCGGGATTCCACCGTCGGTGATGTCGTCCGACAACCGGGCTGGACGGCCCCGGACAGGTTACCCATCCTCGAGCGGTGTCTCGTCGCTGGCCGTCTCCTCGCTCCAGGCGTCCTCGCCTTCGTCCTCCGCTCCCCAGTCGACGTAGGCGTCTTCGATCGTCTCCACCACCGTCCGTCCGAGGTCGGTCAACTCGGCGGTCGCCTGCGAACCGAGGTCTTCCCGTCCCGCGAGTTCCCTCGGGACGCCCGGAACCTCGAAGCGAACTTCGTTCCCCATCGGGTCCCAGTAGACGTCGAGCAGTTCGAGCAGTCCGGCCTCGTGGACGGTGCGGTACTCCGTTTCGGTCAGGTCCGTGTACTCGGCCCACTCCTGGAACGCCTCGCTCCAGGCGCCGTCCCGGAGGATCTCCTCCAGTTCCTCGCGGCGGAGGTCGACCGTGCCGTCGAGCACCTCCTCGGGATCGAGTTCGCTCGGTAACGGACGGTTCGTCAGGTCCGGCGGGTCCGGCGTCTCGACGTCGAGTCCCATAGGTGCCGTTTCGGTGACCAGCCGTATAAACGGACTCCCCGGATCGTCCCGGCTCTCCCCCGGTACCAAAACGCTGCGGGACGTAGGGGCGGTCATGCGCACCCGACTCCCCGACTCGCCGTGGACGCCGGTCGCCTGCTGTACCGTCGTTCTCCTCCTCGCGTCGATGGTGCCGTCGCCGTTCCAGCGGCACCCGGAGTGGCGATGGACCGGCCCGGACAAGTTCCTGCACCTCCTCGGACACGCGGGCTACGCGGTGGCGCTCGCGGACGCGCTGGCGGCCGGCCGGTGGTCCGACCGGGACGCGGCGGTCCTCGCGGTGTGCATCTCGACCGGTCTCGGTCTCGTGGCCGGACGGCTCAAGCGGCGGGTTCCCGGACGGGCGTTCGAACCCGCAGATGTCGTCGCCGGTCTGGTCGGTTCGCTCCTCGCCACCTTCGGGTGGTACGCCGCCGACGACGCGCGAACCGGCGATCCCGGGACGTGACTCGAATGGACGGGTCGGCCGCCGCGCCGCCGAACTGCTCCGTCGTCGCTGCCCGTCGAGCGGGCGCGCCTCGCGCCGTCATCACGACTCCTCTTTCGGGCCGAGGCGGTACGCGACGACGTTCGTCCCCCCGTGCGGCGAACCGCGTGCGTTCCGGATCGCCGACAGGCACGGTCAACAATTAATTGTCCCGCCGCCGAAGCCCCTCCATGGGAACGATCCTGCTAGCCACGGATGGCAGCGAATACGCACGAGCGGCGGCCAGACAGGCCATCGATCTCGCCGAGGATCGCGGGGCGACGCTGCACGTCATCTGCGTCGTCGACCAGCGTCGATTCGACGATCCCGCGCTCAGTTCGGCGGAACTGGCGACCATCTACGCGGAGGACCACGCCTCCGTCTGCGTTCGAGAGGTGACCGGCATGGCCGAAGCGCGGGACGTTCGCGTCCAAGGTGACACCCGGCACGGAATCCCTCCCGAAGTGATCCTCGAGTACGCCGACGAGATCGACGCCGATCTCATCCTCATCGGCGAGCACGGCGAACACGACGAGCACTTCTCGGGCGTCGGACGGAAGGTCCTCAAGGAGAGTAACAGAGAGGTACGCGTCATCGAAGCGGGAATCTGACGGGACGATGGACGGTAGGACACCGCTCGAGGCCCTTCTGGAGGTCCGGCGGGCTGGCATCGAGACGGCCACGGATCGGGCTCGTACGGCGTCCCGGCTCCCGGACCGGATCGCGGAGGCCGCGTCCGTCGAGGTCGAGACGTCCTGACGGTCCGGGCCGACCGAAGCGCCGTCCGTGATCTCGCATCGGACCTCGATCTCTGGTTGCTCCCGTGGGTTCGGATCGCCGACCTCGACATGAGCGTCCCCGCCGGAATGGGGACGCTCGTCGAACTCCGGGTACCGTCGAGCTCGGACCTCGTCGGCCAGCGGGTCGGCGACATCCGGTTCCGGCAACGGTACGCGGCGACGATCCTGGCCGTCCGGCGCGGGGAGACGGTCGTCAGGGACTCCTTCGAGAACGTCGTGGTCGCGGCAGACGACGTTCTCCTGGTCCGGACTGCGGGTGACAACATCGACGTCCTTCGTGACGTCCAGAACCTCGTGGTGACCGCGGTCGTCGGCGAGGGCCTGGTCGACGGTCCCCCGAGTGCAGGCGGGACCGGCCGGGAGGACCGCGCGTGGCTGGCGCTCCTCGTCGTCGCCGGCGTCGTCTCGACGGCGGCGCTCGGGTTGGTCTCCATCGCGGTCTCGGCGCTCGCCGGCGTCGTCGCCATGGTCGTGACCGGCATCCTCGAACCTGGGGAGGCCTACGACGCCGTCGCCTGGGACGTGATATTCCTGCTGGCCGGGATGATCCCGCTCGGCATCGCCCTCGAGAACTCCGGCGGGTCGCAGTTCCTCGCGGAACTCGTCGTGCTGTTGGCCCGCGCCGTCCCGCCTCTGGCGGTCGTCGGTCTCTTCTACCTCGTGACGGCCCTCGTGACGAACGTCATCAGCAACAACGCGACCGTCGTTCTGCTGATCCCCGTGGCCGTCGACGTCGCCTTCCAGCTCGGTGCGAATCCCTTCGCGTTCGTCCTCGCCGTGACGTTCGCGGCGAGTACGTCGTTTCTGACGCCGATCGGCTACCAGACGAACCTCATGGTGTACGGTCCCGGGGGTACGAGTTCGCCGACTACTTCCGGGTCGGGGCACCGCTGCAACTCCTCCTGGCGGTCGTCACGACGGTCGGCATCTGGGCGTTCTGGGGCGTGTGAGACGCGGGCGAGACGGCCGGAGCGACGGGCGAGGCTACCGTTCCGGCCAGTGACGGGCGAGACCACCCTTTTGCCCGCGCCCGTCGCGTTCCTGTTCGTACCCTGGTGAGTCCCGTCCCGCGAGAGCGACCTCGCAGAATTATGGTGGTGGCGGGCGAACTCGCCGGTATGCTCTCGGACAAGGTAGCAATCGTCACGGGCGGCGCCACGGGCATCGGGAAGGCGATAGCGGCCGAATACGTCGAACAGGGCGCGGAGGTCGTCATCTGTGGACGGACCGAGTCGACGGGAACGGCGACCGCCGAGGCGGTCGGCTGCGAGTTTCGGCAGTGCGACGTGACGGCGTTCGAGGAGGTGGAGGCGCTCGTCGAGGGCGTCGTCGACGACCACGGCCGACTGGACGTCATGGTCAACAACGCCGGCATCGGGAGCGAGTCGAGTCTGGACGACATGAGCTTAGAGGAGTGGCGGAACGTCATCTCGACCAACCTCGACGGCGTCATGCACGGGTCGAAGGCTGCGCTGCCGCACCTCCTCCGGTCGGAGGGCTGTATCGTCAACATCGAGTCGATTTACGGTCTCCGGGGCGGGAAGGGCGCCGCCGCCTACTCGGCGGCGAAGGGCGGCGTCGTCAACTTCACCCAGCAACTCGCCGTCGACTTCGCCGACGACGGGGTCCGCGTGAACGGCATCTGCCCCGGGTTCGTCAGGACGCCGATGACCGACGACCTGCTGGAGACGGAGCGGTTCTACGAGTTCATCAGGTCCCGAACGCCGATGGAGCGGCCCGCCGAACCGGAGGAAATCGCGCCGCTTGCCGCGTTCCTCGCCTCCGACGGCGCCTCCTACATCACTGGTGCCAACGTCCCGGTCGACGGCGGGTGGACCGCGTTCTGATCGGCGACCGGTCGGCCTGCTCGCGTGGCGGGGCACGGCTACGGACACGTCGGGTCCGGTCGCCGTCCCGCCCCATCGCGTTCGCTCGTCGGACACCGCGGGTGGTCGAGCGGCGGACGAGGTCGTCCCCGAGGCGACTCCCGAACTCGGGGACGTCGAGGGTACGGTCGACGGCGTTTCGAACGGCCGACCGCCTTACATGTACATCCGGTTGTTGGGGTACTCCTGTCCCTCCTGGGCCTGCGCTCCGTCCTGAAGCGCCTGCATCCGCTGGGCGAGTTCCTCGTAGTACTGTTCCATCTGTTCGGCCCGCTCTTGCAGTTCCGCCTCGTCGACCTCGATCCCGTACACCGGTTCGAGCGTGTCGAGAAGCCGGATCGCAGCGTCGAAGTCGGGGCCGGGAAGGTGCGTGGGCGTGATCAGGGCCCCGGTCGGCGGCGCCTCGCCGTCGAGGCTCCGGATCAGCAACTCGCCGATCACTCCGTCGAAGAAGCCGCCCGCGAGGGGGCCGATGTCCGGTTCTTCGCTCGGGAAGTGTTCGGCCCGGTACGCCTCCGTGCCGACGTGGAAGACGAGGTGTTCGTCCTCGCTGTGCGGAAACGGGGCGCCGTACAGTATCGTTATCTCCTCGATTCCGTGCCCGTCGGTCCACTCGAGTACGGCGTCGGTCAGCGGATCGGCGACCCAGACGGGAAGGAACACCTCGCTTATGAGCACCGTGACGTCGACGTCGATCGCGTCGTAGAGCCGGATCGGGTGGCGGGGCTGTCCCTCCGTGAACGGCGTGATGTCGGGCAGGTTCTGGGTCTTGACGTGCCCGATCTGGTTCGTTTCGGCGTGGGTGACGACGTAGTCGGTCGCCGTTAGACCGGCCACGCCGACGCCGGCCATCCCGACGAGCAGTTTTCCGCCCTGCACCGTGTCCTCCGTGAGCGCCACTTCGAAAGACGGTTCTTGCGCCATAGTGGACGTTCGGCCCCCGAGGTAATAATCGGTACGTCCCGTCCTCTCGGTCGGGACCTGCGTCCGGGACCGAGCGCGGCGGCGGTGGACAGTTACCTTTTACCTCCCGCCGGACGATGTCAACATCGGATGCTCGTCGAGATCGGCGGCTTTCTGGCCGGCCTGACGCTCCTTTTGGTCGGTGCCGACCGGACCGTCGACGCCGCCGCGGAGGTGGCGCTCTACTACGGCGTCTCCACCTTCTTCATCGGCGTCACGATCGTCTCGGTCGGGACCTCGATTCCCGAGATGACCACCTCGGTCTACGGCGCTCTCTACGGCGCCGGCGATCTCCTGGTCGGGAACATCGTCGGCTCCGAGACCGCCCAGATTACGCTCGCCATCGGCATCGTCGCGCTCGTCTCCCGTATCGAGACCGAACGGCGGAACGTCCTCGTCTACGGCGGTGCGATGATCCTCGCCATGATCATCATGATACTCGTCCTCGAGGACGGCGAGATCATTCGCTCGGAGGGGTTCCTCATGATGCTCGCCTACGTCGCGTTCGTCCACGATCTCTACTCGCACGAGGGGGGCGAGGAGGTGGTCACCGAGGTGGTCGAAGCGCGGACGCCTCCCCGGGCGGCGCTCCCCTGGATCCTCGCGGGGATCGTGTTGATCGTCGTCGGCGGACATCTCATGGTGACCAACGGCATCGCTGTGGCCCGCCTCGTCGGCCTCCCGGAGTTCCTCGTCGGTCTCCTGACCGGACTCGGCACGACCGCTCCCGAGATCGCCGTCGCCGGTCTCGCGGCCAAGCGGGGCGACGCCGGCATCTCGGTCGGGTCGCTGCTCGGGAGCAACATCACCGACCCGGTCTTCTCGCTCGGCATCGGTGCGCTGGTCGCCGATGTCGCCGTCGCCGACCCGCGGACCGTCTTCGTCTCCACCGGCTACATGCTCGCCGTCTCGCTGGCCGTGCTCGGACTCATGTACTGGCGACGGGGTATCGACCGCCGCGGTGCGGTCCTCTGTGTCCTCCTCTATCTCCCCTCGTTTTTCCTTCTCTGAACGCCCGAGTCCTCTCGTTTTTCCTCCCCTGAACGCCCGCCTCACGGACGCGCCGACGCGGGGCGGGCGAAGAGTTAGGACGATGGCGGCCTAACTCGGACGTATGGGTGACACGCGAGAGGGCCGCGACAAGAAGGGGCTCGACGAGGAGAAAACACAGCGCGAACAGGAACTCGAGGAGGAACTGGAAAACGAGGAAGACGCCGAGGAACGGGACGCGGAGGAGGCCGACGCGGAACTCGGCGAGGACGAGTAACGGCGGCCACGCGAGGGCGGGGCGAGCCGGAAGAAACGCCAACGGTCGCCGACGCCGTTCGTTCGAGCGTACCCGACCGTCGTGTTGCGATATCGGGACGACGCGTCGGAAAACGAGTGCCGTCGACGGCGGCCGGCGACTACTCGATTTCGATGTTGCGGGCCTCTTCGACCTCGAGTTTCGGGAGTGTGACTGTCAACACGCCGTTCTTCATGCGGGCGTTCACGCCTTCCTTGTCGACGTCGCCGGGGAGCCGGATCGACCGGCGCATCGACTCGCGTCGGCGCTCCCGTCGCAGGTACTGTTCTTCTTCTTCCGCGGTGGCCTCCTCGTGTTCGGCCTCGATGCGGAGCGTGTGGTCCGTGACCTGAATCTCGACGTCGTCCCGCTCGAACCCCGGTAGATCGACCGTCACGACGAACTCTTCGTCGTGGTCGACGAGGTCGACCGCCATCTCGTCGAACTCGGACGTCCATCTGCGGAAGGGTCCTTCCGGCTCCCACATTCGGGTCGAGTCCTCGAACTGGTGGCTCATGCGGTCGAACAGGCGTTCCAACTCCTCGAAGGGGTTCGTTCGTACGCTCATGGCGTGTACCTCCGGGACGACAGTACGACGAGCGGTCCGAAATACTGTGGGGTGATTACCACCGACTGGGACTTCTCGCGGCGCTTCCGTCGGCGGGCGTGGTCGGGCGTGGCCGGGCGGTGATCCGGGCGAGTCGGAAGCGAGAGCCGTGCGGCCCGCGGTTCGACGCCGCGTGCGGCCCGGACGACGCTGGAGGCGACCGTCGACGCTCCAGCAGGTCTATCCGCCCCACTCGCCGCCGATGTCCTCCGTGACCCGTTCGCGCCAGATCTCGAAACGCTCCTCGCAGGCCGGGGCGTCCTCGAGGTGGTCGATGAATCCGGCGCCGCCGTCGGACAGCCCGGTTCCGCAGAACGGACAGAAATCCGGACGGTCCCACTCCGGCGAATCCCGCGGTGGATGCGAATGACTGGGCATATACGATCATCGCGCCCTGACACCATATATATTGACACGCCAACCGACTCCCGGCAGCGGGCCGTCGCACGAACGGCCTTGTGGTCTCCGATACGGGCCTCGGGGCGTAACCCACGCCCGACCACGCCCGCCGACCGACGCAGGCGGCTCCCTTAGGGACCGATTACCGGTGGAACGGGACCGATACGCGGAGTAGGCGGCACTTACCGGTGTAACAGACCTAAGTTTGTTATGGGACACGACGACGCTCCTCCCGGTGTTCCGGAACCCGCCGACTGCTCTGCCGTTACGGACGTGGTACCGTACCGGATGGCGTGGCTGTGCCCCGTGGGAGCGTGCTGTGGCCTCCGAGACCTGCGACCAAAACTTCAGAATTGTTTGCTCGCCAATCTCCGACGCTGGAGCGGGAGAAACCTCGTCCGATCTGACCAGAAGTATAAAAATAAATATATTATAGGAATTTTGTATTTTGGAGTTGATTCCGGAGTCGTCGGTAGCGAACGGTTCGCTCGGATTCGTCGGTCCGACGGGTACGGACTACCTGGGCATCCATCTCCCGCGCCGTCCGTCGGTTTCTTCGCGGTCTTGGTCTGTTTCGTCGTCCGTACGGGGCGGCCTTCGGTAGCTCAACCCGGCTTCTTTCAGGAGCCGTCGACAGCTCGGCAGCGAGTACTCGACACCGTACGCCTCTTCGAGGTGTTTCTGGGCGAGTGCCGGCGTCCACGTCGGCGCGTCGATGCCGACGGCCCCGGGCGGGTCGTGTACGGTCGCCTCGAATATTTCTTGCTGCTTTTCCGAAAGCTTTCGATTCCTTCCAGATCGACTACCATCTGTGACGGCCTGCTCGAGTGACTCCCCGGTGTCGAGCCGGTCGAGCCAGCTATAGATCGTGCGTCGTTGCACGCCGTGCCACTCGGCTAGCTCGGTCTGTGTGATGCCGTTCTTGTAGGCGATCGCCGCAAGCAGTCGCTGTGCCGGACGCTTCCCCTCCACGGCGTCGAGTGCGTCCTGCAGTTCTTCGACGGTGATCTCGTCGAGGTGATCCATCGACAGTCGAAACCGTCTACGAGTAAAAAATTCTAACGGTACTGTGGTCTCGATCGGTGTCCGGCGTGTACTCGGGTGGCCGATACGGGATTCCGTGCCGTTTCGTGGACGGCGTCGGCCGTCGGGTCCCCGGGCGACCCTGCCGTTCTCGACGCCTGCCGGTACGACCGCCGATTTCGGGCGATTCCCCTCTCGATTCGGGCGGGACGAACGGTGACGGAACTCGGTCCATCGATCCAGTGCGGTGATCGTCTCGACGACGGGACCCGGTCGCGCGTCCGACGGTTCGGGGACGCACTTATGCCGGTGTCCAGCGTACTGTTCGGTATGAGCGATACGGAGTCGACAGCAATGGATGACGACGAGCGTGACGCGTTTCTCGGGACCGGCGGCACCGGTGTCATCTCCTTTCCCGACTCGGAGGAGGAGCCGCCGTACTCCGTGCCGATCTCCTACGGCTACGACCAGTCGGAATCGGTCTTCTACTTCCGGATTTCCGTCGCCCCCGATAGCGAGAAGGGGGAGGTCGCCGGCCGTCCCGTCACGTTCGTGACCTACGGGCAGGTGGACGACGTCTGGCGGAGCGTCGTCGTGAAGGGGCGCCTGGAAGAGACTCGGGAAGACTCGGTCGCCACCGAGTCCTTGGCGGGACTCCGGCAGGTCCACATCCCGCTCGTGGACATCTTCGGCCGCCCCGCGAAGGACGTCCCGTTCGAGTTCTACCGACTCGTCCCAGACGAGATGACCGCCCGAAAGGAGTCGAGCACCGCGATCTAGCCCGGTCGGACGGCCGAAGTCCGCCGTAGCGTACGGACGCGGTTCGAGCGCCGTCCGTGAACTGCGTCGCCGCCCTCCGCTCGGCCGTCTACCGGTTCAGGTACCGCTCGACGAGCGACCGCAGTTGGTCTTCGCTTTGGACCCCGACTATCTCTTCGACCTTCTCGCCGCCGGCGAAGAGGACGAGCGTCGGAACGCCGCGGACGCCGTAGGTGGTGGCGAGCCGCTGGTTGGCGTCGACGTCGATCTTGGCCACCGCCGCCCCCGTCTCGGCGGCGAGGGTCTCGACGACCGGTTCGAGCATCTTGCAGGGTCCACACCAGTCGGCGTAGAAGTCCGCGAGGACGACGTCGTACTCCTCGACCGCGTCGTCGAGGTCCGCCTGTCCGTTCACGTGAACCGGCTCGCCGGGCGTTCCGGCATCCGTCTCGGATGTACTGTCTGCTGACATCGACCGGTAGTACGGCCCGACTGTATTTAGTAGTTTTGGGAAGAATATACAATACTAAATTCCGGTGCCGCGCTGTCGCTGTCACTCGTGGGAGACGAACACGGGAGGAACGCGCCGGGAGCGCTTACCCTTCGACCGACGGCGTCGTCGCGTCCTGCTCTTCGTACTTCGTCTCGAACTCCTGGATGAGCTGGCCCATCTTGGCGTACCAGTCGTTGAGAAGCCGCTGCATGTCGTCGGCGATGTTCGACGGGTCCGTCGGCTCGTAAACGTGGTAGTAACCGCCCTGGTCGTAGTTCACCTGTTCCTTCTGGATGAACCCGGCCTGGAGGAGCCGCTGGACGGCCCGGTAGGCGGTGGACCGTTCCCGATCGACCGTTTCGGCGATCTCGTCGACTGTGAGCGGTTCTCCGGTGTTCACGAGCGCCTGGAAGACCTCCCTGTCGAGCTGCTTGAGCCCGTGGAAACACTCCAGCAGCCCCTCACACTCCATGTCCTGCTGGAGTTGTTCGGACATCGAATCTGGCATCGTCACCGAATTGGTGTCGAGCGGTTAAAAGACTTGTGCATAGATCATACAATCCTGCACGGTCCCGTGGTCGAACGGGACGCGGGCAGTCCGCGACCGACGGGGATTCGGACCGTTCAGTCGGCCGTGACGGTCTCGCCGTCGGTGGGCGTGGCCCGGAGTTCGCGGACGGAACTGTAGACGACGGCACCGCTGACCAGGAGGGCTGCACCGAGGATGATGACCAGCGCGACCGTGTCGAGAACGGGCATCTCGAGGACGCCACCGATCTTCCGGACCGCGACGGCAATTGCGCCGAGCAGCAGCATCACGCCGAAGTACACCTTGATCTCGTCCTCGTCGACGATGCTCGTCGCCGCGGCGCCGACCCGGGCGCCGAGGGCGCTCCCCGCCAGCAGGGGAGCGACGATGGCGAGGTCGACCGCCCCGTCGAGGGCGTAGAGGAAGCTCCCGATGCCGCCCGAGAAGACGATCTCGAAGAGGTCGGTCCCGACCGCGACGGGGACCGGAACGCCGATGAGGTAGAACAGTGCGGGCATCCGGATGAAACCGCCGCCGACGCCGAGAAAGCCCGACAGCAACCCGGTGGCGAACGCGACCACGAGGATCATCCACAGCGACACGGTGACGCCGCCACGGAGGGATATCATCGGGGGGACCTCGTAGGACTGGATCTTCCTGGCGATCTCGGGGAGGTCCTCCTCGTCGAATCCACCGTCGCTCTCGACGTCGTGGCTGACGCCGCCACCGCCGTCGGTGAGCGCCCGGTGGGTGATGAAGAGACCGATGCCGCCGAGCAGGGCGACGTACGCGACGCTGACGACCGTGTCGGCGAGACCCATCGACTGCAGCAGGTGGAGTCCCTCCTTACCGACCTCGATGCCGGCGGTGGTGCCGGCGATCATTAACAGTCCGAGTTTGTAGTCGACCTGCCCGAGGTCGCGGTGTTTCAGCGTCGCGATGACCGACGTCCCGAAGACGAAGGCGAGACCGGACGCCACCGCGACGTCCGTCTCGTACCCCATCACGAGCAGGGCCGGCGTCACGAGGAAGGAGCCGCCCATCCCGAAGAAACCGAACAGCAGCCCGATGAGCAGGCCGAATCCGGTGAACGTCACCAGCAGTGATGCAGCGATGCCGAACACCTCCATCGTCAGTCACCCCTGATCGCGTCGGTGATGGTCGGTCCCACGACGCTCTCGAGTAGCCCGTAGCCGACGTACAGTACGATGGCTTCCACCAGGACGAGTCCGATGACTCTCCCGGCCTGAGTCCAGCCGCCGAACGATTCAATACCGATCATCGTGCGTCATCTCGTCGCTGATACGTGAACTTGTCCGATTCATACTTTGCTGCGCAATACCACGTAGCGGACTGGGGTTGAAAACGGTTTTGGGTCAAACGCACAATACTATATCTCGGTAACACAGAGATGGCGTCACGTACGTGACTCGTAACTTATCGGCCGAACCACGACCGCGGTCCCGGCTCGAGACGACGAGACGCGGCGCGGGCGGGACCGCGCCAAAACGAGCAGCAACCGTCCGTCTGACGACGCCGGCGGTCGAGGTGGCGAGCGAACCTCACCCCATCGGAAGCAGGAGGACCGCGGCGTAGCCGACGGCGAACGCCAAGAGGAGCGACCCGGCCCACGACCCCACCGTCACGAGTATCTTCCTGGCGTCGACGGCGTCGCCGCCGCCGACCGCCGCCCCGCTCCCGATGATGGCGCTGACGACGATCTCGTTGAACGAGACGGGGACGCCGAGCAGGACCGCCAGCTGTGCTATCAGGAACGACGGCACGAGCGCGGCGATGGACCGACGGGGTCCGAGCGAGGAGTAGTCCTGTGCCAGCGACTTTATCATCCGGGGCGCGCCCGTCCAGGCGCCGACGAGCATCCCGGCGCCGCCGCCCGTGAGGATCGCCAGGACGGGAATCGCCTCCAGGTCGTCGAGGAGGGGGACGAGCGGCCCGACCGCCAGCCCGACCTGGCTACCGCCCGCCGAGAAGGCGACGAGCGAGCCGAGCGCCAGCAGCACCCGCCGCAGTCCGCCGGCGGTGTCGCGGCGAACGTCCCACGTCACGACCCCGGCGACCCCGGCGGCGACGAAAAGCGAGACGGCGACCGAGAACGCGACGCCCTCGGCCTGCATCGTTCGCCGACCGAGACCGACGAGGGATCCCGCCGTTCCGCCCGGCCCGAGGTAGGCGAACTGGACGTTCGCGACGACGACGCCGACGAGTCCGGCCAGCAGGGGAATGCTGTACCGTTCCGGCACGTCTCCCCGCGGGAGGACGCGCGCGATGGCGTAGGCGAGTCCGCCGCCGACGAACGGCGTCAGCACCCAGACGGCGCCGATCTGGAGGTACTTCGGCCAGACGGGCGTGCCGCCGAGCGCGAGTCCGACGCCGACGACCGCGCCGGTGACGGTGAATGCCGTCGCGATGGGATAGCCCGTCCTTATCCCGAACGCCATGAGACCGGCGCCGATGGTCAGGACGACGATGACGGCCGTCGCGGGAAGGCCCACCCCACCGATCAGGCCGCCACCGACCGTTTGCGAGACGTTCGCGCCCTGTACGACGGCGCCCGCGAAACTGAAGACGCCGACGACGAAGGCGGCCCGCATCGTCGGGATGGCGTTGGCGCCGACCGCCGGGGCGAACGGCGTCGCACCGCTGGAACCGGCGCCGATGACCCACGCCATGAACAGACTCGCCAGTCCGGCAACCAGAAACAGCGCGACTACTGACGGTTCCATCGTTGAGTGAGGTGGGACAATGCAGTTAGTCCGCGCCGGCCGTCGCGGGGTCGGTTCCCGTCGTTTTGCTCCGCCAGACGCCCTGTGCGTACGCGCCGAGGAACATCCCGGCCAGCGCCCACAGGATGGTCACGTTGCCGACGCCGAGGCTGGCGTAGGCGGCGCCGGGACAGATGCCCGACAGCCCCCAGCCGACGCCGAAGATGGCGCCGCCGATGACCACGTTCCTGTCGAACGGCTTCAGCCGACGCTCGTAGCGGTCGCCGGTCAGCGGCGCGCCCTCTCGGATTCGTGGCATCACCGCGAAGGCGATGCCGGTGACGGTGGCCGCGCCGAACATGACGAACACCAGTCCGAGGTCCTCGAACTGGAGGAAGTTCAACACGACCTCCGGCCTCGCCATGTGGCTGAAGCCGAGACCGAACCCGAATATCAGGCCGCCGACAAGTATCAGCGGCTTGAACAGCGGATGTCGGTCCGCCATTACGGACTCACCCCCAGTGCGGAGACGAGCTGTGCCGTTCCGATGGCGACCAGGATGAACGTCACCACGCCGACGAGGGACGTCTTCGAGGCCGACCCGACGCCGCAGACGCCGTGGCCGGACGTACACCCCTTGCCGACTCGGGTGCCGATGCCGACCAGAATGCCACCGAAGAACAGCCGCCACGGCTGTACGTCGGTCGACCACAGCGTCACGCCGGCGACCTCGTACAGCTGGCCGGTGGTGCCGGGTTCGTACAGCGACGTCGTGACGACGCCGGACTGGACCGTCGCCGCGAACAGCGCCGCACCGAGGACGATGCCGAGCGTGAACACGACGCGCCAGTCCCGGGAGGCGACGTACTGCTGGAACCGCCGCCGGTCCGAGATGTACGAGAGCGTCGATTCGAGGAACGTACTCGCACCGACCGGAATGCCCGTTCCCAGATAAATCACGACGGCTCCGAGACCGACCAGCAGCCCACCGACGGCGTAGCGACTGACCCCGTTGGGGAACAGTTCGGCGGCCACCTGCACGGCGAGTAAGTCAGCCACCATCGGCGTCGTCAGTCACCGGCCAGGGAGTCCTGGCTCGCCGCGCAGTTGTTCGGTCCCAGCTCGAGCGTGAACGCCGCCTCGTCGTCGACGGCGTTCTGCCCCAGGTTCGTCGCGATGATGTCCTCGTAGTTGGCCGGACGCGGCGGCATGTCCGAGAGGATGAGTTCGACGAAGTCGTCTTCGTCCATCGTGAGCGCGTCCATCTCCTCGACGAGGTCGCCGATGGGTGCGGTGTAGGTGCCGTCGGCGGCGGGCTCGGCGGCGTCGCTGAAGTGAGCGCCGCCGATCAGGACGTCGTCGTCGAGCGTCAGCACCCGCTCCTGCAGCGACTCGTACAGCATACGGGCCGCGTCGGGTGCGCCCTCGTCGCCCTCTTCGAGGTCGGGACGGGCGACGCTCTCGACGAACAGCCCGTCGCCGGTCGCCAGCAGGCTACCGTCGATCAGATACGAGGTCATCCCGGTCGTGTGACCGGGGGTGTAGACGGCCTCGACGGTGGCGTCGCCGACTTCGAAGGTGTCGCCGTCTTCGGCGGTCGTCACCTCGTCGGCGTAGGTGATGCCGCGGTCGACTGCGGCGTCCGGAACGACGCCCTCGACGCCCGCCGCCGCGAGCGCGCGGACGCCCGAGATGTGGTCCGCGTGGACGTGCGTGTCGAGGGCGTACTCGAGGTCGACGCCGAGGTCGGCGGCGTCCTCGAGGTACCGGTCGGTGAATGCCCGGAGCGGGTCGACGACGGCGGCCTCGCCGTCGTCGTACAGGAGGTATCCCAGACAGCCCGAGGAGGGCCGCTGGTACTGCAGGAGCGTCCCGCTCCCGTCGTAGCCGGTGACCTCGACGGCCTCGTAGACCCGGGCCCACCCGTTCATGCCGTCCTCGAGGTGGTTCACGTCGTAGCCGCGCTCGACGAGCGTGCCCGCAACGTACTCGCTGGCGCCGCCCTTGGCACAGAGGACGGTCACTTCTCGGTCCTCGGGAATCGACTCGAGGACGTCCTCGTCGATATCCTCGTCGAGGAACTCGAAGTACGGGACGTTCACCGACGTGACGTTCTCGCCGTCGATGTGCCACTCCTCGTACTCCGAGGTCATCCGTGCGTCCAGCAGCGTCACGGTCTCGTCGGAATCGATGCGACCCTTCAGCGTCTCCGGCGCGATACTTTCGACGTCCGCGTCCGGAGTCGGGAAGTCTTCGGCGTCCATGTCGTGCGTCCCGACCTACCGGATGGACCCACAAAAAAGTTTGTATAGTAATCCACCAACCACACAATATAGAAATAAGGGAGAACACGGAAAACAGATTTTGCAAGCGTAGAAGGCTGCCTATAGACATCTAGACCGGTTCATCTGTAGAACGGTTGTTCGTGGATGTCCCAAGAACCAACATAGTTTTAACCCCGGAGTTGATATTGTGCGCTAGCTCCAATACAGACCAACGGAGCGGACAACCCATGAGTGCAGAATACGATATCGCGGAGACGCTCGACGTGAAAGGCGCATCGTGTCCCATGCCGGTCGTGAAGACGAAGTCCGCCATCGACGACCTGAGCGGCGGCGAGGTCCTGGAGGTGCTGGCGACCGACCCCGGCAGCATGAGCGACATCGACGGCTGGGCGGCCGGCACCGACGGCGTGGAACTCGTCGACCAGGTCGAAGGCGAGGACGTCTACAGACACTACGTCCGCAAGGCCGAGTGACGATGAGCACGGACACACCGGAGACGCCGCGCGAGGACGCGCCCTCGCGGGCCGAACTCGCCGCGCGGGTCGAGGAGCTCGAGGCGTCCCTCGCGGAGGCGACGACCGACGACGACGCGAAGAAGATGAGCATCATCGCGACGAAGGGGACCCTCGACATGGCGTACCCGCCGCTCATCCTCGCCAGCACCGCGGCCGCCTTCGACTACGAGGTCACCGTGTTCCACACGTTCTGGGGGCTGGACATCCTCCACGAGGAGCGCTCGAAGGACCTCAAGCTCAGTTCGGTCGGCAACCCGAACATGCCGGTCCCGAACGTGGTCGGTGCGCTCCCCGGCATGGACCGGATGACGACGAAGATGATGGAACGGCGGATCGAGAACAACGACACCGCAACCATCGAGGAACTCGTCGAGACCAGCCTCGACATGGGCGTGGAGTTCCAGGCCTGCCAGATGACCATCGACCTGATGGACTACGACGAGGACGACTTCTACGACGGCGTCACCACCGGCGTGGGTGCGGCGACCGCGCTCCAGGACATGGCCGAGGCCGACATCCAGTTGCTGGTCTGACCGCCCCTTCGTCCCGCGCTTCTCCCCGCCGACGGAGTCGACCGTCCGTCCCCGACTTCCCCCGTTCGCCGTCGGCTACCACTCGGGTTCGAGCGCCTCGAGCAGTCGGTCGAGTTCGGTCCGCGTGTTCACCGCGTGGACGGAGGCGCGAACCGCGTTCGGTTCGGGCAGCGCCCGGACGACGATGTCCTCCTCGGCGAGTCGGGCGACGGTCGCCTCGGGGTCGTCGACGTCGATGGTGACCAGTCCCGATTCGGGCCGCTGGGGGCTGTACAGCCGTTCGGCGGGGACGCCGTCGACGAGGTACGTCGCCAGCCGGCGAACCCGCGATTCGATACCGTCGACGCCGACCTCCTCGACGACGTCGACGGCCTCCCGGAGCGCGACGTGGGGCGCCGGGTTCGCCGAACCCACCTCGAACCGGCGCGCGCCCGCGGCGTACTCGTAGGGGTCGGCCGTCGGCGTCTCGACGCTCCGGTAGCCGACCGTCCGCGGCTGGAGCGTCTCGGCGACGTCGCTGTCGACGTAGAGGAAGCCGCCGCCCCACAGCCCCAGGAGCCACTTGTGGCCGGCCGCCGCGACCGCGTCGGCGTTCCAGTCGGTGACGTCGAACGAGAGCTGTCCGGGCATCTGCACGGCGTCGACCAGCGCCAGCGCCCCGGCGTCGTGGGCGACGTCGACGAGTTCGGCGACGGACAGAACCGTTCCGTGAGTCCAGGTGAGCGCGCTGAAGCAGGCGACCCGCGCGTCGGCGACGGCCTCGGCGAAGGCGTCGACGTCGATGCGGCCGCCCTCCGTCTCGACGACGCGAACCTCGACGCCCTCCTGCCGAAGGCGCTGCCAGGGGAGGACCCCAGCCGGGTGTTCGATGTCCGTGCGGACGACGACGTCGCCCGGCTGCCAGTCGATGGCGTTGGCGACGGCGTTGATGCCCGCCGTCGTGCTCTCTGTGAGGGCGATCTCGTCGGGCGAGGCGCCGACGAACGACGCGACGCGTTCCCGCGTGCGGTCGAACGCCCGGAACGCCGCCTCGTAGGGGTCGTCCGCCACCGGGACGTCGTACTCGTGTGTGCGCTGGAACTCGGCCGCCGCCTCCACGACGTACCGCGGACTCGGCCCGTGGGCACCGAAGTTCAGGTAGACGCCGTCCCGGAGTGCGGGCACGTCGGCGCGGAGCTCTTTCGGGTCCATCGTGCTTACCTCCCCGCGGGACGGTCCAGCGCCGTCCCGGCGTCCGCCGCGGTCCCGTCGGACGCCGGTTCCGACTGCTCGCGGGTGTCGCACGCCGTCGTGCGGAACACCACGGGAACGGCGTCGTTCTCGGCGGGACCGTCGGAAGCACCCCCACCGGCCGCTCGCACGCCACCGCCTACAGGATTTCTCGCCATGTCGCGGGCTACGGACCGCCCGGGTAATAATCTTGTGACTGATACACAATACTATCTGTGGGGAGCGCGGACCGTCAGTCGGTTTCGTCGGCGAACGTCCCCGGCAGGCGCGCGTATATCGTCACGTTGTCGACGAGCGCGTCGACGGTGATGTACTCGTCGACGGCGTGGACCGTGTCGGTCCCGAGCGCGAACTCGACGGTGGGTATCCCGGCGTTCCTGAGCAGTTTCGCGTCCCCGCCCCCGGTCGCGCTCCGGCGGAACACCCGCCGACCGAGCACGTCCTGGGCGGTGGCGGCGACCGTCTCGACGAGCGGGCTGTCGACCGGTTCGACGGTCCCGACGCTCCAGGAGACGTCGGCGACGGTGATGCCCTCACACGAGGCGACGCAGTCGCGGATCTCGGCCAGCATCTCGGGCGTCTCGACGCCGGCCACCAGCCTGATGTCGACCTCGGCGCGCGCGGACTGGGGGACGCTGTTGATGGCCTCGCCGCCCTCGATGGTTCCCAGGTTGATCGACGGCGTGGTGAAGAGACGGCGGGCCGTCGCCGCGCCCATCGCCGGTTCGTAGTAATCGACGGACTCCTCGAGTATCGGCTCCATGTCGGCGCCGACGTCCAGCCTGCGGCTGCCGAACCGCTCGCGGAGTTGCTGGACGGCGTCGTACAGGCGGTCGATGGCGTTCTCGCCCAGCATCGGGCGCGACCCGTGGGCGGCCTCCCCGCGGGCTTCGAGGGTCAGCCAGATGCTCCCGCGGTCGGCGACGGTCACCGAGTGACGGCCCTCCTCGCAGGTCGGTTCGCCGATGACGCAGGCGTCGGCGTCGAGGCGGTTCGCCTCCAAGAGCGCCCGCAGGCCGGCGTCGCCGCCGACTTCCTCGTCGCTGACGAACGCGAACCCGAGGTCGGTCGGCGGCGTGGTTCCGGTCTCGGCGAACGCCTCGACGACGAACAGCATCGCGGCCAGCGGTCCCTTCATGTCGGTCGCGCCGCGGCCGTAGAGCCGGCCGTCGACCCGCTCCCCGAGCGGGTCGTGGGTCCACTCGGGGGCGTCGAACGGGACCGTGTCCAGGTGGCCGTTGAACAGGAACGTCCCGTCACCCGTTCCCGGATAGCTCACGAGGAGGTTCGGCTTCGCCGGGTCGACCGCCAGGCGTTCGACCTCGACGGGGAAGGGGGCGAGGTACTCCTCGACGAGTGAGACGATTTCGCGCGTCTCTCCCGGCGGGTTCGCCGTCTCGACCGCCAGCAGTTCGAGGGCCAGTTCGACGAGGTCGTCGCGGTGGTCCGCGACGTAGGCGGCCGGGTCCCCGGACGGCGTCGTCACGCCGGGACCTCCCGCGTCTCGCTCGCGGCGCTCGTCTCCGCCGCGTCACCGCCGACGAACGTGTCGTTCATGGGTCCCACTTGGGCCGGGAGCGCGAAAAGTGTTCGTTCGGTTCCCAATACTACAATATACTGTTCCGCGGACGGCCGGACGACACTCGACCGCACGGCGTGGGGCGGGCGACGTCGCCCGGAAGTGGGAAGGGGGCTCGAATCGAAGCCCGGTCAGGGACGATGTACGACAGTATCGTGCTTCCCGTCGACGGCAGCGACGAGGCCCGACACGCGGCGAGGCGTGGTCTCGAATTCGCCCGCGCGTTCGGTGCGACCGTCCACGTTCTCCACGTCGTCGAACGGAAGACCCTGCGACTCACGGAAACGGCGGCCGAAAAGTCACGGCTACGGGAACGGGGCGAGGCGGCCGTAGCGGAGATAGCGGACATGGCGTCGGATCCGGGCCCCGTCGAGACGGAACTGCTCGAGGGCAAACCCGCCGCCCGGATCGACGAGTACGCCGACGAGCGGGGTGCCGACCTGATAGTCCTCGGGCGGCAGGGACGGACCGGCCTCGGCAGACGGCTCCTCGGCGGCGTCACCGAGGGGGTCCTCCACCGGAGCGACGTCCCGG
The DNA here is from genome assembly GCF_024298905.1 of Natronomonas marina. Taxonomy (NCBI): domain Archaea; kingdom Methanobacteriati; phylum Methanobacteriota; class Halobacteria; order Halobacteriales; family Natronomonadaceae; genus Natronomonas; species Natronomonas marina. The sequence continues at coordinate 357,766 of NZ_CP101154.1, forward strand.
TGTTCGTCGTTCCGGGACCCGACGGCGACGCCGGCGAGCCCGCCGGCTACGCTCGCGTTCTCGTCCCGACGGACGGCAGCGAGAACGCCGAGGCGGCCGCCCCCCACGGCGCCGAAGTCGCACGGCAGTTCGGCTCGACGCTCCACGTCCTGAGCGTCGTGGACCTGCAGGCCGCGGGCGGCCTGTTCGACGCCGGCGGACTCGACGCGGCGTTCGTCGAACGCCTCGAGGCGGACGGACAGGTAGCGGTCGACAGGGCCGTGAGCGAGGTGGGGAAACTCGCCCCGGACGTGGCGGTGCGGACCGCCGTCGAGCGGGTAGCGGCCGACGCCGACGCGGCCGTCGGCATCCGCGAGTACGTCGAGGACGCCGACATCGACCTCGTCGTGATGGGCTCGCACGGCCGGTCGAACCTCGGGCGCCAGCTCCTCGGCAGCGTCGCCTCGACCGTCCTTCGAACGGTCGACGTGCCCGTCCTGATCGTGAAGCGAACGTCATGAGCGGTCGGTTCGGTCGGGCCTCCCTCGCCCGGTGGCACGGCGCCCTCGGGGACGGCCGCCGACCCTCGGAATCTTTGCCCTGGTCCCCGTAGGGGAAGACATGTACGACCGTATTCTCGTTGCGACCGACGGGAGTCCCACCGCGAGACGGGCGACGGCGCAGGCGGTCGAGTTGGCCCGACAGACCGGGGCGGCCCTGCACGCGGTGTACGTCGTCGAGACGCGAACCGGCTACGACAACGCCATCGTCGACCCCGAGGTCGTCCGCCGGAACCTCGAAGCCGACGGGCGGGAGGCACTCGCCGCCGTCGAGACCGAGGCCGGGTCGGACCTCGCGGTGACCGCCGCGATTCGGGAGGGCGTCCCCCACGAGGAACTGCTCGCCTACGCCGACGAGCACGGCGTCGACCTCGTCGTTGTCGGCGCGAAGGGCCGCTCGGCGTTCAAGACGCGCCTGCTCGGGAGCGTGACCGAGGCGCTGTTGCACTCGGGGAGCGTGCCCGTACTGGTCGTCGACGGCGCCGACGGGGAGGCGTAGCCGACGGCGGTTCCCGGCGTCGCGGCCCGCCAAGCCGGCTACCCGACTGTCTTCCGGCCGATGACCGTCTCCATCCCGAGTTCGTACAGCGAGAACTCGACGTCCCCGACGGCCTCGTCGAACAGGCGAAACGGCGGGAACCACTCGTTGAGCGTCGCCTCGTCGACGTCCGCGTCCCACTCGCGGACGGGGCCGCGAACGTGGACGCTCCAGGAGTCGTCCGTCGACCCCTCGTAACGGACGAACGTGGCCGTCCCGGTCGTTCGCAGGTACTGCCCCTTCTCGCTGTCGTCGTCGTGCTCGCTCACCCGCAGGAGGAACCGCTCGCCGTCGTAGTGGTAGCTCAGCGGGACCGCGTAGGCGTCGTCGCCGTCCGCCAGCGCGAGGACGCCGTGCTCGCCCGACCGGAGGTGTTCGTCCACTTCGGTCTCGCTCATGCCGCTCGTGTAGACGTACTCGACGTGTTCCATACCGAGGACACGTCGCTGCCGAGGAAGTAGATGCAGCATCTCTAGAGGGGTCGTCGGCGGGAAGGCACTCCTTACTCGTCCGGTTCGGCGGCCGCCCCCGGCGCTCGGCCGCCGTTCGCCCCCCGTTTCGCGTCGAGACTCCGGGGTCGATTTTCACGAGACTGCAACCACCGGTAACTACCAAGAGGGCGGACTGCGACGGGTACCTAGTGGTCGAAGCGCCGCACAGCCAGCCGACGGAGTCGGTCCTCGCCGCCCAGGACACGACCGAGGCGGGCCTCTCGTCCGAGGAGGCTCGACGACGACTCGACGAAGGCGGTCCCAACGATGTCGTCCAGGTGAGCGAGCGGACGCCGTGGACCATCCTCGTGGCGCAGTTCGACAGCGTCCTCATCTGGGTGCTGGTGGCTGCTGCGGCGCTGTCGGTCTGGACCGGTCACGTCGTCGACGCCGTCCTCATCGCTCTCATCGTCGTCGCCAACGGGCTCTTCGGCTTCGTTCAGGACTACCGCGCCGAGCAGAGCCTCGAGGCGCTCCGGGAGTTGACCGCGCCGACGGCGACCGTCCGGCGGGACGGCGAGCGCGTGGAGGTCGACGCGACGGAACTCGTCGCCGGCGACGTCCTCGAACTGGAGAGCGGCGACGTCGTCCCCGCCGACGGGCGGCTCCTCGAGGCGACGGACCTCGGGGTCGACGAGGCGGCGCTCACCGGCGAGAGCGCCCCGGTCTCGAAGTCCACCGAGCCGGTGGCCGCCGACGCCCCGCTGGCCGAGCGCGAGAGCATGGTGTACAAGGGGACGAACGTCACCCGCGGGAAGGCGGCCGTGGTCGTCGCCGCGACCGGCATGGACACCGAGGTCGGCGCCATCGCCCGGGAACTGGCGGCGACCGAGGAGACGCAGACGCCGCTGCAACACGAACTCGACCGACTCGGACGCCGGATCGGGCTCGGCGTCCTCCTGCTGGCCGCCCTCGTCGTTCCCCTCCTGGTGTTTCGAGGGACGCAACCGCTCCAGGCCGGTCTCACCGCGGTGTCGCTCGCGGTCGCCGCCGTCCCAGAGGGGCTGCCGGCCGTGGTGACGCTGACGCTCGCGCTCGGCGTGCGGACGATGGCCGACGAGAACGCCCTCGTCCGCCGGCTGCCGGCCGTCGAGGCGCTGGGCGCCGTCGACGTCGTCTGCACCGACAAGACCGGGACGCTGACCGAGGGGCGGATGACCGTCAGCGAACTGTGGGTCAACGACGCCGTCGTCGACTTCGAGGGGCGCGAGGACGCCCCCGACGAGCGCGTCGAGTTACTGTTGCGGGCCGGCGCGCTCTGCAACGACGCGACCCTGGAGGACGGCGACCCGACCGAGCGGGCGCTCGTGCAGGCGGCCGCCGACTACGGGTTCGACGTCGCGGACCTGCGGGAGCGACAGCCCCGGACCGACGAGATCCCCTTCTCCTCGGACCGGAAGTGGATGGGAACGGTTCACGGCGACGTCGGGTACGTCAAGGGGGCGCCGGACGTCGTCCTCTCGAAGTCCTCGCGCGTGCTGACGGCGGACGGTCCCGCCGACCTCACCTCGGCGGCGGCCGACCGCGTCCGCCAGCAGGTTCGCGCCTTCGCCGACGACGCGCTCCGCGTGCTGGCCGTCGCCTACGCCGAGGACCCGGACGACATCGACAGTGACCTCGTCTTCGTCGGCCTGGTCGGCATGATCGACCCGCCGCGGGCGGAGGTCGCCGACGCCATCGCGGCGACCGAGGGCGCGGGCATCGACGTGAAGATGGTGACCGGCGACAACGTCCGTACGGCCGCCGCCATCGCGGGGTCGCTGGGGATGGGTCGAGCGGTGATGGAGGGCGGCGAGATAGAGGGGATGGACGAGGACACCCTCCGCGAGCGCGTCGAGACCGTCGACGTGTTCGCCCGAACCTCCCCCGAGCACAAGGTTCGCATCCTGCGTGCGCTGCAGGCCAACGGCCACGTCGTCGCGATGACCGGCGACGGCGTCAACGACGCCCCGGCGCTGAAGAACGCCGACATCGGCGTGGCGATGGGGGTCCGCGGCACCGACGTGGCCAAACACGCAAGCGACGTGGTGCTGCTCGACGACAACTACGCGACCATCGAGCGGGCCGTCGAGCGCGGACGGGCCATCTTCGACAACGTCTGGAAGTTCGTCGCCTACCTGTTGAGCGCGAACGTCGCCGAGGTCGCAATCGTCTTTCTCGCCTCGCTGTTCGGCTACCTCGTGTTGCCGGCGGTCCAGTTGCTGTGGATAAACCTGCTGACCGACGGCCTGCCGGCGCTGGCACTCGGCGCGGACCCACAGAGCGGCGACGTGATGGAACGACCGCCACGGGACCCCGACCGGGGCATCGTCGACCGTCAGATGCTCGCGCTCGTCGGGGGTGCCGGGACGGTGTCGACGGCCGTCATGCTCGGATTGATGTTCGACAGCCTCGGCGGAGCGGCCGCCGTCACGCCGTACGCGATGACGATGGTGTTCACGGGGTTCGTCGCGCTCGAGTTCGAGAAGCTGTACGTCATCCGGTGGTTCCGGGAGACGCCCACGTTCTCGAACCCGTGGCTCGCGCTCGCGGTCGGGACGTCGCTCGCGCTCCAGTTGGCCGTCCTCTACACCCCGCTCAACCGGTACTTCGGGACGGTGCCGCTCGGCGTCGCCGACTGGCTGGAAATCGGCGCCGTCCTCGCGGTCGCGCTCCCCGGGTATCTCGTGGTCGTCGTCGCCATCCGTCGGTATCTCTCCCCCACCGTCGACACCGACTAGCTCCGGATCGACCCTCCGAGCCCGACGACCAGCGCCATCAGCGCCGAGCCGACCAGCAGTATCCACCCTCCGGCGACCAGGATCGCACCGGTCACCCCCGGGAACCGTCCGACGAGCGGGACGAAGATTCGGAGGTCGAACCCGACCACGAGCAGCGCACCCACCACGTCGAAGACGAGGTCGACGGCGGTGTCGCGCCGCCCGTAGTGGACCAGCACGGGCTCGATGTCGAACCGCTCGCCGACCTCGCGTGCGACCAGCTCGATCAGTTCCCAGAAGACGCCGACCGCGAACGTGGCCACCACGGTCACGGCCGCGGCCGTTCCCGGCGGGCCGTCGTCCCCGGCGAGGTCCGGCAGCGCGACGATGACGCCGGCGTACAGCAGCGCCGCGAGCAGCGCCGCGGAGACGGTGTGCGTGAGGTTGTCCCACCACCACCTCGACTCGTACAGCCCCAGCATACCGAGCGAGTGGAGGAAGCCGGCGACGCCGAGCCACAGCGGGAGTCTCGGGTCGACGGGGACGTTCCAGGCGATCTCGACGGCGGCCGGGAGCACGGCGAGTGCGAACGACCCGATCGCGTTGATGGCGGCGGCGGCGTTTCGGCGCCGAACCGCCACGGCGAACAGACAGAGGATGGCGCCCTGGAGCAGGAATCCCGCGAGCGCTATCGGTCCCACCATCGGCGACTCACGTTCGGGTCCCGTCCGGAGCGACGAAGGTTCTTCGGTCGTCGGGACTCCACGGGATCGTGTCGGGTCGTATCACGCCCGCCCTCAGTAGTCGGCCTCGCGGTAGCGGGCGGGCACGTACGCCAGCAGGTGATCGGGGAGACGCGGCGAGAGCACCTCCTCGACGAGGGCGGCCGCCAGCGCCGGCAGGAGGCGCCGGACGGCCGTGTAGACGACCGCGACGGCCAGCGCCGCGACGACGACCCCGTAGAAGAGTCCCTCCAGGGTCACCAAAAGCGGCACGGCGAGTGCGCCCGAAAGCAGGAGGTCGCCGGGAGAGCCGTCGTAGCGGACCCAGCGCCGGGGTTCGATCCACCGCTCGCCGTGGTGGTCGTAGACGGCGCGGTCGGAGGTCGCCTCCCAGGGCCGCAGTTCCAGCCCCCCGCCGAAGACGTCGGCGACGCTGTGGACGGCCGCCCCGACGAGGAAGAACGCGGCGAAGGCGGTCGCCACCGACGGGACGAGGCCGGCGACCGCCACCACCGGAACCGCGAGTGCGGAGTAGTACACCGGGTAGTGTAGCGACTTCCGGTGTTCGACGTACATGTCCAGGTCCGGGAAGACCCCGCCGAGGAGCCCGGCCAGGAGGGCCGGACCGGCCAGCTCCGGCGCTGCGAACGCGACGGGCAGCGCCAGCGCCATCCCCACGAGGGCGTGGGTCGGGAGCATCATCGTGTCCCATCGTAGGGGACACGACCGAATCAGTGTGTCGGTGGTCCGACCCGGGGGCGGGCAGACGCTCCGTTCTTTCCGGTCCGGCGAACGGCCAGCGACGGCTCCGACCGACCACGTCGGCGCCGTTCCGCCGGTAGCTCCCCGGGCCGTGACAGCACGTCTAGACATTGAGTGTAGTTGAGTGGTACAGAATGGTATAGGAAGGAAAAGTTTATATCCCATCGTCGCGTATCCGTAGGTACGATGAGCCAGAACGACTCCCCGGTAAGCACGGTCTTCGAAGTGCAGCGCAACGCCATCGAGCAGACCCACGACATCGTCGCTCGCTCCGTCGAACTCCAACAGGACGTCAACGGCCGCATGCTCGACACGGTCGGCCCGGCCCGCGACGTCTCCGAGCGGAGCAACGACCTCGTCCGGACGGGCGTCGAGACGTACTTCGACGCCATCGAGGCCGCCGTCCCCGGTGACCAGGAGGTCGTCGCGGACCTGCGGGAGACCATCGACGAACAGCTCGACACCCTCGAGGAGACCCAGACCGACGCCTTCGATCAGCTCGAGGAGAACCTCGAGGACGGCTCCGAGTCCGTCGACGAACTGCTCGAGGAGTTCCTCGAAACGCTCGACGAACAGGTCGAGTCGCTGATGGAGGCCAACGAGGACCTCGAATCCCAGACCGTCGACGCCTACGACCAGCTCGAGGAGGCCATCGAGGACCTCCAGGCCGAACTCGAAGAGCAAAGCGAGGAGTTCCAGGAGCGCTTCGAAGACCAGCTCGACGAACTCCAGGAGCGCATCGAAGAACAGACCGAGACGCTGCAGGACCAGGTCGAGGACGTCACCCAGCAGGTCGAAGACGCCACCGAGGACGTCAACCCCGCCGCCTGACGCTCCGTAGCGAGGCACCTGTTCCCTTCTTCCCTTTCGACGCGCCGAGTAGCCGCGGTGCCGTGCGTCCCGTGCGTCCCGTGCGTCCCCTGGTCCGTTCCGTACGTCCAGCGTGGACGGGGCGTGAGCGGCGATTTAGGTATCGAGGACGGCGTCGAAGAGCTTCGACTGTGCGGCCGAGATGTGTTCGGCGAACGTCGACCTGCTGATGTCGAGTTCGTCGGCGACTTCGCCGGCGTTGGCGCCCTTCGGGTGGTCGAAGTAGCCCATCCCGTGTGCGGTCTCGAGGACCTCCTGCTGTCTGTCGGTCAGCTCACCCCGGTCGACGAACAGGAGGTCGTCGCCGGGCCGTTCGTGCTCCGAGCGGAGGAGCCGCTGGACGTCGACGGTCGGGAACGCCTCCTGGAGGGCGCCCATGATTCCCTGCAGTTCCGCCATGTCGGCCGCGTGGAAGACGAGCCGCAGGCTTCCCTTCCGGGCCCGGACGTCGGCGAGCGGGGCGTCGAACCGCTCGACGAGTTCGCAGGGACAGCCCCGCCCGCGCTCGCGGGTGAACCGGTAGACGGTCGCGGCGCCGTACTCGAAGACGCTGGACAGTTCGACGTCGGTCCCGGTGACGGGGTCGTCGGACTCGATGGTGAACTCCTCGGTCACACGCTCCGGATCCCCGGCTGGGACGGCCTTCGAGACGGAATGGGCCGGTGCGCCGGCAGCGATCGAGGTCTCGACGACGGGACAGGTGCCCGCCGGATCGACGTTCACTTCCGCGCGTATCCCCGGACTCATCGCCCGGAATTGACGCCTCGAACACCTAAGTCTGTCTGCGACCGCCGGGCGACCGCTCCGGGCGTATAAATACCCCAAGTATCGTGGGTGTGGATACGCGGCGGTTCGGCCTCTTCCGACAGGTATGTCGAGTATCCGGGAACGGTCCGGCCGTCACGAAGGGACGACCGGGCGACCGACGAGCGAACCGGTCGATACGATGGCGGCGCTGGACGCGCTCGAGGACCCCGACTGCCGGGCGCTGCTGGAGGCGACCACCGGGGAGGCGCTGACCGCACACGAACTGATCGAGGCGTGTGACGTTCCGCGGTCGACGACCTACCGGAAGGTCGAACGGCTCGTAGCGGCCGGCCTCCTCGAGGAGCGGGTTCGGATCCGTTCCGACGGGAAACACGCCAGCGAGTACCGTCGTGCCTTCGAGAACGTCGTCGTCTCGCTGTCCGCTTCCGACGGCATCGAGGTCGGGATCTCGGGCTCGGCGCCCGGGGAGGCGTGACGTGCGCCGCGCGGGTGTGACGGACACCGCCCGTCGGTGGTCGGAACCGCGACGACCCACGGTCGGTGCGTAGATGGTCCCCGACGGTCCGGTAGTGGCCGGCGACCGCCTCCCGTTCCGTTCGGGCCCCCGCTCCCCGGGCCCCCGGATCGGGGACCGTCCGCGAGCCCCCGGTACCGGCCTCGTGGAGAATCACCCAGTATATACAGGAGGGGGATCTACGGCCGGACGACCCCGGTCGACGCCGGGAGGAACGGACAGCAGCCGATGACTACCTACGTGTTCACATGCTCGGACTGCGGGCAGGAGATCGAGGTCAACGGGTCGATGCGGGAGGCCATCCTCTCCAGCGGCTGTCCGGTCTGTACCGAGCCGGTCGAGACGGCCGACTTCGAGACGGAGTGAGGAACGCCCGCCGGACAGTGTCAGTTCTTCTCGCGGTCGACCTCGACGAGACGGCCGCTCAGCGTCTCGGGCGTCAGCCGGTAGAGCTCGATGTCGAGGTCGCCCTTCTGCTTCGGCCAGATCTCGAACAGTGGCCGCTTTGCCGATCCGTACTGCTGGATGTCCTCGACGGTGAGTTCGTCCGGGTCGATCCGTTCGAGCGTTCCGATAGCGATGACGCTGCGGTAGCTCTCGTCGACCTCCTCGTAGACGACGAGCCTCGCGGCCGGCGAGGACGCCAGGAACCGCCGCTTTTCGCTTTCGGGCGTCGATACCAGCCGCATGTAGAACTGCCGGTCTTCGGCGTCGAAACCGTAGGAGACGGGAATCGCGTACGGCTCGTCGGTCCGGGCGAGCGCCAGCACGCCGGTCTCCTGGCGACCGAGGAACGCCTCGGTCGCCTCGGGGGACATCTCGGTACGGCGGTCGATGGCCATACCGAACCAACCCTGCCCGGACATTTATAGATAGTGCGAGGCGCCGTCGCCGGTCAGTCGGCGGCGGCGTCGGCGGCCTCGCCCGGTCGCGGCGCCGTCTCCGGTTCGAGGATGTCCCGTGCCTCGGCGGCGAGTTCGTTCATCACCGCACGGCCCTCCCGATTTCGGGTGACGATCCCGTCCTCCTCGAGCCGCTGGAGGTGGTGACTGACGGTGCTCGGATCGCGGCCCAGGTCGTCGGCGAGGTCGCTCACGGAGGCGGCGCCGAGTCGCGCCAGCGCGTCGATGACGTCGGCCGTCGCGTCGTCGTTCAGGGCGGCGGCCAGTTCGATGTCCTCGGTGTAGGCGGGGTAGAACCGGCGCTTGCCGCGGAGCTTCGCCCCCGAGACCAATCCCTCCCGTTCGAGGACCTTCATGTGGTGTCGGGTCGTCGACAGCGGCAGGTCGGCCCGCTCGCTGACCGCCGAGAGGTACGACCCCGGCGTCGCGTCGACGATCTCGTAGACGCGTTCGCGCGCCTCGTGCTCCAGCGGGTCGGAGTCGTCGTACCGGCTGTACCGCAGCGGGAAGACGAACGGCTTGATCTTCTCCAGCAGCGACGAGAGGTAGCCCGTGGCCGCCGTTCCGGCGCCCGAACCGCTCGCGGCGCCGACCAGCGGCGTCGACCGGACGGCCGCGGCGGCCGCAATCGCGCCGAGACCGAGCGCGACACCGCCGCCCGCGTCGGCCGGCACCGGCTGACCGCCGCTCGCGCCGGCCGAGAGAGCCGCCGGCTCGTCGGGGCCGATGCTCGCAACGGCTCTCTCGGCGTCGTACGCGTCCGAGGCGTCGTCCGAGGACCGGTCGTCGGATTCGGTTGCCGGCTCGCGGACCGAGAGGCGGGTGTTCGGCTCGTTCGCGTCGACAGGGACCGATTCCGCCCCCTCCGTGCCGTCGAACGGCAGACCGACCGACCCCTGTTCGTCGGTGGCGTCCGTGGTGGACTCGATGAGTTCGAACGTCCGGTAGGCGGTCCCGCTGGTGGTTCCGTCCACCGTCTCGGCGGCCCCGTCGATGGTCTCCGTCGTCGCGTTGACCGTCTCGTCGACCGCCTCGGTCACGTTCTCGGCGGTGTCGTCGTCGCGCTCCCGATCCGAGGCGTCGTCGGTTTCGTCCGTCCCTCCGGCGTCGTCGGTCGCGCTCTCCTCATCGGCGTCGTCGGCCGATTCCTCGCCCGTCGACCCGTCGTCGGTCGAGTTACTGTCGGTCGAGTTCCCGTCGGAGGTGTCGTCGTCGGAACCGAACGCACTGCTGACGCCGTCCTCGACCGAACTGTCCGACCCGGCCGCCGCGATGGCTGGCGCGCCCGCGAACGAACAGGCAACGAGCAGCGCCAGCAGCACGGCGAGCAGTCGCCGTGTGGTAGTATTTGACATGGATGGCGAGTTCCTAGGACCGAAGTTACCCGAACATTCGGGTATTGCTTGAAATGAATTGCGCGGGGTATTCGTGGGCGTATAAGTAGGGACCGCTACTTCGCGTCCCGGTTCGGACCGATCATACCTGTTATATCTACTGGCAGATGCGTCCAAATCTGTCAACATTTGCCGCCCGACCGCGTCGAACGAAGGTGCTAAAAATGGAGTCGCCGGCTACAGGTTCTCGCCCTGGTAGCTACCGTCGTAGGTGCCCTCGGCGTCCGCCTCCGCGAGGACGAACTGGGCGATGCGGGCGCCCGTCTCTATCTCGATGTCGTGGTGGACTTCCAGAAGCCCCTCGCCTTTCCCCTCGTAGCCGGCGTCCCAGACGGCGGTGTCGAGCATACACGAGTTCCGCAGCAGCGACGACCGGGGGTAGACGAAGCCGACGTGGTCGTCGGGCACCGAGACGATCTCGGCGTACCGGACGACGTAGCCGCCGGGCGGGAGGTAGTAGGTGTCGTTCTCGTCGGCCACCCGGTCGATGGAGTCGCCCTCGACGACCGGGTCGGCCCGGCGGCGCTGGCGGCGGCCGACCTCCTTGCCGTCGCGGCCGATACGGCCCGGTTCGCGCTGTTCGTGGACCGACTCCAGCGTCAGGTCGACCCCGTTGGGCTGGACCTGCTCGTCGGTCGTCGGCGTGACCTGTTCGGCGACGAACGCACCGCTGCGGTACATACCGGCCGGTCCGTCGCCTCCATGAAGTCGTTTGCGTTCGACCGCCTTTTTCAGGGTCCGTCCCGAAGGCGCGTCCATGGACGCCGACACCTTCGACGAGGAGAAGTACGCCGAGTACTTCCCGCAGCTCCAGCAGGCGTACAAGAACGCCTTCAATCGGATCAACGAGCGGTACGACTCGACGCTGGTCCACGGCATCGACCAGCAGGTCCTCGACGAGTCCGAACCGTTCTACGACGACGAAGAGGGCTTTTACCTCGAGGTTCCCGACGAACCCTACGAGCGGCTCACGGGCGTCGTCGTCGACGAGGGGAAGTTCGACGCGGTGCTGGAGGAGTACGTCGCGGAGATAGAACGGGAGCTACAGCGGGTCTTCGACGCCTAGCGTTCGCAGTCGGTGCCGTACAGGATTCCGAGTTCGCCCTCGGCGTCGATGCGGAGCACCATCCGGACGCACTCGGCGTCCTCGCCGACGCTGCCCGCCACGTCGGTCGACTGGATCTCCCCGTCGTCGAGGCGAGCGTGGACGAGATAGGCACCGGTGGCGCCGGTCCAGTCGCCCTCGACGACCGTTCCGCCGCCGGCCTCGAGCTGGTAGGTGTCCAGATGCAGGAGCCCCTCGCCCGACTCGACGGCGAGCTGGACAGTGTGGCCCTCCCCGTGGTTGTTCCTGACGGAGAGTCGCTCGAGGCGGACACCTTCCCCGTCGGCGGGATCGCCGGTCCCGTCCGAGGGGGCGTCGTTCGCGGAGTCGGGGTTGTCGTCGCCGAGGACGCTCATGCAACCGGGGCTTGCGGCGGCGACGCCCGCGACGGCGAGTAGATGACGGCGCGTTGGCATAGTAGGTACCACGGTGAGCGAACGGCTTAAACACCCGTCAGACGCCCGTCTCGCGCCCGTCACATCCGCCGGGGAAGCGGCCCCGAGGCCGACCCATCCGGGCGACGTTCAGTCCGGACGGCGGCCCCGAGCCAAATCTTCATACGGTTGCGTCCCATACCGACGGATATGAGTACCGAATCCGCCGACGGCAACGAGGAACTCCGCGAGCGCATCAGCAACTTCCTCCGGCGCAACTTCCCCCAGATTCAGATGCACGGCGGCAGCGCCGCCATCCAGAACCTCGACCGCGAGTCCGGCGAGGTCACCATCATGCTCGGAGGCGCCTGCTCCGGCTGTGGCATCTCCCCGATGACCATCCAGGCCATCAAGAGCCGGATGACCGAGGAGATACCCGAGATCGACACCGTCCACGCCGACACCGGCATGGACGGCGGCACCGAGGGCATGGCTGGCGGCCAGATGTCGCCGTCCTTCCCCGGCGAGGGCGGCGACGACGGCGACGACGAGGGCCCCGAAGCCCCCTTCTGATCGGTCGGTTCGACGTTTTCGGGCGGCCCGACGGCTCCCCACAACCTCCGGTTTCGGCAGCCGCGTCGGACGCGGGACGCTCCGGGCCCAAGCGTGTTCCTTGGTAGCGATTAACAGTGGTTTGAAGTCGCTGGCAGGCCTCCGGACGGTATGGACGAACTCGCCCGACGGGTGAGGGCCGCCCGCGACGTCGACACCGACGCCTTCGCCGAGCGTGTCGACCGGGAAGCCGAGGAGCTGAAGGCACAGCTGGAGGTCGGCACCTTCGACAACCCCCAGGCCATCGTCGGGCTCGAACACGAGTTCTACGCCGTCGACGAGGGGACCGGTGTCCTGCGGCGCGTACCGGTGCCGCTGCTCGAACTCATCGGCTTCGAGAAGGAACTCGGCCTCCACAACGCGGAACTGGCGAGCCGGCCACAGCCGTTCGGTCCCCACGGCCTGGCGGCGCTCGGCAACGAGGTCCAGGCCGTGGTCCGGGCCGCACACGACGCCTCGAAGCGGAACGAGGGCATCCGGTTGGTGGCAGACGGCTTCTGGACCGTCCCGCCCGTCGGCGAGACGGCCGTCGAGTACCTCCGGGCGACCGCGGAGTTCGACGGCGTCGTCCTCTCGCCGAACATCCCGCCGTCCGTCCGGTATCAGGTGATGTCGAACACGCCGCTGTACGAGCCGCGGTGTCGGCTGGAGACGGAAAACGTGACCCTCGAGACGCGGACCATCTCGCCGGCCACGCTCACGACGAGCATCCAGCCGCACTACCAGGTACCGAGCGCGGCCGACCTCCCGAGCTACTTCGCGTACGCGTTGCGCGTGGCCGGCCCGCTGTTGGCGATGTCGGTCAACTCGCCGCTGTTCCCGCCGTCGCTGTACGACGCCGACGCGACCGTCGAGTCCGTCCTCGCCGAGGCTGACCTCGAGAACCGCGTCGAACTGTACGAGGCGGTGATGAACGACCCCGACCGCCCGGCGAAGGTCCGCTTTCCCCGGGACATCGACAGCGCGGCCGACGCGGTCGACCGCATCGCCGCCGACCCGCCCATCTCGCCGGAACTGCTCGCGGCGGGCGACCGCTTCGACGACCGCTTCGCCCACCTGCGGCACAAGCACAGCTCCTACTGGCGGTGGGTCCGGCCCGTCTTCGACGGCGCCTCGGAGTCGGCCGCCAACGCCCGCATCGAGTTCCGTCCGCTGCCCGGCCAGCCAACCGTCCCCGACGCCGTGGCGCTCGTGGCGGCCTTCGCCGGCCTGTTGAACGGGCTGGCCGCGACCGACCACCCGGTCGCCGACCTCCCGTGGGAGCAGGCCAGGGAGAACTTCTACGCGGCCGCAAGCGACGGCCTCGCGGCCGAGATGCGGTGGATCACCGCCGACGGCACCGAGACGACCGACACCGATGCCGTCTACGACGACCTCCTCGCGGTGGCCGCCGAGGGCCTCCAGCGGGCCGGCTTCGACCCCGGGGCCGCCGAGGAACACCTCCGGCTGCTGCGGGCACGAGTCGACGCCCGGACCTCCCCCGCCGGCTGGAAGCGGGACCGCCTCCGTACACACGCCGAGGAGGGCGCGTCGCTGCCGACGGCGGTCGTGGCCGCGGCGGACGATTACCGCGACCGACAGGCCGAGACCCTAATCGAGGGCAGTTTCGCCGAGTGGCCGGGGCTGTGACGAGCCGACACCACACCGTTTAAGCCCGAAACACACGGAGTGGCAGCCACGGATGTCGGAGCCCGCCGGTCGGAACGTGCTCTTCGTGGTCATGGACACGGTGCGGAAGGACCACCTCACGCCCTACGGGTACGACCGGCCGACGACGCCGACGCTGGACGCCTTCGCCGAGGAGGCGCTGGTCTACGAGGAGGCCGTCGCGCAGGCGCCGTGGACGCTGCCCGTCCACGCCTCGATGTTCACCGGCCTGTACCCGGCCGAACACACCGCGACCCAGGAGGCGCCCTACCTTCCTGACGACGTCGGGACGCTCGCGCAGGCGCTCTCCTCGGCCGGCTACGCGACGGCGTGTTACTCCTCGAACGCCTGGATAACGCCGTACACCCGACTGACGGCGGGCTTCGACCGGCAGGACAACTTCTTCGAGGTGCTGCCCGGCGAGGCGCTGTCCGGGCTGGCGGCGAGCCTCTGGCAGCGCGTCCTCGACAGCCGCTTCCGGTGGGTCGCCGACCGCCTCGTCGAGATGGGTAACGAAATTCACGAACACCTCGCCGGCGGCGAGGGCGCCGACTCGAAGACGCCCGAGATAATCGACCGGGTCACGGCCTTCGCCGACGACAACGCCGACGACGAGTGGTTCGCGTTCATCAATCTGATGGACGCCCACCTGCCGTACTACCCCCCCGAGGAGTACCGCGAGCAGTTCGCTCCCGGCGTCGACCCCGAAGCCGTCTGTCAAAACTCCAAGGAGTACAACTCGGGGGCCCGCGCCATCGACGAGGCGGAGTTCGACGACATCCGGGACCTGTACGACGCCGAGATACGCCACATCGACGCCGAACTCGGGCGCCTGTTCGACCACCTGAAGGAGACTGGCCAGTGGGAGGACACCCTCGTCGTCGTCTGCTCGGACCACGGCGAACTCCACGGCGAGCACGGTCTCTACGGCCACGAGTTCGCTATCTACGACCCCCTCGTGAACGTCCCGCTCTTCGTGAAACACCCCGACGTCGAGGCCGGCCGGACCGACGAGCAGGTCGAGTTGCTCGACCTCTACGACACGGTGCTGGAGTCGGCGGCCGCCACCGACGCCACCGGAACCGTCGACGCCCGCCCCTTCCAGCCGGGCCGGTCGCTGCTGTCTCCGGGCCGGGACATCGATGACGGCGAGTACGCCTTCGTCGACTACCACCGGCCGGTGGTGGAACTGAACCAACTGGAGACGAAGGCCGCCGACGCCGGCATCGACCTCGAGGAGGACTCGCGGTTCTACTCGCGGATGCGCGCGGCCCGCCGTCCCGACGGCAAGTACATCCGCAACGAGCGCATCGCCGACGAGGCCTACCGTCTCGACGCCGACCCCGGCGAGGTCGACCCGCTCGGCCGCGAGGGCACCGGGACCAGCGGCGAGGCCCCTCGCGTCGACGACCCCGTCCTCGAGCGGGTCTACGCCGCCCTCGAACGGTTCGAGGCCCGCGCCGCCGACGAGTGGGACGCCACCGCCACCGACGCCGAGGCAGCGCTGGACCACATGGACGAGGAGGCCAAAGAGCGCCTCCAGGACCTCGGCTACATGGAGTGAGTCGGTCGACGCGCCGCGAGCCGTCTCCGTACGACGCCTACCGCCGGTCGTCGAGTTCCGCCCGCAGTTCCTCGAGTTCCCGCCGCGTCTCCGCCAGTTCCCGCTCCAGTTCCTCGATGCGTGCGTCGTCGTCGCGGCCGACGTAGAGACCGAACGTCCCGAGGAGGATTCCGGTACCGAACCCGACGATTGCGCCGCGCTGTCCGGCGAACAGGAGGCCGAAGACGACCGCGAGACCCGGGAGGGTCACGATTCCGTCGAACCAGTTGATAATACCGGATTCGAACTCCAGAAATTAAATCCGGCGCAATCGCCCGGCGTGCGGTCGCAATCACGACCAGCGGGCCGGGGCGAGGGAGGCGATACCGGGGTCGTCTCGCCCGGTTAGCGGACCCCCTGTCCGGTTTCCCAGGCCCGCAACAGCCGCGTCGTCGTCTCGACGACCGGGGCGTCCACCCCGTGGTCGTCGGCCCGTTCGAGGACGTACCCGCCGATGGCGTCGACCTCGGTCCGGCGGCCGGCCTCGACGTCCTGCCGCATCGAGGAGGTGTTGGCCGCCGTCGCCCGGGCGACCCGTTCGACCGCGGATTCCGCCGCCGCCGCCGACAGGTCGACCCCCTCCGCGCGGGCGACGCGGGCGACCTCGCGGGCGGCATCGGCCGCCACGGGGCCGGCCTCGCCGTCCAGCAGGGCGCCGTTGTCGACCCGCGCCAGCGCCGTCGTCGCGTTGATACCGGCGTTGACGGCCAGTTTCTCCCAGAGCCGGCGGGGCATGTCCCCGGCGACGGTCGTCACTATGCCCGCCGCCTCGAAGGCTGACCCGACCCGGTCGGCCACCTCGGACGGCCCGCCCGCTCTCGCGCCGAGAACGACCTCGCCGACGCCGGTACACCGGACGACGCCCGGATCCGGCCGCAGGGCGCCGTACGTGCAGGTGCCGGCGAGCACCGGCGCCTCGACCCGCCCGGCGAGGGTCGCCTCGTTGCCCATCCCGTTCTGGAGCGAACAGCAGACCCCGAGGTCGACGTCGGCGAGGGCGTCGGCGGCCGCGGGCGTGTCGAAGGCCTTCACGCAGACGACGGCCAGGTCGGTGGCCGCCGGCGCCTCGAGTCGCGCCGCCGGGTACACCGTCGTCTCGATTTCGCCCTCGATGCGGAGGCCGGACTCCCGGACCGCCGAGACGTGCGGCTCGCGGCCGACCAGCGTCACGTCGTGCTCCCGGGCGAGGAGTCCCCCGACGAGACTCCCCAGACTCCCGGCACCGAAGACGACCACGTCCATACCCGCCCTACCCGCCGCACCGACAGAAAGCCACCGCTTCGGCCGTCAGTCCTCCTGGAGGTAGTTGATGCTCTCGCCGGAGGCGCCACAGGAGGGACACATCGCCGGCACGTCCTCGATGTCGCCGACCTCGCCGCACTCGCCACACCGCCACATGAGCGTCTTCTCGCCGGCCTTGCTCTGGGCCTGCTCGCTGGTGGAGACCCCCTCCCGGTTCGTCACGTAGAACCCTCCGTCGTCGAGGTTCCGGACGCGGCCGAGTTCGTTCCCGTCCCGGTCGTAGATCGTCTCGCCGAACGTGACCTGCCGCTGTCGTTGTTCGCTGGCCATATGCTATGGTACATCGTAACGTACCAAAAAACCGCCGCTCGTCGGAGTGCGACCGACGCCCGGTTCCCCGGTCGTCGTCGCTTCCCGGGCTACTCGGTCGTCGTCTCCGCTATCTCCTCGTCGCCCTCGTGGATGGCGACGCCGTCCTGTGCGACCTTCTCGGCCAGGACGGCGCACTTGATTCGCATCGGGCTGAGGTCGACGCCGAGCATGTCGATGACGTCGTCGCGGTCCATCTCCCGGACGGCCGACAGCGACTTCCCCCGGAGCTCCCTGGAGAGCATGCTCGCCGAGGCCTGGCTGATGGCACAGCCGTCGCCGATGAAACTGACGCGCTCTATCGTCTCGTCGTCGTCCGCCAGTTCGAGGAACATCTTGATGGTGTCGCCGCACATCGGGTTCTCGCCGACGTGCTCGATGTCCGCGTCCTCGAGTTCCCCGTAGTTGCGGGGGTTCTTGTAGTGGTCGAGGATCTGCTGGCGGTACATGTCCGAGCCGGGTCCCATCGTTGTCGGTACAAGGGGAATGACCGCTAAAAGGCCACCGGTCGGGGCGGTCTCCCGTCGCGGCTGCGACACCCCGAACCGGCGGGGCGTGGTGTCGCCCCCGTTGCCGTCAGCCGGCGGCCAGAAGGTGTAAGAGTAACACTCCTCAAAGTGGACGTATGGGCAGCGGCTCCGGGATCCCCGACGACGAGTTCGACGCGGTCGGCGAGCGCGTCGAGTGGTTCTTCGACCGGCTCTTAGACGAGGTCGCCGCCGAATCCTCCGTCTCACGGGCGATGCTGGTCGAGACGGTCATCAAACTGGAGGTCGCCGCCGACCGCCGGCGGAACCACCTCCGCGAGACCGGCGAAACGGCGTACCGGACCGACGAGGCGGCGGTGCTGTGGCTCCCCGAATCCGTCCTGGAGTCGCTTGCGGCCGCTCAGGGTGTCTCGGAACTGGAGGCCGACGCCGCGGGCGAGGTGATGCGTCGCATGGCGCGGTCGATGGTCGGCGTCGACCACGAGGGCCGCCCCGGATCGGCGCCGTTCGTGTTGCTCGATCCCGTGGCCTGACGCCGTCCGAGCGGGGCTTTCGGCTGCGGTCCCGGCCGGTCAGTTCTCGATACCGGCGTGACACCCTTATTACACGGGTGTGTTCACAGGGGTGTATGAAAGACGAGGATCGACAGGCGGTGGGGATCGCCGATCTGGGTGACGGACGACGGAGCGGGTTCTCCCGGTTGTTGTCCGAACTGGAGCAAGGCTCCGGGGATGGGGTCGATCTCGGCACGTCGTCGGGCGGTGACGCGCCGGCCGGCCCCCATCCGGCCCGGCAGAACATCGATCTGATCGAGGAGGCGCTGTTCGCCGACTCCCCGTTCCGGCTCGACGAGAGCATCATCAACGAAGGGCTGGAGGAGATCCTCCTGGTCCTCATCTCGATGCGGACCGAGGACACGAACGGCAAGACGCTCATGAGCGACCTCATCCGGCTGTTCGACGCCCAGCTCTCGCCCGGCACCGTCTACCCGACCCTCCACGAACTGGAGCAGGACGAGACCCTCGAGATGTTCGAACTCGTGCGCTCGAAGGAGTACCGGGTCGAGGACCGCGCGGCCGCCCGGTCGAAGGTCACCGAGGCCGCCAGACAGTTCCTCGCGCTCGGCGCGTTCTTCTACCTGTCGGCCGGCGACCTGTAACCGCCGGGACGACGGTGTGGCTCGCGGACGAGTGTCGCGGACCCGCCTACGGAGCCTCGACGTCGACCTCCCGGAGCAGTACCGACAGCACCGCCGCCGGGTCGCGGTCGGGTTCGACCGCGGTCGCGTACCAGCGGAGGAGTTCGGCGAAGGTCTCCCGGATGTCGTCGTGGGCAATCGTCGTCTCGGCGCGCCCGTTCGGCGTCTCGACCGCAATCGAGACCGCGAAGGCGGCGTCCGTATCGAACGGTCGGTGGCCGCCGTCCCCGTCCGCGCTCCGGTCGGCGCCCGCTCGTTCGGGCCGGTCGGTGGCCTGCCCCGAGGGGTCGGTCTCGGGGTCGGTACTGACGACGAACCGCTCTTCGTCCAGCCGGCTGACCCGGTCGTCCGATTCGAGTCGGGCCAACCGCGGGAGTTCCTCGGCGTCGATTACGGCCGCCACCTCGTCGGCGTCAGGTGGCGTCGCCTCCGCCTCGGTTCGATGCTCCTCGGGGTCGTCGTCTGGGGTATCGGGCGTCATCGTATCGGAATCACCGCTTCGAGCAGTCGGGCAATCGGGAGGGCGAACGCTCGGCCGTCGCCGAAGTACTCCAGCCCGGAGAGGAGCACGAAGGCGGCCATCGCCGCGAGTGCCGCCGCGAGGACGGTCGGTCCGAGCGGTCGGGGCGCCCGCGACCCGGTGGCCGCCAGGCCCCAGCCGGCGACCCCGGCGGCGACGGCCAGGTTCAGGACCGCGACGGCCTGGAGGACGGTCCCGACGCCCGCCGACGTCCCGGCGAACGCGACGGTCGGGATGGCGACGCCCGCGAGCGCCAGCGCCGGGGTCGCCGTCGGCAGTCGGTCCCCGGACGCGGCGAGCGCTTCGCGGACCGCCGGCACCCTCGCGACCGCCCAGACGAGCACCGGGGTCGCCGGCACGAGATACCTGACCGTGATCGTCGAGTGCAACGGCAGTCGCGGGAGGTACACGAGCGTCAGGAGCGTCACGTAGGCGACCGCGAACAGGTCGGTCGCGACGACGGGGTCGCGTCGGGCGGCGACGAGGTCGGCGACCCGCGGTCGCCCGCTACGCAGGAGGTGGACGGGAACCGCGAGCAGGACCGCAAACAGCGGCGCGGTCTCGAGCAACGCGAGATCGACCGTCTCGCCCCCGGTCCGGGCGTACTCGACGCCGGGTATGCGGCCGCTCCGGAGGAACACATGGTAGAGTCGCGTCGGTTCCAGCGCCGCCAGCCCCGCCGTGATCGCCTCGAACAGTCTCGAACCGCCCGCGAGCAGGCTCGCCGGGAGCACGCTCGCAGCCGCCACTCCGGAGCCGTCGCTGGCGGGGGCGGCCGACGGACTGCCGCCGGTCGATCCCCCGGGAGCGCCGGACGTTCCCGCCGGGACGTCCGGGAGCAGGCGGGGGGGCATCAGCGGGTCCCCGGAGATCGCGAGGTTCGTCACGACGAAGGGGACGAGCGAGACCGCCAGGGCGGCCGCCACCGGGAGGAGGTCCCGTGGCCCGTTCGACCGTGCCGTGGCCACGTCGACGGCGCCGAGGGCGATGAGCAGGACGAGACCGTCCGGGGCGCTGATCCAGGCGGAAACCCCCACTGGGAGGTACGCGGCGGCCCTGTAGCGGCGGGCGGCCGCCGGATCGACGCTCTCCCGACTCCGGAGGTAGAGATACATCGTCACCATCGTCGCAAGCGCCAGCGGGACGTGTCGCTTCGGTATCGACGCCCAGAATCCGACCGGCCCCAGCAGGACGGCGGCCACGCCGCCGAACACGGCGGTCCGATAGGCGTAGCACCGCCGGAGGAGGCGGTACGCGACGACGCCGACCAGGGCGGCCGCGACCATCGTCGTCAACTGGAGCGCGACGAGCGGTAACTGCCATCGCGGCAACGGCGACGCGTGGGCAACGTTCAGGAGGAACGCGCTCAGGGCGACCGCCGTCCCGCCGACCGTCGCTACCCGCCGACGGTCCGTCACGCTGCCGAGCGAGAGCGCGGCGCCGAGGAGCACGAGACTCCACCCCCCGGCCAACAGCACCCGTGGCGCGATGAGGACCGTCGCGCCTCGGAGCAGCCAGTATACGGGCAGCGCCAGCGCGGCGTGGCCGTAGTTGCGGCCGTAGCGCCGCCCGTCGACGAGGTGCATTCCCGGGGCGGCACCGTCGTTCGGGCTGAACACGACGGGGTCGATGACGACCGTCCCGCGGGAGAGCGCCACGAGCGTGTCCGCGACGACGAAGGTGTCGACGATGAAGACGTCGACGCGCCAGTACAGCATGTAGAACGCCAGCGCGCACAGGAACACCGCCGCTCCGGTCCGGTCGCCGAACACCGCCCGAAAGAGCCTGCGTGCGTACCGCTCGGCGGTCGCCTCCAGCGCCCGGTAGCGCTCCGAGGGCGTCATTCCGTCACCTCGACCGCGATGGACTCGCGCTCGATCACGTACGTCTCGCCGTTCGCCGTGAGCGACACCGTCACCACGCCGGTGAGACTGGCGCCGCCGTCGAGCGGCGCCTCGACGGTCGCTGCGGGTGCCGCGACGGAGATATCCTCGGTCGTGCCGGCCGGCAGGCGCCGGGACCGCACGTCGGCGTACTCGACCGCCGGGAGTTCGACGCTGTACTCGACGACGACGGGACTCGACGCGGTTTCGACGGCCACCCGGAGCGGCGCCACGTCGGGGCGATGTCCGCCCGGGACGCGCCGGAGCGTCCCGTCGGTCGGCAGCCGACGGACCTCGACTGCCGCCGTTCGGTCGACCGACATGCCGGCGTCGTCGACGAACGGCTGATGGAGGTCGCTCGGCGAGGAATCGGACGGCGAGTCCACGCCGGTGACGGCGGGACCGGTCCCGATGCCCACCACGAGAACGACGCCGAGGGTCAAAAGCAGGGCCGTCCGTTCGGGAGTCATCTATCAAATAGCGGTGGGCGGTCGGATGGTTCGGGTCAGACCCGCACGTAGTCCTTGCCGGTCAGGACGTCCGGGACGTTGACGCCGTAGATGGTCGAGGCGCCGGACTGGTCGGTGACCTCCAGCGTGGCCTCCTCGCCCGCGGCGAGACCGTTGCCCCCCTCGATGCTGCTCGTCGATATCTCGATCCGGATTCGGTCGCTGTTGGCGTCGAGGACCTCCCCGTCCGTTCCGGAGACGTCCGACATCGAGAACTCGGTCGACGACGTGCTCGAGGCGTTCTCCAGCGTCACCGAGCTACTGTCGCTCGTGTACTGAACCGTCGCCTTCGAGAGGTTGATCGGTTCCGAGCCCGGCGATTTCTTGACGACCAGCTCGACGGTACTGACGCTACTACTGGACACCGTACCGGTGGCGGAGACGACGTCGATCTGGTTCGAGACCTCGGACTGTGCGTCGGACCCCGTGTCTTCGGCCTGCGACTGCAGGAGGCCCGCCGTGTTGACGAGCACGCCCGCGGCGACGGCGGCCACGAGCACGAGTGCGATGAAGATGATGAGCGTCCCGATACCGACCTGGCCGCGGTCGACGTCGGTGTCGGACAGTTCCCTCATCGTATCACACTCGCACGTAGTCCTTGCCGGTCAGGACGTCCGGGACGTTGACGCCGTAGATGGTCGAGGCGCCGGACTGGTCGGTGACCTCCAGGGTCGCTTCCTCACCGGCACCGAGCCCGCTGGACTCGATGCTGCTGGTGTCGACCGTGATCCGGATCCGGTCGCTGTTCTGATCGAGGACTGTCCCCGACGTTCCGGAGACGTCCGTCGTCGAGAACGTCGTCCCGTCGGCGGTCCCGCCCTGGGTCAGCGTCACCGAACTGGTGTCGCTCGTGTACTCGATGGTCGCCTGCGAGAGGTCGATCGGTTCCGAGCCCGGCGACTTCTTGACGACCAGCTCGACCGTCCCGACGTCGCCCCCGCTGACCGTACCGGTGGCGGAGACGACGTCGATCTGGTTCGAGACCTCGGACTGTGCGTCGGAGCCGGTGTCCTCGGCCTGCGACTGCAGGAGGCCCGCCGTGTTGACGAGCACGCCCGCGGCGACGGCGGCCACGAGCACGAGTGCGATGAAGATGATGAGCGTCCCGATACCGACCTGGCCGCGGTCGACGTCGGTGTCGAACAGTTCCCTCATCGTATCACACCCTCACGTAGCTCTTGCCGGTCAGGACGTCCGGGACGTTGACGCCGTAGATGGTCGAAGCGCCGGACTGGTCGACGATTTCGAGGGTGGCCTCCTCGCCCGCGGCGAGGTCACCGCTCTCGATCGAATTGACGTCGATCGTGATTTTGATCCGGTCGCTGTTCTGCTCGAGGACCGACCCGCTGGTCCCCGAGACGTCGGATGTCGACAGCGACGTGAGCGTACTGGACGCCGAATCGCTCGTGTACTCGATGGTCGCCTGCGAGAGGTCGATCGGTTCCGACCCCGGCGACTTCTTGACGACCAGCTCTATCGTCTCGACCCCGTCGGTGCCGTCCGATGCGACGCCCGTCGCGGAGACGACGTCGATCTGGTTCGATACTTCTGACTGTGCGTCGGACCCCGTATCTTCGGCCTGCGACTGCAGGAGGCCCGCCGTGTTGACGAGCACGCCCGCGGCGACGGCGGCCACGAGCACCAGCGCGATGAAGATGATCAGGGTCCCGATACCGACCTGGCCGCGGTCGGCGTCGGCGTTCGGTTGCAGTTGCATGTTTGGTCACCTGTCAACCCTCGCCTCGCCACCGCACCGCCGCGGTGCGGACCTGACGAGCAAGCGAGGGTTGCTGGGTTGAATCCCCATCGACCCCTTCTTCGAGGACTGGCTATAATGTCGGCAGACGTTCAGCAGGGGATTCGAGGCACGACTCACGATCCGAGTCGTCCGACGAATCCCCCCGTGAGCGTGCTCGGAGACCTATACCGTCGAGCGCCCAACCTGCGGCCGTGACCGGACTCGCATCAGCACAGTCCGCCCGCCGGCGGGGTCCTCCGGTCCCCATCCGGGCGGCCGAAGGAGACTCACTGGCATGGCATACGATTTCATCGACCGGCTGCTGGGCGAATCGTCGACAAGCGACAGCGAAGAGGACCACGAGGGCACGATGAGCGACGAGGAATCGGCCGTGGTCGAGCGGGCGACCGACCACGACGACGAAAACGATCACGAGACGACCGACGCCGCCCAGTCCGGGACCGAACCGCCCATCGAGGAGGTCGACGCCCGCCTGGACGAACTCGAGACCGAACTCGCGGACAACGAGTCGTCGATCCGATCCATCGAGTCCAGCCAGGAGGAGATGGCCGAGACGATGGCCGACCTCGACGATACCGTCCGTCGGCTCCTGGGCGTCTACGACCAGCTCACCGCTGCCGAGAACCCCTTCACCCGGGGCGATGGTGGCGGGAGGACCGACGGCGCGAGCGGCGACGGCTTCGGTCTCGTCGACGAGCCCGAGAAGCCGCCAACGCCGGACGAGGAGCCGACGACGGGCGAGGACGACGGGACGGGGGCGGTCCCGGCCGCCGCCGACGACAGGGACACCGACGACCGACGTTCGGGACCGACGGACGAGCCGTCGGACGACCGGCCCGGCGAGACGACCACCGTGGGGTTCGAGGACCTGCTGGAGTCCGGGGACGGCGCCGCGGACGACGAGGACGCCCCGATCGCGGCGACCGGCCCGTCCGCCGACGATGCGGCCGGGTTCGACGCGGCCACGCACGAACAGGGTCCGACCCCGACTGCCGACGCCGCGGTGTCCGACGCGGCGACGGACGCGCCCGACGCCGTCACGTCCGTCCAGCTCGCGGAGTTCCCGTCGGGGTACGCCGCCGACCTCCTCGCCATGGAGTGGCTGGCGAACATGGTCGAGACCTCGGGGCCGGCCGGCGCCCTGAAGGCGCTGTCGTTCTACGAGGAACTGGGCTGGGTCAGCAGCGATGTCGCCGACACCCTCGAGCTGTACCTCTCGGGGCCCAACCTCGACGACGACGTCGATCCGAACAGTCCCGTCGAACTAACCGCGAGCGACCACGCCGAGAGCTACCGGTACGTGCTCCGGCTACGCGCGCTCGACGACCTCGACATGACGGCCGAGTAACACCGATGGGATTCAGCGTCAGTGGCGCGACCGTCGTCGTCCTCGTCGGACTGCTGGTCAGCACGGCCACCCTCTACCCGACCCTGGACCGGAGCCGGGAACTGCAACGGGAGGCCACGGACGACCGCGCCGAGCGCCTGCTCGATCGGCAGAACACGGCCATCAGCGTCGAGAACGCGACGTACAACCGGACCAGCGACGAACTGACGGTGACGCTGAAAAACGACGGGACGACCACGCTGTCGACCACCCGGACCGACCTCCTGGCGGACGGCGTCTACCGCGACGGCGCGACGACGGCGGTCGCCGGCGACCCCGGTCGCGAGGCGTGGACGCCGGCCGAGACCCTGACGTTCACCGCCGACCTCCCGACGGCGCCCGCACGCGTCAAGATCGTCACCGAGGGCGGCGTCTCGGTGGCCGCCACCGTCACGGAGGTGACCTGACGTGGCCAGCGTCTCGGCGTCGACGCTCATCATCTTCATCGCCGCCGTCGGACTCGCGGCCGCCGTCTCCGGGACGATGATCGACAGCGTCGGCACGATCAGCGACTCCGTGAGCGAACGCGGCGAGGTCGTCAGCGACCAGATCGACACGGACGTCGAGATAATCAGCGACGCCGGCAGCGACGCCGTCTACGACGACGGCACCGTCACCGTCCTCGTCAAGAACGTCGGGTCGGGGACGCTCCCGAGTCGCCCCGACGCGCTCGATGTCCTCGTCGACGGCCAGTACGTCGCCACCGCCGACCGGTCGATCACCGTCCTGGGCGGCGACGCCTGGGACGAGGGCAGCGTCGCCAGACTCGTCCTCGATTGGTCGCTCGGTGCGGGCACCCACCGCGTGTCGGTACACATCAACGGCGAGACGGAGACCTTCGAGTTCCACGTATGAGCACGACAACGCACTACTCGCTCGGACTCGGCGAACGGGACCGCGTCGACCACGCCTTCGGCGGCGGACTCCCCCGCGGCTCCATCACCCTGATCGAGGGTCCCGACGGCGCGGGCAAGAGCGTCCTCACCCAGCGGATGGCCTACGGCATGGCGACCGAGGGCACCCACGTCAGCGTCGTCTCCCCGGAGCTGTCGGCCCGCGAGTACATCGACCAGATGCACTCGCTGTCCTACGACGTGGTCCAGCACCTCCTCGAGGACCGACTCGCGTACTTCCACGTCGACGTCGACACCCACACCCGGTCGGCGGGCGGCATGGCCGGCACGCGCCCGCTCGTCTCGAAGTTCACCGAGCCGAGCGTCATCTGGCACGGCGACGTCGTAATCGTCGACGGCTTCGGCGCCCTCCTCCGCAACGACCCCGAGTTCGACGCGGTCGCCGAGACCGCCGACGAGGACCACTTCGTCCAGAGCGTCGTCCGCTTTCTCGACCGGATGACCGCCGCCGACCGTGCCGTCGTCCTCACGGTCAACCCGGCGTTGCTCGCCGACCGCGCGGTCCAGCCCCTCCGGGACGCCGCCGACGTGTACCTCTCCATCGAACGGTCGACCGTCGGCCAGGACATCAGGCGCAAGGCGCTCGTCAACCGGTTCGTCGGGATGGCGAACCAGGTCGACGACACCATCGGGTTCGACGTCCAGCACGGCCGCGGCATCGTGATCGTGAGCCGGACGGTGGCCTGAGATGACCGAACTCGGCACCCGGCGCGTGACCGACGAGTTGCAGGCGGTCCTCGACGAACACGACCACGTCGCCGACCACGTCGAGAGCGTCCGCGCCGACACCGGCGAGTACCCGCTCTACACGGAGGAACTCGGCCGCGACCACGAGTCCAAGCGGCCGCACGTCCTCTACCCCGTCGACCCGCCGATATTCGTCCACGTCTACGGCGACGTCGGCGAGGACACGATGTACACGGGCCTGGAGCCGTCGCTCGACGCGTCGGAACGCGACCTGTACGAACGGCTCCGTCAACGCGTGCTGGACCGCAGCGTCACCCGGCCGGCGCCGTCCGACGACGACGAGTTCCAGGAGTACCTCGACGAACTCGTCCGGGAGGTCCTCGACGTCGACGGCTCCGCCTCCGGACTCTCCGGTACCCTCCGGCGACGACTGCTGGGGTCGGAGTTCAGCGTGACCGAGGACACCTACGAACGGCTCCGGTACCAGCTCCTCCGGGACATCGCCGGTCTCGGTCCCATCGAGGCCGTGATGGCCGACACCCACAACGAGGACATCCACGTCATCGGGCCCCACGAGTGCTACGTCGACCACGAGGTCTACGGAATGCTGGAGACGAACGTCGACTTCGGCTCCATCGAGGAGTTCGAAAACTGGATTCGGAACATGGGCGAGCGGATGAACCACCCGGTGAGCGACTCCGATCCCATCGTCGACTCGACGCTGCCGAACGGCTCCCGGATCAACATCATCTACTCCGACGACGTCAGCATCAAGGGCCCCTCGCTCACGATCCGGCAGGGCGAGGAGGTGCCGCTGTCGATCCTCCAGATCACCAAGTGGGGGACGCTCAGCCCCGAACTGGCGGCGTACCTCTGGCTCTGCATGGAGAACGAACAGACCGTCTTCGTCGTCGGCGAGACCGCCTCCGGCAAGACGACGACGCTGAACGCCATGTTCTCGTTCATCCCCCGGGACGTGAAGATCTACACCGCCGAGGACACCGCCGAAGTGATGCCGCCCCACGACAACTGGCAGCAGCTGTTGACCCGGGAGGGTCAGGGCGACAGCGCCTCCGACGTCGACATGTTCGACCTCGTGGCGGCCGCGCTCCGCTCGCGGCCCGGCTACATCTGCGTCGGTGAGGTCCGCGGCGCCGAGGCCCAGATGGCGTTCCAGGCCGCCCAGACCGGCCACCCGATACTCATCACGTTCCACGCGAGCGACATCGTCTCGATGATCCAGCGGTTCACCTCGAACCCGATCAACATCCCCGAGACGTTCATGGACAACGCCGACGTCGCGCTGTTCCAGAACCGCGTCAAGCAGGGCGACGACATCCTCCGCCGCGTCACGAGCGTTCAGGAGATCGAGGGCTACTCCGAACACGAGGGCGGCGTCATCACCCGCGAGGCCTTCGAGTGGGACCCCCGAAGCGACGACGTCGTGTTCAAGGGGCAGAACAACTCCTACGTGCTGGAAGAACAGATCGCCACGCTGCTCGGCTACCGGGACACCCGCGAGATCTACGACGAACTCGACCGCCGCGCCGAGATCGTGCGCCGCCTCATCGAGGCCGACGTGCTCGGGTACCACGAGGTCAACCGGGCCATCGAGACGTTCCAGCGCGACGGCGTCGAGGGGCTGCCGATCGACATCGGCGGTCTCGCCACCACGACCGTCCCGGGGGCCTGAGGCGCCGTGAGCACCGCCGACGCCGACGAGGGGGCGTTCGAACTCGACGCCCGGGAGCTGCTGCTGTCGGTCGCCGACTCCTACCGGTACATGGAGATGTCCGCCCGCCGGTACGCGCTGGTGGTGCTGTTGCCCGCGACGCTTTTCGCCCTCGGCACCGTCGTCGTCGCCGTCGCGGCGCCGGTCGGCCTGACGGTCCGACTGCCGCTGGTCGGACTGGGACTGCTGGCGGCCGCGGTCGCGGTGTTCTACCCGAAGGTCGTCCAGGACCGCCGGAGCCGGGAGATACGCGAGCGGTTCCACCTGTTTCTCACGCACATCACGGTTCTGTCGATGACGAACATCGACCGCGTCGAGATATTCCGGACGCTCGCGGAGGTCGACGAGTACGGGGCGCTGGCCACCGAGATGGGTCACATCGTCGCCCTGGTCGACACCTGGAACCAGTCGCTCGACGACGCCTGCCGGTTGCGGTCGAAACGTGCCGACTCCGAACTCCTGTCGGACTTCCTCGAACGGCTCGCCTACGCCGTCGGCGCCGGCCAGTCGCTGAGCGACTTCCTGGTGGACGAACAGGACACCATCCTCCAGCAGTTCGTCATCCGGTACGAGTCCGACCTGGCGAAACTGGACGTCCTCAAGGAACTGTACCTCTCGCTGATGCTCTCGACGACGTTCATCCTCGTGTTCTCGACGGTCCTGCCGCTCCTCCTGGGTATCTCGCCGGTGCTGCTGGTCGGCGGCGTCGTCGTCATGTTCGGGATCGTCCAGGGCGGGTTCCTCTTCGTCGTCCACACCATCTCGCCGTGGGACCCGGTGTGGTTCCACGCCGACGAACTCTCGACGCCGGCCGAGAACGTCCGGACCGCCCTCTGGGTCGGCGTCGGACTGACGCTTTCGGCGGCGCTCGGCGTCCTCGCCGTCGCCGTCGGCCTCCTGCCCGTCCCGCGGGACCTCGTTCCGACGCCGATCTACATGAGTATCGTCGTCACCCCGCTTTTGATTCCCGGCGTCGTGATGCGGCGGGAGGAAAACCGGGTCAAGGACCGCGACAAGGGATTCCCGTCGTTCATTCGCGCGCTCGGCAGCGTCGAGGCCGTCAAACAGACCTCGACAGTCAACGTCCTGGCGACGCTCCGCAACAAGGACTTCGGCGCGCTCACCCGGAACGTCGAGGGTCTCTATCGCCGCCTCAACCTCCGGATCGACACGACACGGTCCTGGCGGCTGTTCGCCGCCGAGACCGGCTCCTACCTCATCCAGAAGTTCGGCGACATGTACGTCGTCGGCCGACGGATGGGCGGCGATTCGCAGGTCCTCGGTCAGGTCATCAGCACCAACTTCTCGGAGGTCCTCCGGGTCCGGGAACAGCGTGCCCAGGCGACCTCGACGTTCGTCGGCGTCATGTACGGCATCACGGCCGCCTCGATATTCTCCGCGTTCATCGGTCTTCAGATCGCCGAACAGATGCTGGCGATTGCGAAGGGACTCGACAGCAACAGCGAGATCACGTCGCTGCTGTTCAACCCACAGGTGTACGACGTGGCCAGCATCGAGTTCCTCCTGTTCGGGGTGGTGCTTTTGAACGCCCTGCTGTCGTCGCTCATCATCCGGCTGATCGACCGTGGCCACACGGTCAACGCCCTCGTCCACTTCGTGATGCTGATCTGGACCGGGTCGGTCGTGGCCGTCGTCACCCAGTTCGTCGCCGGCCAGCTCATCACCGTCTGATCCCGGTCGCACGACGACTCACGGCGTGAGTCGTCCCCCGAGGCTCGACGGAGGTTGATGCGTCGGCCGCCGGTAGGTCGGAAGCGAGAGCCATGTCACGAAGCCACTACCTCGAAACCATCGAACCGACCCCCGAGCAGGTCAGCCTGACCCTCGAGTGGGCGAGCTACCTCGGCGACACGTTCGGCACGAGCGGCGGTCTGAGCGCGCTGCAGTACTACCAGCAACTCGGCTGGATCACGCCGGCCGTCCGCGAACAGCTCATCCGGTACATCCGGGGCCTGTCGCTCGAGGAGATTCACAACAAGAAGTTCGACGAACCGGGCACGCCAGTCGGTCCGCTGGAGCCGCTCAGCGGGAGTCCCTTCGGCGCCCACTCGGTGTCGCTGCAGTACATCGCCGCGCTGGCGAACCACGACCTCGAGGCGAACGTTATGCTCGCGAAGCTCGCCCGACAGCGCGTGAACAGCCGCGTCGACGACGAACCCCGGGCGTTCACCGCCGGCGGCGACCACCAGCTCTCCTGACGCACGCCGGCCGACGGACCAGCCCCGATACGCAAGGCCCAAATCACCGGCCGTCGAGTCGTGTCCCATGGCCGAATCCCGATCCGTGCGCCGCCCCCGGACCGACGGGGGCGAAACCGACGGGGACGACGCCGCTACCGACACCGACCAGGACGACGAGGAGTGGGTCCCCCTCGAGGGTCTCTCCCAGGAGGGCCTGCTGCTGCTTTTCGCCGGGCTAGCGGCCGGGATGGCGTCGCTGACCGCGCTCAGCCGGGGCCAGCCCCAGCCGGTCGTCGTCTTCGGTGCGGCCGCCGGGGTCGTCGCAATCGCACTCTTCGCCGTCGACCTCCTCTCGGGATACGCTCCCGACCTGTGGGCCCACCTCCTGGTCGGCGGCGGGGCCCTGCTTGCGGCCGGCTTCGCCGTCCCCGGCCGCCACTACGTCAACGCCGCGACGTTCGGTGTGGCCGCCGCGCTCGTGCTCTGGCGGGTCGTCGACGTCGAGATACTGGGCGCCGACCGGTAGACCGACGATTTATATACGGAGACGGAGCCAGACGGCGCGTGACCTGAGGTCTGCCGGCGAGCGGTCGTGGCTGGAGCGCGGAGCGCCGCCGCCGGCATCGTCACGCTCCGCCTGCTCGATTTCCCGCCCCACGAGAACCGTCGCGGCCACTGTGGGGGAGCTACGCGAACAGTTGCCGGGCGTCGTCGACGGCCTCGACCAGCCGGTCGACCTCGCTCTTCGTGTTGTAGATGTAGAAGGAGGCCCGCGCGGAGGCCGCCGTCCCGAGGACGTCGTGCAGCGGCTGGGTGCAGTGGTCGCCGGCACGAATGGCCACCGCCGAGTCGTTGAGGATGGACGAGAGGTCGTGGGCGTGGACGCCGTCGAGGTTGAACGCGACCAGGCCGCCGCGGTCGTCGCCCGGCGGCCCGTACACCTCGACGTCGTCCTGTTCGGTCAGCCTGTCGTAGGCGTACTCGGCGAGTTCGGCCTCGTGGCGCTCGACGTTCTCCATGCCGACGTCGTCGAGGTAGTCGCAGGCCTCCGCCAGGGCGATGCCCTGGCTGATCGGCGGCGTCCCGGCCTCGAACTTCCAGGGAAGTTCGTTCCAGGTCGCGTCCTCGAAGGTGACCTTCAGGATCATCTCGCCGCCGTAGAGGTACGGCTCCATCCCCTCCAGCAGGTGCTGCTTGCCGTAGAGGACGCCGATACCCGTCGGGCCGCACATCTTGTGGCCGGAGAAGGCCAGGAAGTCGGCGTCCAATTGCTCGACGTCCACGGGCCGGTTCGGAACCGACTGGGCGGCGTCGACGAACATGTAGGCGCCGTGGTCGTGGGCGATGTCGGCCAGCTCGCCGACGGGGTTGATGGTGCCGAGCGTGTTCGAGACGTGGACCGTCGACACCATCGCGGTGTCGTCGGTTATCAGTTCGCGGGCGGCCTCCATGTCCAGTCGCCCCTCGTCGGTGATGGGGATGTACCGGCAGTCGGCGCCGGTCCGCTTGGCTATCTGCTGCCAGGTCACGAGCGAGGCGTGGTGCTCCATCTCCGTCAGCACCACCTCGTCGCCGGGACCGAGTTCGTTCAGGCCCCAGGCGTAGGCGACGAGGTTCATCGACTCGGTGGTGTTCTTGGTGAAGATTATCTCCTCGCGGCCGCCGGAGGCACCGACGAACTCCGCGACCCGGTCGTGGGCCTCCTCGTAGGCGACGGAGGCCTCCTGGCTCAACTGGTGGATGCCCCGGTGGACGTTGGCGTTGTACTCGCGGTAGTACTCGGCGATGGTCTCGACGACGGGCTCGGGCGTCTGCGTCGTCGCCGCGTTGTCGAGGTAGACGATCTGTGACCCCTCGAACTCCCGCTCGAGGATGGGAAAGTCAGCCCGGATGGACTCGACGTCGAGCGGCTCGGCGTGCTGGCTCATTACCTCTCGATAGCGGACGGAGGCTGGTTACTCCTTCGGTCCCGGACCCCTCCCGTGGAACCGGTGGCGGTTACGTTCGGGGTGCGGGCGCTCACTCGGCGTCCTCGAGTACCTCGTCGGGAATCTCGATGCCGAGCCCCGGTCCCTCCGGCGGGCGAATCGTGCCGTCGTCGTGCTCGAAGCCGTCTTCGAGCATGAACGACCAGACGTCCGGGGTCCACGGCGGCTCCATCGGGTACTCACACCACGGGCTGCCGGCGGCGGTCATGGCGTGGAGGTTCGCCGCGAAGCCGACGGCGTTCGTCCAGGTGTGGGGGACGAACCGGAGGCCGTGAGCCTGGCCCATCCGGGCGACGTCGACGGCCCCCCGGATGCCGGTCGCCAGCGCCGCGTCCGGCTGGAGGACGTCCAGCGAGCCGTACTCGACGAACTCCCGGAAGTGGTGGGTGCCGTTGTTGAACTCGCCGCCGGCGATGTCGACGTCGACGGCGTCCCGGAGGCGGGCGTATCCCTCGTAGTCGTGGCGGTGCAGCGGCTCCTCGAGCCACGCGACGCCGCCGACGTCTTCGAGTCCGCGGGCGAACTCCAGGGCCTCGGAGAAGGACCACTCGACCGGGTCCTCCATCACCCGGACCGCCCACCCCTTGTTCGCGTCGACCATCAGCGTCAACTCGGGGAACGCCTCCCGCACTCGCCGGACGGTCTCGATGTGGTCGAGTTCGGTGACGCGGAGTTTGACCGCCTCGAATCCCTCGTCGACGCGCTCCTCGACGTAGTCGATGCGGTCGTCGGCGTCCATCAACTCGCCCGTCGAGGCGTAGACCGGGATGTCGCGGGCCTCGGCGCCGAACAGTTCGTACACCGGCTTGCCGGCGTCCTTGCCGATGATGTCCCACAGCGCCATCTCGACGTGCCAGGGCCGCGGGCCGACGAGGTTGACGGTCTCGAGTTTGCCGAGGATCCCCTCGACGTTGTGGGGGTTCTCGCCGGTCAAAAACAGTTCCAGCGGCGTCTCGTACTCGAGACCGCCGGCGAAGGAGGGCGAGGCGCCGTAGCCGGTGATGCCCTCGTCGGTCTCGATCTCGAACAGTTCGAGTTCGTGGGTCGCCTGCGGATACCCCGGAATCCAGGTGGGGTAGAACGGTTCCTCGAGGGCGTGTTCGAGGTGGTACTGGTTGACGCCGGTTATCTGCATAGCGGCGAGGCGTGCGCCGTCCGCTTGAAAGTTGGCCCGGCGGTCACTCGAACGGCGAGCCGCCCGAGACCGCTCCCAGTCCGATGCCGTCGAACGGCTGAGGGTCGGTCTGGATACCGCCGAACTCGAAGCGTGCGCCGCCGTCGGCGGCGTCGGTAACCGACACCTCCCAGCCGTGGGCGACGGTGATGCTTCTGACGACCGGCAGCCCCAGTCCGGTGCCGCCGTGCGTCGAGTAGCCGTACTCGAAGACCTCGGCGCGGTCCTCGGTCGGGATCCCGGTTCCGTCGTCGGCGACGAAGAAACCGTCCGGACGCGTCCCGACCTCGACGGTCACGTCGTCGCCGCCATGAGTGACGGCATTGATGAAGAGGTTCTCCAGAAGCTGATTGAACCGGCTCTCGTCGGCCAGCAGTCGCTCGTCGCCGACGACCTCCAGTGTGGCGCCGCCGGTGTTGACCTCGTTCCAGGCGCGTTCGGCGGCCGCGGCCAGCGAGACGGGCGCCGTCTCCTCGACGACGCGACCCTCGTGACCCAGCGTCAGCAGGTCGTCGATGAGCGTCTCGATGCGGTCCGTGGCCGGATCGACGTCATCGAGGTGGGAGACGTCGCCGGTCTCGCGTGCGAGCCGGGTGTACCCCGTGATGGCGTTCAGCGGGTTCCGAAGATCGTGGGCCGCGATGCGGGTGAACTGTTCGAGGCGGCGGTTCTGCTCGCGCAACTGGCGCTGTCTGCGGACCTGTTCGGTGAGATCGGAGGCCAGCAGGACCGCACCGTCGCCGTCGAGTTCCACCTCGCGGAGCCGGAACCATCGCTCGGTCCCGTCGAGAGTGATCGCGCTCGGCTCCGCCTCGGCGTTCAGGAGTGGATCGGGAACCACCGACGATACCGGCGCTCCGAGCGGGTCGTCGACGATCGTGAGCCGTCTGGCGGCCGGGTTGAGGTCGACGAGTTCGCCCGTGCGGCTCACGACGAACACCGCGTCGTCGATGGCGTCGACGACCGCCGAGCGGGCGACGGGGGTCAGGTTCGTGACGCCGGTGCCGAACACCGCGTACGCCAGCAGGATGCCGCCGAACGCGAACCCGACGGGAGTCGGATCGACGGGAAAGGAGGGCCCGAACCGGAAGAGGTAGACGACGTTCGTCGCCCATGGAACCATCGTCCCGCCGAGGATGGCCGCGGACTGGCGGCGGTACTCCCGGTGGCTCTCGAGGGCGAACCACACGAGCAGGAGTGTTCCGGCGACCAGCAGGAGGTAACTGTAGGCGGCGTGAACGTAGAACAGCGGTCCCGAGGTCGCAACGAGTACCTCGCCGTTCCCGAACGGGACCGACCGAACCCCGACGAAAAAGAGGCCGTGTGTCGGGTTCGTCGCCAGTGCGGAAACCGTCCCCGCGGGAACGACGAAGAGCGCGGCGACCCGGCGGCGGGAGAGGGAGATGTCGCGGTTCGTGTAGTGGGCCACGAAGCGGAAGAACAGCACCGGGGTGGTCGCAACGCCCAGATACATCACGACCGTGAGGAGGTGCCAGCCGGCACGGGTCGGCACGAGCAGGCGCCCGAAGGCCCCGAGCGACCACAGCAGGAGTCCGACCATCACCGCGCCGAACGAGCGGGCGACGCGGTTGTCCCGCCGGGCCAGGCCGTACGTGGCCATGCTCGCGGTGAGAACTGTGGCGGCGGCGTAGCCGGCCCACAGCAGAAACGTCGTCGCCGACGACGATACCATTCGGTGATTGACACGGTGCCGCTTCGGATAATACTACCGGGCAGTTCGGCTATCGTCGTACGTTTCCGGATTCGGCGGCGTCGACGGCCGCCCCCGCCCGTTACATCCGGAGGTACTGGGCGTGGACGGTCCCCTCGAACTCGAGGACGTTGGCCTCCTCGACGAAGCCGTGTTCGACGGCGACCCCGACGGCGTCGTGGCCGACGAGGTTCGCAACCGTCGCCTTCGAGAGGCTGGCGACGACCTCCTCGGGGGTCGCCTCCTCGCCGTCGTAGAACTCCGGCTCGACGGTCAGCGACACCTCGCCGTTCTCGAAGGTGTCCCCGAGGACATCCGCGTCGCAGACGGAGACGAGCAGCCCCTCCTGTGTCGACCGCTCGCACAGCAGCATCATCGCTGGCGCTCTTCGACCATCCGCTCTTCGGCCTGCTGTCGCAGTTCCTCGGCCTCGTCGGCGACCTCCTCGGCGCGGTCGTCCTCGCCCATCTCCTCCAGCGCGCGGGCCTTCTCCTCGAGGACGTCGGGGCTGCGGTGGCCGAGTCGGAGCGCGTTGTCGAAACAGGAGACGGCGTCCTCGGCGAGTCCCCGCTCCAGGAGGAAGAAGCCGCGGTTGTACCAGCCCTGCGGGAACCGGGGATCGAGTTCGACGGCCCGCTCGGCGTGCTCCAGCGCCTGCTCGCTTTGCCCGGCCTTCCACAGCGCGTAGGCGAGATTGGTCTCCGCCGAAGCAGCGTGTTCGGAGTCGTCGTCGATTGCGAGCGCCTCCCGGTAGGCGTCGATGGCCCGCTGGAACTCCTGCAGTTCGGCGTGTGCGGCGCCCTTGTTCACCCACGCCTCCTGCTCGATGCCGTCGTCGTCGGTGAACTGCGCGGCACGCTCGAAGGTGTCGGTGGCCTGTTCGTGGCGGTTGATACGCATGTAGTCGAGCCCCACGTCGAGCAGTTCCTCGGCGTCGACCTGATCGGCCGGGATCTGCTCGCGGTCGAGGGTGTCGGCGACGACCCGGGAGTCGACGGGGTCGACCTGGTCGGGGTCGACGTCCAGCGACGGCGGGTCGATGTCGAAGCCCTCGTACGGCTCGCCGAACCCCTGCCCCTCGGAGAACTCGTGGGGTTCGTCGCGCTCGTCGTCTGTCATACGCCGAGGTTGGCCGCGAATGCGGGTAAGAGTTGCGACCCCACCCGGCGGCGGGCGATCGTGACCTCCGGTCCGGGGCCGGACGGGGTCGCCGACGCCGTCAGTCCAGCGATGTCGGCGTCCGCGACTGCTCGCCGTACTCGACGAGCGCCTCGAGTTCGTCCTCGGTCCCCTGGTTGGTCTGCCAGATGAACTCCTCGGCACGGATCGCCGCCGACTGCACGTCGTCGATGCGGGGAATGTCCGTCACGCCGGAGAAGACGACGACCGCAGCGACCCGGTCCTCGCCGGGCAGCGGGTAGTCGCCCGCCCGGACCTCCAGGCAGTCGGCGGTCTCTTCGAGCCAGCTTCGGGCCTGCTCGATGCCCTTGCGGTCGAGTTTCTCGGGCGGTCCGGAGACGACCAACAGCGCCCGTTTCGTGCTCTCGATCCCACAGGGGACGGTGAGCTGACCGAGGGTCGCCCGGCGGACGAGCGAGCTGATGCGTTCCGCGGAGCCGCCGTTCGCTGCGATGTCCGGCTCCTCGTCGGTGAAGCGGTCGAAGAAGCCGCCGGTGTCGTCCTCGACCGACTCCGATGCGTAGCCCACGCTCGTGATGCCGCGGTCGCCGAACGTGTTGATGATCTCGGAGGCGTCGACGACGGATTCGGCGACGGTGTCGCCGAGGGCGTCCACCTCGCCGGCCGAGAGTAGCGCACCGAACCGGGTGACGATCTCGTCGTTGATGGCGGCGTACCCCTCGGCGAGGCTCTCGCCGGTCGTCTTGAACGCGTCGTTGTCGAACAGCAGCAGGTTGTCGACGCTGTCGACGAACTTCTCCAGGGAGTCGGCCGCGTTCCGGTTGTAGATCCCGCCCTCGCTCTCGGCGGGCAGGATACCGAGTCCGTAGACCGGTTTGGCGTAGATCCGCTGGAGGTAGTCCGCCAGCACCGGACTCCCGCCGCTGCCGGTGCCGCCGCCGAGCCCCGCGAGGATGAGGAAGGCGTCGACCTCGCTCGTCGAGCCGTTCTCTATCGCCGTCTGTATCTCCCCGAGGTCCGTCTCCGTACACTCCCGCCCGAGGTCCGGTTCCGTCCCCGCACCGTGGCCGTTGACCACGGTCTGTCCGATGAGGACGCGGTTGTGTTTGGGGACGTGCTCGAGGGACATCAGGTCGGCCTTCGCGGAGTTGACCGCGACTGGCTGGTCGATGACGCCGGTACCTCTGTTCGTGTCGTATTCCAGGAAGCGGTCGAGGATCTTCCCGCCCGCTTGCCCGAAGCCGATTACTGCGAGTTTCATGGTTCGTTCTCCCGGGACACTCCAGCGCGGTCCGCCCCGCCGACGCCCCGAGCGTGCCAACCGCTCGGTCCCGATAGGTATTTAAACCGGTTTCAGTTTCGGTAAACGAAACCGAGCACGACCACCGGCGGCGCGGGAACTTTGTCGACGCCGGTCCCACCTAGCGTATGCGACTGTTCGTTAGCGTCGACCTCGAGGGCCTCGACGGGGCGGTGGCCGACGCACAGGAACCGTTCCGCGGCCTGCCGGGACTGAACCCCACCGACCCCGCGACGGCCCACGTAACGATGAAGTTCCTC
Source organism: Natronomonas marina (assembly GCF_024298905.1). Classification (NCBI taxonomy): domain Archaea; kingdom Methanobacteriati; phylum Methanobacteriota; class Halobacteria; order Halobacteriales; family Natronomonadaceae; genus Natronomonas; species Natronomonas marina. The sequence continues at coordinate 395,768 of NZ_CP101154.1, forward strand.
GGGGAGGGCGACCACGACCTCGGGGCGCTGTCGGCCGCCATCGAGCGGGCCGTCGACTCGGCGGGTGTCGATCCCTTCGAGGCGCGCTTCGAGGGGCTCGGGGTCTTCCCCTCGATGGACTACATCAGCGTCGTCTGGCTCGGCGTCGCCGAGGGCAGCGAGGAGTTGACTGCGCTCCACGAGACGCTGGAGGACGAGACGACCGCCATCGGCTACGAGCCCGAATCCCACGAGTTCACGCCCCACGTCACGCTGGCGCGGATGGACAACGCCGCCGCGAAGGACGAGGTCCAGCGGGCGGTCCGCGAGCGCGACCCCGAGGTCGGGTCCCTCGGCGTCGAGGAACTCCGGCTCACGGAGAGCACGCTGACGCCCGACGGCCCCGAGTACGAGACGGTCGCGGCGTTCGAGCTCTGACCGGCGACCGCCGCCGCTCGCGGCTGTGGTACGTCGTCGCAATACCGGCGAAATATCGGGTACAACCCCGGGTATTATGCGAGTCACGTTTGCTAACCAGATAGCGCACGGAGGGGAGCCATGACAGACGAAGACACCACCTGGGACCGGACTGGGGTCGCCTTCCCGACCCGCAATCGCCGTCCGGCCAACGGGCACGACCGATGATAGTTGGGGTACCGACCGAGACCGTTCCGGGGGAGACGCGCGTCGCGCTCGTCCCGCCGAAGACCGAGGACCTCATCGAGGACGGCCACGAGGTAGTCGTCGCGTCCGGCGCCGGCACGGGGTCGGACTGGACCGACGCCGACTACCGCGAGGCCGGCTGTGAGGTCGTCGACGACCGCGAGACGGTGTTCGAACGCGCCGACGTCGTCGCACAGGTCCGGGCGATGGGCGCGAGACCGGACGACGACGTCGACCCCTACCGGGAGGGACAGGTCGTCGTCGGCCTGCTGGGTCCGTACGACCTGGACGACCGACTGCAGCGCCTCGCCGACACCGGGGTCACGGCCTTCGCGCTCGAACTCATGCCGCGCATCAGCCGGGCACAGAGCATGGACGCGCTGTCGTCGATGTCCAGCATCGGAGGCTACAAGTCGGCGATAGTCGCCGCCGAGGCGCTGCCGAAGATGTTCCCCCTGCAGATGACCGCCGCGGGCACCGTCCAGCCGGCCGAGGTGTTCGTCATCGGGGCCGGCGTCGCCGGCCTGCAGGCCATCGCCACGGCCGACCGCCTCGGCGCCTCCGTCCGCGGCTACGACATCCGCCTCGAGGTGAAACAGGAGGTCGAGAGCCTCGGCGCCGACTTCGTCGAACTCGACCTCGAGACCGAGGGCTCCGGCGACGACGAGGGGTACGCCCGCGAGATGGACGACGAGTTCCTCGAGAAACAGCGCCAGGAACTCACCCGCGTCGTCGGCGAGTCCGACGTGGTCATCACCACCGCGGCCGTCCCCGGCAAGCCCGCCCCGGAACTCGTCACCGAGGAGATGCTCGACGGGATGGATTCGGGCGGCGTCGTCGTCGACCTCTCGGCCGCGACGGGCGGCAACTGCGAGGTGACCGACCCCGGCGAGACGGTCGAGTACGACGGCGTCACCGTCTTCGGGCCGACGAACCTGCCCGCGACCGTCCCGCACCACGCCAGCCAACTGTACTCGAACAACGTCTCGAACTTCCTGGAGAACCTCTACGACGATGGCGAACTCGACACCGACGACGAGATCGTGGACTCGACGATGCTCACCCACGACGGCGACGTCCGCTGGACGCACCCGGCCGAGGCGGCCGACGACGGGGACGACTCCGAGGCGCCCGAGGGAGACGCCGCCGAAGCGGAGGGCGACGATGACGACTGAGACGGCCGGGCGGTCTCGGGCCGCGACGCGAACCCGGAGGGCCGATCCGTGACGGACCTCATCACGAACCTGACGTTCTTCGTCCTGGCGGCGTTCCTCGGCTACTCCATCATCACCAAGATCCCGGCGACGCTGCACACGCCGCTGATGTCGGGCGCCAACGCCATCACCGGCATCACGCTGGTCGGCGCCGTGGTGGTCGCCGGCTCCGGGTCGACGACGCTTGCGACCGCGCTCGGCTTCCTCGCGGTCGTGATGGCGACCATCAACGTCGTCGGGGGCTACCTGGTGAGCCACATCATGCTGCAGGACTTCCACGGGGGGAACTGACCGTGGTGGACTTCCTCTCGGATTCGGTGCTTCGGCTGGTCTACCTGGTCGCGGCGGTCCTGTTCATCCAGGGACTCCGCGACATGACCCACCCGCGGACGGCGGTCCGCGGGAACCTCACCTCGGCGGCCGGGATGCTCGTCGCCGTCGTCGTCACGCTGCTGAACTTCGAGATACTCTCGCCGGCCGTCCTGGTCGGGGGTCTCGCCGTCGGCAGCCTCGTCGGCGCCGGCCTCGGGATGACCGTCGACATGACCGAGATGCCGCAACTCGTCGGCGCGTTCAACGGCTTCGGCGGCGGCGCCTCCGCGCTCGTGGCCGGCGCCGAACTCGTCGCGCGGGCCGGCAACGGGGGCGCGTTCCCGACCGACGTCGCCGTCGCGGCGGCCGCCTCCGGCATCATCGGCGCCGTGACCTTCACCGGCAGCATGGTCGCCGCCGGCAAACTCCACGGCGTCGTCACCGGGTCGGCCATCCGCTACACCGGCGAACAGGTGGTCAAGGCGCTACTGCTGGGCGTCGCGGTGCTGGCGGGCGGCTACCTCGTCGTCCAGCCGGACCTGCTGTCGTCGGTGCTGCAGGGGTCGTGGGTGCCGGCGTTCTGGCTGCTCGTCGCCGCCGCCGCCGTTCTCGGCGTGATGCTCGTCATCCCCATCGGCGGGGCGGACATGCCCGTCGTCATCGCGCTGCTGAACGCCTACTCCGGGCTGGCGGCGGCCGGTACCGGGTTCGTCCTCACGAACACGGCCCTCATCATCGCGGGCACGCTCGTCGGCGCCGCCGGGTTCATCCTGACCGTCATCATGTGCGAGTCGATGAACCGCTCGCTGACCAACGTGCTGTTCGGCGGCTTCGGCGAGGAGGCCTCCAGCGAGGAGATGGACGACATCTACGAGGGCAACATCACGGAGACCTCGCCGGCAGAACTGGAGATGCTTCTGGACACCGCCGACCGGGTCGTCGTCGTGCCGGGCTACGGGATGGCGGTCGCACAGGCCCAGCACGCCGTCGCGGAACTGTCCGGGTTGCTCGACGAGGACGGCGTCGAGGTGGCGTTCGGCATCCATCCGGTCGCCGGCCGGATGCCGGGTCACATGAACGTCCTGCTGGCCGAGGCGGACGTCCCCTACGACAAGATGAAGGAACTCGAGGAGGTCAACCCGACCTTCTCGCAGACGGACGTGGTCATCGTCACCGGGGCCAACGACGTGGTGAACCCGCGGGCCAACGAGGCCGACGGCAGCCCCATCTCCGGGATGCCGGTGTTGAACGTCGGGGACGCTGGCACCGTCGTCGTCAACAAGCGGAGCCTCAGCCCCGGCTTCTCCGGGATTCCCAATCCGCTTTTCGCCCAGGACAACACGGTGATGCTGTTCGGCGACGGCAAGGAGACGATGCAGGAGGTCGTAAACGAGTACAAGGAGAACCGGTAGCGACCGACCCCACCGCTCGACCGTCCTCGAAACTCATTTAACCACCGCGGCGGAACGTCCGTCCACTATGAGCAAGAAGTCGAAGGCCAAGAAGAAGCGCCTCTCGAAACTCGAGCGGCAGAACAGCCGCGTGCCGGCCTGGGTCATCATGAAGACCGACCGCGACACGCTCCGCAACCACAAGCGCCGCAATTGGCGGCGGAACGACACGGACGAATGAGCGCCGAATTCGACGAGCGCGTCATGACGGTGCCGCTGCGGGACGTCCTCGCGGAGTCGAAGGGCCAGCGCGCCGACAAGGCCATGAGCCTCGTCCGCTCGCACCTCGCCCAGCACTTCAACGTCGCCGAGGACGACGTCCGCCTGGACCCCTCCATCAACGAGGCCGTCTGGTCGCGCGGCCGCTCGAAGCCCCCCGAGAAGCTCCGCGTCCGCGCCGCCCGCTTCGAGGAGGAGGGCGAGGCGGTCGTCGAGGCCGAGACCGCATAACGTGCTCCGTGCGGCCCTCTCCGGCTCCGCCTACGTCGGCGTCTTCGCGCGGGCCACCGACGATTGTCTCCTGATCCGTCCGGACGTCGAGGAGTCGCTGCTCGAGGAGTTCGAGGCGGAACTGGAGGTGCCGGCCGTCGAGACGACCGTCGCCGGGTCGACGACCGTCGGTTCGCTGGCCGTCGGCAACGACAGCGGCATCCTCGTCAGCGAGCGGGTCCGCGACCGCGAGGTCGACCGCATCGAGACGGCGACGGACCTGCCGGTCGTGGAGCTTCCGGGCCGCATCAACGCCGCCGGAAACGTCGTCCTCGCGAACAACGAGGGGGCCTACGCCCACCCCGACCTCTCCCGAAAGGCGATTCAGGCCGTCGAGGACGCCCTCGACGTCCCCGTCGAGCGTGGGACCCTCGCCGGCGTGCGGACCGTCGGGACGGCGGCCGTCGCCACCGACGACGGGGTGCTCTGTCATCCGAAGACGACCGACGAGGAACTGGACGCCCTCGAGGAACTGCTCGGCGTCTACGCCGACATCGGGACCATCAACTACGGTGGCCCGCTGGTCGGCTCCGGCCTCGTGGCCAACGAGAACGGCTACGTGGTCGGCCAGGACACTACGGGACCCGAACTCGGGCGCATCGAGGACGCGCTCGGCTACATCGACTGATACTGCCGGCCGCAATTACGCGGCGTCCGTTTCGTGATGTTCGACAGTGGCCGTTCCGTACGACCGGGTCTCCGCAACTACTGGTTCGGACAGCCACAGTACGAGCCGGCTTCGCTCCCGGCCCGCAGACCGGACGAAGTCACCCGAGAGCGCCCGATCAGGGCTCGACGACGAGTTTGCCGAGGAAGCTGTCCTCCATGACGGCGCGCTGTGCCTCGCCAGCCTCCTCGAGGTCGTAGGAGCGGGCTACCTCGATGGACAGCGCGCCGATGTCCATGAGGTGGGCGATACCCCGGAGCGGAACCCGGAGGTCGGGCGCGTTGAACAGGCTCATGAACTGGTAGCTCACGTCCTTCGAGCGGGCGGCGCCGTCGTTGGTGAACCCCGGCGCGGGATCGTTCTCGCCGATACCGACCACCCTCGCCTCCGGTGCGGCCACGTCGGCGTCGAACTGGAGGTAGTCGTCGAGTCGGTGGTCCAGCACCACGTCGACGCCGCCGTCGGACGCCGCCAGTACTTCGTCGACGAGGCCGTCGCTGGCGTAGTCGAGGACGGTGTCGGCGCCGAGGGCCGCGAGGTCGTCGTGGTAGTCGGGGCTGGCGGTGGTGACCGTCCGGGCGCTGACCGCGGCGGCTATCTGGACGGCGGCGTGGCCGACGCCGCCGGACCCGCCGTGGACGAGACAGTACTCGGCGGGGTCGAGGTTCGCGTGGTCGACGAGCGCGCGCCAGGCGGTCGCCGCGACGACGCCGGCCGCCCCCGCCTCGACGAGGTCGACGCCGTCTGGCAGGGCGACGACGCGGTCCCCGGGGACCGTCGCGTACTCGGCGTAGCCGCCCTGGTAGCCGGCGTTGCCGATGCCGGTGCCGAACACCCGGTCGCCGGTCTCGAAGTCCTCGATTCCCGCGCCCACCTCGCCGACGACGCCGGCGAAGTCGACGCCCGGGGTGAAGGGGAGACCGACGGGTTCGTAGGAGCCCTCCCGGAAGTACGTGTCCACGGGGTTGACACCCGCGGCGGCCACCTCGACGAGCAGTTCGTCGTCGGCCGGGTCGGGGCGGGACACGTCCTCGACGGCCAGTACCTCCGTGCCACCGTGCTCGGAGAGTCGGACGGCTCTCATGACGTGGATACACTCCCTGCGTCGGTATAAGCGTGTGTCCCGACGCGAGGCGGGGACGGCATCGGCGGCCCGGTCGGAGCGGCCGTCCCGAACCGGGATGAGGAAGATACTTCCCGCTCGCGGTCCGTCGTCCGTACATGAGCGAGTTTACTGTCCGGGGCCGGTTCCCCGCCCGCTACGGCGAGCAGGCGTTCGAGAAACAGGTCGAGGCACCCAACGAGGACGTCGCCGTCGAGCGGGCCTACGCGGAGTTCGGCTCCCAGCACGGGCTGAAGCGCACCCAGATCGACATCGACGGGGTGGACGCATGAGCCTCGGCGGTGGCGGTGGCGGCGGCGCCATGCAGCAGATCCAGCAGCAACTCCAGGCCCTCGAAGAGGAGAAGCAGGCCATCGAGGCCGAAATCGAGGCCGTCGAGGACGAGAAGGCCGAGATCGACGAGGCCATCGAGGCCATCGAGACGCTGGAGACCGACGACACGGTGCAGGTCCCGCTCGGTGGCGGCGCCTACGTCCGCGCGGAGATTCAGGACATGGACCAGGTCGTCGTCGGCCTGGGCGGCGGCTACGCCGCCGAGCGCGACAGCGAGGGCGCGGTCGACTCCCTGGAGACGAAGAAGGACACCCTCGACGACCGCATCGCCGAACTGGAAGACGAAATCGACGAGGTCGACGAGGAGACCGAGGAACTCGAACAGAAGGCCCAGCAGGCCCAGCAACAGCAGATGCAGCAGATGCAACAGCAGATGCAGCAGCAGGACGACGAGTAAGGCGCGATGTTCGACGGACTGAAAGAGAAGCTCGGCCGGTTCCAGGAGGACGTCGAGGAGGAGGCCGAGGCGGCCGACAGCGAGGCGGCGGACGACGCCGAGTCCGCCGAGCCCACCGAGTCCGCCGAATCCACCGCGTCTACCGACGCCGCTGCCGCCGACGAGTCCGACGAGAGCGAGGACGAGGAGGACGACGTCGGTCTCGCCAAGAAGGCGGCGCTGGCCGCGACGGGCAAGACCATCATCACCGAGTCGGAGCTCGAGGAGCCGCTCGAACAGCTCGAACTCGAGTTGCTGCAGGGCGACGTCGAGATGAGCGTCGCCCGGGAGATAACCGACCGCATCCGCGAGCGACTGGTCGGCGACACCCGCAAGCAGGTCGAGTCCGGCGAGCAGGTCGTCCAGCGGGCCATCGCCGACGCGCTCCGGGAGGTCATCGGCGTCGGCCAGTTCGACTTCGAGGGTCGCATCGCCGAGGCCGAGAAGCCAATCGTGATGGTGTTCACCGGCGTCAACGGCGTCGGCAAGACCACCTCCATCGCCAAGATGGCCCGGTGGCTGGAGGAGCGCGGCTACTCGTCGGTGCTGGCCAACGGCGACACCTACCGGGCCGGCGCAAACGAGCAGATCGAGGAGCACGCCGAGGTCCTCGGCAAGAAGATAATCACCCACGAGCAGGGCGGCGACCCGGCGGCGGTCATCTACGACGCCGTCGAGTACGCCGAGGCCAACGGCGTCGACGTCGTGCTGGGCGACACCGCCGGTCGCCTGCACACCTCCAACGACCTGATGGCGCAACTGGAGAAGATCGACCGCGTCGTCGACCCGGACATGACGCTGTTCGTCGACGAGGCCGTCGCGGGCCAGGACGCGACCAACCGGGCCGAGGAGTTCAACGACGCCGCCGAAATCGACGGCGCCATCCTCACGAAGGCCGACGCGGACTCCCAGGGCGGGGCCGCCATCTCCATCGCCCACGTCACCGGCAAGCCGATACTCTTCCTCGGGACCGGGCAGGGCTACGAGGACCTGGAGCGGTTCGACCCCGACGTCATCGTCGACCGCCTGCTCGACGAGGCGTAGGCCCGTGCGGGACGGTGTCGCCGTCGCCGTCCTCGCGGTCGCGTTCCTCGGCGTCGGGGTTTGGTTCGCCACCACGACCACCGACCTCCCGAGCGAGGCGGCCCCGAACGCCACGTTCTCCGTGAACGACCTCGACGACGGGACGGTCGCCGTCGAGCACGCGGGCGGCGAGCCGCTCGACGGCGACGCCGTCAGGGTGCTGGTCTACGAGGACCGACTCCTGCCGGACCGGACCGTCCACGCGTCGACGTGGGCGGAGAACGGGACCGTCGGCCCGGGTGATCGGCTCCGCATCGAGGACCCGCGGATCGAGTCCGGTCACAGAGTCGTCGTCCGGTGGTTCGGCGAAAACGGGCAGGCCAACCTCGCCGAGACGCGTCTCTAGGCGCCGGCCTCGGCGTCTGGGCCCGCCGCGGCGTCGGGTTCCTCGTAGGGCACCTCGAGCAGGCGGTCGCCGCAGTCCTCGCAGGCGACGCCGACGACGGTGGTCGACCGACAGCAGGACTCGACGACCTCGGTGTCGGCGGTGACGGGGCCACCACAGGCGGGGCAGATCTCGACGAAGACGCGGAGCCCGCCGAGCAGTTGGCTGCGGCGCTGTGGATCCAGGGCCTCCCAGCCGTCGACCCGCTCGGGGAGCTCCTTGGCGGCGGCGAGGTCGGCCAGAAGCGCCGCCCGGGACTCCCACTGGCCGATCTGCGTGCCGTTCTCCGTGGCGATGTAGGCCTCCCCGTAGGACTCGAAGACCACCTCGCCGCCGTCGAGGTCGAGCTGGTCGGCCAGTTCGACCCGCAGCGTCTCCTCGTCGGCGAGCCGTTCCATCCGCTCGCGCCAGTCGGTCTCGAAGGCGTCGGTGAGACAGAGGTCGTCGCTCTCCTCGCAGGGTTCGACGACGCCGGCCCCCAGGAGCACCGTCTCGGGGTCGAACTCCTCGGGGGCGACCGGCTCCGGGTCGGGCTGCTTGTCGAACTTCGCCAGCAGCCAGTCTGGGAAGTACCGCTTCGTGAGTTCGGGCGTCTTCGGGACGAGATAGCCCCGCAGCCAGATGCTCGCAACGCCCAGGGCGGCGAACCCGACCGCGACGGGCACCGAGACGAACGCGAGTCCGGCGGCCACGACCGCCGTGATCGCGAGGTTCGTCGCCGTGCAGGGAATACAGCGGTTCTCCCCGGTGTACTCCGGCTGTCGAACCCGGTCCAGCGCCTTGCTCGTCACTGACATAGACGGGTGTACGCCTGGGACAGCAAAAAAATGCCGTTGCGATGCGGGGAAATCAACCAGTCCGGCCGATGTCACGACGGCCGGCGTCCGTTTCCTATACCGGAATACGGTTTACTCCTCGTCCGGCACCCCTTCGCCGCCCCGACCTTCGCCGCCGGCGAAGCGGTCGGCGCCCTCGACTGCGGTCTCCAGTGCGCGGGAGCCGTGCCACCCCTCGGTCGCGAGGCCCTGCTCCAGCGTCGACCCCAGGCCGTCGTAGACGGCGGCTCTGTCGGTGCGGACCGTCTCCTGGGGAAAGCCCGCGACGAGTTCGGCCATCTCGACGGCGGTCTCCAGCGCCTCCCCCTCGGGAGTGAGGCGGTTGACCAGTCCCCACTCCTTTGCGGTCTCGGGGGCCAGTTCCCGCCCGGTCAGTATCAACTCCAGGGCCCGCCCGAGTCCGACCACTCGGGGCAACCGCTGGGTACCGCCGTCGACCAGCGGGACGCCGAACCGGCGCTCGAAGCAGCCGAACGTGGCCGACTCGCTCGCCACACGGAGGTCACACCACAGCGCCATCTCCAGGCCGCCCGCGACGCAGTGGCCCTCGATGGCCGCGATGGTCGGTTTCGAGACGCGCGTGCGCGTGAAGCCGAGCCACCCCTCCGGGCGGTCCTGCAGGTCCATCTCCTTGAGGTCCGCACCGGCCGAGAAGGTGCCCTCGCTGCCGGTCAGCACGCCGACCAGGGCGTCGTCGTCCCCGTCGAAGCGTTCCCAGGCGTCGCCGAGCGCCTCGGCGGTGGCGTCGTCGATTGCGTTGCGTCGCTCCGGGCGGTCGACCGTGACGACGGCCACGGGACCGCGGCGGTCGTACTCGACTGTCATGGCGGCGAATCGACCGACGGGAGCATAAAAGGGACGGCGCGCTGCCCCAGAATAAACCGTATGTCGGGATACGAAACTGCGACGCATGCGACCCGACACGTATTGTGGCTGCGATACGAAGTCACGCTGGACCCGCGCTAACCGTCGGTCGGGTCGCTGACATCACAACACATGCTTACGGATACCCCCGGCATCCACCACATCACGGGCATCGTTCGGGACGCACAGTCGAACGTCGACTTCTATGCCGGCGTCCTCGGTCTCCGCCTGGTCAAGCAGACGGTGAACTTCAACGAGAAGTTCACTCGGCACCTGTTCTACGGCGACGAAACCGGCTCGCCAGGTACTGTGCTGACGTTCTTCCCGTATCCCGCCGAGGACGACGGCCGCATCGGAACACCACAGATCGGCACCGCCTCGCTGACCGTCCCGCCGAACTCGGTGTCCTACTGGCGAGATCGACTCCGGACACGCGACGTTACCGTGGAGGGCCCGTTCGACCGGTTCGACGAGACGGTACTCCGGTTTACCGACCCGGACGGGACACGACTGGAACTGGTTACCGGCGAGTCGGACGTGGGTCCGTGGACGGACGGACCGGTCCCGGCGCGGCACGCCGTCCGCGGCATCCACGGCGTGACGCTGCTTTCGGCGAGGGTCTTCGTCACCGCGAGCGTCCTGGAGACGCTCGGGTTCGAACTGCTCGACCAGGAGGGCGACCGGGTTCGGTACCGGGCCCCTGGCGACCGGGCCACCGTCGTCGACCTCCTCGACCGAGACGCCGAATTCGGCCGGGAGGGCGCGGGCTCGATCCACCACGTCGCCGTCCGAGTCCCCGAGAAGGACCAACTCTACGAGTGGCACGATCTCTTCCGGGAACGCGGCTACGACGTCTCGCGGGTGAAGGACCGCCACTTCTTCCATTCCCTGTACGTCCGGGAACCCGGCGGCATTCTGCTGGAACTCGCCACGGAATCGCCGGGGCTTGCGGCGGGCGTCGACAGCGACCCCCCGAGTACGTCGCTGTTTCTCCCGCCGTGGCTCGAAGAGGACCGCGAGATGATCGAGGGGCAACTACGGCCGCTCGACCCCTCTCCCGGGACGGGAACGGACTGACGGGCCGACACCGGTTGCGGTACACTGATCTTTTCGGCTCCCGCTACCGGGTGTATGCCGCTGGAAGATCCCGACGAACTCCGGCGCGTTCTCGGATACGACCGGGTTGCCGTCGTGGGTGCATCGACGTCGCACGAGAAGGCAGCACACATCGTGCCGGCGTACCTCCGTCGGCACGGCTACGAACTCCGACCCGTCAATCCGGCGGCCGAGACGGTGTTCGGCACTCGGGCGTCCGATTCACTCGCGGGCGTTCCCGGGACGGTCGACGTCGTCGAGATATTCCGACCGAGCGAGGAGGTACCCGGAATCGTCGCGGCGGCGCTCGACCGCGACGACGTGGCGGCCATCTGGATGCAGCAGGGGATTCGGCACGACGAGGCCGCACGGAAAGCGGAGGCCGCCGGGCTCGACGTCGTGCAGGACCGCTGTATGAAGGTCGAACACGGCCGGTTGATCCGTCACCCGATGGACTAGCTCGGAATCGGTCGACGTGTGTTTCCGTTGCCGTAGACGAACCGACCGCCGAGTGGTCGGTGGCGAACGCCGACACCACCGGCGTTCTCGACCGGCGCAATCAGCCCAACTGCTCGCCGACGACGGCGTCGGCGTGCTCGATGAACTCCCCCTCGTTGCCGGCGGGTATCGTCGCGCCGGCGGCGACGTCGTGGCCGCCGCCGTCCCCGCCGGCGGCGCGGGCGGCCTCCCCCATCACGACCGAGAGGTCGAGGCCCTGGCTCACGAGCGGCCCCGTTCCGCGCCCGGAGACCTTCGTCTCCTCGTCGCTCTTGCGGGCGAAGGCGACGATTGGCATCTCGCGGGAGACGCCGTCGGCGCTCATCGACATGCCCGCGATGATGCCGACGATGGTCTCGCGTATCTCGTCGCCAGCGTCGAACCACTGGAGGTGCTCCTCGGTCGTGACGCCGTGCTCCTCGACCCACTCGATGCCCTCCGAGAGGTTCCGGCGGTGGGTCCGGAGCAGTTCCCGTGCCCGCTCCAGGGCGGCCTCGCGGTCGCCGAGACAGACCGCCAGTCCGACGTCGGCGCGCTCGTAGCGGGCCGTCGCGTTCAGAAGGGTCGAGAACTCGCTGGCGTCCCGCAGGGCGGTGCCCGGCGTCTCCTCGGTGAGGACGTAGGAGGTGCCGACGAGACGGTCGATCTTGAACGCCGGGACGCCCCTGGAGACGGCGTGCTGGACGAGGGCGCTGGCGACCGCCTGCTTCTCGTCGTCGGTCAGGTCGACCCACCGCTTCCAGGCGCCGTCGGCGCGGCAGTCGATGTCGAGGCCGTCGAGGAAGGAGACGACGCCGCGCTCGTCGTTCGTGATACCCGGAATCCGCACGTCGGAGGCGTACTCTAGCAGTTTCGGAAGCGGGCGGGTCTGCTTGCCGTACACCGCGAGGTCCTTCGTCTCCGCGAGGACGCCGGCCTCGACGCCCTCCGCGACGACCCCCTCGTTCGCGCCGTGCAGTTCCCCACCGCTGGCCTGCATGTCGCCGACGGCGCCGACGACGGCCAGCGCCGCCAGGTCGCGGTTCCCCAGTCGGGCCTCGGGGCCGCGCTCCGCCAGCGCCCGTGCGAGGACGTACGCCGCGCCCGCGCCCGACAGTTCCGAGGCGCCGTCGATGCCCTCCAGCAGGGGGTTGAGGTGGAACTCGGTGTCGGCGTCGGCCGGCTGGTGGTGGTCGGCGACGACGGGCGTGAACTCGCCCGCCTCCTCGTGGTCGGTGATGATGTCCAGTTGGCCGCTGCCGAAGTCGGTGAACAGCACGGTGTCGTACTCGCGGGCCGCGATGCCGGTGATCGAATCGGCGTCCAGTTGCTTCTCGAAGACCGTCTCGAAGGGGAGTCCCGCCCGCCGGAGCGCCGTCGCGGCGACGGCGGCGCTGGTCAGGCCGTCGGCGTCGATGTGGGAGGCCAGCAGTACGCGGTCGGCGTCGAGGAGGGCGTCCGCACACGCGCTGGCGCGCGCCTCGAGTTCCGGAACCGGAGCGTCCATCGGGCGTAGGTTGTGCGGCTCGGTGTATAAACCGTCGGTCGGCGGCGGCAGACCCGCTCAGAGACGCTCGACGACGGCCGCGGCGAGGGCGGCGAACTCGGCGTCGGCGGGGACGACGTCGACGCCGACACCGTACGATTCGGCGGTCTCGCGAGTCGGGTCGCCGATGGTCCCGACGACGGCGTCGTTCAGGCCCTCGACGGCGGCCGAACGGACGCCCCGCTCGTCGGCCGCCGCCAGGAAGTGCTCGACGGTCAGCGAGGAGGTGAAACAGGCGCCGTCGAGGCGGCCCTCGGCCGCCGCGACCGCCGACTCGCCCGCCTCCTCTGGCCGGACCAGCCGGTAGAGCACCGTCTCGTGGACGTACGCGCCGGCGTCGTTCAGGCCGTCCGTGAGGACCGCCGAGCCGTGGTCCGAGCGGGCCACCTCGACCCGCTCGCCCGCTACCTCGTCTTCGAGTTCCTCGACCAGCCCCGACGAGGAGTACTCCTCCGGGACGCGGTCGACGCGGTAGCCGTTCGATCTCAGCGCGTCGGCGGTCGCGGTCCCGATGGCGACGACCTCGCTCGCCGGCGTCCAGCCGGCATCGCGGGCCAGTTCGACGCCGGTCTTGCTCGTCAGTACCGTGTAGGCGGCGTCCTCGCGGGGGGTATCCCCGGTCGGTTCGACGGCCAGCATCGGGTCCGAGAGCGGCTCTGAACCCATCTCGCGGACGATTTCGGTGGCCTCGGCTGCGCGCTCGTCGTTCGGTCGGAAGAACGCGACCGTCTCAGCCATCCTCGCTCGGCCTCCCACCGTTCGCGCCCGAACGAATTTCGTATATCGACATGCGGTTTACTCAGTCTCCTCTCGCCCGTCTCGTTCGTTTCGGAGAAACGCCTTCACGCGCTCTCTCGTCGCCGCAACGTCGCCGACGACGGTGATGGCCGGCGGCTCGATTCCCTCGCTGTCGCGGACGTCGACGATGGTCTCGAGCGTACCGCTGGCGACCCGCTGGTCCGGCCAGGTCGCCCGCTCGATCAGCGCGACCGGCGTCTCGGGGTCCATGCCGGCGTCGAGCAGTTCCCCGGTGTAGGCCGGCAGTTTGCCGACGCCCATCAGCACGACCAGTGTCCCGCCCGTGTCCGCGAGGGCGTGCCAGTCGATGGCCGACTCGTCCTTCGTCGGGTCTTCGTGGCCGGTCACGAACGATACCGACGAGGTGTGATCGCGGTGCGTGACGGGGATTCCGGCGACACCGGCGCCCGCGATCGCGCTCGTGACGCCGGGGACGTACTCGAAGGGAATCCCGTTGTCGGCGAGATGCTCAGCCTCCTCGCCGCCGCGGCCGAAGACGAACGGGTCGCCGCCCTTGAGGCGGACGACGGTCTTGTCCTCTTCGGCCAACTCGACGAGGCGGCGGTTGGTGTACTCCTGGGGGGTCCACTCGCCGCCGGCGCGCTTGCCGACGTCCTCGCGTTTCGCCTCCGGGATGGACTCCAGAATCTCCGCGCCCGGCAGTTTGTCGTGGAGGACGACGTCGGCCGACTCGATGAGTCGCCTGGCCCTGACCGTCAGGAGGTCCGGGTCGCCGGGGCCGCTGCCGACCAGGTACACCGTGCCGGTCACTCCCCGTCCCCCCTGCGTGCCCGCTCGATGAGGTCCGCCGCGCCCTCCTCGGCCAGTTCCTCGGCGAGTTCGCTGGCGGCCTCGGGGTGGCGCTCGACTGGCAGGTCCCGGGTCGCCTCGATCTCCTCGGTGCCGTCCTGCGAGAGGACGCGAACCCGCGTGCGGACGTACTCGCCCTGGAGGACCGCGTGGATGCCGACGGGGGCGACGCAGCCGCCCCCGAGCGTCCCGAGGACCGTCCGCTCGACGGTGGTCACGACCCGCGTCCGCGGGTGGTCGAGTTCGTGGTTCAGCGTGTCGGCGACGTCGCCCTCTCGGGCCGTCACCGCGATGGTCCCCTGCCCCGGCGCCGGGACGAACGAGGCGGGGAGCCGCTGGAACGCCAGGGTGTCCAGCAGGTCGATGCGCTCGAGGCCGGCCTCCGCGAGGACGATGGCGTCGAAGACGGTTTCGATGTCACGGCCCAGCGCCTGTCGCCGTAGCTCCGGGAGGTCGTCGAACCACTCCTCGGCGGTCCGGTCGTAGCTCGCGTCGCCCTCCTCCTCTTGGGCCTCCAGGCGGCGTTCGTGCTCGGCCTGCAACGGCGGGGCCAGCAGTTTCTGGACGCGAGTGTCGACGTTCCCGCGTAGCGGTTCGACCGCCAAATCCGGGCGGGCCGAGAGTAACTGGGCCTTCCGGCGGAGGCTCGATGTCCCGACGGTCGCCCCCTCCGGGAGGTCCGGGAGGTCGGTCCCGTCCGGTGTCAGGAGGACGTCGTCCGCGGACGCCCGTTCGGGAACGGCCGCGACGACGAGTTCGTCGGGGAACTCCGTCGGCACGTCCTTCATCGAGTGGATCGCGGCGTCGACCTCGCCGTCGATGACCTTCTCGTCGAGGCTGCGGACGAACGCGCCGGTCTTGCCGAGTCGGTGTATCAGCTCGTCCCGGACGCTGTCGCCCGTCGTCTCCACCTCCACGAGTTCGACCTCCCGGCGTCGGCTCTCGAGGGCCCGGGCGACGCGCTGGGCCTGCCGCAGTGCGAGGTCCGACCCCCGCGTCGCCAGCCGAATCGTCTCTGTCATACCCGAAGGTGGGTGGCCGCGATTGAAACCCCCTTCGTCTCCCCCGGACACCGGCCGTCCGCTCCGGTCGCTCGTACGGTAAATCGGATACGGCTATACGAAACCGGTGGGACACGCCCGGCACGGACGCTCCTCCCAGGGAGTGTCTCGGCGGTCGATGCTGGGCTGATCGGGCGTCGAAAAGGGTTCGCCGTGGCGCTCAGGCCTCGACTTCGGCGCGCTCGCGGATGATGTTCTCCAGTTCCTCGGCGTCGTCAATGCGCTCCATCTCCTCGCGCTCGATGAGTGCGGTCCCTTCGACGGAATCCTGGCGGGCGCGCTCGACGACGTACACCGACCGGGTTCGCGTCACCTCACCCACCGAAGACATGATGCGGGCCCGCTTCTCGGCGGTGCGGTTGAACTCCGAGTGGCCGGTGAGCACCTTCCGGTCGCTTCCTTCGTCCTCGCTGATGGCCTTGAACGGCGCCCGCGACGTCGGGTGGACCTCGAAGCCGACCCGCGTCAGGACCGTGATGAGGTGGGCGTCGTCGGGGTCGGCCTCCGGTTCGTCGGGGTCGTCGGTCTCCTCGCGGACCTCCTCGGCACCCTCGAGGACGCTGACGGGGCTGGCGAGCGGCCGGTCGAAGATCTCCTCCAGTTCGGCGGCGACGTCGACGCTTGCGTTCATACCGTCCTCGTACTTGGAGACGGTGCGCCGCGAGACGCCGAGTTCGTTCGCGAGTTTGCCGAGCGACCACTCCCGGTCGGAGCGGACGTCCGACAGCAGGTCGCCGTCGATGTTGACGTACAGCCCTCCGGGTGCGGCGTAGATGAGCGGCGGCACCTCCTCGATGAACAGGTCCATCGCTGTGTCCGGCGACAGCACGGGCACGCCGTGTCTGAAGTAGACGACGCCCGGTTTGAGATCCTCGTTTCGGGTCCGGAGCCCGATGACCAGCGGCGTCGCCTCGAGGTACTCGCCGAGTCGGCGCATCTCGGCGCCCGTGTACCCGTCGAAGGCGTCGATGTTGGCCAGCACCTTCAACAGCACCACGTCGTCGCCGCGACGGGCCGCGATGTCGAAGCTCTTCGGGCGAATCGCACACCGGTCGCTCACCGCGAAGCCTGCGTCCTCGAGCATCGTGGTGACGTTGCCGACCAGTGCGGACCGGGACATAGAGGTATGTAAGCGTTTCCCTGGTTAAATGTGTTTCCCCGGCTCACACCGGCGCTATCTTGCGGTTGGGTGGGCACGAACGGCCGCCGGCTTTACGCACCGAAACCCGGTTAGGTACCCTTCCCGTATCCCTCTCCGTGACCGTCATCGGGCTGGACGACACCGACTCCCGCGAGCGGGGGATGTGTACGACCTACGTCGCCGATACCGTCGCTCGACGGCTCGTCGACGCGGGTGCGACCGTCGAGCGGGTGCTGCTCGTCCGGTGCAATCCGGCCGTCGAACACAAGACGCGGGGCAACGCCTCGCTGGCCGTCCACACCGACGCCGCTCCGGCGACCGCCGCCCGAATCGCCGTCGATGTCGTCGGTGCGGCCGCCGAGACTGCCGACGATCGGACGAACCCCGGTGTCGTCGTCGCCGACGGCTCGCCCGAGGCGGTTCCGGATCCGGTCGTCGACTTCGCACGAGAGGCCGTCAGCGGGCACCACACCCGCGAGCGCGCCCGCCGGGTCCTGTCCGAGGCCAGCTATCGCGCCGAGAGGTGGAAGAACGGCCGCGGCATTATCGGTTCCCTGGCGGCCGTCGGTGCGTGGGCCGCCTTCGACGAGTGGACCTACGAGCGCATCGCCTACCGTCGGTCGGACCGGTGGGGGACGGAGCGGGACGTCGACGTCGAGTCGGTCTTCGAGGCCGCCGAGACCGCCTATCCGACGGTGTGGGACACGGTCGACCGCGGGACCGGCGAGGCGGTCTGCGTTCCACGGACGCCGGGACCGGTGCTCTACGGCATCCGCGGCGACGACGCAGAGGCCTGTCGTGAGACTGCTGCCCGAATCGACTCCGAGCCGGTCGACCGGAGCCGGCTCTTCGTGACGAACCAGGGGACCGACGCCCACCTCCTCGACGGGACCGTTTCGGGTGCGGTGGACGGTCGGTCCTATCGCCTCGACGCGACCGTCTCGACGGCACCGGAGACCCGTCGCGGTGGTCACGTCTTCTTCGACGTCGACGGTGGGACGGCGCAACTGCAGTGCGTCGCCTTCGAGCCCACGAAGCGATTCCGCGACCGGATCCGGCGGCTCCGGGTCGGCGACGACCTGACCGTCTGCGGCGAGGTAAAAGCCGGCACCCTGAAACTCGAGAAGTTCGCCGTCAGGGCGCTTCGGGAGGTCGAGTCGGTCACGCCGACGTGCCCCGAGTGCGAGCGGACGATGGAGTCCGCCGGCCGCGGCCAGGGCTACCGGTGCCGCGACTGCGGAACGGCCGCGGACGGCAGGGTCGAACGACCCCTCGACCGCGACCTAGCAGTCGGCTGGTACGAGGTCCCGCCCCGGGCCAGGCGACACGTCGCCAAGCCGCTCGTCAGGGGCGGCTTCGACGGGCCGACTCACCCCGAGCGGTAGTCGAACGTTGTGAACTGTTGCCACAGTTTATGTGTGTCGGCGTCCCTGTGTCGGTATGGCCAGCAGCCCGGGCGAACGACTCCGAACGGTCTGTGAGGCGTGCGGTCTGCCGTTCTACGCCGAGAAGGCGGCGTGTCCCTACTGCGGTTCCGCGGCACCGGGCGAGGCGGCTCCCGAGGAGTCGGGGTTCGTCTTCGGCAACGACGCCGACGGCAACGGGCGGACGAGGTGTCCGGAGTGTGGACTCCCGCACTACGACGACACGGCGGGGTGTCCGTACTGCGAGTACGCGGGCACGACGGGCGAGTCGGAGTCGACAGCCGACACTCCGGCCGAGCGTCCCACCGACGGGACCACCGAAAGCGAATCGGGCATTTTCGACCGTCTCAAGTCCGTACTCGGCCTCTGACTATCCTTTCAGGCCGCTGCCCGACAGCGGGACGACGACGTCGGCGTCGTCGTCGAGCACGCCCCGGTCGCGGTACCTGTGGAGTGCGGCGGGGGCAACCGCACACGTCGGTTCGGTGTAGAAGCCCGCACGGTGGAGGCGGTCGAGTTCCGCCTCGACGGCCGACGCGGGGAGGGCGATTGCGTTGCCGTCGGTCGCCTCGATGGCCGCCAGCAGGTGTCGCTTCTGGGGTGGCTCTCGAATCTGGATACCGTCGGCGACGGCGTTGTCACCGGCCGCGGCGCTCTCGCCGTGGAGTGCGGCGACGACCGGTGCGTACCCGGCCGCCTGCGCGCCCAGCAGCCGTGGCATCCGGTCGGTCCAGCCGGCCGCTCGCAACGCCCGGAACCCGCGATAGGCGCCGAGGAACATCGTCCCGTGGCCGAGCGGCATCACGACCGCGTCGGGGACCGACCAGCCGCGATGGTGTGCGATCTCGTAGGCCATCGTCGCCGTCCCGGCGAAGAACGCGGGGTTCCAGGCGTGGCTCGCGTACCAGCCCTCCCCCGACGCGACGCTCTCGATGCAGGCGTCGGTCACGTCCTCGCGGGTCCCCTCGACTCGGACGAGATTCGCCCCGGTCCGGCGGATGGCCCGGAGCTTCGACTCCTTGGCGTCCGCCGGGACGTATATCTCGGCCGGAATCCCGGCCCTGGCCGCGTAGGTGGCGATCGCGGCGCCCGCGTTACCCGAGGAATCCTCGAGGACGCGCTCGGCGCCGACCTCGACGGCCCGCGACAGCGTCGTCGTCGCGCCGCGGTCCTTGAACGACCCTGTCGGGAAGACGTACTCCAGTTTGAACTCGGCGTCCCAGTCCGGGGCGTCGACGAGCGGCGTGTACCCCTCCCCGAGGGTGACGTGCCGCTCGACCGGGAGGAACGACTCGAAGGCCCACAGGCCCTCGCGCGGGTCGATGTCGGGGGCGTCGGTCGCCGGGAGCGGCCGGTCGGCAAACTGGAGCGGTTCGCCGCACGCACACCGCCAGCGGTCGGCGTACTCGCGGCCACAGTCCGGACAGCGGAGGTCCATGGCCGACAGTGGACGGCCGCGGCCCTGTCCGTTTCGGTGTGACGAGCAGGCGGGACTCGGGTGCCGGCGGCGGCGTCCCGCGCTCCGGCCTCGACCGACCGCCGGCGACCGTCAGGTCACGGGCGGTCTGGACGCCCCCTTGTATATAAACCGTCGGACGATCCGGCCGACGCCCTAGGACGGTCAGAAGGAGTCGATGTCGGTCCCCAGCGAGCAGACGTACTCGCCGGTCGCGGCCTGCGGGAGGCGGCGGTGCCGCCAGAAGACCCCGCCGGAGTCGGCGGTCACCTCCGCCTTGACCGTCCCGAAGGGGTCGGTCACCTCGAAGAGCGTGTCGCCGCGCTGGACCTCCTCGCCGAGTTCGACCGCGTACGAGACCAGCCCGCCGGCCGGCGAGCCGTACTGCTCGAAGCCGGTCGCCCGGGTCTGTGGCTGGAGGTCGACGTCGCCCTCTAGGAAGCCGTACCGGTAGAGGACGTTGAAGACGCCCTTCAGGCCCTTCCGGATGGATTCCTCGTCCCAGCCGACCGAACCGCCGAGTTCGGGGTCGATGGTGGGGATGCCCTCGTCCGGCGCGGCACGGGCGAGCTGTCCGTCGGGCCCCTTCTGGTCGAGGATGTAGCCGCAGCCGAACGCCTTCGCCAGTTCGAGACAGTCCCGGTGGAGCCGGTGGCGGGAGCCACACCGCACGCGCGTTTCGTCTATCATACAGGAGGTCGACCCCTGGTGGAGGTCCAGCACGAGGTCGGCGCGGCTGGCGGCCTCGAAGGTGGCCGCGGCGATGCGCTCGGAGGCGGTCCCCTCCTCGTCGCCGGGATAGGCGCGATTGAGCTTCGTGTCGTCGATGGGGTTGCGGTGTTCGGCCACCTGGAAGCCGTAGTGGTTGACGATGCCGACGATGAGCAACTCGCCGGCCAGGTCCGCGGGGTCGAGTTGCGGGACGAGCCGCTGGACGACCCCGAGTCCGTTGAGTTCGTCGCCGTCCGAGACCGCCTGAATGTAGAGCGTCTTGCCGTCGCGGTCGCCGTTGACGACCGCGACCGGCAGACCCACCTCGGAGCCGTCCCGGGCTTCACCGACCGACAGCCGCCCCGTGTCGATTTCGCCCGGGGCCGCACTCGCCGAACCGAGGGTAGTCATTACTACCAATCCTCTTGCGGGCGGTCTTAGGCCTACTGATACCCGCCGACTTTTCCGTGTGTCCGATACCTGTACGGATTTGTGTCGGCCGCCCCTACGGACGGCTGTGTCAGCCGATACTCCCGACCGTCCCGGCGTCGCCGCACTCGCCGAGGAACTGGAGGTGCGCCGGCACGCCCGCAGCGGCCTCCTCGCGGGCGCCGCCATCGCCGCCGCGGTCTTCGTCATCTTCGCGTACCTGCCGGGGACCGACGAGTCGCTGCTCTACTGGGGGGCGCTGTCGTTCGTGCTGGCGACCGCGGTCGCCGGACTCGTCACCACGCTCCTCGTCGCCCGGGCGGCCTACCGGCGGACGCTCTCGGTCAACGGTATCGACCCCGGCCGGCGCTCGCCGTCGACGCTCGCGGTTCTCATCGGACTGCTCGGGTGGGCGCTCGTCCCCGTCGTCGCCACGCTGGCCGTCGAGCGCCCCTCGGGGGGCTTCCGGTTGCTGGTCGCCCTGGTGACCGGCGGGTTCGTCGCCCTCGCGGTCGGCGGTCTCGGCCTGCGAGTCGCCGTCGCGCTCTCGTTGAGCCACGAGTGGCGCCCGCGCGAGGCGGCCGCGGGCGCGGTCGTCTACACCGCCCTCGTCGCGGCGCCGGCAGTCGGCTGTCCGTCGGGTGGGGCCTGTCTCGGGACGCCGGACGGACTGGTCGCCGCGGTCGTCGGTCTCGACCCGGCGGCCGTCTCGACGGTCTACGCGGCGGTCGTCCTCGCCGGCGGGTTCCTCGTCGGCGCGGCCCTCGGCGTCCGTGG
Organism: Natronomonas marina; assembly: GCF_024298905.1. Taxonomy (NCBI): domain Archaea; kingdom Methanobacteriati; phylum Methanobacteriota; class Halobacteria; order Halobacteriales; family Natronomonadaceae; genus Natronomonas; species Natronomonas marina. The sequence goes on from NZ_CP101154.1 coordinate 417,328, forward strand.
GGCCGCCCCACCCCACGGCGTCGTCGCGGGCGTCGTCGCGGCCATCGCAACCCTCCCGCTCGTCGCGGCGGCGTCGGGCGACCCTGCCGTCGTGCGGTCGACCGCGCTGTACCTGCCGGTTCTGCTGGGAACGGTCGGCGGCGTCGGCGGCGCGGTCGTCGTCGGAATCCGTTCTTCGGATGGTTCGCCCGAACGATAACCCTTTTCTCCCGTGCATTGGAACCGGTAGCGTATGACCGAGGAGCTCAAGAAAGGGCTGGAGGGTGTTCTGGTCGCCGAGTCGTCGCTCAGCTACATCGACGGCGACGAGGGCAAGCTGGTCTACTGCGGCTACACCATCGACGATCTCGCCCGGAACGCCACGTACGAGGAGGTCGTCTACCTCCTGTGGCACGGCGAACTGCCGAACCGCGAGGAACTGGCGGAGTTCGAGGCGTCGATGGCCGAGGAGCGCCACCTCGACGACGGCGTCCACCGCCTGGTCCGCGACCTGGCCGAGGCCGACGAGGAGCCGATGGCGGCGCTGCGGACCATCGTCTCGACGCTGTCCGCCTACGACGACGACGCCGAGGCCGACGTGGACCCGACGAACGAGGCGGCCAACCTCCGGAAGGGCCGCCGCATCACCGCCAAAGTCCCGACCGCGCTGGCAGCGTTCGACCGCATCCGCAACGGGAACGACCCCGTCGCTCCCCGCGAGGACCTCGGACACGCGGCGAACTTCCTCTACATGCTCAACGGCGAGGAACCCGACGACGTGCTGGCGGAGACGTTCGACATGGCGCTCGTGTTGCACGCCGACCACGGGCTGAACGCCTCGACGTTCTCGGCGACGGTCACCGCCTCGACGCTCGCGGATCTCCACGCCGCGGTCACCTCGGCGGTGGGGACGCTGTCGGGCAGCCTCCACGGCGGCGCCAACCAGGACGTCATGGAGATGCTCAAGGAGGTCGACGCCTCCGACAAGGACGCCCTCGAGTGGGTCACCGACGCTCTCGAAGCGGGCCGTCGCGTGCCCGGCTTCGGCCACCGCGTCTACAACGTCAAGGACCCGCGTGCGAAGATACTCAGCGAGAAGTCGAAGGCGCTGGGCGAGGCCGGCGACATGAAGTGGTACGAGTACTCGACGACCATCGAGGACTACCTCGTCGAGGAGAAGGGCCTGGCACCCAATGTCGACTTCTACTCGGCGTCGACGTACTACCAGATGGGCATCCCGGTCGACATCTACACGCCCATCTTCGCGATGAGTCGCGTCGGCGGCTGGATCGCACACGTCCTCGAACAGTACGACGACAACCGGCTCATCCGGCCCCGCTCGCGCTACGTCGGCAGCGAGGACCGCTCGGTGCCGCCCATCGACGAGCGATAGTCCCGGACGCCGGTTCGCTCGACCCTCCTCCCTTTCGACGCGGATTCCGCGCCGTTTTTTTATCCGCTGCCGTCAGTTGCCGGTATGGCCGACCAGCAGCTCATCGACGCGCTCAGAGAGGCCGAGGCGGTGAAGTTCGGCGAGTTCGAACTCTCCCACGGCGGGACCTCGGAGTACTACGTCGACAAGTACGTCTTCGAGACCGATCCGCACTGCCTGGAACTGATAGCGGCGGCCTTCGCCGACCGCCTGCTCGCGGACGGCGACGCGCCGCCCCGACTCGCCGGCGTGGCGCTCGGTGCAGTTCCGCTCGTCGCCGCCACCGCCGTCGAGACGGGGGCTCCCTACGTCATCGTCCGTAAGCAGGCCAAGGAGTACGGCACCGGAAACCGCATCGAGGGCGAACTCGCGGCGGGCGAGGAGGTCGTCGTCGTCGAGGACATCGCCACGACCGGCCAGAGCGCCGTCGACGCCGTCGAGGCGCTGCGGGAGGCGGGCGCCGTCGTCGACCGCGTCCTCGTCGTCGTCGACCGCGAGGAGGGCGCCCGCGAGCACCTCGCCGAGAACGATGTCGAACTGGAGTCGCTCCTGACGGCCTCCGAGTTGCTCGCCGACGCCGGCCGGTAGTCCGTTCGGCTCTCAGTCGACGCCGGTGTATCCACTTTAGTGTCTATCTTTGACTGGAGAAACATCGACGTATTCATGGACGTGCGTTGACTCCGTTGTAATCATGAACCGTTCGGAGAAGGCCGCCCTCCAGTTGCGTGCGGTCGACGTGCTGCGGACGCTGAAGGAGACGCGCACCTACGAGGAGTTGGCGGCGGAGACGGGACTGCCGGCGGGCGATCTGAACCGCTACGTCAACGGTCACGTACTCCCGAGCGAGACGCGGGCCCGCGAGGTCGTCGAGGACGTCGGCGCGGACCTGCTGGCGGAGGAACTGGACGCCCGTATCGCGGTCGACGAGGAGGGTTACGTCGACAACTCGCGGGTCGTCTTCGACCAGTCGTTCCTCTCTCTGGTACCGCCGGTCGCCGCGGAGCAACTCGGCGTCGACCCGCCGGACGCGGTGCTGACGGCGGCGACCGACGGCATCACGCTCGCGGCCGCCATGTCGCGGTACTTCGGGTCGCGCTGTGCCTACGCCAAGAAGTCCCGCGAGACGGCCGTCGAGGAGTTCATCGAGGCCCGCCAGCGCCTCTCGTCGGGCATCGAGATCGACTACTACCTCCCGGCAAGCGCCGTCGACGCCGGCGAGTCCGTCCTCGTCGTCGACGACCTCATCCGGTCCGGCGAGACCCAGCAACTGCTCCTCGACATCGCTCGCTCGGCCGGCGCCGACGTGGCGGGCGTCTTCGCGCTCATCGCGGTCGGCGACGAGGGCATCGAGCGGGCCCGCGCCCACACCGACGCCCCCGTCGATGCACTCGTCCGTCTCGACTGAGTGTTGGACGAACGTGGATACACTGGCCGGGTTTTCGACGGTAACTACTAAGTCCCCGTCCTGTGGTATGCCCGAACGTGAAACATGGCCGCGACTGATTCCATCGCCGAGTTCTTCGAATTCGACGAGTACGACACCGACCTGGGGACGGAGACCACCGCCGGGATAACGACGTTCCTGGCGATGGCGTACATCATCGTCGTCAACCCGAGCATCCTGGCGCCGGCCATCGTCGGCGGGACGCCCGAGGGCGGCGACGTGCCGACGACCGAAATCGCCGGCTCCACGTACACCTACTTCCAGGTCGTCGAGATGCTCACCGTCGTCACGATCCTGGCGTCGGTGGTCGCCATCCTCGTGATGGCGCTGTACGCGAACCGTCCCTTCGGGCTGGCGCCCGGCCTGGGGCTGAACGCCTTCTTCGCGTTCACGGTCGTGCTGACGCTGGGGGTCCCCTGGCAGGTCGCCCTCGCCGCGGTCTTCGTCGAGGGCATCGTCTTCATCGCGCTGACTGCCGTCGGCGCCCGCGAGTACATCATCCAGCTGTTCCCCGAACCGGTGAAGTTCGCGGTCGGGGCCGGTATCGGCGTGTTCCTGCTGTTTCTCGGTCTCCAGGAGATGCAGGTCGTCGTCGACGACCCGGCGACGCTGGTCTCTTTGGGGAACGTCCTCCAGAGCCCGGTCGCGGCGCTGTCGCTCGTCGGTCTCGCGGTCACGCTGATGCTGTACGCCCGCGACATCAGGGGTTCCATCGTCATCGGCATCCTCGGGACGGCGGTCGCGGGCTACGTGCTGACGCTTCTCGGCGTCGTCCAGCGGGGCGTTCTCGACGCGGGGACGATTTCGCAGGTCGAAAGCGACGGCGTCGGCTCGCTGCTGTTCGGCGTCCAGTACGACTTCACGCCGCTGTTCTTCGGCTTTATCGATGGCCTCGGGCTCATCACCGAGGACCCGCTCGTGTTCGTGCTGGTCGTCTTCACGTTCTTCTTCGTCGACTTCTTCGACACCGCCGGCACGCTCATCGGCGTCTCACAGATCGCCGGCTTTCTCGACGAGAACGGCGACCTGCCGAACATCGACCGGCCGCTGATGGCCGACGCTGTCGGCACCACCCTCGGCGCGATGATGGGCACCTCGACGGTGACGACGTTCATCGAGTCGGCCACCGGCGTCGAGGAGGGCGGTCGCACCGGCTTCACCGCCCTCGTCGTCGGGGCCCTGTTCGCGCTGTCGCTGCTCGTCGTGCCGCTCGTCTCCGCCATCCCGACCTACGCGACCTACATCGCGCTGGTCGTCGTCGGCATCATCATGCTGCAGGGCGTCGCCGACATCGACTGGAGCGACCCGGCGTGGGCCATCTCCGGCGGTCTCACCATCACCGTCATGCCGCTCACGGCCTCCATCGCCAACGGACTCGCCGCGGGCATCATGAGCTACCCGGTCGTCAAGGCGGCCATCGGTGACCGCGAGGACGTCTCTGCCGGCCAGTGGGTCCTCGGGGTCCTCTTCGTGCTCTACTTCGCCGTCTTCTTCGCCGTCGACGCCGGCCTGCTCGCGTTCTGAACTCCCCTCGGAACCGTAACACCTTCCAGTCGGTCGGTCCCCAGGGTCGGTATGGAGGTCCCGTACGTCGGCGAGTGCTCCCGGCGGACGCTCGCCCGCCTTTCGGCCGCGCTGGTCGTCCTCGCGCTCTTTGCACCTGCGGCCTACGCGGCCCTCGACCCCGAGGGAATCGACCTCGGTCCCGGCACCGTCGAGGAACCCGCCGACCAGCGAACCTACGTCAGTGTCCAGGGGTTTCACTTCGCCGGCTACGGCCAGCCGAAGAAGCCAGCCAGACTCGTCGCCGCCGACGGCGACGCCGAACTGGCCTGGCTCTTCGAGGGCGACTCCGTCGGCGCCGTCTGGTTCTACGAGGTCGACCCGCTGCCGGACGGCAACCTCTTCGTCACCTCGACGTACCCCGACGGGACCATCGCCTTCGAGTACGACCCCGACACCGACGAGGTGGTCCAGCGTCACGAACTGCCGGGTCTCGTCGACACCCACAGCACGGCCTGGCTTGGCGACGGGCGCCTGCTGGTCGCCAACATGCGGGCGACGGAGGACGGCGTCCCCGAGGACCGTCTCTTCGTCCGGAACACGACGACCGGCGAGACCGTCTGGGAGTGGCGCTTCCGGAACCACTACCCCAACGGCACCGACGGCGGCTTCGACGGCGACTGGACCCACGTCAACGACGTCGAGACGGTCGGCGACGGCGACCGCTACGTCCTGGCATCGCCCCGGAACTTCGATCAGGTCATCGTCGTCGACCGCCGGACCGGCAACGTCGTCATGCGACTCGGCGAGGACGGTGAGTACGGGACGCTGAACGAACAGCACAATCCCGACTACCTCGAACGCGAGGACGGCACGCCGGTCATCCTGGTCGCCGACAGCGAGAACGACCGGGTCGTCGAGTACGAACGGGAGTGCGGCGGCGCCGACCCCCGCCTCGGGGCCGGAACGTCGCCGACCGACTGCGAGTGGGAGCAGGTGTGGGCCGTCGACGGCTTCAACTGGCCCCGCGACGCCGACCGCCTGCCGAACGGCAACACCTTGGTGACAGACACGCTGAACCACCGCGTCGTCGAGGTGACGCCGGAGGGCGAGGTGGTCTGGGAGTTCTACGCCGCCTGGGCCCCCTACGACGCCGAGCGGGGCGCTCCCGGCAGCAACGGCCCGACGATGGCCGACCGGGGGACGACCGGGTCGTTCACCGTCTCCGGCGGCGCCGACGACTCGCCGGCCGCCCGCTACCACGTCGGCGACGCCATCGCCGCGGCCGGCGCCGGGACACCGGTCGAATCGCAGACCGAGGAGCTCGCCACCACCTACGCCCACGTCGAACCGTGGTTCCGCCCCGTCTGGATGGGGTCGTGGACGTTCCTCGCGTTCGCCGTCGGCGTCCTCCTGTCGGTCGGGTGGGCACTCGTCGAACTCGCCGCCCGCCGCGACCGCATCGCTGCCGGACTCCGAGGCCGGTTCGGCGCCGGGTGAGACGCGTCGGTCTGGTCGCCGCCGGACACAGTACCGTCGCGCTCTTTAGGACCGAGGCGCTACCGACGGTCGATGGCGAACATCACGCTCTACGAACTGCCCGGCTGTCCGTACTGTGCGAAGGTCATCGACAAACTGAACGAACTCGGCCTCGAGTACGACAGCATCGAGGTGCCGAGCGACCACGCCGACCGCACCGAGGTCGAGGCGGTCAGCGGCCAGACCGGCGTCCCCGTCATCGTCGACGAGGAACACGGCGTCGACGGCATGAACGAGTCCGACGACATCGTCGCCTACCTCGAAGAGACCTACGGCGCCGGCGCCTGACGACGGCACTCGCTTTTCGGAGCGACGGCGCCGCGACCACCGGCCGGTCAGGCGCCGCGAACTGACCACGCTACCGTTCGAGGCGCCGTATCCGTCGCTGCGCGGGACGCAGCGGGCCCGTCCAGCAGTTCTAACTCCCCTCTCCCGAACGACCACGCACGGACCCGATACGTCACATGACCAAACGGAAGCCGAACTACTGCCCGTACTGTGGGACGGCCCTCATGGCCAGAACGTTCGAGGAACGCGAGCGGCGATTCTGCCCGACGTGTGGGGAGTTCGTCTTCCAGAACCCGGTTCCGGTCGGTCGCGTCGTCGTCCTCGACGGCGACCGTGCGCTGTTCGTCGAACGCGCCCGGCCACCCTATCAGGGGACGTGGACGATACCGGGCGGCGTCCTGGAAGTCGACGAGTCGGCGGCGCTCGGAGCGACGCGAGAACTGCGGGAGGAGACTGGCGTGGGCGCGTCCGCCAAAGACCTGGAACTCGTCTACACCGACGTCGACGTCGACGACGACGGCTCGATTCTCACGGTCTGCTTCGCCGTCGAGCGCGACCGGACGACCGGCACCCCACGGGTCGGCGACGAACCGAGCGCGGTCGAGTTTCGGGAGCCGGGACGACTGGTCGAGAGCGGCGAGGAAACTCGCCCGCTCGACCGCCGGTGTCTCGAGGCCGCGTTCGAACGGGTTCGGGACGAGGAACGCGAGTTCACGCCACGGTCCTGACCGCGTGAACGGCAGACCGGTCAGTGTGGTGTTTCGCTTCGGCGGACACCTTCGACGCGAGAGAGCCAGCAGCCGTCGTTCACAGCGCTTCCTTGTACGCCTCCAGCGTCTCCTCGACGTCGGACTCGGTGTGGCCGTAGGAGACGAAGTTGGCCTCGAACTGGTTCTGGGAGACCAGCACGCCCTGTTCGAGCATCTTCGGGCGGAACAGCCGGGCGTACCGCTCTGTTTCGGCGTCGCTCACGTCGGTGCCGGCCTTCGGACAGTTCCCGTAGCGGTCGCAGTCGTGGTCCTGCCGGCAGCCCTCGGCGCAGGCGCCGCCCTGCGGCCCGCCCTCCGCGCGCGTGAACACGACCTTGAAGACCGAGTCGGTCCCGACGACGGTGTACTCGGGGGCGTGGTCGGCGACGATGTCGGTCAGCCCCGCCCGCAACTGCCGGCCGAGGTCGTCGACGTGCTCGTAGACGTCGTTCTCGGCGCAGAACTTCAGCGTCTCGAGACCGGCGGCCATCGTCACCGGGTGCCCCGAGAAGGTGCCGGCCTGGAAGACGTCGCCGGCGGGCGTGAACTGCTCGACGTACTCCGTCTTGCCGCCGATGGCGCCGACGGGGAAGCCGCCGCCGATTATCTTCCCGAACGTCGTGAGGTCGGGGTCGATGCCGAACTTCCCCTGGGCGCAGCCGAGCCCGCCCACCCGGAAGCCGGTGATGACCTCGTCGAAGACGAGGAGCGCGCCGTGGTCGTCGGTCAGTTCCCGGAGCGTCTCGTGGTAGCCGTCCTCCGGGTAGACGATGCCCATGTTGGCCTGGACGGGTTCGACGAGGACGGCGGCGATGTCGTCGCCGTGGGTCTCGAACACGTCGCGGGCGGCCGCCTCGTCGTTGAACGGAATCGGTAGCGTGTGCTCGGAGAACGACTGCGGGATGCCGGGGCTGGACGGCCGGGGGTGGTCGGGGTCGCCCTCGACGAGCGTCGTCTCCTGGGCGCCGTGGTAGCCGCCCCGCATGACGACGATCTTCTCGCGGCCGGTGACCGCCCGCGCGAGTCGGCAGGCCGACACCGTCGCCTCGGTCCCGCTGTTGACGAACCGTATCATCTCGACGCTCGGGACGTGCCGGCAGACGAACTCGGCGTGTTCGACCTCGATCTCGGAGGGCATCCCGTACATCGGCCCTTCGGCGGCGTGCGACTGGACGGCCGCGGCGACCGGCTCGGGGGTGTCGTGACCCAGGAGGAGCGGTCCGAGCCCCTGCACCCAGTCGACGTAGCGGTTCCCGTCGGCGTCGACGACGTGGCCGCCCTCGCCCCGCTCGACGAACGTCGGGTACGGTTGTGGCGCGGCACGCACCGAGGAGTTGACCCCGCCGGGCAGCACCGACAGCGCCCGGTCGTACAGCGCTCGGGAGGCGTCGCGGTTCATACCTCGCGGTAGACCGGCCGCCCCGAAAGAGGTTACCGTCCACGGCGACGCCCGGCGTCGTTCCGGGCCACCTCGGACGAGATGAAGAAAATAACTTCTGTCGGGAAAAGGTGGGTGTTCGTACTGAAATTTCGCAAGAACATCTAGGTATTGCCGGGTCCATTGCCCTATTACTTGCGGGACGTGTATCGACTGGTACCGAGAGGCCCAGCGGTCTCCGGTACTGCATCGCTCAGGACCATCACACGGCTGGCATTCCGTGTTCCTCCGGGGTCCCGGTCGGACCCTCTCTTCGGACGTTACGCCCCGAGCAGCGGCGTTGCTCGTCTGCCGATAACTTGATTGTATTAGCCAGTTATAACACGCTGGCGGCCCTCCCGTCGGCGATGGCGTTCAGCGACCGACTGCTCGACGCCGGCGAGGAGGTATGGGCGGCACAGAAGGACCACCCGTTCGTCCGGGAACTCGCCCGTGGGACTCTCGAGGAGGCGGCCTTCGAGCACTGGGTCAGGCAGGACTACCGGTACCTGCTCGACTACGCCCGACTGTTCGCAATCGCGGGCGCGAAGGCCGACGACGAGGCGACGATGACCCGCCTGCTCGGGGTCGCCCACCGCGTGCTCGACGAGGAGATGGACCTCCACCGGTCCTTCGCGGCCGACTACGGCATCTCGGCGGCGGAACTGGAGCGCACCGAGAAGGCACCGACCTGCGTCGCCTACACGAACTACCTGCTGCGGACCGCCTACGAGGGCTCCATCGCCGAGATCGCGGCGGCGCTTTACCCCTGCGTGCAGGGCTACCTCGACGTCGCCGAGCACATGGCGGACCTGGCCGACGACGACCACCGCTACACGCCGTTCATCGAGACCTACACCGGCGAGGAGTTCCGCGAGGCGACCGCGTGGTGTCGGTCCTTCGTCGACCGCTGTGGCGAGGCGTCCCCCGGCGAGCACGACGCGATGGAGGCGGCATTCCTCCGGAGCGCGAAACTGGAGTACCGCTTCTGGGAGATGGCCTACACCCTGGAGGGGTGGGGGCTCTGATACTGCCGGCTGTAATTACGTGAAGACAGTTCCGTGATTTTCGACAGTAGCCGTTCTGTACAGTCGGGTTTCCGCCACCACTGGCTTAGATAGTTACAGCCGGCAGTATGAGAAGGAGCGCGGTTCGCGGCCGTCCGGGGGGTGCATCCCCGTTCTCGTCCGCCCGGCTCACCCCTCCGGGAGGGGACAGCCCCCGTCCCGGACCGTCGAGGCGACCGAACAGTCGACACCGTCGACGTTCGGGTCCGCATGCAGTTCCCGCAGGCAGGCCCCGATGGCCGCCTCGTCTTCGAACTTGCCGACCGCGAAGACCGTGAACGGACCGCTCGTCTCGTAGACGGTGACGAACGCCGACGTCTCGCGCAGCCGCGTCGTCACCGCTTCGATGTCGGCGAGGTCGACGGCGAGCCGGACGACGGCCGTCCGGTAGTCCAGCGCCTCGTAGTCGATTCGGGCGGTGTAGCCCCGGATCGCACCGCGCGATTCCAGCGACTCCAGCCGTTCCTGTACCGTCGTCGGCACCGACCCGACCGCCTCGGCGACGGCGCGGACGTCCGCGCGACCGTCCCGACAGAGCGCGGCGACGATTCGCTCGTCGAGCGACCCGTCGAGTGACTCGGTCACGTCAGACCGCGGACGTTCCGACCTCGCCGGTCCGGATCTGGTAGGCGTCCTCCACCGGGAGGATGAACACCTTGCCGTCGCCCGGTTCGCCGGTTTTGCCGGCCGCCTGGATGGCCTCGGCGACGTCCTCGGCGGGGATGTCAGCGACCACGCACTCGACTTTCACCTTCTGGTGGAGGTCGACGCTGTACTCCTCGCCGCGCCACTGGCCCTTCTTGGCGGGCTGGGAGCCGCGACCGGAGACGTTCGTCACCGTCAGGGACGGGGCACCGACCTCCGCGAGGCCCTGCTTGACGTCCGAGAGCTTGTCCGGGCGGATGAACGCCATGACCATCCTGATGCCACCGTCGTTGGCGACGCCGCCGTCGGGGCGGACGATGCCATCCTCTTCGACCAGTCCGTCGTCGGTGACGACGCGCCCGCCGTCGGTCGCGGTCGGACCGCTGGAACCGCGGCCGAACTCTGGGTAGGTGTTGGTGCCGTGCTCGGAGATGTCGAGCCCCTCCTGCTCGTGGTCCGGGGAGACGCGTGCCTGCCCGGCGAGCTTGAACACGAACCAGATGAGCGCAGTCATCGTGAGCGTCCAGCCGCCGATGATGACGACGCCGACGACCTGGGCGATGAACTGACTGGTGATCGAATCGACGGCTCCCGGCAGCGCGACGAACGGCATCAGGAGCGCACCGAGCACGCCGGCGCTGCCGTGGACGGGGAAGACCGCACAGACGTCGTCGATCTTCAGCCGCTCGGAGACGAAGTCGAAGACGATCGGTAGCTGAATCCCGGCGAGGGTACCGACGATGATCGCACCCCACCAGTGGGTCGTGTTCGGAATGGCCGTGATGGCGGCCAGCCCGGCGAGCATCCCGTTGGCGGTGTAGAGGGTGTCGACCTTGCCGGACCGCAGGAGCGCGACGGCGGCGGAGCCGATGGCGCCCATCGCCATGGCGACCGTCGTGGTCATGGCCGCCTGGCCCAAGGTGCCTTCGAGACCGGAGCCGCCCGTAGCGAAGGCAGCGGCGGTGCCGACGTTGAACCCGTACCAGCCGAAACAGAGCATGAGCGTCCCAAGCACCGCGAACGTCATCGAGTGACCGGGGATGACGTTGACCGAGCCGCCATCGGTGTACCGGTCCATCCGCGGGCCGAGGATGGCCGCGGCCGTGAGGCCGGCGATGCCGCCCATGCCGTGGACGATCATCCCGCCGGCGAAGTCGGCGAACGCCGTGCCGACGAGCTGTTCGACGAGTCCTGCGCCGGGGGAGGCCCACGTCATCGCGATGACGACCGGGTAAATCACGGCCGCCAGCAGGAACGTGTAGGTGATGTACGCGCGGAGCTTCGCGCGTCCGGCGACGGCGCCCGAGACGATGGTCGCGGCGGTCATCGCGAAGACCGCACCGTACAGCCAGCTGACGTAGCCGCCTGCACCGGCGGCGGGCGAAAAGCCCGCGCCGGTCGCGAGACTCGCGATGCCGGTGCCGATGACGAAGAACACCATGACGCCGACGGCCCACGTCAGCATGTTCTTCGTGAGCTGGTTGGCGACGTTCTTCGAGCGCACCTGCCCGGCCTCCAGCATCGCGAAGCCGGCGTGCATGAAGAAGATGAGGAACGTCACCGTCAGAATCCACGTCTCGTTGATGGCGGCCGCCATCTCCTCGGCACTCGCCTGCAACACCAGCGCGTCGATCATATTGCTACCTCCGTACTACTCGCAACTCCGTTTGGAAGTTCGTCCATGTTTGCGTATGTTTCGACCATGTTTGTCTTCCGACTCACAAGAGAGCGTCATGGAACACCACCACATAAAGGTTGTAGTTGAAGATAGCAAATCTATTACTGCGTCGGTGGACACCCGTCCGGTCTTGGGCACGATAATATCTATATAAGGTCGTACAGCGTCAACTATTCCGGTAGATATCCGACTCGATTCTGGACGAACGTCGAAGGCAAGCATTGCCAACCCCCGTCGTTCGGCGCGCTTTGCGGCGCGCGCGGTGGGATCTCAGGGGGTCACAGCCGCTCGGCGACGTCCTCGGCGAAGTACGTCAGTATCAGGTCCGAACCGGCCCGCTTGATGGAGAGCAGCGACTCGTGGGCGACCGCCTCGAGGTCGAGCCACCCCTTCTCGGCGGCGGCGTGCAACATCGCGTACTCGCCGGAGACGTTGTAGGCGGCGACGGGGTGGTCGAACTCCCGGCGAACCGCGGCGACGACGTCGAGGTACGGCAGCGCGGGCTTGACCATCAGGACGTCGGCGCCCTGCTCGACGTCGAGGCGGACCTCGCGCGTGGCCTCGCGCGCGTTCGCGGGGTCCATCTGGTAGTGTCGCCGGTCGCCGAAGGCGGGCGCGCCGTCGGCGGCGTCCCGGAACGGGCCGTAGAAGGCCGACTCGTACTTGGCGGCGTAGGACATCACCGGCAGGTTCCCGTGGCCGGCGGCGTCCAGCGCCGCCCGGACGGCGGCCACCATCCCGTCCATCATCCCCGAGGGCGCGACCATGTCGGCGCCGGCGTCGGCGTGGGAGACGGCGATGCGGCCCAGCGCCTCCAGGGTCGCGTCGTTGTCGACCGTCATCCGGGGGTCCTCGCGGGCGCCGTCCTCCAGGAGGCCGCAGTGACCGTGGTCGGTGTACTCGCACATGCAGACATCCGTGATGACGTAGACGTCGGTGCGATCGGTGATGCGGGAGACGGCGCGCTGGACGACGCCGTCGTCGGCCCACGCCCGGCTTCCCTCGGAGTCCTTCGACTCGGGGACACCGAACACCATCACCGCCTCGACGCCCTTCTCGGCTATCTCGCGGACGCGGGCGACGCTCTCGGCGACGGGGACCCGCTCGTGGCCCGGCATCGACTCGATGGGGACTCGCTCGTCGGCCGTCGCGTCGACGAAGACGGGCGCGACGAGGTCCGAGGCCCGGAGGTCGGTCTCGCTGACCAGCGGCCGGACCCCGTCCGTGCGGAGTCGTCGGGGCCGGTTCGTGAGGTCCATACCGGCCGTCCGGCCGCGTCCGGCAAAGACGCGTCGCTTCGCGGGCCGTGACACAACGCATTTAACGCCCGTGGCCCGAGAGTCGGTACGAATGGCAGTCGGGACGGAGCCCTCCGGGTCGCGCCTCCGGTCGTTCTTCGAGCGGTATATCGTCTACATCGCGGGCGGCGTGACGCTTTCGTGTCTTCTGGTCGGCGTCTATCTGTTCGTCTTCGCGGACTCGTCGTTCGCCGAGTACCTGCTGGAAACCTACGGGCTGGCCGCCCTCTTTCTGATACTCATCCTGGAGGGGGCGATGCTGCTGTACTTCGCACCGAGCGAGGCGCTGGCGCCCGCCGGCGTCGCGTTGCTCGCCGACGGCCCGACCGACTACTCGGGGATCGCGGCGGTCGTCGGCGTCATGGTGCTGGGCGCGACGGTCGGGCAGTTCGCGCTGTTCACCGTCGCAAAGCGGGCCGGCCGGGAGTACCTGCTGGCACAATCGTGGTTCCGCGTCTCGGAGTCGCGTCTCGAACGCTTCGAGGCCTGGTTCGAGCGGTGGGGTCCGGTCGCCGTCCCCGTCTCGAATGCCCTGCTGTTCACCCGCGGGATGCTCACCGTCCCGGCCGGGTTCGCTGACATGGACGACCGGACGTTCCTCGTGCTGTCGGCGCTCGGCACGCTCGTCTTCCAGACGTGGCTCGTCGCGCTGTGGCTGCTCGTCGGCGAACAGCTCGGCGCGCTGTGAAACGGGAGGGAGGAGAGTTGGTGGAGGGAAACCACCGACGGACAGGTATGGGATACGGGCGTTGGGGCTCTGGTCCGGAGCCGGTCGTTGCTTGGGACACAACGCCCACCCGGATGAACGGGGGGAAGTTCGTTAACGCTGTGGGCGGCGATGGACGGCACTATTAAGTACCCGTTCCTATAGAAACCGCTCAAAACCAACGATCTACATTCAGGACCTGTGAGCTACACGAGCCCCGCGTCAGAGGAACTCCCGGACCTCGGAGTACCACATGTCGTGGTGGTCGACGGCATCGATCCGGCGGGCCACCTTGGCGGCGATGACGTGCCAGCAGAGTTCGGTCGGGTCCTCGGGGTCGAGGTTGTACCGGCTGTCCTCGCACTCGCAGCCGCCGTCCTCGACGACGTGCTCCTCGGAGTGGCCGACGACGACGGTGAAATCGCGGTACTCCTTGACCCGTTCCTCGCCGACGGCCTCGATGGCTCGGACGCCGCGGTCGCCGTGGGCCGCGATGATGGTGTCGGCGGCGTCGCTGGTCAGTTCGCCGGCCGCCTCCAGTTTCGACTCCCAGTCGTCGACCGCGGTCACGCCTCGGCGTTGTGCGGCATCGGGCAAAACGCTTCGCACCGACCCTTTTCAACGAGCGGTGTGCGAGCGGCGCTCCCCCGAACGACGAAAAATCGGGACGCACGCGACCGACCGCTCCGGTCCGGTTCCGACTCCACGGCTCGTGTTACCTCTCGGGGGACTCCGAGGGGTAGACGGCCGCGTCGGACCCCTGTGCGAATATCTCGTGTATCGGGTCGGTGTCGTTCGGGAACGCCCACTCGTCGCCGTAGCACGTCCCGAAGTCGGAATCGAGCGTCAGCGACTCGACGTCGTAGACCGCTCACCGCGGGTGGTCGACGCGGTACCGCCGCCTCCGGCCGAGCCTGTCGGTGCCGAAGCCCCGGGTGTGTTCCCGCAGTACTGGCCGCGTATACCGTGAGGAACTTCCGTCGGTGACCCCAACTACCCGGTATGGTCGTTCCACTGGAGATGGGCTGGCGCCACCTGCTGTTCGAGAACTGGCCGGTCGATCCGGAGTCGATGAACGCCCATCTCCCCGCGTCGCTCAGCGCGGACACTCACGACGGGAGCGCGTGGCTCTCGGTGGTCCCGTTCACGAACGTCGCCGTCCGGCCGAAGGGGGTCCCGCGACCGCTCGGCGTGCGGCTCCCTGAAATCAACGTCCGGACGTACGTCATCCGTGACGGCGTGCCGAGCGTCTACTTCTTCAGCCTGGACGCACAGGGGCTCGCCAGCGTCACCGGTGCCCGCCTGTTCCATCACCTCCCGTACTACTACGCCCGGATCGCGCTGGAGATGAGCGACGGCCGCGTCCGGTTCGAGAGCCGGCGTCGCCATCCCGGTGCCCGTCCCGGCCACTACGAGGCCACGTACTGGCCGACCGGCGAACCGTTCGACGCACCGACGGATCCGCTGGCGGAGTTTCTCGTCGAGCGCTATCGCTTCTACACCGAAGCGCCCGACGGGTCACTCCGCTACACCGACGTCGATCACGACACATGGACGCTGTACCCGGCCGCCGCGACCGTCGAAACCGATACGCTGTTGCGAGCCGATGGCTTCGCCCGCCCGGACGAAGAGCCAGTGTGCTACTACAGCCCGGGGCTGGACGTCGTCGCGTCTCGGAGCAAACGGCTGGAGGAAGACACGGATGACCGCTGAGACGGATACCGAGACAAGGGCCGCAGGACGAGGCGGTCGTGTTGTTCGACGGGGTCTGTAACGGGCTCGTTGCCTTTCTGCCCTCTCGAGATCCCGACGGGCGACTCCAGTTCGCCGCGGTGCAGTCCGACGCGGGACAGGAACTGCTGGCCCGGTACGTGTCGGTCGGCTCCTCCCGAGCGGCGTCCGTGAGCCCCTGTACGACGTCGTCGCCGACAACCGCGACGACTGGTTCGGGTGGAACGATCAGTGTACGATTCCGACGAGGCCGTCAGCGACCGGTTTCTCTAGGTTACAGCGACCGCGAGATGAAACACGCCGATGAGCGTGAACCCTGCTGCGACCAGCCGATCGTCCGGTCGGGAACCCATGTGACGCTGTGTCGCTGCACGGAGAAACCACCAGCCAGCGATCCACACGAGCAGGTACGGCGCGAACCACGCCGAAAGCCAGCGCGACGCGAGTAGATCGAGAACCCCGATCGAAACGAGGGTGTAGCTGACGGCGTGGTTCATAATCTGCGCGATTCCGCGGACATCCGATCGCTTCGTCTGGTACGTGACGACGAGCAGATTCAGCGGACGCAGCGAGTCGCCCTCCACTGGTATCGCACCGTCGAAATCCAGTAGCCACGGCATGGCGAAGTGAACGGTTCCCAGAACGACGGTGAACGTACCGCAGATGAGGAACCCAGCCGCAAGAACGAGGTCGGAGACCATCGGTGGACGGATGTTCGGCCGGAGGGGTATTGGAATTTGGTATCCCACCGACGTGCCACCTGGGACGAGTCAAGGCGGGTCAGTCCTCGGTAATTGAGCCTCAGTTCTCAAATTCAGGATGGCCTTCGAGACGGAACGGATAGCCATCTCCGAACACCTCTCGAACAATGTTACTTCGAACTGATAGATCTCGCACTTCTCCGATATCAATGTCCTCCATGTCAAGCAGCATGGCGATCATCAACTGGTTGGCGGTGAAGGGGTAACGCCCCTGGTCATCTTTCACCGGGCGGTCGTTCTCCACAGCGTACTTCACGTTCGACGCCATCCACATCGCGTTGTAGATGAACGCCATGCTGGCGATAAATTCTCGCTGGCTCCGGAGTTCGCTTGCCGACTTCGCGGTGAAATCGTGTTTCATCAGTCGATAGGATGTCTCCACCGCCCAACGCTGCCGATATCGTCGCCCGATCTCCAACCCGCCGAACTGCTCGGGATTGAGGTTGGTGTAGTAGACCTCCCAATTCCCCTGGTCTTCGGTTCCGGTGTCAGCCCTGGAGATACGTTTCTCCGACGGCATCGTGATGAGCCACGACTCGGCCTCGCTTTCCGGGACTTCCTCACCGATGCGAACGTCGTATCCCGCTGCATTGTAGTCCAGGTCGTTGTAAATCGCGCCTTCCTTGAGTTCCCTCACGATAGAGGGCATACGCCCTCGCAGACGGGAAATGAAGTCGAGGCTGTGATTTTCGAGACACTCGTGCATTCCGCGACCGTAGAATCCCCCGTCCATACAGACGACATCAGGCTCAACGTACTGATCGGCGTAGGTGAGCAGTTCGTCTATCTGGTGCTCGATGTTCCCGCGGCGCTGGATGCTCTTCGCGGCCAGCGTCACGGGTATCTCGACGTTGGCGAGGCTCACGGACGCGATCTGGAACGCGTAGGCGCTCCCCGCCTTCTCATTCACACCCTCGACGCCGATGGGCTGGTCTTCGTGCGGAATCTCATCCCGGTCGAGCGGCTCCCCGTTCTTGTTTTTCTGGTTCGAGTGCCGACCGTACCACATGATATTCGTGAGGTCCACGGCGATATCGGTCGTCTCGGGCAGGTAGCCGTACTCATCGATTACGGTAATGATCGACTCCAAGGCGGCGAGGTACATCTTCCGCAGTTTGAGCATGTCATACTCGCGGAGCTGGTTCCAGAGCGTTTTGAAGCCGGGCACGTCTCGGTAGTAAAAGTACGGGAGAAACCGGAGTGATTCCTCGGCGTCGTTGGGGTGGATGTTGCACAGCCCGGCGATCTCCATCAGCTTGAACAACTGCCACTTGGGGTACGTGACCCGTGACTCGTCCCGGTCCAGCTGGAAATACTGGTACGCTCTCTTCCGCATCTCGCGCGAGATGAGCACGAGCGGCGGCTCTCCGCGCCCGTCGGCTGAGGATTCCGGCAGCGTGACGACCTCGTCGTTGTCCTCCAGTTCCTCTAGGACCTCCCGAACCTCGGTACGTACCTCACCGCCGAGTTGTTTCTCGACTTCCTCACTGATGCGCTCGATTGTGTTTTCGGTGACGGTGTCGTTCAGGCCGAGATGTTCCGCAACGCCGTCCTTCAACTCCTCTTCGATGGCGTAGTCCTTCGAGGCGGTGAGGGACCGGTAGAGATAGAGCCGTGCGGCGTCCTCCCTGTCGAGTTTGTACCAGTTCTTCTCCAGCTTCCAGAACGGGAGGGTGTCGGTGACGAGGTCAAGCTCGCCAACGGCTTCGGCTGGATCGAAGCCCTGGTCCAGGTAGGCCTGAAGCTGCTCCGAGATGGATGCCATCGGCCACCTCTTTGCGTGTAGCAGCTCGAAACCAAGCATCAGGAGTGCCTTCGAGTTATCAGGGAACTCTGCCGCCAGCTCGGGATTCGACGAAAAGTCGAGATCGATAGATCCAAACTCCTGTGGAGGATTCGGCACGCTTCCGGGACGTTACTGCTGTATAGGTTATAAATTAGCAGGTGTCACCTATCATGCATCCCGACTTCACCCTCCGCACCGTAGTACTGCGATGGGCTCCGGTATTGGGCCTCTTCCCGGTCATCGCTGGCATCGTACTCGTCGGCACAACTTATTCACTCAATGAGCGGCAATAGAGTTCTACGTCGGTTTGATAGATTCGGTTGCTTCCTGTTCCTGAGTACGTACAACCTCCTCGAACTCACGCATGAACTCATCGACGGTGTTTCCCATGATGACGACAGGCTCGCCCTCTGCGAGAAGATCGGTCAGCACAGTCTCGGCGTCGCTTCCTTTGTCGTGTCGGGTGACCGGCAGCTCGGTATTCTCAGCGAACGCACGCGTATTGGCCCCGCCAACGTGGGCGCTATCGATGTGGCCTTGATCGTAGAGGAGGTCAACGTACTCTGCGAACGAGGCGGTTCGACCCCGCCGGTCTCGGCGGAGATAGACGAACGGCAGTATCTGTTCGTCTTCCGAAACGAGTGCCTGACGAACCATCTCCGTACTCTCGACGTCGTTCACTTGTGCTGCATTGAACACACGACCGTCGGGAAGTCGTGTCCATTCCGGCTGGATCGCGTCCAAAAACGCTTCGAGTTCACCCTCGGGGAGCGGCGATTCGCCGAGAAACGACAGGACCGAATCGATTGCGTGCGCAGTCTCTGCCCCGATCATCCCCTCGTGTCGTCCTGGAATCTCGACCTGTTCGATGGTACCGCCCCGCCGTTCGATCTCCTCTCGCATATACTCGTGGAGAACAGGGTGTTGTTCCCCACTAATGACGTGTGTCCCGGCGGAGACCGACCGTGCGAATGATCGGGCGATATTGGTCCGCGTCTTGCCAAGCGTGTCGTTGTGATCCTGGCGGACGTTGGTGAGAATGACGATGTCCGGATCGATGAGTTGTTGATTAATGAGCCGGGTGGTGTACTCGGTGATGCCCTGATTTTCGAAGATGCCGATATCCTCGGCGGCATAGGCATCGAGTTCCGGAGCGAACTCCCCGATGACGCTGATGTTCTCGTACAGCGTCGTCCGAGGGCCCCGACGTTCGATGGGGTGAACCTCGCCGTTGTGGATGAGTGTCGGATGGTTCCCGGTGATCTTCGTCAGGGTATCGTAGCCACGGCGATTGAACACGTCGTCGAGCCGGCGGGTCGTCGATGTCTTGCCACGGCTCCCCGCCACGGCGATGCGAGTGTCCAGGCGTCGGAGTGCCTTACGGTGACGGAACCCTCGTGTTAACTCTTTAATGATACCGGTCAGGCTCGGCTTCCCGACCTCGATAGGCCGTGGGCCGTCCCGCCACTCGTATTCGGCACCGATCATAAACATGGGGAGGGCACCCGCGGCCCGCTCCAGGAACCGATCCAACGCATGCCTGGCATCGCTCTCGGTAGGGAACCGGTCTGCGCTGTTGGCGAGGGTGCGCTCGGGTGTCTGTAGTTGCCACACCCAATTGTTCCTGTCCTGTGGAAGGTCACCACTCGGAGTCGGGTCTTCCCTGAGGACCGTTCGAGGATCGCTAATATCCTCGCGTTCGAACGCCTCGTCATCACCGGTGAGCGATGCAACTGCACCTCGCACGCGGTCTACAGCCTGTCGCGCCTCTCGGGATGTATCGTAGTGGTGCCCTCCGGTCGCAACCACGCGTTGCTGAATGCGAAGTCGCCACGACCAGCCGAATCCCCGTCCATATATCTCGTATGCAGTTCTGCTCATAGGTTATCACCCGACAGGACGGACGCAGACCGTACCTCGGTCTCGTTAGGTTGGGTCACCGCATACCAGCGCCCAATTCCAACACCGACCACCACCACGAGTATACCTGTCAGTACGACTGGCAGCGTGAGTTCTTGCGGGATACCGCGTGGTTCCGGCGTAGCGAATACTCGCGCGGCGACCAACGCCGGAACGAACACCACTGCTTGAAGCGGCAGTACAAGCCGCCGATCGAACGAGCCCGTCACGTGGGCGTTATATGCTGTAATGCCGGCGAGCAACGCAGTAAAAAAGCCAGATAGACCGCGATCAATAGGGAGCCAGAGTGTGAAGGGAATCCCCAGGAGAACCGCGAATGCGATAGTGGTTCCAAGGAGTACTCTGCCATATCGCAGTGTGGCGTGGTTCGCTGCCTGCACGAAGCCGAATGCAAGCACTAACAACGCCACGTACATCACGATGAGCCAGTAATTCGTGAGTGCGTAGACAGCCAACAAGACCGCGGTGACGACGCCGACCCGGACGCCGAACCGGGCTCTGATGCGCTCGGATACGATCAGACCGGTTATAAAGAGACCAGCCACGAGATTCCTCGGTATGACGACCGCTTCGGTTGAGATACTGACGACCGCATTATTGTAGACCGCCACATCGGCGGTTGCTGCGAACAACACCGGTGGCGTTACCGTCCCGAATCGCGCAGCGATTCCGGGAGAGACCAGTACAAAACCGAGTGCGAACAGAGCCGTGAACAGGCCCACAGTTGCGACTACATCGTTCCGTCGAAACTCCGGTTTGATGCTGTGAAAGTTGTACGCCGCCAACCCCGGAAGAATACTGCCGATCAAGACGATGAGGTCTGTACCAAACCCGACCTGAATGAGCCCGAGAAGCGTTACCAATGGGACTGACGTGCCGATGATCAATGCGGCGAGAAATTCGTCTCGGCCGTAGATCAGGGTCCGCTGCCGAAGGTACCAGAGGCCGATGTACGCGGCGATAGTACTGAGAACGAATACCGGTAGCATCAGGACGTTCTTGAGCGTATACACCGCGAGTACCGGCACGGTGATCGTTCCGCCAAGACGGTAGCCGGTGAACTGCGTGGTCACTGCTACGCCGAGTAACCCGACAACAGCAAGCAGCGTAGCAACCCACATTACGTCCAATTATAAGCCGTTCAAAGGTAAGTCTGTTTGTCTGCGAGTGGACGTTGGTGAGTTCAGTCTAATCACACTCACTATGGATAGATTGTGAGTCGTGAGTGCCGATGCCAACCTTCTACCGGTATCTTTCCATAGAGCAGTGACCAACGGTTAGCCGGGTAAATGATTTCTTTTCGGGACGATTGCACCACTAACTCACTCACTCGATCTCTGTCCACGATATCTCTTCGTCCAGTAGATCGTCCGTTGCGAACTCGATGGTTGCAGTATCTCGCACCCGGAGGTGGTCGTACTCTTTTTTGTCCCCTTCGACTGTGTCGGACCACTCGACCAACCGGAGGTTGTCGATACGAACGACACGTTCCTTTCCGCTGCCGGGCGGGTACAGACGGAAGTAAAACCGAATGTAGTTGGCCTCCGCTGCTGTTTGTAATGGCTGTCTGAGACGTTCCCATCCGGTTGTCTGCCCGAGGTTGATCGACACCGAATCGAGCGCGGAGCCACTGGTCGATTCGTACCATCGCACGAGGAGTTCCAGTCGGGCGTCCGACTCGTGACGATACTGCCCGAGCAGCGTTGTCGGCCCTGCGAGCGGCATACGTGCGGCCGTCGTCAGAATCGATCGCTGCGTGTTGTCGGGCACCCGAGATATTTGAATGCCACCGCTTCCGTCATATCCGAATTCTGGCCCGTTGGAATTCTCACCCCGACCGAACCGCCACAGTGCACCTTCATACCGATCGTCGTCGATATCCGGATTGTCGAACGTCCCTGTCGGAAGAAGGTCACGTCCGGGTTCGACCGACGATTTTCCGTCCTGAACTCGATTGACCCACCCTGATTCTCGTCTGTAAATCATGTTCCTCCCGCTCAGTGTGCGTGTCGCTGCTCGGGTGTCCCTGTTCCTGTCGGCGATGTATTCGAGGCTCCCGTCACCGAGCGAAAACTCACGGGAAGACAGTCCAGCTGTCCTCCGAAGTTGCCACGTTCGGGGCTTACCGACGATCCCTTTCGGAACGTATCCTTCGATCAGGAGTGGCTCTATGTACGCCCTCGTGATTCCATCATCAGTAGCATGGACAGTCAATACGTACGAGGGAAGGGTTGACCAAAGCTCTTGATCGAATACAAGGTTTCCAAGTGTCCACGCGACCACCGCACCATCTCGCAGTTCCAACCCACCAGTGACGTGAGGATGGTGGTGGACAACGATGTCTGCGCCGGCCGAAATGGCCGTATCAGTCAGCCGCTCCATCTGTTCGGTCGGTTCCTGCCGGTACTCCTCGCCGCCGTGGATCTGAACGACGGTCACGTCCGCATCTGTCTCGGTCTGTGTAACGTGCTCGGCTAACCGTGATTCAGTTGCTGCTGCAACGCCGACGCCGCCCGGAACTGTCAGCGTCTCGGCGTCGGTAGACCCGGCGGCACTGTTGTTCGCAACCGTATGGGTCTCGGACTGGCCGTCGTCTGCCGACCAGTCCATATCGTACTGTTCTCCCGTGACGGTGGTACAGGAAAGTAAGCCAACAGTGAGCCCCTGGACTTCAATGTATGCCGGTTGCCACGCTTCCGTATTCGAGTCGCCGGCACCGGAACTCTCGATTCCGGAATCGGAGAGCGTCTGCAATGTGTCGTCCAGTCCTGGTGTGAGCGCATCAAGCGTGTGGTTGTTTCCGAGTGCAGCGTAGTCGATCTCAGCCCTCCCCATCGCTGCTGCGGCCTCCGGATGAGAGACGAACGTGTACCGTTTCGACGGATGCCTCCAGGCCGTCGTCGTGACCGGCGTTTCGAGGTTGACTGACGTGATATCGGCATCCGCCAACAGCGGAGAGATACCTCGCAGAATCGCATCGTGTGATGAACGAAGCTCGTCTTGCTGAATCTGGAAATGTGGTTCAAGCGGGTCATCGTCCTCGTAGAACCGACGACCGAACATCATATCACCGCCAAAGGCGAGTGACACCGTACCGTCACGGGGTGTGAGTGCGATTCGACGGTTTGCACCTGGTGCGACAGCGATGGTGCGTCGAATAAACTCCGAGGCGGTAGCGCGCAACCAAACTGGTGCCCCCCATCCTTCGATCTCGAACTGACCCTGCCCGTCGGTTTTTGTTCGAGCAACTGCTCCCCGACCCGGCACTATCACATCGAGTGTCACGTCCGCGATTGCGTTACCGGAGAGTCCGACGGCTTCCCCCGATATCGGCTCGGAAAGTTGCGCGGATGGCTCCCCATCATCTCCGGCCGTGCTCGAACTGTCCGTATCCGAGTCCGATGGCGAAAAAGCGCTGCAACCAGCAACCCCTGTTGCTGTTCCGACTGTCGTGTACCGAAGGAACTCACGACGGGACCACCGTACCATTAGTTCGACTAATTCTTACTGAGGTATAATTACTATCGCATTGGTGCCGAACCTGAAACTACAGAATTTCACATACATTGTCGTTATGCAATCCTCTCTCACGCTTTGTCGAGCACCTTCTCAACTCGACTGACAAGCTCGGCTTCCGAAAAGGGCTTTGCCACAAAATCGTCAGCACCGGCGTCGAGTGCTTGCACGATATCTTCTTCCCGATTACGGGACGTCAACATGACAACTGGCAGATCGACGAGTGCGTCGTGATCCCGGATATGTTCGAGAACTGAAAGCCCATCGAGTTCGGGCATCATCACGTCTAACACCACGAGATCTGGTGGGTCGCTGGTTCGTGATTCGAGATGCTCCCAACACTCAGCACCATCTGTAAACGCCACCACATCCCACCCGTTGTCAGTCAGGTTGAATTCGATGACTTCCCGGGTCGTCTCATCATCCTCAGCAATGACTATTTCAGCGGTCATGTACGCCTCTTATACCCGCTTCATCGCGGGTACGTTTGATCCTACGGATCATTCGCTCCGTTCACCAGTTCGGATTTCGATGCGTGCTCCCTGATCTGCGGCGGGGACTAAGAGGTCCCACCCGTGTGCTTCCACGACATCGATAACGCTCATGAGTCCGATTCCAAATCCCGTCATCTCGTCCGTGTCTCCGAGTGCTTCGATCTCCGTCCGTTGCTTGTCGGAAAACCCTGGCCCGTCATCGGCGACGTAGAACCCCTCCTCGTCAGCGAGGGGACCGACTTCCACGGTAACCTCGTCGCTACCGTGTTCGACACTGTTGCGAAAGAGATTGCCGAACAGTTGCAGTAGTCGTGTCTCGTCGGCCTGTATCTCACCGAGCGGGTCGTCTACGGACAGCGTCGCTTCCGGGGCGTCGGTATACGACCACGCTTCTTCAACGGCTGGTTGTAACGAAAGTGTGCGTATATTGATTGCCTGGCGATCACCACGTGCGATCATCAGCAACTCGTCGATGAGTTCCTCCATCCGGTCCAGGGACTGTTCGACGCGCTCGAAATGCTGTGGCTCGTTCGTTTTGCGGGCGATTTCGAGAAAGCCGACCGCTCCCGTCATTGGGTTTCGAAGGTCGTGTGCCACGACATCGGCAAACTCTTCGAGGCGGTCGTTCTGTCGCTGGAGTGCTTCACCACGCTCGGCCAGCTGTTCTTCGCGCTTGACTGCGGTGATGGCCTCCGTGACCAGCGCTTCAAGCAGTTGGAGGCTTTCGATGTCGATCTCGTCGAACGCATGTGGCTCGGTCGCGGAACTCGTGATGATGCCGTGATTCCCACAGGGAACGTGGACTTCTGACCGCAATGGCGTCTCCGGGTTGTACGCTCCAGGTTGTTCGGTCAGGTCCTCGTAGTGCCGGATTTCCCCACTGTCGAAACTCTCCCACAGGAGTGCGTCACCTCGCTCGAACGTCGGGGCCTCCCCGACGATCCGTACTGCGTCGTCGGTTTCGGCCACCGGGCGTAACACGTCCTGGCTGGCATCGTACTTCCAAAACGCACTCACCGAGAGACCGAACAGGTCCATAACCTCCTCAATCGTGATGTTTGCGATATCCGTCGTCGTTTCAGCCGCCAGCAACTGCTGTGATATCTCGTGCAGACCTTCCAGGCGTTCTTCGAATCGCTGCCGTTCGAGTTCGTACCCCGCCCACTGTCCAAGGAGCTTGACCACCTCTCGCTCGCCAGCGGTGAACTCCCGGTCACGGTCGTGTGGGGCCGCAAAGCAGAACGTCCCATAGAGGGTCTCCCCGACCATGACCTTCGTTCCGATATAACAGCCCAACTCGAACAGTTCGTACGCCGGGTCATCGTCACCCAACTCCGCTCGTGCATCCTGCATACCGACCAGGTCGTCGCTTTCGATGGTCTTCCGACAGTACGACTGCTCCAGCGGTGCTGATTCGTCCGGTTGGAGGAGTTTGTGGTCGCCAACAGCGTGGACGATCTCCTGTTCGCCCTCGTCAACTCTCGTTAAGAACCCAAACGGTAGATCCAGGTACTCACATCCGATGGAGAGGATGCGTTCGGCTTTTTCTTCGAACGTGAGAGCGTTCTCTGCACCAACTTGGTAGAGCTTGGCGAGCACCTCCTGTTTTTGTTCTGCCGCCCGGGCCCTCTGCTCGCGCTCTGTCACGTCCCGAACCACGCCGACGATATCTTCAGTGCCGTCGTCGCGGATGTGTTGTGAGACGCGAACGTCTACCATCTGCTCGGTTTCCTGGTTGAGTTCGAATGTCAGAATCTGGTCCTGAATTTCTCCGTCGGCAAGGTTGTCGATCGCCGTAACGAATCGACTGAACTCCTCCGATTGAACCAGTTCCGACTCGACCAGGGTATCGAACGTCTCGCCAACCAGTTCGTTCGGATTATGTCCAACCAGTGAACAAAGCGAGTCGTTGACGTAGGTGATGGTGCCGTCCAGATTGACGACAAAAACGCCATCCTGCACCGCTTCGATAATGGATTTATAACGGCTTGTGCTCTCTTCGTTATCCCCCAAAGCATCGTTGTGGGGGCCTGTGTCCATAGATACGTTTTCCACTAATTCATCATAGATGTTTTGTTCGACGGATCTCAACGTCGTGAAGATGGATCCCCGACAGTGGGGACAAAGTATCACAGCATTGGCTACGAGTTGCGAGAGATCATCTGTGACTATGTTCAGGATAATGAGAGGACAGGGGAACTCCGACTAAGTTACGCGTTATAGACTAGTCGAAATGAATCCCGGAACTACGAATCTGAATTTGAGAATCAAGTCTCAATTACCGAGGACTGGGGTGTGGCGGGGTTCTTCCAGCGGGCCGAGAGGAACGGACGGGACATGGGCTGACGTGCCGGGGTACGGGCGCGGGGAAGGCAGCGTTTGGCCCCGGGCGGCCCGGACGTCGCCCGCTCCGGCACCCCGGCCGGGTCGAGCGGCCCGGGACACGATTCGGTAAACACTTGCCCGGCCTCGAAGTACGGCCATCCATGTCGGGCGACGGACCGCCGCTCCTGGGACTGCTGGGCGTCGGCGAGGAGACCCGGGTGCCGGCACGGGTCGACCTCGAGGAGGACCTGAACCTGAAGGCGCTCGTCGACCGCCTGGAACTGGGAGCAGTCCTGCTGTTCGGACAGCTGATCGTCTACGGCCTGTTCACGGCGTTGCCGGTGACCGTCCAGGTCGGCGTCGCCGTCGTCGTCGTGGTCGCCCTTGACGTCCTCGACCGGAAGGTCCTCGCCCGGTTCGTCGAGTGACGGCCGCCCGGCGTTCGTCAGGCTCTCGAACGCGTGAATTTAAAGTCCGTCCGCGAGGACGGAAACGCGTGTGCCGTCGATGTTACCCGACGATCCGCCCCTCCGCCGCCGGATGGTTCTCACGCTCGTCCTCGTCGTGGTGCTCCCGTTCGCGTTCCTCTACGGGTTCGTCGCCACGGTCAATCACGTCTTCCTGCCGTTCCTGGGGTCGCTCGACTTCGGCCCCCACCGCGGCGAGGTGTACGTCGAGCCGTGGCTCGCGGTCCCCGTCGTCGCCGGCGGCCTCGCCGTCCAGGCGTGGTTCGGTCCCCGGACCGTCGTCGGGTCGGTCGGCGCCAGCCGAACCCGCGCCGAGTCGTACCCGGAACTGCAGGAGTCGGTGACGCGGCTGGCACAGCTGGCCGACATCGAACCGCCCGACGTCGCGGTGACCGACAACGAGGCGCCGAACGCCGCGGCGGTCCGCGGTCCCCGGGGGGCGACGGTCGTCGTGACGACGGGTCTCCTGGAGACGCTGGACGAACGGGAGCGCGAGGCGGTTCTGGCCCACGAGATGGCGCACCTCCGCAACGGGGACGCGACGCTCATGACGGTCGCGTGGCTGCTGCCGACGGTGACGTACTACGTCGCTATGGTGGCGTACTACCTCCTGTACGGCGTCGCCCGGATGCTGGGGGTCGGCGGCTCCGCGGACGGCGACGGCGAGGGTGCGGTCAAGGCGATCCTCGTCCTCGTCGTGGCGGCGGTGCTGACGCTGGCGCTGTCGGCGATGTTCTGGGCGGCGAGCGTGCTGGTCCACCGCGTCCTCTCGCGGTACCGCGAGTACGCGGCCGACCGCGGGGCCGCGGCGCTGACGGGCGACCCGACGGCGCTCGCCAGCGCCCTGCGGACGATGGACGAGCGGATGCCGGAGGTGCCGGACAGGGACCTCCGGGAGCTCGACGGCGGCGCAGAGGCGCTGTACGTCGCGCCGCTGGAGGTGCGGGCCTTCGGCGACGCCGAACTGGTCTCGACGGACGTGTTCCCGGAGACGCACCCGCCGACCGACGAGCGGATCGAGCGGCTCCGGGAGATGGCGGGAGAGCTGTCGTGAGACGACGCCGACTCCTGGCGGCGTTCGGGACGGCCGCCGCCGGGTCGCTGGCCGGCTGTGGCTACGCCTACGGCGGCGGCGACGTGCGCCGGACCGAACGGGTCGCACCGGGGACGCTCGGCATCCCGCAGTTCGCCGTCGGCGACGGGCGCGTCGTCGGCGCCGCGAACGGCCGTCACTGGGTCTTCGAGGGGGACGAGCCCGAGTGGGTCGACGGCGTGGAGCTGTCGGTCGCGGACCTGGACGGGTCGAACCGGTGGAGTCACGTCCACCGGACGGCGGCGCGGTCGGTCGCCGTCGGCGGGGCGGTCTACCTGCTCGACGAGGCCGGACGCGTCGTCGCGGTCGGCGGGCGCGAAGTCGAGGCCGGGGACGGCCGGTCGACGGAACTCGAGGGCGAGGAGCTGTGGCGCACGAGCGTCACCGACGCCGGGGCGCCGTTCGTTGCCGACGAGCGGGGTGTCTACGTCGCCACCGGCGACGGCGTCGCGGCCGTCCGGGACGGGGCGGTCGCCTGGCGCCGGTCGCTTTCGACGCCGGTCGGAGCGCTGTGGAGCTTCGACGGGGGCGTCCTCGTCCGCGGGGGTGGCGGCCTCCTCGCGCTCGCCGGGGACGGACGAAAGCGGTGGCGACGGGCGATCAGTAGTGGGGTTCCGGTGTCGGTCGCGGCCGGCCGCGCCCTCCTCGCCAGGCGGGACCTCTTCGGAATCGCACCCGACGGAACCGTCGACTGGCGGCTGGAGTGGAACCGGCAAACAGAGGCGCTGGCGACGAACGACGGCCGTGCGGCCGTCGTCGGGCCCGCGGACGTCCGGACGGTCGACGCCGCAGACGGGACGCGGCTGTGGTCCTCGTCCGTGTCGGTGGAGACGGAAACCCCCGTGGTCGGACCGACGGCGCTGTACGACGCCTCGGGGTGTCGCGCCGTCGCGGTCGACGGGTCGGGGCGACGGTGGCGCCGCGAACTCGACGGGGACTGTCGGGCCGTCACCGGGTGGATCGACGGCGAGACCGTCGCGTTCCTCTTCGAGGGCGGCGAGGTCGTGTGGTTCCAGCGGGCCGACCAGGAGCGCGGCCTACTGTAGGTCGGCCTCCAGCGCGAGCGCGCCGCCGATGGCGACCAGCACGGCGCCGGCCGCCAGTCCGGCCGTCGGTCGGTCGGTCACCGCGAGCAGGCCGAAGGCCGCGAGACCGCCGCCCAGACAGCCGACGACCCCGACCGTCCGGGCGCGGCGGTCCAGCGTGCCGCCCCGCTGGCGGTGGTAATCGACCGCACCGAGGCCGACGACGACCGCCGACAGCGCGCCGAGCAGGAGGTTCCCGGCGGCGCCGTACGCCAGGAGACCGAGGGCGACGAGCAGGCCGACCGCGAGCGAGGCCGACGCCGACAGCGGGTTGACCGACTCGCCGAACCGGGCGTGATAGAGGGCGGGCGGGACGGCGACGACGCTGGCGACGAACGCCCCGAACAGCGGCCGCCCGGTGGCGACGCCGTACAGCAGTACCGGGGCGCCGCCGAGGAAGCCGACCGCGAGGACGACGTCGGGGCGGAACACCGCCGTCGGGTCCTCCGAGCGGGCGACGCCGAAGGCGACGAACGGGTACAGAAGGGCGACCCCGACCAGTGCCGTCCCGAGGTGGTCCGCCGAGAAGAGAAACCCGAACAGCGCGAACGCGAAGGCGAGGACGAGACCGACGATGGGGGCGGCTTCGGGAACCGGACGACTCATCGTGCCGTCTTCGGGCGGGACGGCCAAAGCGCTGGTGCTTTCGGCGTACCGACCCGCAAGCGTTTAATCGCCGCCGGCGCTATCGAACCGTATGCCGGACTGCCCACTCGCGGACGACTGCCCCAGTTTCTCCGAGCGGATCGAGGGGATGGGGTGCCAGCACTACGGCGACCGCGGCGGCGCCGAGTGGTGTTCCCACTACAACCAGCCCATCCGTGACCTCAAACAACAGCCCGTCAAGCTCGGCGAGGAGGTCGTCGTCGACGTCGAGGACATCCACGAGTCGGGCGCCGGCGTCGGCCGAACCGAGGACGGCTTCATCGTGATGGTCGACGGCGTGCTGCCCGAGGCCCGCGCGAGGGTCGAGATAACGGAGGTCCGCTCGAACCACGCCCGCGCCGAGGAACTGGAGCGACTCCCGATGGACGACGAGGACGCCGAGGGGGAGTCGGGAGCCGAAGACGGCGGGGAAGCGAAGAGCGAACGGGAGAAGGCACTCGACCGCGAGCGGCTGGGCAGCCGCGAGAACTTCTGGGGCAACTGACGTGAGCCTCCCCGACCCCGACGAGTTGCTCGAACGGGCGGGCTTCGACGAGGAGGGGGGCGTCCTCACGCGACGGCAGGCCGAGGTGCTGGCGTTCCGCGAGCGGGGCGTCTCGCAGGCCGACATCGCCGACCGGCTCGGTACCTCCCGGGCGAACGTCTCCAGCGTCGAGTCCAGCGCCCGCGAGAACGTCGCCAAGGCCCGCGAGACGGTCGCCTTCGCGGAGGCGCTGTCGGCCCCGGTCCAGGTAACCGTCGAGGCCGGGACCGACCTCTACGACGTGCCGAACATGGTGTACTCGGCCTGCGACGAGGCCGGCGTGAAGGTCAACCGGACCGCGCCCGAGGTGATGCGGCTGGTCGGCGACGCCGCCGGCGACGCCGTCCACGGCCGGGAGGTCCGGCGGGAAATCACCGTCAGCGTCACGAACGACGGGTCGGTCCGCGTCCGCGAGTGACGGGCGAGTGCGGACGCAGTTCAGGAGTCGTTACGCCCGACAGACATTTGTGAGGAGTTCACGTATCCCCACTCGATTCGATGACGACCAGCTTCGGAACCGGGCTTCGCTCCGGGACGGACGGTCGGACGGTGGGGGAGGGGGCGGCCGCGGATGCGATGGCGGCGGCCGGCGTCGACGGGCAGCCGGGTCTCGCCGTCGTGTTCTGTTCGAGCCGCTACGACTACGAGGCGGTTCTCGACGGCGTCCGGGGCGCCACGGAGGGAGCACCGCTCCTGGGCTGTTCGTCCGCCGGGGAGTTCACCGAGGCGGGCGTCGAGTCGGGCAGCGTCGGCGTGGCCGTCCTCGACGGGGACACCCACCGGGCGTTCACCGGGCTGGGTCGCGGGCTGCGGGCCGACGAGACGGCGGCGATGGAGGCCGCCGCCCGGGAGGTGCCGCCGCGGGTCGAGGGCTACCCGCACCGCTCGGCGGTCATCCTCCACGACGGGCTCTCGGGCAACGGCGAGGAGCTATCGCTGGCCGTGCCGGACGTGCTGGGGCCGGACACCAGCCTCGCGGGCGGGTCGGCCGGCGACGACCTCGAGATGGAGGCGACCCACGTCTTCCGTAACGAAACCGTCGCCGAGGACGCCGTCGCGCTCGGCGCCGTCGCCTCGAAGCGCCCTGTGCAGGTCGGCGTCGCCCACGGCCACGAGACCATCTCGCCGCCGCTGGAGGTCACGGCCGCCGACGGGAACGTCGTCCACGAACTCGACGGCGAACCGGCCTACGAGGTCTGGAAGGACCACGTCCGCGAGGAGGTGGCCGCCGACGGCCACGACCTCGACGCCCTGGAACCGGGCGAGGAGGCGCTGTCGGCCGCGCTGACGAACTACGCGTTCGGGCTGGAGACGGGCAACGGCCTGAAGGTCCGCTGGCCGGGGCCGACGAAGACGACCGACGGCCCGATGGAGTTCACCTGTTCGATACCCGAAGGGACCGTGATGCGGGTCACCGCCGGTACCAACGAGGCACAGAAGGCCTCCGCCCGGCGGGCCGCGAGGGCGGCGATGGCGGGCACGGACGGGGACGTCGCCGGCGCGCTCGTCTTCGACTGCATCTGTCGGTCGACGGCGCTCGGCGACGGGTTCGACGAGGCCGTCGCCGGGATGTACGACGAACTCGGGGTCCCGATGCTCGGCTTCGAGACCTACGGCGAGTTGGCCATGGAGCGAGGCCAGCTCAGCGGCTACCACAACACCACGTCGGTCGTGATGGTGTTTCCGGAGTGAGGGGAATGAGCCAGGAACGGATCGGCGCTGGCGACGGGACCGTCGCCTTGGAGGAGCTAATCGAGGCGTTCAGCGCGACGGTCGGCTACGAGCGCGCGGAGTCGGTCGTCACGGAGAGTGCCGACGCCGCCGGCGTCGACGACGACCGGGAGTGTGCGCCGGGGGAGGCGGAGGCCATCTGCGCCCACGCCGAGGCGGCCTACGACGACCCTATCGGCGCCGTCGCGCGGACCCTGCGGAACCGGATCCGGCTCCGTCACCTCGGCGGCGAGGAGGCCGACGACGTCAGGACGCTGTTCTCCCGGACGACCGACGCCGTCGTCGAGGTGGAGTTCCGGGACGACGATCCGGTTGTTCGGCGAACCAACCCGGCCTTCGACGACCTCTTCGAGGTGGGTCCGGAAGCAGTCGGGCGGTCGGTCACCGGTCTCGGGGTGCCGCCCGCGAGCGACGACCGGTGGGCGGCGCTGGTCGACCGGCTCCGGGACGGCGACGACATCGACCTCGAGTTGACCGAGGGCGACCGCGACTTCCGGCTCCGCGGGGTCGGCCTGCTCCGGGACGGCGCCGTCGACCGCGCGTACCTCGCCTACACCGACATCAGCGAGCGGAAGGCCCGCGAGCGGGAGCTCCGCCGGCAGAACGAGCACCTCGAGGCGTTCGCGTCGGTCGTCAGCCACGACCTCCGGAACCCGCTGACGGTCGCCAGGGGCCACCTCGAACTCGCCCGCGAGGAGGCCGACGTGCCGTACGCCGAGGACATCGCCGCCGCCCACGACCGCATCGAGCGAATCATCGAGGAGATGCTCGCGCTGGCTCGCCACGGCCAGACGATAGCGGAGCCGACGCCGGTCGCCGTCCACGACACCGCCCGCGAGGCGTGGGCGAACGTGGCCACCGGCGAGGCCGACCTCGAACCCGCGGGCGTCGACCGGGCGGTCTACTCCGACCGCGAGCGACTGTTGCACGTCTTCGAGAACCTGTTCCGGAACAGCGTCGAACACGCGGCCGGCGAGGAAACCCGGTCCGACGCCGACGCCGGGGACGACGGGGGACGGTCGGATCGCGGCGAGGGCCTCACGGTCCGCGTCGGGGTCGAGGACGGCGTCCTCTACGTCGCCGACGACGGCCCCGGAATCCCGCCCGACCGCCGCGACGAGGTGTTCGAGGCCGGCACCACCGACGCCGAGGACGGGACCGGGCTGGGGCTGTTCATCGTCAAGCAGATCGCCGAGGCCCACGGCTGGTCCGTCGAGTTGACCGACAGCGCCGAGGGGGGCGCGCGCTTCGAGTTCGAGGGCGTCGAGGTCGTGGAGTGACGACCACTTAAGTCGACGGCCGCCGACCCGCCGGTATGGACCTCGGAATCGAGGGGAACGCGGCACTGGTGACGGCGGGTACCGCGGGGCTCGGCCTGGCGAGCGCGGAGGCGCTCGCCCGGGAGGGCTGTGATGTCGCGGTGTGTGGCCGCGACGCCGACCGTCTGGCGCGGGCCGAAGACCGCCTGGCGGCGACCGGCGACGGCGACGTGCTCGCGGTGAGCGCCGACATCACCGAACACGACGAAATCGAGGGGTTCGTCGGGAAGACCATCCAGACGTTCGGCCGACTGGACCACGTCGTCACGAGCGCGGGCGGCCCGCCGTCGGGGTCGTTCCTCGACACCGACGACGAGGACTGGTATCACGCCTACGACCTGCTGGTGATGAGCGTCGTCCGGACGGTCCGGGCGGCCCACCCGACCATCACCGAGGACGGCGGCGGCACCATCGTCTGCATCACCAGCCGGTCGGTCCAGGAGGTCATCGACGAGCTGGTGCTGTCGAACGCCGTCCGGCGGGGCGTCATCGGCCTGATGAAGACGCTCTCCCACGAGTTCGCCCCGGCGGTGCGGACGAACGCGGTGCTGCCGGGCGCCCACGAGACGGGCCGCATCGAGGAACTCGTCGAGGACGCCGTCGAGCGCGGCGACTACGAGGACTACGGGGCCGGCCTCGACGACTGGGCCGACGACGTTCCCCTCGAACGGATCGGCGAGCCACGGGAACTGGGCGAGGCCGTCGCGTGGCTCTGCAGCGAGCGGGCGTCGTACCTCAACGGCGCGGCGGTGCCCGTCGACGGCGGGTCCACCCGGAGCGTCTGAACCTCGGTTTCGTGCGGTTAGTCGGTTCCGGGGTTTATTCCGGTCCAGCCCCACTAGCCGATAGTCGATGTCCGACGACGTTCTCGAGGCGTTCCGGGAGTTCCTGTCGAGACAGCGGGCGCCGGAGCGGGAGCTACTCGTGGTGAACTGGGAGGGACCCGAAGCCGTCGAGCGGCTCCTGGAGGAGACGTTCGGTCAGTTGCCTCTCGACATCGAGAAGCGGCACGACCCCGACCGGGGCGACAACATCATCGTCCTCATCGAGGACGAGGAGGTCGTCGCTACCTCGACGCTGGAGTCGCTCCAGCAGGCGGTGCTCCTGGTGAACGTCGACCTCTACAAGACGGGGCTGAGCGGCATCGAGAAGTACGAGGCGCCGGACGTCCTCACCGCCCTCGACGAGATGCTGTTCACGCTCCGGGGGTTCCCCGCGTCGACGAAGGAGAAACTGTTGCTCGTCGTGATGTCGCGGTTCATCGAAAAACGGGCCCTGGAGGTCGGCGAGGGCCGCCTCGACGTCGCCTTTCAGGAGCTGTCGCGGATGGAAGACGAGTACGGGACCCGGAAGGTGTACGAGCGACTGGCCGACAGCGACCTCGCTGTCGAGGTTTACGGGGTGCCCGACTCGATGCCCGATCTCGACGACATCGAGGTCAACGCCGGCGAGACGGCTGGGTACCGCCGGTCGTGGTTCGTCGTCTTCCAGCCGCCGCCGGGCGAGGAACCGGCCGCACTCCTGGCCATCGAGACCGGTCCGAACGAGTGGGACTCGATGTGGACCTACGACCGCGACCGCGTCGAGCGACTGGGCGAAATCATCGAGTCGTCGTTCTGAGTCAGGCCGAGCGGACGATGAGGACGTCGTAGTCGGTACCGGAGGCGACCGAACTGCCGACGGTGGAGACGGGTTCGACGACGCGGCCGGCGTTCTCGCTGCCGACGACGACGAGATCGGCGTCGATCTCGCGGATGGCGTGGCCGATCTCCGTTGCGATGCGGCCCTTGCCGGCGTAGGGGTCGACCCGTCTGGCCCGGAACTCGCAGTCGGGAGCGACGGCCTTCGCCGCCGAGCGGAGTCGTTCGGCCGCCGCCTCGGGGTCGTACTCGTCGCCCTCGACGAGGTCGTACGTCTCCGCGAGCGGTTCGTCGGTCGGGACGACGCTCACGACGAGGAGCGGGTCGTCGTCGCCGACGAACGCTTCGGCGCGGCGGAGCGCCGCTTTCGAGAGTTCGCTCCCGTCGAAGGCGACCAGACACGTCATGGTACTTCCTACAGAGTCGACAGTAAAGTAGTTTCACCGGGCGTCGCGGCCGCACGGAGCGCGACCGACGGTCCCGGACGGCTCACCACGTCTCGATGCGACCCTCGCGGATGTCCTCGACGCACCCCCGACAGTCCCGGTGGTCGGCGTCGTAGCAGGCCGGTCTGGCAGCCTCGTCCAGCGAGACGCTGCGCTTCTCGGCGTACCGGCGGCAAACGATCTTCGCCCGCCCCTCCTCGTCGGTCGGCAGGTCGGCCTTCGCGGCCGTCCGGGCGTCGCTGTAGGCGCGCTTGGCTTCCTCGTACTGCTTGCCCGCCGAGTGCAGTTTGGTGCGGAGGAGTCGCTTCAGACGCCGTCGGTTGCTCACGGCCGCCGGTACGGACGCCGGCCCCAAAGAGTCGTTGGTGGCGTCGTCGTCCCGTGCCCGCAGGGACGCCGATCGCCCGCAGAGGCCGCTCTTTCGGCGGATTTCCACTTTCACCGCGCTACCGACGATTTTTATACTATCGGGCACCAACCGGCGTACGTCTCCCACTGAAAACACGCGGAGACGGAACACCCATGACAGACCTGCGACAGCACGCAGTCGAGATACACGAACAGTTCTCCGAGCAGCTAGACGTCACGGTCGACGAGATAGAGGAACGGCTGGAGACGCTGGTCTCGGAGTACCGCGTCCCCATCGAGGAGGCCCGCCGTAGCGTGGTCTCGACGTACCTCGACGAGGCCGACATGGACCGCGAACAGTTGAGCGGTGGCGGCGACCAGGCCGCCGAGGTGGCCGACATCGACGCTCCCGAGGAGTGGCTCGATCTGACCGCCAAGGTGGTCGAACTCTGGGAGCCGCGGGCGGACTCCATCGCCCAGGTCGGTCTGCTCGGCGACGAGACCGGCACGGTCAAGTTCACCAAGTGGGCCAAGAGCGACCTCCCCGAGCTCGAGGAGGGGGCGGTCTACCGGCTCGGCAACCTCGTCACCGACGAGTACGAGGGCCGCTTCTCGGTGAAGCTCAACTCGACGACCACCATCGAGGAGGTCGACGAGGACATCGAGGTCGGCGACGACGCGACCGAGATCGAGGGCGCGCTGGTGGACATTCAGTCCGGGTCCGGGCTCATCAAGCGCTGTCCGGAGGAGGACTGCACGCGCGTCCTCCAGAACGGCCGCTGTTCGGAGCACGGCGAGGTCGAGGGCGAGTTCGACCTGCGCATCAAGGGCGTCCTCGACGACGGCGACGAGGTCCACGAGGTCATCTTCGACCAGGCGGCCACGGAGGAACTGACCGGCATCGGTCTCGACGAGGCCCAGGAGATGGCGATGGACGCCCTCGACACCGAGGTCGTCGTCGAGGAGATGCGCGAGACCGTCCTGGGTCGGTACTACCGGGTGACCGGGCCGACGCTCGGCCGGTACGTCCTGGCCGACGAGATGGAGACGCTCGGCGCCGCCGACCCCGAGAGCGTGCTGATCAAAGCGAGGTCCCTGTAATGAGTGAATCCGCTCCCACCCGCGAGGTCGCCCGACGCGCCTTCGCGGCCGAGTTCAACGACGCATCGTACACGTTCAAGGAGTCCGACGACGAACGCGCGCCCGTCTACTCGCTGCTTCCGACCGGCGAGCGGGCCAACCGCGTCTTCGTCGTCGGCACCCTGACCGAGACGGAGGACGTCGGCGACGACAGCGAGTACTGGCGGGGCCGCATCGTCGACCCCACGGGGACGTTCTTCACCTACGCCGGCCAGTACCAGCCGGAGGCCGCCTCGGCGCTCCGCGAGACCGAGACGCCGGCCTACGTCGCCGTCGTCGGCAAGCCCCGCACCTACGAGACCGACGAGGGCGACGTGAACGTCTCGCTTCGCCCCGAGTCCATCACGGTCGTCGACGCCGCGACCCGCGACCGGTGGGTCGTCGAGACGGCCGAGCGGACCCTCGAGCGCATCGAGACGTTCGACGGGGCGGACGAGTACGCCGCGATGGCCGAAACCCAGTACGAGCCGGACCTCTCGGTGTACCGCGACCAGGTGGTCGCGGCGCTGGAGGACCTCGAGGAGGACGCCGAGGTCGCCGCCGAGGCGTAGCGTCCCACCCTCGACCGCCCGTCCGCCGCCGACGCTCGACGGACGACCGGCCGCCGAGCGGCATGCGTCCGTCTGACAAACGCTTATATACGTGGACGAGCCAGCTAGGCACAATATGGGCAACAAGAACAAGACCATCTCCTTTCGGGTCAACGAGGACGCCTTCGAGACCCTCCGGGAGATAGCCGAGGAGCGTGACATCTCGCTTTCGGCGGTGTTCCGCGACTACGTGGACACGCTGGTGGCCCACGACGGCCAGGTCCGGGTCGTCCCGGAGCACGAACTGAAAGGCGGCAGCGCGACCGAGACGGCCTCGCCGACCGAGAGCTTCCCGCCGAAGGTCGAGGTGCCCAAGAGCTTCGTCCGCGAGCACGAGCGGCTCGAACTCGAGGCCGAACACCTCCGGGAACAGCTCGACGAGTACAAGCAGTACGTGACGAAGCTCAGCCAGGAACTCGAGGAACAGGAGGCCCAGGACGTCATCCAACTGGAGGAACTGGACGAGGAAGCCGAAGAGGAGCCGTTCCGCCTCGGCTAGGTGAGTTCGCGCCGCTTTTCCCGCAGTTCGTCTTCCATCTCCTCGCGCCCGTCGACGGCCGCCAGCCGCTCGGCCGCCTCCATCGTTCGGACGCCGTCGTCGAGGAATGAGAGCACGTCGCCGGGGTAGGCATACAGCATGTAGTCGTCGCCCATCACGTCGACGATGGCGTCGGGGCCGAGCCCCTCGGCGCGCAACTCCAGCAGGTACGCGACGAACTTCCGCTGGGGGCAGCCGCAGTGCGGGTGCGACTGGCAGTCGCAGTCGAGGAAGTCCTCGGCGAACTCCAGCACCCGATCCCGGGAGGCCTCGTCGAGTTTCGCGATGCCGTCGCCGGTGAAGAGGATGTCCAGCGTCGCCCCCGAGAAGGCGCTCTTCGGGAACGACGTGTCCAGCTGGGAGGCCAGCTGCCGGTGGTTCTTGACGTATATCTTGTCGGTGATGGCCACGTTGGCGGGGGTAGGCGGTCGGTGGTTAAAAATCACCGGACGCCGTGCGGCCCCGTGGCAGGCGACGGCGGGAGTCGTAACGTATATCCGTCACAGCGGGGTAGATACGGGTGCGTGTCCGGGTTGGGGTATTGGCATCCTCCAGCCTTGTGGTGGCTGGGAAGTGGGTTCGATTCCCGCACCCGGACTGATACTACCTCTTACACTATCGGCGGCAGATCGTTTCGCAGTCAACGTTTCTAATCCACCACATCGTGCCGGTCCGGGCGTTCGTGGAAGCGTCCGCTACGACCGAGGCCGACGCGCACTACCTCGAAAACGTCGTCTCGCTGTGTCCGTCCTGCCACCGGAGGGCGGAGTTCGGGGGCGTCGAACCGGACCGACTCCGGGAGGCAGTCCGACGGAGGACCGGTTCCGACGGGGCGAATTAGGCCCCCTCTACCGTCGCGTCGGACCCAGTCGCGAGCGTTCGCCCCGACGGCCCGCTATCGCCATCCGTCGAACGGCGCGCGGAACGGCGCGAACGGTCGGTAGACGGCGTCTGCAACTTTTTGTATCGATAAACGTCCGGGTATAATAGGCGGAATCAAATTATGAAACCAATGGAACGTTTAATATACCGGGGAAATGAGAGTGGACGTAAGCAGTCACCATCGGGAAAAACGGCGGGAGACCTCACCCCAGCCTCCACCGACGGACGAGTGTTGGTGGGTACGGCACATAAACCCTCCCGGCCGTTCTCCCGACGTGAGACTGCGGACGAAACCAACCATGAAGCTAAACGAGTTATTAACGGACGACGACGCGGTATCGCCGGTCATCGGCGTCATCCTGATGGTCGCGATTACGGTCATTCTCGCGGCCGTCATCGGGACCTTCGTCCTCGGTCTCGGTGACCAGGTCCAGAGTACGACGCCGCAGGCACAGTTCACGTTCAACGAACCCAGCAGCGGTGATGTCGACATCACACACGACGGCGGAGACCCCGTCTCCGCGGACAACGTTGAAGTCGTCGACAGTAATAATAACGGACCGTTCTGTGACGGCGGCAGCGGTGACTGGGGAGCCACGGAAATTACAGCCGGTGACACCTGTACGGACGTGAGCGGCCTCGGCAGCTCAGAGGGAACCCTCCGAGTCACCTGGGAGTCCGACGACGGTTCCAACAGTGGGACCTCAGAGGGAACCCTCCGAGTCACCTGGGAGTCCGACGACGGTTCCAACAGTGGGACCCTCGCGACGTACGACTACGACTTCACGTAACGACCTCGGTCTTCATTTTTCGGACGCGTCGAAAGCCGATCAGCGACCGCTCTGGGACCACCTAATTAGTTCCTACCGACGTACTGTCCCGTCGGTGCCGTAACCGGAGCCTCCGACCGAGGAGTTCTCCCGTCCCGTACGGCCCGCGATCTCCCCGCCCTCCTTGACGATCTCCAGGGCGGTCATCACGTCGGTCCGGGAGAGGAGTCCGACGAGATCATCCGAGTCGTCGACGACGAGCAGTCGCCCGATGCCCTGTTTTTGCATCGTCTCGAAGGCGTCCATGACGGGCGTGTCGGGCGTGACGGTGTGAAGGTCGCGGCTCATCACGTCCTCGACGCGGTAGGCGTCGCGTTCGACCTCGTCGACCCCGCGTGCGTCGGACAGCGTGACGATGCCGGCGACGCGGCCGTCGTCGAGAACCGGGTAGCCGGTGTGGCGCTCGCGGAACATCCGGTCGAGGAGGTCGGCGACCGACGCGTCGGGGGCGACGACGTCCAACTCGTTCCGCGGCGTCATCACGTCCCGGACCTCGACCCCCTCGAAGGCGGCGTTCATCACGGTGCGGGAGGACTCGGAGGCGGCGGCGATGTAGATGAAGAAGGCCAGCACGATGAGAAAGACGTTGAAGCCGGCCAGCAGGCCGAACAGCCCGAGACCGATGGCGAACAACTGTCCGACGCGGGCGGCCTGCTGGGTCGCCTTCGCGTGGGGGCGACTCCGGGCCAAGAGCGCCCGCAGGATGCGGCCGCCGTCCATCGGGAAGCCGGGCAGCAGATTGAACGCCGCGAGGACGACGTTCATCGCCGCGAGATAGGCGAGCGTGAACCGCACCGCCTCGAGACCGAAGCTGCCCGAGGGGGTGACGAGGAAGGCGGCGTAGGCCAGGACGCCGACGACGACGGAGACGATGGGACCGGCGATGGCGATGTTGAACTCCTTCTTCCAGTCCTCGGGAATCTCCTCCATCTGGGCGACGCCGCCGAGCAGCCACAGGGTGATGGACTCGATTGGCACGCCGTAGCGGCGGGCCACCAGCGAGTGGCCGAACTCGTGGGCGACGACGCAGACGAACAGCCCGATTGCGGCGACGCTCCCGATGCCGTACCGGGCCGGCGTCGATCCGGTCAGGACCGCCGCGTCGATGGTGGTCCCGAGCGTGTCGTTGAGCAGCGGCACCCACTCGCCGAGCTGGAACCCGATGACGTAGGCGAACACCGGCAGGACCAGCAGGAACGTCAGGTCCAGCTTGATGGGGATGCCGAACGCGCTGCCGACGCGAAAGCTCTTCATGGGTCGGAGTTGTCCCCGGAGGCGTAAATATCCGACCGGAGTCGTGGACCCGAGGGTTGGAGTGCGTCGGCCGCCAACGGAGGCGTATGTCCGAGGAACCGCCGCTCGTTCGCCGCAGCGCTGACGTCGAGTACGAGACCGTCGAGGCGGCCGAGGGCCTCCGGAAGGGCGTCCTCGTCGGCGCCGAGCACGGTGCGCCGAACCTCGCCATCCGGCGGTTCGTCCTCGAACCGGGTGCCGAGGTGCCGAAACACACCAACGAGATAGAGCACGAGCAGTACGTGCTGGAGGGCGAGTACGTCGTCGGTCTGGAGGACGAGGAACACGTCGTCGGCGCGGGCGACTCGCTACACATCCCGGCAGGGACGGTCCA
Organism: Natronomonas marina; assembly: GCF_024298905.1. Classification (NCBI taxonomy): domain Archaea; kingdom Methanobacteriati; phylum Methanobacteriota; class Halobacteria; order Halobacteriales; family Natronomonadaceae; genus Natronomonas; species Natronomonas marina. The sequence goes on from NZ_CP101154.1 coordinate 458,531, forward strand.
CTGGTACCGCAACGAGGGGGACGAGCCGGGGGCGTTCCTCTGTGCGGTGCCGGCCGGCGACGACGAGATTCGACTCCTCGAGGAGTGAGCGGGTGCACCCGTCGGCGCCGTCCGCAGGGGGTGTGCCGTCCGTCCACACCGCTCCCGGTCCACTGAAATACCCCCGCACACTACGTACGGGCGTGTCGAAGCAGGTCGCCGCCGTCGATACGCTGTTCCTCCACGAGGCCGGCGACGAGTACGCGGTCGTCGTCCGCCGGGACGGCGAGCGACTGCTCCGGGGTCGGCTGGAACTGAAGCGAACCGACGCCGGGCCCCGACCCGGCCGGTTCCGCGTCAGGGACGGCGACGACGAGGTGCCCCGCCGACCCGAGCAGTTCGTCGAGATGGCCCGCCGAGCCGAGCGCATCCGCATCTCCGAGCAGACCTCCCGGGAGGCCCGGACGGACCTGGAGGCGATGCTCGACGGCTACCAGCTGGCGGCCAAGCAGGTCCGGACCTGTCGCATCTGTGCTGGCAAGGGCCGATACTCGCCGCTGACCTCCGAGACGGCCATCGAGGCCGACGACGAGCACATCTGCCCGGACTGCGCGAAGCGGGAACTGGAGCGGGAGGCCAACTACCGGGGGCTGCGGTCGGGCGCCCGCGAGCGCCTCGAGGAACTCCTCGTCGAGGTCGGCGACCTCGAGCGGGTCCGGAACCTGCTGTCGGGGCAACTCGACCCCGACCTCACGAAGTTCGACGAGATAAGCGCGACGACCGACGAGATCGACCTCGTGCCGACGGAGTCGCTGGACGTCCACCCCGACCTCGCGGCGAGCCTCGAACAGTTCGACGAACTGCTGCCGGTCCAGAGTCTCGCCGTCGAGGGGGGCCTGCTGGAGGGCCGCGACCAGTTGGTCGTCTCGGCGACGGCGACCGGGAAGACGCTCGTCGGCGAACTCGCGGGCATCGACCGCGCCCTGAAGGGCGAGGGGAAGATGCTCTTCCTGGTGCCGCTGGTCGCGCTGGCCAACCAGAAGCACGACGACTTCACCGACGACTACGGCGACCTGCTGGAGGTGTCGCTGCGGGTCGGCGCCTCCCGCATCCGTGACTCGGGCAACCGCTTCGACCCGGGCGCGGACGTCATCGTCGGCACCTACGAGGGCATCGACCACGCGCTGCGGACGGGCAAGGACCTCGGCGACATCGGTACCGTCGTCATCGACGAGGTGCACAACCTCGGCGAGGAGGAGCGCGGCCACCGGCTGGACGGCCTCGTCTCGCGGCTGAAACACTACTGCGAGACGAACGGCTCGGACACCCAGTGGGTGTACCTGTCGGCGACGGTCGGCAACGCGGGGCAACTGGGCGAGAAACTGGGCGCCCGCCTCGTCGAGTTCGAGGAGCGGCCGGTCCCCATCGAGCGTCACGTCACCTTCGCGGACGGCTCCGAGAAGGTGGACATCGAGAACAAGCTCGTCAGGCGGGCCTACGACTCGAAATCCTCGAAGGGGTATCGCGGCCAGACCATCGTCTTCACGAACTCCCGGCGGCGGTGTCACGAGATATCGCGGCGCCTGGAGTACGACTCGGCGCCGTATCACGCCGGGCTGGACTACGGCCAGCGCAAGCGCGTCGAGCGGCAGTTCGGCGACCAGGAGTTGGCCTGCGTCGTCACGACGGCGGCGCTCGCCGCGGGCGTCGACTTCCCGGCCTCGCAGGTGATCTTCGACTCGCTGGCGATGGGTATCGAGTGGCTCTCCGTCCAGGAGTTCGAGCAGATGCTCGGCCGGGCCGGTCGCCCGGACTACCACGACGAGGGGACCGTCTACGTCCTCGTGGAACCGGACTGCACGTACCACAACTCCATGGAGATGAGCGAGGACGAGGTGGCGTTCAAGCTCCTGAAAGGCGAGATGGAGCCGGTCGTCACTCGCTACGACGAGGCAGCCGCCATCGAGGAGACGCTGGCGAACGTCACCGTCGCCGGGAAGGGCGCAAAGCGACTCAACGACCGTATGGTCGGTGAGGTGCCGACGAAACACGCCGTCGGCAAACTGCTGGAGTACGAGTTCATCGACGGGTTCGAACCGACGCCACTGGGGCGGGCGGTCACCGAGCACTTCCTCGAACCCGACGAGGCCTTCGCAATGCTGGACGCCGTCAGGAAGGGAACACCGCCGTACGAACTCGTCGCCGAGATCGAACTCCGCGAGGAGCACTGACGGGACGTACCGCCGCGACGACCGTCGGCCGGCGTCAGTCGCTCGCCCGGATTCGCCACGTCGTCGCGTTCGTGTAGGACCACTTCTCGACGTCGATCCGGTCGTCGGCCTCCCGGAGCCGCTTCAAGAGGAGGCCGACCTGCGAGGGCGTGAGATCGACCTCGTCGGCGACGAACTTGCTCTTGACGTAGGCCTCGCCGTCTTCGGCCTGCCGGTGGAGGTACGCCTCGAGACGCTCCTCGTCGTCGTCGGTCACCGTCTCACAGCGACTGCTCACGAGCGGTCACCTCCCACGTCGTGTCGGTGCCCGGCCACGATGGCCGCGGCGTGCAGTACGACCAGCACCGCGAGCGTCGTCTCCGAGAGCGAGCCCCGAACGTAGAGTCCGACGGCCGCGACGTGGACGAAGGGGAACGCCGCCGCCGCCCAGAAGGCCACCCCCTCGACGAACGCCAGGAGGCGACCGAGGGCCCAGCCGAACGGCTCGGACAGCCGACCGGATACCGTGGCGTGTCTCATACTCGACTCGACGGAGGGGTATATCAAAGCCGTATCCTAGGCTAAAACGGCTCTTTGTGCCACCGAATGGCAGGGCGAATCAGGCCACTGCCAGCGACGCCAGCGGCGCGAGCATGCCGGCGAAGGCGATGTCGAGGTACGAGAGCAGGATGACGAGCACCGCACCCGGCACGCCGCCGACAGCACAGACCAGCACCGCGATCGGCGTGATCGAGACGCCGAGGCCGACGAAGTTGGCGACGAGGAGGATGATCACCCCGACGATGGCGTTGACGATGAGCGGTTTCACCGTCTTGATGATGCGGTAGGCCCCGAAGAGCAGCGCCAACGCCAGGACGAGGAGGGCGATTTCGGTTGTCGTGACCATGTCCGGCGGTTCTCGGTGCCGGGGTAAATCCCTTGGGGCCAGCGCGGGCGGTAGTGTTCGGAGTAGTAGTTTTCAGTCCGTATCTGAACACCGCCGTCCCGCGGAACGAAACGTTTTCACACGCGGAGAGTGTCGATACGGACGCGGGACCGTGGGGTAGCTTGGTATCCTTCAGCGTTTGGGACGCTGTAACCCCGATTCAAATTCGGGCGGTCCCACTTTTCGCGGAGCGAAAACGAGAGCACGGGGCCGAGCGATAGCGGGGCCTCGGCGGTCCCACATCGATCCACACCGACGTGGATCGTTTTCCGGTGTACGTCCACGAACCGGATGTACTGTATCCCGTCCGTGAGGACGACTTCGAGACGCCGATAGTGCTTCGCGTCGACGAACCGGCACAATCCGACCCGTCGATAAACTGGGCGCCGAAGTACATCTTCGACGAGCGGTGGCCACCGTAGTCGTCCGTTTCGACGGTTCGTCGATCTCCCGGCCACAGTTCGATCGACGTTCCGTCGCCGAAGCACACGCCGGCCGGGACGTGTCTCCCGGCGAATCGGTCGGAGTCAGCCGAAAATGCCGAAGCCGAGGCCGCCGAGGAAGCCGACGATGACCGCGATGGGGTTGTCCTGTGTCTCGACGTCGATGGTGGCGACCTCCTCGCCGTCCTGCATGACGCTGAAGGAGTCGCCGAACCCGCCGTCGTTTCGATCCTCGAAGGCGTTGTACCCCTCGTAGGTCAGCGACCCGGGACCGAGATACAACTCCCCGCCCTTGTCGCAGTAACTGGCTTGCGAGTCGCTGTCGACACAGTCGACGCGAGCGTGGCCGCCGGCGATGACGCCGTCGACGACGAGCGTGCTCCCGTCGTCGGTTTCGAAGGTTATCTCGCCGGGAACGTCGTCGCCGCCGAGTTCGATGTCGTTGTCGCCGAGGGGGTCCTCGGCGGACTGGGCCGCCACCGGTGTCGCAGCGAGACCGACGCCGACGAGAAGCGTCAGAAGCGCCACGACCGCAGTACGGGTTTCCATACCACTCCTACAACAACAAATTAATTCACAGTTCTGCCGGAGGATACCCACGTTTTATAAAGAGCTGGCGAGCGACCGCCCACTTTCACCCCGGTTGGCAAAGTTCTTATCCGGTGGCGCGCCAAGCCGTTATATCTCTCATGGCGCGCGCGGAGGACACCGAGGTCATCGACAAGTTCGAGCAGTTCTACCGCGACTACTACCGCAACGAGATCGGGGAACTCGCCCAGAAGTACCCCAACGAGCAGCGCTCGCTGTACGTCGACTGGGGTGACCTCTACCGGTTTGACCCCGACCTGGCCGACGACCTCGTCGCCCAGCCCGAGCAGATGCGCGACTACGCCGAGGAGGCCCTGCGGCTCTACGACCTCCCGGTCGACGTGAAGCTGGGACAGGCCCACGTCCGCGTCCAGAACCTCCAGGAGACGACCGCGATTCGGGACATCCGCGCGCGCCACCGCGGCCAGCTCATCGCCGTGACCGGCATCGTCCGGAAGGCCACCGACGTCCGCCCGAAGGTGACCGAGGCCGCCTTCGAGTGCCAGCGCTGCGGGACGCTGACCCGCATCCCGCAGACCTCCGGGGAGTTCTACGAACCCCACGAGTGCCAGGGCTGTGAACGGCAGGGCCCATTCGAGATTAACTTCGACCAGTCGGAGTTCGTCGACGCCCAGAAGCTCCGTGTCCAGGAGTCACCCGAGGGGCTGCGCGGCGGCGAGACGCCACAGAGCATCGACGTCCACATCGACGACGACATCACCGGGAAGGTCACCGCCGGCGACCACGTCCGCGTGACCGGCATCCTCCACCTCGACCAGCAGGGCTCCGACCAGGACAAATCGCCCATCTTCGACGTCTACATGGACGGCATCGCCGTCGAAATCGAGGACGAGCAGTTCGAGGACATGGACATCACCGACGAGGACAAAAAGGAGATCATCGAGCTGTCGAACTCCGGCGACATCTACGAGCAGATGGTCAACTCCATCGCGCCGTCCATCTACGGGTACCGCCAGGAGAAACTGGCGATGATGCTCCAGTTGTTCTCGGGCGTCACCAAACACCTCCCCGACGGCTCCCGAATCCGGGGGGACCTGCACATGCTCCTCATCGGGGACCCCGGTACCGGGAAGTGTGTCAAGGGAGATACGAGGGTCACGCTCGCCGACGGTCGGGAGCGGCGAATCGGGCCACTCGTCGAAGAGCACCTCGAGGACCCGAGCCCGATCGACGACGGCGTCTACGACGAGGTAGACATCGAGCTGCCGTCACTGGACGCCGATGGTACCATCGCTCGGCATCGAGCGACGACGGTGTGGAAACGAGAAGCACCCGACCGGATGTACCGCATTCGGACTGCAAGCGGGAAGCAACTCGAAGTCACCCCCTCGCATCCACTGTTCACGCAATCGGGCGGGCAGATCCGGTCGGTCGAGGCAGACGACCTCACCGAAGGGGAGTTCGTCGCCGTCCCCCGCTCGATACCGACGACGGGCGACGACACCCTGGACGTCGACTACCGGCAGTCGCGGGCAAACAACGCCGTCCGACTCGATCCACCGGCCGAGTGGACACCGTGGCTCGGTCGGTTCATCGGATACGTCATCGCCGAAGGACACGTCGATGTGGACGACGGGAACAGCGCCGACATCCGGGTGACGAACGAGGACTCGGAGATAATCTCCGACGTGACCGAGGCGCTCGACCGTCTCGGTGTCAATTACACGGTGGTCAACGAGCGTGAGAACAAATCGGCACGGGTGGTTCGATGTGGGTCGAGCGAACTCGCAAGCTTCCTCGAGGCAATCGAACCGGCGGTCCTGAAGAAGTCCGCAGACCAGCGCGTTCCGGCGGGGGTTCTCGAGGCGTCAGTCGAGACGAAGCGGGCGTTTCTCCGGGCTTACGTCGACGCCGAGGGCCACGTCTCTGCGACACAGCGGGAAGTGACCGTCGTCTCGATGAGTCGCGACCTGCTCGAGGGCGTCGAGTCGCTACTTCTCGCCGTCGGCGTCTCGGTGAGCATCGAATCGCGTCACAACGGTAGTTACCGGCTCCGGATCAGCGGTCACGATTACGAGCGATACGTGGAGCGGGTCGGCTTCGTCACCAACCGAAAGTCCGCTGCTGCGGGGTCGTTCGACGACGTATCTGGCAACCCGAATCTCGATGTGGTGCCGAACGTGGGGAGCGAACTCGAGAGCATCCGGAAGGCCCTCGCGCTCCCACAGTCCGACTGTGGACTCCCTCGGAGTACGTACCAGCACTACGAGCGTGGTGACCGGAACCCGAGCCGGGAAAGTCTCCAGCAGGTCGTCGAACGGTTCGACAAGCGACTCCAGTGGCTCGAGGAGACCCGGAGCCGAATCCGGAATGGCGACTGGGACGACATCGAGTCCGTCCGTGCGAAGTTGGACATCTCCCAGCGCGACCTCGCGGACCGGATGGGCGTCGAGCAGACCGCCGTGAGCTACTACGAACGGAACGATGTGGTTCCCGACGGTGGCAGTGCCGCAAGCGCCAGAGCTGCGGTCCTCGAACGAATCGAACGCGGACTGGCCGCCGAGGAAGGGGTAGAATCGCTGAAACGACTGGCGGGGAACGACATCCGGTGGGACCGCATCGAGACCATCGAGACGATTCAGCCCGATTACGACTGGGTCTACGACCTCGAGGTACCCGGTACCCATAGTTACGTCTCCAACAACGTGCTGTCGCACAACTCCGCCATGCTCCAGTACATCCGCAACGTCGCCCCGCGGTCGGTGTACACCTCGGGGAAGGGCTCCTCCAGTGCGGGACTGACCGCCGCCGCCGTCCGCGACGACTTCGGCGACGGCCAGCAGTGGACGCTGGAGGCCGGCGCGCTCGTGCTGGCCGACCAGGGTATCGCCGCCGTCGACGAACTCGACAAGATGCGGTGTGTGGCCGGTGATACGCTCGTCCACTTGGCTGACGGGCGTGTATCCCGAATCAGGGCGTTGGCCAGGGAAGCAGCAAGGACTGGCACGATAGAGGACCTCCCGAACGGTCGCACCATCCGCGATACCGACCTGCGGGTGTGGACGATGACCGACGACGGGCGTCTGGTGGACCGCCCCGTGACCGCCATCCACGAATACGACGCCCCGACGGAGTTGACCCGGGTGTCGCTCGAATCCGGTGAGTCGGTCACCGCCACGGACGACCACCCCTTCTTCGTATTCGAGGACGGCAACCGGGCCGAACGACCGGCTTCCGACCTCGAACCCGGCGACTGGGTGTACGTCCCTGCTGACATCCCCACGTCGGTGGCCGACGGTGGAACGGCGGCCACGACCGCCCCGGAACGGACCGAGCCCTTACCGACCGCCACCGCATTCGGTGCGGTCCTGGGATATCTGTCCGGTGACGGAAACGTCTACTACGACAGCGAAGCGGGAAGCTACGGGATTCGGTTCACCAACAAGGAGCGCGAGCTGCTCGAGGACTTCGAGCGTGCCTGTAGAGACGCGTTCGACGCGGAACCGGTCCGATATCCGAGCGAGCAGCGAGACGACGGCGTCGGTACGGTACGACTACACGGTCGTGAGTACGCGGACGCCGTTCTCGACGCCGGGATGAACCTGGAGACGTACGACCGCAAAGCGTTCCCTCACGAAGTTTCCGAAGGCTGTAGAGAGACGAAAGCCGCCTTCGTGCGCGCTATGGCCGACAGCGAGGGGACCGTCGACACGTCGGCCGGAAACGTCCGAATCCACTCGGCGAGCGAAGAGCTCCTTCGGGGTCTCAAGAGCCTCCTGCTGGAGTTCGGTATCTCGTGTCAGCTTCGGTCCCGGGACCGAAAGGGGAAACTGGACCTGTACGTACTCAATATCACGGCGGCCGATTCGCTTCGGGCGTACGACCGGCATATCGGGTTCGGCCTGAAGCGAAAGCAGTCCGCTCTGGAGGAGGTACGCGCAGCCGTGGATGGCGACAGAACGATACTCGACGTTCTTCCGGACTGTGGTGAACTCCTCTACGAGTTGAGAGAATCGCTTCGGCTCTATCAGTCCGAGTGTGGGCTGGACGATGCGACGTACTGTACCTTCGAGAACGGGGACGCGAACCTCTCACTCCACCGGGGGCGTACAGTGCTCGAGCGGTTCGAGGCGCGCGTCGAACGCGCTACGGTGGACGAGGAGACGCTGAGCACGCAGTGCGACTGGAAAACTCTTGAAGAGCTGAAGAGGCGCTACAACGTTTCTCAGCGCGAGCTAGCAGCGGATTCCGCTCACAGTCAGCAGGAGATATCGAGACGGTGGGGTGACGACGAGGAACTTCGAGAGTACATCCGTCGCCGACTCGAGAAAATCGTCGAGGACGTTGCACGGACGGACGTATCGCCGCTCGCCGACCTGGTCGACGGCGACGTGAAGTGGCGACGGGTTGCGGACGTCGAGACGGTCGACAGCGAGTACGAGGACGACCGGATTCCGGTTCTCCACGAGGAACTGGCCAGTCTCGTCGGCTGTGAGAGTGACTCCGCAGAGCAGCGGGCCCGGGAGCTGCTCGACCCGGACGTCGATACGACCTCGTGGACCGGTCTCCGGGAAGCTCTGGAGTGTCACGGTGTCCCGCTGGGCCGAATCGCGACCGAACTCGACGTGGCCGAGTCGACCGTCTCGCGCTGGTTCAACGGCCTGGTAGAAACGGACCGGTTCGAGGACGTGAGGGCCGTCGCGGAACAGCGCATGGCCGAGAGACGCGACGAAATCGGACGGCTACTGGCGGAAATCGAGTATAGACGGACTCCGAAGGTGTACGACCTCACCGTTGAAGGAACCCACAACTTCGTCGCCAACAGCGCCGTGGTTCACAACTCCGAGGACCGCTCGGCTATGCACGAAGCACTCGAGCAGCAATCTATTAGTGTAAGTAAAGCAGGAATAAATGCAACCCTCAAATCCAGATGCTCGTTATTGGGAGCTGCGAACCCCAAGTACGGGAGATTCGATCAATACGAACCTATCGGGGAACAGATAGACCTGGAGCCGGCGCTCATCTCGCGGTTCGACCTCATCTTCACGGTGACCGACCAGCCGGACGAGGAGGAGGACGCCAACCTCGCCGAGCACATCATCAACACGAACTACGCGGGCGAGTTGCACACCCACCGGGAGAACACGGCGACGTCGAACGTCACCCAGGAGGAGGTCGACAACGTCACCGAGGACGTCGAACCGGACATCGACTCCGAGTTGCTGCGGAAGTACATCGCCTACGCCAAGCGGAACTGCTTCCCGACGATGACTGAGGAGGCGAAAAAAGAGATACGGGACTTCTACGTCGACCTGCGGGCGAAGGGGCAGGACGAGGACGCCCCGGTGCCGGTGACGGCGCGGAAACTGGAGGCGCTGGTGCGGCTCTCGGAGGCCTCCGCCCGGATGCGGCTGTCGGACACCGTCGAGGCCGAGGACGCCAGCCGCGTCATCGACATCGTGCGGTCGTGTCTGCAGGATATCGGCGTCGACCCCGAGACGGGCGAGTTCGACGCCGACGTCGTCGAAACGGGCCAGTCCAAGAGCCAGCGCGACCGCATCAAGAACATCAAGACGCTCATCAGCGAGGTCGAGGAGGAGTACGACGAGGGCGCCCCGCGCGAGGAGGTGCTCGACCGGGCCGAGGAGACGGGCATGGAGCGGTCGAAGGCCGAACACGAAATCGAGAAGCTCCGACAGAAGGGTGACGTCTACGAACCGCAGACGGACCACCTCCGGACGGTCTGATGGACCGCATCGCCGCCCTCCGACAGATCGAGACCGCGCTGACCGACCTCGAGTCCGGGGAGGCCGACTTAGAGGAGTGCGAGCGGCGCGTGCGGGCGACGGTGCGGACCTTCGCGACGGAGTTCGACGGCGAACTCGCGGCCTACCGCTCGGAGACGGGGACGGTGGTGCTCGCCGACTCCGAGCGGGCGGCCCGCGAGCGAGTCCGAGAGCTAACGGGTGCGGACGCGCCGACCGTCGAGCGACTCGACGGATAGATTAATTTTATATTTCAGAGAAAGAAAGTACGTCGCGTGCTGCTGGTCGTGACGTACTCGAAGGGCGCACGAACCTCGCTGCGGAACGCGTGCCGGACCCACGAGGAGAGCGTCGTCCGCCGGTTCGGGCGGGCGGCCCTGCTGGCGGAGACCGGACACGGGGCGTTCCTCGCGTTGCGCCTGCGGGAGAAACACCCCGACGACGTCCAGATCGAGCGGACCGAACCGTTCAACGAGTTCCGCGACGTGCCGGATGCCGTCCGGGAGGCCGCGGCCGCCTACGAGGGCCGCGAAAATCGCAACGTCCCGTACGCGAAGTTCGCTGCCGACGGCACCCATCCGTCGCCGGCGGAGCTGAAACGACGGGAGCTGTGAGCCTCTACGACCACGTCGCCGTCGTCACGCCCGAGATGTCCCTCGACCGGCGGGCGACGCTCGTGGCGACCGCCCGGTCGCTGGAGATGACCGCGAGCGTCGACGAGGAGCTACGGGCGGCCAGGGAACGGCTGGCCGACCTCGGCGAGCCGGTGCCGTCGCTCCCGGAGGCTCGTCGGCGGGTCGCCGAGACCGAGGCGGACCTCGAGCGACAGCGCGAGCGGGTCGCAACCCTCCGGGGACGGCTCGAAGCGAGCGACGACGAGACCGTCGAAGCGGAGTACCGACGGGCGGTCCAGGAGCTCTCGGAACTCGAGACCGAACACCTCGCCGCCAGGGAGCGAGTCGAGACGGCCCGCGAGCGGGCTCGCTCGGCCCGCGACGAGCGCGAACGGCGCCTCCGACTGCAGGACCGAATCGACAACCTCGAACAGACCGCCCGCACGGAGTTGGCGGAGGCGGTGCGACCGGCCGTCGACGACGCCGTCCGGATGGTTCCCGGGGGCGACGCGTCGTCGTTTTCGGAGGCGACGCCGGTGACGGCCGTACTCGCCGCGATTCGGGTGGGTGCCGTCAGGACGCCCGTCGTCCTGGCGGTCCGGCGCTTTCCCGACGCTCCGTCGGCGGAGAACTGGCTCGAAACGCCGGTCGTACGGCTGTAACTTATCACCGAAGACGGGACCAGACGACGTATGCCGACGGTCACGACCGAGACGGTTCGTTCGGACGGCGTAACGCTGGTGGAGATACGTGTCTCCGCCGACGGACCACATCGTGTCAGCCTCGCAGTCCGGGCCGACGGGCCGGTCTGGCCGCCGCGAGATACCGACGAGGGACCGACCTGGGACGAGCGGACGGTGACGCTGGAGGCGTCGTCCCGCCCGACGGGAGTCGGATTCGCAACCCCAACGCCGGCCGACGCGGTCGACGTCGAGGTGGTTGCGGCCGAACCCGTCGACGACGGCCTGCCGGACGGAATCCGGGCGTGGCTCGACGCCGTCGAGACGCGGGTCGCCGAGGCCGAACGGCTCGCCGCGACGGACGACCTGCGGGCGGCGACGGCTGCCGTCGCCGCCGTCGGGGGACTCGCCGAGGTGGAGACGCTTTCGGCGGCGCTGCAGCGCGACCGCGAGGTGCTCTCGCGACTCTCGTTCGCGCCGGACGAACTCCGCCAGCGGGCGGAGGCGGTCGACCTGCCCGTGGGGTCGCTTTCGGCGGTCGCTCAGTCCCGCAGGTCCTGGTAGGAACTCCGCACGGTCACCGCCGAGACGTCGGCGACCTCGCTCACCGTTGCCTGCGTCATGTCGTAGCCGGCCTCGCGTGCGGCGGTGTAGAGACACGCGGCCGCGACGCCGCTGGGGTCGCGGCCGGCGGCCAGTCCACTGTCGCGGGCCCGTTCGGCGAGTTCGCGGGCACGGCGCTCGATGTCGTTCGGCGCGTCGAGCTTCGAGGCGAACCTGGCGAGGTACTCGGCGGGATCGATCGGTCCCGTCGGGAGCCCGAGTGTCCGGTTCATCGCGTCGTAGGCGGCCGTCAGTTCGTCCTCGGTGGCGGTCGCCTCGGCGACGACCTCGTCGATGGTTCGGGACACCGAGGCCGTCCGGCAGACCGCGTAGACGGCCGCGGCGGCGAATCCCTCGATGGAGCGGCCCTGCAGCAGGTCCTCGTCCTGGGCGGACTCGAAGAGCACACAGGCGCGCTCCTGGAGGCTCTCGGGGAGTTCGAGCCGGCCGGTCAGCCGCCGGATCTCCGTGAAGCCGTACACCTGATTCCGCTCGCGCTTCGAGCCGATGTGTGCCCGCTTGTGCTGGCGGCGCATCCGGGCGACCCGGCGGCGCTTGCGCCCCTTCAGCCGGGTCGAACTGCCGATTTCCGTCGACAGCCCGCGGTCGTGCCGCGAGCGAGTCAGCGGTGCGCCGCAGCGCTCGGGGAGTACCGGCTAACAACACGAATCGTCGGACGGGAAGCGACTGACCCGGTACTCCCCGGCTGTTCCGACGTTAGCCCACTCGTTTCACGACAACGGCCCGATGCCATACTGGGGTTGTGCAATCAACATCCGTGGCCCCGTAGAAGAAAGTCTAGGCTCCCCGTCGAGGTGTCCCGTCAGAAGCGTCTATTTACTCACACAGAGCGTACTGCACGACGTATTCGGGGACTCGTTTGTCCGCCGAGAGGGAAACATCGTACAGCCCAAACGAACCTACGTAGAGTCACGCAGACACAGGCTCGGACAACAGTCAGGTGTCTATTTCGGGGATCGTCTTGTCCGTCCGACCCAAACCCCTCATGAACCGAACGAAGTGCAGAAACGTCGCTCACAATGACGCGAATGAACCCTCACGGCCGTCTCTCGGGACCGCGGAAGAGCGTCACCGTCCCGAACGTCCGCCGTTCGTAGAGAGGTAACTGTGCAACCATCCGAGTACAACCGCGGCTACCAGAATGGCCGCCAGGAACGTATCGAACCGACTATCCGACCGCCATAGCCGGACGCACTCCCGGCCAACGCGTATCGGGTTCATCGTTCCTCAAAGTCGTCTCGGTGGTTGTAATCCGGCCTGACCCTCACCACGTTGCTCTGATTCAAGATGTCAAGCAAATCCTCGAACTCCCGGTACAACTCCTGGACCTGTGCTCGGAGTAGACCGATACTCACGGTGTTCTCCTCGGCCTGTTCCGACGCCCTATGTGCCCGTGAGAGTGCCTTCTCCAATCCCTCGAACTGTTCAGTATCCGTGTCGGCAAGCTGTTGTACCGCCTCTTGAACCGATATTTCGTCTTCCGTCGACGGATAGACCACGGTCACATCTTCTCCGTCGATCTCCGCCAGTGCCGCCTCAATCGCCGCTTCGGTACTGCCGGCCCCCTCCGCCTCACCAGCGGATTCGACCGTCTCGCTGCCCGTCGGTTCGTCCATGTCTTCAGGCTTCGACAGGCTCATGCTCTCACATCCATGACGACGGTTTCCTCACAGTGCGGACAATCCAGTTGTTCGCGGCGGCTCTCCCGGTACACATCGAAGATACGACGGAGTAACTCGGCTCGGCTGACCGACAGCCTTCGAGCTTCGGCTTCGAGGAACTCGTGCATATTCTGGTCGACCTTCGCGGATACGGGGGTATCCCCAAAGCACCGTGCCATACCCACAGCTTGAGCTTGGAAACCAAAGTATTCATTGGTTGTATTACTGAGTAATCAGAGAATACTGCCGGTTACTGGGTGAAACGCTTTTGTCTACCGAACCAATAGCTCCGCTAAGCGGCTGATAGAAAGTACCGGGGGAGAAGGGCTGTGACAAGCTAACCTTCTTTTCCCGTGACTATCAGCCTGTCGCCGTGAAACCGGGTAGGTCGTAGGACTGTCCGCTAACTTGCGGGCCAACCCGAAAGGGGAACGGGATAACGGGCCAAGCGTCTCCACTAGAGGGCGTAATATAGCATCCCGTCGTAGACGGAGACCACACGGTCGGAGGCGAAGACGGGATGGAACCACGGAAGTGACCGTCGGTCCACACGGTCCAAGGGAACGGAGTAGGGGATGCCTCGAATAACAATGCGGTAATAGAACGGAAGTGATGGAACTAATGGGCTACTGGGTCACCTACGACGACTTCGAGACGAACGGGGAACAGCCGTTCCGGTACAAGCACTTCGATTCGTGGGGCGGGGCGTGGGTATTCAAACAGAGCAAGGAGCGGATCGGGCTATCGCCGCGGGTGTTCGAGGCCAACGAGTGTGCCACCGACGCCTGTACGACCGACACCGACTGGGGGAGAGAACACTGCCGTGAGTGTGTTTAGAGCGGCCATACGGCCCGCTCCCTACGTCTACAAAGATCGAAAAGAACGGTAAGGTCAGTCGTCGGCTTCGACTTCCCCCGGGAGCATAGACCGGGTTCCGTCCGTCGGGGGCCATTCGTAGTTGCCTTCCCGACGATCCCGTTCGATCCGCTGCTCAAACATCGCTTCGAGCTGCTCACACGTTTCGACGGCTTGCCGGACGACTTGGAATTCATCCGGGTCAAGGACGCCAGCGTCGATATGAGAAATGGAACTCCGGGCGGAGTAGACCCGGCGAAGCGCCCCCTCAACGTGCTTCATGTTGTCGTACTTCTTTTCACTCATCGGTTGACACCCGAGTTTCCTCGTCATGGACTGGCAGGATCTCGTCGTCGTTGTCCGACGCGAGCCGTAGACGGGCGGCATCACGAAGCCATCCATCAATATCGTTAGTCCATCGCGTTTCGCTGGCAGCCGCTTCGACCGCTGCATACTCCTCGGGAGTGAGTTCGACAGTGACAGTGGGCATTACTCCGCACCTCCGTTGTTGAACTCGGCCGACCAAGCAATTGGGATTGAGTATCTCTTGAACGATGCGCCGGATTCATGCCCGCTGAGGCGGGTAGAGTTTCTTGCGGCCATAGCTCGGTCGCACGGTCGAGGGCGTTCCAGCGCCCCGGCCACCTTCTGCGGTGTGCCGTCCCGTGCGTAGTCCCCACTACCGGAGGCCGGTGTCTTATAGGTTAGGATATGTAGCAACTATGAGGACACAGGACAAGTTGAAGTGGTCGGGTGAGGAAATACTACCATGCCTCCGAATCCACAAGCGGTTATGGCGAAGCAACGGGCGTTGCTGACGACGACGGAACGTGAACAATTAGCCGGCGAGCATGGGGATCAGCGCCGATATGAGGCCACATCCCGCGTCCGCCGACGGATTAAGGATGAGCTTACGACGGATATTGAGCTTCTTGAAAAACATCACCCTGGCTTGCTCAACGAACTCCGTGACGTTGTTTGTGAGTCGAGAGGCGATAGGGACTCAACAGACGATGTTTGAATATCAGTTCGAAGACATCCCGCGTCCTTGGAGGCTGAAGGAATACAACAAACACGGATACGCTACGGTAGCTAATCCCCTTGACAACGCGTATATTAAAGTTGACTTTCGGGACGGGTTTCGCGTGCAGCTTTACCAACAAGATGAAGATACAGGTGAGTGGGAATTACTACGCGATGAACACCCGGAGGAAAATAGCGAGGCCGAAGATATTATGCGGGAAATGATGAATAAAGACTGTTGGGCCGGGGTTAACGAACAGCTTGCAGAGTTGATTAGGAACATCGACGACTCCGACCAATAACCTCCGTTCCTGAACAGGCTGCCCGTAACGCTATAGTTTTAAGACACCTGATGGGTGTCCATGACGGTGGGTTGCTACGTCCGGGTATCGACGGCCGATCAGAACCTTGACCGGCAGCTAGAAGCGACGAGCGAATACGCAACCGACGAACTCGGCACGGGCTTGGCGAACGTCGAAACTTACCGTGATAAGTCGACGGGGACGGACACGGACCGGAGCGGCTACCGGCAGTTAATGAACGACGTGGAGGCCGGCGAGATCGGGACCGTTGTCGTTCACGATACGACTCGACTTACTCGGTCCCTGCAAGACCTAGATCGAACGGTAGAGCGGATTACCGAGGCCGGTGGGGAACTTCATTTCGTCCGTGATAACCTACCGCCGTTCTCGGGTGACGATGACCCGATGGCTCGGCTCATGTTGCAGATGCTCGGGGCGTTTGCGGAGTGGGAAGCTCGGGTCAAACAGAGGAACACCCGTGAGGGGATCGCGGCTCGACGTGCCGACGACGACGAGTATCACCACGGCCCCGCACCCCTTGGTTTCGAGAAGGACGACGGTCATTTGATTGAGGGCGACGACTA
Source organism: Natronomonas marina (assembly GCF_024298905.1). Classification (NCBI taxonomy): domain Archaea; kingdom Methanobacteriati; phylum Methanobacteriota; class Halobacteria; order Halobacteriales; family Natronomonadaceae; genus Natronomonas; species Natronomonas marina. The sequence goes on from NZ_CP101154.1 coordinate 474,766, forward strand.
TCACCAGGTGGTCGCGGTACTCGACATGGTACAGAAAGGGGAGCTGTCGAAGCGAAAAGCGGCAGCCCGTTTAGACTGTGGACGGGCGACTGTTTCCCGGGCGCTTGACCGAGCGGAGCTGTACGGAATATAGTGCGTTAGAAGGTCAGAAGATTACCAATATACAGAGACAACCCAATGATGCAAAGAGTGAGGATATACCGTACCAAAATATGTTGTTAGCTTTGGAAATGCGTTTAGCGTTGTCATCGCCCCATGCAAGATACGCAATAGCCATTTCTTTTTGATAATCGCTTGTGCTAATCTCGCCTCTAATCGCGTCGTATGCGTTACGACTACTTGGACCGATATGTTCGGGTTGAGATATTTTATACGAATATGCAAAGAAGAACAAACTGAGTAGTAGCGGAAGTAGCGGAACCAATACCTCTCGACCGGTTTCAAAAAATCCAAACTGGGTATTTCCAAATTGGAACAGACCTACATAAACAGACCCAAAAAGCAATACAATCTTTATCATATCGACCGATTTGTGAAGCAATTCCCTGTTCCAATCAAGCCCACGCTCAAAACTTCGTATTGCTTCTTGATTCAATTCCTCCCAAAATTCCGATTCAGGTATCTCTGACTTTTTTGTTGCTCTAAGTAATTCCTCAATTCCAACTGACCCCTCCTGGTCTTCCATGACAGCTGTTACTCTGCGTGAATTTGTAAAATCTGGTACGTCAGACCTTGATGCAATTGCAGTCTGGTGAACCCGTTCTACTGGGTAAGTGAAGCCCGCTATTGACTCCTTTAAGTCTATTTGCGGCTATCCGACTGAAACCACGTTCGCGGCAAACGAGTCCCGTCAGTAGGGACGTATGCGAAGTTTCTGACCCTTAGAATCGACTCTGACGGTTGGGGAGAGGTAGCTACAGGCCGTCGAGATAGTCCCGCCTGGCGTCCATCTTCTCCCGGTCCGTCATTTGGTTGTAGTGCTTTTCCAGCACGTCTGGCGATACGTCGCATCGGTCGCTAATCACGGCCTTCGGGACTTCCTCGCGAGAAAGATAGGTCAGGTACCCACGTCGAACGTCATGGGCCGACACCGACGACGGGCATTTGCTGGCTATGTCGCTATCGTTCGCGGCGGGGCATTCGTCCGGGTCTTTGTCGTGTGGACACCCGCCGTCGTAGATGCAAGGACGAGTGAGCCGGTAGATCGTTCGCTGCATAGTTGTATTCGACGGCCGTCCGTGGGCGGTGGTAAGGAGCGGGTCACGTCCGTGGTCGTCTCTCACGTCGACGCGATTGTGGCTCAGATAGGCGTCAATAACCTCTCGCGTCCCTCCAGCGAGTCCAACGACCCGTTCACCGTTTCGTCCGTTCTTGATTGGCGTATCCGTCTCTGGACGATGTTTGAAAGAGACACACGGCTCCTCTGCGTCATAATCCCGAACGTCGAGACTACGAATCGCGCCGATCCGCGCTCCGGTTTCCCACGTCAGTAGCATCATCGCATGGTCCCGTGAGGCGTATCGGTACTTTTCGAGGAACCGAAGAATATCCTCTGCGGCCCCTGATTCGAGATAACGGGTTCGGGCGCGTTCTCCGTCCGGTATCTCAATCCGTTCGGGAAGCTCGGGTTCGACAGCATCAACCGACCGTGCCCACCGGAGGAACATCCTGACCGACGAGAGGCGGGAAATCAGGGTCAGTTTTGCAACGTCCCGTGCGGTTTTGAGCCGGTACCGGTGTAGGTCCATCCCGTCAAGCTCGTACAACTGCTGTATGCCCTCGCGTTCGCACCACTCGACAAACAGGCCGACGCGGGACCTGATTGACCGGATCGTTGATTCGCGTACTTCTGGTTCTCGGACGGCGACGTACATCTCCAGAGCCTCGGAAGGCTCTAGTTCGTTGAATTCGTTGTCTGTCATGGGGTGTTCCCTCTTGCTCACAACCCCATTCGACCGCGGGCCGGTGGGGGGTCCTTCGCGGACGACGACACGAACACCGACAAGCCGGATGTAGACGGGAGTGCCGCGAGCGAGTCAGCGGTGCGCCGCAGCGCTCGGGGTTCGTATCGTCGTCCACGAAGGACCGCCACTCCGGGCCGCGGTCGATGGCGTCCTCGTCGACGACGAGGCCACACTCGTTGCAGACGGTCTCGGTGTCGGTACTCCGCAGGCGTCCCTCGCACTCGGGACAGGACTGGTGTGTCGTCGCGCTCATCACATGTGTGGATTGGTCTCGATGGTACTTGAAAAAGGAGCAGTATGGAGTGAAACGAAGCCGGGAGAGGTGCGACAGCGTACCGGTAACCGGTACGTTGGCCGGTCAATAGAAGACGATATCAGCTATTTGAGTCCGCTCAAAGCACGAACAGCAGAGCGAATTCCGGGATTTCTGGACGCCGAGGGTATCACCAGCAGGTCCACAATGCAGCCAAAATCAGCAGAAATCAGCTATCTTCGGTGTCTGAGTTGACTCCTTCGAAGAACTCCATAACATCGCTTCGGGATTCGAATTCAACAACTTCAAATACTGGTTGCGGTGGTCCAGAAGCTCCGCCAAGAAAAAGCATCCCGGCACCAATGTGTTCTGAGTTAATATCTTTAATATCATTTACCTTTTGTCTTTTTGAATCGCCACGGTAGGAGTACTCTACAGCGTAATTCCCCGGTTTGGGCTCCCACTCGTTATTGATGAATACGATATCCTCGCTGTCCTCGTATGAGGGATTATCTTGGTCTGCATCCTGGAAACTTGGAATTCGGTTATAATTTTGATTGAATACCTTGCTCCCCGAACGCAGAACTGTGACGTCCAAATCAACACTTTGAGTGCTACCATTATGTATACGCAGAAACCAAAGACGGCGATTCGCCTCTTGCAGAACCGTATTGCAACCTCCAAGGACGATCGTCCCTCCTGCGGCCGATTTTCGCAATAGCTCTCTTCTCTTCATACGTAACGTATAGTTATTCGTATGGTATTCCGTGGATGATAAATATAATTTCATCTATTCTAATATTTAGCATCCGGATGAATCTGAAGTAGCGGGCTTGAGCACGCACTGGTTTACTGTTCACCTATCTTGCTCTCAGTCCACCTGTCGCCACCGATTCGAGGAGGACTCCTCGACGTGGACCGTGGCTGACCGACACTCGACCGTGGTAGCGGACGGACGTTGGTTGGTCAGAACGCACCGGTGATCGGTACGCTTCAGGGGGCGGTTCGGATCCCATGCTTTCGCTCCTGCGAAGGTTTAACTAAAGTGCGGCACCATTGCTCGTGTATGGGCCTGTCGGAGATCGCTGCGGGACTGGAGGTGACGGCCGAGCAGCGGGACCGCGGGGTCGCCACGGCCGACGAGACCGGCGGCTCGCTGGCCGACCGGCTGGCACCTTTCGCCGACGAGTTGCCCTGCAAGCCGGCGGACGTGGCGTCGCTGGTGGAGGCCTACGCCGAGGGCGCGAGCGTCGGCCGGGCCGCCGCCGTGGCGGGGTTGCCGCGGACGAGGGCCGCCAAGACGCTGTACCTGCTCGGCGAGCCGGTCGACCCACTCTCGCCGACTGCGCGGCGGGTCGTCGACGACTGGCTCGCGGGCGAGGTCTCCCGCACGGAGGCGAAGACGCTCGCAAGCGTCGGTGAATCGGAGTTCGCACTCGGCGTCTACGTCGCAACGCACGACCCGATAGAGGGCGCCGAGGCAGTGGTGGCAGACGCGCTGGCCGTCGAGGACGCCGCCGACCCGCTCCGGGACGCCAGGAGTAGCTTCGACGACCTCGTCTGAGCGCTCCCGAGCGACTACAGCGACAGTTTCCCGCGGAGACCGTCGCCGGCGTCCGGGTCGACGCTGAGGTCCATCGTTGCTGCGAGGACGCCGCCGACCTCTTTGCGGGCGGCCGTGTCGTCCGTGACGGCCGGTGGTTCGCTTTCGAGGGTCGGGACGGTCGCGTCGGCCTCCGGGTGGCCGTCCGTGTGGGTCACGACGGCGGCCGTCGTCTCGACGCCGAGATCCAACAGTCGGTCGTGCGCCCTGGGGATTGCGTCCGACGCGCGGGCGGCGTCGGCGACGACGGCGACGGCGTCGGCGGCTGTCGTCGCTGCGACGGCCTGGTTTGCCGCGACCGGCGGGACGTCGAGGAGGACGTGGTCGAACGCGCGGACGCCCTCCGCGATGCGGTCCTCGAATGATTCGGCTGCCTCGGGCGTCTTCGCGCGGGCGAGGCGCTCGAACGGTGCCCTCGCCGGACAGACCGCGAGCCGACCGGCGCCTTCGAGGCGCCGGTCCTGGAGCCCGGTCTCCAGGGGCGCGTCGTCGAGACACAGTGCGGTCATGTCGGGGTCGATGCGGCCGGGCGTCAGGTCGGCCAGCCCCTGGGTGGCGTAGGCGGCGTCCAGCACCGCGACGTCGCGGCCGTTTCGGGCCAGCAGGGTCGCGCTCTCCAGGGTCAGTCGGGTGGTACCGACGCCACCGGCGGCACCGACGAAGGCGAGCGTGTCGGTCGTCACACCTTGGTTTCGCTCGCTATCGTTGAAAAATATGACGGGGTCAGCCCTGGTCGTTCGTGACGATAGCGTCGGCGATGTCGTCGAGTTCATCCTCGGAGAGATCCGGTAGCGTCCGGACGATGGAGTGGACCGCTCCGCCGCCGTCGCCCTCGAAACGGGGGACGAGGTGACCGTGGACGTGCGGCACCTCCTGGCCGGCGGCCTCCCCGTCGTTCATACCGACGTTGAGTCCGTCGGCGTCGACGGCGGCCTCGACGGCGGGCCCCAGACGGCCCAGCGCCTCGAAGACGGCGTCGCGGTCCCCGTCCGGCATGTCCGCGACGCGTTCGTGGTGGTTCTTCGGGATGACGAGCGTGTGTCCGCGGGACAGTGGGGTCGCGTCCAGAAACGCCTGGACGTTCTCGTCCTCGTAGACGGTCCGGGAGGGAACCTCCCCGTCGACGATGCCACAGAAGATGCAGTCCTCGCTCATGTGTGGACGAACGAGCGGCCGTACCAAGAATCTAGGGCGGGGCACCGAGCGTCTCGAGCGCCTCGCCGATGGCTCGCTGGTAGCCGGCGTCGTCGTAGCCGAGGCGCGGAATCCAGATGTCGCGGTAGGATGGGTGCAAGAGCGGCAGTATCGGCGGTAGCGGCTCCGTTTCGATGGGTTCCAGCACGGCCTCGACGAAGCCATCGAGCGACCGGTCGGTCGCCGCGAGCAGCGACTCGGTGGCGTGACGCCCGGTAGCGACGACACACGCCGGGTCGACCGTCTCCAGTTCCTCGAACAGATAGGGCCGGCAGTTGGCGCGCTCCTCGGAGGTGGGTTCGCGGTTCGAGCCCTCTCCGTCGCTCGGAAAGCACTTGACGGCGTTGGTGAAGTAGAGGTCGTCGGGGTCGTAGCCGAGCGACTCGAAGCGCCCGCGGATACGGCGGCCGCTGTGTCGAGCGGTGTAGGCCATCCCGGTGTGGTTGCCGCCCTGCCAGCGGTCGGCCCCGGGGTCGCCGGCGCCGGGCGCCTCGCCGACGACGACGAGCGTGGCGTCCAGCGAGCCGACGCCCCACGAGATGCACGTCCGGGAAGCGGCCAGTTCCGGGCAGCGCCGACAGTCCGCCGCCAGCGGGTTCCGGTCGTCGGGATCCGGGAACGGGGGCACGGTCGAGGGTTCGTGCGCCAGCGACCTCGTTCTTCCGCCCCGACCGATATAATCGAGATAATATACCATATAGCTGTATAGGCAGTATTAGCCGAACCCTTACTTACCCGAAGCCTCTCCAGTCGTATGCGAATGAGTGACATACCCTCGGAACGGAGCGTCGAAGGGACCAACGACCACCCGAAGTCCCCGCTGGACACCGATCGGTACGCACACCTCTCGCTGGACGACGACGCCGTCGTCATCTACGACCGCGAAGAGCCCGATACCTGGGTCCAGTCGGATTTCGTCGTCGAGATCGGCGTGTAGACTGTTTCAGGCCACCTACTCGACGAGCGGCAGGACCGCGCCGAAGACGATGGGGACGACGAATCCGACCGCGACGCCGAGTATCTCCATGCCGAGGAGTGCCTGCTCGACGGCCGCGGGCATCGACGGGAGAACGGCGTGTCCGGCCAGTTCGCCGATCACGCCGAGTGCGAACAGCGCGACGCCGGCCAGGAAGCCGGTCTTTGCGATTCGGGCGTAGTCGAAGTTTCGGGAGCGTCGCTGATGGCTCATGGGCGCGCTTTCCGTCTGTCGAGTGAAAGCCTTCCGGTCCCTCCTCGGTCGAAACGCATATAGCCGCGAGTGGCGCAGTGGAGCCATGCGAGAACTCCTCGTTTCGGCGGTCGAACTCCTGGCGTACCTCCTCACCACCGCGGTGCTCGCGGTCGCCGGGGCCTTCGCCGAACTCACGAGTCTCACGTACGTTTCGGCCGGGAACACCAAGTTCGCCGTCTGGCTGGCCGTCGTCGGCGCCGTCGCGCTGTATGCGGCCTTCTCGGTCGGGACCGAGAGGCTACTGCCCCGACTGCAGTCGCTCCGGGGCTGAACTCAGTTCCTGGTCGGCTTCGAGTCGCCGGTCGTCGTCGCGTCGTCGGGCGGTTCGTGCCCCTCGACGGCCTTGGCCACGTCGGTGTCCTTCGGGGTGTCGACGTGCCAGCGGTCGACCGCCGTCTGGTAGTCCGCTAGCTTGTTCGACGTCCGTATCTTCAGGTCGTCGTCGTTGACGTTCACCTCGAAGACGTAGTCGTCCGTGTCGGCCCGGCGGAGGTTCGCGCTGACGAGTTCGTTGTCGAAGTAGTACGGCGACACCTGCGTCATGACGTTCTTGTAGACGCTGCCCTCGACCTTCCGGACGGCCTTCCGGGTGGCCGAATCCGCCGCGCGGGCGACGTAGTTGATCGACTTCCGCCACTCGTCGACGGCCTCCTTCGGCTTCTCGAGGTTCTCGTAGGAGTCGGCGAGCTTCTCGCCGGCCGTCTTGAGGTCCTCGTCAGGGGCCTTGCCGGCCTGCTCGCCCTCCCCCTCCGAGATGCTCGCCTGCTCTGCGGTCTTGCGGTTGACGTCCTCCCGGAGCCGCTCGTCAGCCTTCGGTCGCCACTCGTCCCACTCGTCCAGCGCCGCCTCGTCGACGCCGACTCCCTCGTCGGCGATGTCCTTGAGCGCCCGGGTGATCCGCTCTCCGTGTTCGACCACGTCGACCCAGCTCCCCCGTATCTCGAAGCCGGAAACACTCTCTTCGACCTCCATTTACAGGAGATTGGTGGGCGAGCACCTTACCTCTTGTCGCTGCCTCGGCGGGTGACGCCGTCGGGACGACAACTGATTTTAAGCGGCCGGCGCCCGCGTCTCCGATATGCCGATCGAGGACCGCGACGACGCCCACGTCATCACGCACGCGCTGGCGAAGCACACCCTCTCGGAGCTCCGGTCGGTCGAGACCGATCAGGTGGCGTTCCGCGACGGCCTGGTAGAGCTGGGCCGGCTCTGCGGGTTCGAGATAATCGACGGGATGATGGAAACGGAGTACGTTTCCATCACGACGCCGCTGGCGGAGACCACCGGCGAGGTCGTCAAAGGGCTCGACGACGTCGTCATCGTCAACGTCCTCCGGGCGGCGACGCCGTTCGTCGAGGGGCTCGTCGAGGCGTTCCCCCACGCCAGACAGGGCGTCATCTCCGCCGGGCGAAACGAGGAGGCCGGCATGAACGACGAGGGGCAGTTCCCCATCACCGTCGACTACGTGAAGCTCCCCGAGATAAACGACGAGGACACCGTCATTGTCGCCGATCCGATGCTCGCCACCGGCAGCACGATGGTGGCGGTGCTGGAGGAGGTCCTCGAGATGGGCGACCCCGAGCGGCTGGTCGTCCTGTCGGCGGTCAGCGCCCCGCCGGGGCTGGTCCGTGTCGACGAGGCGTTCCCGAAGGCCGACGTCATCACCGTCAGCGTCGACGAACGCCTCGACGAGGACGGCTACATCGTCCCCGGCGTCGGCGATGCCGGCGACCGCGCGTTCGGTACCTGACCCGGCCGCCCGAACCCGCCGTTTCCGGTCGAGATACGGCCGACGAGTTCCGAAATCGGCCTCCATACGAACCGGCGAAGACCCCTCCGCTTCACATGGAGGTGTCTGCCCGCCTGCGGTTTCGTTCCTGTCGAAGCGTCAGACGCACGACGGACGCCTCTAGTCGATGGTCGCGCGGCCGCCGGTCGCACTCCGGAGCCTATCCCGGACCGCTTCGGCGCCCGCGACTGGAGCGCGGATTTCGAAGGTGACCTCGGCCTCGTATGCGGCCTCGAATGCGACGCCCTCGCTCTCGAGGACGCTCCGGACGGTCCCCGAATCGTCGTAGGCGACGGTGACGACGAACGTCTCGTGGGGGCGCCGCCGGACGATCTCGGCTGCCGCGAGGGCGTCGGTCGCCGCCGTCGAGTAGGCCTGAACGAGCCCCCCGACGCCGAGTTCCGTCCCGCCGTAATACCGGGTGACGACGACGGCGACGTCCTCCAGTTCGCGGCCCGAGAGCACCGACAGCACCGGCTGGCCCGCGCTCCCCGAGGGCTCGCCGTCGTCGTCGGCGTACTCCCGGAACGGGTCGGCGCGGACGCGGTAGGCCACCGCGTTGTGGGTGGCGTCAGGGTGGTCTGCCTCGACACCCTCGATGAATGTCTCGGCGCCAGCGACGTCATCGACGGGTTCGGCGTGGCCGACGAACTCCGAGCCCTGGACGGTAAAGCGGCTCCGTCCGCCCGTCTCGAGCGTCCTGTAGGTGTCGTCGGGCACGCCTGCCGCTGGGGTTGCCGAGGATAAACCCGTTTCGCGTCGGCCGGGTCGGCTACCGAGGTTTATACGTCCCGCCGGCGTACCGCGAGTGAATGGAGCCCACGACCCTCGTGACGTTCCTGGTGGCGGGGGCCGCCAGCCTCTTCATGGCGTGGGCCATCGGCGCCGGCTCCTCGGGATCGACGCCCTTCGCACCCGCCGTCGGCGCCAACGCCATCTCGGTGATGCGGGCGGGCTTCTTCGTCGGCGTGCTCGGCGTCCTCGGCGCGACGCTGCAGGGTGCGAACGTCACCGAGGCGGTCGGCCGCGAACTCGTCGTCGGGACGACGCTGTCGCCCGGCGCCGCCATCGCCGCCCTCTCCATCGCGGCGGCGCTGGTCGCCGTCGGCGTGTTCACCGGCTACCCCATCGCCACCGCCTTCACCGTCACCGGCGCCGTCGTCGGCGCCGGACTGGCCCTCGGCGGCGACCCCGCCTGGAACAAGTACTACGAGATACTCGGCGTGTGGACGCTGACGCCGTTCGTCGGCAGCGGCGTCGCCTACGGCACCGCGAAACTCCTCCGGCACGAGTCGGTGCCCGAGCGGGCGGCGATACCGGCGCTTGCGGGTCTCGTCGGTGCCATCCTCGCAAACGTCGAGTTCGTCCTCCTCGGGCCGCCCGGCGGTACCGGGACCATCGCCTCGACGCTCGGCGGCGACGCCCTCGTCGGGCGGGCGGCGGTCACCCTGGCTTTCGCCGCCGCGGCCGCCGCCGCGCTGGCCGCCGACATGCGGAGCGACGAGGCGGCCGGCCAGCGGCACTTCCTGCTCGCGTTGGGCGCGCTTGTGGCCTTCTCGGCCGGCGGCAGCCAGGTGGGACTGGCGCTCGGGCCGCTGTTGCCGCTTTTCGACACGACGAGCGTCGAGATACCGCTGACGGCACTCCTCTTCGGCGGCGGCGTCGGTCTCCTGCTCGGCTCGTGGACCGCCGCCCCCCGGATGATAAAGGCCATCTCGCAGGACTACTCCTCGCTTGGCCCCCGGCGCTCGATCGCCGCGCTCATCCCCTCGTTCGCCATCGCCCAGACCGCCATCTTCCTCGGCGTGCCCATCTCGTTCAACGAGATCATCGTCTCGGCGGTCATCGGTGCCGGCGCCTCGGCGGGTACCGGCGGTATCAGCGCCGGCAAGATGGGCTACACCGTGCTGGCGTGGGTGGGGTCGCTCGTCGGCGCCGGCGTGCTCGGCTACGGCGTCTACACCGCCGTGAGCGCGGTACTGTAGGTCTTCGTCCCCGTCGTCCCACGTCGCCGGGGCGTCCCGAGACGCCTGGCTGCACGCGGCAGTCAGGACTCCTCGTTGACCGGTTCCGTCTCGGGGGCGGCCTCGTACTCGTCGGTCTTGACCAGTCGGGCCTTCATGATGCGCGTGTTCTCGACGCGCTCGACGTAGATGTCGAGGCCGTCGTACTCGATGGTCTCGCCCTCCTCGACGAGACGGCCCGCGCGGTTGAAGATGAACCCCGCCAGCGTCTCGAACTCCTCGCCCTCGGGGATGTCGACGTCCAGCGTCTCGTTGACCTCGTCGATGTTGACCTCGCCCTTGAGGATGGCCGTCCGGTCGTCGACGATTTCGATGGGTTCCTCCTCGCCGGACTGGAGTATCTCGCCGACGATCTCCTCGGTGATGTCCTCCATCGTCACGATGCCCTCGGTCGTCCCGAACTCGTCGATGACGATGACCATGTGCATCCGGTTTTCGCGCATCTCCGCCAGCAGGTCGTCGACGTTCTTCGACTCGGGGACGTGCAGCGTCTCCCGGATGAGGTCCTCGAGTTCGACGTCGTCCCGTTCGCCGTAGGTGTAATCGCGGATCAGATCGGAGATGTGGACGACGCCGAGAACGTTGTCGAGGCTGCCGTCGTAGACCGGCAGCCGGGTGTGGTTCGACTGCACGCAGGCCTGGATCGCCTCGTCGATGCTGGCGTCCTTCGAGACCGCCTCCATGTCGAGCCGCGGCGTCATGATCTCCTTTGCGATGGTGTTCGTAAATCGGAAGATGCGCTGGAGCATCTCGCGTTCGTCCTCTTCGAGGACCCCCGCGCGCTCGCCGGTCTCGATGATGTCGCGTATCTCCTCGCGGGTGACGTAGGTGGACTCGATCTCGCTGCGGCCGCCGGTGACGCGGTTGACCTGCCGGGTCAGGTAATCGAAGGTAACGATCAGCGGCAACAGGACGTACTCCGAGAGCTTCAGCGGCCGGGCGATGCGGAGCGCCCACGACTCGGTGTTCTCGACGGCGTAGGACTTCGGCGCGCTCTCGCCGAACAGCAGCACCAGGGCGGTGATGCCGAACGTGGCGACGAAGACGGCGATCGACTGGGAGACGTAGATGGCCAAAAGCCCCGTCGCTATCGAGGACATGGCGATGTTGACGATGTTGTTGCCGACGAGGATCGTCACGAGCAGCCGGTGGGGGTCGTCCTTGAGGTCCGCCAGCGTCCCCGCACCGGGGATGTTGTCGGCGACCATCGAGTCGATCCGGTGGGGCGGCAGCGAGAACATCGCTATCTCCGACGAGGAGAAGAACGCCGACAGCCCCAGCAGGACGAGGATCGTCACGCTCCCGAGCGCGGCGATGGCCGCGTCGCTGATCGGGAGTTCTGACGGTCCGGCGCCGGTCTGCATCACCGCTACCGGAAGCGACCACGCGAGAGAGCCCATCTGAACGTGCGGGTTTCTCCGGGACCGGGATTAAGGCTTGTCATCACCGACGACCCCGTGCACCGCCGGCGGACGAGGGCGACACGCTTAGGCGGCGCCCGACCGTACCGCTGCCCATGACCGACACCGAATCCGCCCCGGCGATAACCCTGTACCGACTCCAGGCGTGTCCGTTCTGCGAACGCGTCGTCCGCACGCTCGACGACCTCGACCTGGAGTACCGCTCGCGGTTCGTCGAGGCCCGACACTCCCGCCGGGACGTCGTAAAGCGGCTGACCGGCGCCCGGACGGTCCCGGCCATCGTCGACGAGACGACCGGCGTGACGATGAGCGAGAGCGCGAACATTGTGAAGTACCTCGAGACGACCTACGGCGACGGCGGCGTCGACCCCGTCCACGTCACCGCCAGCGCCGCGGGTGATGCCGAATGAACCTCGGCTTCGACGTGGTCGAACTCGGTCCCGCGGACGCCCCCGAGGTCGGCGAGACGGCGCCCGACTTCACCCGCCCGCTGGTCGACGACGAGTACTGGGAGGACGTCGCGCTGTCGGATCTGACCGACGACGGCCCCGTCGTCCTCGTCTTTCACACGATGGACGGCGACTTCCCGGCGACCTACATCTGGCAGGAGATCCGCGACCGCGGCTGGGACGCCTACGACGCCGAAATCGTCGGCTGCTCCATCTCGACGCCCTACGAGCACTCCCGCTTTCTCGAGGAGTGGGACCTGGAGGCGTTCCGGCTCTTCTCGGACCCGGCGAACGGCGTCGCCGAGGCCTACGGCATCGCTCACGACCTCGACGGCATGACCGGCATCGCCGAACCCCGGCCGGCCGTCTTCGTCCTCGACGGCGACCGCACCATCCGGGCCTCGTGGGTGGCGACCGAGTGGCCCGAGTTCCCGCCGTACGGCGACCTCGAGGACGCGATCGAGTCGCTGTGACCGTGACCGACGACGACCTCCGGGAGGCGGTCGCCGCCCTCCGGCGCGGCGATCTCGTCGTCTACCCCACCGAGACGATCTACGGCCTCGGCGCCGACGCCCTCGACCCCGAAGCGATCGAGCGCGTCTTCGAGGCGAAGGGTCGTCCCCGCGACAAACCGCTCTCGATGGCGCTGCCCGACGCCGCGGTCGCGGCCGACTACGCACGCGTCTCGGCGCGCGAACGGGCCTTCTGCGACCGCTTCCTTCCCGGTCCCGTTACGGTCCTGCTGGAACGGACCGACCGGGTACCCGACGCTCTGGTCGCCGGCCGAAATCGGGTCGGCATCCGGGTCCCGGACCACGACCTCGCGCGCGACCTCGCGCGGCGAGTCGGGCCGATAACCGCCACGAGCGCGAACCGGAGCGGGGCGCCCAGCGCACGCCGGGTCGAGGAAATCGACGCCTCGATACGCGACGCTGCGGTCGTCCTCGACGGGGGCGAGACGCCCGGCACCGAGAGCACGGTCGTGAACGTCGCGGCGGACGAAATCGTCCGTCGAGGCGCGCTGGCCGACGACATCGAGGCGTGGCTGGCGGAGAACTAAGGGTCCCGGACGCTCAGTCGCCCTCCGCGGCGACCGGAACGGACTCCGACGTCTCCGACGGGTCCTCGCTGGCGGCCTCAGTAGTCTCGTGTTCGGCCTGCCGCCAGACCGTCATGCCCACGACCAGAGCGATGACGACGTCGTAGTAGACGCCGCCCGGGGCCACGCGGAACGCCGTCGCGGAACTGTACACGTACAGTCCGACCGCCAGCGCGCCGACCGCGAGGCTCCGGTCGGGCGAACGCTCCCGGAGGGCGACGGCGGCGTCCGCGAGCAGCGGCTTCCCGGTGAAAAGCAGGACGATGCCCGAGAGCAACGCGAGGTTGACGAAGAAGTGGGTGGCGAACGCCGACTCCAGGGCCCGCTCCAGCAGCGCGACGACCCGGGGATCGTACGGCCAGAAGGCGAAACGGGTCGGGTACACCACCGCGGCGTACGGCACCAGTGCCATCAGCCCGGCGAGCAGTCCGGTGGCGAGACGGGCCTCCCGCCACTGGTCGGCCCGGCGGTTCCGGAACGCCTCGTCGGTCGTCTCGACGGGATAGCCGAGATCCGACAGCGCCGACCGGATATCGGCAGCCGTCAGCCGTTCGGGGTCGTAGTCGACCCTGGCCGTGCCGTGGCGGTGGCTGGCGGTGACGTTGCTCACCCCCTCCCGGCTCAGCAGGACGCGCTCGACGAGTCCCGCACAGGTCCGGCAGTCCAGCCCCGTCAACTCGAAGACGCTGTGGTCGTCCGACTCCCCGACCGTCGAGGTTGCGACCGACTCCGCCGCGGCCTCGTGGACGTCGCCCGCCGCGAGTCCGTCGATCCCCTCGACGGCCCGCTCTACGTCGCGCCGACACCCGCCCGCGTCGTGGCCTTCGGATGTGTCCGTTCCCATCTCCGTTCCTCCGTGGTACGGTATCACATGTTCGTCCAGGGGCTTCAAACTACGGTTGGCGGTCCGGGGCGCCGATTCCCGCGCTGCGGCGAGGCTCACAGCGAGAGCCGCGACCGGAGCGAGCGCGTCCGCGCCCCGCACTCGGTCCGGTACTCGCAGGGCTCACACCGCGTCTCGTCGTCGAGACGCGGCGGCGGACCGTCGAGGGACTCGACCGTCCGAAGCGCCCGCCGGTAGGCCGCTTTCCGTCCGGTCGTGAGTCGGAGTCGTCTCACCTCTCCGTGGGCCGGGTACTCGACTACGGCCCGCGAGACGGCCGTCTCCCGCTCCCAGGCCAGCGCCTTCGCGGCCGCCGTCGCCCGGACCGAGTGGGGCTCCCAGACGCCCCGCTCGGGCGGCCGACCGGCCGAGACGACGACCGGACGGGGCGGCGACTCCAGCACCTTGTGGGCGATACCGCGGCAGTCCTTGCCCTCCAGCAGGACGTCCCGTCCGGCGGGGTCGACGAGACGCTCCCAGCAATCGAGGCGCGCTCTGGCGCTCCCGAGGTTCGAGCGGTACTGGGTCGGCGTGACGGCTATCGGTTCCTCGGTCAGGTCCGTCCCGGCAGCGAGGAGTTCCGGATACCGGAAGGCGAGTTCCCGGACGGTCTCGACGTCGTCGGGCGGACTGCGGTCGTCGTCGCGGCGGCGGTAGTAGAGCTTCCGCGGACAGTACGCTGCCGTTGCGAGGTCGGTGAACGTCTCCACGGGCCCCCTGGCCGCGGCTCCGTACTTGAACCCTCGCTCGCGTGCTCCCGCCGGCCACCGTCCGCCGGCGAGGGCGTTCGGGGTAGTTCCAGCCGTTGCGGCACCACGTCACCCGTACGCTGGACACTACCACCGACGTCGGTGGCAGTGCCGGGACGCGTCCCCGCGGCACCGACGGGGCTTTTGTGACGCCCGTCCCTCGATCCGGTATGCCCGAGCGGAACGTCCTCGGCGACCCCCTCGAACCGTGCAGCACCGACCCGATGACCGGCTTCCAGCGGGACGGCCGCTGTTCGTGTCACGACGGCGACCGCGGCCGGCACGAACTCTGTGCGGTGATGACCGACGAGTTCCTCGCGTTCGGGGCCGAGCGCGGCAACGACCTCACGACGCCGCGACCGCAACTGGAGTTTCCGGGTCTCGAACCCGGCGACCGCTGGTGTGTCTGCGTCCCGCGGTGGGTCGAGGCGCTGGAGGCCGTCCGTAGTCGGCAGGTCCCCGAGACCACGGTCCCGCCGGTGGTGCTTTCGGCGACCAACGAGGCGGTACTGGAGACGGTGCCGCTGGAGACGCTGAAACGGCACGCCTACGAGTGACTAGCCCTCGACGTCGCCGGACGGTTCCGGTTCCGGTTCGGTGACGTACGCCAGCAGGTCGTCGTCGTCGACCTCCAGCCCCTGCCGGCGGAAGAAGGCGGCGACGTTGTGACAGTCCCGCTCCAGGAACTCGCGGCTGTTGGGGTGGTGGACGGTGACGGCCTGTCCCAGGTCGAGCAGGCAGAGTTCCCCCTCGTGGACGACGATGTTGTACTCCGAGAGGTCGCCGTGGACCAGCCCCGCCCGGTAGAGCCGGCGGGCGTACTCCCTGACCACCTCGTAGGCCGTCTCGGGGTTCTCGACGCGGACCTCGTTGAGCCGCTTCGCGCGGTCGTCCTCGCCGCCCAGGTACTCCATCACGAGGACGTTCCGCTCGACGGCGATTGGTTCGGGCACCCGGACGCCCGCCTTCCGGGCGCGCTTGAGGTTGGCGAACTCCTTTTTCGTCCACGCGACGACGACCTTCTTCTTGTCGGAGCCGATGCCCTCGAATCGGGGGTCGCCGTCGAGGTACTCCCGCATCTGCTTGAAGTCCGAGGCGTTGATGCGGTAGATCTTCACCGCCACCTCGCCGTCGGGTCCCAGCGCGGTGTAGACGTTGGCCTCCTTGCCCGTCGAGAGCGGGCCGCCGAAGGCGTCGACGTAGCCGTCCTGGACGAGTTTGTACAGCGCCCCCAGCGTCGCGTCGTCGAACACCGAGTCGGTGACCTTGAACTGCTCGGTGTTCTGGATCCGTTTCCGGAACTCGAGGAACTCCCGGTCCTGCCGGCGGGCGATGCGGTCGGCCTCCGTGTCGGCGACGTCGAGTTCCTCCCACTCGTCGCCGGCCGCCGCGTCGTCCTCGACCTCGAGCAGGCCGTACTCCTCGGTCATCGGTTCGGGCTACAGGGCGCCGACGGAAAGCGTCACCGGTCGTTCGAGAAGAGCGGGGGGCGGACGCGGACGGGACTCAGACGCTGTCCTGGATGTGGCCTTCCTCGCGGAGCTGGTCGGCCTCCTGTTTGTCGTAGCGCCAGGCGATGTCGGCCTTCTCGTCCTGCCAGTCCCACGGCTCGACGAGGACGACGTCGTCCTCCCGTATCCAGATGCGTTTCTGCATCCGCCCCGGAATCCGGGCGGTTCGCTCCTTGCCGTCCATGCACCGCACCTTCACCCGGTTGGCACCGAGCATGTTCGTGACGACGGCGAACACCTCGTCGTCGTCGGGCATTCGGAGGTTCTTCCGTCCCTCGTTGTCGCTCATGTCCGACGCTTGGAAAGGGAGGCCTTTAACTGCTGTGCAGACCGTCTGGCGACGGCTCGGTCCCACCGACCCGCTCCCGACCGACGCGCGCCAACCCCCGCTCGGAGCCGAAATCACGTTGAAAGAGCAAATGTTGCTGGTACTCGCTCGGCGACCGTTTCCCTCAAATAACCCCGGGGCCTGCCAACCGCGGTGTGTTAAAATACGGTGGCAAGTGTTAAAGGGATGGAAGGGCAGTCTCCGCGCGTCATGAGCACGGCTGACACCGAACAGGAGTCGGAGACGATGCGCGCCGTCGTCTTCCAGGAACCCCAGGAGAAGATGGAGGTAGAGGAGGTCGACCGCCCGGAACCGGACGCCGACGGCATCGTCGTCGAGACGGAGGCCTGCGGTATCTGTCGGTCTGACTGGCACGCCTGGCAGGGCGACTGGGACTGGGTGGGGGTCATGCCCACGCCCGGCCTCATCTTCGGGCACGAACCCGTCGGTATCGTCAAGGAGGTCGGCGAGGACGTCGAGAACTTCAGCGAGGGCGACCGCGTCTGCGTTCCCTTCAACCTCAGCGACGGCACTTGCCGGTACTGCAAGCAGGGTCGCGCCAACATCTGCGAGCGCGTCATCCCGCTTGGCTTCGTCTCCTTCCAGCCCGGCGCCTTCGCCGAGGAGTTCCCCGTCCGCAACGCCGACCACAACGTCATCAAACTCCCCGACAACGTCGACCCCGTCGACGTGGCCGGCCTGGGCTGTCGGTTCGCCACCGCCTTCCACGGGCTGGTCCACCGCGTCGACGTGACCGCCGGCGACTGGGTAGCCGTCCACGGCTGCGGCGGCGTTGGCCTCTCGGCGGTCCACATCGCCGACGCCCTCGGCGCCAACGTCATCGCCGTCGACCTCGGCGAGGACAAACTCGACAAGGCCGAGGAACTCGGCGCCGACGAGACCGTCAACGTCACCGAGGTCCAGGACGTCCCGCAGGCCGTCAAGGGCCACACGCCGTCCAGCCGCGGCGTCGAGGTCAGCGTCGACGCGCTGGGCGTCGCCGAGACCTGCCGCAACTCCGTGAACTCGCTGGCCAAGGGCGGCCAGAACCTCCAGATCGGCCTCACCACCAGCGAGGAGGAGGGCGAGGTCTCCCTGCCCGTCGACACCATCGTCATGGACGAACGCGAGTTCATCGGCTCCTTCGGCATGCCGCCCCACGAGTACGAGGAGATCTTCTCGATGATGGAGCAGGACAAGATCGACCCCGGCAAGATCGTCTCCGAGACCGTCGCGCTGGACGACGTCCCCGACGTCATCGCCTCGATGGACGACTACGACACCGTCGGCATCCCCGTCTGCGACGAGTTCTAGACACCCACTTTTTACACGGCCGCTCGCCGGTGGCGAGCGGCCGGCAAAAACGTGGGGAAAATATGCGCGCGACCTTCCAGCCGCGCCCTCCGGGCGCGTTAGTCAGGTTGCGCTACGGCACCTCACTTCGTTCGGCGCCGCGAACCGCTCGGCGCTTCGCGCCTCGCGGATGCTGGCGGCTTCCCGACTATCGGTTTCCAGTGAGAACGAATACGGTCCCTTTTACTTCCCGGCCGACACTGCTGGCGTATGGACACGGAAGTCGCACGGAAGACCCTCGGAGACACCGGAATCGTCGGTCTCGCGTCGCTCGTCGTCGGCTTCGTCATCCTCGGCCGGGAGAACCGACGGGCCGCCGTCGGCGCGCTGGCGCTCGTCGTCGGCTACGCCCTCGTCGGGCACGGCCTCATGGAGTCGTTCCTCAGGTCGATGGGCATGGAGTACGAGGACCTCTTCTAGTCGCGCTGGAGGACGTAGACGAGGAGGACCAGCAGGCCGCCGACCGGCGTCGCGACGATGGCGGCCAGGCCCGCCACCACCGCCCACAGCGCGCCGTTCTCCTCGCCGCGCCGCTCGGCGTCCGTGTAGATGTAGTACGCCAGCACGAACGGGACGACGAGCGACAGGACGAAGAGGAGGAGGACTATCAACAACTCGGGACCGCCGGGGATGCCGAACTGGAGGGGCAGCATGACAGAACCTGCGACCGGCGTCGACAAAAAGGTCGCCCTCAGTCGGGGTCCCGCGCCCGGTGTTCGCTGATGAGGCGGTCCAGTTCCTCCTCCTTCCGCTCGCGGCGCCGTTCTTCGGCGCGGGCCTCCCAGTCGTCGACGACCGCCTCGACGTCCGACTCCCTCGTGACCGCGAGTTCGTCGACCTCCTGGATGGCCACGTCGTCGGCCGGTCCGACCGGAACCTCGTTCTCGAAGAGCACCCGGTCGGCCTGCTCGGAGAGCCCGCCCTCCCGGAGGACGACCCGCGGCTCCTTCTCGACCAGGAGTTCGGCCGTCGAGCGCCCGGCGCCGCTGGCGTCCCGCAGGTAGACGATGTCGCCCGGCGCGATGCCGTAGGCCGCCTCGGCGGTCTCGATGGCGTCGGTCGTGAACTGCTCGATCGGCTTGACCGGCACGAGGTCGCTCTTGGCCTCGGCGACGTCCGCGAAGTTCGAGTGGTCGAGCTTCCACAGCTCCTTGAGCCGTTCCAGTTTCGCGTCCAGTTCCTCGTTTTCCTCCTCGGCTTCGGAGAGTTCCCGCTTCAGCCGCTCGTTCTCGCGTTCGAGGCGAGTCACCTCGCGGCGCTCCCGGGCCTCCTTGCGTTCCTCGCGGCGGGCCTCCGAGAGCTCCTCCTCCAGTTCGGCGACCCGCTCGTCCTTCCGCTCGATGGTCTCCTCGAGGTCCTCGATGTGGCCCTCCAGCCGGCCGACGCGGGCCTCCAGCCGCTTTATCTTCTTCTCCTCGGCGGTCAGCTCCCGGGGGTCGTGTTCGGTCGACTCCGTCTCGCCGTCGTCCTCGTCGGTCAACTCCTCGACGACGCTCTCGACGCTCTCCTCGCCGCCGACGACGCGGGCGATGACCTCCCCGCGGTCCAGTTCGGGGGGCGTCTTGGCCGCGACCCGCTCGAACTGCTCGGCGTGGTCGTCGAAGGCGAAAAGCGCCGCAGCCAGGGCGTCCCGCTCGTGGTCGTTGTCGTACGGCTCCTCGCGGGTCCGGTGGAGCTTCTCGTCGACCGGCAGGTCCCGCTCGGGAATCCAACCGCCGGCGTCGAAACTCCGCCGTATCTTCTCGACGGTGTCGGGCATCGGCTCGACGTCGGCCGCCACGAGCACCGGCCGGCCGTGCTCGATTATCCACTCGATGACCTCGGCGGTGTCGGCGGTCCGCGTCGAGTGGACGTCCAGGGGCGACCCGTCGAGGTCCAGGAGTGCGACCGCCGTCGTCGTCCCGGGGTCGATGCCGACGACGACGTGGTCGCGCCGGGTCGCCAGCGGGCGGTACTCGATGCCGTCGCGCCGCTCGCGCTCGATTTCGACGCGGACGTCGCCCGACCGGCGCGCCGAGACCGGAATCTCGGCCGGCGTCGCCTCGACCTCGAATATCGCCCGCGAGAAGCCGCCGTACTTCTCGGTGACCTCTCGCTCGAACTCGAGGCCGGCATCGTCGAGTTCGGACTCGACCTCGCGTGCGGCCCGCTTGACCGAACCGTGGATGCGTCGGGTGAAGCGGTCCTCGCTCCACCCGCCGCCGCCACCCGTCGAGCGGCCCCGGGCGACCTTCACCTCCGTCGTGTCCGTGAAGGCCGACACCTCGTAGCCGACGTTGTGCGCCGCCAGGCGAGCGGCCGCCTCCGCCTCCTGCATCGCCGGCTTCCCGTAGGGGACGCCGTGGCGGGCGGCGACCCGCGAGAGGGGTTCGGGTCGCTCGTCGCCCGTCACCTGCACCAGTTTCGTCCCGGTCGGCAACTCCCGGAGGAAGGCCACGAGCGCGCCCTTGTCCTCGGCGAGTTCGTACGTGTTGTCCGTCGCCACGATGGCCGGCTCCTCGTTTCGGATCAGCCGGAGCAGTTTGCGCCGGCTGACGACGTCGCGCTCGATGTCGTCGCCGTCGACGACCACCAGGGCGTAGGAGGGCGCGTCGCCCCGGACGTCGCCGCTCTGGACGTCGACGCCGAAGATGACCGAATCGAGGGCGCTCGTGCGCGTGCTCACGGTCCCTGATAGGGCTCGGTCGAGTATAAACTCCGTGCCGGGACCGCCGCCGGGAGCCGTCGCCGCCCGCACGGGGGTTCGATTTTTCACCCCCCGCGACAACCGTCTAGCGATGGCACGCTACTTCGAGGACCTCGAGGTCGGCGACGTGTACGAACTCGACGGTCGCTACGACGTCACGAGAGAGGAGATAAAGGAGTTCGCCGAGCAGTACGATCCACAGCCGTTCCACCTCGACGAGGCGGCCGCCGAGGAGTCCATCTTCGGCTCCTTGGCCGCCTCGGGGTGGCACACCGCCTCGGCGTGCATGCGCCTGCTCGTCGACGGCTTCCTCGACCCCGAGACGTCGATGGGCGCCAGCGGCGTCGAGGAACTTCGGTGGCTCCAGCCGGTCCACCCCGGCGACACGCTCCGCGTCGAGGTCGAGGTCCTCGAGAAGCGGCCCTCCGAGAGCCGCCCCGAGATGGGTCACGTCCGAACGAAACTGACCGGCTTCGATCAGAACGACGACCCCGTCATCGAGTGGAAGGCCTCCGGGATGTACCGCCGGCGCGACCCGGGAGCGTAGCGGCGGCCGGCCCCCGCATCACTCCAGGGCCGCGCGGTACTGCGCGAGGGCGTCCTCGGCGACCTCGCCGTCGAAGGCGACCGTGCCGTCGACCAGCACCGTCACGCGGTCGAAGGCCTCGCCGAAGGCCTCGACGTTGTGCGTCGAGACGACGACACACCTGTCGTCGCCGGGGTACTCGGCGAGAAACGAGACGATGCGCCGCCGGGAGTGGTCGTCGACGTCGGTCAGCGGTTCGTCCAGGAGGAGGTAGGTCGGCCGCTTGACCATCGCCAGCGCCAAATCGAGTTTCGTCCGGAAACCGCCCGAGAGGTCGCTCGCGGTCCGGTGGGCGGCCGGTTCGAGCCGCAGCTCCTCCAGGAGCGTCTCGGTCCACGACTCCGGCGGCGGGTCGGCGGCGAACGAACGGAACACCGAGAGGTTCTCCCGGACGGTGAGGTCGGGGTAGAACCGCGGCGTCTGGAAGCCGACGCCGACGGGGACGTCGGGCCGGTCGATCCGGCCGTCGGTCGGCCTGGCCAGGCCCGACAGCAGGTGAAACAGCGTCGTCTTCCCGGAGCCGTTGGGCCCGACGAGGCCGTGGACGGTCCCCGGCCGCACGGCGACCGACACCGACGAGAGGGCGGTCACCGCGTCGTAGCGCTTCGTGACCCCCTCGACGACGAACTCCGCGTCACTCATGGACCCCACCCCGCTCGTAGTGTCTGATGGCGACCGCGAGCAGCACGAGTGCGCCGACGGCCGCCGCCGCCATCCAGGTCAGGTACTCCGAGTAGAAGGACAGCGATTCCCCGCGCAGCATCGTCCCGCGAAGCGTCACCAGCGAGTAGTGGGTCGGCAGCGACCGGGAGATGCCTTTCCGGACCGCCGAGTAGAAGCCGACGGGGTAGACCAGCCCCGACAGCGTCAGCACGCCGACCGAGACGCCGAGGTTGACGAACACCGCCGCCTGGCGGAGGCGCAGGAAGAAAAGCACCGCCAGTCCCGCGGCCGCCATGTAGAGGAAGGACAGTCCGAGCACCGCGAGCGTCTCGACGCCCAGCGCGCCGAAGCCGTAGCCGTAGTAGCGGGCCGCCGCCGAGGCCGTCGCCGCCGGCACGACCACGAGGGCGCCGTAGAACAGCAGTTTGCTGGCGACGACGGTCTCCAGACGCGTCTCGGTCCGGAGTCGGTCCATCACGCGGCGTTCCTCCCGGACCTGGTAGGGCAGGTACACGAGCGCGTAGAGGACGACCAGCGCGAACAGCGCCGACGGCAGCATGAACTCCGAGAGCGTTCGCTCGGTGCCGACCGACTCCCGTTCGAGCGTGACGGTCGCGGGGAAGACGCTGTCGAACCGCGACTGCAGCAGGTCGAAGGTCAACGCGGCGGGGTCCGACAGCGGCGCGTTCGTCCGGTCGGTGACGACGGTCACCGTCGCCTCGGCGTCGTCGTCGGTGAGGTCCGGCGGGACGACGAACGTCAGGTACACCTCCTCGCGCTCCATCGCCCGGACCGCGGCCGCCCGGCTGTCGTACTCGACGGGCGTCGAGAAGAAGCCCACCGCGCCGCGGACGAGCCGCACGTCCGACTCCGAGGTCGTATCGTCGGCGGGCGCGACCGCGACCGGGATGTCCTGGGGGATGGTCTGCTGGTAGACGGAGGTGCCGGCCGCGAGCGCCGCCGGCACGACGACCAGCAGGACGACGAACAGCCCGAGGTTCCGCCGGACGGTGATGGCCTCCTTCCGGAGGAGTGCGATGGGGTCCACGCTACAGGTATCCCGCGAGGGTCGCCGCGCCCTCGACGTCGCTCCGGTAGCGGAGGGTCACGACCGACTCCTCCTGGTCTATCTCTATCTTTCCTAGCTCCTCGGCGACGGCCGCGTCGTCGACGTCGTTCCGCAGGAACGAGCGGGCGGCGACGGTCAGGTCCGCTATCCCGCGGGCGTCGCTCCGGTCGTCGGTCCGCATCTCGGCGTCGATAGCGACCGTCGATTCGGCCGCCGCGTACGATACGGTGGCGACGTTGGCCTTCTCGTAGACGTCCAGGGAGACGATGTCGGGGACCCGCTCGCTGTCCTCCGAGGGGAGGTATGCTCGGGGGTCGTCGGTGGCCGCGGTGACGTAGGTCGTCCCCTCGGCGTCGGCCTCGCCGGCGTCCTCGAAGGCGTTCACGAGCGCCCCCGAGGCCGAAGCGCGGTCGGCCCGGGCCGTCTCGATGGCCGCCTCGACGGCGCCGACGCTGCCGATGGCGTAGCGCCCCTCGGCGACGAACCCGAGGTAATCGGCTTCGTCGCCGCCGGTCGGCTCGTAGACCGTCCCGCCCTCGTGGTCCCTGGCCTCGTACTCGAGGTCCGTCGCCGATTCGATCGACTCGACGACGGTCGACTCGGTCCACTCGCCCTCGACGACGTAGGCAGCGAACTCCCCCCGCGGCTCGTCGGCGAAGACGACGATCACGTCCGCGCTCTCCGCTTCGAGGCCGGTCCGACCCTCGAACTCGGCGACGAGGCCGGGACCGTCCGACCCCTCGTCGCTTCCGGTGCGGCCGCCGCCGTAGGCCTCCAGTAGTCGCTCGGTCCCGTCGTGGTCCAGAAGCGCCGTGTCCGCGCGAACGAGCACGCTCGTGTTGCCGGGCGCCTGCGAGATCGGCTCGCCGGGGTCGACCGGCTCCGTTCCCGAGGAGTCGTTACAGCCGGCGACCCCGGCGAGGAGGGTCGTCGCACCGGCCGCCAGCAGTCGCCGGCGGTCGAGCGAGGGGGTCCGAACCATCGTGTGGGGCCACGGCAGGTCCGGGCAAAAGTTTTCGGTCACTCCGGGAACGGAACGTCGACCTCGTCGCCGTCGTCGGGAACGAACGCACGGTCCCCCTCGAAGACCGCCTGGGCCTCTGACTCGATGGGTGTCGGGTCACCCGCGTACCGCGAGGAGACGTGTACCAGTGCGAGCCGCCGGGCCCCGGCCCGGTTGGCTATCTCTGCGGCCCCCGCCGCCGTCGAGTGGGCCGTCCGGTCGGCGCGGTCGGCGTTGTCGGAGGCGAAGGTCGCGTCGTGGACGAGCAGGTCGGCGCCCGCCGCGGCCTCGGCGGTCGCCGCCGCCGGGCGCGTGTCCCCGGTGTAGACGATCCGCCGTCCGGGGCGGGGAGCGCCGACGACCTGGTCCGGTTCGACGACCGTGCCGTCGTCGAGTTCGACCGGTTCGCCCGCGTGCAGTTGCTGGAACTTCGGGCCGACGGGCACGCCCAGTTCCTCGGCGCGCTCGCGGTCGAAGCGGCCCTTGCGCTCGTCCTCGACGAGAGCGTAGCCGACCGACCGGGCGTCGTGGTCCGTCTCGAAGGCCCGAACCTCGTAGTCGTCGGCCTCCAGCGCGACGTCGCCGCCGTCGACGCCGTGAATCCGGACCGGGAAATCCGGCCGGGTCCCGGTGGCGCCGACCAGTCGCTCGATTGCCGTCTGTCTACCCGAGGGGACGTGAATCGCCAGCGGTTCGGTCCGTTCGTTGAAGTCCATCGTCTGCAGCAGGCCGGGAATCCCGAGCGTGTGGTCGCCGTGGAGGTGCGTGACGAAGATCTGAGAGACGGCGAAGCCGGTGCCGAACCGCATCATCTGCCGCTGGGTACCCTCGCCGCAGTCGAACAGGAAGCGGTCGCCCTCCCGACGGAGGAAGACCGAACTCGTGTTCCGCTGGGTCGTCGGCACGGCCCCCCCAGTCCCGAGGAACGTCACACACAGCGACATACCCGGAGGATGTGGCGACGCGAATAAACAGACTTCGGTGTGGCGCCGCGGCGTGCGACGACCGCCCCGTCCGCCTCAGACGTAGTCGAACCACTCGTCGTAGCCGCCGAGCCGTCCCTCCACGAGGTCGAAGAACTGCTGTTGGATCTCCTCGGTCACCGGGCCACGGGAGCCGTTGCCGACCGTCGTGTCGTCGACGCTCCGGATGGGCGTGACCTCCGCGGCGGTGCCCGTGAAGAACAGTTCGTCCGCTGTGTACAGTTCGCCGCGGGAGATGGCGGCGTCGTCGTAGACCGTGTACCCGAGGTCGCGGGCGAGCTGGATGACCGTGTTGCGCGTGATGCCGTCGAGGATGGACTCCGCCAGCCCGGTCGTGTATATCTCGCCGTCGTTGACCATGAAGATGTTCTCGCCGGGACCCTCCGCGACCTTGCCCTCCTTGTTGAGGACGATGGCCTCGACGTAGCCGTTCCGGCGGGCCTCCTCGCCGGCCAGCATCGAGTTGAGGTACGGCCCGGTCGCCTTGACGTTGGTCGGAATCTGGCTGGAGGCGTGCTTGCGCCACGAGGAGACCATCACGTCGACGCCGTTCTCGATGGCGTCCTCGCCGAGGTAGGCGCCCCACGGCCAGCAGGCGACCATCGTCTCCGTCGGGCAGTCCTTCGGCGAGACGCCCAGGGAGTTGTAGCCGTAGTACACCAGCGGCCGGATGTAACACGAGCGGAGGTCCTGCCGGCGGATGAGCTCCATCGTCGCCTCCGTTATCTCCTCGCGGGTGTGTGCGATGTCGTGGTCGAGCACCTTCGCGGAGTCGAACAGCCGGTCGAGGTGTTCGTCCCACCGGAAGACCGCGGGACCGTCGACGGTGTCGTAGCAGCGTGCGCCCTCGAAGACCGCCGTCCCGTAGTGCAGCGAGTGGGTGAGAATGTGAGTCTGTGCGTCCTCCCACTCGACGAACTCCCCGTCCTGCCAGATGGTGTCGACGTCCATCTCCTCGAAAGACATACTCGACGTGTGGAGCGGCCCCGTAATGAGTCTTGACGATTTTCCACCCGAATCCGTTGCCGACGGCGACCGGGAACGCGCCTCACGCCTCCTCGGGGGAGTCCGGCGGTTCGTGGTCCGGGGCTTCGTCCTCTATCGCCTCGGCTCGCTCCTGGATGTCGGCGAGCGCCTTCTCCTGTTCGTCCACGGTGTGGCCGCCGGTGTGACTCTGCCAGCCGTCGTACTGCCAGGCGGGGATGAAGTCCCACACGCGGGTGTTCTCGTCGTCGTCTCCGCCGAACGGCCACAGCCGCGAGAGGAGCCCGAACATTGTTCTCGTTTTCGAACTCGGAAATAAAAAGACTGTCGTCAGTCGAACCGCTCGACGAGGTCGGCGCCCTCGACGTAGACCAGGCCGTTGCGGTCGGCGTAGGCGCGGGCCGCCGTCGGCGACAGCGCGCCGCCGTCCTCGTCGTCGAGCATCTCACAGACGACCACGGCAGGTTCGACGCCGGCAGCGTCGGCCAGCGCCACCCCGAGTTCGGTGTGGCCCTTCCGGTCGTCGAGCAGGCCCGGTGCGGCCCGCAGCAGGTGAACGTGGCCGGGCGCCCGGAACTGCTCGGCGAACCCCTCGGGGCCGGCGGCGACGGCACCGCGAGCGCCGTCGCCGGCCAGCGCCGTCGCCCGCCGCACCTCGCCGGCGGCCGCCCCGAGCGCCGAGATGGTCAGCGCGCGGTCCTCGTCGGTGATGCCCGTGAACGTGTCGCGGTGGTTGACCGTGATGGAGAACGACGAGCGGTCGTCGTAGGTGAGGTCGTGGGACGCGGCCGCGGGGTGGCGGGTCGCTTCCTGGGCAAAGGGCAGCCCCCACGTCTCACAGACGTCGTCCGGGAGCGCGACACAGACCAGTCCGCCGGCGTCGTTTCGCATTCGGGCGACATCCGACTCCGTGACCGCCGCGGCGGGGTAGACGAGGTCAACCTCGCCCTCGCGGTCGGCGGCGTCGTGGATCAAAACGGGGTCGCCGGCGGCGAAGGCCGCGACCGCGTCGTCGACGCCGCGTCGGACGTCGACGGTTTCGCTGCTCCGGGACATGGATGTCACTGCTCCAGGACGTGGACGGTGAGACGGTCGCCGTCCTCGATTTTCAGTTCGTCGCGGAGCCGGTCCGGCGCGATGACCTCCAGTTGGTCCTCGCCGTGGTGGGTCCGTTCCGGTGCGATGACGTGCGCCGTCTCGTAC
This sequence comes from Natronomonas marina, assembly GCF_024298905.1. NCBI lineage: Archaea > Methanobacteriati > Methanobacteriota > Halobacteria > Halobacteriales > Natronomonadaceae > Natronomonas > Natronomonas marina. Next base: position 501,794 of record NZ_CP101154.1, read on the forward strand.
CGGTCGACGGCGCCCTCGTCGCTCCCGGCGGCGCGTTCGACGGCCGCCGGCCAGCAGAATGCCGGGCCGTAGGTCCGCTCGTCGTCCTCCCAGCCGTCAATCTCGATGGGGTCCAGAGCGTCCATCCGTGCGCGGTCGCGGACGCTCTCGTCGTCGAGATCGACGTTGAGCGTTCCCGCGAACGGCTCGTAGCCAAGCCGTTCGCGGAACTGCCGCATGTAGCCCGGAAGCGAGATGTAGTGGCGCCCCTCACCCATCCCGCTCGTGACGACGCCGGACAGCTCGACGTCGGCGTCCCCCTCGAAGAGCCGGCGGTAGTCGGCGTACTCCCGCTGGAGGGCGCGTTCGCCCGTCTCGGTGACCGCGACGAGCTGGCCGTCGCCGGTCATCTCGCGTTCGAGGTAGTCGGCGTCTTCGAGCCGCTGGAGGCGTCTGGAAGCCGTCTGGTTCGAGGCGTCGAGCCGGTCGGCCAGCGACGAACACGTCACCGTCGTCCGACCGTCGAGCGCCCCGTCGAGCGCGACGAGCTTCAGCGTCGCCAGCTCGTCGTGACCGGCGCGCTCGGCAGTCCGTGCCATACCCGCCGGTACGGGACTGCCCGGTATAAGCGTAACGAAAGTGGGAAGCATCCCAGAACTGAGGAGCAGCCGATCGCGGCTACCCAGACCTCCGGGCCGCCCACAGAAGAAACCGCGGTTTCGTGCGTCGATTGCCGGCTGTACGACGGGCGGAGCGCGATACCGCGGACGAAGCGAAAGTCCCGCCCCGACGATCGAGCGTCGGGGACCGGACCGCGGCCGTGTCGGTCGCCACGAGGGGGTCACGGGCGAGGCCGTCACTCGCGTTTCTGGACGCCCCTGGGTACTTAAACACCCGGGATTATCCTGAAAAAAATACTTGCTGATATAGCGGTTCCCGTCGGACGTGACACGAGACAACGGATTCAGTCGACGGAACGTACTGCGATCGGCCGCTGCGCTCGCCGGGGTCGGCGGTCTCGGCGGCGTCGCCACGGCATCGGACGGCGAGTCACTCCGACAGATCGGTCCGGCGGACCTCTCGGACGTGCCGACGGACCTCGAGGCGGTACCGGCGGCGGCCGTCCCCGAGACGAGCAGCGGGATCGGTCCCGGGTCGATGCTGTTCATCACACCGCCAGGCGGCGGAGAGGCGGCCTGTACGGCCAACTTCGTCTGGACGGACGACTCGGGAACGACCTACCTCGGGGCGGCCGGCCACTGCTTCCTCGGCTCCTCGGCGGCCGGCGGCACCGAACTCGACGAGGGACCGGACCTCGCGGACGTCGAGGTGCGGGTCTGTGTCGACTGCCAGTTCGGCGGCCTGTCGGCGCTCGTCGGCGGCCTCCGCGGCGAAGTGGTCGAACTCGGAGACGTCGTCTACGCCCGCCAGCGGACCGACGACGGGACCGAGGTGGGTTTCGACTTCGGCCTCGTCGAGGTGCCGTCGTCGGCCGAAGGGCTGATCGATCCGTCGATGCCGACCTGGGACGGTCCGAGCGAAACCGGCGAGATCAACGCCGGCGACACCGTCGTCCAGTACGGCAACGGCGTCGTCACCGGCGAGACGGTGCTGACGAAGAGCCGCGCCGGCAGCGGAACGGGCAACGACGACGCGAGCGGTAGCTGGACGGCCGCTCTCCTGGCGGCGCCGGGCGACTCCGGGTCGGCCGTCCAGGTCGGCGAACTCGGCGCTGGCGGGCTGACGGGCGTCGAGGCCGCCGGGATCCTCACGCACGTCGGCACCAGCGGAACCGCGGGAACGAACCTCCAGAAGGCAAAGGAGATGGCGACGGAGGCCGGCCTCTCCATCGAGGTCGTCTTGGCAGGGTAGCGGCGGTCGTCAGGACTCCGCGTAGGGGTCGGCGTCCCAGAAGTCGCTACCGCCCTTCAGTTTCGGTACCCAGGTGTCTTCCTCGCGGGCCAGCAGTGCGACCCGCGACTCGGGGACGTCCCGGACGACGGGGTGGGTCGGCAGGTACTCGCCGACGGCCTCGGTGAACTCGACGACGTCGGCGTGGTCCGGCATGACCTCCCGATCCAGCCTGTCCCGGGAGTTACCGACGTGCATGAACGCCTTCATCTCGACGAAGTCGGCGTCGGCGCGGTCGAACATCGCGGCGTACCACTCGGGGTGGGTCATGTTGTAGCCGGCCAGTAGCGTCGTCCGCAGCACCGTCCGGGTCTCCTCCTTGCCGGCCAGCACGTCCAGCGTCTCCACGAGACGGTCCCAGGCGTCGTCCTCGACGGCCTTGACCACCTCGCCGAACGTCTTGCGGTCGGGCGCGTCGACGCTGACGTACAGCTGGGTCGGGTCACACTCGGCGAGCACCTCCGGACGGGTGCCGTTGGAGACGAGGAAGGTCGTGATGTCCCGGTCGTGGAACGCCTCGATGAGTTCCGGCAGGTAGGGGTACAGCGTGGGCTCGCCGTCCAGCGAGATGGCGACGTGGCGCGGCTCCATGGCCTCCTCGAAGGCCTCCCGGGGCACGTCGTCGTTGCCGCCGAAGCCGGAGAGTAGCTTCCGCTGGAGGTCGATGGAGGCGTCGACGACGGCCTCGGGGTCGTCCCACTCGACGCCGTCGAGTTCGTAGGCGTGGCCCGCGTGGTCCCGCCAGCAGAAGACGCACCGCTCGTTGCACTTGACGACCGGCGTCATCTGGATGCAGCGGTGCGACTGGATGCCGTAGAAGGTGTTCTTGTAACAGCGGCCCTCCCCCCGGAGGGCGTTGGCCGTCCACCCGCAGGTCTGGGCGGCGGTGTGGTTCTCGCTGTGGTAGTCCGGGTCGCTGACCTGCTTGGGCATACCCCGACGTTGTTCGGCGAGGCCCTAAAGAGCGCGGTTCGACCGCCGGCCGGTGCCGAACAGTGTGGGACGTTCACAGTGTTATCGGTACGTTCGCCTACCGAATCACAACCTTGACCCCGGTTCACACGGACCATCCTAAAACAATTTGTATCCTTTCTACGGAATCCTTTTAGGTCGTCTCGAGAAGGTTCGCACATGCTCAGAGGGCTGGACGTGCCGGGTGTCAACGGCGACGAGGACGTACCGACCATCATCAAGGTCGCTGGCCGGACCGAACTGGACGGCGACGTGACCGTCTACCTCCGGGAGTCGGTCTCGGGTGCCGAACGCGAGCGCCAGGCGGTCGTCGAGGAGGAGATAGAGCGTCTCGAGAACGCCGGCGTCCTCGGGTCGGTTTCCGTCGAGTCCTGGGCCGACGTACGTGCCGGCGACCGCTTCGAGGAGTTCGCCGAGGCCGTCGGTCCCGACGCCGTCGAACCGTTCTTCGAGGAGAAGGCTGGCGGGAACGCAATCGAGGTGCCCGCCGTCTGCATCGCCATCCGCCGGGACGGCGAGTTGACCGGTCTCTACCCGCGCCGCAAGGACGGCACCGACCAGACCGTCGGCGACTGCGTCCGCGCGCTCTGCTCCGGCGACCGCGTCGAGAACGTCACGAACTGACCGCGACCCACGGCCGCGTCCACGCCCCGCTTCTCCGCCGCTCACCGTGCCGCCAGCGGCGCGCTCACCGCGAAACCCCACGTTCGGAAAGGAATATCCGTTCGAACCCGAATACCGAAATCTAACGGACGAACGTGGTCAATACGATAATATATCTTGTATTATTTCCACAGAACGCTTTTGTATTTGGTCGTGTGTCTTCATAACATGCTACGAGGGCTCGACGCGCGGGGCTCCGAGGAGGACCCCATCGTGGTGAAGGTGGCCGACAGGGAACGGCTCGAGGGAACGGTGACGGCGTACCTCAGGACCGGGGTCTCGTCGGTCGTCCGGGACCGACAGTCCCGGGTCCGCGAGACGGTCGAACGGCTGGAGAGTTCCGGCGTCGTCGCCGACACCGAGGTCGTCGGCTGGCCCGAGCGGGCCCGGACGCCGCCGGACACCGACGTCGAGGCCGGTGCGGTCGCGCTGTACGACGAGTTCGTCGAGTCGGTCGGTGACGAGGCGCTGAACCCCTTCTTCGAGGCGCGCCCCGGGACCGGCGGCGACGACCGCGTCCTCGAGTTGCCCGCCATCTGCGTCGTCTACCGGGACGACGGGGCGTTGACGGGACTGTACCCCCGCTGGAGCGACGGCGACCACCACAGCATCGAGGACTGTCTCCGGGCGCTCTGTTCCGGCGACCGCATCGAGAACGTCGGGACCGCGTAGCCGCCCCCGCGCCGCGCGTTTCGGAAGGCCCTTTTGACCGCCCCGACGAAGGGGATGTATGTTCCTGCAGTTCCGCGAGTCGGTCGCCGACGCGCTCCGGGCCACCCTCGACGCCCGGGGGCTGCCGACCGACGACCTCGGCATCGAAGAGCCGCCCGAGGATGTCGACGCCGTGCTGGCCTCCAGCGTCGCATTCCGACTGGCCGGCGAACTCGAGGCGCCGCCGCCGCAGGTGGCCGCCGATCTGGCCGGCGACATCGACGCCGACGCCCACGCGTACCTCGACCGCGTCGAACCGACCGGTCCCTACCTGAACTTCTTCCCCGACGAGTCGTACTTCCGGGAGACCCTGGCGGCTGGACTGGACGACGACTACGGGCGACTGCCCGACCGTGACGTCTCCGTCGTCGTCGAGCACACCTCCGCGAACCCGACCGGGCCCGTCCACGTCGGCCGGGCGCGCAACCCGATCATCGGCGACGCCGTCGCCAACCTGCTCGATTTCGCCGGCTACGACGTCGACCGCCACTACTACGTCAACGACGCCGGCCGGCAGATCGCCGTCTTTACGTGGGCCTACGAGACCTTCGACGAGGCCGACCTCCCGGAACCGGCCCGGGACCGCGCGGAGTACCGGATGGTCCGCTACTACCGGAAGGGCAACGAGTACCTCGAGAACGCCGACCCCGCCGAGGTCGAGGCCGCCGAAGCCGAGATTCAGGCCATCCTCCAGGGGCTGGAGGCGGGCGACGAGGCCGTCTACGAGCGCGTCGGCGAGGTCGTCGACACCGTCCTCGGCGGGATGAAGGAGTGTCTCGGCCGCCTGCCCGCCGAGTTCGACGAGTTCGTCAAGGAGACGCGGTTCATGCGCGACGGCTCGACCGACGACGTGATTGCCCGCCTGAAGGACCACGAGCGGTCGGTCTACGAGGACGACGCCTGGCAACTCACCTTCGAGGACATCGAGAAGAACCTCGTCTTCCTGCGGGCCGACGGCACCTCGCTGTACACCACCCGGGATCTGGCCCACCACGAGTGGAAGTTCGACAACTACGACCGCGCCGTGACGGTGCTCGGCGAGGACCACAAGCTCCAGGCCAACCAGCTCGGGGCGGCACTGGAGATGCTCGGCAACGACACCGACCGTCTGGAGAACGTCATCTACTCGTACGTCAACCTCCCGGAGGGGAAGATGTCGACCCGGGCGGGGACGGGCGTCCAGCTGGACGACCTGCTCGACGAGGCCGTCTCGCGCGCACGCGAAGAAGTCGAGATCCGCCTCGACGACCGGCTCCGCGACGACGACCTGTCCGCCGAGGACGTCGACCGCATCGCCCGACAGGTCGGCGTCGGCGCCGTCCGCTACGACATCGTCGCAAAGCAGCCGACCAAGGGCATCACCTTCGAGTGGGATCGGGCGCTGGACTTCGAGGCGCAGTCGGCGCCCTACGTCCAGTACGTCCACGCGCGCTGCTGTGGGATCATGTCCGAGGCGGGCGACACGGAGCCGGTGGTCGACTCCTCGCTTCTGACGACCGACGCCGAACGGGACCTGCTGCGGACGGTGGCACGGCTGTCCGGCGTCGTCGAGGACGCCGCCGACGACCTCGAACCCCACCGGGTGGCGACCTACACGCGCGAACTCGGCGACCGGTTCAACGCCTTCTACCGGGAGTGTCCGGTCCTCGGGGCCGACGACCCCGAGACCACCGCCGCGCGGCTGGCTCTCGTCGCCGCCGCCAGACACGCGATGGCCAACGCCCTCGACATCCTCGGTGTCGAGGCCCCCCGGTCGATGTAGCTACCCGATGAGAAACGGAAACGTCGACCCCGCCACCATCGCCGCGAACAGCCAGAACACGAACAGGACGACCAGTGTGTCTTTCATCGTGGACGAGTGGACGGACGCCGCCACCACCAGCCCTCCTGCTAGTCGTATCGGTACCCGAAGAGTGCGGCCTATCAGTATAGCATCGGGCTCAGACGAACGCGAGGGTGGCGGTGGAGCCGAAGACCAGCGCCACGCCGAGGAAGAAGACGTAGAAGACGAACAGCGCGTCCGTGTTCATGGACGCGATTGCGGCTACGGGGGCAAAAATCGACGTTCGGTTTCGGGACTCGAAAGTCGGGCGGCGTCGCGGGCGGCGGACGCGGTCAGACCGCCGGTGCGACGGTCGGCAGGATAGTGCCGCCGACGGCGAGCACCGCCGCGGCGCCGAGCCCCAGCGACAGAAGCAGGAAGATCAGTATCCAGGACAGCTTGACCGAGCTCTCGTCCGATTCCGTGGTTGCCATGTGCGAAGGTAGGGGCGAGACGCCGAAAACTCCTTTCGTTTTTCCCACGCCACGCAAAGGACGGATGCCGCTTTCTCGCGCCGACCAAAGGACGGAGTTTTACCGCACGGGCGTCAAACCCTCTCCAATGAGCGACGACGATGGGGAGCCGTCCGACAGGCAGAAATACGAGTTCACGAAGGTGCTCGAGGAACTCGACGAGTACTCGGGTTCGGGCACCCAGCTCGTCTCCATCTACATCCCCGAAGACCGGCTGATAAGCGACGTGGTCGCCCACGTCACCCAGGAGCACAGCGAGGCCTCGAACATCAAGTCCAAGCAGACCCGCACCGCCGTCCAGGACGCCCTGACCAGCATCAAGGACCGCCTGAAGTACTACGACGTCCACCCACCGGAGAACGGGATGGTCATCTTCTCGGGCGCCGTCGACTCCGGCGGCGGCCAGACCGAGATGGTCACCGAGGTGCTGGAGTCGCCGCCCGAGCCGGTCCAGTCGTTCCGCTATCACTGCGACTCGCACTTCCTGACCGAGCCGCTGGCGGAGATGATGGGCGACAAGGGGCTGTACGGCCTCGTCGTGCTGGACCGACGGGAGGCCAACGTCGGGTGGCTGAAGGGCAAACGCGTCGAGCCCGTCAAGTCGGCCTCCTCGCTCGTGCCGGGGAAACAGCGGAAGGGCGGCCAGTCCGCCCAGCGGTTCGCCCGCCTTCGCCTGGAGGCCATCGACAACTTCTACCAGGAGGTCGCCGGCATGGCCGACGACCTCTTCGTCCCGAAGCGTCACGAGATGGACGGCATCCTCGTCGGCGGCCCCTCGCCGACCAAGGACGAGTTCCTCGACGGCGACTACCTCCACCACGAACTGCAGGACATGGTGCTGGGGAAGTTCGACGTCTCCTACACCGACGAGTCCGGCCTCTACGACCTCGTCGACGCCGCACAGGACGTCCTGGCCGAGACGGAGGTGATGAAGGACAAGTCCCAGATGGAGGAGTTCTTCGAACAGCTCCACGACGGCGGGAAGGCCACCTACGGCTTCGACGCCACCCGACAGAACCTCCAGATGGGCGCCGTCGACCGCCTGCTCATCAGCGAGGACCTCCGGAAGGACGTCGTCACCTACGACTGCGACGGCCGCGAGGAGTTCGAACTCGTCGACAGCCGCGCCGACACCCCCGACCACACCTGCGACGGCGGCGGCGAGGCAGAGGTCGTCGAACGCGAGGACGCCATCGACCACCTGATGGAGCTGGCCGACGAGCGCGGCTCCGAGGTGAAGTTCATCTCGACGGACTTCGAGAAGGGCGAACAGTTGCTCACCGCCTTCGGCGGCATCGCCGGCATCTTGCGGTACTCGACGGGCGTCTAACGACTATCTGATACCCTTTGTGGGCTGGACGCGAGTCATCGGGTGCTGTTCGTCTCCATACCAGTGATCGTCGTGATTGATACAGGTCGTTTTCTACCCGCCCGAGCGGTATCAATAATTACAGAGTGGAAAACCATTTATCAATTCGCTGTATACTGTTTTGTATGAATCGACGGCAGCTATTACTTGGCCTTGCGGGCGGGCTGACCGGCGTTTCGGGCTGTTTTACTGGTGGCTCGCAACGTTCATCCCCATCGCCCACCCCAACGGGAACGCAGTCGTCCCCGACCAAGACGAACACTCCGCAAGGGACGGAGTCACCAGAGCCGACGGCATCCCCCGAACCGACGCCTGCCCGGACGATGACCAACACAGCGACGTTAAAATTCGAAACGCCTGAATCGGGTGAGCCCTTCGTTATCAATCCTCCTGAGGCGTACAAAACTGTAGATATTGGGAGTCGGGAGAATGTGGAGAATCCGGGGCGACAGAAAGGAAATGCGGTGTATATTTTTCGACAACCGGAGGAAGCGGCCACGTTCGAAGTACAGATCGCCGATCTGGAAACGAACACTGTTCTGGTCCATCAGATTTATCGGGTACCAACTGATGGTTCGTTGAAATTTGATTTCCACGAAAAGTCACACTACGCCCTCAATCTCTACGATTTCAAATACGAGTTCGGCCGGTCACTCGACAATCAAGAGGTCTTCTTCGACTGTAACGGCCGCTACCATACCTTATTCAGCCACTCTAACGGAGAATACAACTGGAATACGACAGCAACTCGCAGGGATTGTGATTAGATTATAGGTCAGTCCACCAGATGTTATTCCGGTCTTGAATGGAATGACCTTGGGGACCGAAGACCCTTCCACCAGCTGCGCAAGCTCCTACAGAAATACAACCGATTGCATAATTATTCCCCCCGCTGGAGACCCACATTACTGCTCCGCTATCACCATTTGTCTCATGGTTGTTATCCCAAATACACGCGACTTGTAATTTTGTAGAATCCCTACAATAATTCGCAACTTTTTTATCTACATCCCGGAGGTCAACGTTACCCCCAGCAACTTCGCAGCTATTTATTCCGCGAAAGGTTAAATTCAAATTATCTGACATTACTGTGTCAAGTCCAGAATCAGAAACAGTGTCCGTGATATGGACCTTGTCCGAATGGTCCGAGGGTAAAACGATCTCGGATTCTGGACTGGATGTTGCGTCTTGTTCTATATGTGTGAAATCAAGTGCTTCATCATAGCATACACTTGTGCCGATGGAAACACTATTGTGGAAGATATCCTCTTCTACGTCGGGCGAACAAACCCGCGTATTCGTACAACTGCCGGGCTCCCCTGAAACGTCGTGACAGGCAGTTAAACAGTGGACCGGTAAGGACCACCCAGTATCGAATGGCTTGCAGCTGCCAGCTATCGTCCTAGATCCAAGCGTGCACTCTTCTGATAGAAACGGCCCCGCTTTTACACCACCAGGTACTGATGAATTCCCGGTCGTTTGATCATTACAGGTGCCGCTGTGGCTACTACACCCGGTACCACTGTGTCTCGGGGAGGGGTTTCCACTGCGTTCTTCTATTTTAATCCGAACGTCGTTTTGTCGTTCTGGCAATTCGCCTCTCCGCTCGTCCTTCTCGGGACTGTTTGCATCTAAAGTTACCAACACATGGTGTTCGCCATCGTTTGCGATTCCGATACCCGATATTGCTTCCCTCCCGAAATGTTTCGAGGAGATTTTATCTCGGACCCGTTTTGCCTTTTGAGCGTGATCGTAAAACGCAGCGTCTACTTGGACTTTGTGGCGGCCGCTGACGTCAAACGATATTGTAACTTGGTCTGAGTCACTCGCCTTCACGTCTTCCGGCGTCATCGCTAAGGCTGTCGTAGTCGGAAAGCCAGCTGCAGCAGCTAGCTTTACCACCCGACGCCGGGTTAATTTATTGGCTTTTTTCGGTTTATGGAACTCGGTTTCCGTTCCATGGACCGTAAACAAAACGTAAGTATTTAATAGTTATTGAGTTAAATTTATATGTTTGTCCAGGACACTGCTCAGCGCTAACTGCCGTTTCGTTTGGGAGCATTTGAACTAGTGCTACGGCTGTCCCGAGTCGAGACCCTTTTAGTCGAGTTCGACGGCGACCTCGACGTCGACGAGTCGGTACGGGCCGAACTGCACGCCCTCACGCCGGCTGACTACACCGGGCTCGGCGCCGAGCTGGTCGAGGAACTGGACTGAGGACGGCGCCCGGAACGTTATTATTCCGGCTCGGGAACGTCAGCCAGTAAGCTACCACGGCCTTCAGGCCGTGGCATTTCCGCCATGATGGTGCTGACTGCCGAGGAATCGCCGTGTGGAGGGACGATGATTGAATATCTAGTGTACACGGAAGCTTACAACGGGAATCTTGTATGGGACGGCACCTCGTATCGTGTCTGTAACGAGGGAATCCCACCGAAAGGAGACGTACAGCCGGTGACGCCAACCGAGACACCTGAACCGACGGTGACACCGGCGGCTACAAACTCACCAACTATCTCCCCAACACGAAATCGCACTCGAACAGCCGCATCATCGGTGTCGGACTCCGATGATGATTGGGGTCCGCCGCTAATGTCACCCCAGCGCGTATCCTCCACGCTATCGGTTCATTCGCACACGCCTGCTTACGGGACGGGCAACGAAACGTAGATGAACGCATTCCCGGACGGGATTCATGCCACCCTCGGCTGACACTTACTCGAGGAGCTGTTCGAGCTGGTGGCGCCGCCGGTCGAGGTCGAAATCGGGCTGGACGCCGCCCTGGGCGTGCAGCCGGTCCAGCACGAGCAGCGGGTCGACGCCGCCCCGCTCGGCAGCCACGAGCAGCTCCTCCAGGGCCGCCCGGTGAAGCGCCAGCGAGTCCAACAGTCCGACGGCGATGGCCATCGGGACGGCCGCCTCCCCCGTCGGGAAGGCGTCGCTGATGCGGTCGAACCGCGGTTCCTCGGGCGTCGTCGTCGCCGCCGTCAGCGTGAGACAGGCCGGACACAGCGCCGCCTGTGCCGACGACTCGGGGACGTACTCGCGGTACTCCAGCGGTACGTCGAAGGCCACCATCGACGCGCCGCAACTGGGACAGTCCATGTCCGGCCTACGAACCCGCGGGCAAAAGAGCGGTCGGTCTCAGCCGGCGTCGGCCTCGTCGGCCAGCGCCTCGATTTCCGTCCGGAAGGCGTCGGCCAGTTCGTCGGTGTCGGGCAGGAGGTTCGCGTCGGCCGCGATGCCCAGCCGGACGCCGCCGTCGTAGCTGAAGATGCTGATGCCGAGTCCCTGGTCGTTGGCCTGCGGCACCCAGAACATCACGTCCGTGACCTCCCGGCCCGCGAACTCGACGGTGTCGGTCGGTCCCGGCACGTTCGTCACCACGCCCGTCGCGCGGTCCTCGAACTGCGCCATCAGCCAGTCCAGGACGGGCTCCGGCGAGCGCCCCCCGAACGTCAGCGTCAGATACATCAAAAACGCCTCGACGCCGGCCCTCTCGGCGCTCATCCGGTCGTGGATGATACGGATGCGCTCCTCGAGGTCGGGCGTCCCGATGGGCAGCGGGACGAAGGCCAGCCCGAAGTAGTTGCCCAGCGAGGCGTCCCGCTTCTCCATCGGCTTGAGGTTGACCGGCACCGTCACCCGGAGTTCGCGCCCGTCGACGGGTTCGCCGCGCTCGGAGAGCAGTCGACGGAAGGCGCCCGCGAGCGCCCCCATCAGTACGTCGTTGACCGTCGCGTCGTTCGCCCGGCCGATGGCCTTCACCGTCGCGAGGTCGATCTCGTCGGTCCAGCCGGCCCGCTTTGCGGTCCCGAGTTCGCCCCGGAGCGACGTCTCTATCTCGTCGTCCTGGGTCAGGAGGTTCACGCCCGTCTTCAGCGCCGTCCCCGCGAGCGAGACGGTATCGAGGACGCCGCCACCGCCCAGCGACAGCCCGGTGTCGTCCCCGCCGCCCCGGTCGGTGTCGGTCTCGCGTTCGGCCGGGGTCGTCTCCGTCGCCTCGACCGCCGTCCCCGCGCCGTCGGTGGCCGCCGCGTCGTCGAACTCGTCGACGCTCGGCGGGTCCGGGACGATGCCCATCGGCATCTCGATTTCGTCCGGGTCGTCAACCAGCCCGAACATGACGTACATCAGCGCGAACCCGTCGCCGATGCTGTGGTTGATGCGGAACGCGACCGCGTTGCCGTCGCCCGACCCGGCGCCGTCGATGAGGTACGCCTCCCACAGCGGCCGGCTCTCCTCCAGCGGCTGGCTCATCAGTCGGCTGACGAACCGCTGGAACGTCCCGTTGTCCTGCGGCTCCGGCAGCGCGACGTGCTGGACGTGGGTCTCGATGTCGAAGTCCTCGACCGTCTCCCAGTAGGGCCGACCGAGGAGCCGGTTGTGGCCGGCGACCCGCTGTTCGAACCGGTCGAACCGGAGCAGCCTCGCCTCGAGGCGCTCGCACAGTTCCTCGTAGCTGATGGCCTCGTCGAACCACAGGACCCCGGTGATGGTCGTCAGGTTGTCTATCGAGCCGATTCGCCGCCAGGCGTTGTCGGTCCCGGAGACCGGGTCGCGGTCGGTCACCAGCGCACCCCCGACGGCCGGAGACGTCGCTCGACCGCGCCGGTTCGTTCGCCCGGCGGGACGCCGTCGACGTGCGAGCCAGCCCGTACCATTTGGTTTCCGTTCGAACAGACGGGTGATGAAACTACTGCCGGAAAATAGCGGGTCCATACGGTCCGCTGTAACTGCTCCCCGGTGTGACCGGGGGTCGGTCACGCCGGAAACGACGTACGGCAGTCCGTATCAGTCGTCGGCCGAGAGCCGCTCGGCGTCTTCGCTCGTCTCCGCCGTCTCGACGGCCCGCGCTTCGTCCTCCTCCCGTTCCTTCTTCGCCTTGATCTTCTTCATGCGGAATATCTCCTCGCGCTCCTGCTCTTCGAGTTTCTGCTCGATGTACTCCTGGGCGTCCCGCAGTTCGGGCAGCAGTTTGAACTCCAGGGCGTTGACCCGGCGCTTGGTCTTCTCTATCTCCTCGAGCATCTTCTTCATCGCCGTCTCGACCTCGGCGGCGAGGATGATCGTCTCCAGCAGTTCCTCGTAGGCGTCGGCGGCCTCGTCGATGCGGGCGGAGGTGCCCACGAGCCCGTAGCCCCGCTGGTCGAGGCTCTTTTTGACCTTCGTCGACTCGATCTGCGGGACGACCACGCCCATGATGTTCTTCGACTGGGTCGTTATCTCGGGGTGTTCCTTCAGCGCGGCGGCGGCGCCCCGGACCGCCACGTCGCCCTCCATGGCCCGCGCCATGTTGATGGAGCGCTGGGCCCGCTCGTAGTCGTCGTCGAGGTCCGACCGGACGTCCTGGGCCTGGTCGAGGATGTCCATGAACTCCATGATGAGGCCGTCCCGCTTCTTCTCGAGCGTGTCGTGGCCCCGCTCGGAGAGCTCGATGCGGTCCTCGATGGCCATGAGGTTCTTCCGCGTCGGCTTGACGTCCTTGCTCATCCTTGTGGTCGGGTTTCGGCCGAACGGGGTTAATCTTTTCCAGTTAGCTCCGGACGGACCCGAACCTCGTCGTCCTCGACGCGGACGACGGCGTCCATCAGCGTCGACAGCGCCGAAACCGTCCGCTCGTCGACCGCCGCCGGATCGAGGTGGAAGTGCATCGACGCCGACGACTCCGCACACCGCTCGGCGAGGCTGTGGACGAACTGGAAGACCTGCTCGCGGTCGACGTACTGCAACAGCGCGCCGACGGAGTCGAAACACACCGCCGTCCCCGGCGACAGCGCCTCCTCGATGGTGATGCCCTGGCCGGTCAGATCGCCCGGCTCGACCCCCTCGCCGACGCCGAGCGAGCGGATCGGCGGCGCCTCCGCGAGTCGCTCCTCGAACCGTTCGCGGAGGTCGGCCTCCGTGAGCCCCCCGTAGCCGACGAACAGGACGCGGTCGCCCCGCCCCGAGAGCGCAGCACACGCGTCCGCGCCGGCCATCGTCGGTGCGAGAACCAGAACCGTCCTCGCGGATTCGGGCAGTCCCGGCTCGTCGGTCCCCCACATGATGGTACAGTTCGGTCGAACAATCAAGAAGGCGTTGACTGTTTCGGCCGGCTCAGTCGGCCGCCTCGGCGACCTGCTCGTCGTCGACGTAGTACTCCTCGATGAGCTCCTCGTCGATGCGGTTCAGCTCCTCCTTGGGGAGTTCGCTGAGCAGGTCCCAGCCGATGTCCAGCGTCTCGCCGACGTCGCGGTCGGTGTCGTAGCCCTGCTGGACGAACTCCTCCTCGAAGGCGTCCGCGAAGTCGAGGTACTTGTTGTCACGCTCGCTGAGTGCCTCCCGACCGACGATGTTCACGAGGTCCCGCAGGTCCTCGCCCTCCGCGTAGGCCGCGTACAGCTGGTCGGAGACGTCGGCGTGGTCCTCGCGGGTGTACCCCTCGCCGATGCCGTCGTCCATCAGCCGTGAGAGGCTCGGCAGCACGTTGACCGGCGGTTCGATGCCCTGGCTGTTGAGGTCCCGATCGATGTAGATCTGCCCCTCCGTGATGTAGCCGGTCAGGTCCGGGATGGGGTGGGTGTCGTCGTCGCCCGGCATCGTCAGGATGGGAATCTGCGTGACCGACCCCTCCCGGCCCTCGATACGCCCGGCACGCTCGTACAGCGTCGCCAGGTCGGTGTACATGTATCCCGGATAGCCACGGCGACCCGGGACCTCCTCGCGGGCGGCGCCGATCTCACGGAGCGCCTCGCAGTAGTTGGTCATGTCCGTCAGGATGACCAGGACGTGGTACCCCTTGTCGAAGGCGAGGTACTCCGCCGTCGTCAGGGCCAGTCGCGGGGTGACCGTCCGCTCGACTGCGGGGTCGTCCGCGAGGTTCATGAAGACGACCGACCGCTCGAGGGCGCCCGTGCGCTCGAAGTCGTCCATGAACTCGTTGGCCTCCTCGGCCGTGATGCCCATCGCGCCGAAGATGACGGCGAACTCCGAGCCCTCGTCGTCGCCGCCCGATTCCGCTTCTTCGGGCACCGTCGCCTGGCGTGCGATCTGGAGTGCGAGTTCGTTGTGCGGCAGCCCCGACCCCGAGAAGATGGGGAGCTTCTGGCCGCGGATGAGCGTGTTCATCCCGTCGATGGCCGACACGCCCGTCTGGATGAACTCCTCGGGGTACTCGCGGGCCGTCGGGTTGATGGCCGCACCGACGATCTCGCGTTCCTCGTCGGGTTCGATCTCGGGACCGCCGTCGATGGGTTCGCCCGACCCCGACAGCACGCGACCGAGCAGTTCCTCGGTCAGCGGCATCTGCAGCGTCTCGCCGAGGAACCGGACCGACGAGTTGCGGTCGATGCCCGAGGTTCCCTCGAAGACCTGGATGGCGACGTACTCGGAGGTCGTCTCCAGGACCTGGCCACGGCGGACGTCGCCGTTCGGCGTCTCGATCTCGACGATTTCGTCGTAGCCGACCGGTTCGTCGATCTCGGCGAACACCAGCGGACCGCTTATCTCCGTGATGGTCTTGTATTCCTTCTGCATGGTTAGTACATCTCCCGGAGCTGCTCGGTGATGTCGTCCTTCAGCTCCTCGATGTAGGCCTCGTAGTCGTCCTGGGTGTTCATCCGGTTGAGCCGCGAGACGGCGTCGATGTCGATGATCTCCTCGACGGGGACGCCGGCCTCCAGCGCCTCGAAGGCCTGGTCGTTGAAGTGCTGGATGGCCGTCAGCATCAGGTGGGTCTTCTCCGGTTCACAGTAGGTGTCGACGTCGTGGAACGCGTTCTGCTGGAGCCACCCCTCGCGGATGTACCGGGCGACCTCCAGGGTCAGCTGCTGGTCTTCGGGCAGCGCGTCCTTGCCGACGAGCTGGACGATCTCCTGCAGTTCCGTCTCCTCGTCGAGGACGTCGACGGCCCACTGCCGCACCTCGGGGAACTCCTCGTCGACGTTCTCGCGCCACCAGGGGTCCAGCTGTTCGGTGTACAGCGAGTAGGACTCGTTCCAGTTGATCGAGGGGAAGTGCCGGCGCTCGGCGAGGTCGGCGTCCAGCGCCCAGAAGCACTTCACGATGCGGAGCGTGTTCTGGGTGACCGGCTCCGAGAAGTCACCGCCGGGCGGCGACACCGCGCCGATGACCGAGATGGAGCCCTCCGTGCCGTTGATGTTCTGGAACTTGCCGGCACGCTCGTAGAACTCGCTGAGTCGTGCCGCGAGGTAGGCCGGGTAGCCCTCCTCGCCGGGCATCTCCTCGAGCCGCGAGGAGATCTCGCGCATGGCCTCGGCCCACCGCGAGGTGGAGTCGGCCATCAGCGCGACGTCGTAGCCCATGTCGCGGTAGTACTCGGCGATGGTGATGCCGGTGTACACGCAGGATTCGCGGGCCGCGACCGGCATGTTCGAGGTGTTGGCGATGAGACACGTCCGACTCATCAGCGGCTTGCCGGTCTTGGGGTCCTCCAGTTCCGGGAAGTCCTCGATGACCTCGGTCATCTCGTTGCCGCGCTCGCCGCAGCCGACGTAGACGACGATGTCGGCGTCGGCCCACTTGGCGAGCTGGTGCTGGGTGACCGTCTTCCCGGAGCCGAACGGCCCCGGAATCGCCGCGGTGCCGCCCTTGGCGATGGGGAAGAGGCCGTCCAGCACGCGCTGGCCGCTGACGAGCGGCGTCGTCGGCGTCTCCTTCTCGACGGTCGGGCGGGGCTCCCGGACGGGCCACTCCTGGCGCATCCGAATCTCCTCGCCGCTCGACAGTTCGACGACCGTCTCGTCGACGGTGAAGTCCCCGGACTCGACCGAAGTGACCTCGCCGCCCTCGTAGTCCGGCGGCACCAGCACTTTGTGGTCGATGCTCTCGGTCTCGGGGACGGTACCGACGACGTCGCCCGACGAGACCTCCTCGCCCTCGGAGACCTCGGGTTCGAACTCCCAGGTCTTCTCGAGGTCGATGCCCGGCGCGTCGACGCCGCGGTCGAGGAAGGCTCCCATCTGCTCTTCGAGGACGTCCAGCGGGCGCTGGACGCCGTCGTAGATACTGTCCATCATGCCGGGGCCGAGGTCGACGGTCAGCGGCTCGCCGGTGTTTGCGACCGGTTCGCCGGGGGCGACGTCGGAGGTCTCCTCGTAGACCTGGATGGTGGTGATGTTGCCCTCGATTTCGATGACCTCGCCCATCAGCCCCTCGTCGCCGACGTAGACGACGTCGTTCATGCGGGCGTCGAGGTCGACGGCGGTCACGACCGGACCGCTGACGCTCTCGATGACGCCCTCGCTCGTGGTTTCGGTGTCGGTTGCTTGACTCATGATTAATCTTCCATCAGGTCGATGCCGATGGCGCGTTTGATCTGCTCGCGCAGGTTGCCCGAACCGGTGCCGCCGCCCAGCGTGACGACGACCGGTTCGACGCTCGTTTCGACGCGCTGTCGAACTGTACGGGAGAGTCGCTCGACGTCCTCGTCGTGCATCACGACGATGCCGACCTCGGCGTCGTCGAGCACGGCTTCGACGGCGTCGTCGAGGCGTTCTTCCTTCTCGGCGTCCGGCACGTTCTCGAACCGGCGGACGCCCGCCAGCCGGAAGCCGGTCGTGAAGTCCGGACTGCCGACGACGGCGATTTCCTGGCTCATTCTATCACCAGTTCCTCCTCGATTTCCTCGACGGACAGCCCTGCCTCGCGACCGCGGGCGACCGCCCGGACGTTCTCGACCTCGCGCTCCTTTGCGAGCACGTACGACAGCACCGGACATATCGACAGCGGATAGCGGTTCGACAGCTTCCCGGAGTACTGCAGCAGCGCCGCGTCCAGGGCGTGCTCGAACCCGATGAGCGACTCGGCGTCGGCCAGTTCGTCCAGCGCCGTCGAGAGGTCGTCCCCGTAGGGACTCTCCCGGATGCGCTCGACCAGTTCGTCGACGTTCGTCGCGAGCTGTCGGAGCTCGTCGGGGCCGAACAGCTGCCCGCCCTCGATGAAGTACTCGGCGGGGTCGATGTCGGCGCCGCTTCGGGCCAGCCGGAGCGCGTTCCGGACGTTCCGGAAGTCGATTTCGGCCTCGAGGAACTCGCGGTACAGCGCCCGCGGCGAGTCCGGCTCGGGGATTCCGGTGTCGTCCAGCAGGTGCGCGTAGAAGGCGCGGTCGACGGCGTTCTCCAGCGGGACGAGGACGCCCTCGCTCTCGAAGTCGGGCATGGCCTCGGCGAGGGGGTCGCCGAAGATGGTGTTCGAGAGGCTCTCGACGACCTCTTCGATGCGAGTCGACTCCACCAGCCGGTCGAGGAAGTCGTCGGAGAACTCGCCCGTCCGGATGAGGTCGTCCTCGACATCCGCGGAGTCGGCGTCGGTGTAGACGCCCCGAATGACCGTCTTGACGTTCCAGGCGTCGAACTTCCGGAGGTAGTTGGCGATGTAGCCGTACAGCGGCCCCTCCGCCCACGACAACAGGTCGTCGAAGTGCTTGGCGAGGTTCCGGTTCAGGGCGTACTCGACGAGGTCGACGCCCGAGTGCCGCGCACCCAGGGCGTTCATCTCCGTCTCGTACTCCGTCTCCTCCATGAACCGGGCGATCTCGCTGGGGCCCATTCGGACCAGCTTCCGGTAGTCGTCGGCGTCGAAGAGCTTCGCCTTCCGCGAGCGGACTCGCGCCGTGACGTATTCGTAGTTCGAACTCCCTTCGGTTCTGACGCTCATTCTTCGAAGAGACGCGCGCTGATCTCGCGCAGGTTCTCCTCCCAGACGTCGTCGAGGACGGAGTCGAACGTGTTGTTCACCCGGACCCGCGACTCGTCGGACTCGACGACGACGCCGCCGAGACAGTCGACGGGGTCGCCGACGGAGAAGCCCCCGAAGTCGTCGACCACGGTTTCGAGCAACTCGGCGTCGTCGGCGCGGCCGTGGACGCGGACCGTCTCCTGGTCGTCGAACTCCTCGGCTGCGGCCTCGAGCAACGCCCGGGTCAGCTGTTCGCGCTCGTCGCCGTCGATGTCGGCGATGCGAGCTTCCACGTCGTCGCGGACATCCTCGAGCACCTCGCGGCGTGCCTCGAGGCGCTCCTGTTTGGCCTCGAGCTTCGCACTGGAGAGCTTCTGCTCGCGCTCCTGGGAGATCTCCCGTTCGACCTCGCGTTCGGCCTCCTCGTGAATCTCCTCGGCGTCGCGCTCGGCGTCCTCGATGATCTCCTCGGCGCGGCGCTCGCCGTCCGTGCGAATCTCCTCCGCACGCGCGCGGGCTTCGTCTCGGATGTCCTCTACGACCGTATCAAGGCTCATAGTGGTGAAAGAACGGCGGGGGTTACCCGACCAGGAAGATGGTGACGAACGCGATGATGATCAGCGTCTCGGGCAGCGCCGTGAAGATGAGACCGGGGACGAACATGTCGTCGTCCTCGGCGACGGCGCCGACCGCGGCCGACCCGATGCCGCGCTGGGCGTAGCCGGTACCGAGAGCGCCGAGGCCGACCGCGATGGCCGCCGCCCCGTTCTCCGACAGTGCCGGTCCACCGTTCTGCAGTACCACGTTGGCGAGTTCGGTTGCTTCGAGCATAGTTTGTAGGTCCCGATTACTGCGTTTCGGACAGTTCGATTTGCTCCCTTCGGAGCTATAAAGCTTCCCAAATACGACTACCGAGACCCTCGATTACGGGGGATACGGAGCGACCGCTGTCCGCCCGAGAACCCGCGACCTGTCCGATTTCGATGATAGTTGGTGAGCCTATTCCTCGGCCGTGAACGTCCGGTCGTAGCCGAACGGCGAGTAGTCCTCGCCGCCGTCCTCGTAGAACTTCGAGAAGAACTCGAAGTACTCCAGTCGGACGCTCTGGATGCCCGCCGAGGTGATGCCGAGCAACAGTACCACGAGGTGACCGACGAGCAGCACGAGCACGCCACCCAGGAGCGCGCCGGCACCGCCGTGGAGCAGCCCGGGGAACATCACGGCCTCGGCGCCGTACTCGGTCCGGGCGTACTCCGGCCCGTGGGTGAGCAGGAAGTGGAACTCGCCGTCGTGCTCGTAGGCGCCGAAGAACAGGAGGTTGACCGCGAAGGCCATCCCCGCCTTGGCGAGCAGCACCGCGGCGATGCGGAGGTACGAGAGGACGTGAGCGAGCACCTGGTGGGCCTCGACGAGTTCGTGCGTCGGGCCGATGGCGAGAAGCACCAGCCCCAGGACGGCCAGCCCGATGCCGACGAACCCGACGACCGGTGGGAAGCCGGCGAAGCCGAGTTCGAAGGCCGCTCCCTCGCCGCTGTTGAAGACCGTGAACAGCAGGTCCGGCTTGGGGCCGCCGCTTCCGTACGGCTCGGGGGCGCCGACGGTGCTGAAGATGAACAGCCACAGGCCGTTCAGCGTCAGCAGCCAGGCGCCGACCTCCTCGATAGCGGCCCGGAGCCCGTGGAACGTGTACTCCTCGATGAACTCGAAGGTCCACGCGAGGTTCAGGTGGAAGACGCCGAACAGGGCGGTGAGGACGAACCAGGCCTCGGCGTAGAACGACTTCGCCGGCTGGAGGCCCTTCTTGATGAAGGGCGCCGTGTACACCGAACTGATGGCGGGGAGCGTGTCGAGGTGGAGACCGAACACCTCACCGTAGAGGATGCCGAAGACGAACGTCGAGATGCCGGCCGCTGCGGCGACCTTCCCGAAGTTCTGGAAGGTCTCCGAGTCGAAGTTCCGGATCATGTAGTAGCCGATGGCCGTGTAGATGAGTCCGTAGCCGATGTCCCCGATCATGAAGCCGAACATGAGCGGGAACGTCAGGAAGAGGACGAACGTCGGGTCCAGTTCCGTGTACTTCGGCTTGCCGACCGCCTGGGTCAGCAGTTCGAAGGGCCGGACGCCCGAGGGGTTGTCCTGCTCTGTCGGCGGCTCGCTGTCGCTCATCGCGCGGTCGCCGGTGGCGTGGCCGCCGTCGGCCCGGACCTCGTCGTCGCCGGCGCCGTCGGTTGCGACCGGCTCGCCGACGCCCGGCTCCTGGGTGTCGTCGTCGTGGTCGGTCTCGCCGTGGTCGACGAAGGAACTGTCGCGGTAGTCGGCCCGTTCCAGTTCCTCGACCTCGACGTGGTCGCCGACCGACGACTGCAGCGCCTCCGCGAGGTCGGTGAACCGCTCGCTGGGAATCCACCCCTCGGAGACGAAAGCGTTGTCGGTCGTCGCGAAGTTCAGCGGTGCCTCGCTCTTCTGGACCCCGACGGCGAGTTTCTCCTCGGCGGCGAGCAGGAAGTCCGCGACCTCGTGTTTCAGGTCCTCGAGTTCGTTCTCGACGGTCTCGAGCTTCGATTCGACCTCGGTTCGTCGGCTCTGGAGGTCGTCGATGTAGGCTCCGGGACTCGTCGCCTCCCCGCCGTCTCCGAGGTCGGGAATGTCGTACTCCGTGAACGGCGTCCCGACCAGGGCGTCCTCGATGTCGACGGCCGGCGAGACGAAGAGGGCGACGTACTCGTCTTCGGAGAAGACGTCGAAGGCGTCGACATCCTCGGCGTCGACGAGCGCACGCCGGAGCTCCTCGGCGTCGCCCTCGCCGACGGCGGTCGAAAGCGTTTCGTAGCCGGAGAGCAGGTCGAGGTCGATGCCCAGTTCCGCGAACGGGCGGGCCGTCTCGATCTTCTCGTCGATGTCGCGCAGTTCGTCCTCCAGATTCGAGCGACGGTCGTCGAGTTCGTTGACCCTCGTCCGGGTCCGCTCGAGTTCCTCGTCGAGTTCGTCGTCCTCGAGGATGCGGACGCGGCCCGCGTCCTCGTCGGACACCTCGAGGGTACTCTTCAGCGCCCGGACGGTGACGAGTTTCTCGGAGGCCTCGTCGGCGCCCTCGACGGGGTCGCCGACGGAGAAGCCCTCCCAGGCGTCGTCGTAATCGGTGACGTGCAGCAGGTTCAGGTCGTGAATGGTCTCGACGGTCTCGTCCATCACGCGCTTGGATCCCGTCACCGAGACCCGGCTCATCCGCTTAGGTCTGAGCATCCACCGCCTCCGTGAACAGCTCCACTACGTACTCGGCCGCCTCGTCGCGCTGGTCGTCGGCGCGGGCCTCGAGGGCCTCCCGCTCCTCGTGACCCTGCTCGAGAATCTCCTCGCGTTCGGCCTCGATCTCCTCGCGGGCCTCGGCGAGTCGTTCCTCCTTGTGCTCGCTGGCTTCCTCGCGGGCCTGCTCGCGGATCTCCTCGGCCTCCTCGCGGGCCGCCGCGATCCGCTCTTCGCGGGCCTCCTCCGCGTCGGCCACGATCTCGTCGGCCTCGCGTTCGGCCTCCTTGATTCGGTCGAGAACCTCTGGCCTGGCCATGGTTATATCACCTGAAACTTCGGAAAGGGCCTATTTGGTAGTTGCGAAACCCGACCGACGGGCGCTCGGGACGACCCCTGGCCGGACGCCCCCTCACGGTCGCCGACGAATCCGGGGAGTTATGGCCGGACCGTCCCAAGAGCCGTCGATGGGACTGCTCGAAGACAAGGCTCGCGCGCGGGTGTTCTACAGGTACCTCTCGAAGGTGTACGACACCATCAATCCCTTCATCTGGAACGAGGAGATGCGCGACGAGGCACTGGAGTGGTTCGGCGTCGAGGCCGGCGACCGCGTGCTCGACGTCGGCTGTGGCACCGGCTTTGCGACCGAGGGGCTGTTGCGGCAGACCGACGACGTCTGGGGGCTCGATCAGTCGGCCCACCAACTGGAGAAAGCCTACGCGAAGTTCGGCAAGCGGGGCGACGTGACGTTCACGCGCGGCGACGCCGAACGGCTGCCATTCGCCGACGACAGTTTCGACGGCTACTGGTCGTCGGGCTCCATCGAGTACTGGCCCGACCCCGTCGCCGCTCTGCGAGAGGCCCGACGGGTGACCAAGCCCGGCCGCCCCGTCCTCGTCGTCGGCCCGGACTACCCCAAATCCTCGGTGTTCCAGAAACTCGCCGACGCCATCATGCTGTTCTACGACGAGGGGGAGGCCGACCGGATGTTCGCCGAGGCGGGCTTCGAAGAGTTCGAACACCACATCCAGCAGCGGGCCCCCGGGACGCCGCGGGCCATCACCACCGTCGCCTACGTGCCGGAGGAGGACGGAGAAACGACCGACAGCGAGGTCGGCGTTGAGGCCGTCTAGGCGGTCGTCTCCAGAACGGCGATCCGCCGGTCGCCGACGTACATCCGTATCTCGACGCTCGCGCCCGCCCGGATCGCCGGCGCGTTCGTCGAGGCCACTCGCAGCGACGCCGTCTCGCCCGCCGTCCACGACCCCGAGTACGCGCTGTTGAACGGGCCCGTCGGCCCGCTGTGGAACCCCGTCGCCGAGAAGAACGGGACCGGCGGCTGCTCGGCCAGTCGCCGGCCGCCGACGCTGATTCGGACACGGAGCCGTTCGGGATCGACGGCGCCGCCGCCCCGGTGGGTCACCGTCACCGTGCCGTCCGGGGCGGCCGTACAGTCGAAGGCGGCTACCGTCGTGCCGTCGGGCGGGGTCGCCGAGAGGAGGGCGCCGACGCCGGCCGCCGTGACGACGGTCAACGCGACGAGCAGGACGACGCCGACGACCGGCACGGCGGCGCGATCCGACATGCGGTCGGTGGCCGCGGCTTCCTACAAGAGGGTTCGGCTACGAGACGGTCGTCTCGACGACGACCGTCTCTCCATCGTGGGTGACGGTCGCGTTGATCTGCCCCCGCGGGGCGACGGTCCAGAGGCGCTGGCCACCCGTTCGGCCGACGTGGTCGCCGTTGACGGTGACGCTGGCGTCGACCGGCTGGCCCGTCGCCGTATCGTAGGCCGTCACGCCGAGCGGCCCACTGGCGTAGGTGGTGTCGACCCGCACCCGGAGACTGTCGGCGCCATTCGTCCTGTTGAAGCTCTCGGTCGGAACCCGGTCGACGTGCTTTCGCTGTGTCTCCTTGACGACCCGGCCGGTGCCGCCGTCGAGGTACGGCGTCAGTTCCCCGTGGTCGTAGCGGTAGACGATGCTGTACAGCCGGGCTCCCTCGGTCCCGATGCGGTCCGGATCGTCGACGCCCGGGTTCCCCTCGTTCACCCAGGGGTAGATCTCGGTGAGACGGCTGAAGACCTCCACGAAGTTGCCGTACCTGTCGGAGTCGCGGACGTTCCTGATCCCTGGGGTGTACGCCTCGCGGACGTAGACGTACCTGCCGTCCTCCTGGCGCTGTACCGTCGCGAGAACGAGCCCGCCCCCGGCGGTCTCGGCGTGGACGCGGGTCGTCTTGGTCCCGTCGAGTCCCTCGATGATGTCGTCCCGGACCGGACCCTCCAGCGGGGTCAGCCGAATCCGCAACGTCGACAGCCGGGCGGCCTCCTCGCTCATCCCGAGTTCGCCCGCCCGGTTCTGGAGCCATCTCGCGGTCTCGGCCCGCTGTTCTGCCTCGGCGTGAATCCCCGAGAGGATGCGGAACAGGTCCGCTTCCTCGATCTCGCCGCCTGCGTACCGGTCGATGGAATCTATCTCCCGGCTCTCGAGGGCATCGACGCGCCCGGCGAGCCGGTCGGTCCCGTTGCGGACGACGGTTCGCCGGGCCTCCTCGGAGCCGGCGTCGTCGTACTTGCGCTGGAGCGAGACCATCGAGAACGTCGATCTGACCTCGCCGCCGTTGGCGCTGACTGTCGCCGCGACGTCGATCGACGTCGTCTCCTGGCCGCTGCGGTCGACGTCGCTGGCGTTCGGTCCCAGATAGTTGGAGGTGTTCTCGGCGGTCTGGACCACCATGGGCGACCCCGTCCCCTGCTGGAGGGCGCCCGCAGCCCCGACCGAACCGAGACAGACGAGGAGGGCGAGTGCGACTGCCCGGAGACCCTGCATACGACCCACCTCGAACCGGGCAAGTAAAAATCCGACCGTCTCGTACGCTGGTACAAAAACGGCCTCAAAGCGAACGAGAGGTAGTATAAAGACTGCAGACGTTTTATCGCGTGATAGAAAGCGTTTTCCCGTATCGGTGTGCATGCCCCAGGTATGCGGTGTCGGGTCCCCCTCCTGCTCTGTGGTCTCCTGGTGGCCGCCCTGGTTTTCGGTGCCGTTCCGGCGGGCGCACAGCCGTCGGCGGAGGAAACCCGGCTCGAACTCCAGCTTCAGGACGACGGCGACGGCCGCTGGACCATCGTCGCCACCGTCCCGCTGGACGATCGGGAGGACGTCGAGAACTTCCGGTCGTTCGCCGAGGCCTACGAGCAGGGCGATCAGGACTTCCGACTGGGAGTCGACGCGTTCAGACGGGCCGCCTCGGAGGCTTCCCGGACGACCGGCCGGGAGATGACGGTCGGGTCGGCGAACCGGTCGGCCGAACTGGTCAACGGGACGACCGACAACGGAACGGTCGACCGATACGGGGAGTTGCAGGTGTCTTTCACCTGGGAATCGTTCGCCCGTATCGACGAGAACGGGACGATGTACGTCGGGGACGCGTTCAAAACCACGAACGGGACGTGGCTCTCCGGCATCGGCCCGAACCAGACTCTCGTCATCCGGTCGCCGCCGGGCTACACTGCGCCGACGACGTCGCCCATCGGCGCCGAGGACGGCGATCTCAGGTGGGAGGGCCCGCAGACCTTCGAGCCGGGCTACTTCGAGATCGTCTACCAGCCCGACCCCGCAGGACCGGGCGACGGCCTGGGGGCCTCGACGCTGCTCTTGATCGGGGCGCTCGTCTTGAGCGGCGCGGCGCTCCTCCTCGGGCTGTACCTGCTGTGGCGCCGCCGGGACGGCACGACCTCCGACGAGGAGCCGCCGGCGGCGGCCAACCCCGGGCCGGACGCCACCGCGGCGCCCGACGAGGAGGCGAAACCGGACGACCCCGACGAGGCCGAACCGGACGACGAGCCGGACCTGGAGTTACTCTCCGACGAGGAACGCGTCGAGTACCTCCTCGAGCAGAACGGCGGCCGGATGAAGCAGGCCAACATCGTCAAGGAGACCGGCTGGTCGAACGCCAAGGTCTCACAGCTGCTGTCCTCGATGGAGGAGGCCGACCGCATCGACAAGCTCCGAATCGGTCGGGAGAACCTCATCAGCTTCCCGGACGAGGGAGTCACCGACCTCGAGTCCGGCTCCGAGGACGCCTGACCCTCGAGTCCGGCTCCGAGGACGCCTGTCGGTCGAATCCACGCTCGGGACTGGACAGTGTTCACTCCAGTACGGCGTTGCGACAAACGCTGTACGATTCGGAAACGTTTAACCGAGAACGGTCGTCATATCCAACGACTAGCCGTTATGAAAATACTCGTCACCGTCAAAGAGGTAGCCGAGGTCGACGACGAGTTCCGCATCTCCGGGCTCGACATCGACGAAAGCTCCCTCGAATACGACCTCAACGAGTGGGACGACTACGCCGTTGAGGAAGCCGTACAGATCTCGGAGGAGAACGACGACGTCGAGGTGGTCACCGTCACCATCGGTCCCGAGCGCGCCGAAGAGACCATCAGGATGGCCCTGGCGAAGGGCGCCGACCGCGCGGTGCGCGTCTGGGACGACTCCCTGGAGTCGGCGCAGTTCCTCGACATCGACACGAAGGCCGAACTGCTCGCGGCCGTCGCCGAACAGGAGGACCCCGACTTCGTCCTCTCGGGCGTGCAGGCCGGCGACGACGCCAACGGTGCGACCGGCGTCGCGCTGGCCGAACGGCTCGGCTTCGAGTGGGCCGCCGTCGTCAACTCGCTGGATCTGGACGCCGACGCCGGCCTCGCCAGCGTCCGCCGTGAACTCGAGGGCGGCGTCGAGGAGCTGACCGACGTCGACCTGCCGGCGGTGCTCACCATCCAGACCGGCATCAACGAGCCTCGCTACGCCAGCCTGCGCGGCATCCGGCAGGCCCAGCGGAAGCCGCTCGAAGTCCAGGGCCTCGACGACATCGGGCTCGACGACTCCGTCGTCGACTCGCCCGTCGAGCGGACCGAGATGTACGAACCCGAATCCGAGGGCGACGCCACCTACTGGGAGGGTAGCCCCGAGGAGACCGCCGGCGAACTGGCCGAGTTCCTCCGCGACAAGGGAGTGGTCGAAGGATGACGGTACTGGCAGTCGCCGAGCACCGTCGCGGCGAGGTCCGCGACGTCTCCTTCGAACTCGTCACCGCCGGTCGTCGGCTGGCCGACGACCTCGGAACCGACCTCTCGCTGCTCGTCGTCGGCGGCGACGTCGACGGCTTCGCCGAGGACCTGAACCGCGACGGCGTCGACACCATCTACACCGTCGACGAGGGCGAGGAGTTCAACCACGGCGTCTACACGCAGGCCATCGAGCAACTGCACGCCGAACTCGACCCCACCGCGCTCGTGACGCCGAACTCGGTCAACGCGCTGGACTACGCCCCCGCCGTCGCCGAGAGCCTCGACATCCCGCTGGTCACCGACGTCATCGACTTCGAGGCCGACGGGACCGTCGAGGTGACGCGAGAGCAGTACGGCGGCAAGGTCGAGACCACCTACGACGTCGACGCCGACCAGTACGCCATCACCATCCGGCCGGCCGAGTGGCCGAAGGCCGAGGAGACCGGCGACGCCGCTATCGAGGCCTTCGACGCGGACATCGACGCCGACCTCGGCACGACCGTCAACGGCTTCGAGGAGGTCGGCGGCGGCGACGTCGACATCACCGAGGCCGACGTGCTCGTCTCCATCGGCCGCGGCATCGAGGAGGAGGAGAACCTCCCGCTGGTCGAGGAACTGGCCGACGCGCTGGGCGCGACGCTGTCCTCGTCGCGGCCCATCGTCGACAACGGCTGGCTGCCGAAGAACCGCCAGGTCGGCCAGTCCGGCAAGGTCGTGACGCCCGACATCTACATCGCCATCGGCATCTCCGGCGCCGTCCAGCACGTCGCCGGCATGAAGGGCGCCGACACCATCGTCGCCATCAACACCGACCCCAACGCGCCCATCTACGACATCGCCGATTACGGCATCGTCGACGACTTATTCGAGGTCGTGCCCGAACTCATCGAGGAGTTCGGCGGCGAAGCTCCCGACATCTGAACGCCACCCCGGCGTTCCGGTAGTACCCCTTTCGTCGGCATCCGTCACGTACTTCCGGGGACCGACCCTACGCGTTTTATGGAGTATCTCGAGCGGCGTCGAGCGCTCGTCGAGGGGCGACTGGAGCCCGTCCTCGACGCCACCGAGCCGGACGCGATGACCGAGCGTCTGGAACACGTCTCGCTGTCGGGGGGCAAGCGGGTCCGACCGATGGTGACGCTGCTGGCCTTCGAGGCCGCCGGCGGCGAACTGGCAGGCGAGGACGGCCGCTCGACGCCGCCGTCCAGCACGGCCGTCGACTTCGCGGTCGGCATCGAACTCGTCCACAACGCCTCGCTCGTCGTCGACGACATCATCGACGAGTCCGAACTGCGCCGCGGCGTCGACAGCGCGTGGGCGGCCTTCGGCCACGGGCCCGCCATCGTCACCAGCGACGGCCTGCTGGGTGAGGCGTTCGCGCTCTTCTCGGCCGACGAGCGCGCGATGCAGGTCGTCAGCGAGTCGATGGTCGAACTCGGCGAGGGGGAGGCGACCGAACTGGTCGCACAGCCGACGACCGAGGGGGAGTACATGGAACTGGCCCGCCGGAAGACGGGCGCGCTGTTCCGGGCCGCGGCGGAACTGGGCGCCATCGCCGCCGACGCCGACGCCTACTCCGTCGAGGCGTTCGGCCGGTACGCCGAACGGGTCGGCATCGCCTTCCAGATACGCGACGACGTGCTCGACGCGACGGCCGACCCCGCGGAACTCGGCAAGCCGACCGGACAGGACGAAGCCATGGAGCGGCCCTCGCTGGTCCAGATAACCGACATGACGCCCGAGGAGGCCAACGAGCGGGCACGTCGGGAGTCCGAGGCGGCACTGGAGGCACTGGAGGCGACCGACGCCGTCGGTTCGGAGGCCGCCGGCTACCTCCAGGACCTCGCGGAGTTCGTCGTCGTCCGCGAGCGGTGACGGAAAACAGCAACGCGTTTACCGACGGACGATAGAAAGCCGCCAATGATAGTGCCCGGCGTCGCCTCCCAGGAGATTGCGGCCGCACTCTCGGTGGAACTCGACGAACCGCTCGCGGCCGTCGAGTACGACCGCTTCGCCGACGGCGAACGCCTCGTTCGCGTCCCCGGGACCGACGAACGTGCCGTCGTGGTCGCCTCGACGGTCTCCGACCGCGCCCACGTCGAGTTGCTCCAGTTGCAGGACGCCGTCCGCCAGCGGGCCGAGGAGGTGGTGACCGTCCTGCCGTACATGGGGTACGCCCGCCAGGACGAGGCCTTCGAGACCGGCGAACCCGTCTCGGCGCGCGCCGTGGCGCGGGCCATCTCGACCGGCACCGACCGCGTCGTGACCGTCAACCCCCACGAGTCGGCCGTCTGTGACTTCTTCGAGGTCCCCTGCGAGACCGTCGACGCCGCGGCCCGGCTGGCCGACCCGCTGCCGTCGCTTTCGGACCCGCTCTTTCTGTCGCCGGACGCCGGCGCCGTCGCGCTGGCCGAGACCGTCCGGGACGCCCACGGGTCCGGCGAGACGGACTACTTCGAGAAGCACCGTGTCTCCGACACGGAGGTCGAAATCCGACCGAGCGACGCCGCCACCGCCGGCCGGGACGTGGTTCTCGTCGACGACATCGTGGCGACCGGGTCGACGATGAGCACCGCCATCGAACAGCTGTCGGGGCCCGAACGGGTCTTCGTCACCTGCGTCCACCCGATGCTCGCCGGCAGCGCCCGGACGAAACTCGCAAACGCCGGCGCCGACGCGGTGTACGGCACCGACACCGTCGAACGGGCCGTCTCCGAGGTCAGCGCCGCGCCCGCCATCGCCGCCGCGCTGTAGTCAGGTCTCCTCGGCGGTCTCGGCGTCCAGTTTGACGTACGCCTCGCTCGCCGCGTCCGGCAGCGCGGACTCGTGGTGCCGGTAGGCTCGCGCCGACCCGCACTCAGGGCAGGTCGTTCCCTCGTCGTCGGCCGCCTCGTCACCCCCGTCGAGCCGCTGGCTGTGCTCGCAGGCCGGACACACCAGATACGGCGGGTCGGCGGTCACGGGTATCGCCTGCCCAGGAGCGCGAGCGTTCCGGCCAGCGCCGCGGCGACGACGACGACGCCCGGTCCCGACCCGTCGGCTCTCGTCGGGGTCGTCTCTCCTCCGCCGCCGGGCGGCGACCCGGTACCGCCGTCGCCGCTCTCGGCGGCGGTCGAGCGCCCGGACGTGGGCGTCTCGTCGCGGACCGTCACCGTCGCCGTCCGTTCGCCCGCCCGAATCGTGTGCTCGCCCGGCGAGTCGAACGTCGCGTTCGCCGTGACCGCGGTCGTTCCCGCAAAGGCGACGCGCTCGCTCGTAACGGTTCGGCCGCCTGCGGTGACGGTGACCGGTCCGGCCGCGGGGCGGTCGGCTCCCGACGCCACGTCGACGCGAAGCCGGACCCGCTCGCCGAGCGCGGCACTGTCGGGGACCGCCGAGACGCCCGTCACCTGCGGCTCGGCCGGTTCCTCGACGACCGCGGTCGCCGTCGCGGTGCCCGCCCGGAGCTCGTACTCGCCGGCCGCCTCGAACCGCCGCGTGAACGACAGCGTCGTCGATTCGCCCGGCTCGAGGGTGCCGCGCCGGGAGGCGATGCGAGTGCCGTCGACCCGGAACGCGACGTCGAACTCGCCGGTCTCGGTGCCGGCGTTGCGGACGGCGACGGTTACTTCGAGGCGCTCGCCGGCCACGACCCGCGGCGCCGCGAGTCCCGCCGACCGGTAGGGGCCCGCGACGGCGAACCCCTCGAAGGACCCCCGCAGGAGCGGACCGCCGAAGGCCGCGACGTGTGCCGAGCGGTTCCAGACCTGCGGGGTCGCCGTCGTCTCGGTGTACCGCCGGGCGTCCTCGCGGGTTTCGGGGGCGCCGGTCTCCCCGACCGCCTCGAGGAACGCCGACTGGGAGACCTCCCGGTCGCCGAAGGACGCGACGACCCCGTCCATCGAGGCGCCCTCGCTCGCGCGGAGTCGCCGGTCGAGCGCGCCGAAGACGAGCGCGCCCTTCACGTAGTCGCCCTCGTTGGCCCGCCAGGTGTCCGGGTCGACCAGCCGGACGTCCTCGTACTCGGGGCGGGTCCCCCGCTGCATCTTCTCGCGGAACGCTCCGTAGTCGATGCGGTCGGCCTCGTAGGGGAGCAGCGCCGCGTAGTACTCCGCCATCCCCTCTATCGTCCACCGGGTCGCCTCCGTCGCCTCGTAGTCCTGGCGGGTGTGGACGTACTCGTGGACCCAGGCGTTCCGGGCGGTGTCGACCCGCTGGACGTCCCGGACCCACATGTCGGCGTCGCCGCCCTGGAGGCCGGTCGCCGCCCACTCGACGGTCGTGGGGGCGACGACGACGAACACCGTCTCGTCGCGCTCGCCGAACGGGACCCGGCGGGAGGCGGCCGAAAGCGAGTCCAGCGCCGCCCCCGGCGACGCCGTCATCTCCGCCGCTTCCGGGACGACCAGCCGGAACCGCTGTCCTGCGGCGGTCTGCGCCCGCTCGCGGTGGGGGCCGAGGTACGTGATGTTCGGCCCGGCGGCGCCCTCGCCCTCGACGGCGTACCGCTGGTCGGCCTCGACGGACCTCCCCGGTTCCCGGAGGAAGACACGCGGCGAACGGACGATGGCCCACTCGTCGGTGACCGCAAAGAGGTGTCGCTGCCCCGCCCCGCGGTCGACGGTGACGTTGCCCCCCATCGTGTAGGAGAGGGACGGCTCGTCGGTCGAGCGGGTCCACTCGTAGGTCCGGTCGTTCACCCGGGTGAAACCCTCGGTCTCGTAGACGTCGGTCCGCTCGGGGATCGTCACCCGGAGTCCGGGCGTGCCGTCCGGCACGTCCACCCGCGTCGTCACGTCCACCCGCCCGGGGTCGTCGGCCATCCCGACCGTGTGGTCGACGTCGACGCCGTCGGCGGCGGCCGTCCCGGCGACGGCGGCGGTCCCGGTCGCCACGAGCACGACGAGGAGCGCGACCCGGAGGACCGCCCGACCGTTCATTTACTCGTCAGGTACGGGCTCGATACCTATCCGCATGTCGGTGCCCTCGACGTCCCAGGTCCGGCGGTGTCCGTCCGCGACCGGGCCGAAGGCGGCCGCGCGGACCTCTTCGGCGATGAGCGCCTCGCGCTCCCGCACGAGGTCGGCGACCCGATCGTCGGCGACGTCGAGGTCGACGCGAATCTCGGCCTCGATGTCGAGGTCCAGTTCCTTGCGCATCTCCTGGACACGGCGGACGACCTCGCGGGCGTAGCCCTCCGACTCGATGTCCTCGGTCAGCGTCGTGTCGACGTAGACGACGCCGCGGTCCTCGCCGTCGACCGCGAAGGGCGTCCCCTCGACGCCCGCGGGGGTCTCGGCGTTGAACGACACCATCTCCTCCGTCAACTCGACCTCGCGGCCGAGTTCGTCCGCGACGGCGGCTTCCAGGGCGTCGACGCTGGCCTCCGCCAGCGTGACGGCGTTCAGTGCGTCCATCACCTCGCCGGCATCCTCGCCGAAGGCGGGCCCCAGCACCGACATGTCGGCGCGGGCGCTGTACCGAAGTTCCTCCCAGTCGGCGCCGGTCTCGACGAGTTCGATCTCGCGGGCGTTGAGCCGGTCCCGCAGCAGCGGGCGGTGGCGGTCGACCGCCGCGGCCGCCTCGGCGTCGTCGGCCGCGACGACGACCCGCTGGACGGGCCACCGGAGCTTCCGCTCGGCCTGCTGGCGGGCGTTCGAGCCGGCCTCCTCGACGGCCGCCACGACCTCGATGTCGGTCTCCAGTTGCGGGTCACGGAGCGTCTCGTCGACCTCGGGCCAGTCGCACATGTGGACCGTGTCGTACCCCTCCTCGCCGGCCAGCGTCCCGTAAATCTCGTCGGCGACGAACGGGCCGAACGGCGCCAGCAACTTCGTCGTCTCCACGAGGACGTGGTACAGCGTCTCGTAGGCGGCCCGCTTGCTCGTCGACTCTTCCTCTTCCCACATCCGCTCGCGGACGACCTGGATGTAGAACCGGGAGACGTCCTCGACGACGAACGACAGAAGCGCGTCGAGCGCCTTGTCCTGCCGGAAGTCCTCCCAGTGATCCGTCATCTCGGCGACGACGGTCTGGAGCCGCGACAGCACCCACTCGTCGACCGTCTCCAGTTCGAGGGTCCCGAACCCGTCGGCAGCGTCGCCGCTCGGGGTCGCCACCTGGGGCTCGAAGTCGTCCAGCCGCATGTACGGCAGCGGGAACCGGAAGACGTTCCAGAGGATGTTGAGATCGCGGGTCCGGTTCTCCATCTCGTCCCACGAGAAGCGCATGTCGTCGCCCTGTGGGGTCTGCCCGAGCAGGAACAGCCGCATCGGGTCGACGCCGTACTCCTCGATGACCTCCTGTGGGTCGACGAGGATGCCCTTCGACTTCGACATCGTCCGGCCGTCCGGCATCAGCGCCCACCCGTGCATCAGCACCTCCCGGTAGGGGACCTCCCCGAGCGCCGCGGTGCCCATCCCGAGTTGCGACCAGAACCACCCGCGCGTCTGGTCGTGGGCCTCCATGATGAGGTCGGCGGGCCACAGCTCCTCGAAGGCCTCGTCGCTCTCCGGGAAGCCGATGGTCCCCCACGACGCCACCGAGGAGTCCAGCCAGACGTCGAACACGTCGGGGACCCGGCTGTAGGTCGTGCCGTCCTCGGTGATGGTCAGCTCGTCGACGGTGTCCTTGTGGAGGTCGACCGCGTCGGGGTTGACGTCCTGGTCGACCCGCTCGGCCAGTTCCTCGCGGGTGGCGACGACGATGGCGTCCTCGACGTCACCGGACCACTCTTCCGGCGTCCAGATTGGGATGGGGATGCCCCAGTAGCGCTGTCGGGAGACGTTCCAGTCCGGCGACTCCTCGACGAAGTCCCGGAAGCGGTTGTCGCGGGCCTCCGCGGGGTGCCACTCCGTGTCCTCGATGTTGTCCAGCAGTTCCTCCTTGATGTCGGTGACCGTGATGAACCACTGGTCGGTCACCATCTGGATGACGGGCGTGTCGCAGCGCCAGCAGTGCCCGTAGTCGTGGTGGTACGTGTCCCGCGAGAGCATCAGGCCCTTCGCCTCGAGGTCGTCCATGATGTCCGGGTCGGCGTCCTTGACGAACTGGCCGGCGTACTCGCCCGCCGCCTCGCCGTAGACGCCGTCGGGGTCGACCGGACAGAAGATGTCCAGGCCGAGTCCCCGACCCCGCTCGAAGTCCTCCTCGCCGTGGCCGGGCGCGGAGTGGACCAGGCCGGTCCGGTCGGCCTCGACGTAGTCGGCGGTGTAGACCTGCAGTGCGCCCTCGAAGTCGGGGGCGTCGGGGACCTCCTCCCGGAGCGGGTGCTCGTAGGTCCAGCCGACCATTTCCTCGCCGGTCAGTTCCTCGCGGACCTCGTAGTCGTCGTAGCCGCCGACCTCGACGACGTCCTCGACGCAGGAGGCCTCGAGATACAGCAGGTCGGTCTCGTCGCCGCGACGAGCCTCGACGGCCTGGTAGGTGGCGTCGCCGTCGACGGCGACGAAGGTGTTGGCCGGGATGGTCCACGGGGTCGTCGTCCAGATGACCAGCGATCCCTCTCGTCCGGAGAGGGGGAACTTCACGTAGATGGAGGGGTCCTCGACGTGTTCGTACTCGACCTCGTTGTTGGCGATGGCGGTCTCACACCGCGGGCACTGCGAGATGGAGCGCTGGCCCTGCTCGACGAGGCCGCGGTCGTGGGCCTTCGAAAAGCCCCACCACGCAGCCTCCATGTAGGAGGGGTCGACCGTCTTGTAGGGATTGTCCCAGTCCATCCAGACGCCGAAGGATTTGAAGTCCTTCTGGAGGCCCTCGAGTTGCTCGTCGGCGAAGGCCTTGCACTCCTCGATGAACTTCTGCTCGCCGAACTCCTCGATGTCCTTCTTGTTCTCGAAGCCGAGTTCCTCCTCGACGCGGGTCTCGATGGGGAGCCCGTGCATGTCGTAGCCGGGACGGTCGGTGACGTCGTAGCCGCACATTCGCAGATACCGGATGTAGGCGTCCTTGAGGGTCTTGTTCCAGGTCGTCCCCATGTGGGCCGCCCCGGAGGTGTACGGCGGCCCGTCGACGAAGAAGAAGTCCTCGCCGTCGGCACGGTGCTCCTTCGTCTTCTCGTAGGCGTCGACCGCGTCCCAGTGCTCGAAGACGCGGTCCTCGACCTCGTGGGCCTCGTACTGGTCGTCGACCGCTTCGAACCTGCTCATATCACCCATGTTCGGCCGCGCTGTTAAAGGAGAATCGGTAGCGTGTCAACGGTTCCGGTGGCCCGAAACGGCGTACGACCGCCGCAACGGTCGGCGTTGGCTCGGTCACTCCAGTTCGATCTTGCGGACGAACGCCAGGGAGCGAATCTCGTTTATCACCTCGCCGTCCAGTTCCTCGTCGGTGATGAGGTAGAGCTTCGGCTCGTCGGTGAACTCCGGGTCCTCGCTTATCGTCTGCCGGATGGATATGCCCCGGTCGGCGAGGACTCCCGTCACCGCCGCGACGATACCGGGCTTGTCGGCATCCTCGGGAAGGATCGTGAGGACCGTCAGATCGAGCACCGGCGCCAAATCCATCAGCGAGGGGATCGCGGAGATGTTCTGGAAGATGCGGCGTAGCTGTTCGTCCTCGAGAATGGCGTCGGTCGTCGCGTCGACGACCCGCCGGTCGACGTCTATCTCCCGGGCGATGCCGGTGTTGGGGATCTCGATGCCGCCGGAGACCACCCGCCCCTCGTCGTTGACCGAGAAGCCCCGCTCGAGCAGAAGCCGGATGACAGCCTGCTGGCTCGGGCTGTCCTCGAACTTCCGCATGATCTCGTCGAACATACACGCCCCTCGAAGGGAGGGGTGTTGTCAGTTACGCCGCCGGGGACACGACAGTTCGGACGAACGTTCGACACGGGGGCACGGACGAGGAGGGAACGGCCGTCGCCACCGCCCGCGGGGCCTACGGGACGAGGAACGGAAGCGTGACGTAGCTCGATGTCACCGGAGTAGCGAACAGGCGGTGCGGGCGGAACGGACGCCGACCGGCGATGCACCGCGCTCCCGCGAGGCGCCGGTCGGTCGCGGTCACAGCACACGGTCGGTGGTCCCGTTCCGGTATTTAAATCCAGGGGGCCCGGCTCGGACGAACGCCCGCGTCCGTCGGGCGGGGTTCAGTCGTCGGCCGGGGCGGCACCGGACCCGCCGACGGCGCCGTCGGGGACGGTGCCGTCGTCGTTCCAGCCGCGCCGTTCGTAGTAGTTCGACAGTTCGGCGTCGAGCCCCTCCAGCTCGTACGGCAGGTCGGCGTCGTCCGACCGGTCGAAGCCGCGCTGGTTGTTGAAGTGCCGCTCGAGTTCGACGATGCGGCCGCCGACGTCCATCAGCGTCTCCCAGTCGGCGTCGAACAGCCGGGCGTACCGCTCGTGGGTCATGCTGGAGAAGGCGAACTTGCAGAGCACGCCGGAGTCGTGGACGGCGTTCTTGTTCTCCATCTCGACGAGCCGTTCGGACTTGCCCTCGACGCCGTCGGAGTCCAGCGCCTGCTCGGGGGCGACGAGGGGGTACTCCAGCTGGTACATCTCGGCGTACATGTGGTCGGCGCCGCGGTTCGACGTGGCGAAGGAGAGCCCCTGGCCGTTGAGCGTCCGGCCGTCGTGGGCGGCGAACTCCATGCCTTTCATCGTCCAGTTCTCGACGCCGAGTTCGTCGTGGAAGCGGTCGATGCCCTCCGCCAGCGTGTCGCCGACGCCCTCGCGGTAGGCGATCTTCTCGACGAGCTCGTGGATGAGGTCGGCGTTGCCGAACTCGTCGTTGGCGGCGAGGTAGGCGGCGACGGCGTCGCCACAGGAGATAGTGTCCAGCCCGTACTGGTCGCACAGTTCGTTCGACTTCATGATGGCGACGAAGTCGTCGACCAGGGCGTTCGAGCCGAACGACATCATCGTCTCGTACTCGGGGCCCTCCGTCTCGAGACCCGATTCCTCGTCGCGGGTCGGCAGTTTGCAGGCGAAGGCACACGACGAACACGTTCCCTTCTTGTACTTGTGCTCGATGACGGCCGCCGAGCCGATGTCGTCGACGGCGTCGTAACTGAGTTCCTGGAAGTACTTCGTCGGGAGCGCGCCGACCGCGTTGGCGTAGTCGGAGACGGAGACGGTGCCGGCGTCCTTCATCGGGCTGCCGGACTCGGAGGCTTCCCGGTGAATCTCCCGGACGAGTTCGTCGTCCAGTCCCTCGATTTCGGGGCGGGAGTCGCCGTCGACGGTGAGGAACTTGACGTTCTTGGCGCCGAGGACGGCCCCGAGGCCGCCGCGACCGAACGCCCGCGACCCGGAGGTGATGATGGCGGCGAAGCGAACCTCGTTGTCGCCGGCGGGACCGACGACGGCGGTGTGCTCCTTGTCGAGGCCGGCGGATTCTCCGACGTAGTCGGTGGTCTCCTCGACGGTCGCCTCCTCGAGGTCGGGGACGGGTTCGAACTCGACGCCCTCGTCGGTGACGTGGACGCCGACGAGTTCGTCGCTCGCGCCGGTTATCTCGATCGCCGAGTAGCCGGTGTCGACGAAGGGCCGGGACATGAAGCCGCCGGCGTTCGAGGAGAGCAACCCGTCGGTCAGCGGCGACAGCCCCGTACACGAGAGCCGGCCGGTGTAACTCATCATCGAGGTCTGTAGCGGCCCGGCAGCGAACACGAGGCTGTTGTCGGGGCCGAGCGGGTCGGCGTCGAACGGGATCCGGTCGTGGGCGAGTTTCGTCCCGACGCCGCGCCCGCCGACGAACGACTCGAGTACGTCGTCGATTTTCTCCTCGGTCGTCTCTCGCGACCCGATGTCGACGGACAGGAGCGGACCCTCTGCGTGTATCATTGACGGTCGAGTAGGGGCGTCCCGCACCTATAAAACGTCTGCCACGGATCCTCGGGGGGTTAATCCCCGCGGCAGACCGCCATCGCCTCGCGGACCGCGTCGTGTTCGCCGACGACGGTGATCCTGTCGTCGCGGTCGAGGACGTAGTCGCCGTCGGGAACGAAGGTGTCCTCGCCGTGGGTCACCAGGGCGATGAGACACCGGCCCGGCAGTTCCGCGCCGACCTCGTCGACGGTCCGCCCGACGAACTCGTCGCTTTCGATCGCTATCTCCTGAACGTCGCCGCCGTCCTCGATGTTCTCGGACCAGCGCTGCATCGCGGGCCGCTCGATGACGTTGTCGATGGCCTGTGCCACCGCGTGCGACGAGGAGATGACGTCGACGTCGAGGTCCTCGAACGCTTCGAGGTTCTCCGGCTGGTTCGCCCGGCAGATGACCCGCTCGGTGTCGAACTTGGTGGCCGCGAGCCGACCGATGAGCAGGTTCGTATCGTCGTCGCCGGTCGCGGCGATTATCGTGCTGGCGTTGGACCCGCCGGCCGAGCGCAACGCCTCCAGGTTGGTCCCGTCGCCGATCTGGACCGTAAAGCCCTCCTCGCGGGCCTGTTCGACTGCTTCCTCGTCGTTCTCGATGACGACGACGTTCTCTCCTCTGTCTTCGAGGCGGCGAGCGAGTTCACGGCCGACCCGTCCGCCGCCGATGATGAGTACACGCATTGGTATCACGTCCAGTCGTTCCGCGATGTAGCGGGCGAACCCGCCCTGCAGGGCGACCGTCGAGAGGATGACGAGAAAGACCGTCCCGACGAGCAGCGTCGCGTTGGTCTCCAGTTGTGCCGCCCGGGCCACCTCGCCGGCCGCCCGGAGTTCGGCAGCCTGGTTCTGCAACTCGACGGCGAACAGGGTAGCGACCGACGCGGGGATGATGCCGCGCGGCCCGACGAAGCCGACGAAGAGCCGTTCCCGGAGGCTGAAGTCGCCGCCGACCGTCGAGACGTAGACCAGGAGCGGCCGAATGACGAAGATGACCGCGAAGACGACGACCACTCCGCCGACGCCGAGCGCGAGCAGGTCCTCGAGTTCCAGCAGCGCGGCCAGTGCGATGAAGACGAACGACAGCACGATGAGCGTGACGTCGCCCTTGAAATCGGATATCTGCTGCTCGTAGGGGACGTCGAGGTTGCCGAGCACCACGCCGGCGGTCGCGGCGGCGGCGACGCCGGCCTCGCTGGCTATCGTCTCGCCTGTCCCGAACGCCACCAGCGCCCCCGCCAGGACCACCAGCCGGGCGTTCCGCGGCGCGTCGCCCGGCGAGAGGTCGATGTACCGGAGGACGAACCAGACGACGACGGCGACGACGACGCCGACCAGGACGCCGCCGCCGAACCGTTCGACGAACAGCCCCAGGAACGCCGCCAGCGTCGGCTCCTCCAGCTGGAGGGTCTTGAACACGACCACCGCGAGGATGGCGGCGGTCACGTCGTTGACGATGCCCTCGGTCTCCAGGGCCACCGCGACCCGGTCGCGGACGGGAACGACCCGGAGGATGGGGGTGATGACCGTCGGCCCGGTCGCCACCAGCAGTGCGCCGATGAGGAAGGCGAGCCCCCAGCCCGTGCCGACAGCGTACCGAACCACGATCGCGGTGCCGACGAGCGCGATGGCGGCGCCGACGGTGACGAGCCGGAGGCTCTCGCTCGTCGCCTGCCGAATCTTCTCGATCCGCAGGTGGAAGGCGCCCTCGAAGACGATGATGGCGACCGACAGCCCGACGATGGCCGGCAGCGACGCGAACGAATCCCGCGTGATGACGCCCAGCCCCTCGGGACCGAGCGCGATGCCGGCCGCCAGCAGGAAGACGATACTCGGGACCTCGAAGCGGTCGGCGAGTATCTGGGCGGCGACCCCGATGGCGATTATCGCCGCGACGAGCGGAATCAGTTGACTCGCCACTGGAACCTCTCCATCGTCCCGCGATTCGACCGCCTCCCGAATAAAACCCCCGAGACGCCCTGCCGGAGGCTACGTCTCGCGCTCGTCGAGGTACCGGAGGACGCCGCGGACGTTCATCGCCACCTCGCCGTCGGCCTTCTCCTCGCCCCACACCTCGTCGATGTCCGCCGTCTCGACGAAGTGCTCGACGACGGCCTCGTCGTCTAGCTCCTCGCGCTTCTCGGCGACCGCCTCGACCCAGCGGGTGACGACGTCGACGTACTCGGCGAGGCGGTCGTCGGCCGGAACGTCCCCGAAGTGGGCGTAACAGAGTGTTTCCGGCGCCATGCGAGCTATCGAGCGGGCGTCGGCGACGACCTGTTCGAGGTCGAACCCCGGCGGCGGCGACGTCTCCCGGACCGCGTCGCGTTCGGGGACGTAGATGCCGGCCGCGTCGGCGGTGAAGACGGCGTCGGCGGCCCGCTCGTGGAAGACGACCTGATGGAAGGCGTGGCCGGGCGCGTGGTGGACGTCGAGGTCGAGGCCGCCGAGGTCGACGGTCGCACCGTCGTGGATCGGTTCGACGGCGTCGACGGGGACCGGCTTCGGCTCCGTGTAGTACCGTATCTGGTCGCCGACGGCGGCCTTGGTGCCCTCCCAGATGCGCCCGGGGTCGGTGAGGAACTTCGCACCGCTCTCGTGGACGTAGACGTCGGCGCCGGTCTCGGCGTGGATGAACCCCGCGCCGCCGGCGTGATCGAGGTGGACGTGCGTCAGCGCGATGACTTCGAGATCCTCGGGCGCGATGCCGACCGTCTCCAGACTCGCCAGCACGCGCTCGTAGTTCGTGCCGATACCCGAGTCGACGATCGCCGGTCGCTCGGTGTCGAGCAGGTAGACCGCTCCGTACTCCGGGACGTCGTACATCCCGGTATCGACGTAGTAACAATTCGGCACCGCATCGACCTCGTAGACGTCGCCGATGGCCATGGCGGGGGCTACCGCCCCGGACGGTAAAACCTAGAGGGTACTCCGCAGGATGCTCCAGAGGTCCTGCTGTCGCTTCTGCAGCACCGCGACGGGCGAGGCGACGCTGTACTCGCCGTCGCCGTTCCGCTCGGCGATGCCCTCGCTCTCGAAGTCCTCGAGCGTCGACCGGACGGTGCTCTCCGGCAGGACCGTCCGGCCCGCGATCCGTTCGGGCGTCCCCGAACCGAGCGTCTGGACGGTCAGGTACACCGAGACCCGCTGTGGCGACTCCAGCACCTCCACGAGCAGGTCGTTGACGAGGTTGCTGCCGGTGTCCTTGGTCGTCGGCTCCGAGCGGACCATCTCCTCTTCGGTCAGCGGTTCGGCGGCCTCGAGGCGCTCCTCGATGGTCTCGACGGCGGTCGTCCGGTCCTTGCCCTCGCGCTCGCGGTCGAGCAGCCGCTTCAGGGACTCGGGTTCGGTCACGTCGGCGACGAGTTCGCGGAGCTCGGCGACGGTGTAGTCGGCGGGGTCGACGTCGACCAGGTCCTCCGTCCGTATCTCGTCGTCGGTGGTGAAACTGACGTCGCCGTACCCCTCGACGCGGAGGCCCAGTTCGAGTTCGTGGACGCCCGCGCGGAGCCGCTCGCGGTCGAGGACGACCCGGACCGTCTCCGCGAGGTCCAGTTCCAGGGGGTGTTCCGGCGTTATCTCCTCGGCGGTGTAGCGCTCGTCCTCCGAGAGTTCGAGCGTGATGTCCTCGGCGTCGACGGCCTCCCCGTCTATCTTCGCCATCGTGACCCCCTCGAACTCGGCCTCGATGAGCCGGTTCTTCAGCTCGAACTCGACGCCGCGCTCGGTGTTCTCAAGGCTCTCCCAGGTGAAGAGTCGCTCGAGGTACTGCTCTATCATGGGCGGGGCAACGCCGGCCCCACACTTTGGTCTGTCGTCAACGCGACAGGCCACGTTAGGCGTTTACTGCGCCCTCGCGGGGGTCTCGGGAAGGCGGCTCCGATACGAAGCCGACGGACGACCTCGCCCGCCGAGCGACCGCGAGCGATTCGTTCCCACGGTACCGACACGACTTTGCCCGGGCCAGTCGAACCGCCGGCAAATGCTATCGAGGCAGTTCGTCAGGGAGAACCCCGACGAGGTACGGCGCGCCCTCGACACGAAGGGCGTCGATGTCGACCTCGATCGGATTCTCGAGATCGACGCGGAGTGGCGTGAACTGAAAGCCGAGGGGGACGATCTCCGCCACCGGCGCAACGAGGTCTCCAGCGAGATCGGCGAACTCAAGCGCGAGGGCAAAGAGGAGGCGGCCGAGGCAGCCATCGAGCGTTCCCAGGAGCTGAAGGAGGACCTCGAGGCCGTCGAGGAACGGGCCGACGAACTCGAGGCGGAACTGGAGCGGGCGCTGCTGGAGTTGCCGAACGTGCCCCACCCCGAGGCACCGGTCGGCGACGACGAGTCCGACAACGTCGAGGCCGAGCGGTGGGGCTTCGAGGACCGTCGGGCGTTGCCCGACGACGTCGTCCCCCACTACGACCTCGGCGAGGAACTGGACGTACTGGACTTCGAGCGCGGCGCGAAGGTCTCCGGCGGCGGCTTCTACTTTGCGAAGGGCGAGGGCGCCCGCCTCGAGCACGCGCTGGTGCAGTTCATGCTGGAGTTGCACCGCACCGAACACGACTACACCGACGTCTTCCCGCCCATCCCGGTCAACTCGGCGTCGATGCGGGGCACCGGCCAGTTCCCGAAGTTCGTCGAGGACGCCTACCGCCTCGGCGGCGACAACGACGACCCCTACGACGACGACGACCTCTGGCTGCTGCCGACGGCGGAGGTGCCGGTCACGAACATGTACCGCGACGAGATCCTGCTCGACGACGACCTGCCCATCAAGCACCAGGCCTACACCCCGAACTTCCGGCGGGAGGCCGGCGAGCACGGCACCGAGACCCGCGGCATCGTCCGGGTCCACCAGTTCAACAAGG
Organism: Natronomonas marina; assembly: GCF_024298905.1. Classification (NCBI taxonomy): domain Archaea; kingdom Methanobacteriati; phylum Methanobacteriota; class Halobacteria; order Halobacteriales; family Natronomonadaceae; genus Natronomonas; species Natronomonas marina. The sequence goes on from NZ_CP101154.1 coordinate 544,353, forward strand.
TCGAGTTGGTCAACTTCGTCCGTCCCGAGGACAGCTACGACCGCCTCGAGGAACTCCTCGACGAGGCGACGGCGGTGCTGGAACGGCTCGGACTCCCGTATCGCGTGCTGGAGATGTGCACGGGCGACATGGGATTCACCCAGGCGAAGAAGTACGACGTCGAGGTGTGGGCGCCGGCCGACGACATGGATGACGGTCCCGAGGCCGGCGGCCGGTGGCTCGAGGTTTCGTCGGTGTCGAACTTCGAGGAGTTCCAGGCACGGCGTGCGGGCATCCAGTACCGGCCGGAACAGCACGAGTCCGCGGAGTACCTCCACACCCTGAACGGGTCGGGCGTGGCGGTTCCCCGCGTCGTCGTCGCCATCATGGAGTACTACCAGAACGACGACGGCACGGTCGAGGTGCCGGAACCGCTGCGCCCCTACATGGGCGGGACGGAACGAATCGAGGGCCAGGACGCGGTCGGCGAGTCCGCCGTCGGCGACGAGTGATACCCGCGCTCACCCGTTGTGGACGTCCGTGTAGGTCCGAATCCTGCGGATGCCGCGGTCGCCGACCGCGAAGGTGTCCACGAAGCCGAACCACTCGGTGCCGTCGGCCCGGACGAGCCGACCCTCGACGGCGGCGCCGTCCCCGTTCTCGTAGACGGTCTCGACGACGTGTTCGGTGTCGGTCTCCGGGCGACCCGACCGCATGAACGCGACGAACTCCTCGCGCCCCTCGATGGTCCTGTCGGGACGCTCGTGGACGAACCCGCCGGCGAGGACGTCCGACAGCGCCGCGTAATCCCCGTCGTCTATCGCGCGGTAGTACTCCCGGGCTGCCTCGACGCCGTCCATACCGGACCGAGGACCCCCGTCCCGAAATAGCCGGCGGCGGAGACGGCGAGTGACTTTTGCCCGCCGTCGCCCAAGGACGGGCGTGGAACTGCACGTCCGCTACGAGGGGGACGACGACCCCGAGAAGTGTTCGGCGCGGAAACTCGCCCGGTTCGACCTGGCGGAACTGCACCGCTCGGTCCGGGCGACGCCGCCGGGACTCGTCCTGGACCCCCACGCCGACGTGGCGCTGTCGCCGGCAGACGAGCCCCCGGACGACCGGCTGGTGGCGCTGGACTGCTCGTGGGAGACCGCCGACGCCGAGGCGTTCCGGCTCGACGGCCCGCACCGCGCGCTGCCCTTCCTCGTGGCCGCCAACCCGGTCAGCTACGGGACGCCGTTCCGACTCAACACCGTCGAGGCTTTCGCCGGCGCGCTGTGTATCCTCGGCCACCGCGAGCACGCCGAGGAGATACTCGGCAAGTTCAGGTGGGGCCACACGTTCCTCGAGTTGAACGAGGAGCCCCTCCGTCGGTACGCCGACTGTGCCGACTCCGGGGCGGTCGTCGCGGTGCAGTCGGAGTACCTCGACGCCGACTGAGGTCGCCGATCTCGACGACCGCCGTTCCGCTGTGGTCGACGACAACGGTCGTCGCGGGATGTTGTGCCTACGACCAACGGTAGCCGACGGGGTCTGCGGGCGGCCGGAGCGGGCTGGTCGGAAGGTCGCCCTCCAGCGTCGCCGCGTTGTAGGCGCCCGGGGCGACGTCGTTGGGTGCGTCGGGGTAGAACAGCGACGCCAGGGCCTGTATCTGCCCGCGCCCGACGCCGAGTTCGAACTGGCCGCCGCCGTACATCCGGACGTCGTTTTCCTCGCAGTACTCGACGGTCTCCAGCAGCGACCGGACCGTCCCGAACCGGGAGGGTTTGATGTTGAGCCAGTCGGGTTCGAACGGCAGCGCCTCGACGCTGTCGAGTCCCGTTATGGGGGCGTCCCAGGCGACCCGGTCGCGGACCGACTCGACGACCGGCCGGGTCCCGTCGGTCAGTGCCGGGTCCTCGACGATCGCGTCGGGGAACGCCTCGACGAGCCGGCGGTACAGCGCGGGGTCGGTCGGGCCGTCGACGTCGGTCCCCTCGTAGTGGCCCTTCATGTCGAGCACGCGGACGCCGCCGCGGTCGGCGACCGCCTCGACGAAGGCCTCGTCCCACGCCTCGGTCGGGTCGAGTTTGAACTCCGCGTCGGGGTGGACGGCGCGGATCTCGTCGAGTCGGGCCGGCGACTCCAGGCGCGTGCTGACGACGAACCGGACGGGGTCCCACGAGCGCCCCAGCGCGCTCCCGAGGTCGGTGTCGGCCTGCCGGAGCGCGAGGTCCAGCGCGGCGCTCTCGAGGGCCCACCGCCGGTAGTGGCGGTCGCTCTCGTTGGTCGCGGGCGCCGGGAAGAGTTCGACGCCGTCGAGGTACTCGGAGAAGGACGCGAGCGTGTACTCGCCCGCGAGGTCTAGGCCACCGTCGCCGTAGGCGCGCTGGAACCGCCGCTGGTCGTCGGCGTCGTACCCCACGTCCTCGCCGCGGCCGACGGCGCCGTCGCCGGACAGCACCACGGTCGTCGAGACCCGCGTGAAGTCACTCGAGGTCTCCAGCGAGGCCGACTCCAGGGCGTAGTCGTCGACGACGAGCGAGAGATCGGCCAGTCGGTCGTACATACGGGGACGTGGCGCCCCCGATCAATAAGACGGACGGTCGGGTCTCGGCCGACGGGGACGGATCTCGGGCCGAGCCACGTCGTCGGGCAGACCTCGGGCCGAGCGCCGTCGGAGCGAACGGTTAGGTTTATCCGACGGCATCGCCTCCCGTCGCGTATGGCTAGCTTCGACGAGGCCGAAAAGCGGACCCTCGAGAAGATGATCTGCATGCGCTGTAACGCCCGGAACCCCAAGCGAGCCGACAGCTGTCGGAAGTGCGGCTACAAGAACCTCCGGCCGAAGGCCAAAGAGCGCCGCGCGGCCTGACCCGACTCGTTTCTCGCCGACGCCGCCCGCGAGCGGCCGCGCCGCCTACTCGTCGGGGTACTTCGGTTCCCGCTTTTCGGCCCGTCCGAGCGCCGTCTCGACGACGTCGCGGACGTCGCCGTGGAACTCGTCACCGTGACCGGCGTACATGTGCTCGACGCCGTCGGGCATCCGTTCCAGCAGCGTCTCGATGCTCTCGATGAGCGTCTCGCGGGACTGTCCGGCCATGTCGGTCCGGCCGAAACTCCCGTAGTCGAAGGCGCCGTCGTCGTGGACGACCACGTCGCCGCTGAACAGCGTCGTGGCGGAGACGAACGAGACGTGGTCGTCGGCGTGGCCCGGCGTGTGGACGACGTCGAAGGCCTCGTCGCCGGCGAACACCTGGTCGCCGTCCACCAGTTCGTGCGTCCGTCGGGGATGGTCGCCGTAGGCGTACAGCGGCGCGTCGAAGGCGTCCAGCACCGCGTCGAGTCGGGCGACGTGGTCGCCGTGCTGGTGGGTCAACAGCACGGCGTCGAGACCGGCGGTGTGGTTCCGGACGACGTCGACCACCCCCTCCATCGCGCCCGCGTCGATCAGCACTGTGCGGTCGCCCTCCACGAGGTAGGCGTTGCAGGTGAACGACTCCGCACCGCTGGTCACGTTCGTGACGTGCATGCCTGCTCGTTGGCGGCCACCGCCTTCACCCTGACGCCCGGGGGCGCTGGAGGCGGAGCCTGACGGTTGTTCCATCCTCACGATCGTCGAACCGGAGGCGCCCGCCCACCCCCTCGACGACCCAGCGGGCGACCCACAGCCCCAGGCCCATGCTGTGGTCCAACTGGGTTATCTCCCGCTCGCCGCTCAGAATCCGTCGTTCGCGCTCCGGGATGCCCGGGCCGTCGTCGCTCACGACGACGTCGACCCACCGGTCGCCGTGCGGTTCGACCGTCGCCTCCACCGCCGGTGTCCCGTCGTGGTGTTCGAAGGCGTTCTCGACGACGGCGTCGACGGCCCGTTCGAGCAACCGGTCGGCCAGCGCCATCGGGGCGTCGTCGGGCGCCGAGAACTCGACCGTCGCCGCCGGGTGTTCCTCGCGGTACCGGGCGAGTACGGTCCCCGCGACGGCGGCCGGGTCGACGGCGGACTTCACGCGGTGCTCCTCGTCGAAGGCCTCCTCGATGTGCTGTGCCTGCTCGCCCAGCGCCGCGATACTCTCGGCGCGGCCGCGGAGTCCCTCGACGTAGCGTTCCGTCTCGGGCGCCTCGGCCACCTCCTCGAGCAGGTCGATGTACCCCGTCATCGCGGTTATTTCGTTGCGGAGGTTGTGACGGAGGACCCGATGGAGGACTCGGAGGCGGCGTTGCTGGCGCTTGCGGCGGGTAACGTCGGTGTAGATGCCGAACCCTCGCCTCGCGTCGCCGGCCGTCGGATAGCGGAGCCACCTGAACAGGAACGTCCGGCGCCCCCGGTCGGTCAGCCGTTCGACCTCGTTGATGCTGTGGCCGGCGGTCGCCGCCCGCCTGTCGATGCGGCTGGCCTCCTCGGCGTACTCCTCGGGGACGAGGAGGGCGTTGACCGATTCGCCGCGAACGTCGGCGGCGTCGTATCCGAATATCTCCTCGAAGGCGTCGTTCACCGACCGAACGACCGGCTGGCCGTCGACGAACTCGGCGTCGACGACCGCGTCCGGGAGCCCGTCGAACAGCCGAGCGAACTGCCGGTGGTCGCCACTACCACCCGCGTCCGGCGGTCCACCGGGGTCGGTCGTCGCCGCACATCGGCCGCCCTCGACCCCACTGCCGGAAGCGACCGCGGCCTCGACGACCCGGTCGGCGACCGTCTCGCCGTCCAGCGCCGCGGGCGTGACGTACTCGGCCGCGCCGGCCCGGGTCGCCTCGGCGGCCCGACTCGCCACCCCTTCCGGGTCGAGGACGACCACGGGGACCCCCGACTGGACGCCCGAGGCGACGGCCTCCAGGGGCGCGTCGTGGACATCCCACTCGACGAGAAGGCACTCGAGGTCGGCGTCGGCGACCCGACGGTCGACCGCCCGCGGGACGCAACGCTCGTCGGCCGCGAGGCCGTCGACCGCACCCCCGCCGTAGTGGCCGACACGAAGCCGCCGCTGGAGCGTGGAACGGGTGGCACGTTCCGGTGCCATCTACCGACATGTCGGACGAGTTAATGTAAATGTCTGGTGGCCGCAGGTGGGCCGGCGTGGCGTTTAACTCGGAGCAGTCGTTACGAACAGACGAGTATGGGATTCGGGAGCTACGACGAATCCGAACAGGACAACCAGGAGCTCGACACCGACCTCGAAGAGGGCGACGGTTCGACGCTCGCGGCCCACGACGGCGACGTCGAGTTCGAGTACGACGACGCTTCCAGCGAGGACCTGCTCGAGACGTTCGAGGAAATCCAGGAGCAGTGAAGCCCGGCCGCCGCGCCCTCGGGGTGGCGGAATCGTATCGCGGGACCGACGACGGGACGACGACGAGCACGCTCGCGGGCGCGGTCGTCCGCGTCGACCGGACGGTCGACGACTTCGTCTTCGGGGAGTGTACGGTCGGCGGTACCGACGCGACCGACGCCGTCGTCGATTGCTGGCGGCGCCTCGACCGCGAGGACGTCGCCTACCTGTTTCTGTCCGGCGTCGCCCCCGCCTGGTACAACGTCGTCGACGTCGAACGACTCGCGGAGGCGGTCGAGCGGCCGGTCGTCGCCGTCTCCGACGGGGAGAGCGAGGGGCTGTCCGAGGCGATTCGTGCGGCCTTCGACTCGCCGGAACGGGAGGCCAGACTCGAAACCTACGAGCGGTTGCCCGACCGCCGTCGCCTCCCCGGGACGGACCGCTTCGTCCGGAGCGTCGGCGTCGACGACGACGAGGCCGACCGCGCCGTCGCCGCCTTCACCCACGAGCACCGCCCCGAACCGCTCCGGGTGGCGAAACTGGCCGCCCGACGGGTCGACGCCTTCCGGCGGGGTTAACTCCCCGCGACCCGACCGACGCCCATGAGCGACGACATCGACGTCCGGGCGTGTACGCGGTGTCCGGCGCTGTGTGACTCCCGGAGCCGCATCGTCAACGGCGTCGGCCCGACCGACGCCGACCTCTGTTTCGTCGGCGAGGCCCCCGGCGAGAACGAGGACAGCGAGGGCGAACCGTTCGTCGGCCGCTCCGGTGACGTCCTCGACGACGCGCTCCGGGACCGGGGGCTCTCGCGGCGCGACGTCCGCATCACGAACTGCGTGCGCTGCCGGCCGCCCGACAACCGCGACCCCACGACCGAGGAACTCGACAACTGCCGGGCGTACCTCGAGGCCGAACTCGACGGCGTCGACCCCGAGGTGGTCGTCGCACTGGGGAAGGTCCCCGCCGAGCACCTCCTGGGACGGTCCGTGGCGGTGACCGAGGAGGCCGGGACGCTCCACGACGCCAGAATCGCCGGACAGTCGCGGCGCGTGCTGGTCTGTGTCCACCCGGCGGCGACGCTGTACGACCCGGGACAGCGGGAGACGTTCGCGGCGGCGCTGGACGAGGCCGTCGCGTTTGTCGACGAGGAAGGCGGTGGGCAGTCGCGACTCGGGGAGTTCTGAGGAGCTACTCCTCCTTCTCGTCGCGGTCTTCCTCGCGGTCCGTCTCGCCCCTGTTGACGCCGAGCCAGCGCTCGACGTCGCCGAGGCTCCTGACGACGTCGAGGAAGCCGCGGCCCTCGTGTTCGCCCGGCCGCAGGCGGGCCCGGAGCCGCGATGACAGCAGTTCGACGGAGACGACCATGATGAAGACCATCACGATACCGGCCGCCATCGCCTGCGTGTCGAGGGTCTGCTTGCTGTCGATGTAGAATCCGACGCCGCCGGCGCCGACGATACCGAGACCGATGGCGATTCGGACGTTGATCTCCAGGATGTACAGCGTCCAGGCGATGAACGACCGGGAGACCTGGCTCAACATCCCGAAGGAGATGACCTGCGGCCGGCTGGCACCCGTCGACCGGATGGCCTCGATGGGCCCCTCGTCGATCTCCTCCAGCTCGTCGGTGAACAGCCGTCCGAGGTTCCCGATGGTGTCGGTCGCGATTGCCAGCACCGCACCGCTCGGGTTGATCCCGACGAGCGGCGCGTAGATGAACACCCACACGAGCGCCGGGATCGACCGGATGCCGCTCATCGTGCCGCGGAAGACGAAGTTGAACGGGAACGGCGTGACCCGTTCGCTACCCAGGACGCCGAACATCAGCGCGAGCGGGAACCCGATGACGGTTCCGAGGAAGCCCAGCAACAGCGTCACGAACGAACTCCGGACGAGCGTCAGCTCCCGCGAGGCGAAGGTGTCGACGAACGCCTCCGGGAAGTTCCGGAAGCTCTCGATGACGGCCTGGAAGCCCCGAATCTCCTCGTTTTTGCTGTAGATCGTGAAGTCGACGAAGTCGATCGGGAAGAACTTCGAGACGAAACTCGTCCCCGAGGTCAGTTGGATGATCAACGACGTCACCTCGAACCGGATGAACAGAAGACCCAGAACCGTCGCCGCGACGATGACCACGAAGAACAGCACGGCCGCGATGCTGCGGAGGAACCTCGCCCGCGAGATCGCCGCGAGCTTCTCGTCGACCCGGGAGGAACTCATGCGCTCTCCCCCTCGTGCGTCGGCGTCTCCGGGTCACCCTCCTCCGCGGCAGCCGGGTCGTCCCGTTCGGGTCCGTCTCCCCCGGCACCGTAGTAGATGTCGTCGACGACCTCCATCGTCAGGTCGTCGCCGTCGCCGTCGAAGATGACCTCGCCGTCCCGGATGCCGACGAACCGATCGCCGAACTCCCTGGCGATGTTGACCTGATGCAGGCTGGTCACGGTGGTGAGGTTCCGTTCCTCGGCGGCCTGCTTCAGGTAACCCATGACGTCGCGGGCCGCCTTGGGGTCCAGACTCGAGACGGGCTCGTCGGCCAACAGCAGGTCCGGGTTCTGGACGAGGGCACGGGCGATACCGACTCGCTGCTTCTGTCCACCGCTCATCGAACCGGCCCGCTGTGTCGCCTCGTCGAACAGTCCCACCGTATCGAGCGCCTCGAGTGCAGCTCGTTTCGAGGCCCGGTCGTAGAGCGTGAAGATGCTGCGGAGGATCCCCGTGCGGCCAAGGGCACCGGTCAGGGTGTTTCGGTAGGCCGACATGCTCTCGATGAGGTAGTGCATCTGGAACACCATCCCGACCGTCTCGCCGGATCGGTCCAGCGGATCGGTACCCATGATCTCCACCGACCCCTCCGTCGGCGGCGTCAGGCCGTTGAGAATGCGCAACAGCGTGGACTTGCCGGCACCGGACGGTCCCAGCAGGACGACGAACTCGCCCTCCTCGATGGACAGCGAGATCTCCTCTAGTGCGACCGTGTCCTCACCGTACACCTTCCGCACGCTCGACAGTTCGACGGCGTTGTCGTACTCGGGTTCATCTACCATACCAAGAATCACTCAATAACGTAACTCGTTTGCCGCTCAGGAGTCGTCGCCGGACTCGAAGATTTCGGCTCCGACGCCGAGTTCGGTTGCGACGTCGATGACGCTCTGGTACTTGTCGACGCCCGCCTCTCGGACATCGTTGAACCAGAGGTCGTCGTCGGTGCCCTCTTCACCGTCCTGGCCGTAGTAGATGCTGTCGGGCGCGTCGATGAACGCCTGCTGGAGTGCGTCCTTGCGGTCGTCGGACAGTTCCGGGCTGACGACGATTGGCGCCCGGGGCAGCCCCGTCGACTCCTGGAGGGTGCGGGCGGTACTCTCGAACTCGTCGGGGGTCGGACCGGTACTGGTGTCGCGGACGAACCCACCCATGCCGGCGGCGTCGACCTGCCCATCGGCCAGCTGTTCGTACGAACTGACGTGCCCACCGGCGAACACGGCATCGAAGGCGGCCTGGGAGCCGTTGCCTTCGGGCAGGTTGCCGATGTTCACGCCGGCCTGACTGATGTTGTACAGCGGGTACAGCGCGCCGCTGGTCGACAGCGGGTCGGAGAACGCCACCGACTTGCCCTCCAGGTCGGACACCTCCTCGATGTCGCTGTCGTTCGGAACCGCGATGATGCTCTTGTACGTCCAGGTACCGTAGCCCTTCCGCTGGAGGATGACCTCGGCATCACCCTCGTTGACGCCCAGGGCGGCGGCGAACGGACCCGTCTCGGCGATGTCGGTCGTGCCCGAACCAAGCGCCTCGATGACGGAGGCGTAGTTGTTCGCGATGTTCATTTTCGTGGTCCGGTCGAACTCGTTGCTGATGTACTCCCGGATCGGCCCGTACTGCGGCTGGAGGTCCTCCGTCGGCACGCTCGGCGAGATGTTCATGTCGATCTCGCCGTCGTTGAACGGCTGGGAACCGCCGATGCCCAGACAGCCGGTCAGTGCCCCTATACTCCCCACCGCGCCAGCGGTCTTGAGAAAGTCACGACGTCGTGTCATACGTCCCTCTGGACCCACTCGACAGGGCCATCTAAAACTTTCCAATCGGCGATATATAGCGGTCCGTTCCACAATAGAGCGATTCGGACCGATCGGCGAAGTTCGGGGCGTTGCCGGCGCTGTTGGCCGCCCACAGGGACCGCCGATCCGAGGTATTACCGGTATCGAAAGGACAGGCGGAATCGACGGGACCGTCTCGTCGCCTCGCCACCGGCGTCGCTTCCGCTCCCCATCCAACCGATCTCGGTACCGAAAACGACTCGGTGGGGTACACCCAACCGCCAGTGTGAGCTCTGGAACTTCGCCGGTCGCGGTCAGCGTCGTCGACTACGGGCTGGGAAACCTCCGCAGCGTCACGCGCGGCCTCGAGCGGGCCGGCGCCGAGGTGACGCTGACGGACGACCCCGCCGACCTCGACACCGCCGACGGCATCGTCCTGCCGGGCGTCGGCGCCTTCAGCGAGGGCATGGACAACGCCGGCCCGTTCCGGTCGGCACTGACCGACGCCGCCGCCGAGGGGCGGCCGCTTTTCGGCATCTGTCTCGGCATGCAGATGCTTCTGACCTCCAGCGAGGAGGCCGACCACGTCGGCCAGGGCGACGTCGAGGGGCTGGACCTCGTCCCCGGCCGCAACGTCAGGTTCGACGTCGGGCAGACGGTCCCGCACATGGGCTGGAACGAACTGCACGTCGAGCGCGAGCACCCCATCGTCGACGGGATAGACGGCGGGACATCGGAGACGTCCCGGGCAAACGAAGCCGGCGGCTCCGTGGACGGCGAGTACGCCTACTTCGTCCACTCCTACTACGCCCGTCCGGACGACGAGAGCGCGGTCGTTGCGACGACCGACTACGGCGTCGACTTCCCCTCCATCGTCGCCAGCGAGGCGGGCAACGTCTTCGGCACGCAGTTCCACCCCGAGAAGTCCGGCGAGACCGGACTGAAAATCCTGCGGAACTTCGTCGACTACTGCCGGCGATAGCCCGCGACGGGCCGGTCAGGGACAGCCGTAGGTACCGGTACTGTCGGGCGGGGACTCGATTTCGATCTCCGCGAGCACCGTCGAGCTGTCGGTCCCGTTCGGCGCGTAGACCACGCGGTAAATCTCGCCCTCGGTGACCGCGTTCAGCGCGCAGTCACTGTCCTTCCCGTCGATGTGGACGTACTCGCCGGGTTCGATGGTGTCGCCGCCGGTCCAGACGTCCTTCCACAGCACCTCGTTGCCGTTCGAGTCACGGATGTACACCTCGTCGCCGTCCAGCACGTCTCCGCTCTCGTGAGTGATGTTCACGTAGGCGACGCCGCCGTTGGCGGCGCCGGAGGGGGCGTAGGTCGTCGAGACGCTGGCGTACTCGGTCGGCGCGCCGAGTTCGCCGCCGAACCCCAGCGCCATCGTTCCGACGAGGGCAGCCAGGAGAGTCGTGATGGCGACGAGGAGAACCACGCCGATGACCGGCGACACCCCCCGTTCGTTCGTGGACACGGATCGATCCTCCAACGTCCGTACGTTACGTCCCTACACGGTAAACGGCCGCGAGCGTTTTCTCGTCGTGAAAACCGCGACCGAAATGCACCTTCTCCAGTATCGACGACCAGCGCTACCGCAGCGTCGCCACTGACAGCGATACGACCCCTCGGCGACGGCGTCGTGACCGCTCTCGCCCCGACGTGGCTACTCCGATGGCGACTCGACTCGCTCGTCCGCGTCGTCCTCGGGCACCCCGGCCCCGTCCGGCGGGTCGGCCAGTTCCCAGTGAACGAGTTCCTCGGTGAGCTGGTTGGTCATGGTATGGTGCGTAATATCACACCATAGTTCATCATAAACATTTCCGTAGATGCGGGAATTGTGAGAAGAACCGCCCACGGCAGGCTGTCGGTGTCGCCGCGAAGGGCCCACGGGAACCGCCGTGACTGGCCGTCAGTGCCGCGGCGTCTCCGCGTCCGGGGCGGTCACGTCGTTCCGGTCCGCCGGCGGTCTCAGTAGTCCAGGTCGAACTGCTGGTGTTCGACGACGGTGTTCAGCACGACGGAGGTGTTGGACTCCTTGATGTCGGGGTCGATGAGCAGTTCCTTGATGCCCTCGTTCATGTGGTCGGTGTCGGTGAACTTGCCGATGGCGACGATGTCGTGGTCGCCGGTGACCTCGTAGACCGACACCATGTGCGTGTGTTCGCTGAGGCGGTCGGTTATCTCCGGGAGCGCGCTCCCCTCGACCTTCAGCTGGATGATGGCGGTCACGTCGTAGCCCAACTCGCCGTAGTTGACCTCGGGGACGTAGCCCTCGATGATACCCTGCTCTTCGAGGTCGGAGATGTGGTTCGAGACGGTCGTCACCGACACGTCGAGGTCCTCGCCGAGCGAGCGGAGCGAGGCGCGGCCGTCGTCCAGTAGCGCGTTCACCAACTTGCGGTCGAGATTTTCGTACGTCATTACACTCCGCTACCACCCCCAGGGTTTAGAAGTTTACGAATATTCACTTCTATGGGCTAGCGGGGCAGATTTGCGCAAATCAGTAACGCTTTAGTAGAAGCACTCGTCGTTTCGCCCGTCGAGAAAGATGACGAGCGACAACGTAGCCACCGACGGTGGCCTTTCAGTAGAGGCACAGAACGTCCTCGACGAGATAGACGAAAAGAACGTCGACTTCCTGCGTCTGCAGTTTACCGACATCCTCGGGACGGTGAAGAACGTCTCCGTTCCCGCCGACCAGGCCGAGAAGGCGTTCACCGAGGGCATCTACTTCGACGGCTCCTCAATCGAGGGGTTCGTCCGCATCCAGGAGTCCGACATGCGGCTCATGCCCGACCCGCGCACGTTCGCCGTGCTGCCGTGGCGGGACCGCGAGTCCGGCGCCTCCGCCCGGATGATCTGCGACGTCTACGACACTTCCACGGGCGAACCCTTCGAGGGCGACCCCCGGTACGTGCTCAAGCAGGCGCTCGAACGGGCCCACGAGATGGGATACACCGTCAACGCCGCGCCCGAACCCGAGTTCTTCCTCTTCGAGGAGGACGACGAGGGCCGCGCCACCACCAAGACCGGCGACCATGGCGGCTACTTCGACCTCGCGCCGAAGGACCTCGCCAGTGACGTCCGCCGCGACATCATCTACGGTCTCGAGGAGATGGGCTTCGAGATCGAGGCCAGCCACCACGAGGTCGCCCGCGGCCAACACGAGATCAACTTCGAGTACGACGACGCCCTGACGACCGCCGACAACGTCGGCACCTTCCGGACGGTCGTCCGCGCCATCGCCGCCCAGCACGACCTCCACGCCACGTTCATGCCCAAGCCCATCCCGAAGATCAACGGCTCCGGCATGCACACCCACATTTCGCTCTTCACCGAGGACGGCGACAACGCCTTCCACGACGGCGCCGACGAGTTCGACCTCTCGGAGACCGCAAAGCAGTTCCTCGGCGGCATCCTCGAGCACGCGCCCGCCATCACCGCCGTCACGAACCCGACGGTCAACTCCTACAAGCGCCTCGTCCCCGGCTACGAGGCGCCCGTCTACGTCGCCTGGTCGGACCGCAACCGGTCTGCGCTCATCCGCAAGCCCGCCGCCCGCATCCCCGCCGCCTCCCGCATCGAGGCGCGGTTCCCCGACCCCTCGTGTAACCCCTACCTCGCCTTCGCCGCGCTCATCCACGCCGGCCTCGACGGCATCGAGAAGGGCATCGAGGCGCCCGACCCCATCCGGGAGAACATCTACGAGTTCGACGAGGAGAAACGCGAGGAGTACGGTATCGAGACGCTGCCGGAGAACCTCGGCGGGGCCATCGACGCCCTCGAGGACGACCCCGTCATCTACGACGCGCTCGGCGAACACGTCGGCCCGAAGTTCGTCGAGGCCAAGCGCCAGGAACACACCGAGTACCTCGTCGACGTCTCCCAGTGGGAACTGGACCGCTACCTCGAGACGTTCTAACCCACTTTTTACACGACCCCCGGAGGGGGTCGCGCGGCGGCGTTACCGCCCGGAAAATATGCGCGCGTGCTCCTGCGGCGCTCTCCCTGCGGTCGAGCGCGGGAGTCCGGGCACGCTACGGCGACTCGCTCACTTCGCTCACGGCTCACTGCGTTCGTCGTTCGCTTCGAGGGCTCTCGCTTCGCTCGAACCCTCGCACCGCTCGTCGCCGGAGAAGCCTCGTTTCGGACCGCGAGTCGGCCGCCGGCCTCACTCACATTCGATGCTCGAGTGCGAACGTGGTTGTCCTGCACCGTCGCTCTCGAGTCCGCCGACCTGGAGTTCGAAACGCTCGAGCGTCGGAAACGGTCGGTCACACTCGACGACGGTGACCGCGAAGAGGTGCTCGGAACGCGGCTGCCGCAGAACCACCAGATACGTGGCGTTCGGGTGAGAGGCCACCGTCGGCAACGAGAGCGTTTCGTTGCGTTCGAGGACCGTCGACCACCGGGCCACTTCGGTCACGTTCGCCGGTTCGGCGGCAGTAACCTCGTCGCTGGGTAGGATGTACGGCCAGCCACCCCCACTCTCGTTCGTCGGGCGGGACAGGGTCCGTGTCGAACCGTTCTCGTACGTGACCGTGAACGACTCGATCCGACCGTCGACCGCGCCGAGCGTCACGACCATCTCGTCGAACCCCTCGTTGGTGATCGAGAGGTTCCGCGTCTCGTGGTTCGTCTGTGACGGGGCCTCGTCCGTTGCAGTCGGCGTCGGTTCGTCGGGACCGGCCGGGGTCGCCGTGTCGGGACCGGCGAACCCCCCGGAGCACCCTGCGAGGACCGCCATCGTTGCTACGACCGCGATGGGTGGGATACGACCCAGCATGTCTTCAAGCGGTATTATTTCTCACTCACAGATATAAATCCACTAGATATAAAAAGAATAAATACGGGTTTCACTGTCGGTTCGAGAGCGGGGCGGGAGGCACGGCAGCGTCCGACGAGCGGTTCGTAGAGCGGGAAGAAAGCGCGTTCACCGTCGACCGAACGGGAACCGTGGCGAGGCGAGACTCGCCTCACTCGATGTCGATGACGGTTCCGCTGTCGTCGACGGACTCCTCGGTCGGGACGTGGACCTCGAGGACGCCGTTGGTGTAACTGGCGGTGATGTCGTCGACCAGCACCGTCCCGGGGAGGCGGACCCGCTCGAACGTCCGGCGGTTGCGGGTGGTGGCGAGGCGGCCGATGCCGACATCCATCTCCTCTTCGGTCTCGTGTTCGGCGTCGGTGACGAGCACGCCGTCGTCGAACCGGAGGTCGATTTCCTCGGTCTCGAAGCCCGGGAGGTCGGCCACGACGAGGTAGCCGTCGTCGCCGGCCTCGACGCTGACGTGAGTGTCGTAGCGGGACCCCGAATCGCCGGCCGTCTCGGGTCCGTCTCCGAACATCGCGTGTCGCATCTCGTTCATCATTCGTTCCATCTCCTCGAAGGGGGTTCGACGGATTGCCATGGGAGAAAGAAGGTTCCGGGCGGGGATAAGCCGAGCGTGAGCCGTGCAAGCAGCCGTTTCGCGGGGGCGTCAGACGCGGCGAGCGACCGCCTCGCCTGCCAGGGGCGCCGCGAGGACGCCCGCTAGCACCACGCCCATCGACAGGAAGGCGACGTGTGGGGCCGGTTCGAGGGCGTAGACGACGCCGAACAGGACGCCGAAGGCCGCCCCGACGCCGGCGGAAACGGCGCCGCCCCCTCGCGTGGTCGCCTCGCGGACGACGGCGTCGCCGACGACGCCCCAGGCGATGCGGGCGCCCAGCGCGGCGCCCAGCGCGGCCATCGTGTCGAAGTTGTACTCGCCGACGACCGGGCCCAGCAGGGCGGCAGCGACAGCCAGCATCAGAGCGCGACCGGGGTTCGAACCGCGGCCACAGAGCCGGTAGACGACCGCCAGGAAGGCCGCGCCGACGGCGGCGCCGACGACCACGTCGACGAGGTAGTGGACCCCGAGGACGACCCGCGTGAGCGCGACGACGACGGTGACGGCGGCCGCGGTGACGTAGGCGCGGCGGGTCCCGACGACGAGCGCTAGCCCCCCGTAGACGGCCGCCGTCCCGAGGGCGTGGCCGCTCGGGAAGCCGAAGCCCGTGCCGGTGGCCGCGGCGACGTACAGCGAGTCCACGGCCTCCGGCACCGCGGCGGGAGCGGTCGCGGTGCCGGCACCCGGCGGACGCGGACGGGCCAGCCACTCCTTCAGCGTGGTCACGAGCGCGTTCGCGCCGAGACCGAGCGCGACGACGAAGGCGGCCCGGCGGCGGCCGAGCGCCACGGGTGCGGGAAGCGCCCCGCCGAACCAGTACAGCAGCCCGACGAGGCCGAAGAGGAACCAGACGTCGCCGAGTTGGGTCAGGAGGGCGGCCGCGACGACGACGGCCTCGGGCAGCGCCTCGACGGCGGCGAGTTCGCCGACGCCGCGGCTCATCGGCTCTCGAAGCGGTCCTTCAGCCGGCCGGGGACGCCCGCGATGGTGGCCGTCGTCCCGACGAGCAGCATCAGGACGTACAGCCCGAGCGTCGACAGCCAGACGACCAGCATGGCGAGGATGGCCCACCCGCCCGACAGGTAGAAGAAGGCCCCGAGCGTCATCGCGGTCCCGTACAGCAACACGAGGTACGGTCCCCAGCCGCGGGCCTTCCCGCGGCGGACCTGCCGGCGGACGTACTGTCTGAGGTCGCTCTCGATTTCCTCGCGGTGGACGGTCCGGTCGTCGATGCGCTCCTCGAAGCGGTCGAGTTCGTCGTACAGCCGTTCGAGTTCCTCGCGTAGCTGTTCGTCGGACAGGTCGTCAGGGTGATCCCGTGTCATGATTCCCTCGAGTACGGCGGTCGGTTCCGGGGCGGGCGTCTCGTCGTCCGCGAGACCGGTCCCCGCGTCGGCGCGGCCGGCGAGGACGGCGTTCAGCACGACGCCCAAGAGCAAGACCAGGGCGCCGAAGTAGAGGAACGTCACGAGCAGCAGCATCCCGCCGAGGACGCCGTAGGTCTCGTAGCTGCCGGCGCTGGCGGCGTAGATACGGAACCCGGTCTGCAGCAGCGTCCAGCCGACGGCGGCGAAGACGGCACCCGGCAGCGCCTCCCGGATTCCGACCACGTCCCCGGGCAGGAGGTAGTACAGCGGGAGGAAGGCGACGGTGAGACCGGCCACCAGACCGACCGTCCCCAGGAGACCGAGCAGGTCGAACCCCTGGACGGACCGGTCGACGCCGAGACCGGCGACGAACGCACCGACGACGACGGTTGCGGCGACGCCGATGCCGACGGCCCCGAGCGCGACCGCCCCGTCCCGGAGCTGTTCGAGAAGCGAGTCCGGCCCGGGGCGGCCGTACACCTCCGAGAAGGCGATGTCGAGCCCGCGGAACAGCTTCAGCCCCGACCACAGCAGGACGACGAGCCCGAAGAGGGTGACCCCGCCGCCGACGGCGCCGGTCAGCGCTTCGCGGACGAGCGCGCCGGCCTGTTCGCCGAGCGCTCCGGTCACCTCGTCGACGAGCGTCTCGACCGTCCCCGGGTCGCCGAAGGCCGATGCCGCCGCCAGCGCCAGAAGTAACAGCGGCAGCAACGAGATGAGCGCGTAGTAGGCGAGGCTCCCGGCGATGAACGTGATGCGGTCCGACTGGGCGCCGTTGACGACGCCGCGGGTGACGGTCACCGCCCGGTCGAGATAGCCGTTCACGGTCCCGGCTATGCGTGAGCCACACATAAATCGGGGGGAACCGACTCGCGCCCGCCCGACCGCGGGGTTACAGGACCGCCTCGCGGATGGCGGCCACGCCGGCGTCGGTCTTGAACGTCGTGCCGCCGTAGTGGGTTCGGGAGGCCTCGTGACCTGCCGCCCGCAGCGCCGAGAGGAACTCCTCCATCCCGATTGCGGGTTCGGACCACCGCTTGTAGAGTTTGTGCTGGTCGTAGTGGGTCGGGCGGTGGAGTTCGCCCGCGACGGTGTCCAGCAACTCGCGGCTCTTCTCGGCGGTGCCGAACGTGTCGGGAATCGACGCCCGGACCCGGTCGACGAAGTCGGCGTCGTGGGCGGGTCCGAGCCAGATGGGGCCGGCGGTCCACGTCGACTGCCCGCAGTTGGGACACTCCGTCACCGGGTCGGCGACGAGCGTCGCCTCGTGGCGCCGCCAGAGACACTGCTGGCAGTGGTCGACGTAGCCGAGGTCCTCGATCTGGCGGTCGGCCGCTCGCGCGCCCGATTCCAGGCGCAGGTAGGTCCGGACGTAGTGGCTGGAGACGTGGCTCAGGACGGGCCGGGCGGCGAGGTCGTAGCGGGCGGCGGTCCGCACCAGCGCCGACAGCAGCACCCGCAGGCCCATCTCGGCGTGGAACTCCGTGTTCCGCGGGACGGCCCCGTAGCTGCGGACGCCGCTCTCGAAGTGGGCGCCACACAGCGGCGCGGTGTCGGTCGCCGTGACACAGAGGTACTCGCCGGCGCTCCGGAACGCCGCGTCCGCGAAGGGGATGGGGGTGCCGAACGGGTCGAGGTCGACGACGTCGTGGCGGTGTTCGTGCATGTGGGCGTTGACGTTCCGGTGGACGACCTCGCCGTCGAGGTCGTTCCGGGCGAGGTTGTGGCGGGCCAGCGCGACGGCGTCGTCGTCGACGTCGCAGGCGGTGACCGCGTAGCCGGCGTCGGCAGCCCGGACCGCCCGGATCCCGCTTGCGGTCATCGCGTCGAGGTACGTGTCGCACTCGTCGGCGACGGCCCGCAACACCCCGACGGTGACGTCGCGGTTCAGCTCCTGGACCGGGTTGTAGAAGACGCCGGCGCCGCTCCCCTCGCTCGCGCCGTGACGCTTTTCCGGCACCTCGACGGTGACACCGCCCTCGCTGACCTCCATACCCGGCGTTGGCCGGGGGTCCCGAAAAGCGATGCGCTTGAACACCGATTCCGTCGTTCGAGAGAGTCGCCTTCCCCGTGAGGACGAGAGATACCGGCGGCGTCTCTCGGTCACGTCGGGACTGCTCTCACCCCCGCGGGTCGCGGTCCGGGCCGGGGTACGCCTCGCCGAAGGCCAGTTCGTACACCGCTGCGGGGTCGAACACCGTCGCGAAGGCGTCGGGCGACCGGACGCTGACGTCCATGACGCCACGGAGGTTCGCGCCGGCCTCGGCGCTCTGGAGCCGTCCGTCCAGCGACAGCAGGTGGACTGCCCCGCCCCGGTAGGCCGCCGCCAGCGCCGGGTGGTCGCCGGACGGCTGGTCGACGACGACGGCCCACGCCTCGACGGTCGCCCGCCAGTCGCTCGCCAGTTCGTCGTCGGCGAGGGCGGCCACGACCGCCTCGGCGTCCGCGAGCAGTTCCTCGGTCACGACCAGTTCCAGCCAGGAGTGCCGCCGGAGGTGGTCCAGCGCCGCCCGGGCGGCGCCGCCGACCAGCAGGTCCGCCGCGAGCACGTCCGCGTCGGCGACGACCCGCGTCGGGTCCGGCCCGCCGTCACCGGTCATCCCGGCGCTCCTCGAGGGCCGCGACGACGTCCTCGACGGTCACCTCGTGGTCGGCGCCCCGCTCGAACAGTTCGCGCCACGACATGGTCGACGATTGGGGGCCGACTCATCTAAAGCCCCGCGTCCGGGCGAGCCACCAGGCGGCGCCGGCGACGAACGCGACGCCGACGTTCGTCAGGACCGCGAGGACGCCGACGGCCACCACGAACCCCCGGCGGTCGGTCGCTTGGAGGGCGACCCGGGCCAGCGAGACGGCGACGACGACGAGAAGGACGCCCAGCAGTGCCATCGGGAAGGCCTCGAACACGCCGGAAACGACCGCGAGGCCGCCGTACAGACAGCCGGCGACGACGTTTGCGGTCGCCGTCCGGGCACCGAAGGCATGCTTGCCGGCTAGCCCGCCGGAGCCGTGACACATGGGCACGGCCCCGAGCGGGACCGCGAGGAGGTTCATCGCGCCCATGCTCTCGGCGAGGCGGTCCGGCGAGACGTCGGCCTCGTAGAGGTCCGACAGCAGGAGCGACGTGGCGACGGCGGCGTTGCCGACCGTCATCGCCAGTTGCGCGACGGCCCCCTCGACGACCCCGAGCGACAGCGTCGGCCCGCCGGCCGGGAAGAGGCCGACCGCCGGCAGCGAGACCGGGGGCACGCCGGCGACGGCGACGGCCCACAGGAGGCCGACCGAGAGGACGACGACGGCCACGGCCCGCGGCGAGACGACGGCCACAGCGGCGGCGAGGGCGACCCCTGCGACCGCGACCGTCGGCGACGCGACCACGAGGTCGGCGGCCGCGACGACGAGCAGGCAGGCGACGGCGAACTGGACGCCGCGGACGACGGGTTCGCCGACGACCGACGCGAGTCGCGACAGCAGGCCGAACCGCCCCGCGGCCAGCAGGACGCCGCCCGCGAGCAGGCCGGCCGCAATCAGGTCGCCGTAGCCGATGGCGCCGGCGATGGCCAGCCCCGCCAACGCCTTCATCGGTTCGACGGAGAGCGGCACGCCGTAGACGGCGCCCCAGACGACCTGAAAGACCGCGAAGCCGGCGAGGACCTGCGGCAGCGACGCCGGCGTCAGGACTCCGAGGGCGGCCACGAGCGGCAGGACGGTAACGGAATCCCCTATCGCGCCGGTGAGTTCGCCGGCGCTCATCCCGAACCGGCGTCGCTCCGGAAGCGCCGTCGCCATACCCCGGTCTTCCCGCCGGGAACGTATGTCGTTTGCCAGCAACTCCGCGCCGTTTCGAATCGGTGATTCGAACCCGGTTCCGGTTACGTCCGGTCGCCGGCGGGCCCCGGTCGAACCGGAGGCCGGAGCCGGGTATGCCCGCCCCACGACACGCCGCTCGTCGCGGGTCACACGCCCGTCTGACGCGGATTTATGTGCCCGCCCGCCATGCGACCCGATGGGCGCGCATCGACGGCCTCAAACTTTCCCCATCCTCCCCATCGCGCGCCCGGACTTTTCGAACCCCTTCCGGTGGGAGCGTCGGACGCCGCCGCTACCCGCGAAGCATCTCCCGGACCGACTCCAGCGCCGGCGGTTCGGCGATGAGTGCGATCCGGTCGCCGCCCTCGATGGTCGTCCGCGGCATCGGGATTGTCATCGGTTCCTTGTCCCTCCCGTGGGCGTACAGCCGTGCGTCGTCGGGAAGGTCCAGTTCGACGACCCGCTTGCCGATGACGGGCGACCCCTCCGGAATGGGGATGGTCGTCGCCGTCAGGTGTTCGGTCAGGTCCGCGAGCACGTTCAGATCGCCGCCGAGCAGCGCCGTCTTCGCGCCCGCTGCCCCGAGCCGTTCGGGATAGATGACCTCGTCGACGTCGGCGGCGTACTTCTCGTATATCTCCTGTCTGTAGTCCTCGTCGATGCGCAGCACCGTCCGACAGCCGTGGTCGTTGGCGACCATGCAGGCGGTGAAGTTGACGTTCAGGTCGGCGGTCAACGCGGCGAAAGCGTCGGTGTCGTCCAGTCCCGCCCGTTCGAGGACTCGCTCGTCCTCGCCGTCGCCTTCGATCGTCTCCAGGCCGTCGTCGCGGGCCCGCTGGGCCTTCTCGGGGTCCTGCTCGACGATGACGACCTCGTGGCCCTCGCTCGTGAGGATGTTCGTGGTCCGCATCCCCACGCGACCGTAGCCGACGATGACGAACTTCATGGGCCGGGGTACAGCGCGGCAGGTCAAAAAGATGTGCGCCGACGCGCCGTGTTCGCGTCACTCGGCGTTCCGGCCGACCACCCGCGTCTGCTCGTGGTCGGGGAAGACCTCCTCGACGGCGTCGTCGCCCCACCGCGTCCGGAGTAGGCTCCGCAGTTCGGTCTCGTAGTCGCCCTTCGGGACCGCCTCGCTGGGACCGGACTCGACGCGGAGGTGCGTCTCGACGAGTCGGTCGACGGCGTTGCGGCCGAACCCCGACAGCGGCGCGACGTAGTCGACGCCGTGGCGGTCCTCGAGGCTCTGGGCGACCGCCCGCGAGACCGTCGGCACCCGGTCGTCCCGGCGGGTCCCGTCGGCGACGACGTCGTACTCGGCGGCGACGGCCTCCAGGGCCGCCTCGTGGACCTGCTGGATTCCCCGGCGGGGATAGCCGTCCTCGCGCATCTGTTCGGCGGCCGACTCGGCGACGTCGTCGTCCATCTCGACGGCCTCGAACGGGAACCCCAGCGAGTCGGCCGCCTCCGCCGCGTGTTCCCAGTCGTCCGTGAGCCCGAAGTGCGCGGTCACGAGCGTCACGTCGTAGAAGCTATCGAGCAGCAGGGCCGCAAGTCCCGAGTCCTTCCCGCCGCTGAACAGCAGTCCACACTCCATCTACCGGCGCTTGATGTCGAAGCTCTTGGAGTCCGGTTTCATCTCCGAGAGGATGTCCTTCATCTTCTCCTCGTCGATTTTTCCCTGGAGGCGGCCGCTCTGGGCCAGCGCGACCACCTGCTGTTCGACCTTCTCGCCGAACTGCGGCTTCGACATCTTCACCGTGTTGAGCCGCTTGCGGGCGCCGTCGGTCAGCGCCTGCTTGAGCATCGCCTCCTTCTGGGCCTCGGCCTGCTGGCGCTGGGCCTCCGCGGCCTCCTGCTGGGCCTCGCCGCCCTGCTGGTCCTTGAGCTGTTCCATCTTCTTCTGTCGGAGTTCCTCCAGTTCCTCGTCGGTGGGGTCGCCGCTCATGTCCACCCATTACCGACGGACCTGAAAAACCGTTTCGGACCGGCGGGTCGTCGTCGGCACGGGAGAGCAGTCCCTCGCCAGTCGGCGGTCGCTGCCGGTCGTCGCGTTCAGACCCGGTCGAGCAGCAGCATCGCCGCGGCGCCGACGCCGAGTACCCCGACGACGAGTCCGACGCCGACCACCACTGCCGTCTCCAGCGGCCCAACGAGGAGCGGCAGGAAGAGCACCGGCGCGAGCGCCGCCACGAGGACGAGCCCCACCTCGACGTGGCCGGGCACGGTACCAGCGTCCGTCACGGTCGAACACCCATCGTTGTCGGCTCCTCACCCCGATGGTGTAAATAGATGTCGTCAGCGTCCGAGCCCCCGTCGTGGGACTCCTTTCGGGAGCCCGCGTCGGTTCGTCCACGGTCACCCGACAGATTTTTTCACCCTATCTGTGAACGTCGAATGTGCGAGGCCCCCTGAACGCGCTCTGGAACAGTCCGATCGTCGGAACGTACCTCCGGTTCCGCGTCGCGATGTTCCTCGCCGGCCTGCTTGCCGTCGTCGGGGCCGTGGTACTGCTCGGAATCGGGGGTATTCCGGGCCTGATAGCCCTCTTCGCGCTCGTGGTGGCCCTGTTCGTCGTTCTGGGCGGACTGCTGTTGTCCCGGTAGTCTCGAGTGCCCTGCGAACCAGATACCACCGGACGAAAATCCGGGGAGGACCGTTCCGGTCCTGCCCTGAAACCCGAACAGGGCAAGCATCCGCCGAGGGGGCGTCCGTCAGGTCGCCCTCGAGGCGGTTCCCGGCGACGAGTGAACGCAGTGAACGAGTCGCCGTAGCGAGAGCCGACTAACGCGCGGCGAAGCCGCGCGGCTGGAGGCTCTCGCGCATATTTTCCTCACGTTTTTGCCGCGGGTTGCGGGCGGAGCCCGCAACCGGATGGCGCGGCGGCAGCGCCGCCGCGCGGCCGCCGGAGGCGCGTCGTGTAAAAAGTGGTTAGGCGTACCGCTCGAGTTCCGGCCGGTCGAGTTCCTCGATGAGCTCTTCGGCGGTCTCGTCCAGGAGCGCACGACCCTCGCCGGTGACGGTGCGGCCGCGGCCCTCGTGGGTCTGGATGTAGCCGGCTTCCTCGAGCTGCTGGAGGGCGGTCCGGATGATGTTGCCGGAGCCCTCGGTCCGGTGTTCGGGGCGGACGCGGTAGCGGGTCGAGCCGTTCGTCGAGTCGCCGTAGGCGGTCCGGAGGCGCTGGACGCCGACCGGACCCTCGTCGGCGACCTTCCGGAGGAGGCTGGCGGCCCGGCGGGCCCAGAAGTCCTCCTGTTCGGGCGGGAGTTCTCGGCCGCTGCCGGTCTTGGCGTAGTCGACCCACTCGGGGGCGTCCAGTTCGTCCGCGATCTCCTCGGCGACCGCCTCGATGAGGTCCTCGGCGGGCACGTCGTAGAGCGTCGTCATTACGTCCCGGTTCCCGTCGGTCGCGTTTAACGCTGTTGGTATCACCCGACTCGACGGCGAGAGCCGCTCACACGCGGCCGTTCACACGCGGTCGACGCCGAGCGCCGAGACGACGCCGCCGCCGAGGAGGGTCGGCAGCCAGTAGATGGCACCGCGGTGGAGGACGACGGCGGCCGCCGCCGTGGCTGCACTGATGCCCGCCAGCGGGACCAGCAGCGCGATGAGAACCGCCTCGATACCGCCGAGACCGCCGGGGAGCGGCGTCACGCCCGCGATGGCCCCGACCGGGACGGCCACGAGGACGGCCGCGACGGGCGCGACCACGCCGATGGCGTACAGCGCCAGCCACAGCGCGGTCGCCTGCGCCAGCCACCCCAGCGTCGAGAAGCCGACCGCGGCCAGCAGCGTCCGCCGGTCGGTGCCGACGACCTCGACGGCCTCGAAGAACCCCTCGACGCGATGTCTGACGGCCGACCGTGCCGGCGCCTCCAGCCGCGGGGCGTACCGACCGACGAGGCGGGCCGCCGGTGCCACGACGCCGACCAGCGCCGCCTCCAGGCGGTCGCGGGTCCGCCAGCCGATGTAGGCCACGACGGGGAGCGCGACTGCCAGCGCCACGACGGCGGCGGTGGCCACCTGGAGGCGGTCGCCGACGGCCACCGTCACCGAGAAGTAGGTCACGCCGACCAGCCCGATGGCCGTCGACGGGACGAAGTTCAGCGAGTCGGCGCTGGCGATGGCCGCCAGTGCGGTCTCGTACTCGGTGCTCGCGGCCTCCGAAATGAGCAGGGCGCTGACCGGTTCGCCGCCCGCCTGCCCGAACGGCGTGACGTTGTTGGCGAACAGCACGCCCGCGTACACCGCCGTCGCCCGCCACGGCGAGATGGCCGCCCCGAGCGCCCCGAGGACGGTCCGGAGCGCGAGCGCCCACGCGACCATCCAGAGGGCCGCGACGACGAGGACGCCGGCGGCGACCGGCGTCCGGGCCATCGACAGCGCAAAGAGGAGGTCCTCGACGCCGACGAGGTAGGCCAGGACGCCGAGGGCGAGGGCGGCGCCGAGAAAGCCCGCGACGGTCGCCCGGCGGTCGAGAGGCATACCGGAGCATCGACCCTCCCGGATTTGAACGCACCGATGGCCATTTGTCGCCGGCGGGCCAGGGACCGACATGGACGAACGGGCGGCGCTTTCGCTGGTGGGCGAACACGTCGACGCCGCCGGCGACGACTGTGCGGTCGTCGACGGTCTCGTCGTGACCACGGACATGCTCCACGAGCGGACGGACTTCCCCGACGGGACCACGCGGTACACGGCCGGGTGGCGGGCCGTCGGCGCGTCGCTGTCGGACGTCGCCGCCGCGGGCGCCGAGGCGACGGCGGCGGTGGCCGTCTACGGCGCCCCCGAGTTCCGCGAGGCGGAGCTATCGGCGTTTCTGGAGGGCTGTACGGACGTCTGCTCGGCCGTCGGCACGGAGTACGTCGGCGGCGACCTAGACGGCCACGAGGAGTTCACGGTCGCCACGACGGCCGTCGGACGGACGGACGACCCGGTCGGACGGGACGGCGCCTCCGCTGGCGAGGCCGTCTGCGTCACCGGCACGTTCGGCCGCAGCGGGGCCGCCGTCCGGCTGTTCGAGCGCGGCGACCACGAGCGGGCCAACGAGCTGTTCCGGTTCGAGCCGCGGGTCGTGGCCGGCCGTGCCGTCGCGCCGCGGGCGACGGCGATGATGGACTCCAGCGACGGACTGGCCCGGTCGCTGTACCAACTCGCGGCGGCGAGCGACTGCGGCTTCGCGGTCGATGGCGACGCCGTACCGGTCGATTCGTCGGTCGGGACCGTCGCCGCGGACGCCGAGGAACGCCGGGAGTTGGCCCTCCACTTCGGCGAGGATTTCGAACTCGTCTTCACGGTTCCCGAGGCGGACGTTCCGACGGTCCGGGCGGGAGCGCCGGTCGAGGTGACCCGAATCGGTCGAGTGACCGACGGGGGCGTCCGACTGGACGGCGCTCCCCTCCCCGACCGGGGCTTTACCCACTGATTATCTCTATCGGGACGGGCGTGAAACAGAGCAGCCCCAGCAGGAACGTGAGCGCGCCCAACGCCTTCCGCTTCGGGTCGAGCGGGTCGTCGAAGATGGGCGTCGTCGGGCCGACGTACGCCAGACCCAGCGCGACGAGGCCCCAGAAGGTCCACAGGACCGGCGCGTTGGCCGAGACGTCCCGGAAGACGTAGAGGTAGCCGGCCAGCGAGAACAGCACGGCGGGCACGAGCGCCGCGACGGTGCGGGCCCGCTCGCCGAACATCGCACGGACGATGTGGCCGCCGTCGAGTTGCCCGACGGGGATGAGGTTGAGGAACGTCACGAACAGGCCGACCCACGCGCCGAAGATGACGGGGCTGGCGGATATTCCGGGGTCGGCGTAGGTGAGCCGCTCGCCCGTCACCCACGCGAGGAACTGCAACAGCGGCGGGTAGCCGAACTCGATTTCGACGGTGTTCTGTGCCCGGAGCAGCTCCGGGGGGACCGAGATGGGGTCCAGGTGGAGACCGACGACGGCGACGGCGACGGCTGCGACCAGCCCCGCCAGCGGTCCCGCGACGCCGATGTCGAACAGCGCCTTCCGGTTCGGAATCCGGCCCTTCATCTTGATGACCGCGCCGAAGGTCCCGATGTAGGTTGGCACCGGGATGAAGTAGGGGAGACTGGCCTCGACGTCGTGGTAGCGGGACATCACGTAGTGGCCCAGCTCGTGGACGCCGAGGACGCCGAGGACGGCGGCGGCGAACGGCCAGCCGGCCAGCAGGTCCAGCGGGCCGTCGACGGGCTGGTAGTACCAGATGGTGCCGGCGTACAGCGTCGTCAGAAGCGTCGCCAGGAACATCCCGACGTTGGTCCAGGGTACCCCGTCGACGCCGACGCTGCGCGGTTCGGCGACGAGGGCCTGCCGGCTCCGGGTGACGGCGACGCCCGATATCGGGTCCTCCTCGCTGTCCTCGACGACGTCGAGGCGTACCTCGTAGCCGTACTCGCGGAACAGCGGCCACAGTTTCTGTTCGAGACGGCGGTACTCGGTCCGCGGCTGGCCGTAGTAGCGGAGCTGGCCGTCGTCGGTCTCTTCGATCTCCGTGACGCGGAACGCGGGCAGCAGTGCCTCCGGCGGCGGGCCGTCGTAGCCCGACGCCGGATCGGCGGTGCTCATCACCGAAGAGAAGGGGACTGTCGGGGATAAATCCCGTGACGGGGACAGCTGTTACGCCGAGGTGTCAGAAATCAGGCCTGCGTTACGCGCCACGTAGTCGCGGAGGTGTAGGACCACTTCTCGATGTCGAGGTCGGTCGCCGAATCCTTGAGTTTGACCATCAGCGCGCCGATCTCCTTCGACGAGAGACCGACGTCGTCGGCGATGAACTTGCTCTTGACGTAGACCTCGCCGTCCTCCGCCCGCTGGCGGAGGTACGTTCGGAGCCGGCTTTCCTTGCTTTCCGTGGAGGGTTCCGTTGTTGCGCTCATGGCTGACACCGTGCCCTGTCGTATCCCCCGGACCAGTATATAAAGGGAGGAAGCTTCGGGTAGCTTCGGTCCGATTCGCCGTGAATAGAATCAAAACGGACGTTTCACGAACTGCTGAGATACCTTTAGACGTTTTATAGACTTTTTTGAGACAGTTTCGGCAGCCGTATTCTCTGTGGTAATACACTCGCTGTTGGGGCGGTCGCCCGCCCCACAGCGGGCCGGTCGGGCCGGGTCCGGCGGTCGCGCGCGGCGCCGGTCAGTCCCGCTCGTGGACCCAGAACGTCTCCGAATCGGTGACCTCCTTCTTGAACAGCGGTACCTCGTCCTTGAGGCGGTCGATGCCGTCCTCGACGGCCCGGAAGGCCTCCCGGCGGTGTCCGGCCAGTACCACGACGAAGACGATGTCCTCGCCCGCGTCGACCCGGCCGGTCCGGTGGTGGAGTCGCACGTCGAGGACGCCCTCGCGGTCCTCGAGTTCCGTCTCGATGGTCCGCATCGTCCGTTCGGCGACCCCGTCGTACTTCTCGAACTCCAGGTAGCGAGTCCGGTCGTCGTCGGGACCGTCTTTCGCGCGCACGCGTCCGGTGAAGGTCGCGACGGCGCCCGCCCGGTCGGCCTCCGGTGCCCGCCGGACGGCCGCGACCAGCGACTCCAGCGTCTCGAACGGTTCGGTCCCGTGAATCGCCTCGACGGCGGCCTCGACGTCGAGGCGCTCGGCACCCTCGGCGTGGACGGCCGCCTCTTCGGTTTCGCCACCGACGACGATTCGCGGCGCGTCGACGTCGGGAACGCCGACGACCGCGGCGTATTCGTGGTCGGGCGCGAGTCGTTCCAGGGCGTCGGGAACCGAGAGGTCCGTTCCGCTGGCGCGCCACCCGTCGTCGAGGACGTACTCGGTGTCGGCCCGGGCGACGGCGGTCGTTCCGCCGTCGCCGGCGGCGGTCCGAACGACGCCGACCCGGCCGTCGAGCGCCGCGAGCAACCGCTCCAGGCCTGCCTCGGCGGCCTCGCCCAGAACCGCGAAGACGTACATATCCGATTCTTCGGCCGCGAGGGCTTGTAGGTGTCGGCGTGCTTGACAACCCTTAAGACCGAAACACGGCAACCTCGACGCAATGAGAATCGTCGTTTCTATCGGCGGGAGCGTGCTCGCGCCGGACCTGGAGGCCGCCAGGGTCGAGGCGCACGCGGGGGTCATCGACGGACTCGTCGCCGAGGGCCACGAGGTCGCCGTCGTCGTCGGCGGCGGCGACGTCGCCCGCCGCTACATCGAGACGGCTCGCACGCTGGGCGCGACGGAGTACGACCTCGACGCCGTGGGCATCGACGTCACCCGACTGAACGCCCGCCTCCTTCTGGCGGCCCTGGACTCGCCGGCCGCCCCGGAGCCCGCCGACTCCCACGAGGCGGCACGGGCCTCCCTCCGGCGCGGCGAGACGGTCGTCATGGGCGGGACGGTCCCGGGCCACACGACCGACGCGGTCTCGGCGCTTCTGGCCGAGACCGTCGAGGCCGACCTGCTCGTCTACGCGACGAGCGTCGCCGGGGTGTACTCCGCCGATCCCAACGAGGACGACACCGCAAAGCGGTACGACCGGCTGACGCCGGCCGACCTGGTCGACACCATCGCCTCCATCGAGACGGCCGCGGGCTCGAACGCGCCGGTCGACCTGCTGGCGGCGAAGGTCATAGAGCGGTCGGGGCTGCGGGCGGTCGTCCTCGACGGGACCGACCCCGAACGCATCGCCGACGCCGTCGCCGGCGATTTCGACGGCACCGAAGTGGTCCCCGATGAGTGACCTCTACGAGGTCGGCACCGGCCGGAAGCGCGCCTTCTGGGCCGACGCGGTCGCCGACGAGATACTCGAACGCGACCCCGACGACCCCATCGTGATCAAGGGCGGCGTCTCGCCGTCGGGCGTCCCGCACCTGGGCCACTTCAACGAAATCATGCGGGGCTACTTCGTCGCCGAGGCCCTCCGGGACCGCGGCCGCGAGGTCCGGCAGGTGTTCACGACCGACGACCGAGACCGACTCCGGAAGCTCCCCCGAAAGCTCGCGGACCTGGAGTGGAACGTCGTCGGCCTCGGCGAGGTCGACGCCGGCGCCCTCGGGCGGAACCTCGGTCGGCCCTACACCGACGTGCCCGACCCCTTCGGCTGCTGTGACTCCTACGGCGACCACTTCACCGAACTGCTGGAGCGGGCCGCCGACGCCGTCGACGTCCCAATCGACGTCGTCTCGAACACCGACCTCTACGAGCGCGGCGCCTTCGACGGCACGATTCGGCACGTACTCGGGGACCTCGAGACGACCCGGGAGGTGCTCGCGGAGTTCCAGGACAAGGTCGACGACGAGTACGTCCCCTTCTTCGCGCGGTGTCACGAGTGCGGCAACCTCACCGAGACCATCGTCGACGTCGACCTCGATGCGGAAACCGTCGACTACGTCTGCGAGGACGTCGCGGCCGGCGACGACGTCATCGAGGGTTGCGGCCACGAGGGAACGGCGACGTTCCGGGAGGGAAAGCTCCCGTGGCGCCTCGAGTGGCCCGCCCAGTGGCGCGTGCTGGAGGTCGACTTCGAGCCGTTCGGCAAGGACCACGCCGAGGGGTCGTGGCCCTCCGGAGAGACCATCGCCCGCGATGTGTTCGGGTTCGAACCGCCCGTCCCGATGGTCTACGAGTGGTTCACGCTCAACGGCGAGGCGCTGTCGTCGTCGTCGGGCAACGTCATCACCGTCGACGAGGTGCTGACGGTGCTGGAGCCGGAGGTGCTCCGGTACTTCTTCACGAAGAACCCCAAGAAGCAGCGCGACTTCGACGTCGGGTCCATCGACCGCCTCGTCGACGAGTTCGACCGCTTCGAGGCCGTCTACTTCGGTGCCGACGCCGACGAGACCGAGCGCGAACGAGCCGAGCGGGCCTACCCGATGGTCGTCGAGTCGGTCCCCGACGAGCGACCCGTCCGCATCCCCTACGCGTTCGCGGCGGTGCTGGGGATGACCGACAACCGGGAGTTGCGTGTCGAGATGGCCGAACGCTCGGGGCACGTCCCTGCCGAGGCGACCGAGGCGGAGATAGACGCGGCGCTGGAGCGCGTCGAGCGAGCGCGCGCGTGGGCCGAACGGACCGACAACGAGTTCAACTACCGGCTGGCCGAGGAACTGCCGGACGTCGAGTTCGATCCCGAGACGGTGGCCGCCCTCGAGGAGTTGGCCGACCTCATTGAGACCGACGACCCGGACGCCGAGACCCTGCAAGGCGAGATATACGAGACGGCGAAGCGAAACGACGTGGCCGTCGGCGAGTTCTTCGAGGCCGGCTACCGGCTCTTCCTCGACGAGACGGAGGGACCGCGGCTGGGTCCGTTCCTGGCGCCGATGGACACCGAGTTCGTCGTCCGGCGGCTCCGGCGGGACGGCTGACGGCCCGGCCGCGACGGAACGACTTTTGAGGCTCCCACTCCCTACGTCAACCAATGAGACCGCTGCTGTGGATACTCGTCGGTATCCTCCTCTATACCGCGATTGCGATGGCGCTGAAGGCCCGCGGCCTCGTGCCATCGTCGCTTCGTGTCTCCGGTCCGATTCTCACGATCCACACGAAACGGGGGCGTGACCTCCTCGAGTGGCTGGCCGCTCCCCGGCGTATCTGGCGGGCCTGGGGCAACTTCGGCGTCGGCGTCGCCATCGTCATCATGGTCGGGTCGTTCTTCGGCGTCCTCTTTTCGGCGATGAGCGCCCTGACGGACCCCGCAGCGGTGGGCGGCATCACGCGACCGCAGGACGCGCTCGTCATCCCCGGCGTCAACCAGTTCCTCCCCATCGCGGCCGCCGTCGACATCCTCGTCGGCCTGCTCGTCGGTCTCGTCGTCCACGAGGGCGGCCACGGCCTGCTCTGTCGCGTCGAAGACATCGAGATAGACTCGATGGGTGTCGCGCTTTTGGCGTTCATCCCGCTCGGGGCGTTCGTCCAGCCCGACGAGGCGAGCCAAAACCGGGCCGACCGGGGCGGCAAGACCCGGATGTTCGCCGCCGGCGTGACGAACAACTTCCTCGTCACCGCGGTGTCGTTCGGCCTGCTCTTTCTCGTCGTCGCAAGCCTCGTCACCGTCGTCCCCGGCGTCGCCGTCGGCGGCACGCTCCCCGGCTCGCCGGCCGAGAACGCCAGCATCGAGCGGGGCGACGTCATCACCTCGGTGAACGGCCAGCCGATAGCCAACGAGACGGAACTCGAGGCGGCGCTGGCCGATGCCGACCGCGAAGTGACCGTCGGTCGGCAGAGCGGGGAGGCCGTGACCATAGAGCGGAGCCTCATCGTCACCCGGGCCGTCGTCGACGCGCCCATCGCCAAAGGGACGGAGATAACGGCGGTCGGCGGCGAGGCGGTCTACACCCAGTCCGGCTTCGACGCCGCACTGGACGGCGAGGAGATCGTCCAGCTTTCGACCGGCGACGGCGAGGCCGTCACGTTCCCGGTCGGCGTTTTCGTCAGTAGCGTCCCGGCGGAGGACCCCCTCGGCGAGGCCGGCGCGCCCGACACCCCGATGCTGATTCACAGCATCGACGGCGAGCCGACACCGACGCCCCAGGCCCTCACCGAGGTACTCTCGCAGACGTCACCCAACGAGACCGTCGAGGTCGTCGCCTACCACGGCGACGGCAACGACCCCTGGAGCGGCGAACGGCACACCTACGAGGTGACGCTCGAGGAGAACCCCCGAACCGACGGCGGGTTCGTCGGCGTCGCCGGGGTTCTGGAGGGGACCAGCGGCGTCGTCGTCGACGACTTCGGTATCGACCCCTATCCCGCCGAGCAGTACCACGCCTTCCTCGGCGGCACCGGATGGGGCGACGACCCCGTGTCCACGTTCGTCACCCGGGCGTTCGCTCTGCTGGTGTTGCCCTTCGCAAGCGTCGCGTTGCCCACGATCGGTTACAACTTCGCGGGCTTCAACGGTGCGGTGGCGAACTTCTATACCGTGTCGGGACCGCTCGGCACCGGCGCCGTCTTCGGACTGGCGAACCTCCTGTTTTGGACCGGGTGGGTCAACGTCAACCTGGGCCTGTTCAACTGCATCCCGTCGTATCCGCTCGACGGCGGGCACATCCTCCGGGCCAGCGTCGAGGCGGTGCTGGCACGGCTGCCCGTCGAGGTCAGTCCCGTCGTCGCGGCGGCGGTGACGACCGCGATCAGCGCGACGATGATACTGAGCCTGCTCGGGTTGCTGTTCCTGCCGCAGTTGCTGACGTGAAAAGGGAGCGCCCCAGGTCGGGCCGTTCAGGCCGCCGAAATCCGCCAGGTCGTCGCCGAGGTGTAGGACCACTTCTCGATGGTCAGCCCCGGCACCGAACCCTGTAGCTGGACGAGCAGTGCGCCGATCTCCTTTGGCGAGAGATCGACCTCGTCGGCGATGAACTTGCCCTTGACGTAGAGGTCGCCGTCGGTCCGCTCGGCCTCTGCCCGGAGATAGCCGGCCAGCCGCTCGGCCTTCCGGGAGGGGTAGGCGGACTCGGTTGCGGTGTTCGTACTCATGGTCAGTTGGGGGAGTGGCCGTGACCGAGGACGGCACAGACGACGTTCACGGCGACGGCGCCGCCGAGGGCGCTCAGGTTCCCGCCGGCAACGCCCGTGAACAGCCCAGCGACGAGCACCAGCGGGAGCAAAGCGGCGGTCCAGAAGGCTATCGCTTGGACGCCGCTGACGGCGTGACCGACGACTCGTTCGAACGCGCGGGACAGACCGACCGTGGGGGGACTTCGGTTGGCAGTCGACATGGGGGCTCTCCGTATCAACCCCATGAACCCCTACCCCCATATAAACGGCAGAGCCTTGCGGTGAATTCGGATCGGTTCGCGCTCTTTACGACCGGAGGCGCGCTTTACCGGACGTTTAACGAACAGCTCAAATTTCTTTAGAGATTTTATACCGTCTTCTAATGGTTTCGATACGGTGCAGAAGATCGGCTTGTCGGTTGGAGTCGAGAGCGTCGGTGTCGGGGGCGGGCAGACCGCTATCCGGCGCCGAACGCAAAAACGCCATTACCCGCGCGCCCGAACGGAGTCCCATGGAACGACGCAGACCCCCGGGAACGGAGGAGGGGTGGTACGTCCTTCACGACCTGCGGCGCATCGACTGGGACGAGTGGCGCGACGCGCCCCAGCGGGAGCGCGAGCGGGCCGTCGAGGAGGGCGTCGAGTACCTCCGGGACCACGAGGCCCTGGCGGACGCCGAGGAGGGCGGGTCGGCGGTCTTCTCGGTCGTCGGCCACGGCGCCGACCTCCTGATACTCCACCTCCGGCCGACGCTGGAGCACCTCGACCGCGCCGAGCGACGCTTCGAGGCGACCGCGCTGGCGGCGTTCACCGAGCGGGCCGACTCCTACGTCTCCGTGACCGAGGTATCGGGCTACATGCACGAGGACCTCACCGACGGCCTCGACGACATCGACGACGAGGGGATGCGCAACTACATGAAACAGCGCATCTATCCCGAGATTCCCGACGCCGGACACGTCTGCTTCTACCCGATGGACAAGCGCCGCGGCCCCGAGGACAACTGGTACGACCTCCCCTTCGAGGAGCGGGCCGAACACATGTCCGCCCACGGCGACGTCGGCCGGGAGTACGCCGGCCGGGTGACCCAGATCATCACCGGCAGCGTCGGCCTCGACGACCACGAGTGGGGCGTGACGCTGTTCGCCGACGACCCGACCGACATCAAGGAACTGCTCTACGAGATGCGGTTCGACCCCTCCTCCTCGCGGTTCGCCGAGTTCGGGAGCTTCTACGTCGGCCGCCGATTCCCGCCGGCGGACCTCGGCGCGCTTTTGGGCGGCGAGGCCGTCCCCACCGACGAACCGCTCGAGGGCGACACGCTCGATTCGACGGACCCGCCCCGCGCCGACGCGGCCGCTGCGCACGCCGACGACCACGGAGACGGTACCGGCGGCGACCCCGGAGACGACGACGGCGGCGATGGCGGCGGACGACCGTCGAGCGACCCCGCTCACCGGGAGATAGACGCCGAGTCGTTCCGCCAGCGTGTCGACGACTACGGCGTCGATGTCGACGAGGCAGCGGGCTACGGCCTGCTGTTCGGGTCCGACGCCGACGCCGAGGCGGTCGCAGAGGAGGTCGACGGACTGCGAGCGAACTTCGACCACTACGACACCCACGTTGGGACCGTCGTCCGGTCCGACGACGCCGGGACGGCCGTCGTCTCGCTGTGGGCCAACGAGCGCGCCGCCAGCACCGCCTCCGGCTTCCTCGCGGACCTGCCGGGCGTCGGCGGCGGCGTCGGCGCCGACCTTGCCGACAACGAAGCGCAGGAGGGCGAATCCGACGGCTCGGCCGGCGGCCGCCCGCAGCCGGGGCAGGCCCCCCACGAGGGCATCGAACCCGACGATTTCCGCCGACTCGTCCACCGGTTCGGGATCGACCCCCACGACCACCCCGAGGCCGGCTACGCGCTACTGTTCCGGTCGGACACCGACGCCGAGGACCTCGTCGAGGAGGTCGACGACCTCCGGGAGAGCTTCGAGGGGTACGACAGCCACGTCCTGACGACGGTCCGGGCCGACTCGGGCGACACCGCGGTCATCTCGCTTTGGACCGACGAGTCCGCGGCCGACACCGCCTCCGGCTTCCTCGCCGATCTCTCGGGTGCGGGCCCCGGTGTCGGCGCCGGCTACGGTGACGGTGAGTCGGACGAGGCCGACGACGGCGCCGAGGAGTCCGACGACATCCGCGGAGAACTGGCCGATCTCGGGGTCTACGCCGGCCAGCCCCACGGCGAGGACGTTTACGCCTTGGTGCTGTACTCCGAGGCCGATCCCGAGGAGCTTCACGGGGAACTGGCGGACCTCCGGGAGCGGTTCGAGCACTACGACAGCCACGTCAAGTCGGCGGTCTACGGCGACGAGGCCGACGGCGACCGGTCGGCCGTCGTCTCCATCTGGGAGTCACAGGAGGCCGCCGACAAGGCCGCCGACTTCCTGTCGGAACTTCCCGGCGTCGTCGGACGCGCCGGCGAGACCGAGAGCGGCTTCGGGACGATGGGTATGTTCTACACGGTAAAGCCCGACTACCGCGAGGAGTTCGTCGAGACCTTCGGCGAGGTCGGGGCGGCGCTCGAGGAGATGGAGGGCCACCTCGACACCCGTCTCCTCGTCAACGAAGAGGACGAAAACGACATGTTCATCGCCAGCCAGTGGCGCAGGAAGGACGACGCCATGGACTTCTTCCGCTCCGAGGCGTTCCGCGACACCGTCGAGTGGGGACGGGAGGTCCTCGACGACCGCCCCCGACACGTCTTCTTGGCCTGACGCTGGGGTCGGTCGTTCGCCGTTTCGTGCGCCGGGGCGCAGGCTACCCGGGATGCCGTCCGACAGAAACGCACGAAGCGGTCGCCGTCAGTAGAAGGCGATCGGCTTGCCTGGGGCCTCGTCGGTCGAGACCTTCTTGTGGGCGTCCTCGAAGTCGACGCCGCGAATCTCGGTGCGGCCGTCCCGGATGGCGAACATGCCGGCCTCGGTCGCGAGACTCTCCAGTTCCGCGCCGGAGAAGCCCTCCGTCTCGTCGGCTATCGCCTCGAGGTCGACGTCGTCGGCGAGGTTCATCTCGGCGGTGTGGATGGCGAGAATCTGCTCGCGGCCGGCCCCGTCCGGTTCGGGCACCTCGATGAGGCGGTCGAAGCGGCCGGGCCGGAGGATGGCCCGGTCGAGCATGTCGAAGCGGTTGGTCGCGGCGATGATGGAGATGTCGCCCCGCTGGTCGAAGCCGTCCATCTCCGAGAGCAACTGCATCATCGTCCGCTGGACCTCGGCGTCGCCGGAGGTCTTCGACTCGGTGCGCTTCGAGGCGATGGCGTCTATCTCGTCGATGAAGATGATCGCCGGTTCGCGCTCGGCGGCGAGTTCGAAGAGGTCCCGGACCAGGCGTGCGCCCTCCCCGATGAACTTCTGGACGAGTTCGGAGCCGGCCATCTTGATGAACGTGGCGTCGGTCTGGTTGGCGACGGCTTTCGCCAGCATCGTCTTGCCGGTGCCCGGCGGGCCGTGCAACAGCACGCCCGTCGGCGGCTCGATGCCCACCGTCTCGAACTTGCCGGGGTTCGTCAGCGGGTCCTCGACGGCCTCCCGGACCTCCCGAACCTGGCTCTCGAGGCCGCCGATGTCCTCGTAACTGACCTCGGGCTTCTCGGAGATCTCCATCGCCTGCGCGCGGGCGTCGGTCTCGGCGTCCAGCACCGTCTGGATGGCAAAGGAGTCGTTGATAGCCACCCGGTCGCCGGCCTCGAGTCGGTCGTGGAGCCGCGGGGAGACGTCCGTCAGCACCTCCTGGTTGTTGCCGTGCTGTTTGAGCAGTACCTGATCGTCGGTCAGCTCCTCGACGGTGGCGAGGTACAGCGACGACGTCTTCAGCGCCTCGTTTTCCTCCTGCAGGTCGTCGACCTCCTCGCGGAGCTCTGACTGCCGGTCGCGGGCCGTCTCGAGCTGGTCGGTCAGTTCGTCGTGGACCTGCGACACCTCGAGGTAGTGCTCGCGGAGCGCGGCCAGCCGTTCGGACTCGGACATCTCCGGGTCCAGCTCCAGCGTGGGACGGTCGGGCAGAGAGGGGCTATGCGACATAGATTGACGGGTAGTAGGCGTTGGAGATTAAAAGTGGCTTTGGGTGCGGGAGACGTTTGCGGGACCGACTAACACACCGACGGGAGTCGAATACTGTCCTCTCAGCCGAGTCGGAATCGGTCACTGTTCGTCGCTACCGACGACGCTACCGCAGCGACTCCCCTCGTCGCTCCGTCACGGCTTCCCTACCGCAGCGACTCCCCTCGTCGCTCCGTCACGGCTTCCCTACCGCAGCGACTCGTACTCCCCCACCATCTCGTCGTACGTCCCGATGGCGGCTTCGACCGGCTCCGGCGAGGACATGTCGATACCGGCCGTCTCCAGTAGTTCGAGGGGGTAGGCCCGCGACCCCGAGCGGAGGAACTCCCGGTAGTCGGCGGCCGCGGGTTCACCCTCTTCGAGGATGCGGTCGACGATGGCGTTGGCCGCGCTGATCCCCGTCGCGTACTGGTAGACGTAGTACGCGCGGTAGAAGTGCGGGATGCGCATCCACTCGCGGGCGATGCGGTCGTCGACGACCGCCGGCTCGTAGTACTCCGACTTGAGGCCCCGGTAGAGGTCGTCCAGCCGGTCCGGCGTCAGCGCCTCCCCGGCCGCCGATAGCTCGTGGGCCTCGTGCTCGAAGGAGGCGAACATGGTCTGACGGAACAGCGTCGAGCGGAACCGCTCGAGGTACTCGTCGAGGACGGCCCGCCGGAACGCCTCGTCGTCGACCGTCTCCAGCAGGTGCTCGGTCAGGAGCGCCTCGTTGACCGTCGAGGCCACCTCCGCGACGAATATCTCGTACGCCGAATAGACGTAGGGTTGCTCGTCGCTCGTCAGTTCCGAGTGCATCGAGTGGCCGAGTTCGTGCGCCAGCGTGTACATCGAGGCGATGTCGTCCTGGTAGTTCATCAGGATGTACGGCTGGCTGTCGTAGGTGCCGCTGCTGTAGGCGCCGGACTGCTTGTTGGCCGTCTCGTAGACGTCGACCCACCGCGATTCGAGCCCCTCGGCCATCCGGCTCTGGTAGGCGTCGCCGAGCGGCGCGACCGCCTCGACGACGTACTCGGTCGCGCGCTCGTAGTCGACGTCGGGCGTCTCCTCGCCGGTCAGCGGCGCGTACAGGTCCCACATCCGGAGGTCGTCGACGCCGAGACAGTCCCGCTTCAGTTCGGCGTGGCGGTGCAGTACGTCCAGGTTCGCCTCCACCGTATCGACCAGGGTGTCGTAGACGTCGGCCGGGACGTTCGGCCCGTCCAGCGCCGCCTCGCGTGCCGTCTCGTAGTGCCGCGCCCTCGCCAGTTTCGAGTCGGCCTTCACGCTGTTCTCGTAGGCCGTCCCGACCGTGTTGCGGTACTCCGCCCACTCGTCGTAGAAGGCCTCGTAGACCCGCCGACGGACGCCCCGGTCCGGGTGTTTCTGGAGCTTCGTGAAGTTCGACAGCGTGATGCGGCGCGGCTCGCCGTCGACCTCGACGCTCGGGAACTCCACGTCCGCGTTCGTCAGCATGTTGTAGACGTCGCCGGCGGCGCCCGTCACCTCGCTGAGATCGGCGAGCAGTTCCTCGATCTCCGGCGAACGGGTGTGGGGCTTCATCCGGAGGACGTCGTCGAAGTAGTGGTCGTAGACCGCCAGTTCGGGGTTGGCCTCGACGAACTCGTCGATTCGCTCGCGGTCGACCCGCTGGAGTTCCGGCTCGATGAAGCTCGCCGCACTCGAGGCGTCGGCCGACAGCGACTGTGCCCGCGCCGCGAACGCCTGGTAGGTCTGGTCGGTCGTGTCCTCGTCGCTCCGCATCCGGGCGTACGCCGCGACGTTCGCCACCTCGCGCATGATGGAGTCCCGGAGCTCCAGGACCGCCTGGAGCGTCTCGGCGTCCTCCGTCACGCGACCCTCGTAGACTTCCAGTTCCTCCAGTCGTTCCTCGACGCGTTCGAAGGCTTCCTCCCACTCCTCGTCGTCGGAAAAGAGGTCCGCGAGGTCCCAGGTGTACTCCTCGGCGACGTCGCTCCGCTCGGGCACCGAACTCATGGCCCCCGCTACGACCGCCGCCGCCCTAAACCCGTCGTCACCCGTCGGTCGCCAGGCTTCCGGCGACCCTCGCGGCGGCCAGTCGGCTCCGGCGCCGTTCCTCGAAGACCTCGCGGGCACGCTCGGCGGCCGCGGCGTCGACCTCGAACTCGACCGACGGATAGACGACCGACCGCAACACGAGCGGCTCCGGCGCGGCGGGAGCGATGCCGTCCGGTCCCGACAGCGACTCCCCGTCGAGCGCCCGCTCGAGGAACGCGACCGTCCGGCGGCCCTCGGCCACCGCCTCGATGACCGACACCAGCCGCCGGACCATCTGCCGGGCGAACCCGCCGGCCCGACAGTCGACGACGAGGAACCGTCCGTCCCGCTCGACGTCGACGGTCACCTCTCTGACGGTGCCCCTCGACTCGGGCGTGAAGTTCCGGAAGTCGTGCCGCCCCGAGAGCTGCTCGCAGGCCGCCGCCGCGCGCCCGTCGTCGGCCGCCGGCGCGAACAGGAAGTAGCGGTAGGCCCGCGCGTCGGCGTCGTGGGTGGCGTGGAACCCCTCCTCGACGTCGGCGGACGCCCAGGCTCGCACGGCCGGCGGTAGCTCACCGTTGAGCGCCCGCGCCCGGAGCCACTCGGGGGTCTCGAAGGCGACCGTCTGTGCCCGAGCCGAGACGCCCGCGTCCGTCCGGCCCGCCGCCGCGTAGCTGGGCGGCGTGCCGTCCTCGAACTCTACGCCGAGGCGGTCGAGCGCCTCGAACAGTTCGTCCTCGACGGTCTCGCCGTGTGGCTGGCGCTGGAAGCCGCGGTAGCCGGTGCCGTCGTAGGCCAGCCGGAACGCGCGCATACCGACCGTTCGGCCGACGACGGCTTACCCGTAACGGAACCGCCGCTCAGAGGTCCCGCGCGACCCGGAGCTCCGAGTCGGTCACCGTCTCGACGGCCTCGGCGGGCACCTCGATGTCGTCGCCGTCGCTGTCGCCGAACCCCAGCCCCTGGACCACCGCCTCCGCAACCCCCGGCTCGGGGTCGACGTAGGCGACCTGCTCGTCCGGGTCCACCTCGGTGACGAGTCCGATCTGTTCGGCCTCGGCGTCCATCAGGAACTTCCCCTCGTCCTCGGGAGACAGAACGGTCATGTCATTCCGTACGAAGTACAACTGCGGATAAATATCCTGTGGCTCGTCTCCGTTGACGGGGTCGGTCGTCGGATCCACACATGTGGCCGCGTCGGAACGTCCCCCTGCCGCGGCGACGCCGCCGAACGTACGCTACCGAACTGGTTATTCCCCTGGGGGCGAAAAACGAGCCAATGAGCCGGTCGCGCTCGTCTCGATTCCTCGCAGTCGAGGGGCTACTGATCGTGCTCGGGTTCACGATTGCGGCCCAGGTGTCGCCACCGGACCCCTACTCGCAGATACTCGGGACGCTCGTGATCCTCCTGGTGACGCTGCCGCTGTCGTACTGGCTCGTCTACGAGCGGGACGTACTGTCCTGACCCGGAGGCCGTTACTCGTAGTCCTCGTAGGTCGGCCGGCCCTCCTCGGGCGGGAACTCCTCGAGGGGTACCTGCGTCTGGTCGCCCGACGCCATGTCCTTGATCGTAACCGCGTCCTCGGCGAGGTCCTGCTCGCCGACCACGACGACCGTCTCGGCGTTGATGCCGTCGGCGTAGGATAGCTGGTCGCCGAACCCCCGCGTCGTCAGGTCCGTCT
The DNA here is from genome assembly GCF_024298905.1 of Natronomonas marina. Taxonomy (NCBI): domain Archaea; kingdom Methanobacteriati; phylum Methanobacteriota; class Halobacteria; order Halobacteriales; family Natronomonadaceae; genus Natronomonas; species Natronomonas marina. The sequence continues at coordinate 584,479 of NZ_CP101154.1, forward strand.
CGACGACGTGGCCCAACTCGCGGAGCTGTCGGGCGATGTCGGCCGCGACCGCCCGCGTGTCCCCGACCGTCAGCACGTAGTAGTCCGTCGACGGCGCCTCCTCGGGCCAGACGCCGGCGCGCTGACAGAGCAGCGACAGCGGCGCCAGCCCCGGCGCGACCCCGACCGCGGGCGTCGGCTGGCCGCCGAAGGACTCGATGAGGTCGTCGTAGCGGCCGCCGCCGAACACCGACCGCGACACCTCGCCCGTCGAGTCGAAACACTCGAAGACGACGCCGGTGTAGTAGTCCAGCCCCCGGGCGGTCGACAGCGACACCTCACAGTACTCGCGGGCGCCGAAGTCCGCCGCCGCCTCGAGGACGGCCCGGAGGTTCTCGACGGCGGACTCGACCCGCTCGGTCCCCGCGAAGGCCACGAGGTCCTCGAGGTCGTCCGTCGCCAGCACCTCGTCGAAGTCCTCCGCCTCCGCGTAGTCCAACCCCGCCTCGACCAGCAGGTCGTGGTACGCCTCGTCGTCTATCTTCTCGCTCTTGTCGACCGCGCGGATGGCCGCGGCCGTGTCGATGTCGCTGTCGAGCGACTCCAGCAGCCCACCGAGGATGTCGCGGTGGGAGACCCGGAACTCGAAGTCCTCGCCGGTCAGCCCCAGCGACGTCAGGGCGTCGGCCGCGAAGGCCAGCACCTCGGCGTCGGCCTCCGGCTCCTCGGTCCCGAAGATGTCGACGTTCGTCTGGTAGAACTCCCGGAAGCGACCCTGCTGGACCTGCTCGTACCGCCAGAACGGCCGCGTCGAGAACCACTTGATGGGCTCGGCCAGCGCGCCCTGGCGGGCGACGACCATCCGGGCGACCGTCGGCGTCAACTCCGGCGTCATCGCCACCTCCCGGCCACCCCTGTCCTCGAAGGCGTACAGTTCCTCGACGATTTCCTCGCCGGACTTGTCGACGTACATCTCCGTCCGCTCGAGGGCGGGCGTCCCGATCTCGCGGAAGCCGTACCGCCGGGCCGTCTCCTCCAGCGTGTCGATGACCTCCCGCCGGGCCGACATCTCGCCGGGGTAGAAATCTCGGAACCCCTTCAGACCGTCGTACATGCGCGGTGCTTCGGGACCGGCCGCACTAAAAGGTCCGATACCGCCCCGGCCGCTCGGCCCCGGGGATTCCTCGCTTCGCTCGGAATCTCGCCGCTCGCGGCTCACTTCGTTCACCGCTCGCAGTTCCGGGACGTCTCGCTTCGCTTGACGTCCCGCTAGTCGTCCACGACGACCTCGACCGGATCGTCGGCCGCCTCGTCGTCGAACTCCTCGCCGGACTGCTGTTGCTGGTAGAAGAGCGCGCCGGCGACGGCCAGGACGACCCACGAGCGCCAGTTCGCCAGGTTGAGCGTGTAGCCGACGCCGAACGGCTTCTCGACCAGCATTCCCTCGTCCGGTTGCCAGTAGGCGGACATCATCCGCCCGAGCGACGGCTTCTCGAAGTTGTACGGAACACCGAACAGTTCGCCGGACTTCGGTTTGTCGGGCATACTCGGCCGTACGGCACGCCGGGACTTATAGACACGGCCCACGCCGCAATCACTGGTACCGGCCGCGGCCCTCTATCTCGCGCAACTGCTCGACGACGCGCTCGTCGCCGACCGTCGCGTAAGCGTCCTCGAACGCCGACAGCAACTCGGCCGCGTCGTCGGCCGTCCCGCCGACGGCGCCCTCGAAGACGTGGAGGTCCATCGCGTAGTCCTCGACGTCGTCGGTGTAGTAGCCGAGACCGAAGTCGATGAGGTAGACCCGTCCCTCGGCAGCGGCGTCGCCCGGACGACCGACCCGGACGTTCCGCGGCGTCGGGTCGCCGTGGACGAAGCCAGCCTCGTGACACCGCGCGAGGTGCCGCCCGACCGCCCGGATCCGCGATTCAGTCAGCGCGTCCCGGAGGTCGGCGCCGCCGACGTACTCCAGTCGGAGCCGTCCCTCCGGCGGGTCGACGTCGTAGACGACGGGCGTCGGGACGCCGAGACGCCGGGCCTCGCTCGTCAGGCGGGCCTCCGTGCGGGTCCGCCGGCGACGGAGCCTGTCGTCCAACTCGGCGTGCCGGTAGGACTTCGGGAGCCGGCGCTTGTCGACCTGCTCGGGGGGGTCGAACTCGACGACGGCCTCGGCGCCCTGGACGCGCTCGTCGTCCGGGGCGGGGGCGGCGACGCCCGCGCCGTCCCGCCAGGTGACCGGCACCTGGTCGGGCCGGAAGTCCGGCCGCACGCGGGACTCGTCGACCGCGACCGTGTCGCCGGCCTCGTACATCTTCGCGCCCAGCACCGCTATCATGCCGGCGTTGTCCCGGAGGAATCGCGCCTCGGGCGCGTAGAAGTCGGCGCCGCGCTCCTCGCACATCGTCGAGAGCATCCCGCGGAGGCGGGCGTTCTGCCCGACGCCGCCGCCGAGGACGAGTTCGTCGGTCCCCGTAAGCGACAGCGCCCGTTCGCTGACCTCCGTCAGCATCGCAAAGACCGTCTCCTCGAGGCCGCGACAGACGTCGTCGACGGGGACGCCGTCGTCGACCGCCTGCTTGGCCGCCGAGGTGATGCCCGCGAACGAGAAGTCCATCCCCTTGACGACGTAGGGCAACTCGACGTACTCGCCGTCGCGGGCGTGTGCTTCGACCTTCGGGCCGCCGGGGTGGCTCCAGCCGACGTGACGCGTGAACTTGTCGATGGCGTTGCCGACGCCGGTGTCCATCGTCTCGCCCAGCACCCGGTAGCGGCCGTCGCGGTAGCCGAGGACGTGGGCGTTCGCGCCGGAGGCGTTCAGACAGACCGGCGAGTCGAACCCCGAGCGGTGGCGGCCGATCTCGAGGTGGGCGACCATGTGGTTGACGCCGACGAGCGGCACGTCCAGCGACCCCGCCAGCGCCCGCGCGGCGGTCCCGACGATGCGGAGACACGGGCCGAGACCGGGACCACGCGAGAAGGCGACGGCGTCCAGCGCCTCGGCCGGGGGCCCGTACTCCTCACGGACCGTCTCCAGCACGTCCTCGACGACCGACGGCACCGCCTCGCGCATGTGCTCGGCCGCCTCGCGCGGGTGAATGCCGCCGCTGGCGGGGGCGTAGGCGTCGGACTCGATGAGAACGTCGTCGGTCTCGACGTCGAAGACGGCCGCACTGGCACACCAGGCGGTTCCCTCGACGCCGAGCACCCGGGTCACGGCCTACTCGAACTCGGTGTAGCCGCACTTCCCGCAGTGCTGGCGGTCGCCGTAGTCGCCCAGGAAGGTGTCGCCACACCGGGGGCACTGCTCGCGGTCCGTGGTGCCGTCCTCGTTGTAGAACTCGTAGCGGGCCATCTACGCCTCCTCCGCCTCGCCCTCGGCCTCTTCCTCGTCGGCGGTGATCTTGTTGCGCTCGAGCATGTGCTCCTGCTCGACGTCCTCGGCGGCCTCGGCGCTGTCGTAGACCTTCGCGTAGCCGACGGTCTTTCGCATGCCGTACTTGGTGTCGAGTTTGTGGACGACCACCTCGCCGGCGTCCTTGTTCAGTTTCGCGGCCAGCGAGTCACGAACGGAGAGCCGGGAGGGCGTCGCCTCGTCGTGGGTCAGCTGGAACCGGACGTCCGTCCGGTGCAACATCGGGTTCTCGTCTTCCTCGATTATTTCGACGTCCATGGTTACGTTGCCCCGAAATTCCCGCGAAGCACTGAAAAGGATTTCGAAGCCGCCGGTGTGGTCGCCTCAGGCCGAGGGACCGACGACGAAGGCCTCGCCGCCCGTCCCGCTCACGGACTTCCAGGCGCCGTCGACCCGTATCTCCGCCGGGCCGAACTGGTAGTAGTTCGTCTCGCCCGCGCCCGAGGGCGCCTCCAGCAGGTACTGGTAGGTCGTCGAGCCGCTGGCGGGGTCGGCGAACCGGACCCGCTTGACGCTGCCGTCCGTCTCGACGCTCTCGACGGCCGGACTCTCCTCGGCGTAGACCGTCCACGACGCCGGCACGACGTCCTCGACGGGGGCCTCCGTCGGCGCCTCGACGGTGACCGTCTGGCGGCTGGTCTGCCCGCCGGTGTAGACGGAGGAACCGACCTCGCGGGTTCCGGTCGGGGTCCGGGGTCCCTCGGGGACCGGCAGGTCTGCGCCCCACGACCGGAGGTGCAGGGCGTTGTCGCCGCCCGTCTCGACGAACGTCGGCGTCGGCGTCGGCGACTGCACGCGGCCGGCCGCGGTCCCCTGGCTGAGGACGACCGCGAGTCGCTGGCCCGCCTCGACGGTGGCGTCCAGCGGCTCGATTGGGAGGCTGACGTCGAGTTCCTGCCCGGGGACGACGGTGCCCGCCTCCGGGCCGTCCTGGGCGTACCGGAGGTCGACCTGTCCCCAGCCGACCCGTTCGGTCGCGCCGCCCTCGTCGACCGCGTAGACGTGCGCCGTGAGGTGGCTGGCCGGGCCGGTCGGCGTCACGGTGACATCCACGGTCGGTTCGCCAGCGAAGCGGAGGTCTGACTCGACGGGGTCGGATTCGAAGGTGACGCAGGCCCGACAGCCGGGCTGGGGGTTGGACGATTGACTCGGGTCGACGTAGACCGTCCCCTGGCCGGTCTCCTCGCTCGGCTCGGTCCGCAGGTCGCCGTCGGTGCCCAGGTAGAACGCCGACGACTCGGCCTCGACGGGCGGCCACTCGTCGGCGCCGTACCACTCGCCGGCGGAACTCTGGGCGTGGACCCGCGCGTCGAAGGGGTCCGTCGGGGTCGAGGGGTCCGTCTCCGCCGGAATCACGTCGTCGATAGCCTCCGGGTCGCGGCCCTTCAGTTCGCTCTCGAACCACTTCAGCAGGAAGTCGGCCCAGTCGGGGTTGAACGCCGAGGTCATCTCGTCGTCGTTGTTCTTGATGCGGCCGTCGTCGGGGTAGCGGTGGGCGAACTGCCCGAAGTAGACGTGGGTCTTCACGCCGGCCTCCCGCAGCGCCTTCGTCCAGGGGTACACCTGCGAGGGGTCGACGTTCCAGTCCTGCAGGCCGTGGACCATCAGGACGCTGCCGTCGTAGTTGCGGGCCACGCCGGGCTTGAGCACCCGCGAGGTCCAGTAGCCGCTAGGGTCGTACTCGCCGGTCGCGCCGGCGTACAGCGCCCACAGCGTCCCGACGGCGTAGTTGTCCGGACACTGTGCCCGCGAGAGGTAGGTGCGGAGGCCCGTCCCCGAGAACGGCGTGTGTTCGGCCAGCGAGATGAGGTAGTACAGCCCCGTGAGAACGCCGTAACCCCGCTGTTCCGGTGCGCCCCGCTTGTACATCAGTTCGTGGACGTCGGGGACGCCGCTGAAGGGAACGACGGTCGACAGATACGGGTTGCCCTTCCGGGCGGCCATCCACGGCGTCGTGCCGTCGTACGAGCGGCCGATGATAGCGACGTTCTCGTTGGAGTCGTCGTGCTCGCCGAGCCAGGTCACCGCCTGGTCGATGTCGGCCTGCTCGTTCGGTCCCATCAGCTCCATACAGCCGCCGGAGCCGCCAGTGCCCCGGACGGCCACCGCCGCGACGGCGTAGCCCTGCTGGACGTAGTTCTCCGCCAGCCGTCGGGTGCGGATGCAGTCCCGGACCGAACTGCCCCGCAGGTCGCTGATGTACGGCGTCGCCCGGAGGATGACCGGCGCCGTCTCGCCCTCGTCGAGGTCCGGCCAGAGGACGCCGATCTGTATCTTCTCGCCGTCCCGGCCGCTCTCGAGTTCGACCGTCTCCTCGGTGCCGAACTCGTGTGTCGGCTCCCGCGATACCTCGGTGTAGAACTCCTCGCGGCTCGGATCGCAGTCGAACCCCAGGAACGTCACCGTCGGTCCCGGTGCGGGTTCGTCCGGGACGAACTCCTGGGCCTCCGCCGACCCGACCAGCGAGAGGCCCGCCGTCGAAGCCGCCGCCGAGCGCAGTACCGACCGTCGTGATACGCCACTGTCCCCGTCGGACTCGAACATGGTATGTGGTCACACCAGGAACCGACCTACAAAACTATTCCCACTGAAACCGGTGTAAATAAACCCGTGTCGAACCGGGATTTCCGGTCGATAGAAGTATCCGTTCAGGCGGCGAGGATGGCTGAAAGCCGGTCGTAGTCGCCGTCCATCGCCGCGAGCAGCTCTCGACACCGGACGCGGAGTTCCTCGTCGACGCTCGCAAGCACCATCCCCTCGTCGGGCTGCCCGTAGACGACCGAGGCGCCGTCGGGTGCGGCGACCACGGCCGGCAGCGCGGCGAGGTCCTCCTCGCCGCGGACGGTGATGACGACCGAGCCCTCGCGGCCGACGGCGTCGACCAGCGCCGAAAGCAACTCCTCGGTCAGCGTCGCGGGCGGGTTCTCGACCTCGATCCGGTGGTCGAAGCCGTCGATGGCGTCGAGTATCTCGCGTTCGACCCGCTCGCGTTTCGTCTTGCCGTCCACCAGCGCGACGTCGGGACGGTGGCCCGCCTCCAGCAGGTGGTAGGTGACGATGTCGCCGACGGCGACGATGGGGGCGGTCGCGTCCCCGTACAGGACCTCGGCGTCGGTGTAGACGGGGCCGAGCGGCTCCTTCAGTTCGCCGCGGAGCGAATCCGGGAGTTCGAGGACGACCTCGGCCATCTTACCGGACCTTCAGCGCGTACCGGCCCGGCTCGGTGACCTCCATCTCCTTTGCGATCTCGCTCTTCTCGGGGTGGGCGATGACGACGTAGCCGGCCCAGTCCTCGGTCAGCGAGTTCGAGCCGCAGGCGGGACACTGCTCGCCGTCGTCGACCTCGAGCACGCGGTGGCAGTCCCGACACACCAGCCGGTCGGCCATCTAATCACCCGCCTGCGCCTCGCGGCGCTGTCGTTCCTCCTCGAGCCAGCCGTGCTTGCCGAGGCCGGGCTGTTTCGCGGTCAGCCCGATCTTCGAATCGCGGGGGTTCCGCTCGTCGATGCTCTTCGTGACGATGCGCGCCCGGACGGCGTCGCCGACGCTCAGCACGCGGTTGGAGTCCCGCGAGGCCAGCTGCTGGTTCTCCTCGTCGTAGGCGAGGTACTCGTCGGATATCTGCGAGACGTGGAGGAGTCCGTCCACGGGACCGATGCCGACGAAGGCGCCGAAGTTGACGACCTCGACGACCTCGCCGTCGACGACCTCCTGCATCTGTGGGTCGAACGTGACGGCGTCGAACTCCGCCTCGTAGTAGACGCCCGGCCGGTTCGGGAGTACGGCCCCGTCACCGATGTCGTGGACCTCCGTTACGGAGACGACGCTCCCGACCTCCTCGTCCATCCGTCCTTCGAGCTTGTCCTGCAGCAGCCGCTTGACAAGCCCCGGCGACACATCAGCGAGGTGTCTGGGCGGCACCTCGACCGTGTCCTTGAGTCGTACCCGTTTGTACATGCTATGGTTCAGTGATCTCGAATTTGGTTCGGCCCCGTAAACTAATTACGGGAACGTTCGCTTCCAGGAGCCGCTCTCGGAGCGGCATGTCGCTCGTGACCGCATACGCCGCCTCGCGGCCGAGTTCCACGACCGCGTCGTCCGCGTAATCGGCGTCGTGCTCGACGACGTCGCACTCCCGGCGGGCCAGGTCGGCCCCGACGCTCGCCGCCGTCGCCGCCTCGCCGGCGCCGTCGGCCAAGGCGTCCAGTTCCGACAGCACCGCCTCGGGGACGACGGCCTCGTAGTCGCCGAGCAGCCGGTCGAGCTCCTCGAAGATCCGGACGTCGACCTCGACCGGCGCCATGAGTGCGTTCGTGTCGAGCACGACTCTCATCCCCGCAGCGTGCCGACGCCGATGAGCCGCCAGCGGGCGCCGACCCGGCGATTGATTGCTATCTTCGCGTCGGGCTCCGCACAGACGGGCCGCTTGAGGTTGACCTCGCACTCGCCCTCGCGGGCGCTGGTGACGGCGCCGACCGTCGTGGCGGTGCCGACCGTCAACATCAGCGGCTCGCCGGTCGATATCTCCTCGACGTCGCCCTCGCCGACGATGCGGTCGAACAGTTCGACGTCCATCGTGAACCCGTCGTGCGTCGGCGGGAGGCTACCCGGCGGACCCGCGACCTGTCCTGCCAGGGCGTCGCCCTTCGTCAGCGAGGGGTCCAGCCCGGTCCCGACCCCGAGCAGGCCGCCGGGACCGACCTCGTCGACGAACTCGCCGCCGGCCTGCAGCGACCGGACGGTCGTCTCGACGGGGTGGTACTCCGCTTCGCCGCCCTCCTCGATTTCGCGGCCGGGCTTGATCTCCAGTTCGTCGTCTTCGTGGAGCCGCCCCTGCGACAGCGAGCCGCCCAGGACGCCACCCGTGAGGTCCTCCCAGGTCGTCCCCGGGCGGTTGATGTCGAACGAGCGGGCGACCTGCAGGCGGGCGTCGGCGTCGGGGTCCCGGTCCGGCGTCGGAATCTCCTCCTGAACCGTCTGGATGAGGAGGTCCATGTTGACCTCCTGCTGGGCGGAGGTGGGAACGATGGGCGCCCCCTCGGCGACGGTGCCCTCGACGAACTCCTGTATCTGCTCGTAGTTGCGCATCGCCTGCTCGCGGTCGACGAGGTCGACCTTGTTCTGGGCGATGACGATGTTGTCGATGCCGATGATGTCCAGCGCCATCAGGTGCTCTTCGGTCTGGGCCTGCGGCACCGGCTCGTTGGCGCCGATCACGAGCACCGCACCGTCCATGATGGCCGCGCCGGACAGCATCGTCGCCATCAGCGTCTCGTGGCCCGGCGCGTCCACGAACGAGACCGTCCGAAGATGCTCGCTCTCGGAGCCGTCCGGACACTCCTCGTCGACGGTGTAGCGCTCGGGCTCGTCGAGGTCCGGACACTCCCGGAACGTCGCGTCGGCGTACCCGAGGCGGATGGAGATGCCGCGCTTCATCTCCTCGGAGTGCTGGTCGGTCCACTCGCCGGACAGTGCCTGCACGAGCGTCGTCTTCCCGTGGTCGACGTGGCCAACCAGTCCGATGTTCACCTCCGGTTGTCGGTGATTTCCCGTCATTTAGTAATGACGTGTAAATCCTCCCGTGCGAGTGATAACGCTTCCGCTTTATCCGTGCCGGTGGGGTCGTCGCGGCAGCCGGAGGGCGGGACGCACACCCGTCCCGACCGATAAAAGGCCGGCGAACCTACGTCGAACGTGGCTCCAGTAGAAACCGTCACCTTCGACTCCTACAGCACGCTCGTCGACGTCACCGCCGTCGAGTCGGCACTGGCCGACGCCGTCGACGACCCCGAACCGGTCTCGAACCACTGGCGGTCGCGGTCGCTGCTCTACACCACCGTCGCCAACGAGGTGGACGCCTACGACACCTTCTACGCGCTGAACCGCGCGGCGCTGGAGCACGCCCTGGAGAGTCACGGCGTCGACCTCCCACCGGACGAGCAGGAGGCGATACTGGAGACCTACCACGAACTCGCCGTCTTCGACGACGTTCGCGGGGGGCTGCAGGAACTGGACGAGGCCGGCGTCGACGTCTACGTCCTCTCGAACGGGAATCCCGAGATGCTCGCCTCGATGGTCGACCACGCCGGCATCGGCGAGTTCCTCGAGGACATCATAAGCGCCGACGAGGTGGAGACGTTCAAGCCCAGCGCCGAACTGTACCGCCACGCGGCCGCCCGGACCGGAACGCCAATCGACCGCGTCGCCCACGTCAGCGCGCTGTTCTACGACGTGCTCGGGGCGAGCCACGCCGGCATGACCGGCGTCTGGCTGGACCGGGGGACGACCCCCTGGGACGACGTTGCCGGTGCCCCCGACGCCGTCGTTTCGGCCATCCGCGAGGTCGGCCCGACGCTCGACCTGACGTAATTCCTACAAAAACGCCGTTCAGCCAACCTATTAGCCCCTGGCGTCCATCCCCCCGAGCATGAGCGACGCAGAACACGCCTCGTTGCTCGACTGCGAGGAGTGCCTCCAGCCGGCGGAGGCCTTCTCGGTCATCGGCAACGAGACGCGACTCGCCATCCTCGAGGCGCTGTGGGAGGCCCCCGAGCGGCCCGTGACGTTCTCGGAACTGCGCGGCCGGGTCGGGATGGCCGACAGCGCCCAGTTCAACTACCACCTCCAGAAGCTGACCGGCCAGTTCGTCCAGAAGTCCGACGACGGCTACGACTTCCGGAGTCCGGGGCGGGCGGTCATCCAGGCAGTACTGTCCGGGTCGCTGAACCGCGACCCGGAACTCGGGCCCTTCGAGGTCGCCGGCGACTGCATCGACTGCGACGCCGGCCTCGAGGCGTTCTACGAGGACGAGCGGCTCCGGGTGGTCTGCCCGGACTGCGGCCGCGGCCACGCCGACTGGCCGTTCCCGCCCGGTGGTCTCGAGGACCGCACCCCCGAGGAGGTGGCCGCGGCGTTCAACCAGCGCGTCCGGCACCTGCTGTGTCTCTCCGCCGATGGGGTCTGCCCCGACTGCAACGGCCGGATGGAGACGACCGTCGACTACGCCGACTCCGAGTCCGACAGCACCGTCGACGTGACCCACTGGTGTCGGCGCTGCGAGAACGAGTCGAGCACCACCGTCGGCATCTCGCTGCTGGACGACGCCGAGGTTGTCTCCTTCTACCGCGACCACGGCGTCGACCTCAACGCCGTCCCGTTCTGGACGCTCCCGTGGTGTGTCGCCGACGACGACACCACCGTCCTGGACGACGACCCCTGGCGGCTCCGCGTCGACGTCGAACTCGACGACGAACGGCTCGAGGTCGTCCTTGACGGCGAACTGACCGTCGTCGACTCCGAGCGCGTGCCAGCCAAGGCCGCCGACGACTGACGCCCCCGGACGGCGGCCCGCAGTTTTTCACCCGGGACCCCCTCTCTGGACCCGTGCGGGAGTACGCCTTCGAACTGTCGATGTGCGCCGCCCTGGAGGCCGACAGCGACGGCATCCTGGCCCGCCAGCTCGGCTCGCACTCCCGCGTGGTCGACGTCGTCGAGGTCCGCCCCGGCCCGGCCTTCGACGAGCGGGTCGCCATCACGCCCGAGCGGATTCCGCCCCCGGCCATAGAGAGCGACGTCGGCGTCGGGCGGGCCCGCTACTGGAAGGACGCCTTCGAGTTGCCGCCCGACCGCGCGCGCGGCGTCGTCGACCGCGCCGTCGAGGTCGGTTTCTTCGAGGCCGAGCGCCGCAACGGCCGCCGGTACGTCCGACAGACGGCGCGGTATCCCGACTGGTTCGACGGCCTGCGCGCCTTCGAAAACAAGCCGGACCTCGACCGGCCCGGCGACCTCTCACTGCAGTTGCGGAAGGACGTCTCCCTTTCGCTGTTCGACGAGGTGGTGCTCGTCACCGAATCCTACGTCACGGGCGCCCACCTCAATCGGCTTCCCGAGGCGGTCGGCGTCTGGCGGTTCAACCCCGAAACCGGCGACCTGGAGGTGGTCCGGGAGGCGACGCCGCTGCCGACCGACGAGGCCGGCCTCGCGGTGCTGGACGAGCACCCTGCCCGCGTCGACGTCGAACCGGTCGACGCCGCCGAGAAGGCTCGCCGGCGCCGCCGGATCGCGGAACGCGCCTACGGCAAGGGGTGGCGCCCGGGGGCGCTGCCCGCCTGCGAGCGCGCCGACGCCCGGGGGCCGCCGTTCCGGTCGGACGACGCCCTGCCGTACTGCACCTGGAAGGGCCGGTTCGTCGACCCGGCGCGGGAGTGCGGCCCCGACTGCGACGGCCACGACCCGGCCGACCCGCCGGCGTGCGACCCCGAGGCGGTCCGCGCCGAGCGGTCGCCGTGGGAGCCCGACCCCGCCGGGACGGACCGCCGGCAGGCGGGGCTGGACCGGTTCGTCGGCGACGCCGGAGAGCCGGACTGACCCGCAGCGAGGTCGGTAGTCCCGGCGGGGGCGCCCTACAGCACGAACCGCTCGCCGTCGACGGCCATGTCGTCGTCGAAGGCCTCCTCGGCGGGGATGTAGTGCGAGAGGTGGACCAGCCGGTAGTCGTCCGGCGAGAGGTCGGCAGCGAGCGCGCGGGCGCCCTCGATGGTCATGTGCTTGGTGCCGAAGGTCCGGAACGTCCCCTCGTCGTCGGGGTGGGCGCCGCCGAGCGGGTGGTACTCGCAGTACTTCGCGGGGACGATGCCGTCGACGAAAAGCAGGTCGGCGTCCCGGAGGACGTCCCGGGAACGGTCCGGCACCGCGTAGCTGGTGTCCCCCGACAGCGACAGGGTCGCGCCCGTCTCGGGGTCCTCGATGCGGAGGCCGTAACAGACAAGCGGCGGGTGTTCGACCGGGACGAGCGTCACCTCGAAGCCGCAGGCCTCGAAGGGCTCGAACGGCGACTCGGGCGAGACGGTCACGGCGTCGAGGTAGTCGTACCGCCGGGAGACGGTTTCGGCGACGCTCTCGCCCGTCTCGGGGTCCGTCTCGTCGGGCGCGAACACCGGCACGTCCTCCAGCAGGCGGTAGGCGTTGCCCAGTCCGTCCAGGTGGTCGAAGTGGATGTGGGTGATACAGATCGCGTCCGGCAGGGCGGCGTCGCTGTCGAGGAACTGCTGGCGGAAGTCGGGGCTGGCATCGACGAGCAGCGACTCGCCTGTCCGCTCATTGCGGACGTGGACCGAGAAGCGCGAGCGCTCGACGCCGCGCTCCTCGGCCTCGCGGCAGGTGTCACAGGCGCAGTTCGGCGTCGGCGTCCCCGTCGTGTCGCCGGTCCCCAGCAGCGTGACCTCCATCGTCGGTAGCGAGGGGCGTCGGGCGCCTAAACCTCCCGGTCGCCGGGTGCCGGCGCCCACCCGTCAGTCGTGGTCGTGGGCGTGGTCGTGGTCGTGGCCGCCGTCGGAGGCCGCCTCGCCGCCGCCCGCGACCAGCGCGTCGGCGTCGCCCTCGATCATGTCCATGTTCTTGAGGTTGTCCCGCTCCTCGAAGTCCTCGATGGCGTCGACGAGGTCGGACTGGGTGAGCGTCGTCCTGTTTTCGGTGAGCGCGTCGAGGACGGCCTCCCGGAGGACGAGTCGGAGGTCGCTGCCGGTCAGGCCCTCGGTGGCCTCGGCGAGTTCCTCGGGGTCGAAGTCCTCGACGTCCATCCGCCGGGTGACGATCCGGAGGATGTCGGCGCGCATCCCCCGATCCGGCTTCGGGAAGTTGACGATCTCGTCGAAGCGGCGCCAGGCGGCGGCGTCCAGCTGGTCGGGGTGGTTCGTCGCGCCGATGAGCAGCACGTCGTCCTGGATGAGCGAGATCTCGTCGATGCTCTTCAACAGCGTGTTGACCGCGCGCTTGATGGCGGCGTGCTCGTCCGACGAGCGCGTCTTGGCCACGAAGTCGAACTCGTCCATGAAGAGGATACACGGCGAGAGCCGCTTTGCGACCTCGAAGGTCTTGTCGACGTTCTTGGCCGTCTCGCCGAGGTACTGGCTCGTTATCATCGAGAGTTTCACCTCGACGAAGGGGAGATCGAGGTCCTGCGCCAGCGCGCGGGCGACGCTCGTCTTCCCGGTGCCCGGCGGCCCGACGAACAGCAACTTCCCGATCTCCCGGAGCCCGATCTCGGCGAGGTAGTCGCGGTGCTCGATGGCCTTGACGATCTTGTGGATCTCGTTTTCCTGGTCGGTGGTGAGCACGAGGTCGTCCAGCGTCATCTCGATCTCCTCGGGCGCCCGGATCTCCACGAGGTCGAGCATCTCCTCTTCGTCCTCGTCGAACATCTCCTCAAGCAGCGAGTCGATCCAGACCCGGTCGGCGTGGATGGGACGGTTCTGCTCGCGGGCCTCCTCGTAGACGACCCCCTCGAACTCCTCGGCGAACGCCGAGGCGAGCGTCGGGTTGCTGGTGACGGCGTCGGCGGTGATGCGGTCCAGGAGCCACGACTCGGCCATCTCGCGGTCGGTGAACTCGATCTTGCCGGAGAACTCGTCGCGGTCGGTGAACATCAGCCCGGAGATGGCCTCCCAGGGGCGTTCGACGCCGGTCGCGGCGGCGGCCGTCGAGGTCGTGGTCGTCAGCGGCCGCTCGACCTCGCCGTCCTCCCAGAAGACGCGGCGGTACCGCGGCGGCAGGTCGCGTTCGTCCAGTTCGCGGTTCTCGGTGTAGATGGCCGCAGTCAGCAGAAACTCAACGACGTCGAGTTCGGGGCTGCTCATTCCCCAAAACGTTCCCGCGGAACCCGTATAAGCCCGTCGAAACGCGCGCTTCTCCCGGTCTCGTGGCTGCCGGCGCCGCCCTCGACCCCGGTTTTCACCGCCGGTCGAGTCGCCCTCGGCCCCGCGCCCGATAATAAAAACCCTGCCCAGACAGGTTTACAGTTTAAGCCGATAGCCGTTCTGTGTCTTACGTGGAAAACCGGCACGATTAGCAGGTTTAACGTGTCGGGAATACAATGTCGAAACGTATGAGCGACAACACGCCAGTCGTGGTGAAGGCCTACCGGACACCGTTCGGGAAGGAGGACGGCGTCTTCTCGGAGGTTCGCTCCGAGGACCTCTCCATCCCGCTCATCGACGAGATCCTCGACGAGACCGGTCTCACCGGCGAGGACGTCGACGACCTCAAGTGGGGCTGTGCCCAGCAGCGCGAGGAGCAGGGCAACAACATGGCTCGCGTCATCGCGCTGATGTCCGAACTGGGCGAGGAGACGCCCGCGACGACCATCAACCGCTGGTGTGCCTCCTCCGCCGAGGCCGTCATCAGCGCCGCCGACGCCATCCGCGCCGGCCAGCGCGACTGCATCATCGCCGGCGGCGTCGAGTCGATGTCGCGGGTGAAGATGGGCCAGAACAACCAGATCCACCCCGGCCTCAACGACGAGCACAACATCGCCGCCCTCCAGATGGGCATCACCGCCGAGGAGGTTGCCGAACGGTACGACGTCAGCCGGGAACAGCAGGACGCCTACGCTGCCCGCTCCCAGCAGCGCGCGGTCGCCGCCACCGAGGAGGGCCGCTTCGACGACGAGATCGTCCCCATCCAGGGCCACGACGACGACGGCGAGGAGATCGTCGTCGAGGAGGACGAGGGTCTCCGCCCCGGCACCACCGCCGAGAAACTCGCCGAGTTGCCGACCGTCTTCAAGGCCGACGGCACCGTCACGCCCGGCAACGCCTCCCAGACGACCGACGGCGCTGCGGCGCTGCTGGTCACCTCCCGCGCGTTCGCCGAGGAGCACGGCTTCGAGGAACTGGCCGAGATCGGCAACAACGCCATCGCCGGCGTCGAACCCGAGGTCATGGGCATCGGTCCCATCCCGGCCTGTGAGAACCTCTTCGACCGCTCCGGCACCACCGCCGACGACTACGACCTCGTCGAACTCAACGAGGCCTTCGCCTCGCAGTGTTACTACTGCCAGCAGGAACTCGGCTTCGACGACGACATCTACAACGTCAACGGCGGCGCCATCGCCATCGGCCACCCGCTGGGCGCCTCCGGCGCGCGCCTGCCCGTGACGCTCATCCACGAGATGAACAAGCGCGACGACGCCGAGCGCGGCATCGCCACCGAGTGCGTCGGCTTCGGCCAGGGCGCCGCAATCGAGTTCTTCGTCGAGTAGGACGGCCGCGGTCGTCGTTCCGCCGGACCGGGTTCGGCATCGTTTTCAGTGGGTCGCTCGTCCGTCGCGTGTATGGAGACACCGGACAGCGACCTCGGCGTCTACGCCCTCTCGGGCGCCTTCGCCGTGCTCGTCTACCTGGTCGCGCTCGCCACGCTCGCGCTGGCGACCGACGTCGACCTGACGGTCGGCACCACCGCCACGCTGACCGGCGGGTTCCTGCTGTTTCTGGGCTCGTACGTCGCCGCGATGGTCGTCTACCGGAACGTCCAGCGCCGTGAGGATGTGGACTGACTCACCACGCGACCGCCCCGGTGGGGTGAGGTCGGTCACGGACCCGCCGGCGACGGGGGAGAGGGCGGACGAGCATCGGACCGGGCCGAACCGAGAGTAAGTGAGACGGTAGGGAACAGGATTTTAGTCGACGCGTTTCGAACTGGAATCAAATGGTAAACTTGCCGTTCTTCACCGTCGGACTCCTGATGACGGTCCTCGGAGTCGTCGTCGCCCTGAACGCACGAGCGGATGTCGAAGTCGGCATGCGGATGCGGGGCATCCGTCCCGCCGAGGTAACCGAGACCGGCAAGGAGCGGGCGACGCGGCGGACCCGCATCGCGTCCGTCCTCGGTGCGCTCTTCGGTGTGGGAATGCTGCTTCTTGCGGTCCTGTAACTCCCGGCGGGCAGGCCCGTACGGCGTTACAGTTCGCCCTTCGTACTCGGCGTGTCGCTGCGCCGCTCGTCGAGGCGGGTCGCGTCGTCCAGCGACCGCGCCAGCGCCTTGAACAGCGCCTCGATTTCGTGGTGGGCGTTCTCGCCGTCGACGGCGGCGTGCAGCGTCAATCCGGCGTTCAGCGCCAGCGATTCGGCGAAGTGTCGCGCCATGTCGCTGGTGAACTCGCCGACCGCTGGCTGGGAGAACTCGCCGTCGAAGTAGAAGCGGGGTCGCCCGGAGACGTCGACGACGACGTCGGCGACGGCCTCGTCCAGCGGCACCCGGCGGTCGGCGTAGCGGACGATGTCGCGCTTGTCGCCCAGCGCCTCCGCCAGCGCCTCGCCGATGGCGATGCCGACGTCCTCGACGGTGTGGTGGTCGTCGATTTCGAGGTCGCCGTCGCACCGCACGGTCAGATCGAAGAGGCCGTGCCTGGCGAGGGACTCGAGCATGTGGTCGAAGAAGCCGACGCCGGTGTCGACGGTGCTGTCGCCGTCGCCGTCAAGCGAAAGCGTCACCTCGACGTCCGTCTCGGCCGTCTCCCGGGTGACGGCGGCCGTCCGGTCGCTCATACGTTCCCCTTCTCGCGCACCCATAAGGTGATTGCGGCGACGGCCGCGGCCTGTCCCCGGTGTTCGACAGCATCTATCAGTCGTC
This sequence comes from Natronomonas marina, assembly GCF_024298905.1. Taxonomy (NCBI): domain Archaea; kingdom Methanobacteriati; phylum Methanobacteriota; class Halobacteria; order Halobacteriales; family Natronomonadaceae; genus Natronomonas; species Natronomonas marina. The sequence continues at coordinate 601,277 of NZ_CP101154.1, forward strand.
CAACTTTTGTACCTCGGCGACGAAGGGCCAGTATGCTCGAACTCGTCGGTCTGGCCTGGTCGGCCTGGAAACTGAGCGTCAAGCGCGTCGGACCCTACGGTGCGACCGTCGTCGCTGTCGCCGTGGTCGTCGCGTTCGTCTTCCTGCGGAACTACCTCGAGGAGGAGTACCCGCAGGCGGCCGAAACACTCGAGAAGGCCGTGTAGTCTGACGGCCGTCGGACGCCCGTTCCACTGAAAGATTTAAGCCCGCGCGTGGAACGGCCGGGAGCATGAGCGCGCGGAACCTGCTCCCGGCGGCGGCGGCGCTGGCCGAACCCGTCGCGCCGGCCGTCTCACCGACCACCCGGGCGGGCCTGTTCGCGCGGGCCGCCGTCGTCTACGGGTGGGTCCGGGGACTGTCCGGTCGCTAAACTGCGTTCGCCTCCGCGAGGGTGAACTGCCCCTCGTAGAGCGCCGTCCCGACCACGACGGCCGCCGCGCCGGTCTCCTTTAGCGTGCGAACGTCCTCGAGCGTGGAGACGCCGCCGCTCGCAACGACGGGAATCTCGACCGCCTCGACGACGCGTGCGACCTCCTCCTGGCGGACGCCCGCCATCCGGCCCTCGACGTCGATGTCGGTAAAGAGGATGGCCGCCGCGCCCTCGTCCTCGTAGCGGGCGGCGGCCTCGGCGGGGTCGAGACCGGTTCCCTCGGTCCACCCGGAGACGACGACCTCCCCGCCCTTCGCGTCGAGACTCACCATCACGCTGTCGGGGAAGTCCTCGTCGATAGCGCCGACGATGGCCGGGTTCTCGACGGCCGCGGTGCCGAGGATGACCCGGTCGACGCCGGCCTCCAAGAGCGTGCAGGCGTCGTGAGCGGTGCGGATGCCGCCGCCGAACTGGACGTCGACGTCGACGGCCTCCAGCACCGCCTCCAGGGCCGCCGCGTTCTCGCGGTGGCCCTCGAAGGCGCCGTCGAGGTCGACGAGGTGCAGCGTCCCGGCGCCGGCCTCGACCCACCCCTCGGCGGCCTCGACGGGGTCGCCGTAGGTCTTGCCGGTGCCACGCTCGCCACCGACGAGCTGGACGACCTCGCCGTCCTGCATGTCGACCGCCGGAACGACCTCGAAACTGGGGAACATGCTCGACTCCGGGAGCCCTCGGGCCAAAAGCGTACCCGTTGTGCGGAAGAGAAATTCCGGTCGGACGGGCAAGCAGGGCCCTTATTTGCCGTCCCCCTCTGTGTATCGATATGGATCTGTTGCTCGTGGTGGGGCTCGCGGTCGCGGTGTTCGTCGGCTACAATATCGGCGGCGCCAACACCGCCCCGGCGTTCGGCCCGGCGGTCGGTGCCGGCGTCCTGGGGAAACTGCTCGCCGCGGCGCTCATGACCGTCTTCTTTTTCGTCGGCGGCTGGACGCTCGGCCGGGAGGTCGTCGGCACGCTCGGCGGCGACATCGTCCCCAGCGCACTGTTCACCCTGGAGGCGAGCATCGTCGTCCTCTTCTTCATCGGGTTCGCGCTGTTCGTCTCGAACTTCTTCGGCGTCCCCGCCTCGACCTCGATGACCGCGGTCGGCTCAATCGCGGGGCTGGGGCTTGCGGCCGGGTCGCTCAACTGGGAGACGATGGGCCGCATCGTCTCGTGGTGGATCGTCGCCCCCATCGTCGCCTTCTGGGTCAGCGGCGTCATCGGACGGTACTTCTACCCGACGATCAACGCCTGGGTCGCCATCCCGGAATCGGACGGCAGTCCCTTCGGCGAGGACGCCACCCGGCGGGAACTCGTCGGCGCCGTCGTCGTCATCGGCATCGGCTGTCTGATGGCCTTCTCCAGCGGCGCCTCCAACGCCGCAAACGCCATCGCGCCGCTGGTCGGCAGCGGCGAGTTGTCGATAGACGCCGGCATCATCCTGGCGACGGTCGCGGTCGGTCTCGGCGCGTTCACCATCGCGCGCAAGACGCTGGACACGATGGGCAACGACCTGACCGAACTCCCGCTGACGGCGGCCATCGTCGTCGCGGTCGTCTCGGCGACGGCGACGGCGGCGCTGGCGGCCATTGGCATCCCCGCCAGTTTCGTCATCATCGCCACCATGTCCATCGTCGGACTCGGATGGGGCCGGGCGACCCGGACGGCGACCGCCCGGGATGCCGTCCGCGGGGAGGGTCCCAGCGTCTCCGTCGGCGCGCTCGCGGCCGACGAGGCCGCGACCGTCGGCGACGCCGCCCACGGCGGCGGGCAGTCCCCGCCCATCGGCGAGGAGGAGGCCGACGACATCCCCGCAGCGTCGGATCTCTTCGACCCCGAGACGACCGGTCGCGTCATCCTGATGCAGAACGTCGTGCCGGCCATTGCGACCCTCGGGGCGTTCCTCGTCTTCCGACTGTTACCCATCGCGTAGTTGGCGGGGTCGACCGCGACGCCCTGTCCCCGCCACACCGCCGGTTCCAACAGCAACCTTAAACATACAGGCGCGAGAACTCGACAGTTGATGCCCACGGTAGAATACCTCAACTACGAAGTGCTGGACGACCACGGCTGGTCGATGGACGACGACGGCCTCTTCGAGGAAGCTGCCGACGCCGACCTCGGCGACGAGGACTACGGGACGCTGGACGTCGCCGAGGGCGAGTACATCCTCGAGGCCGCCGAGGCACAGGGCTACGACTGGCCCTTCTCGTGTCGGGCCGGCGCCTGTGCGAACTGCGCCGCCATCGTCAAGGAGGGCGACATCGACATGGACATGCAGCAGATCCTCTCCGACGAGGAGGTCGAGGACAAGAACGTCCGCCTGACCTGCATCGGCAGTCCCGCCGCCGACACGGTCAGGATCGTCTACAACGCAAAGCACCTCGACTACCTGCAGAACCGCGTCATCTAATTTCGCGGGCGTCTCGTTTCGCGGTCGCCGAGCAGCGTGAAGTGCTTCGGGGTCAAGTGGTTCGAGAATCGAAGATTCTCGTCATCACGAGAGAGCTCCGCTCTCTCGAACGACCCCGAGGCTTCTTGTTTCCACGACGCACTTTGCAGATTCCACGGCGGAATCCACAGGGAGCGCAGTCTCCGCAGGCGTGGATTCGGCCTCTCCCAGACCTACTTGGTGGCGACGGCGGCGCGTCCGACCGTCCGTGTTTTTGGACTTGAAGCCGGAGGCACGTTGTGCCGTCACACTCCATCATTCAGCATCTTGCAACTTAATGGCTTGTGCCATTACGTGTCGGCTTCATCCACGGGGTCAAGCCCCGTGGCATTCGCCTTGCAATTCTGTAAACCTGCCCGCGAAGTCTTCCGAACAGAACGGAGAAGCCTTACTACTCGGTGTAGAAGACGAACACCTGTCCCACTTCTTCACGCTGAATCTCTCCTTTCGAACGGCGCGTTCAGCAGCTTCGAGGCGGAGCCTCCGGCCTCAAGGAGCGAGGGCTTCCGACTGGTCGGAAGCACGAAGCGAGTGGGCCGGGGAGGACAGCGAGGCGCGGAGCGCCTCGGGCCGTGCGAGCGGGCAGAGCCCGCGCGCAGAAGCCGACACTCGGTGACGCAAATGACGGGACTGTAGCTGTCCGACTCCCGGATTATTAAGTATCGCCGAAACAAGATCTGAAATATGGAGGTCAGACGAACCGCGCCGGTCAAACTCGTTGTTCCCGACGAGTACCACGAGGACCTCCACGAAACCGCCGAGCAATTCCTATACTGCGTGAAAGAAGCCAGTGACTACTGCTGGGACAATACAGATTACGAAGACTGTATCACCTCGAACGTGACAGCCAGGGATGCGCTGTACGACCGACTCCGCGAGGAAACTGACCTGACAGCGAATCTCGTCCAAGAAGCCATCCGGCGTGCCGTCCACGCGGTTGATAGTGGCGTTGACCGCTGGAAGAAAGGCAAACGGACGAACAAACCAGCGTTCACCTCTTGGAGTGTGGTCTACGACAAGCGCAGTGCGACGTTCTACCGCAACAAAATCTCACTTTCGACGGTGAACGGACGCATCCAGTGTGAGTTTGAACTCCCAGCAGATGGTCCAACACCATACGAGGAGTACGTCCTTTCGGACAACTACGAGTTTCGCACGAGCACACTCCAGTACGACCAAGCAACCGACGAGTTCTACTTCCATGTCAAAACACGGAAGACAGACGACGAAGGCGAGGCCCTCGAAGTTGAGATTCGGACGATACCGGGCACCAAACAGTCCTCGGGATCGACCTCGGCGTGAACAGTCTCGCCGTTACGTCAACAGGCACGTTCTGGAGCGGTGACGAATACGACCACTGGATACAGGAGTTCGAGAAGCGCCGGGCCGAGATGCAACAGCGTGGGACGCAAGCCGCTCATAACGCCTTGCTGCGGCTTGGAAAGCGCGAAACAGCATGGCGGAAACAGTATATCATACAGTCGCCAACGAGATCGTTGCTGAAGCGGTTGACCACGACTGCGACGTGATTGTGTTCGAGGACCTGACCGACATTCGAGAGCGGCTGCCCCACGCCGACTGGCATCACATCTGGGCATTTCGCCGTCTTGTTGAGTACGTCGAGTACAAAGCTCCAGAACGCGGTGTCGCGGTTGAACAGGTCGACCCCGACCACACCAGCCAGCGGTGTTCGCACACCGACTGTGGGTTTACTCACGAAGACAACCGCGACGGCGAGCAGTTCCGGTGTTCGAAATGCGGGTACGAAATCAACGCAGATTATAACGGCGCGAAAAACGTCGGACTGCGATATATGCGGAAGCGACAACACAGACTGCGTTCCTCGCCCACGTCGGGGAGCGCAGACGCACCAGTAGACGTGCGTGTAAATGGTGGGATGTTGAACGGCGACGGCTATCGGCCACCCGCCGACAGCTGATCGCCGGGCGTCCACATCAAAGCCCCTCCCTCAAGAACCGAGGCGCGTATGCGCCGAGGGAGTAGGGAGGGGTAGTTTACTCGTCCGTATGCGAGGTCGCAGGAACAGCCCACCCTCTCCGCGACGTTCGAGTTCTGGTCTATAATCCGGTTGAACTCCTCGAGGTCCGGTTTCCACCCGCTCCAGTAGTCCGGCGGGTCTCCGACACGGCCCACGATACGGTGCTGCTGTTGTGTACGACGTTTACAGCCCGGATTGAAAGGAACATACAGGAACGAACGTCACGCCGACTGCATCAGTGACACCTCCTGCACCGGGGCTGTGATCCTAACCCGAGCACGGCGACGTCGCCAAGACAGGGAAGCAGAGCGGTCGACAGACTTATTTGAACAGCTGCTAAATCGTTCAACCATGTCGCAGGAGACCGAACGCCTCCGCCGGTACATGACACAGCAGGTCGGGGACTGCTGTGAGGCGGACGTCGAGACCCGCATCGAGACTCTCCGGGGATACCGGTCGGACGCCGGGTCGGCGCCCGACGAGGACCGAACCGCGCTGAAGACGCTCGGCGACGAGACGCGTCACCGCATCGTCCGACTGCTCGTCGCGGCCGGGGAGGAACTGTGTGTCTGTGAGATAACGCCCGCCGTCGACGTGAGCGACAGCGCCATCAGTCACGCGCTCTCGGACCTCTACGACGCCGGCCTCGTCGCCCGTCGCAAGGAGGGACGGTGGCGCCACTACGAGGCGACCCCCCGCGCCGAGGCACTGCTGGGGGCGCTCGACGCGACCCGGGGGGACCGCCAGTGAGCGACGACGGCGGTCCAGTCCGGGTCGCGTTCGTTTGCGTCCGGAACGCCGGCCGCTCGCAGATGGCGACCGCCTTCGCCGAGGTCGAGCGCGAACGCCGCGGTCTCGCCGACGCCGTCGAGGTACTGACCGGCGGAACGCGTCCCGCAGAACGCGTCCACGAGGAGGTCGTGACCGTGATGGAGGAAGCGGGGGTCGACCTCTCGGGCACTGTTCCGCGGGCCATCACGACCGGGGAACTCGAGTCCTGCGAGTACGTCGCAACCATGGGCTGTTCGACGCTGGAACTCGACGCGGACGCGTCCGGCGTCGACGTCCGCGAGTGGGCGCTGACCGACCCCGACGGTCGGCCGCTCGAGGACGTGCGCGAGATCCGCGAGGAGGTCCGGGCACGCGTCGGCGACCTCTTCGACGAGATCGAGCGGGAGGCGACGACGAGTGTCTGATCCCGACCCGGGCGACCACCCGGGGACCAACTCGGGCGACGACGGCTGGCGACTCGTCCGAGAGCGGGACGGGTAGCCGTGGCGGTTTCGGACCTCTGGGCGGTCGGGATGGTGCTGGCCGCCTTCGCCGGCGGCGCCTTCGGCGCGAGCGTCGGGGCGCTACCGTCGTTTTCGCTTGCGGGGCTGATGGTGGTCGTCGGCGAACTCTACGAACTCGTCGGCCGGGCGTCGGGCGCGGAGACGCTCCCGGTCGATATCACGGGGTCGATCGCGTTCGGCGTCGTGCTGGGTCCCCACGTCGCGTTCGGGGGCGGCGCCGCCGCGCTGGCCTACGCGACGAGGCGGGGTTACCTCGACACCGACTTCGACTACCACCAGGCAAAGGAAGTGACACGCGGACTCGGGAACAGACCGGACGTGCTCGCTGTCGGCGGGCTGTTCGGCGTCGTCGGCTACTGGATCGCCACGCTGTCGGCAAGCCTCTCGGTCCCGGTCGACCCCGTCGCGCTGGGCGTGGTCGGGTCGGCGGTCGCACACCGGCTGGCGTTCGGCTACAGCCTCGTCGGTGCGCGACCGGCCCGGTGGTTCGACATGGAACCGTTCGAGCAGGGGGTCTCGGGGGACGAGGGGAGACTCGCCGACGGCGGCTCGCGGACCGTCGAGCCGTGGCTCCCCTACCAGTACCGGTGGGGCGACGTCGCGGCACTCGGAGCGGTCGTCGGGATTCTCGGCGGCTACGTCGCCTGGCTGACGGCGAGTCCGTTCCTCGCGTTCGGTATCAGCGTCGTCGCGCTGGTCTTCCTCAACGCGGGCGTGGCCGAGGTGCCGGTGACCCACCACGCCTCGCTGCCCGCCAGCACCGCGGTGCTGGCGCTGGTCGACGCCCCGGCCGGCGCGTTGACGCCGGCGCTCGTGGCGGGTGCGGTGCCGCTGGAGACGGCGCTCCTCGTCGGTGGTGCGTTCGGCGTTCTCGGGTCCCTGTTCGGTGAAGTCGCCCAGCGCGTCCTCTACGCCCACGCCGAGACGCACCTCGACCCACCGGCGGCGAGCATCGTCGTCACCTCGCTGTGTATCGGCCTGCTGGCGATGGCGGGCGTCCTGCCGTCGTCGGTGTGGATCCCGCTCCCGTGAACGGACCGGCTCCCGCGTGCGGACGTCGGTCCGAATCGAAGCCCCAGTTCGTTCTCTCGCGGTCGAGTCGCCCCGTCGACGCGCACTGTATCGACCAGGACTGCCACAGTCACTCGATATAAAATACGAACGCCCGTCCGACCTTCTCCCGCTTGATTTCGTTGTCGCCGAACAGCGTGTCGAGGCGGCGGTACGCCAGGTCGTACGAGCACCCGACGTACTCCGCGACGTTCGACGTGGACGCGACGTGGAGTGACTCGACCGCTTCGACGAACGCGTCGTCGGGGTAGTCCTCCTCGAACCGCCCCGCATCGTCTCGCTTCTCCTCGTCCATACCTGTCGACTCGTAACACCAACTGATAAAGCGACACACATCCTCACCGTTCAATTCAAACTTGAACGGGTAGCTTTAACCTATCGCGCCAACACTGATTACAACGGGATGAGTGAAACCGAAGGTCACGCCGACGAATCACGGCTCGTCACCGACTTCAGCGGTGACGTATCTCTCGACGAGTTCCGTCTCGACGGGACCGTACAGACGACACTAACGAAGGGCGAAGAGGAGGAACTCGTCCTGTCTGCCTATCGGGAACGGAACGACGAGGTGTTCCCGCGAGTCCTCGACCTGCACGTCGAGGAGGGGGCAACCATCGCGGACGTGACCTACGGCAAAGGTGTCTTCTGGAAGAACGTCGACTTCGGGCAGTACGACGTGTACGCGTCCGACTTGTCCGCCGAGAAGTCCCCGTCGGGGTATCCGGTTGATTGTCGCAACCTCCCCTACGAAGACGACTTCCTCGATGTAGTCGTCTTAGATCCACCGTACGCGGAAGGATTCTTCCGCAAGAACGAAGATATGCTCGCTGGCGGGGACAGTTCTCACTCTCAGTTCCGCGAGAATTACAGCAACGGGGAGGTTCTGGATACGCGCGGGTCGAAGTACCACCAAGCAGTATTCGACCTGTACGCCGAAGCCGGGATCGAGGCACAGCGCGTGCTGAAGAACGACGGAACACTCATCGTCAAAACGCAGGACGAAGTGAGCGCGAACACCCAGGAGCTCACCCACGTCCAGATTACGAACTTCTACGAATCGAAACTGGGGATGTATACGAAGGACCTGTTCGTCGTCGTGCGGTCGAACAGACCCGCGGTTTCGGGGATGAACCGACAGGTTCACGCCCGCAAGAACCACTCCTACTTCCTCGTGTACGAACTGGACGGAACTCCCACAAACACGCTGGAATCGAACATCTAATTTCGCTCTTGGAGCACTTCGTCCATCAGGGCCGACAGGTCATCGGTGTAGGGGTCCTCGACCGGAATCTCGAATTTCGGCTGTGATTTCGAGAGTTTCTGCCTCAGTCCCTCGGGATAGTTCCCTTTCGACCGCGGAAGGTCGGTGACTCTGACGAACGCGAAATCCCACTCGTCTTTGACTTCGTACAGGTTCACGGCTATAATGTCAATATCGCTGTTTTCGACGTCCATCAGTACCGTGCTGTACGTTTCTCCGTCGTGTTCGATGTCGCGCGGATCACTGGAGCCCTTGAGATGGAACCCGACTTCGATTTTCCTGTCCCCCTCGGTGAGTGTCGTCTGGTTTTCATCCACGTCGGGAACGGTTCGGCTCTGGAGGCTCTTCACCTCGATTTTCATCGGCTCACCCTTGTACGTGAATGCCCAGTCGCCCTTGTCGCTCTCGTCTTGGTCGTCGGGCGTGCGGATGTCTTCGATGGCGGGATCGTCTTCGAGATACATCTCGCGCATCCGTTCTTCGGCCACGTAGCCGAAGATTGCGCTGAGGGCGTTCGAGTTGTCGTCGATTATCCGGTTGAACTCCTCGGGGTCCAGCCGCCAGTCGTTCCAGTAGTCCGGAGGGTTCTCGTCAGGCACGTCACGGGATTGCTGTGCAGTTTTCAAGAATGGCGCTTACATCCGAAATTGAACCGAAATATCGCAGGGAGCCACACCACGTAGTCGTGCGTGGTCGATCCTCGGTGAGAAAGACGGGGGATGCGGCACGAGTGTAGTGCGATCCCCGCCGCCCGACGGCACCGCAGCGTTTCACGCCTCGTTCTCCAGGGCCGCAAGCACCGTCGCCGTCTCGACGATGGTGGCGAACTCGCCCGATAGCTGTGCCAGCGCGAGCCGGTGGTTCTGTTCGGCGACGTACCGCGTCCCGCCGAGTTCCCGGTCGAACGTCACCGTAGCGTCGGCGACGACGTAGGGCTCGAAGCCGAGGTTCTCGGCCATCCGGACCGTCGTCGAGACGCAGTGATCGGTCGTGAAGCCGACGAAGACGGGCCGCTCGACGCCGGCATCACGGAGTTTCGCCTCGAAGTCCGTCCCGATGAAGGCGCTGTTGACCCGTTTCGTGACGACCGGTTCCCCGTCGGTCGGCTCCGCCTCCGGCTTGAACGCGTTGCCCGGCCGGTCCGGACGAAGCGGTGACCCCGGCTCCGTCGAGTCGTGTTTGACGTGGAACACGGGGCGTCCGGCACGCCGGTACGCAGCGAGCAGTTCCGCGACGTGTCGCTCTGCGTCGGGGTTGTTGCGGTCGCCCCACCGCTCGTCGTCGAACCCCCGCTGGACGTCGACGAGGACGAGCGCCGACGCCCCGAGTTCGAGCGTCTCGTGGTCCCTGTACGGCATCCCGTTCGACTACGGATAGCGAACCCACCCGGATATACGTTCCCACTATGGCAGCTCTTTCGGCCACGCTGAACGGTCGTCCGATTTTGAAGGCGAATAATTTCCGGTACTGAACCTGACCGGGAGCGAGACGAGTGCACGAGTTTATAATGGAGGTGGACGCAAGGACGGCCGTGTCGCTGGTCTTCGGAATCGCGAGCGGCCCCGACCTGCTGCGACTGGTGGCGGTGCCGGTGCTCGGGTGGGCGGCCCTCAGGGACGTCCGGACTCGCCGGGTCCCCAACCGGGCGTGGCTCCCGCTTGTCGTCGTCGGCGTCGTCGCGCTGGCGTGGGACGCGCTGCTGGTCGCCGGCACCCGTCGACAGACGCTGTTCGTGATCCGGGTACTGCTGTCGCTCGGACTCGTCGCGCCGCTGGGCTACGTCTTCTGGCGACTCGGCGGCTTCGGGGGCGCCGACGCCAAGGCCGTCATGACGCTCGCCGTCGTGTTCCCCGCCAATCCGGCGTACTACCTGCCCGCCTCGGTCGTGACGGCGCTCGGCGGGGCGGTCCCGGCCGCCTATCCGACACAGACGGCCGCACTCGGCGTCTTTTCTCTGACCATCCTCTCGAACACGGTGCTGCTCGGGCTGGCGTACCCCCTGCTCCTGGCGTTGCGGAACCTGCCCCGCGGCGAGATTACGCCCGCGATGTTCGTCGGCCGGCCGGTCGCCGTCGACGAGATTCCCGGCGAGTACGGTCGGCTGCTGGAGACGCCGGCGGGGTTCACCCGCCGGGGGCTGGACGTCGACGCCCTGCGGATGTACCTGCGGTGGCGCGGCGTCGACCTCGCGGCGGTCCGGTCCGAGCCCGACCGGTACCGCCACCCGCTGCCGACCGAGCGGAACGACCCCGGCGACGGCTCCATCGTCGACGACGAGCGGGCGCTGACCGACGGCGGTGAGACGGTGGTCGACACCGTCGACGCTCCCGGGCCGGCGACCGACGCCCGGGACGCCCAGGAGTCGGCCGTCCGCCCGCTCGATACGTGGGGCGCAGCGCGGTTCCTCGAGGAGCACCGCGCCTACGGCACCACGCCGGCGGAACTCCGGGAGGGGCTGGAGGTGCTCGTCGAGTCCGACCGCGAGACCGTCTGGCTGACCCCCGGCATCCCGTTCATCCTGCCGATGTTCGCCGGTCTGGTGGTGGCGCTGGGCTACGGCGACCTGCTGTTTGCGCTGCTGTCGGCGCTCGGGCTGGCCTGACCCTTTCGAGGGACCAACGAAAAGGCATATCCCCGCGAGCGACCCACGTCCGGCCATGTCCGTCGACCTCGCCTTCGACGACGAGGGGCTGCTCCCCGCCGTCGCACAGGACGCCGACTCCGGCGACGTCCTCATGCTCGCGTACGTCTCCCGGGAGGCCCTCGAGCGGACCCGCGAGACCGGCTACGCACACTACTACTCCCGGAGCCGAGAGGAACTCTGGAAGAAGGGCGCCACGAGCGGCCACACCCAGCGCGTCGAGGAGGTCCGCGTCGACTGCGACGGCGACGCCCTCCTGTACGTCGTCGAGCAGGACGGCGGCGCCTGTCACACCGGCCACGAGAGCTGTTTCCACCGGACCGTCGACGGCGACGTCGTCGGACAGCAGGTCTTCGACCCCGAGGATGTCTACGCCGAGTGACGACCCGGCCGCGGAACTGGCGGCCGCCGCCGACCGCCTCGAGCGCCTGGAGTCCGACCCGCCGGTCGACCCCGAGGACGTCGACACGGTCGCCGACGCCTACGAGTCCGTCGCCCGCGTGCTGGACCGCTGGGAGGAACGGGCGACCGACTGGGACGACTTCGAGGGGTACGTCGAGTTCCGGGACGACCTCTCGGAGACGATGTCGTCGATTCCGGAGGACATCCCCGAGAGCGAGGCGTTCCTCGAGGCCGACGGTCACGTCAAGACGGGCGGCGTCTCGAAGTCGCTGACGACCGACGACTTCGACGCCGCCCGCGAGGCGCTGGCGCCGGCCCGCGAGTACGCCGACTACCGCGACGACCTCGAAGACGCCCGGAGCCGCTACCGGACGGCCTACCGGCAGGCCGAGCGCCGCCGCCGCGAACTCGACGAGCGCATCGAGGAGTTACAGCGGGTCCGGCGACTCGGCGAGGCCGACCTCGACGCACCAGTCGAGCGGCTCCGGGAACCCATCGAGCGCTACGACGAGGCAGTGCGGGCGGCCTTCGCCGAGTTCCGCAAGGAGGCGCCCGCCCGCGAGTTCCTCGGGTTCGTCCGGACGGCGGCCGGCTACCCGCTGGTCGATTTCCGGGCGCCGCCGACGGAACTGTTCGAGTACGTCGACAGGGAGCCGGCCGGCGACCACACCGTGCCGGAACTGCTGGAGTACGCCGACTACTCGAAGTCGAAACTGGAGCACTACGTCGAGGACGCGAGCCTGCTGAAGCGCCGGGTGGCGACCAACCGGACGTACCTCGAGGACCTCTCGGCGGACCCGCTGTGTATCGGCTGGCCGCCGCCGGAGGTCGGGCGACTCCGGTTCCGGACCGAGGAACTGCTCTCGGTCGTCGACCGGTTCGCCGGCGAGGAGACGACGCGGGCGCTCCGGGCGGTCTGCTCGCTGGCGCGGGACGACGAGTACGAACGGCTGCGGGAGAGCGCCGTCGCCCGCGCGGAACTGACACCCGAGGAGCGCGAACGGCTCCGATCCGGCGCGGTCGCGGAGGAACTCGAAAGCGCCCGCGACCGGCGCGAGCGACTGGACGAGGCCCTCGAGGAGCACGACCCGCCCTGAGGGCCTGCCCCGAGTTCGGTCAGGCCGCCTCGCGGCCCGACTCCAGGGCCTCACACATCCCCTCGAGGAGCGCCTCGGTCCGTGCCCGGTCGGGACCCTCGGCGTAGACGCGGACGAGCGGCTCGGTCCCGCTGGGGCGGGCGAGCACCCACGCGTCGCCGTAGTCGAGGCGGTAGCCGTCGAGCGTCGTCACCTCGGCGTCGGCCTCGCGGGCGTAGGTCTCGGCCGCGCCCAACATGGCCTCTCGCTGGCCCGCGCCGTCGTACTCGAGGTTCGCCCGGGCGTTGACGTAGCCGCCGTGGGCGGCGGCGATCTCGCTCGCCGGCTGGTCGGCCACGAGCGCGAGAAAGCGGGCGGCGGTGTAGGCGCCGTCGCGGGCGATCCGGTAGCCCGGAAAGAGGATTCCGCCGTTGCCCTCGCCGGCGACGGGCACGTCGGCGCCCTCCGCGCGCAGTTCCCGTATCCGGGAGATGATGTAGGTGCTCCCGATGGGCGTCAACTCGAGGGTCGCACTGGCGGCGTCGACGGCGTCGACGAGCCGCTGGGAGACGTTGACCGCCGAGACGGCGACGTCGCCGTCGTCGAGTTCGTCGGCCGCGAGCGCGGCGAGGGCGGCGTCACCCTCGACGTGGCTGCCCGCCTCGTCGACGAAGATGGCCCGGTCGGCGTCGCCGTCGTGGGCGACCCCCAGGTCGGCGTCCGTCGAGCGGACGAGTCGCCGGAGGTCCGCGAGGTTCTCGGCGACGGGTTCGGGGTCCCGACCCGGGAAGTGGCCGTCGGGGGTCGCGTTGACCGTGTGGACGCGGCAGCCGAGTTCCCGGAAGAACCGCGGGCTGGTGAGACAGCCCGCGCCGTGGCCGGGGTCCAGAGCAATCGTCGGGTCGGCTGCCGCGATTCGCTCGCGGACGCCCTCGGCGGCCAGCCGTTCGAGCAACGCCTCGACGTAGGCGTCGCCGACGCCGTCGGCCGTGCGGTGGCCGCCGACGGCCTCGTAGTCCCGGAGCCGGAAGTCCTCCGCCAGCAGGCGCTCCTCGATTCGTTCGAGCGTCTCCTGGGACAGTTCGACGCCGTCCGCACCGACGAGTTTCACGCCGTTGTACTCGGGCGGGTTGTGACTCGCCGTGATGACGACGACGGGGACTCCCTCGCGTTCGGCGTACGCCTGTGCGCCGGGCGTCGGAACGACGCCGAGGCGGTGGACATCGCAGCCGACGCTACCGAGCGCGCTGGCGGCGGCGTCGGCGAACAGCCGGCCCGTCGTGCGGGTGTCGCGGGCAAGTCCGACGGCCTCGGCGTCCAGCACGGTGCCGGCCGAGGCGGCGATCCGCCCGACGAACGGCGGCGTCAGCTCCGTGCCGGCCACGCCACGGACGCCGCTGGACCCGAACACTTGCATGCGCGGCCCTTCGTGGGCCGCCGGCAAAGGGATACCGACACGGGGCGACCAGGTCGGCTGGAGGGAGGCGTCAGCGGGGTGCAGTTCCCTCTGGTTCCGGAGTCACCTTCAGATTACGTCCCCGGACGTGTTTCGACCTCTCGGACAGGTTTCGCCCCTCGAAACACCGATCGGGGGGTAATTTAACCCCCGCGACCGATAGGGCGAAGCGATGACCGGAGCCCACGGGGAGGCCCCGCCGTTCTACGACGTCCTCAGGAAGCGCGCGCCGGTGCTCGAGGCGCTCGCCGACGGGCCGCTGACACAGCGGGCTCTCCGGGACGCGCTGGGGGTCTCCCGCTCGACGGTCTACAAGGCGCTGCAGGACCTGGAGGCGGCCGGACTGGTCGCGCCCTGCGAGGCGGGCTACCGGTTGACGGGACTGGGCCGGCTGGCGTGGCGGCGCCACGACGCCTACCTCTCGCGGCTGGACCGCCTGGCGGCCGCCGGCCGGCTCCTCGAGACGGTCCCGCCCGACCACCACCTGCCGCTTCGGCTGTTCGAACACGGACGCGTCCACGTTCCGGGCCGACACGCCCCCGAGCGGCCGCTCGACCGGCTCGAGGAGCGCGCCAAGGGCGCCGAGCGTCTCCGCTGTCTCTCGCCGTCCGGGATGCCGCGGTACTTCGAGAAGATCCACGAACGGGTCCTCGATGGCCAACAGACCGCGACGCTCGTTCTGGAACCGCCCGCCACGGACCGACTCGAGAGCGATTACGACGACTACGAGACTGCGAGCCGGGAGCCGAACATGGAGATACGGGCCGTCGACGGCGAAATACCCTTCGCGCTAGTGCTGTTCGACGACGACGAACTCGGCTTCTTCGGCTACGAGGAGGGCGTCCTCGTCGGCGCGGTCTTCGCCGACGACGCGTCGGTCCTCCGGTGGGGACGGCGGGTCTTCGAGCGGTACCGCGACCGGTCGGAACCGACATAAACGCTTTCGAGGCTCCGCCGCCGAGCGAAGGTATGAGCGACGAGGACATCAGCCTCGACGAGAAGCGCGTCTACGCCGACCGCGAGGGCGCCACCACGGCGTTCCTCGCCACCGGTGCCGGCGTCGCGCGCGTCGAGGTCTCGGCGGACATCGTCGGCGAGTTCGCCCTCCGAGAGCGGTGTACCGCACGCGACGTCGTCGCCGACGACGGCCGCCTCGCCGTCGCCACGACCGAGGACGTCCTCGTCGGGACGGGCGAGGGCTTCGAGGCGACCGGCTTCGGTCCCGCCGACGCCGTCGGCTACCACAATGGGCTGCTCGCGGCCGGCGAGGGGCGACTCGCCCGCTACGAGGACGGCTGGGAGACGCTGGCCCACGTCGGCGACGTCCGGGCCATCGACGGCGACATGGTCGCGGCCGCCGACGGGATCTACCGTCTGGACGGCACCCACGTCGGGCTCGACGCGGTCGACGACGTGACGACGGCGGGCGGCCCGCTCGCTGCCACCGCCACCGGGCTCTACTACCTCGCCAACGGCTGGATGACCGCCCTCGAAGGGGCGTTCCGCGTCGTCGACAGCGACGGGGGTCGGGCCCACGCTGCAACCGCCGACGCGCTGTACGAGCGCGAGGCTGTCGACGGCGAGTGGGCCGAAATCGAGTTGCCGGTCGAGGAGGCCGTCGCGGGCGTCGCCTACGCCGACGCGACCTACGTCGTCACCGAATCGGGGACGTTCCTGGCGAACGCGGGCGACGGCTGGCGGCACCGCTCGCTCGGGCTGCCGGCGGTCGCGGGCGTCGCCGTTCCCTAGCCGACGATTTCGGAGTCCCGCCCGGGCGGGTATCGCTCCTCGACCACGGCGAAGGCGAGCGTGCTGGCCAGCCCCAGGAGCGTCCCGGCCGTCAGCATCACGGCGAGATACGACAGGTCCACGATCCCCAGGAAGAAGGCCGTGAGTCCGTGGAGAACCACGGCGATGGCGACGACGTAGAACGGCGCGTTGAGGTAGCGCCACCGGAAGCCGCCCTCGAGGTACTCGTCGGTGATGCGGCCCAGGGCGACGACGACGCCGGCGGCGGCGACCCACTGGACGGCGCCGTAGACGAACGCGACCGTCGCGCCGAGCGGGGCCGGATCGGGGTCGGCGCCGACGGCTTCGAGGCCGCCGACGCCGCCGACGGCGACCAGCGCGGCGCCGACGACGGAGGTGATGAGCTGGACCCGGCCGGTGAACAGGCCGACGCGGACCCGCTCCAGCAGGTCGTCGATGGCTTCCTCGAGTCCGAGACCGCGAAAGAGGATGTAGAGGCCGAGCAGCGCCGAGATGACGCCGAGCGTCGACCCCGGCAACCCCAGTTCGTCGGCGACGATGGCGACCGGATAGATGAGAAGCAGGATACCGAGCGGAATGAGGATGGTGCCACGGGTCTCCGGGTCGGCGAGCACCTGCTTGAACGTGTAGTACATCGATTCGAGGTCCTGTGCCTGCCGGACGACGACGCGGCGGACGCCGTCGATGGGCACCCGCGAGCGGATGACCGGCAGCACCGACTCGTCCTGTGCGCCGTCGGTGACGACCAGGGCGCGGACGTCCTCGCCGGTCGACAGCGACGCCAGCACGGTGTCGACCTCGTCGCCGACCTTCCGGTTGGCCGAGACGTCGGCCGTGGCGGTCCCGGTCACGACCGCGACCTCGACGGTCTCGTCGTCGATCCGGTCGGCGAGGTGGACGCCCTGGAAGCAGACGTTCACGTCGGAGTCCTCGGGGTCGGCGTTCGCCAGCGCGACGGCGGCGGCCTCGACGGCGTCGCGGCCGACGACGGGCGTCTCGAACTCCGTCTTGCGGCCGAGGTCGTCGTCGAGGTCGACACAGAGGACCAGGAGCATCGGTCGTCGTACGTGGATTGCTCGCGGCGGGTTAAGTCATTTCTCCCCGTTCAGGCGGGTTCGACGGCCCCCATCAGCCGCCGGACGGTCGACTCCCGGCGGCCGAACGCCTGCGGGTGGACCGAAAGCGTGACCAGGAAGTCGCCGCCGACCTCGACCGCCCCGCTCACGTAGAGGTGGACGTCGACCGGCCGACCGACCGCGAGCAGTTGGGCCTCGGCGTCGAAGCGGGTCACCGTGGTCCCGCTGCCGGCGACCGTCCAGGCGTAGTTCTCCCGGGCACCCGCGACGTCGAACTCGTCGTAGCGCTCCTGGACCAGTTCGGCGAGTTCGGCCGTCGACATCCCCGCGACCGGGTTGTACTCCCGCCCGAGGAGTCGGACCTTCGGCGTGGCCAGTGCCGCGAAGACGGCCGCCTGGATGCGCCGGCCCAGCAGGTCCAACTCGACGGCGCGGTCGTACTCGGCGACGACGTTCGTCACGTCGACGGTCCGCCCGATGCCGTACCACTCGAATCGCTGCGAGACGGTCGAGTCGTCGGTCCGGTGGTGGGTGTAGCCGGTCTCGACCTGAACGCGCTCGGGCAGCGTGGCCCCGCTCGCGGCGAAGGCGGCCCCCTCGGCGGTCAGTCGGCCGGTACAGCCCGCGAGCGCCCCGGTCGCGGCCGTCCCGGCGGCGGCCAGGAACGAACGGCGCGTCGGTCGCATACCGGGAGGCAGGCGGTCGTCGGGTTTGAGTCCGTCGGTGCCCCGAACGCCCGGCACCGTCGGGCGTCGGCCGCCGGCGCTCCCGGACGGCTTCGACCGGAGACGGCCACGGAACGCACGACTTTTCCTGCTGGGGCGGGAAACGTCTGTCAACGAATGATTTCGAAGGGCTGTGAACAGTGCGCCGTCGGGGGGAAGATGGTGCTGTTCGTCTACGGCTACTGTGACCAGCGCGACTGCTTCTACTGTCCGCTCGGCGAGAACCGCAAGAACGTCGGGCAGGTGTACGCCAACGAGCGGCCCGTCGAGTCCGACGAAGACGTCATCGAGGAGGCGAAACGGATGGACGCGCTGGGGTCGTCCATCACCGGCGGCGAACCGCAGGAGGTGCTGGAGCGGACCTGTCACTACCTCGAACTCCTGAAAGACGAGTTCGGCGCCGACCACCACACCCACCTCTACACGGGCATCACGGGCGGCCGCGAGAACATGCGCCGACTGTCGGCGGCCGGTCTCGACGAGATACGGTTTCACCCGCCCTACGAGCAGTGGGGCGAGTTGCACGGCACCGAGTGGGAGGACATCCTCTATATCGCCCGCGAGGAGGGCCTGACGCCGGCCTTCGAGATACCGGGCATCCGCGCCGAAGAGGAGTTCCTCGACTTTCTCGACGAGGGCGCCGCCGACTTCTGTAACATCAACGAGTTCGAGATGTCGGACGGCAACTACCGGCGGATGCAGGAGGCCGGCTTCGAGTTGAAGGACGACCACATGTCCGCCGTCGAGGGCAGCCACGACATCCTCGAGACGATGGGCGACCACGAGAAGGTCTACTTCTGTACGAGCGTCTTCAAGGACGCCGCCCAGCACCGCTCGCGGCTCAAGCGGATGGCCAGGAACATCCGCCGCGAGTTCGACGAGATAACCGACGACGGCACGCTCGTCTACGGCAAGACCTGGACGACCGAGCGCCGCCTCGAGGAACTGGGCATCCCCGAGTCGTACTACACCGTCAAGTCCGACCACGTCGAGTTGGCGTGGTGGCTGTTAGAGGAGATGGTCGAGGACGGCGACGTCGACGAGGGCGAGATCGTCGAGCAGTACCCCACCTACGACGGGACGGTCGTCGAGCGGACGCCGCTGGCGTAGCGGTCGGGCGCGGCCGTCTTTTTCGTCGACGTTCGGAAGGCGCCCGTGGCGTCTTCCCCAGCCCATCAGAAGTGCCGTGCGCTTGTAACCGACCCCTCCCTACTTCGCTCGGTCTTGCGACCTCGCTCGTTGAGGGAGGGGCTTTGATGTGGGACTCGCCGTCAATTGTCGCCGGGGAGGAAGGTCGTTCCTCACCCGTACCGAACGACCGTCGGGGTCAACATCCCCACCATTCGGGGGCCGGGCTACTGCGGCCCGTGATACCGGCGACGTGTGCGCAGCGGTATCACTAGGCACTGGTATGGTTGCCCCCGGAAAAAGTGTATCGGGTGGCGAGTCGAACAGCAGCAACAACGGTACCTGATTCCCAGCGTGTCGGCTTCCTCCCCGGCCTACTCGCGTCGTCCTTCCGACTGGCGTCGGAAGTCCTCGCTTCTTGAGGCCGGAGGCTCCGCCTCGAAACCGCTGAGGACGTTCTCGCGCGGAGGTGTCGTCGCCGCGACCCCGAGGCGGAAAAATGTTGGATTGCACCGTGGTCGAACGGGCGCCCCCGAAGTCACTCCGCCGTGTTGAGGTCCCGCGCCGATTTCCGCGTGAGGCGGTTCGGCAGCACGTTCGACACCTTCGTCAGGAGCCTGTACTTCCAGCCGGTGACGACGACGGTGTCGCCGTCCTGCAGACCCTCGTAGCCGGCGCGTGCGACCGTCTCGACGTCCTGCATCTCGCCGCTGCCGAGCGGCGTGTCCTCGTTGTCGGCCCGCTCCTGGAACTCCGTGTCCACCGGCCCGGGACACAGCACCGTCACGTCGACGCCCTCCGGCCGGAGTTCCTCGGCGATGCCCTCCGAGAAGTTCTTCATGTAGGCCTTCGAGGCGTAGTAGATGGCCATGAACGGCCCGGGGAACCAGGCGGCCGTCGAGGCGACGTTGAGGACGCCGCCGTGGCCCCGATCGGCCATGTCGCCGCCGTAGCGGTGGGTCAACTGGGTCGGCGTCACGACGTTCAACTGCATCTGGTCCAGTTCGCGGCCGAGGTCGTTCTCGACGAAGGCCCCCTGGGTACCGATGCCGACGTTGTTCACGAGGACGTCGACCTGGATGTCCCGCGCCTCGGTCGTCTCGTACAGTTCGTTCGGGGCGTCCACCGAGGCCAGGTCCATGTCGATGGCGTGGGCCCTGACCCCGTGGTCGTCCTCGAGTCGGTTGGCGAGTTCGAGCAACTCGGTTTCGCGGCGCGCCACGAGAGCGACGTCGTGGCCGTTGGCCGCGAACTCCGTCGCCAGTGCGCGGCCGATGCCTGCCGAGGCACCGGTTATCAGCGCCGTTCCGTCGACTGTCATACTCGTGTAACGCCCCTGACCCGTTTATTCGTGTGGGATCTCGACCGGCTGTGGCGACCGCTCGTCACGCGTGGCGTCGGTCGACGGCGGCGGAGACCCGGCTCAGCGACCCTGGAACCACTCCGCGAAGGCGCCCAGTGCCCGCCCGCGGTGGGAGACGGCGTTCTTCTCCTCGGGGCTCATCTCCGCGAACGTCCGGCCGTCGTGTTCGAAGATGGGGTCGTAGCCGAAGCCGCCCTCGCCCCGCGGTTCGACGATGCGGCCGGGGACGGCGCCGGTGAACAGCTTCACCGGGAGCGCGCCCTCAGCGACGGAGTCGTCGGTCGCGGCGGTGGCGCGCTCGTCGGCGGCCAGGTCCCGGCCCCGTCTGTCCGTGGTGTCGACCGGCTCCGGCGAGGCCTCGAACGGCTCGCCGTCGCAGTAGGCGACGACGCACCGGAACCGCGCGCGGGTGGCGTCCTCGCGGCGCGCGAGCCGACCCACCCGCTCGACGCCGAGGGTGTCCTCGACGTACGCCGAGTAGGGGCCGGGGAAGCCCTCGAAGTCCTCGAGGAACAGGCCGGCGTCGTCGACGATGACCGGCGCGTCGGCGTGGCGGTGGGCCGCCCGCGCGCCCTCCGCGGCGATGGCCGCCATCGAGTCGGACTGTATCTCCGGGTAGTCGTAGTCCAGCGCGACCACGTCGTCGAGGTACTCCTCGGCCTCCCTGACCTTCCCCTCGTTCGTCGTCACGTAGTAGAGCATACCGGGCGTTGCGGCCCGCGAGGAAAAGCCCCTCCGATACCGCGACCCGGAGGCTTATGAGTGTGTGAGGCGTACTCACGGCAAATGAGTGACGCGGACGACGACCTCCGGTCGGTACTTCTGGACCACTCGGACCACCGGGCGGTCCGGAACGTCTTCGGGGCCTACACCGGCGGAGGGACGGCGACGCTCGACGACTACGTCGAGGCGATGCGGGCGACCGACGGGGAACTTGCGGTCGTCGCCGACGACGGCGCCGCCGACGTCTACGCCCGCTGGAACGGCAACGGTGGCCGCTTCGAGCACCTCACCATCTGGCCGCCGTGGTCCATCGGTGGCTTCGACCACAAGGACGGCGACCGACTGGCGACGTTCCTCGAGGAGAAGGACGACCTCCGGCCGACGCCCCACAGCGAGACGCCCTTCGAGGACCAGCAGGTGCTGTCGAGTCTCGCCCACCGTATCTGGCCCTAGGACACCCACTTTTTACACGACCCCCTTCGGGGGTCGGCAAAAACGTGGGGAAAATATGCGCGAGAGCCTCCAGCCGCGCGGCTTCGCCGCACGTTAGTCGGCTCTCGCTACGGCGACTCGACGGCTCCGCCGTCTCGTCGCCGCGTGGTTCGAAAGACGCCTTAGTGATTAGCGGATCTTATTGAGGAATCCACTGAGGTGATTGTCAATCCACGATGCAGCGAAGCTCAGTTGCTCGGTCAGTTCTTCGAACAGATCGTCAAGGAGTGTTCGGTACTCGTCTTCATCTTCGACAATCAGCGGTGATGACTCCCACTTGAGACTTTTCCAGACTGGCTCGATTGGATTGAGATGCGGCGATCCAACCGGAAGGAATACGAGATCAATTCCTAGTTCGTGGGCACGCTTGCGAGTGTACTTGCAAATGTGAGATGAGAAGTTATCTAAAACGAGCAGAATCCGGGTACGCGGATTCTGCTCGCGGATCGTCTCGAAGCACTCACAGATCTGTTCTTTCTCCTGGTTCGGCGGGAAACGACAGTACACTCTCACCGTTGAGTGCATAGAACCCGGCCGCTGGTGTGTCGATTTTCACCAGCGGCCGGGTGATGTGTGGGTCATCAACTGTGTACATCCGCTGAGAATTGTCCCACGGCTGTGGATGTGACAGGTCGAAAAACCCGATGACTGTGCCACCATCTGTTCGAATATCCTCGTCACGGTCCCAGTCTTCGTCGTCTTGATCTTTCTCTCGTTTGTTGTGAGGCTGATCGTCGGCATCCTCGTCGAACGCGTACTCGACGCGTTCGTCGAGAATCCCTTCGGCGTCGTCTGGTCGATCAGGACGTTTCGTCCGTGGAATAGCGTACGAGAGGCCGAGGTTGTCCAGAAACGTCGGTAGATAGTGTGGATGATACTCGATATTGAATTCCTCGTTGAGGAGATGCTGAATCTCCTGTTTTTTCCAGGGCTGGCCCTCACGGAGTCGCTCGATCAGTCGCTGCTGTTCGGCCTCGCCGAGCTTCGGGGGCCTGCCGCCCCCGAAGTTCGGCGTGAGTTTGCCCAGTCCTCCTTCATTCCAGCGTTCGACCCAGTTGTCAGCTGTCCCCTCTGATCGCCCAACGTCATCAGCGGCTTCAGCGAGCGTCGCTCCCTTGTATAGCCGTTTGATGAACACGAGCCGTTCGTGTTGCTTCACGTCGTCAGTTTCCGTGAGCAGTCTATCCAGGTCTTCCTCGCTCAGGTGGCGTACAACTTCTTTCTCACGGCCAGTCATTACATCGAAAAGACGGTTTTCCTCAATAACTTCCCCGAATGACTATGGCGTCTTTCGTCATGCGAAACGAGCGCTCCGCGCTCGTTTCAGCAAACCGCTCGCTGTCGCTCGCGGATGCTTGTCCCCTTCGGGTCCCAAGGCGGGACCGGAAACGTTCTCCCCGGATTTTCGTCCAGTGGTCCCTACTCGTGGACAGACACACCGAACGGGAATCGGAGCAAGCATCCGCCGAGGGGGCGTTCGGAGAACGCTCCCGAGGCGGTTCGCGGCGCCGAACGAAGTGAGGCGCCGTAGCGCGCGCGGACTAACGCGCTCGACCGCAGGGAGAGCGCGGCAGGAGCACGCGCGCATATTTTCCCCACGTTTTTGTCGGGCCGGCCGCAGGCCGGCCCGTGCAAAAAGTGGTTAGTTACCGACGTTCATCGCCCGCTCGACGACGTCGTCGCTGTAGATTTCGGCGAGGTCGTCGTGCTGGTCGGGTCGGTTCTCGTAGACGTCCTGGAACAGCGTGATGGGCGTCTGCAGGGCTTGGTAGGTCGCCTCGTCCCACATGCGGTCGCTGGCGACGTCGACCCGAACGCCGTCGATGTCGACCGTGGCGGCGCGGGTCATGGCGATGGCGCCCTTGCCGGCCTCCTTCGCGGCCTCGAACTCCTCCATGGAGTCGACGATGTCGTCGAGGCTGGGGACGTAATCGAGGAGGTCCAGCAGTTCCTCGGCCAGTTCCTCCTCGGTCTCGAGGAAGTACTCGTCGCCGGCGACTTCGAGTTCGTAGCCGCCGTCCTCGGCCTCGAGGTCGACGGTCTCGCCGGTGTAGACCTCGACGCCGTCCTCGCTTTCGAGTTCGGCCGTGCGGCCGCCAGCCGACAGCGTCCAGTAGCCCTCGGCGGGCGGCAGGGGACTCCGGTTGGCCTCGACGACCTGGCCGGGCGTCAGCGACCAGATGCCGAGCATGCCCATGGCATTGTTGGCGGTGATGCGGTCGTGGTAGCCCTCGACGTCGCGGATGTCGTCGTAGGGGCCGTCGACGGAGATGAGGCCGGCGGCGCTGGCCGCCCGGGAGGTGTTGTGCCGCAGTTCCTTCCACTCCGGCAGGCCGCCCGTCGGCGTGATGGCGCGCATGTCCTTGGTGTAGTCGACCTCGCCGTCGACGAGCAGGAACAGTCGCTCGAGGTTGTTGGTGGCCTTGCCCATCTCCTCGCGGAGCTTGCCCATCGCGAGTTCGGCGGAGCCGGACTCGATGATGACGGACATGGCGAGGCTACCCTCCTCCAGGCCGTACTCGTTTTCGACGATGGTGATGAACTCGTCGGCCTTCTTCCAGTCGTCGATGTCGCCCACCTCGGGGATGACGAACCCGTCGATGTGTTCGACGGCGCCGTTTTCGGGGTCGGCGATTTCGAGCATGTGCTGGAAGCCCTTGTAGCGGGTCTCGGGACTGTCACGGTGCCAGACGACGCGGGGGTGAATCTCGCCGGGGAAGTCGGCGCCGCCCTCGGCGACGACGTCGGCGATGTTTTCGGCACCCTCGTCGCGCATGTTCGGCGCGGTGGCGTCCTCGTTGTCCGGCACCCAGACGTCGGGCGCCTGCATCCCGCGCAGGCCGATGGCACTGCGGAGCTTCTTCGCGGAGTCCTCCTGACCCTGCTCTGCGGTCGGCGTCGTGAAGAACGTCCGCACGAACGTCCGGTCGTGCGTGCGCTCGTCGATTGCGGTCATGGTCACTCGAAGGGTGCAGTCGCCCGGTATTAAAGATGGCCGAATCGGTTCTATTGACGTTTCCGCCTGAGGTCCCTGAATGCGCCGCCGGTCGTGCTCGCACCGTCAGGTTTCGACTCGTCGACCGGGGGTCACTCTTCGCCGCCGTCGGTCGCGACATCGCTTTCGGGACCGTCGCCGCCGTCGGTGGTGGCGAGTTTGCCCTCGGTAGCGAGTTGCTCTTCGAACCACGCGAACTCCCGGCCGTGGAGACCGTCTGACTTCGTGTTCCAGGGATCGGGGTCGGTGACTTCGGGCCCTTCGAGGTAGGAGCTAACGACGTTCCATATCCAGATGATCTGTCCGAAGAGGATGACGAACGCGCCGACGGTAGTGATCTGGTGCAGCAGATTCACAGAGGCAAGCGGCGCAAGTCCTGGGTCGAACGCGTAGGTCGCGTACTTGCGGGGCATGCCGAGGTAGCCGAGGACGAGCATGGCGAAGAACGTGACGTTGACGCCGATCATCGACAGCCAAAAGTGCCACTTCGCCAGCGTCCGCTGGTACATCCGCCCGGTGACGATGGGGAACCAGTAGTAGATGCCGGCGAAGACGGCGAAGACCGTCCCGCCCATCAGGAAGTAGTGGAAGTGCCCCACGATGTAGTACGTCTCGTGGAGGAGGAGGTCGACGGGCGTCGACGCCAGGAAGACGCCGGTGACGCCACCGATTATCAGATTCGAGACGAAGCCAAGACAGAACAGCATCGGCGCAGTCAGCCGGATTCGGCCGTTCCACAGCGTCGTGATCCAGTTGAACGTCTTGACTGCAGTGGGCACGGCGATGGCCAGCGTGACCGCCATGAACGACGCGCGGATGCGGGGGTCGATGCCGCTGCTGAACATGTGGTGGCCCCAGACGCCAAACGAGAGGACGCCGATGGCCAGCGTCGAGTAGACGACGTACTTGAAGCCGAACAGCTTCCGGCCCGCAAACTTCGGCAGTATCCACGAGACGATGCCCATCGCTGGGAGGATGAGGATGTACACCTCGGGGTGGCCCCAGAACCAGAAGAGATGCTGGTACAAGATGGGGCCGCCCCCCTCGACGGCGAAGAACGTCGTCCCGAAGTTCCGGTCCATGAGCAGCATGATGAAGACGCTACCCAGGAGCGGGAACGCAAAGAGGATCTGTCCGGACTGGACCAGAACCGTCCACGAGAAGATGTCGAGGTTGGCCCAGGTGACGTCCTCGCCGCGCTCGGTGAAGATTGTCGTCGTGAAGTTGATGGCGCCCATCGTCGCCGAGACGCCGGTGAGGTGCAACCCGAGCAGCATCAGGTCGACCCCCGGGTTCGGCTGCTCGACCGACAGCGGGGCGTACATCGTCCAGGAGGTCGCCGCCGGGCCGACGGCACCGCCGGTCACCGGCCCGAGAAAGAACCCCGCCCACACGAGCAGCGCCCCCGGCGGCAGCAGCCAGAAGGCGATGGCGTTGATGCGGGGAAAGGCCATGTCGTCGGCGCCGACCAGAATCGGGATAAAGTAGTTCGAGAAGGCCGCCAGGACCGGCGTCCCGAACAGGATGAGCATCGTCAGCCCGTGGCTCGTCAACAGTGCGTTGTAGAAGGACGGCGAAATCACCGTCTCGGTCGGCGTTACCAGCTCCGTTCGCATCAGCATCGCCGCACCACCGGCCCACGCGAACATCAGCACGCTGTAGCCTCCGTACAGGATGCCGATGTCCTTGTGATCGACGGTGGTCAGCCACCGGAGGGCGCCCGACGGTTTGTCGCGGGCCTCCGCACTACTGCGGGTGGTCCCTGGCGTCGAAACGCCCGTCCAGCCTTCCGCTCGGGCGATAGCGGCGACCACCGCCACGAGAAGCACGCCCATCAGCACCGTCAGCGCGAGTCGTTCACCGGCCATCGTCGTTCACCTCCGGTCACCGTTGTCGGACGGCGGGTCTCCGTTCTCGAACGCGTCGACCATGTCGCGAGGACGTACTTCGTGGTCGGTATTCAGCGCTAGTTTGGCGAGCGACAACTCCCCCGGTCGTCCCCTGAGGCCGCGCCGTCGTTTCGCGGGACTCCGAAGACAGGGGCTCACCGTTGCGAGGGTGATTGACGCGTACCGAACCGAGGCCGGCCGTCTTCGTGGACGCCGTCCGGGCCGGGGTCCGCCCACCGCGACCCGTCGTGGGGGGACGGCTACCAGTCCCTCGACCCCTCGACGTACCGAGCGACGAGTTCGGCCTCCGCCCGGCGAAGCCGGTAGGAGAGCGTCGACCTGGGGACGTCCAGCCGGTCGGCGATCTCGTCGAGGGTCGTCCGGCGCGGCGTCTCGTAGTAGCCCGACTCGACGGCGGCCTCGAGTGCGTCCCGCTGTTCGACCGGGAGCGACGTCGACTCGAGGACGCCGGCCCGCCAGTCGGTGGTCTCTCCGAGGTTCCGATACCGGAACCTGAGCCCGGACCGCAGTCGCGCCCCGAGGGTGTCGTACAGCAGACCGACCTTCTCGTCGGAGCGCGCCAGGACGCGCCACTCGTGGCGGTCCTCCCTGCGCCGCGTCTCACAGACGGTTCCTGGCGGCAGATACCGCCTGACCAGCGTCTGGACGGTGCTCTTCGGCCTGGCCCCCTCGACGTAGGTGTACAGTACCATCGTGCCGTCGGTCGCTTCGAGGACGTCGTGGTGGTGGTCGCCGCCGCAGTCGGAGGTTTCGATGCTCTCGGTACAGACCGACCCGTCGAACCGACACCGCCGGACCGCCTCGAGGGCGGCCGCCGGCCCGGTGTACCGCTCGATACGGAAGAACCGCTCGGCGGTCAGACACCCCTCGAAGGACCGGGCCGCCAGCTCCGGATGCCGCAGGAACACGTCCGCCAGCGGGTCGGCCCCTTCCTCGTACTCGATGTCGAAGACGAACTCCCGCATCACTACTCACCCTGGGCGTGTCGCAAGCGACGTCCGTCCCCGCGCGGGGGTGCGTCGGGGCGGACTGTCGGGGTCGTCGCCAGCACGGCGACAGCTACTCGGCGAAAAACAATAAACCGTCCGCGCCGGACCGGCGCAGGTCCGGTCGACTACTCCGGTTCGGCGGACCGCTCAGTCGTCGTCCTGCTCGGACGTGAGCGGCTCGTTCTCGTCCTCGGTGAAGCCCTCGCTGGCCTCCATCCGGGCCTGGGCCTCGGGGTCGTACTGCGCCTCGATGTCCTGGAACCGGGAGACGAACGAGAGCTCGTGGTGGCTCTCGGTCTCGTGGCCCAGGTAGCGGTCCTCGAGGTCCCACTGGGCGGCCTCGTCGTTCTCGGAGATGTTCTTCATGTCCTCGTAGACCGCGTGCGCGCCGGAGTGCAGCGCGTACAGCGTGATGAAGATGTACTGGTAGCCGAGGTCACCCAGCTCCTGGAACGTGAGCGGGTCCTCCTCCTCGCTCCAGGCGAAGGAGCTGGAGTAGTTGAACGCGAGGTCGATCTCGGGGTGGGTCTCGTGGAGTTCCTCGGCGTAGGCGACGGCGTCCTCGCGGGACGGGTCGGGCATCTCGGGCCACACCAGGTCGACGCCGCAGTCGGCGTACAGCCGGCCGCGGGCGACGTGCTCTTCCCAGTCGCCGTTGGCGGAGCCGTAGGCGTCCGTCCGGGCGATGACGATGGTGTCGTCGGACTGCTTGGCGTCGACGGCCGCCGAGAAGCGCGCCTCGGCGTCCTCGCGGGAGACGATCTTCTTGCCGGCGATGTGCCCGCAGCGCTTCGGCGTCGTCTGGTCCTCGATGTGGACGGCGGCGACGCCGGCCTTCTCGTACTCGCGGACCGCGCGGCGGACGTTGTGGATGCCGCCGTAGCCGGTGTCACAGTCGGCGACGACCGGCAGGTTCGTCGCCTCGACGATGCGCTTTGCGTTCTCGACCATCTCGGTCATCGAGACCATCTCGAGGTCCGGGAAGCCGAACTGGCCCAGGACCGTCGAGTAGCCGGACATGTACGCGGCGTCCAGGCCGGCCATCTCGGCCAGCCGGGCGTCCAGCGCGTGGTACAGGCCCGGCGCGAAGGTGAAGTCCTGCTCCTCGAACTTCTGGCGCAGTTCGCGCGCGGCGGGGTTGTCGACGTCTCGAACGATCGATTCGGTGTTCTGGACTCGGCTTGCGACCTTGTCCTCTCCGTCGTTGTCGTGTGCCATGTGTATCACGTAGTAGGACCGGCGCCGAGCGGCCGTCCGCCCGGGAGACCGGCAGTCGTTCCTGAGCGAACGCAGTCGGCACCGACGGCGTCAGGTCGGCCAGTTCGGAACCGGGACTGCGGGTCACTCATCGTGTGCACTCGACCCGAAACGCGACGGCTACAAAACCTTTATGATCTTTAATGTTAATACTCGTTAGACTGTTTTCAGTCCTAAAGGGAGTGGGAATCTCTAGCAGTCGTGTTCGGTCGGACGGTGCTCGAGAGTCGCTGGACGGCGGCGGGAAAAGACGGCGGGCGGTCGTCAGTCCGCGGCGGCGGGTTCGTCGTCCAGTGCGACCAGTTCCTCGACGTCCGGAATCGTCGCCTCGCGGTCGGTGATGATGTCGATGCGGCGAGTGAGTTTCTCGCGGGCGTACTCGACCAGCGGCATCGGCTCGGCGACCTCGCCGGTGGCGCTGACCGTCTCGGCGACCAGCGGCATCAGGTCCTGGAGGGTGTCCCGGACGACCGCCTCGTCGACGCCGTCCTCGGCGAGGTGGTGCTGGACCTTCTGCATCCCGAAGCCGACGTGTCGTCCCTCGTCGCTCCGGATGTAGGAGATACCCTCGACCAGTCCCTCGACGTGGGGGAAATCGCCGGTCGGGACCGCGTCGCTGCCGCGCGGCGACAGCGCCGACGTGATGCCGTAGTAGCCGGTCTGTGCCAGCACCGATTCGACGACCAGGTGGTAGTGCGAGTACGCCTTCACGCGGTTCTCAGGGGTGTCGTCGGTCAGGAGCCGTTCCATCGCGTCCTCGGTGCGGTCGAACAGTTCGACGTAGCCGTCGGGGAAGAACCGCTGGTCGGTCGGCGCCACCCGCTCGAAGCCCTTCGCGTCCGCCACCGGGTGGACGACCTCCCGCCAGTAGCGGTCGAAGAACTGGGTGTGCTTGGCCTCCTCGTAGATCTGACTGGAGACGAACATCTGGTCGTCGATGTCGTCGACGGCCAACATCAGCGGCGCGAGGTCCTCGGTGACGGCTTCCTCGCCGGCACCGAACAGCGCCAGCGTCTGCATCAGGTCCTCGAACTCCGTCTCGCCGAGGGC
The DNA here is from genome assembly GCF_024298905.1 of Natronomonas marina. Classification (NCBI taxonomy): domain Archaea; kingdom Methanobacteriati; phylum Methanobacteriota; class Halobacteria; order Halobacteriales; family Natronomonadaceae; genus Natronomonas; species Natronomonas marina. Next base: position 630,862 of record NZ_CP101154.1, read on the forward strand.
GTCGGCCGCCGCCAGGCGCTCGCGGTCCTGCTCCAGGAGCGTCCCGTCGACGTCCTCGTAGGGGTCCCAGTGGTTGTAGACGGCGTGTTTGAAGTAGCCGCCGCCGACCGAGTCGGGGTCGATTCGCAACTCTCGGCTCGCGTCCCGTATCTGCGTCATGGGCGATACTGTGGGCGAGCGGCCCAATCGTCGTATCGCCCGCGATTCGAGGGGTGTTTAAACGAGGTGGGCGGCCGGCAGCGAAACGCGTATGCTCCTCGGTGTCACATTCGCGGGTATGCGCTACGCGACCGTCGTCATCTCCCCGAACGGTGGCGGCCTCCAGCCCACCGACGAGTCGCTCACCGCCGACCCGACGGTCACGCGCGACGCCATCCACCAGATCAACCTCCTGTCGGACGACACCTGCGTGACCCTCTACAGCGTCCGCGGGAACCTCGACCGGGCCGCCGCCATCCTCGACGACCAGTCGGACGTCATCGCTCACGACGTCTCCGGCGACCGCGAGGGACTGGCCTACATCCACTTCCGGCCGACCGAGACGGTCGCTCGCCTGCTGTCCATCGTCGGCGACAACGAGATCGTCCTCAAGACGCCCATCGACTGCCTCGACGACGGCGGTGTCCGCGTCACACTGGTCGGCGACGACGAGACCATCCAGCGGGTCGTTGACTCTATCCCGGACTCGTTGCGTCTCTCGCTGGAGGGCATCGGCGACTACCACCCCGACTCCGAACAGCTCTTTTCGGTCCTCACCGAGCGCCAGCAGGAGATCCTGGAGGCCGCCGTCGAGCTGGGCTACTACGAGGAGCCACGGCAGGCCACCCACGAGGAGATAGCCCGGACCGTCGACGTCTCCGCTGGCACCGTCGGCGAGCACCTCCGGAAGGTCGAGGGGAAGGTGCTGGCCTCGCTCGTCCAGTGACGGGTGCGTGTCACTCCGGCGACGAATCGGCGCCGTTTTGAGTCGGGAGCGTCGAACCGCGAGCATGTCGATTGCGGGCTTCGAGTTGCGCCCCGTCGAGTGGACGCCGGCGAAGGGGCTGCTGGTCACCTCGGCGCTCGTCACCGCGGCCATCCACCTCGCGCTGGCGACGACGACCGGCCGGAACGTCTTCGCCGTCCTCGGACTCGGTCTCCTCGTCGGGTTCGTCGTCTTCTTTACCGATCTCTGGCAGCCGGTCCTCTACCTGGTCGGCGCCGTCTACGCCGGCGTCACGACCGTCGTCTGGGTGCTGGCCGGCATGCCGAATCCGCTGCTCGGCGCCGTCGACAAGGCCGTCCAGTTCGTCCTCGTGGTGCTTTTCGTCTACCTGCTCGTCGAGGAGTTGCGGGAGCCGGCGTCCGACTCCAGCGGCGAGTAGCGGGTCCGACTCAGCCGCTCAACACCCACGCCGTCTCGCACTCCCGACAGACGGCCTTGGCCCACGAGAGACCGGAGCGCCGCACGAGCGTCCCCTCGCCGCACTCCGGACACGCCGGATCTTCGAGGGCGTCGACGTCCACCTCCGCCAGGAGCAGCGCGTGCTGTCTCCGGTAGCGGTCCAGGCTCTCCTCGACCGCCTCGAGTCGCCCTTCGAGCCGCTCGACGCGCCGTTCGAGGCTGTCGTCGGCCATGACGGTGGGTACGGCCGGCGACACAAACCCGTTGCGCCGTCGGCGGGCCGTTCCGGGAGCCGCTGGCCGTCCCCTATAAACTCCCAGCGTACTGGGGGTGCTAACTGTTCACACTCCGCGGTGTAGACACCCGTATGCGTTCGAACGAGAAGGGGCGCAGATCGCCCTGCCAGCAGGTGATCGCGTGGCGTATCGACCAGCCGGACTGTGACGAGGCGGAGGCGCGCAAACTCCGTACGATACGGGAAAACGGCGTCACCGAGGCCGAGGAGGCGGAACTCCTGGCCAGCGCGTGCAAGACGAGCGGGATGCGGGCGGAATGCGAGCACGCCGACGAGTGTTGAGGGCGGTCCATCGCCGTTCCGAGCCGGACTCCTCGTCCTTCCGTCGGCCGTGACCCCGCCGGTCGTCGGCGAACTGCTGTACGTTCCCACGACCCGGTCGGTCGCGGCCGACGACGGCTCCCTGGGGGTCGCAGGCCGCCTCCCGTGATCGGCGGTTTCGCTGAACGCTCCCGGCTACCGACGTTCGAAGGGAGTGTCACCGGCGGCGCCGCGGCCCGTGGTGGACAGGTCCGGCTACCGGTCGGCCAGTTCCGGGTACGATAGCCGGAATTCCCCGTCGAGCGTGTACCCACCGTCGAGGAGACCGCCACCGGAGAGGTCGATAGTCGCGTGAATCTTCAGGTCCGTGGCCGTGTCCGTCCCCGGGACGACGACGAGGTCGAGCGTGCTGATCGTCTCGTCGGCGAGGTCGTCCAGGTCGGTGATCTCGACGACCGTCCCGACTTTCCGGTCGGGCGTGTAGAGGGACAGCGACGGGGGCGGGGAACTGTCCCCCTCGACCGGGGAGACGACGGCGACCTTCGCGGGTGATTCCGTCGCCGTCTCCGGCATCCAGAGCCGCAACTCGACGGAATCCACGGTCGTCCCGTCCCGGTGCCATATCTCGGTCGAGAGGTCGACTCGGTCGGCGACCACGCTCCCGTCGACGCCGAAATGCCCCACCTCCTCCCCGTCCGAGGTGAATGCGATGGCCTTCCGCCCCGGCGCGTCCTCGTTTACCGTCGGATCGGAGAGCGTCTCGCTCTCCGACACGGCGCTACAGCCCGCCGTTGCCGTGACGCCGGCGGCGCACGCTGCCGCGAGATACGTCCTTCGGTCCATATCGGGACCCACTCTACCCACCTACAAAGGCGTGGCCGAGGCTCAAATAGACGCTTGTGTGTCACCCGGTCTCGGGGCCTGACCTGGCGCTTCACTGACGGAGTGGAGCAGGGGCTCCTATCAACGGTCAGCCGGTGGTACCAAACGCCGTGCGGTGGTCTCGAATAGCCGCGAACGAATCGTCCCGGGCCTTTTGAGTGGCGAAATACGCGCACGAAGATAGTGAAAAGAGCCTAGGCCGAGCTAACAAGCAGTATTTTATATATGAAGAGGATTCACCCAAAGTTAATATTCCAAAATATCGGCGTATGAAGCGCTAATACTCCACTTCCGATCTTGTACAGACTATCGTATCCGGACTACCCCTGCATCTGTGTTCCCGTACTGAAACTGGTGAGGTCGTCGATGCGTTCCTCGAGGGCTTCGATCTCCTGGCGGAGTTCGTCGGATTCCGCCTCGCTACTGGCCGCAAGCCGGTCTTTCAACCCCTGGAGTCGTGACTCTTTGACCTCCTCGTCGACTTCCGCCTTCCGGACGTATTCGCTCTCATCTACCTCGTACACGTCGGTTTCCGAGAGTTCCGTCACTTCCAGTGCCTCGTTCACCTTCTTCGAATCGACGCTCGTGACGCGCTCACGGTCGATCCCTGCGTCTTCCAGCGTGGCCAGTACCTCTTCCTCGTCTCTCAGCGATCGATTGCGGCGCGACGTTCGCTGGACCGATCCGTACTGTCCGTGCACTGGTTGGTCGTGGTGGAGTTTATCGAGTAACACGTCGGCGATGTCCTGCCGGAAGTCGTTCGCGTTCCGTTGGACGTCCGAACAGAGCGTGTAGAGGTTCACCAGCGCATCCGTCTCCAACGCTGTGAGATCGGAGACGTCCTGACGTTCCAGCGCATCGATGAGGAGGAGCGCATCGGAGTACACGTCGAGCCCATCAGGTTCGACACGGTCGCTCTCGGCAGCCGCCGGTTCGTCACTCAGGAGTTGCGTATCGGTCGCCTCCTCTTTTTCGATGATAATGTCCTGCTCTTCGTCCACCTCGAATCGTGGATGCAGGCTCAGTACCGCCGGATACGGGTCGGCATCGGGTGGGAGCCGGTCGAGTTCGAATGTACCGTTCGAGTCCTGGATTCGGCGGTAGAGGGTCTCGAACTGATCGCGCTGAAGCGGGCGACGCTCTCCAGTATTACCGAACGTCACGACGACGCGGTGTTCCTGTACGTCCGTGACGCGGAACGTATCGTGAGAAAGCGGTGTGACAAGTTCGGCATCGTCGGGCACCTCGTCAAGTTCCTCAAGCAGCGTGTTCCAGCTGACGCTGAACGGCATGAAAACGGGTACGACTGCTTGATTGAAAACGTTCAGGACCGTCGGCGTTCAGTTCTCGAAGAGGTCACTGAACGGACGCAGGTCGCTGGTATCGACGACGAGCGGATCGTCGGCACAGTCGGCCGCTCGGTCGCCGTGAGCATCCGGGACTGTCCCGTCGAACTGCTCGGCAGCTTCCACTACCTCTGACGCCAAGTCGTCAGTGACGTACGGAATGTCGGTCAGTTCGGCTTCGGTCGCCGAAGCGACTGCATCCAACGACTCGTATTCCCCGTACAGATTGCCAATCTCTTGCTGCCCGAGACCGTGGATATCCGAGAGCGCCACCCAGGAGCGGCGTCGATGGTCCATCTCACGTTCGACCCGTGGCATGGCCCGTTCCAGCCAGTCACGAGCGTCTGGAGCCGTCTCGATCAGTCCTTCGTCGAACGCTGCTCTGACTCCGAACGCATCCTGTTCGGCTGCGTACTCGATCACCAGTTGGCGTTCGCTGTCCATCGGCCGGTCGATACCGGGGTCGTAGCCGGCGAGATACGTGAAGATGACTGCGTTCGAGGTTGGTGTCGAGTCAGGCTTCGATCCCGTGAGTGCCTCGAACAGCGCACTCTCCAGCGGGTCGTCCGATTGGAATGGCCCCGATAGCGGTTCGAGAAGGCCACGAACCCATCCCGAGGGAAGTTCCAGGGCGAGAAACGGGTCAAGTTCGTCCGCGTACGAAATCGGAGCAGCCATTACGCTCACCGGATTGTTGTCCGAGCACCTAAATAAGAACCTCGTTCACCGAGGGCGGTGGATCGAGGACCGTATCTCTATATGCGGGCACGCAGTATCCACGGGGTAGTGAACGACTTCGTCGAGTGGGTACAGCATCGTGACTACTACCGCGATCAGATCCGGTTCCAGCGGGATATACCCGCCCGAAGTCCCGTCACTCGGTCCTGTGAGATGGAACCCCAGATCACGGATTATAGATTGAACAAGCGCAATACCACGGCCTTCAGGCCGTGGATACGCGCCGTCAGTCTGAGTAACTAGCAACGGCATAGCCATCCTTGGATATTCCAAGTATTTAATCCGAGCCATTTCATAAGAATAAACGAGATGGCGACCACTCGGCGTACACACGTCTGTCGCATCCAAAACCACTCGCAAGTGGCGGATGCGTTGGACCGACACGGGTGGTCGGCATCCAAATTGTGGAACGTCGCACTATACCACGCCCGGGAAGTATGGGACGAAACCGGTGAGATTCCCGATGAAGGCGATCTGAAAGACGAACTGAAGACCCACTCCAAATACGACGGACTGCACAGTCAGTCCAGTCAGAAAGTTCTCGAAGAGCTTTCTGAAGCCTTCAGTTCGTGGTACGGTTCCGACGACAACCGGGACAATCCGCCGGGCTACCGCAAGGAGAACTACTACGACGAGGACGGCAACCGCGTCCACGAAGCACACCCACGATCAACAGTCACCTGGAAGCAGAACGGCATCCGACACGATGACAAACACGGCCGCCTCCGCCTCAGCAAAGGCTCCAACCACAAGGATGGACGCGACTTCATCCTTTGTGAATACGAAGCTCCACCAGAGGTCGAACTAGAAGATGTCCAGCAAGTCCGGGCTGTCTGGAGCTCGGGTAAACGGCGGTGGGAGCTGCACGTCGTCTGTGAACACGACATCGCACCCGAATCACCGGGCGAGAAGGTCGCCGGTGTTGACCTCGGCATCTGCAATCCCGCCGTCGTTGCGTTCCCCGACGATGCCCTGCTGTATCCAGGCAACAGACTGCGAGAAGACAAACACTACTTCCAACGGGAAGAATACCAGACCGAGGGAGTCCACGGCCCATCGCAGAAAGCACAGTGGGCGCGTGAGAAACTCTCTCGGCGGAAAGACCATTTCCTGCACGCCCTCTCGAAAGACATCGTCGAGCGATGCGTTGAACACGATGTTGGCACACTCGTCGTGGGTGATCCAAGTGGTGTAGACGATGATGATTGGGGTCGTCACGGGAACAAGCGATTAGACAATTGGGCGTACAAGCGTGTAATGAACCTGTTGGACTACAAGGCCCGTGAGCGTGGTATTGAGGTGGAGATGCGAGACGAACGCGGGACGTCCTCGAAGTGTAGTGTTTGTGGGGACGAAGACGATGAGAGTCGCGTTGAACGTGGGCTGTGGAAGTGCGACCGATGTGGAGTGGTCATTCACGGCGACGTGAACGGTGCAGACAACATCAGACAGGAAACGCTAACCATGACTCCCCCATTGGGGGATAGTGGTAACGGCTGCTTGGCTCAGCCTCGCGTCATCCACTTCGACCGGACTCGCGGATTCCAACCGCGAGATTCCCGTACGGATGCCGCGAAACCCTAATATCCCAACGCTCGGGATTCCACGGCCTTTAGACCGTGGAGGAAGTCAACTGGCGGACCGTGGCATCAACGAACTCTACGCACACCAGACCGATGCAATCGAAGCGGTTCGCGACGGACAGAACGTCGTACTCGCGACACCGACAGCGAGCGGAAAGAGTCTCGCGTACACGATTCCCGCCATCGAACGCGCCCACGACCACGACGGTCGGACGCTGTATATCGGTCCGCAGGTCGCGCTGATCAACGACCAGGAAGCGACCCTGTCTGATTTCGCTGCACCGTTCGGCGATCTCTCCGTGACTCAGTACACAGGCTCGCTCTCTTCGAACGAGCGCCAGCAGGCACGTGACGAAGACCCGGGCATCGTCTTGACGACGCCGGATATGCTCCACTGTGGACTGCTCAGTCACGCGAGTGACATCTGGCGAGCTTTCTTCCATTCTCTGGAGCTCGTCGTCGTCGACGAAGTCCACGAGTACCGCGGTGTCTTCGGCAGTCACGTCGGTCTCGTCTGCCGTCGGTTGGCGCGAATCTGTGACCGTCTCGGTGCTGATCCGCAGTTCGTGTGCTGTTCCGCGACGATCGGAAATCCCCGGGAGCACGCAGCGACGATCACCGGCCAACCGACCGACTCGTTCGAACTCGTCGACGAGGACACCAGTGAAACGGGTCCGACGCACTGGCTGTTCTGGCAACCACCGGAATACGACGAGGGCGATGCACCGGTCGGTGCAGGACAGCGCCGCTCCCACCACGGGGAAACCATGCGACTGTTCGTCGACCTCGTGATGCAGGGATATCAGACGGTAGCGTTCACGCGCGCGAGGCAGACAGCAGAGCGGTATGCCACCATCAGCAGCGATACACTCGCAGAGCGCGGGCAGGCCGATATCGCCCAGAGCGTAACTGCGTACCACGCAGGACTGCGCGACGACCGGCGGGCGACAATCGAGACTGCCCTGCACTCCGGTGACTGTGCCGGCGTCTGGAGCACGAGCGCGCTGGAACTCGGCGTCGACATCGGCAGCCTCGACGCGGTCCTGTTAGACGGGTACCCCGGAACACAGATGGCAACGTTCCAGCGCGCGGGCCGCGCCGGCCGCGGGACCGACCCGAGTCTCGTCGCGCTCGTCGCCAGTGAGGATCAACTCGATCAGTACATAATCAAACACTCTCACGAACTGTTCGAGCAGACACCCGAGCGGGCCGTCGCCAATCCCTCGAATCCGCATCTCCTGAAACTGCATGCACACGCCGCGGCCATGGAAGGACCACTCCGAACCGCGGACGAGGCGTATTTCGGTCCTACTTTCCCTGACATCGTCAGTGCGCTCACGGACGAGGGCGAACTGACTCGCCAGCAGACAGACCAGGGACTCGAATGGCGACGCACCGCCAGTGGACGAACGGTGAACCCGTACGAACAGGGGCTCCGAACCATCACTGAACGCACGGTCACCCTCCGGGTTCGAGGCGGAGCGACTGACGAACTCGGGGAGTTGCCGCTCGACGCTGCACTGCGGGACGTACATCCGGGCGCTATCTACCACCATCAGGGCCAGAACTACGAAGTCCAGTCATTCGACCTGGACCGTGACGTTGCGTGGCTCACCCCGACAGACAGCGACCACCAGACGCGCGTGCAGTACGAGGAGTCGATGACCATCGAGGAGGACATCGCCACGAAACCACTGGCGACCCGTGACGACGTCACCGTTCACTTCGCGGACGTGACGCGACGGAAGCAGGTCACCGGCTTCCAGCGACGCGACCACCGAACTGGTGAGATCATGACCGAGGAGTCACTCGATCTGCCCGAGACGACACTCTCGACCCGTGCACTGTACGTGACGCTGCCGATGGGACTGGAAAGCCTGATGCAGACGATGTCCGGGTCGTTCGAGGGTGGCCTCCACGCCGTCCAGCACGCCCTCGTCGCCACGTTCCCGCTGGTCATCCTCTGTGACCGGCGAGACGTCGGAAGCGTCTCGACGGCCGAACACCCACAGACCGAGACGAGCGCGCTGTTCATATACGACAGTTACCGCGGTGGCGTCGGACTGGCCCGCAACGGATACGACCACATCGAGGAACTCTTCCAGCACACGTGGGAACTGCTCGCCGATTGTGGCTGTTCGGACGGCTGTCCGGCGTGTATCCAGTCACCCCATTGCGGTCAGGCGAACGAACCGCTCGACAAGCGCCTCGCGGCGACGCTGACGATGGCGCTGGCCGATCCGAGCCGGCAGGCCGCTGATTCGACACCGTAATCGAATTCTACGCCCGTGTCGAAAGACAGTATATGAACGTCGATAGAGATACCATCCGGAGTCGAACCACCGACGCAGTGTTCGAGCGCGGGGTGAACTACCGTGACGAGGGACGCATTCAGCAACTCGACCGATTCGATGACCTCGTGACCGCGAGCGTCAGCGGCTCAAAACTGTACGACGTGACTGTCGAATTCGGCGGACGGAGTATCGACACACAGTGTACCTGTCCGTACGACGGTGGCGGCGACTGCAAGCACGTCGTCGCCGTACTACTGGATATCGCCGCCAACCCGCCACAGGACGAGAGCGAGCGTGTCGAGGCAGTCATCGACGACGTATCGACTGACGACCTGCGAGGATTCATCCGTGACGCACTCGCCGAACACCCGGAGTTGCGCGAGCAGTTTCTCGCACAGTTCGGGGACGATCACAAATCGGTCGAGGAGTACCGCGAGGAAATCGTGCAGTTGTTCGAGCAACACGCCGACCCGGTCGTGTTCGAAGCCATCGACTTCTCGCAGTTTTTCGAGATCGCCGAGCAGTACCGTGACCGCGATCGGTATCTGGCAGCTGCGACTGTGTATCGAGCCGTATTCGAGGAGATCGACGAGAAGTACAACTGGATCAACGGTGCCTACGACCACTACGCAAAGACCATCCAGACTGCGCTCGATGGCTACGCCGACTGCGTGCTCGCGACCGATCCGACTCCCGAAGAGTTCGACACGTACGCTGGCGTGCTGGAGAAACGGGCGACGACAGAGCCTCGAATCAACGACGAGCAGTTCTGGCGGGCACTCGACGATCTGGAGGAGCGATACGAATGAGCGAACCAACAGACCGATTCGTGATCGAGATCGGAAGCGGAACAGCAGCACACATCATCGACATGGACGCCGACCAAAGTGAGACGGACTCGCGCTTCTCGTTCGGCCTCACTGGCCCCGGGGAGATGATGTGTAGTCGGGGCAACCGCTCTCCGAGAGGTCGGCAAGTCCCGTTTGCGGAGTTTGCCGACCACCACGACATCGATAAAACGGGCTTCAAGGGCGATGCCCCGGACGAGATCTGCTCGTACTGCTGGTCGAACACGCGTGAAGCAGTCGAAAAAGACCAGCAAGCGGATGCTGGTGACATCTCCGAGCAGATCGGAACTGTCGGGTATCGGCTCCGGTGGAAGCAGAAAGGGCGTGCGCGGGAGGAGTGGTACGATATCGTCGTGAAACCGGAGACGTCGATGGCGGAACTGGACAGGCTCGTGTGTCGAATGTCCACGCTCGACGACTTCCACCTCCGGATGTACGGCCTTGAAGACGAATACCTCGATTCCAGTCTCAACGTCCTGCCCGACCACCAGTACGAGGAAGCGGGCGACCGGACGTACACGAGAGCGAGCGAGATGACGATGGCGGAGGTCGCCGAACGGGCCCGACTCCGAGAGGGCGACAGACTCAGCCTCGTCTACGACTTAGGGACGCCCTCGCATTACTACTGCATCGTCAAGGAGGTCTACGAACCAGACAGACTTGACGAGGTGCTCGACGAAGACGTGATCACGTCGACCGACACGGCCGCGATCGTCAAGGAGAAACGACCGTGACACGGGAGACAGACGAAGAGCGGGACAAACGCATTCGGAGAGAGATACTCACCGACGCCTACACCGCCGACGAGCAAGAAATCAGTTGGTGCTATCACCTCGAACGCGAAATGAACTTTCCGTTCCAGGCGCGGTGTGTCGAGGAGCGAACGATATCACCACTGCGAGAGGGCGAAGAAGTACCTGTCGTCGGGATGACTGACGAAGTCGTCAGCAGCAGGGAGATGTTCGTCCTCGTGGAATGGAAGGACAGGCAATTCGGTGTCCCGTTGTCACAACTCGAAGTACTCGACGTTGATCAGGATACCCGGGAGGCCATTCGTTCTAGTTTAGGGGCGGTCAAAGCCGAACTCACCCCGTTCAACCTGCTCACGTAACCGATTTCTGTGTGGATTTGGATTTCGTGATGCCCACAGCAACAGCTCGTCCAAATCCGGCAGTTCGTAGCCCAACTCAACCATGAGATACAGCTGGATCAGATGAGCGTGGCGTTCGACGGCTAGCGAACAGCGACGACGAGGGAGCCGCGACGCCGACTCGTCGGCGTCTGCGGCGGCTTCGACCTCACGCTGTCTTGCCTCAATCGACCGTAACTCATCCACGATCACACGACTCATCAACAACGAAATCGCCGCCATGATGATCAGTGCCTTGATGATGTAGGCGTCGGTCGTGTTGATCTCGTCCAAGCCGAACCGCGATTTCAACTCCTTGAACAGCAGTTCGACCTCCCAGCGCGCCCGATAGAGCTGCGCGATATCGGGCGCGCTGTACTCCTCACGCGCTAGATTCGTTAGATACAGATGGTACTCTTCGGTCGCCTCGTTGCGCAGCCCGACCAGTCGAAACGTCCGGGTCGCGCTGGCGCCCGACCCTCGCTTGCGCTCGAACGAGAGCGTGATGCGGACGTCGATTTCCTGTCGCTGCAGGTCGTCAAGGACGGCCTGCAGCGACTCTCCTTCCAGCGGAATGCTGTTGCCTCGCCACGTTCGCAGTTCCTCGACGATCTCGAAGTTTGCGTTGTCCTTGGCTCGGGAGACGAACCAGCCGCCGTTCTGGTCGATTCGGTCGAACAACCAGAAGTCGTAGAAGCCTAAATCAAGCAGGATGAGGGCGTCAGCTACCCACTCGCCGGTGGGTAGCTGACTCCGTTCATGAGTGGTGCCGTCAGTTGTGCGGAACCGTGTTGGAAGACCTGTCGAGAGTGACTCCGTGAGGTGGAGTTTCAGTTCAGCTTGGTCTTCGCCAGTTGCTGCGTAGATATCAGCGGCGTCTTGGTACGGCGAAACGATAGTTGCGTCGGCGATGAGGACGTCTCGAAATCGTTCGAGACGTCCGTTGAACTCGGTTCGTCCGGTATCGAGATTCTCGATGGCGTCATCGAGAATCTCTCGAAGGAGTGCAACGAAGCCCGGTTCGAACCAGTCGTGGAATGCCGCGTAAGAGAGTTCGTCGCAGTCAGCCATCTCGACGTAGCGGTCGAGAAATGCTTGCAGGGAGCGGTCTGAGCCAGCGGCGAAGCCAAACGAGAGCGTGTAAAACAGCGCAACGATGTCGAACTTCCGCTCACGCTCAACGAGATTCGTTGCGCGAGCGCGCTCGCGCAACTCATCAGAGGGAAACGCTCTTTGAATTCGGTCAACAACTACCGAGTCCGGTGGAGAGTACACACTTCCCACCGGGTTCTTCAACCGGGTAGTTGCGACGATATCTAATCAACAGATAGCAACAGGATTCTCCACTAAACTAGAACGGATGGCCGGGAGGCAGTCGATGACTGGCACTACTGGAACGGCGACGGCGGCCGTTTGGCTTGAACACCCGATCAGTCGGGCGCTGTTTCGACGGGCGAGGCGTACTCCTCGGCCAGTTCGACCACGTCGTAGACGTGCATCCCGGTTTTGAACCACAGCACCCGATCCGCGGCGTCTCCGAAGTCCTCGTCGGAACAGTCCAATCGCTCCGAGACCGCCAACACGAAGTTGTCGGCCTCGACCTGCCGGATCTTCGCCAGTTTCGACGCCAGGTACTCCGGTGTCCAGAACCCCACGATTTCCATGATCGCCCGCCGCCCGTCGGGATGTTCGATGGCGAAATCGGGAATCATAACCTCCGAGCCGAGGTCGAAGACGTCGTCTTCGCGCTGGAGATTCCACTCGGTAGTCGCCCGCTCCCACTTCCGGGCGAGTGTGCGCTCGACGTCACTATCGAATCGCTGGCCGGTGCTGTAGTGTGAGACTAGCCCATCGGTGTGGTCGAGCGTGAACTGGTTGCTGTCGCTGGCCGATTTCTCGTCGATAATCTCGGCGCGCATCTCCCACCGGTCGCATAAGGGGAGCGCCGGCAGGAAGTTCGCCATCCGGATGCCGTACTTCTGTGACTTCCGGAATAGTGAGACTGGCCCGTCGAGTTCCGCCTCGTAGCCCGCTGCCACGTCCGTGCTTGCGACGCGGTTGCCGTCCTCGTCGATGGGGTAGATCCGGTGCATCAACCCAAACAGTTTCATGTAGCTGAACACTGTTCCGAAGTGGTCCCACACCCGGACGTGCATCGTCGAGGCGTCGTAGAGCACGGCCTGTGCCAGTGCCAGGTTGTAGCGGGCCAGCAGCCAGTCGACCGTCTGGTCGCGCTGGTCGTACGCCTGCTTGCTATTTCCCGTCAGTTTCGTCGTTGTCGTCGTGGACTCCTCTCCGTCGCTGTCGTCGCGCACCGACTGGTCGCCGAACCGGACGAGCCGTTTATTGTCCTCCAGATCCGCGTACATCGCCCGATAGCACTCTTCGAGGGTGATACCCGACTCGTCGGCGACCGCGCTGTAGATTTCCAGTTTCTGCGTGTCTTCGCCGAGCGTTGGCTGGCGAACGATCGGATAGCGGTCGTTGGCTCGTTCGAACAGTCGCTTTCGGATCTCACGTGGCTCGGCGGCCGCCTGTTGCTCGAACTCACACTCGTCTCTGAGGAGTTTCGCCAGCCCCTGGACGATCTTGTAGTCGGTATCGGCGACGGTGAGTTCGTCGATCGCATCGTCGAGTTCGCCTTTGGGTTCGCCGAGGTAGTCCTCGAACAGCGCTATCAGGGTGGCCGCTGTCTCTCGGTACCGCTCGTCGGAGATGTCGATGAACAGGGGGCGAACTTCACCATCGCGTATGTGCGACCGGGCGAGGTCAGCCGTCAGCACTGCTACTCACCCCCTCGCGCCGCCGCTGTGAGACGTACGTCTCCATCGTGTCGGTCGCGATGATCTCGTAGAGCCGCGCTGGCTGGCGGTCGTCAGTCGGGCGGAGGATGCGGCCGAGTCGTTGGGCATACTGTCGTTTCGATGCACTCCCCGAGAGAATGATGCCGACGTTGGCCGCTGGCACGTTGATGCCCTCGTCGAGTACCTGTGAGGTGGCGAGCATCGAGTACTCGCCGCTGCGGAACCGTTCGAGAATCTCGGTGCGTTCGTCGGTGTCGGTCTGGTGTGTGATACATGGGAGGATGAACTCCCGGGAGATGTCGTAGGCGAAGTCGTTGTTGGCGGTGAAGACGATGACGCGGTCGTCGTGGTGGCGTTTGAGCAGATTGTCGAGCGTGTCGAGCTTCTTCGTCGCCGTCCGGGCGATACGCTCGGCCCGCTGCTTTGCGATCAGCGCCCGCCGTCCCTGTGGATCGTAGGACGTGCGCTTGAGAAATTCCGAGTAGCCCTGTTCCTTCCAGAGGTCGAAGTCGTGACTGTCGACGTAGTCCCGGTAGATTTGGTACTCTTCGTCGTATTCCGTGCGTTCCGCTGTCGTGAGACCGACGGACATCTGTATGGTTTCGTATTCGCTGAGGAACTCACCAGCAAGCTCGTCGACTGCTTCTTCGTAGACGACCGGCCCCATGCGGTCTTCGAGTAGTGCCTCCCGTCCGTCGGCACGCTCGTAGGTCGCCGTCAGACCGAGGCGATAGGGTGCGAGCGTCATCTCGGGGATCTGGAGATAGGTTTCGGCCGCCAGGTGGTGGGTTTCGTCGGTGACGAGCAGGCCGAACCGGTCGCCGTACTCGTCAATATACCGATAGGCGCTGTCGTAGGTCGTAACTGTGAGCGCGCCAATCTCGTGACTCCCGCCACCGAGAACGCCGACCTCGTCGGTGAGTTGCTCGCCGAACGCGTTGGTGAGCGTGGCGTGCCACTGGTTCATCAGGTCGATCGTCGGGGTGACGACGAGCGCGCTGACGCCGGCGTCAGCAATCGCCTGCAACCCGAGGAAGGTCTTCCCGCTGCCGGTCGGGAGGACGACCGTGCCCTGTCGGTCGTGCGTACGCCACGAGTCGAGTGCGGCCTGCTGATACTCTCGCGGTTCGATCTGGAGCGCCGGCGTCAGAGCGAGATCCGGGTATGCTCTGGCTTCGTCTTCGACACCATCGTGGCTGAATGCGCTGTCGAGGGTGGCCTGGCCATCGCCGTCGCTCCACTGTCCGGCCCACTCTAGGAGTGCCCGGTATCGATAGGCTTGAACGCGGTACGTATCGACGCGATCGTCCCACTCCGCGTAGGGCACTGTCTCGGGTGCATTGTGGAGCAAGAGCGTCCCATCGTCGAATTCGATCCGCATTCGGTACCTGAATCCACGAGCGAAGCACGATTCAATCTGTCGGGATTTCCGTCGAGAGACATACCGCCTGTCATCGACCAGTGACAGTGCAGCGTCAGGTTTTCGGTCGGTACCACAGTAGGCATGCACAAAGGATGGACTACCCGACCCGCGAAGACATCCGGTCTCTCTGTACCGAACAGTCTTTCGAACGCGGTGTCAACTATTACCACCAGGATCGGGTGCAGGAACTGGAGGTCGACGGTGACGAGATCAGAGCTACTGTTCGCGGATCCAGCTACTACGACGTCGCTATCGACATCGTGGACGATACGGTCCAGTCTCATTGCAATTGTCCGTACGACTACACAGGTGACTGCAAACACATCGTCGCGGTCCTGCTCGCTGTCGACGACCGAGACACCAAGAGGGTGAACGACACGGATCCCGAACGAAATGAAACAGTGCCTGAAACGGTCGACATCGAATCACTGGTTGAGCAGACGACCGCCGAGGACCTCCGGGCGTTTCTGTTTGACATCATTGCCGACGATCAAGATATCCGTGACCGCTTCGTAGCGTTCGTCGGTGAGGACACAGGCAAGACAATCTACGACTACAAACAGGAAATCGATCGACTGTTCGACGATGCCGTCAGCCGCCGGAGAATGGTCGAACACGACACGTACATCGACTTCTCGCAATACACCGACCTCGCGGAAACGCATCGAGAGCGGGGCCACGTCGATACGGTGACGGATATCTACCGGGCGATTTCCGAGGCGATACGTGAGAATCTGGACCGGGTCGACGACAGCGGGGGGTACTACGGCCGCGAGTTGGAACGCGCTATCGAGTCGTATGCAGAGACGGTCGCAGAACAGGACCTCGACCACGAGCGAAAGCGGCCGTACATCCAGTATCTCTGTGAGGAGTTCGTCGAGGCAGACTACGGGTTCGCCAGCGACTACTACGACGACGCACTCCGAACGCTCTGCACGACGGACGAAGACCTCGAATACTGGCTGGAACAACTCGACACACACGTCTCCGGTGTCACACTCGACGCAGTGCTCTCGGGTGACCCCTCCTCGGAAGCGGACGACCGACGCGATCAGAGTGCGGACAGCGTTGATACATCTGACGGACCAGCGAGAGCCGACGAGTTCACAAGCCATTCCGAGCGCACGGACGACGTTCTCTACGTATCCGATTTCACCGACGGTCCGCTCAGAACCGACGATTTCACCGGCGGAACGCTCGATGTCGAACACTTGGCCGTCGGGACACTGAAATTCGAATACTTCGTCGGTGACGCTTTCGAGGAGTTACGCGTCGATGAACAGACGACCGTCGAGAAACACACCGCAAGCGTCGAACCGACCGAGTCAGGGACAGCCGACACAAACACCTCTTCGTCACTGGAAAAACGGCGGCTGTTCTCGACGTACATCTACGTCCTCGAAGAACTCGGTGACGAAGACGCCCTCTCGAAACTCTACGAGGAGATCTACCTCGAAAGCGACCGTTTCTGCAAGGAGTACGCTCAACGGCTGATCGACGAGGGCAACGAAAGCCGGGCGATCGAAGTGATCGAAGACGGGATCCATACCTTCCGGTCACCCCGTAACCTTCGCTGGCTCGCCGCCGATCTCTACGAAGACCGGGATATGGACGAGTACCGTGACACGCTGAAACAGTTGTTTCTCGATCACACGGAGTGGGCGGCGTACGACGATCTGAAAGCGGTCTGTGACGATCAAGATTGGCAGTCGATCTACGAAGAATTCGAACGATACTTCGAGAGAGACGACCGAAAAGACCTCGTCTCGCTCTACGTCCACGACGACGACCTCGAAAAAGCGTTTGCCGAACTGAAAGACAGTGCGGACCTCTCGTCGGTTCGCCGGTATCGAGATCCGGTCGCAACCACTGCTCCGGTCGAATACTTCGAGCTCTATCGAGAGCTGCTCGTCCCGTTTGCCGCTGGCGACACCGGCCGACGCCACTACCGAGAAATCGCCGACCACCTCGAAGAGATGCAAGGACTGGTCCCCGAAGCGCGGTTCAAGGAGTTCGTCGATTTCCTGAAGGACAAACACTCGAACCGGCCAGCGTTCCTGGACGAACTGGAGAAAGCCGAGTTCTGATCTTGACTTGTGAGTTCACAACCCCGAGTGGATGTGGTAAAATCCCACAATCTGACAGAATTGCCGTGAAACACTCAGAGGCTGAGTTCAGCAGACGGGCTCTGTTCATTCCAACCACTCTGCGGTGAATCAGCTGTGAGAACGCGCTTGCGTATTGACCGACGAAAATCATACCAGTTCCAAGTGATATTCTGAGCGCCATGCAAGATACAGAGCGCGAATCCTTCAGACTCCACACTCACGCGGTTTCCTGAAGTGTATAGTATTGGTTCCACGTTACGGCCCGTGTCGAGGCAGCCAAACGTAAACTGATTCAGGCCTAACGTGCTTGTATGGTCCCCGTCCCTCGACTCGTTGTTTCCCCCTTCAAGCACCTCGATCGGCTCCCATGTGGCGGAGATCGTGACGTTGGTGCAGGATACGTGATGGCGATTACGGCAGTCGGGGTCACGACTCTCTACTATCTCGTTGTCGGGGTTGGGATCCTACTGATCGGGGTGGGTTTTGGTGGTGCTCCGTTCGTTACCAACGCTGTAGTCGGACTCCTGTCGGGTGCTATCAGTCTCTCCGCCGTCGTTGCCCCACTGTTGTTCGTCACCGGGATCGCGGCGTGGCGACTCGTCCCCCCGTCACAGCGCTATGGGGGTGCGATCGGCGGTCTGTTGGCGATGGCGCTGGCCTATCTCGTCGCCGGCACAGTTGCAGTTGGCCTCGCCCCGATTTACACCATAGCCACCGGCAGTCCCCTCCTCGACACCGTCATCGGTGGTATTGGTATCATCGTCGTTGCGTTCCTCGCTTCGTCATGGATCGCGTTGCCGGCCAGCGTCCTAACTGGAACGCTATACGAGCGCTCGCTTGATGAGTGAGTCGGGAATCTCTCCAATGACCGTCTCGTAACGTTCTGAAACCGTTGACCCGAGACGGCTGTCCGGTGAGCGCTGAATTTCGGTTGAGCTCACCACTTCTGTCTCTTGTGTATCCAGGCTCTATATCGGCCAGACCGTTTCTGACAGCAGCTGAGTAGGTCTGCAGCGGCCTTCTGAATAGAGGGCGCGAATGCAGCATGAGATGAGTACGGTCACATCGGAGAATTCGTGATCAGTTCTCTTTCTCCCGGTAGGCGGCCGCATAGAGCGCAAGTGCGGAGAGAATCGTCACAACCGCTGCACCGAACATCACACCTGAAAACAGTCCATCGGTCGTTGCTGCAGCAGCGAACATAACTGCAGCACTGCCAGCGACGACGCCTGCCTGCTGTGTCCTGTTCCCACTCTCTGTCTGGAGGACCATACTCTCCACTAGCGGGGCCCGATAATAAATTCAGCAACCGAATTTCTGCTACCTGCAAACGCACAATGGGTACAAGTGACTGAGACAATGGATAACATCAACCGTCCCTACCAGTGCCGTATATGCTCTTTATCGGTCAGGCTGTTTCTGCCAACAGGTGAATAGGGTTGCAGAGGTCTGCTGCATAGAGGGCGCGAATGTGGCATGCCAAGAGAGCGGACACCGGAGAAGATCGGATCGGTCGATGTATAGAATCCAATCAGCAAGGCAACTCGACGTCGTTCATTCACCCTCTATTAGGCGGTGGTGCAGAAGTCCTCACAAGGAAGCGGTAGGACGAAATTGATGTGTCCAGCAGCAAGTCCGTCCTACCGAGTAACGATACGGTCGAACAGGTTTTCAAAGCACTGGAGACGGAGACAACGGCACTGTTCGAACACCTCGATGTCTCGTTTCTCACCGACTATCCCGTGTTCGCCCCCGATCCGAGGGGGCGAACACGGGTGCACGACCCACCAGAACTCCTGAAAGGTGTCCTCCACTGCTTCTACCACGATATCTACGGTCCTCGTCCGATGGCACGGGAACTCCACAACGAGGACGTCTGGCGACAGTGTGGCTTCGAGCGTCCGCCGTCCCGGCGGACACTCTCAAGATTCATCACCGACTTCGAACTGGTCGCCGAGGACGTATTCATCGAGTTAGTCCACGAGCTTGCCGAGCAAGTCCCGCTCGGCAAGCTCTTCCGCATCGACGGCACAGACATCCCCGTCGATCACCGTGACGAGGACGCTGACTGGAACTACGATCACGCAGAAGACGCCTACTACTACGGCTACGGTTGCTGTGTCGTCACTGCAGCAGACAATATTCCGGTTGCAGCGGCGTTCACTCCTGGGAAGAAGGTCGATGAGGAGACGGCGATGCGCGTCACGCGTGACGCGCTCGCCGTCGACACGCCACGCTGGTTCCTCGGTGATTCTGAGTTCGATATGCTGGGGTGGCACGACTGGCTGCTGGAGCAGTCAGTCGTGCCGATATCACCGTACAACCCACGGAATACAGACGATCCTCCAGACATAGAATACCGCGTCGAAGAACGAATCAAAGCACACAGCGACACAGTTCGTCTCTGGCAGCGCCAACTCGACGAGACGTATGCAGAACGCTCACGGGTTGAAACAGCGATTGGCGTCTGCAAGGATCTCGGCCTCGGGACCCCGCGGGTCCGAGGCCGAGTACGCGTCAAAGCACACGTCTTCATCGCTCTTTGCCTTCGATTGGCCGTTGCACTCGCTAATCACCATCGAGGAAACGATGTCGCCAGCCCAACCATCACGCTATGAGAACAGTTCTGCGCCACCGCCCCTCTATTAAATTAAAAACACAATTCACTGACTGTATCCCGCACAATATCAAAAAGCCCGTTCTCATGTCGGTACTGTCAAAATTAATGTTATGATGCGTATCTAGAGGTGAAAACCAGCTATTACATTTTTTCTGCCACCGCACTTGGCTCCTCTAAAGATGGTCGAAATCGACCAGTTGGTGTTCGGGGCGCTCATTGCTGCTCTCGCTCTCGTTGCAATCTGGCGAATGTCCGGCGCAATAAAAGCGCTCGTCGCCCTGTGGCGACGACCGCAGGTAACTGAAACAGATATTTCTACAGAGGAAACAGTTTCTGTGAAGGGAGAGGCGTTTGTCGAGGAGTCGGCAATGGCAACAGACCGGGTGTTCGACGATAATCCCCGAGATATAGGCTCGTACGTCTGGCGAGCAACATTTATTAGCGGCGGAAATTACACGTACGACTTCGACCGTGGTGAGTTCCGGAAGGCCCGCCGTTCGTTCGCATCGGGTATCGAGACTGGACGGTTCGGTGTTTCAATTGGTAAGAAGGATGTATACGTTGACCCATCGTGGCTGGGTCAGGCATACGACTCAAAACCGCTCTCAGAAGTTACGATCGGCGAACACCGTAGTAACGTATCGCTTCCGTTGCGCCTCTCGCAGCAGCTGTTCGACTCACCGTATCTCAATCTCACGACCGCCGGTGAGTGTCAGTCGGGGAAACTGTCTGACATTCTTGAGGTGAAGATCCACGACAATCGTACCGACGAGTTCATTATTGACGGCCGTGGGATTCCTGCAGGCGAGCAACTTTTCGTGAGTGGAACGGTAAGGGTCGAGGACGGCAGGCTTACTTTAGTCGGGACTGAAGACGCCCCATTGCTGATTTCTGATACCGGCCGGAAGGGACTCAGACGTCGGCTTGTCTGGAGGATACTGAAGAAGACGCTCCTGCTTTCTCTGGTAATTGGACTGGGTGTGCTATTCCTTGGCTAAGAACGCTAAGAACGCGACCTTGATTGGGCTGAGTTCATGGAAAATAAGCGCTAGTGTTCAGCAGGAGGGCTGAAACATATCACCTATTGGGGGTTTCAACAAGGCCAAAAATACATACTGTCTCTCAAGGAGAGACGCTGTTCGGTGGCTAATGAGAGTAGCACTCGTATACCTTGTAGAGGCGTTCATCAGTATGCACCCATGCTTTGCCAACAACAACGATGACAACGCGACACAGACGAGTCAGAGTCGACGCCGATTCCTGCTCGGGACAGGCGCCCTGACAGCAGCTCTGGCGGGTTGCAGCGGCGATGACGTTCAAAGAGCAAACGACACTCCGACCGACGCCACTCCGACCGACGACCCCTCAACGGACACGTTCGATCCGGCGAGCAGCCTCCCCTACGGCCGGTGGTTAACGACAGATCAGAGTGGGCTGTTTTTTTCCTACGCTAATCTGGACAATTTCCCCAAGGACATCGTCGCTGGCTCGGGAAACCCGTCGGACCTATCCGTCGATGATCCGCTGGCTCTGTATCCGCTCTTAATAGGCGGAGCAGCCGTCGGTGTCTGTCAATTGTCACTTTCGTTTACTGGGCTCACCCAGGCTGTGAGCCCCACGGCAACGTCCGACTCGACAATAAACGAGGTGACTGTCGCCAATGAGACCATAATCGCTGAGGGATCCTTCGCAACCAACCAACTAGATGAACGATTGGTCGAGCCTACAGACGAAACATTTGGTATCGCCTACGAACAAACCGGCACGGATCGTGGGTACGACCGATACGAGGCCGTTGACGTCCCCGATTCAGTGAGCGATCCACCTTCGGTAGCAGTCACAGACGAGACAGTCATCGTCGGGCCAGACGCCAGTCGACTCGACCAGGCGATCGCCGCCGGCGACGGGAATCGTTCTCGTGTCTTCGAGACCGATGAAACCGCTGCAGAACTGCTCGAACAGGCCGGCTCTGGTGATCTCGTGGTCGGTCGGTTCGGGTCAGCAACACCTGAGCAACTGTTCGGGGACCTCCAGCCCGACCCTGACCCGCAGTTCAGGCCGCACTCCGGTGAAAATGTGGTTACGGCAGTGGATTTCGACGCGAGCGGGGAGACGTTCGAGTCGCAGTTCGCCCTTGCCGCGGCCGACCTCGGTGAGGACAGGCGAGAGACGATCGAGACTTCGTTCGGGACAGCGGCCGTCGACGGCTCGCGATCAGTCGAGGTGAGCGACGACCGCATCACCGCTATTGGGACGTACGATGTCGACCAACTGTCTGCGGACCCCGCAGGGCAGGAGCTTTCGCAGGCAGCGGCTGCGGAGCTGGTGTCGCCGGAGGCGCTGACGTTCCAGTATGAGCCGCCACGTGGTCAACAGTTCGGTGAACTCTGGGTACGAGTAACCGAAGATACCGACGCCGCAGGGATCCGGATAGAGGCTGATTCGGGCGGATACACCGAGATGCAGCCACAGGACCGGTCTGTCAGTGCCGATGACCGCGTTGCGGTCCAAGTTGATCCGGACGGGGACTCGGTAACTGTCTTTGCGGTCAACGCCGAGGGTGCGGCCGGTGAACTCACGACTTTCTCCGTCCCCACGGACGAATTGTCCGAGACAGCGGCCAGCGAGGCGGTTCCGGCAGATGCGCTGTCGTTTAGTTACGAGTCCCCTGATGGTGGCGATCTCGGGTCACTCACGGTCGAAGTCGTTGCAGACACGGACGCCAAGACACTCGTCGCGCAACCACAGGAGGCACCGGGTCTGTTCACCGACCGTGTCGGTTCGCTGACCAGTGAACAGTCGGTCGATGCTGGGACAACGCTCGAAACAGCCGTAGAGCCAGCGGGCGACGAGGTCGTCGTTTACGCGACTGTCGACGGTGCCACTGGTGAGGTTGCCCGCTGGCAAGGTCCCAATTGAGCAACTGAACTGGTTTCTGTGAGCGATACGTGGTCTTTCCTGTCCCTTCGACGTCCGTGAGCGCAGAGTGCCGTAAGAGGTGGCTCTCGGCCTTCCAGAGGTTTGTCTGGGGGCACCCAAAACGGAGGCGTCGGTACGCGTTCCGCGGGTGTCGGAGTCCTTCACCGGCAGAAACCAGGGAGGGCAGCGGGGAACGCAGGGGTGTCAGAGGGCAGATGGCCGGATACTCAACCGCCTCCGGCCGCGGACGGGGCAGTGGGTCAAACGGGACCGGATGGGTGGGGGTGACAGTGTCGGATACTTTTTGGGGACCGCCTCCGACCGGCGGCTACGTGCTTCTACCGGCGGATGGATAATCAACACCTGTGGCGCGTTTCTGGCTCTGAAACACTGTGTGACCGCGAACCGCTGCCCAGTCAGTCGGCCCCGCCGGTATTGGCGTAGACGACACCGAGTAGCATGAGGAGTATTCCGAAGACGACAATAGCGGTCGAAACCAAGTCGGTTCCGCGAGCTGCGCCGAACACCCACACTGCGAAGCCGAGCCAGACACCACATGGCGTCCCTCCGGCGTCGGTTCCGAGCCATTCGATCACGGGATTGTGATATACGTATTCCATGTCAGTCACACCGCGAGTCGCCCGAGTGCAACCGCGACGGGTAGCGGATACCGATACGTACTCGATGACGGCCCATCAAGTCTGACAGCACATCTCTGACTCTGAAACACTGGGTTACGACAACACACCTTGCCGCCGAGATCGGCTTGCGACAGAGAGCGTGGACTTCCCTCTGACCTCAACAGGCGGGGTACCCGCTTTCACGGCAGCCGAAAATGCACACTTGAGTGGTGAAGAACTGTTTCTGCCTCCGAGACAGCTTGAAGCAATTAAATCCGGTGGTGACTGAGTTGGCGTATGGACTGGAGTCGGCGTCGGGTACTCGCGTCCGTAGCCGGTGTCTATGCGGTCTCGGGGTGTCTCGGTTTGACAAGCGACAGCGGTCGACCGCTTCCGGAGACACCGGAGGGAACGTGGAGTCAGTCCGGATATGACGCACAGAACACGTGGGCGGCTGATGTCACGGTCCCCGCTCGCGGGACACCGGCCTGGAGCGGCGGTAGCGGGTTGATCACGCCGCTGGTCGTCGACGGAACGGTGTACACCGTCGACGACGCCCTGACCGCACTGGACGCACGAACCGGCGAACGCCAGTGGCAGACGGACCTCGGCATAGAGGAGTCGCCGAACTCTGCCACACAGCCAGCGGTTGCCGACGGGTATCTGATACTCGCTTCTGACGGCAGACTCCGCTCGTTCGACACTGCTGACGGTAGTAAGCGGTGGGAACGGACCATCACTGGCTCACCAGCACAACCGATAACGGTTGCCCCCGACCAGCAGGTGGGATTCACGTTCTTCAGACGTCCCAAGGGCGACGAACTCCCGACCGAACTCGTTGTCTTCGGGGTCGAAACGGGCGAAACTGAGTGGACGGCCCCAGTACGTGCCCCCGGAGCTCCGCCAGCGGTGTTCGGCGATCATCTATACGTTGCCGGATGGAGTGGGCCGGAGACGCAGGTTCTTCGATGTCTCAGACTGGACGACGGCAAGCCGGTCTGGGAGCGGGAAATTGGAGACCGAAAGACACCGCCGATCAGTGCAGATACGGGTGTGTTGATCGGCGATGGGGCAGACATCACTATCTATAATCATCCCGACGGAGAGCGCCTGGCCTCGATCGGCGTGTCACTCGGACAGATCCGTGCGCTCGCTATCGACGACGGCACCGCCTTCGTGCTCGGGGAATCCGGTCTCTCGGCGGTTTCGGTGCCAGACGGGGGCGAGCAGTGGTCTCGTTCAGAGGGAGAGTCGTCGGACTACGCGCAGGCTGACGGTCTCGCAGTTGGGCGTGAGGCCGTCGTGGCACCGGTGTTTCCCGACTCCGAAAGCTCCCCGTCCATCGCTGCGTTCGAGAGAACCGACGGCGCGCCACGGTGGTACTATACCGTCGATGACGGATGGAGTCCGACGATCGTCTCCCCACCAGTCATCGCCGACGGCGCAGTATTCGCGATGAGCAACACGAAAAACGGGGTGACTGCCCTGGGCGACATCCCGCCTCGGACCGAAGAGACTGACTCGTGATTTCGTATACAGGCCCCTCATAACAACGAGCGAGTCAGTCACAAGCGCTCAATCGACAGCCAGTACCGTTCAGATGGCGACACCGTACTGTTCGTCACGGTCGACCACGATGTACCCTTGCGCGTTGAGTGCTTCGTCCCGATATCGATTCGCGACGATCCGCTGAGGGATACGTCGTAGGCCGAACCGTCGATCGGCGGTGTACTCGTACTCAACGACTGTTCGGCCGTCTCTCGTTTCGATGGTTGCGACGTACGTCGACCATGGCTGGCCACTCACCGTGAGCTCCAGTTCGATCCGGGGGTCACCAGCGGGCGTGTGACCCGTCTGTGTTTCGACCGTCACCTCGACCGACCGCAAGCCGAACAGATACGAGAGCCGGTACTTGACCGTTCCATCTCCGGTGGTAATCTCGTCTGCGATTCCCCACTGGAAGACGAGAATTGGCGGTGTCGGTCCCGTGAACGATTCGACGACGGACTGAGCGTCCTCGTCAGTTCGAAGCCGGACGGTCCCCTATGACTCGATAATCGGGACACGCGCGACCACGATCAACAGTGTACCGACGACCACGGCAGGCACCAACGAGGTTGCAACGAACGTGCCGAGGAAGACGACCGTGGCGAGCACGACAACCAGCGCACTCAGCGGGCGTTCGCGTCTGAGGTATCGCTTCGCGACGGCGAGTGCCTCCTCTGGTCGGTCGACGGTTCGTGCGGAGGGCATCAACCATCAGCACGGGGGTCAGTTAGGGGTATTGAATCCGCTACACAGAGACAGCGCGAGAAAAATCACTCGTGGGGTTTCGGTCACCCTCGCCGTCGACTCGTGGGTTCGAACGGTAGGGCTCTCCCAGACCACCAGCAGGATCCCTCCGGACGAGATGAGCCCCGTAGAGTGACTGACACTGGCGGGACGCCGGACCGACGACCCCTACAGGTCTGCCGGCTCGAATCGGCGAAAGCCAACCATCAGCGGCACCACAAACCAGACCATGAGGACGACGATCCCCATCCACCAATCGACGTAGACCGGGGCACCGTCGGCGATGTACCGTGTTGCGAGGTCAACGTCGAACCCGGCCCGGAGGAGGCGGTCGTAGGCCTCGTTCGGTCCGAGAAGTCGGAACAGCAGCGCCCAGTCGGGCATGTTCGAGAGGACCGAGACGTCGAACCGGTGCAGGATCACCAGGATCAGCGAGTGTAACCCACCCCAGAGCGTCACCAAGGCGAAGTAGCCGCCGAAGGCGCCCAGCGTGATCCACCGGTTGACGGTCGTCGCCATCGAGAGACCGACGGCGAGGCCGACGAACGCCAGTCCGTACAGCGCCGTCGCGACCAGGAACCAGGGGAAGAGGACGGCCCCGTCAGTCCCATACCGGATGGCACCGACGACGCCCGCGACGGTGAGTGCGACGAGCGTCGGACCAAGGAGGACTGCCGACCGTCCGACGAGTTTCCCGGCGAGGAAGTCCTGGCGCGAGTGGGGGAAGGAGAGCGTGAGAAAGAGGCTCCCGCTGGTGCGCTCGTGGACGACAGACTTGTAACCGACGAGCAGTGCGAGCAAGGGCAGGGTCACGCCGACCACGCCCGCCAGCCCGCCGAGGAAGGCCGGGAACGTGCCCTCGCCCAGATACGAGTGAGCGAGCGCGTACCCGACGGACAGGACAGTCAGGAGGGCAAAGAGGACCCAGAGACCACGTGACCGACTGGCGTCGTTGATATCCTTGTACGCGATATCGCGCCAGGTCACGAGAGATCACTCCCGGCGAAACGCAGGAAGGCCAGTCCGAGCGGCCCGACGGCCCAGCAAGCGAACAGGACCAGCGCGACCCACTCGTTGAGGTACCACGGTCCCTCGACGCCGGCACCCGGCGTGACGAACCCATCTACGACGCGACCGAAGACGCGACCCGGTTCGAGACCCACGAGGAACCGGATCGGTCCGGGTAACCCCCCGTCGGCGAGGCCGGCCGCCGCGAGACCGAGTGCGAGTGCGTCGGCGATCGCGTCCCAGACGACGACGAACAGGAAGACCAGTCCGAACCCGAAGACGAGCGCGCGCCGCCGCGTCGCGGACACGAGCGAGACGGCGGTTCCTAATCCGGTCCAGACGACGCCGAACGTGACCGTCAGTGCCAGGAACTCGACGAACGGGAGGAGAGCGAGTTCGCCCAGCGGGTAGACGACCAGGGCACCGGCGCCGACCGTCGCGGTGACGAGCGCCCCGACCACGACTGCGGTCCGACTAAGGAACTTCCCGAGAACGACATCCCGGCGGCTCTGCGGGAGCGACAACGAGAGACGGATCGACCCCGACTCGCGCTGGCTCGCGATGGCGTTGTAGGTCACGAGCATCCCGACGAACGGCACGAGCGTCGTGAGCCACCCGTGGACGAACCCCGGGAAGTGTGCCGTCGTGATCGGACCACTCGTGAGCAGCGGGTAGATGTACCCCGCGAGGAGGACGACCGACACCAGTAATCCGGCCAGAAGTTTGACTGACCGCGCTCCCACAGTAAGAGAGAGGTCCTGTCTGGCGACGACTCGCCACGTCATCGTCCCGACCCAGTGTACTCGATGAACATGTCTTCGAGCGATGCCTCTTCCGTGCGGAAGTTCACCACCTCGACGCCCGCGTCGTTGAGTTCGACGAGAATGTCCATCTTCGCGTCGTTTGTGCACGTGACCTCAATCGTCGAGTCGTCCTCGCTCACCGCCGTCTCGACGCCCGCGACGGACCTGACACTCTCCAAGGTCCCGTTGTGGAGGCCGTCGACGGTGATGACCAATTTTGTCCCACCGCCCATCGAGGCGCGCAGTCCCTCGATGGTGTCGATGGCCACGAGTTCGCCGTCTTGCAGGATGCCGACGCGGTCACAGACCGCCTCGACCTGTTCGAGGATGTGCGACGAGAAGAAAATCGTCGCCCCGCGCTCGTTTTCCTCGCGGAGGATCTGCCGCATCTCCGCGGCACCGTTCGGGTCCAGTCCCGTCGAAGGTTCGTCGAGGACGAGCAGGTCGGGTTCCCCGACCAGCGCCATGCCGAGCACGAGTCGCTGTGCCATCCCCTTGGAGTAGTCGCTGGCTTTCCGGTCGGCGTCCTCGCGGATGCCCACCCTGTCGAGTACCTCGATAGGGTCGGCCTCGACACCTTTCGACCGGATGGCGTACTCGACGTGCTGGCGGCCGGTGAGTCGCTCGAAGACCGAGTAGCCCTCCGGGAGGACGCCAACCCGATCGCGAGCGGCGACCCCCTCCTGCTGGCAGTCGTGGCCGAATATCTCGACCGACCCCTCGGTCGGCGTCACGAAATCGAGCAAGGTGTTGATGAACGTTGACTTCCCCGCGCCGTTTGGACCGAGAAAGCCGAACGTCTCGCCCTCATCGACAGTCAGATCAACCCTGTCGAGGGCGATCTCCGTCCCGTACTGTTTCGATACAGCCGTCGCATCGATCGCTGGCATACTACCACCGACGCCTCACAGCGTCATAACCCACCAGCGAGACTCTCCGATCAAGAAGCACGAGGGACACAGTTATAAGTCAGTAATTCTGGGTGCCGTACCGGTTCGTGGCTGTCAGAGCGACCTCGGTAGCTCCTTCGCCGTTCTGCTGGCCTCTCGCTAAAGCAGGCAATGACTGGAAAGTGGTGAGTCGTCGACGCCGCTCCTATCGATAGCGACACGCATGAGTCAGGAAAAACTGGGCCGAAGAGTGGTATCTGGAGGCGGCAGTGAGGCCCGATTCGATCGAGCCAGACCTACTCGCAGTTGAGCGAGTCGGCGACCCCGACGGTCTCGTCCTTCGAGCGGTCGCCGGACACGCGGTAGGTGGTGTCCTCACAAGGTACGACGACGACCGACGTCGTGTTTCCGTCGTACTCGTACTCAGTGTAGTACCCGGTGTGGTTGCCGACGTCTATCGTCTCGTATCTGTCGCTCTCGCTGAAGTTGTACTCCATCGGCAGGTGTTTCACAACGGTGAGACTCTCGTCGTCCTCGGTCACGTAGCGCAGCGTGACGGAGTGATAATCGTCATCCGCGATCACGTACCCTTCCTCGAAGGTGTACGCATCGGGGATGTCGGCCGAGGGCACCGACTGGTTCGTGTCCTCCCGCAGCGACGACAGCGAATCGTACTCCGTCACTTTCGGGAGCGACTGCTCCGGTTCGGTGGCGTTGTCGGGGACGTCGATCGTGAACCGGTCGTCGGGGATCGACGCGTTCAGACTGACATTCCGGAAGCGTGTGGTCTGCTCGAAGTCCGTCTCGCCGTCGTCGAGTTCGCTCGTCATTACAGTCGGGAAGTAGGTGTCCGTGTCCAGCCAGACGGTCACGTTGGGAGAACCGAGGGGGTCGCTCGCGTTCGTCGGCGTCACGGTCAGCAGGTAGGCTTCCTCGCCGTCGATGCGGTCTCTTCCCTCGTAGGCGATCTCGGTATCGGTAACGAGGCCGTCGACCGGCGTCACATCGGCCATATCGACGGACACGTTGAAGCGGTTGACCTGGTTGTTCTCGACGTCGTAGGACATCATCCCGCTCTCGTTGCGAACGGTGATCACGTGCGTCCGATTGGTCTCCCACTCTGTCCGGACACGGTCGTTCTCGTAGTCGACCCACATCCGCCGTTCGCTCGTTATCGTCGTGTTACCGTTGATCGTCGTGTTCGTTTCGTAGGCCATCACGACAGATTCGAGTGACTCGATACGCTCTTCGAACCGGTCGACGACCTCGTCACCGGCAGGGGTCGACGAGTCCTTCGTTTCGTCCGGGTCATCGGACAGCGCGTGTGCGAGTTGTGTAGGCGGTACGTCGTCGGAAGGTTGCTGGGCGGCGACTACCCCGCCGATACCGACGACGGAGAGGGCGACCAGCGAGCCGAGCGTGACTGCCACGAGGGCACCACGCAAGTTGTCAGGGACCATTGCACTCCGGCGTTCGAACGGGAGTATCTTGTACCCGGCCCCACCGTCGCCAGTCTGGAGACGTGCGAAAAGATATTTACAACTTCGGTCAAGCGTCGGCCGAATCCTGACGCCGGGTGAGAGCGTGACCTCGTGGCACGTCCGTCGAACATCGGTCGCTGTTGGCGTCGGGCGGCCCTATGATTACGACTAAATGATACTATCTGTGGCCACGACCTCATCTACGCCGTTTACGCCGATGATAAAACAGTATACCGGCTCACATTCCGTCTCTACGAACAGTACAAGTTGTCGGAGAAGGTTTGCAAGTGACGTTCTGATTTTCGGCATACTGCCGATATCGTGGTTATAGCCATCTGTGTGCGGCTTCGTGTGCGACAGTTGTCGGAATGAGAACCCAGAGGAGAACGAATCCAATCGTCTCGGGAGATGGCGCGGAGTCCACGAAGCCACTAACAACGCTCCTGTGGCAATAACTCCGACAAAGGTCGAGATGTACTGCGGATCAAGCCACGAGTTCGGAACGTCCGTCTCGGACATTGGCGGCCCTTCGACATAGAGATGATAAATGGTTACCACATCTAACGACGACTGCACGGAATCACTCTCGGAAGACGTGAAACCGGTACCGCCGAGGAAGAGACCGTAGTCGGCTATAATTGTCGCAGTACTCGGTTGGTGGGAGTTGCTGGCTGTGATACCGTGGACAAGGTCTTTCCATACCACAACCAAACATCGAATTGATGTCAAAACAGTCCTCCAAACAGTCGAATAGCCTGGTCAGTACAGAAACCAAGATCACCGCTATCTTTGTGATACTTGCTATCATTTCGGTGTTCGGTACGACAACCGTAACCGACCGTCAATGGATTCACTTCGCCGTACTCCTCGGCGTTGGCGTCGTCGTTCCGACACTCATCAACGAATGGCGTGACTGATCGGAGTTCGGGCGCGAGATACACCATTATAATCACTGCGGAGTTTTCGCTGACACGCTCGTTTCCAAGCACGAAACCATGACCCGAGTTCTTTACTAGCCGATGGTGTCATAGAATGGTTACCACACCATATCTGCGACCGCCTGTGGACGATATAGAGGGTGCAACCAACACGTTGATGATTCCGACGAAGATTCGGTTGCCGCCAGTTGTGGCACTGGCTGATCTCACGGTTTCAAGCGGTCGAGCAACCGAATGATCCAGCCGGCGGCGAACCCGATGAGGATGAAGACAGCAATCCCGAGCAGTGGATGAATATCGAAGAGCGCATCCATTGGCAACACCGGGTCACCGTACACCCGCCAGGTGAGGTAGTCCCCGGTGAGGGCGGTGTAGATCCCGCCGAACAAACCAAACAGGGCGCCGATCCACGGTGACCAGCGACCGTCCCAGCGATGACGGTCCACCATAACCAGTTCAGGCGTGGGCCGAAATAAAACCGGTTGTGATTCTGTGGCTGTCGGAGAGAGGGACCGTCTCTGACTCGGAGCCACCGACTGTCCACTGGAGTGTACAGGATTCGCAGGCTTGTTCTGACAGTTGGTTCACCGGGTGATATATGAAATCAAGTCCTTGTGAATCGTTCTATGACACCCTCTACTGGCCAGGAACAGGATGTCACAGAACGGGTGTCACACCAGTCTTTCCACACTTCGTCGCTCAGTGTAATTCCTACATAGCCGAAGAACGCTGGTACCGAAGATACGCTCCGCTACCGATGCAAATTGTGGCGATAAGCAACAATCCACCGCTGAGGACACCCCTCAGCGTGCCTGAAACTCCGGGGTTTTCGACTATGTTGAAAGCCCGCTGAAACACAATTAGTTGAAATACTAATAGAAGGCTTCCGCCGGATACCAACAGCCGACTTTTCAAAATTTCGCTCATATTTCAGCCAGCACCCGGCAACTATATACGCGTTACCCACGCTCTCTATCTCGGAAACGCGAAAATATAGACGGTGTTTCTTCAGGCACTCCTGCTGAGTAACGTATACAGGCTTCTGTGAACTACCCCTTCCTACTCGCCGCCATCGGCGGCTCCGTGAGGCAGGGGCTTCCTGCTTCCACGACACGCTTTGCAGACACAACCGCAGTGTCCACAGGGAGCGCAGTCTCCACAGGCGTTCCTTCGGAGTATCCCACTCCTAATTCGGTGAGTCCGCGAAAAAGAATGTTCCACGCCGCGTTTGCGTCTCTATCCGCTTCGAAGCCACAGGCAGGACAGGAATGTTCACGCACCCACAGCGGTTTGTCTGTTTTGACTCCACATGACGCACATTCCTTGGTCGTGTCTTCCGGATCAACCTCCACGAAGTGCGTGCCTTCGCGCTTGCACTTGTATTCGAGCAGATTGGTGAAGGTGTCCCACGCCGCCGACGCCGTGTTGCGCCTGTTGCGCGGCGATTCCAGCATCCCTTTCACGACGAGGGATTCGACGGCCACCAAGTCGTACTCCAGAGCATAGTAGGCCGAGAGTTTGTGTAGGAAGTCACGCCGCTTGCGCTTGAGTTGCTGGTGGCACTCGGCAACACGCCGACGTTGCTTCTCCCAGTTGTTCGACCCGTACTCTTTGCGCGAGAGGTTCCGTTGCTCTCGTTCAAGCCTGTCGCGTTCGTCCGAGAGGTCAGGTGAACCAACTGCCGTTCCGTCAGTGTCGTGGGCATACTTCAGAATCCCCACATCGATGCCAACCATTTCGTCGGCGTCAATCTCCTCAAGCGGCGGTTTGGCCGGTTCCTTTTTGTCGGAAACGCCGAAAGAGGCATACCACTCTCCTGTGGGTTCTTTCTTGAGTGTGACTTCTTTGACTGTTTCATTGTCGGGAATGTCTCGGTGGCACTCAATGGGAATATCCGCAAGTTTCGACAGCGAGAGGACAGCCTGACCGTTCTTCTTGTCGAACTCGAAGCCAGACTGGACATAGGTAAAACTGCGGAACTCTCTGGGCGCCTTCCAGTTGAGACTCCCGACGTTGTAGCCCTTCTCTTTCAGTTCTGAGAGTGCTTTGATGTTGTCCTCGATCCGCATGACAGCGGCCTGTGCGACCGTCGAGTACAGGTCATTCAACTCGTCCCACCACTCTTTCAGGTCGGTGAGTTGGTCTCGAACTTGTCGCACTCGTTGGTTGAGCGTTCCCGCAGACTCAGAGATCTCGTTAAACTCTCCGAGCGCGTGGTTGTAGAGTTGCCTGCAGGTGTCCCGGTGGTAGTCCAACAACTCATGCTGTTGGGCGGTTGGCTTGAGACGATACCTGTAGGCGTAGTGCATTGGTTAATCGGTTGGGTCTGACGTTCTGACGATTTTCACGTCTGCGCCGCGCCAGTCTTTGGGGACGAGGACGTGTGCGCCGTTGCCGGTGGGTTTTACTTCGCCCTCGATGACTTCGTGGCCTTCAATTTCGTGTCTATCCATCATTTTTGTTTCGACATTGTTTCAACATAAACGTATCGGTTCGTGGGCCTGTGGGCCAGCAGCAAGCAGGCGGAAAAAAATGATGACGGCGCTGTATCCCCTCCCTACTGCGCTACTCGGTCGCTCCGCTCCCTGCGTTGCTCCTTGAGGAAGGGGGCTTAGCGCCTGTGATCAGCTAAAATAACCACCCTGTCAAGAGTTCTATGACTCCCTTTCACCGTTCAATATGTCTACTATGATCGATACCAGACAGGATTCCACCGTTTTAGAATGGCGGTTACAGCCGTTGCAAAGGCAATACTCACGAGAAATGCGATAGTGGCGTTAGTCCATCGCTGGATTCCAGTCATATCCGCCCGATACCAGGCGAACACTGCGACAGTGACGCCGATAATTACGATACTCGCAGTCTCGTCTCTGGAAAATCCGTCCATCGTTAGTACCCTTTGTCTGAATATACGCGGCTATACAGTGTCCACCCGATTGCCGAAGCCGCGACGATAACACCGATGACTGTCGGGATGATGGCACTGTCACCGTCGAACGACCACCCAAAGAGAAGATAACCGCCGACAGCGACCACTGCGACGCTGTAACCGATAGTTCTGATTACCGCTGACTCTGAACGACCTGCGCCGGGCATACGAGTGTCTAACATCCCGATAAAGTGTTAATTCCGGGGGCGAGTTGTGAAGTCTGAAACTGTCCCACGCGCTTTTTTATACACGCTTCTTACACGTCTTCCATGCCCGAGTCCCCGTCTCTCCGTAATCGACTGCGTGCTGACCTGACAGACAATCAGTGGGTGACGGTAACAGCGATTGGACTGGCTTTGGTGGCGTTCGCATTGGTGTCGCTCGATAGTAGTCCACTCCCTGTATCAGCCGACTTCGGTGCCGAGTTCCTGCTGTCATTGAGTCTCATGGACATGGCCTTTGCCTATGACGACTACTGGCCGGTCGAGTACCGGCCGATGTACGCGGTCATGTGGACGCTCTTGTTCGGGGTAGTCACGGTTGTCGTCTTCTTGAGCGTCTACGAACTCGGACTGTCGCAGGTCGGAAATACGACTGCGAGTATTGCGGCGTTCTTGATAACGGTCGGCGTTCAGTTCGGGAGCGCAATCCTGTACGCTCGCATTCGTTGACGACACCGATTTTTTCTCGTGTTTTCATTGAGGGCGTAACAGAATCATTGTCACACCTCGACTGATGTCTTTCCCGGGTTAGCATCGCGTTCGTAATTGGCGATAGCTATAACGAGTCGGAGACAGAGCGCCAAGAACACGTGTGTTTTCACACATTCGAGTATGTCGAGTACGAAGGCGAAACGTTCCGCGCCGTGACCCAGGAGCGAACAGTTAGTGTTCCCGAATGGACTTATAAGCTGGAGGAGGTCCGCGACTCGCGGGAGCGTCTTGAGACGTACGCTACCGAGGCCGTTCCCGATGCCCGATTGGATGCACCATCGCTGTCGGACGACGGCCGCGAAGTGCTGGACGCCGCCGTCAACGAAGAAGACGGGCGGCCCACGTACGAAGAAGATGCCCCACTCTCGGACGGGCTCGCTTCAGTGCTTGAACAGCTGGGTATCGCAGCTGACCTTCAGTCACTGGATGCGTATGATGGCCTGACACGGTTCACTGATATTGTCGCATTGTACGACGGGACGTGGTACAGGTTCAGGCTCGTCATCGACCCCCAATCCGGATTGTTATAGTGTCTTTAGGGTTGTTCGACTCCTACTCCTCATCCACACTGGCGCGTGAAATAGCCGGACAGTAGCCATCACCATCGGGACGAATCGCAGCATCGAGTCCACGTCACTCAAGCAGCTCGGGGTGGCCGGCTTCGGTTCGGTCGACACGAGGCGGATAATCCGTTCCGGCGGCCCAGTACCGGTAGCCGCCTATCGCCACCCCGTAGATGCACGCCGTTCCGACCCAGAAGCCAACGAGTGGGGTCCCAGACCAGGACGCCCAGTCGATCACGAGTGGCCAGGTGTTCCCGAGGCCGTGGAACATGGCCATCAGGTAGACGTTGTGGGTTAGTTCGTGCCGCGTGGTTTCCGCGCGGCACGCGGCCCTCTGTCGAACTTTCAGGCCAACGTGATTGGACGTGTCTGCTGGGCGCGATCACCGAGGACGGTGATCGCTTCTTCTCTCGATTTACCGAGTACGTCACGGCCGAACACGCGAAGCATTTCATTTTAGCATTACGCTCATCCGTAGGAGATTGTGGATACTGCTGAGCGGTCGCTGTAGAGTCAAAGAGGACAAGGGCACCGCGTCAGCGGTGCCCGACACGAATGATTCCGCTCGATGTGTTTGGGTCGGAATCGGTCGCAGCGGACCTGCTGCAACAGGTCCGCTGGCGTGACGGTGTTACTTGTCCTCGCTGCCGTTCTGACCGGACGGTCAGAAACGGCAGCTACAGAGAGTTTCAGCGGTATCTCTGTAAGAATTGCGACCGCACGTTCAACGACAAGACCGGCACGATCTTCGCTCACTCGAAGGTTGCACTCCGCCGGTGGTTGTTCTCGATCTACGCGTTCCTTCGGTTCAACACGAGTCTTAGACAGCTACAGTGCGAAATCGAGGTGACTCACAAGACGATCCACCGGCGCATCGAGCGCTTCGCCAGAGCGCTCGATGCGCCTTCCCTCGATCTCGTTGGGCCGGTCGAAATCGACGAAGTGTACGTCTCTGCCGGGAAGAAAGGCCGCGAGCGCGACGGTCCGTCGCGCTCGCGTGGCCTGTCCACGCGCGGGCGTGGTTCGTACGATGGCGACAAGCCGCCCGTGTTCATCCTCGCCGATCGCGGCACCGGACAGCGGTACGTGATTCCGGCGAAAGCCGCAGACTAATCGACGATTCGACTCCTGCTCGCCGACCGCCAGCAGGAGTCGCTCACTGTCTATACCGACGGCTTTCGGGCGTACGAACCACTCGAAGAAGATGCCACGTTCGACCGCGAATACGTCGTCCACGGCGACGGTGAATACGCCGACGACGAGGTCCACATCAGCACCTGCGAGAGCCACGCGTCGCTGACGCGACGGTGGCTCTCGCCCCATCGTGGCGTCTCGAAAGACAAATTGACACAGTATCTCAGAGCGTTTCAACTACGTCGAGAACTGTTTCGGAAACCCGGACGAGACGCTCTCAAACACGCTGTTCAAGCAACGCTGTGAAATCAACAACGTGCTACGCAAGAGCGTCGTTTAATATCCCCTGTTCCTGCCAACGTTCCTGGAACCCCGGATCGTTTGCCTGTCGGAGCGGCTCTTGTCGCGTCCGACGCCAGTTGGCTTGTTCTCTGGCGAACCACTCATCCGAGGGATACTCCGGATCATCATACGGGTCTCCGTTGAATTCGGTATCCGATGCAGAGGCTGTTCCGACTATCCCCATAGCACTGGCAGCGGTGCCAGATCCTGCAAGCTGCAGTAATTGACATGTTTAAAGTTGACCCTTATTATCGGGCCTTCTTATTGTCGAACCAAATCTAAGATAACCACTAAACAGTAGTGCCGGAGTATAACGGTTTATTACCTGACACTCCCCGGTAGGTGATCGTAGATACAGGTCTCGGCCTAGGCTCTAGCACTCTTCCCTAAAGCCCAAGACGATGTTGTCTTGGCACGTCTCTTCTCTGATCTCAATATTCGGGTGATCAGACAGTGAGAGTACGCTGTTGATTAGCCGCTTTGCCTCCGAATTCTGGGAATATACCGGTCTCGAAAAGATTTATTCCGACAGAGCGTCGTTCATTGGGTATGGAAGACCCAAGTCCCGAACTGAAGGCAGGGGCTGACGAGCGTCGGGACTCGCCAGACTTCGACGATCTCGTCCCGCCGGAAGAAGTCGTTTCCGGGGACCGCACTCGGGACGACTTCTTCGACGCCGTGCTCGGACTCGACAGTCCCGCGACAGCCAGCGAGGTCGCCGAACTCGCGGGGCACGGAGTAGACGCCGCTCGGGAGTACCTAGATTGGTTCGAACGCATGGGAATCGTCACACGAGTCACTGACTCTCCTGCGACGTACGAGCGGAACCAAGCATACCTGAACTGGCGGCGTATCCAGCAACTTCGGAACAGGTACGATGACGACGAACTCCTCGCGTTTCTGGACGATGCGGCAGAGCGCGACGCGTCGTTCGCCGAGACGTTTGGCGTCCCCTCGCCGGATGCAGTAGCTATCACCACCCACGCGGCTGATACTGGGCGGTCTGTCGAAGCAGTGTGGCAGGACGTCTCCGCGTGGAAGACGACTCGCCGTCGGATTGCTCTGCTCGAACGAGCGTTGCAGACTGACTCGGACGGTACTGCCGATCGACGTACTGTCGCATGAGTGGCGGACGCGACGACGCTGGCTCGACCGACGATGTCAGCGGCGCACCGATCGATTTCGACCGCCTGAACGCCATTGAAGAGCGATTCATCACCGACGACCGCTTCACAGAGGTCGAACGCCAGCCGGAATTCGCGCCGGATCGAATCGTCTGCCGCTACGATCCGGGGTTCTATCCACAGCGAGTGCAGAGCGCTCGGCTGGAGGTGGTGTGGTTCGAGAACGGTGACTTGTCGCTGCACTACCACGAAGAGCACCGGGATGGTGAGTTCGACCATCGGTGGGATCGGCACCCCTCGGATCACAACGCGCGTGATCACGTCCACCCCGGACCCGACGCGCCGACACCCGGCGACGACGCCTCACATCCGGCGGAGTGGCGCGACGTGCTGTCAATGGTTCTCGGCGAGATCGAAGACCGACAGCGAGCTTTCTGGGCTGAGTGAGTTCGCGTCAGATTTGTTCACATCGTCGTCGTAGACTGTGGCGGACGAGGAGGAGAAACGCACATAACTCGGCTCGTCTACGGGAGTCGGCGAAACGGAACGCGACGTTGTAGTGACGTGTCCACGCCGAGAGCGTCCCGACGACCTGGTTCGGATGGATATCCCGCCGCCGCATACAGCCCCGGTTGCGAAGGAGGGTTTGCCAGGATGTCTCTACGACGACCGCGAGGGGCTGTGGCCACTCGGTCGCCCGCCGTAGCTCGGACGTGAATCGGTCCCGTTCCCACGTGAGGGCGGTGAGGAAGTCGTCTCCGGACTTGCGTTCGACCGCGAACTGTGGGTGGTAGGTATCCGAATCCGGGTCGTGAGTACAGGCAGTCGGGACGGTGTAGTCCCCGGTCGAGAGCGTCACGTCGCGCGTTTCGACCCCACACCCGTCGAACGTCCAGGGGCGCTGCTCGCGGGTATCTCGCAGTACTGTGGTGGGAATGGAACTACCGTGTCGCGTCTCGTCCATCTACCGCGTTTTGGGACCGATATCGGAGATAAACCCTCGCAGCGAGGTAATCGGATTCGTGAGGGAGACATGAACTACCGCTAGAGAGTGCCCGGCGAACGGGCTTCTCAACTGACAGCTGTGTCCCTACTGAGTCCCAGATACACTACAACCGACCGTATCGGGCCTCGAGAGTCACTCGCCGGTTGGCGGAGCGTCGGGGACGGATATCGTGACAGTGGTACCATCTGACGTGTCGAACGACACCTCGCCGCCGAGCGTACGGGTAGCCCAGGTAAGTTGCCACAGTCCCAGTCCGGTCCCGTGTCGGAGTGGCGCCTCGGACCCGGTTTCGAGCGCGGACAGTTCCGACTCGGGGATTCCAGGACCATCATCGATGACCTGCAATTCGCACCCGTCTGGAGTCGACTGAAGCGCGACGGCCACGTCCGTAGCGTGCATGACCGCATTATCGACGGCGCTTTCTATCGCCGCTTCGAGAGCGACGCCGTCCGTCGTTATCACTAGCGACTCAGTCGCCTCGACGGTGACCGAAGAGTCGTAGGTCGCGACGGTGGCGCGAAGCAGTTCGGCGACGTCGACCGGGGCGTTTTCCCGCGACTCCGAGAGGAGTTGGTCGATCGTCCGTGCGTGGTCGCTCATGCGTGCGATACGATCCGTCGTCTCGATAGCCGTGTCCGCGTGGTCGTCGTCGATGGCATCGAGATGCGCGTTGAGGACATCGAGTTGGTTGCGCAGATTGTGTCGGAGAACCCTGTTGAGGACTGATAGGCGTTCCTTGCGGAGTTCGCGCTCGGTTACCTCGCGGAGACTGACCACGGTTCCCAGATGCCGGTCGCCCCGGTCGACTACTGTCGACACCTGCGCATCGTACTTCGCCGACACGCCCGCGACACTGAGCGTGACCGTCTCGGCTGCTCGCAAACCGTCAACGTCGGTCCCGAACATGTCTTCGACGGTAACGGTACCAGCTGCGGGGTCCGTCCCGTCCGAAGCGATGCGCATACGTTCGTTCGCACGTACGACTCGGTGCTCCTCGTCCGCGATCAACACCAGGTCGTCTGTCTCCTCGACGATATCCCGTTCACCGACGACGCCGACGGTCGGGGCTATGTCGAACGCGTCGAGTCGGAATACCGCGAGTCCGAACCCACACACTGCGCCGAGTGATCCCAGTACGTAGGCGGCTCCACCTGCCGTCCGGCCGAGTTGAGCGATATACGGAATACTGCTCCAGAACAACCACATCGCCGCCGGTGCCCCAGCGAGGGCAACACCTTGCCACACCGCGGTGTGGTCATATCGGCGCGTCGTCCGGACTACTAACACCATCCCGGCGACGACCAGCGTTAGTGCGTAATACCTGGCAGTAATACCAAGCAACCCGACAGCCTGCGTCGGCACGCCTGACACACCAGATAGGATAAACTGAATGATTAATACGAGAAGCGGGAAGGCGACCAGTATACTTGTTTTGAGCGTTAACGAGACGGGCCGGCCCGTGTACCGGAGTGCAAACATTGCCCACAAGCCGACGGGGAGTATCCAGACGAACGCCAGCCACTGCCCAACTTGACCCGTAAAATCAGTTACCGGAGCGAATCCAGTGAGGACGCCGACGCTGAGTACTCCGAGACCGACTCCGACCAGCGCGGTATATCCCGAGAACCACGCGGCTCCCGGCTTATCGTATCTGCGGGCGACCGTCGCACTAATCGCCAGGAGCCCCGCTGCGCTTGAAATACCTTGGGCCCCGACGATTTTGACGAGCATGAATTGGGTGTACGGTCGTTGGATATCAACGGGGAACACCTTGGTAAAGGATATGATTTCCGAGTAGCGACGTTCAGCCGCTGGAGCGAGCGTACGACGACGCTGTCAGAAACCGCTCGGTGAACCAAAGCGCAACGAGAGACCCCAATACAGTTCGCGGGAATTCAAATTAGTCGCTTCGAATCCCGCCCGAGTGGCAACTCGAAACACAGAAATGACTTACTCCGGGATAGATTCATCCCCGGGGTATTCGTCTTCGGTCGTGACTTCGAGGAAGACATCTTCGAGCGTGTGCTTCCCGTCGATCTCTCTGTCGCCTGTGAGTTCGCCCGGTGGACCCTCCGCGACGAGGTCACCATCGTAGAGGATACCGATGTCGGTCGCTATCTCTTCGACGACGGGGAGGATATGCGTCGAGAGGAAGACGGTGGTGTCCGCTGCAGCCAGGTTCGTGATAGTCTCCCGGACTGTTCGGGCGGCACGCGGATCGAGCCCGGACGTCGGCTCGTCGAGAAAGACCACGTCGGGATCGTGCATGATCGCCTGGATCAGTCCGGTCTTCTGTCGCATTCCTTTCGAGTACGTGGTGATCCGTTCGTCGGCAGCATCGGCCAGTTCAAACCGGGCCAAAAGCGTCTCGATCCGGTCGTCGATGGCTGCTGGAGACATGTTTCGGAGCCCGCCGTGGTATTCGAGCTGTTCGCGGGCGGTGAATTCCTCGTGGATCGGCGGTGATTCGGGTAAGTATCCGATGTGTTCGATGAGTGTCTCGCGGTCAGTAACTGAAGTCCCTGCGACACGTCCGGTGCCACTGGTCGGTGGGAGCAATCCTGTCAGCATCCGGATCGTCGTCGTCTTTCCCGCCCCGTTCGGACCGAGAAACCCGTATACTGCGCCCCGTTCGACGGTGAGGTCGAGGCCGTCGACGGCCGTCGTCTCACTGTACGTCTTCGTCAGGTCGCTCGTGCTGATCGCGGGTTGCCTGTCCGTTTCGATGGTGGCTTCTCGCTCGTTCGATGCCGACGTGTCGTTGCTGGTATTTGTCATTGTTCGGAGATCACCCGAGTTGGTAGTCTCGAAACCGCTGGACTGCGATCCTCGCGGCGGTTCTCGTGATGGCGACGGCGAGCAAAAGCGCGAGGAGCAGTGACCCGACCTGGATGCCGGCGGTCGGCACCCCGAGAGCCGCGATGCGCTCGGAGACGGACGGCGCCGTCCCCACGAAGGCCGGGAGACTGGCGAGAACCCCGATGGCGAGCACCAGCCCCTGACGGAGAAACGCCGTCGCGCCCAGTTCCCCGTAAACCGGGGTTTCCGTGAAGAAAAAGGGGACTGGAGCGTATTCTATACGCTCGATCCCCAGTCCGACCATGGTCGCGACCGACGCGGTACACGGGCAGATGACGCTACCGAGGAGCGCGATCAGGGCCGTCTGTGCGACTCCGACGGAGCCGACGAACCCGAGCGGGACGATGACGAGGGCGACGAGCGGGGCACCGACTACTGTTGCAGCGAGGAGCACTCCGCCGACGAACTGTCGCCCGGTAACCGACGTGAACAGCATGGGCAATGCACGATATTCGGTCCCGATCGGATCCGACCCGAAGGCGACACCAGCGACGAGGCCGAGCGTGACCGCGAAATACACCAGTAGCAAGGCCCTCCCACCGGCGAGCGCGACCAGCGGGAATCCGACCGCGCCCATGAACACGAGCGCGTACCCCGTGGACAGAAGCCCCCGTGGGACGCGTCGCTCCATCAACCATCGCTCCCGAGCGACCGTGTACATGGCACGCGGGATGCGATCACCGACGACTCGCTCTACTACCCCTGTTTCGAGCAGTGAATGCGAACCGCGAGAGCCT
Source organism: Natronomonas marina (assembly GCF_024298905.1). Classification (NCBI taxonomy): domain Archaea; kingdom Methanobacteriati; phylum Methanobacteriota; class Halobacteria; order Halobacteriales; family Natronomonadaceae; genus Natronomonas; species Natronomonas marina. The sequence continues at coordinate 672,935 of NZ_CP101154.1, forward strand.
ATCGAACTGGCAGAATCCTGTTCCCAGATGCGGCGTATGAAGACTGTCGCTCCGACCGCGAAGACGGGAACTGTGGTAGCGAGAAGACCGAACACGCCCACTGTGTGACGGACCGCCTCGCCTGTCCCGTCGAACGCGCCGACGAGCGCCATATCCACGAACCACGCCAGCGGCAACGCACCGAAGACTCCGGTCAACGGAGCGAGCGACAGCGACAGTTCCTCTAGGAGCATCGCACCGATCACGAGCGGGATCCAGCCGAAGACGATGAGGAGGTCTCTGTAGTACCGTGCGCGGACGAATCGGATTGCGACGAGTCGAGCCGCGAGCCTGCTGGTGGTCCCGAGTGCAGCGGCGAGCATGCCCATGCACCCGATCGCGAGGGTGACCGTGAGTACGGCCGTCGGCGCTCGGAGTCCGATGGCGGTGCCGATGGCGATGCCGAGCGTCGGCACGGCGAGCGTGGTGAGCAGGCGAGCGTAGACGAACCCCAGCAGGCCGAGTGCAGCCGTTCTGACCGGGACAGTCGTCAACAGCAGGTCCGGGTTCAGCCGCTCGAAGCGAACGTGTGTGTACTTCGAGCTGCGCCAGACCATCCACAGAAACGCGACGCTCACGGCGAAACCCACCAGGTCATCTGGAAACGGCTGTCCCGCAGCGATGTCGCGTCCCAATGCGTGTGCGAGCCATCCGAGGCCGCTGGCGAATCCGAGGAGGACGACAAGGAAGACAGGCTTTCCCGTCGACGGGATTCCGAATTCACGACGGTGGCGCGTCCACTCCGCACGGGTGATTTTCGCACCCTGTCGGATATCTGTGGGTATGCGAGTGAGCCGGGTCATCGTGTCTATGAGGCCATCTTTCAGCTGACTCGGTCGTTAGATTCGGCCGCCTCCGGAACCGCCGAACCCGCCGAAGTCCATGTCGTCGAAGAACGCCGGTGTGGTGCTCTCGGTCGCGTAGACGTACAGCGCCGTCTTGGCGACACCACTGAGCGCTTTCCCGACCAGCAGGCCGAAGACGAATCCGGAGCCACCGATCACGACCGCTGCCAGCAGCTGGACCCCCGTGCCCGCGGTCACGACGAACGTGAGGACACCGAGCGCGAGGCCGGCGAGCGCCAGCAGGAACGAGAAGACGTCGATTGTGGCCATCGCACCGATTGACTCCCCCCATGTGTTTTTGAACGTGGTAGCGCTCTCCGAGAACATCTCCGTGAGAGACGGGTCACGGAAGACGATCACGGGGACGACGAAGTAAGTCATCACGCTCCATGCCACCGCGAAGACGCCGGCGAGGATCTGCGCGACGAGGCTGTCTTCCGACTCGATGATGCGGATGATCACGCCGACGACCGCGGCGACCACCGACCAGGCTAACAGCGGTAATTTCCGCTGCCAGGCGGCGGCGAGCGCGCCACGGATCGACGGTTCCTCGCCGTGGAAGACAGTGCGAGTCGCTGCGACGAGGGCCGCAGTAAAAAACGACGCGACGAACGTCTCGACGAGATAGGCGAGGAACAACGCGCCGTACAGTAACACCCCGGGATCCCGAATGGAGTCCGTGACGAGCAGGCTTCCGAAGAGCGTTGCAATGAATGCGATCCCGGAGATCCCGCCGATCAACGGGAAAACCAACAGTTTCGGATGGACTCTGAGCACGCGACCGCTCCGGCGTGCCATCCCGAATCCGATTTTGAGTCGACTGAACACTCTCATACTTGATGGGCGTCTCCCGTGGTATTGACAGCTGTCCTGCTGTTCGGAGTCGGAGACGCGCCGAAAATTTTATTCCCTGAAACGACCCGTGAGCCGACACTTCCTCTGGGTCTGAAACATGCAGAACTCAGTTTCCGACCCCGGACTCCTGTTATCCGCTTTATTACACACCGGGGACTCGTGCCGTCCCTGAACGACGGTAGGGCTCATGGAGGCGGTCAAGCCAGTCCGGGGAGTGATGAAAGTCATCGTCGGTCCAGACAAGACGGTCGTGGCTGGCGGCTTCCATCCCAGCTGCGATAGCATTTGTTTTCCCGGAACACCCGCCAGGGTCGCCGGCAGGGATCAACTGGACGTTCCCTGGGAGGAGTTTTCGGTCCGCAACCGGGTTTTCTTCGCTATCGTGGACGATGAGCAGTTCATCTTCGGGTCCCAGCTGTGCGGTGACCTCGTCACAGGCGTCAGTCCAAGAAGCCGTCGGGAGGAGTACGCTTGTTGGTGTCCGAGTCTGTGTGTTAGACATCCGTACTCGAAACGTGAGCGTGGATATGGATGGTAGTTTCCTGTGGCTTCTCTGACTGAAGCCAGACAGAAAGCCTAGAACGGGACAACCTATATTGACGAAAGAAGAGATGGCCCACGTACAGTGTCCGACGTGCGGGATCCTGAAGCACTCGCAGACCTACTCGGTGACGAGTGTGCGCGCACGATTCTCGTCGAGGCAAAAAAAGAGCCTCGCTCGGCAGCAGAGCTCAGCGACTGCGCCGGGGTCTCGGAGCCGACGGTCTACCGCCGACTCGAACGCCTCCGCGAGTACGATCTTGTCACCGAAGATATCCAGCCAGTCACCGATGGGAAGAATTACAAGCTCTATCGGACAGAACTCGACGGCATCGAACTCGATCTTAACGAGGACGGCTTCGAGATTACGGTTTCACGTCGGGAACGGATGGTCGACCGCTTCACACAGTTCGTAGAGGGTACCTGACATGCTCGACACGCTACTCCAGATCGATCTCGAAACGCTGCGCACGATTCGACAGGTGAGCGAGGTGATTCCGATGCTCCTCGGATTGGCGATTAGTTACCTCGCCTACACTGCATACCGTCAAAACCAGAGCCGTCCGATGTTATACATCGCGGCCGGCTTTGTGCTCGTGTTGTTCGTTCAGGCTCCGCTGGCCCTGATACTGATTTACGTGCTGGAGCTTCCAACTCCGGTTCTCAACAGCATTATTCAGATTCCGGAGTTCATCGGTCTGGGCCTGATCCTCTACGGGCTGTGGATGCCGCGTCGGGACTGATATTGGTGGTTCACGTGTGTGTCAGTTACGGCCAGACGAGACCTGGTCGTGCGTCTTTCCAGACGGATCAAGCGTGTCATAGAATCAATCACAGATCACGAGAGCCACTCGGTTATTGAATGGTCTGCATACGCGATACCCACGGTCAGCACGAACAGTCCTGCTACCATGAGATACACCAGTACAATATATTGTGCGGAGTGGTCGTCGATCTGTGTAGCGAAGCCAATTCCAGTGAGTGGAATCACTAAGAGAGCGACTGCGTACCGTGCTTTTCGAAACCAATCATCAGTCCGGAATCGAAGAGCCTGTCATATCAGACTTCGGCCTCAAGCTGTTCATAAATGCATGAGCGTCTTACTGTGACAGGCTCAGATCAGTTATCGGTCATTCTTATACAATTAGGGCCGCCAGAGTCAACTAGTCCAGAGAGACACTCTCCTCATTGGATATCCTGAACAGCATATCAAGAAGCTACACCCCACATCCGCTATTCACGAAAGCTCAGTACGGTCCCGATTGCTATCAGTTCACAGGCAGAGCGGGGACGTGCCCTGGGCTATTGTTACGATTCATACTGATTATTGTAGATCATTTCCGGATCGCGCCGACCCGGGGTCGGCGTGCACCGGTACATTGCTACAATAATCAGTATCAGTCTAGCTATTCTGGAACACACGAACACCCCGAATCAACACCCCCAAACCAAATAGCGCGACTATGCCTTGAGCCGCAAGCGGTTCAATTAGCAGCGCAGCACCCAAAATACCGATGCTGCTCAAAATCAAGCCTATTGCGCCGTGCCCTTTGATCGGTTTGTTCATATAACAAATTAGTGATCTCTCATATCGGAGTGTCGTTTATACATCTCACAGCTCCGGGCCGTCTCCGCATGCGAATCACAACTGGCTGTGTTTTACCCAGGCTAATAACTCGTCGCACGAAGTTTCGCTCTCTGAGATTGCGCCGTGGAGCATCTTCTATGACACGTGTACCGTGGAAGGGAGTCCACTCTTTCGATCCGTGGATGTCGAGGTAATCAGCGAGTGCCACGACCGCGACGACATCCTGACCGTCGGCTCACAAACGCCCTCGTGTATCGGGAGCGAGGTATGTTCCCAGCGAGTAGAGTGACGCCACGCCCTAACCCATATGGCATAGTAGGTTAACTTCAGCGAGTGAAGCCAGGAACACCGCCCTTTTCACATGCATCCATAGGTGTAGCTGTCGATGCCCGAAACGGAGACTGACAGCGACCTCGAACGGACCGCATCCCGGTCGGCCGATACCGACCGGCGAGCCAACGGCGATGGAATCACTGGACACGTCGTCTCGGTGCTGTGGAATCGAACCGAGGGTCGCCCCCGTGCACTCTGGCGGATTTTCGGAGTTTACGTCGCCTCGTTCGTGGGGATATTCATCCTTCCGGCACTGGCACTTGCGGGGACCGAACTTCCGCCCTCCGTGACCGGAGCCGCGACCAACGTGATTGGTGCGCTCGTTGGACTTCTCGTTGCGATTGTGTTCGCGAAGTACGTCGATCGGCGACCGTTGACCGACTACGGACTCGCGTTTGGCCCGTCTTGGCTGAAGGACTTCGGCGCTGGCAGCGTCATCGCCCTGGTGGGGATGGCGGTGGCGCTTCTCGTGAATCTGCTCGCCGGGTGGGCGACCGTCTCCGAACTGTTCTCGGGCGGCGCTGGTGCGAGCGTGTTGCCGTTCGCCGCCGCGTTCGGAGTGTACACTATCCAGTGGGCGTTTACAGCCTTCTGGGAAGAGCTGATCTTTCGGGGCCTCATTCTGACGAGCGCCGTCGAAGGGCTCCGGAGCCGGTGGCTGTCCGACCGTGGCGCAGTCCTGCTGGGAGTAGTGGTGTCCTCGCTGATCTTCAGCATTGGCCACTTCCCGGGCTCGCTGGAAACGTTCGGATTCCGGGTAGTGCTAGGGATTCTGCTCGGCGCCGCGTACGTGTGGACCGACTCGCTGGCACTGCCGATTGGCCTCCACTTCCTGCTAAACTTTACAATAAATAATATCTACGGGCTGGCGAATTTCGGTGAGGCTGCGGAGGTTCTACCGATGCTGATCCGGCCGACGTTCACTGGCCCGTCACAGTTCGTGCAGGTGTTCGGGTTGGTTAACCTCGGAGCGATGCTCTGTGTTGCTGCCCTCACCGTCGGATACGTTGCTCTCCGGAACGGTGACTTCGAATCGCGGCTGTCGTCGGCATACATACAGTGAGAGTGACCTGAACACCTCCGACGTAGGACGCGCGCATTGACGTGCAATTGGTCGACGAGTCGTCAGGTCGAAGACGTGCTATCGGTGCGCCTGTCAGGGCGTTGGAGAGGCGTGTTACGTATCCCGAATGCGGACTACACGACAACGCGGACAATCAAAGGTACGCTCACTATTGATGAGCCAACTGCTGATAAGTGGCTGTCGACATGGATCGATAGAATCGGGTACTACGCGCCATACCAGTCGATTTCGGAATATCGGTGAGATACGCAGACCGCCCCCTCCATAGCGGGTGTAGTCTCAAAACATGGACAACAGGGCGTATCTGAGTACTGGCCACTCCGCCTATTGTGACATCACGAGCTCGAACCACTCCCGGCCCTCAGACCCGTCTGTCACAGACACCGCCCACCCGTGATCTTATACGATTTGCTTCACGATGGTTAGTTCGAATCCGATGCCGTCACCCGTCGAAGAATGGTCCCGTCCGAAAATCTCCTCGCGCCGTTCTGCGGGAATCCCAGACTCATCGTTTTCAACGTAGCTAGTGCAACTGGTGAGACCGCCCGGTCCCAGTCGCCCCGGTCAGTTGTGTGCTGGAGCCGTCTGGAGAGCGGCGGTCACTCGCGCCCGGAGAAGGTGGCACGGATCGGCTCACCGGGGTGAACCGTCGACCCGACATCAACGGTGACGTCGTCCCGGTCGTGAGTGACCCGACAGTGCCCTGCGATAGTCGCGAGCGCGAGCGTGAGCTCCATCCGTGCGAAACGCATCCCGATGCAGTGGCGCGGCCCGCCCCCAAACGGGAAGTAGGAGTACTCCGGTCGGTCACCCGGCGGTTCCTCGATACCGTCCCACCGGGAGGGGTCGAACCGGTCCGGGTCGGTCCACCACCGGTCATCGGTGTGGACGTAGAACTGCGGGAGCACGACGAACGTGTCCGCCGGCACGCGGTACTCGCCGACGACGACGTCCTCGTCGGCCTCCCGGAAGATGGCAGCGGCCGGCGGGTATCGCCGGAGTGTCTCTCTGAGTACCTGCTTCGTGTACGTCAGGTCGGGAAGGTCCGCCAGCGTCGCGGTGGCACCGTCCACGATGTCGTCGACCTCCGCGTAGAGCCGGTCGGCAACCGCTGGTTTCCTGCCGAGTTCGTAGAGCGCCCACGTCAACGCGGTGGCGCTGGTCTCGTGACCGGCGAACAGGAAGGTGATGAGCTGGCTCCGTAGCTCCGATTCGGTGGGACCCTCGTCCGACCGCTCGCTGGCGGTGACGAGTGTCGACAGGATGTCCTCTCCGTCGCCGTCTGGCTCAGTTTCCGCGACGAGGTCGTCCACGACGGTCTCCAGCTGTTCGACGCCGCGACGGTACCGGCGGTTACCGGGTGTCGGCAGCCAGTCGGGAAGATCCACCGAAACCGGATTCTGACTGCTGCGTTCGCGGATCGCTTCGGCGCCCGCCCGGACCGCACGTCGGTGCTCGTCCGTGTCGACGCCCAGCAGCGTCTTCCCGAGGACCCGTAGCGTGTACGTCGATGTCGCCTCCGTCAGGTCGACAGCCTCCGGAGTCGCCGCCCGTTCCTCGGCCATCGCGGCCGCGTACGTCGCCATCGTCTCCGCGTAGTTCTCGATACGCTCCCGGTAGAACAGCGGCTGGAGGCGGGTCCGCTGTGTCTGCCACCGCTCGCCGTCTGCCAGTAACAGACCGTCGGAGAGAACGTCCACGCCGCCGGCACGTTCCGGTTTCCGGAAGCTGTCGAACTTCTCCACCAGGACTTCCTCGATAGCGTCGGGGTCCAGTACGCCGACCATGTCGTGGGTGCCCATCGAGAACCGAACCACGTCGCCGTGACTCGCGACGTCGTCGTAGAACGCATACGGGTCGCGGCCGAACGAAACCGCGCTTCCGAGGACTGGCAGACCAGTCCGCTTGGGTGGCAGGGTTCGCTCGCTGTTGCGTTCACTCATATCACTATCTGGCCGACACTGCCCGGTCGACGGACCTCAACGGGGCTGACCGTGGTCGGGACGGGGGCGATACCAGCGATGGGTTTCGTATCGGGCGAAATCACAGTTTAGAATCCGAGCCATACGTACTTGAATCGGTGTCGAGAATTTCAGACCCAGAGACGAACACCCCACTGACGGGCGGTGAGAACCCTAAGCCATTTCACCGCGTCTCAGTCTCTGAAACGGTGCTATACGGTACATGACCCGGTCGCTCGTCACTTCTGGTATGGGTGATGCGAAGACTGCAGCGAATCCCGGTCGAACCGACGCGAAACCGCCGACGGCGAGCCGTGACCCCGTTCCAGCGGTGGTCGACTGGGTCCTGGGCGTCGTCGCTGCCGTGGCCGGGTTCGCCCTAACCGCGGTCGGCGCTGGACTGTATACCCGGGTCGACCGGGCCGTGATAGCGGAGTTCATCGCCGCCGACAGTACCGAGGTGAACGGACTCACGCCTGCTGAGGCGGTCACCGCTGGGGTGCCGTTCGTCGACTGGTTCTCGGTGGGGGTTGCACTGACCGGCCTCGGACTGGTCGCCGTCGCCGCGGTGTTCGTCCGCGCACGCCGGCGGACCCGTCGTCGGGTCGCCGGCGAGGGCGGGACGACCGCCACGTTCTGGGCCAGCGCCGTCTACGGCGCAGCCGTGACTGCGCTGATTTCGTTCGTCCCCGGGTCGGGAGTCGTCGGCGGAGCTCTCGCTGCGTATCTTCACGAGGGCGAGTCCGGCCTGCGGGTCGGCGCCACGACGGGACTGGTCGGCTGGGCCCTGACAGTTCCGCTGTTAGTGTTTCTCGCGGTCGCGTTCCTCGCAGGAGCCGGGGCGATAGACAGGCTCGCGGGGGGCGTCGTCCTCGTCGGCATCACGCTTGTCGGCGAACTCGCCGCGCTCGCGCTCAAGGCCGGGTTCGGTGCGCTCGGCGGCTTCCTCGCCGACCGTTTCGTCTGACGGTCGACGGCGACGACAGACCTCCCGTCGCCCCTGGCGTTCGCATCGCTATCGAGATGAGGGGAGTCGATGACCCGCTTACCGGTCGTCGCCAGTTCTGTCGTGACTACTGCCGAACACAGCGCGCGTCACAGAGACCACTCGCACATGACAAAACTGGATCGACGTCGAGACTCCACACACAGACACCCGGAGCGGGTTCCTGTCGTGGATAGCGACCGCCCGCTGCATGCTCCTCTCGAAGAGTACGCTTCCGCCCCGAGAGCGGTACGACCGCTCAAAACAGGTCGAGAAACTCGTCGACGACGATAGCGCCGAGTTCCAGCACCACGCCTTCGCATCGTTCGAATCGACTAGATTGCTCGCCTTCCGTCTGACATTCGTGGTTGTTTTTCATGAGTTCTGAGTCTCTCAGAGAACTGTTCGAACCGTGAGATGCCGCATTATCGCGGTCTCGGTCAGGGTTCCGGTGACTGGGCTGTGGATTGCTCTCCGTCGTGTGTGTCTCTGACGTGAGTGCGTGACTGCCGTACCGAGTCGAACTGGCGCGGACAGTGGGGACACGTGATCAGGGTCATGAGGCGTCCCCCTGTTCGCTGTTCGATAAGGCCGGCACAATCGGCTCTATCACCGAAATGAATCCGGGTCTATTCTGAAGCGGTATCGTACTATCAGTTACACCGAGAAGGGTCGTGGAGAACACTCGTGTGACCGTGTTCATACTCGTTCACTGGGACGGAGACAGTATAACCATCCAGCAGTGTCTCCCGTCCTGAGACGCCTGCTGGAGGCCGGACTGCAGAAACTCGGACCCGATATACGCGCAGTTAGCCCGGTCCGTGAGCGGCGTATCAGAGGAGAAGTACGTCCCGGAACGAGATCTCCGGGAGTCGTTGGACCCGGCGGTGACGATGAATACGTTCTCGTCAGAATATCTGCTACCGCGCGAACCGAAAACGGTGGAGGGCGGACAGGGACCAACAGGGGTGTCTGGTCGGCGGACTGACCGGACTTCTCCCGTCGGTGGTCCCGTTCTACACCGAACAGGCGGCATGGGCCCAGACCCCATTTCTGTGCTGGTTTGTCGCGACGCTGCCCTGATTCGTATTCACGGTGACCTACATGGGCACGCGAACCCGGATCCGCAAAGGGACGGTCGCACTGCTCGCCGCGCCGTATTTGATCCTCGTCACGGACCTGCTCCTGTCGCTCCTCCGGGACAGTGACCTGCCGCTTTAGAACACCGTCGGCTCGCTGGTGTTCGTCTACGTCACGTAAACCCCGCCAGCGTCTCCGCGTCTGAGACGCTTGCAGCGGTCGTCGGTCGCCCGACGGATCAGGGCGTGGTATCCGTCGACGTCGTCGGAACGAAGTCGGAAAAGTTCTCGCCGACCCGGAAGGCGACCGGGTCGTCCATACCGGCGCCACCGACCACGACTGCCAAGCGCTGGTCGTTGGGCGTGTCTATCTCGACAGTCTCGGTCGCCCGGGATTCACCACCGACGTCGTCGTCCAGGTCGACGGTGACCTCGTACCCGCCCGACCCGCCCCACACGTCGAGTACGCCGCGAACGACTGGCCGTCACCGGTGTCGGTACGCGAGGAGATCAACTCGAGTGTCTCGTCGAGGTGAGACTCGTCGTCGGGACCCGCTACCGCGACCGAACCGGCGAGTCGCCGGTCGATCTCGTTGAACACGTTGACCTGGTCGTGGAACTGGTTACCGAGAGCGTCGAGCGCACCGCCACACCCTGCTGTCGCCGCGGTCACTGTCGTCCCGATGGCGGCGAGAAACGCTCGTCGAGAGACTGGACCACTACTGGAGGAGATTCTGGGGGACAACGTTGCGTGTGGTCGGATCCACACTCCTGCCATATGTAAATCAGAGCGGTGAATGTCGCCCCGAGAAACACCGGAGCCGTTATCCGTCCGCCTTGACGGATTCTCTGCGGTCGTCAGACGCGTATTCGGCGTCGTGGAGTCGAACGGTCACGACGCTGCCCTCGGGGTCGTTCGCCTCGAAAGCGAGTTCGCCGCCGAGTTGCGTGACCGCCCACTTGACGGTCCAGAGTCCGACGCCTCGCCTGTGTTCGAGCGACGTTTCGGTCCCGTCGGTCAGGATCTCTCGCTCACGTTCCGGGATCCCGGGCCCGTCGTCCGCGACGGCGACCTCAGCGGTGGCCTCGCCACGAAACCGCACGCTGATCTCGACACGCGGGGACGACCCGTCGGTGTGTTTGACAGCGTTATCGACCAGTTCCGAGAGGAGTTTTCGAACGACGGCCTCGTGAGACGAGATCTTCACTTCGTCGGGATATGAGAGCGTTATATTGCTCTCTGGAACGGCAGTCCGGTACTGCTCGGCGACGTCTCTCGCGATGGCCACGAGGTCTATGCGTTCGGGGATCTCAGTGCTGGCCTGCATGACCTCCTCGGCTTCCCTGGCTCTCTCGCTGAGATCGACGAGGTCTGTCGCGCTGTCGCGTATCCCGGCCCGTAGCGTCTCGTCCTCGATGCGGTTGGCGTGGGCGAGGACGACGTCCAGTTCGTTGCGGACGTTGTGCCGGAGGACTCGATTGAGCACCGTGAGCCGCTGTTCACGGGTTTCTCGGTCGGTCACGTCCCGGAACACGACGGCCCTGGCGACCGGGTCGCCATGCGCCTCATCGTTGTCCCCCGTAGAATCGACCGCCGACACGCTGTATTGGAACTGGCGGCGTCCTTTCGTCGTCTGTAGTGGGACCGTCCCAGTCGCGCCCGCAGAGAGGTCGGTTCCCTCGATACCGTCGACAATCGACTCGATCGGTTCGCCGACGATAGCGTCCGAAGACCGGTCGAACAGTCGCGCCGTCGTCTCGTTGGCGTCGAGCACGTACCCATCCCAGTCGAGGACGACCACCGCCTCCTGGAGCGCCTCCACGACCCGGGTCCGAGCGACTGATTCAGACCTGGGAAAGCCAGTCATGACCGGATATCGCCTGATTGCGACGGCGAACAGGACACCTGACGTGAGTAAGCCGACGGTGACGCCGTTGGCAGACGAGGCGCTCGTCCCCACCGCACCGCCGAGATAGGGTGCACTGGTCGCCAGTAACAACACCACTATTTGCAGGGTAGAGATACGGACGTGCCGCCAGCCGAGGCGGACCAGAACGTACGCCGCGTAGACAAAGAGTGCAAACAGGTACAACACCGCCGCGGCCAGCAACGCGAACAGCACGCCGACCACCGGACGGCCTATCGAGTCGGGAACCTGGAGCGCCGAGACGATCGCGATAGCACCGCCCAGCACTACTGGGAACACGGTCCCGGCGAGCATGAGGGTCCGTCGCCGCGTCAGACCGGTCCCGCGGCCGGCGTACCCGAGGACGTACGTCGTCCAGACTCCCGGAACGACGAGTCCAACTCCCAAGAGCGCCAGTTCGAGCGCGCTCGTCACGTTGTGGCCTGCGACCGCTGCGGCGAGTTCCGCTCCCAGCGCGAGGACTGCCCACGCCGTCACCAAGGCGAGCAACGCCACGAATGTCTTACCACTGGGCCGGTTCCGAGACTGAAACGCGGTCCAAGTCGTCCAACCCAAGAGAGCCACCGCTGTGCCATCCAGTGCGACCGCTCCGAGCGTACCTGCTAGTGACATCGGTCGGCAACCCTGCCCACCCGTGTGCCCGTCGGCGCCATCACCCACCGTGACCCCCGCGGTTCGACGGCCCTCGTCTCGGGAATCACCCTGAGCGTCGAGGATTCCCGACGGTTCGGTGCTCCTTCGCCGGAGGGCGTCGCGGTCGGTGGCGCAGTCCCGCGGGAATCGGTGTCCGAGTCGATAGCGCCGCAGTTGGCCTTCCTCTGAGGGGATCGACCGCCCGTCCGAACGCGGTGAAGAATCCAGGTGCGGACCGTCCGGGGGACCCGGGGCGACATGGTGGACGCTCGTCCCCCGGAGATTATAAAAACTGAACTGATGTCTCAGGTTCAGCAACGCGGTCTGCCCGGACGCTCGGGCCGGCTTCGGTCGAAGCGAGAACCGTACTGCCACCTGTCTGGGTGTCTGTCACATGCCGATAACTAGAGTGGGGGTGATGCGGCAATGCGAGATAGTAGCGTCTGGCTACAGGGAGTCTCTGGTACACGGATCGAGTAACGATGTCACAGTCAGATTCGGTCCGTGTTGCCACCAGCCCAAGTGTCGAACGACCCGCCGACCCGCTAGCGGACGACGAACCGACGGTCGACGTGCCGGAAGTCCTCTCGCTGATGAGCGACGAGTACGCTCGCGAATTGTTGGGCGTGCTCATCGAGGAGTCACTCTCGGCCCGGGAACTGGTGGACCGGCTGGACATGTCCCGGGCGACCGTCTACCGGCGGCTGGACAGGCTCGAATCGGCGGGGGTCCTGGAGACGTCGATGTGCATCGACCCCGACGGCCACCATCGCAAGTGTTTCCACGTCGTCGTCGAGCGGATGCAACTCGCGTTCGACTCGGAGGGCCTCACGCTCGAAGTCGGTGAGTGAATGACCCGGAATACGTTCTCACAGGCACTCTTCTGTCGGAACCCGTACCGCCCCAGCCCCGTCCACTTACCCACGAGTAGCCGTACTCTCACGGACACGTCACGCGACAGGTAACCCTGTTCCGCCCGTCAAGAACGGAGGGGTCTCCGACGACGATGTCTTGACGCGACGTGGGCGATTCGTTGCTCGGTCGAGAACCACCTGAGAGCTACCGTGCGGTCCGAAAGCGGTCAGAGACCGACTCGCCGACGCGGACGGCGACCGACTCGTCCGAGCCGACCGCGACGGCACAGTGCCCTCCCCAGTCTCGCCGGGAGCGACCGTCTCGCTCGCCTCCGAAGTCCCACTGACCTTGACCTCGGTGAACCCGATTCGACGTCGTACTCCCCTGTGCCATCCCGGATGTCGCCGCACGCGACGACGGGACTCTCGTCGCCGGAGTCTGCCGGTGACAGTTCGAACGTTTCGTCGAGAGCGGTATCCCCGCCGGGGCGGAGTGCGACCGTACTCCCATCGTCGAACGCAGACGGACGGCAACCCGGTCTCGGTCGCCCTTGAGGCCACTTAATTCCGGGGGACGCGTCACAGGACCAGCACCCGTCCGATGGGAGTTTTCCAGTCGAGTCACCACGATACGACCATGGGTCGAACCGCACAGCACGAATCGCTCGAGAACGGTGACCGGTCGCTCGCGAGTCGCGTCTTCGGCGTCGGCTTGCGACGCGAAACGTACGCCAACCTGGCGTATCTCCTCGCCCGCTTCCCGCTCGGCGTCGCCTATTTCGTGACGTTCGTCGCCGGACTCAGCATCGGACTCTCGCTGGTCCCGCTGGTCGTCGGCGTCCCGATATTGGTCGGGGTCCTCGCGCTCGCGGGGTACGTTGGGGTGCTCGAAGCCCACCTCCTCCGCGGACTGCGAGGCAGTTCGGTGTCATACGCCCCCGCCGATCCCGGTGACCAGCCCCTGAGTGCGTACGCGAAGTCGGTCGTGACGAACCCACGCAACTACCTGCTGGTCGCGTACGCCCTCGCATCGTTCGTCGTCGGTGTCCACTTGTTCACCGCTATCGCGGTCGTGTTCACGCTCGCACTCGCGCTCGTGGCTGCCCCGGCGCTCTACTGGCTGCCCGGGGTCGACTACCAGTTGACGACCGCGTCCGGCGTCGTGGACCTGGGGCCGCTGACCGTCGACGTCAGCTCCCTGAGTGGGGCCGCTATCGATACGCTCCCGGAGGCGCTGGCCGCCTCACTGCTCGGGGTCGTCGTCTGTCTCGTCGGCCTGCACGCGGTCAACCTGACCGCCCGACTTGTCGGCGGGCTGACCGAACGACTGCTCGGACAGACCCCGAAGTGACAGCGGGAGTACTGAGCGCGGCGATACATCGGTTTCAGGTTCGAGCGTGACGTAGAAACCGGTACACGCATCGTCTATCCAGGTTTTGTCAAGACCCGCCTGCGAGATGCAGGGCGCGTCTGTTGCGCTCCAGTTGTGGATGCAGAACACGACACCACCTCCAAATACCGGCTACGCCACTGTCCTCAGGCTGACCGGAGAATCACGCGACGTGTTGCTCGACCTGAGACGCTCCGCGCCTCGTTATATATTGACGAAAACAAGATATGGTGCATTCATGAAGTTACGCAACCACACAAACGGAGTGTCGACAACCCGACGGCAGGTTCTCGCGGTGAGCGGAACAGCCCTTCTGACCTCGGTAGCTGGGTGCAATACTATATTGAAACCAGTTAGAGATGCCACGAGTGATGTGGCACTCGAAGAGGTAAACGTGTTCAACATGGCAGACCGACAGATCAAGGGCTCGATCGAGGTAGTTGATCCCGCCGGCGACACCGTTCTTGAGAAGACGTTCGACTTAGAGCACGAGCAGGATCAGAATAGCGGTGACGTGTTCGGAGCCACCGGCGACTATGCGGTCAGCGTTGAACTCACGAATACTGCTATAGAAGGGAGTTCGAAGGCAAATAAAACAGTGTCTATCGACGACACGGACGAACAGAGGATCGGTGTTGTGTGCAATACTAACGAGGAGTATGAACCCATCGTCATCCGTGTTGGCACTACACCGAAAGACTTCCTTGAGGTCGCGAACTGATATTGTCGGTCCTGATGCTGTGTAGATATTTGCTACCTGTAGTGACAAATGGCTCACTGACGCGCGGGCAACAGTATATTGAATATTCAGGCTTTTTATCTATCCGCTCGTACCGAATCGAATCGGCTGTGAACGTTTCCATGACACGCTGGGATAGAGGCCAGCCTCCTGGTACATAGGCTGTCCAGCCCTCACGGTAGCGTCCTCGGTCACGGCTATCCGTCCGCGTCACGAATCATCACGTCGGGAAGGCTGACCACGACCGCCGTGCCGCCGAGGTCACTTTCCGCGAACGAGAGCGACCCGCCCATCGCCTGGACGGCCCAGTTCGACCCCCAGAGGCCGAGACTACTGGCGTGTTCGAGCGGGTCCTCCTCTCCCGTCTCGATCACCGACCGTTCGTCGTCGGGGATGCCCGGACCGTCGTCGGCAACGGCAATCCGGATCCCGGATTCGCCCCGTTCACACCGCACCACGACGCGGGGTGACGGGGTATCGTTGTGTTCGACGGCGTTCTCGACGAGGTGTCTGAGCGCATACCGGCACAGTTTCGCGTCGAGGGTGACGGTCACGTCCGGGCCCGTGACGCTCGCGTCGGCGTTCGTCCCTGTCGTTACGTCGGTGACGACATCGTTGAGCAGCGTGCGCAACTCCGTCGGTGTCCGGTCGGCGACCGACCGCCCCATCAGTTGCTGGACCTGTCGCGTCTCGTCGCTCAGCCTTCCGAGTCGGTCGACGCCCGCTATCGCCTCGGTGAGGTCGGCCTTTTCCGCGTGGGCGCGGATCACGTCCAGTTCGTTCCGGACGTTGTGTCGCAGGATGCGATTAAGAACCGCCAGTCGCTGGCGGCGTATCTCCCGTTCGGTCACGTCGATGAGCATGACGGTGTGGCCGAGCGTCTCGTCGAACTCGTCGACGAGCGGCGAGACGCTCGGCTCGAACTGTCGGCGTCCCAACGTCGTCCGACAGGTGATCGTCTTGCGGTCGGTCAGCGTGGCGACCGTGTGGTCGGTCACGTCGTCCAGCGTCTCGGGGTCGTCGAAGCTCTCGACGGCCGAATCGTTCGAGCGGACCACTCGCCGCTCCTCGTCGAGGACGACGATCGCCTCATCGGTTTCTGTGAGTGCCGCTCGTTCGCCGAGCCGTCGCGTCCCGGGGAGATGCGTCACGAGGTCGTATCGCGTCACTCCCAGCGCGAGACTCCCCGCGGTGGTGAGGAACGCGCCACCGATCAACACGTCGTTTACCACCGGCGTCGACGGACGAGTCGTCTGGAACGCAAACACCAGGGCAACGACGGGCAACACGACGGTGACGCCCTGGGCAGTCGACAGCAGGTCGTGTCGGTAGGTGGTGACGACGACGGCGATGACAAGTGCGAACACGAAGGTTACGAGTCCGAGCGAGAAGACCGATTGAACGGTCTGTATAGTCTGAACCGCCCCGTCGCTCACCGGGCCGTCCTCCAGGACCAGGGACGCGACAATCAAGCCCGCGGACATCGCAACGACACTCGCCCCGGCGAGGATCCGCCGGCGGGTGACCTGCTGTCCCAGCCCGATGTATCGGGTCGCGAACACCGTCCACGGCACGACGATCAGGAAGTAGCTGATCCAGCTCGCCTGAGAGGTGATGGAAGTTCCCACTCCGAGGGCTGCGTACGCGACATTGAAAACCGCGAACGTCCCGGCGAGGACGACGTACGGGCGGGCGAGTCCCGTGTAGACCGTTCTCCGACGGAGGCGTCGGAAGACGGTCACTGTCACGAGACCGGCGACGACGCCACTCACGGCTGGGGGACCGACCCTGAGAATCGTCAGGGCGTCGAACTGAAACACAGTAGGGAATCGAAGGGGGCGCGGGTAAAAATGGTTTGACCGTTCGCGGCGAGACCCGACGCCCCCGACAGTTTGCCCGCTCGGCAACGCCGCCAGCGTCGGGTCACTTGCTCGCACGACTGCGAGTCTCCGGACAGCGCCCGATACCGCCGTTCCTAATCCAGTCCGCCGGTCCGAAAGGTGACTCTGCTCGGGCGTGGGTGTCTCCGGGTCTGAAACACCGCACCAGCTTTACTCACCTGCTCACCCGTACCATCGAGTGCATGTCGAAACTGAAAACAGGCGCCGTCGTCGCGGCCGTCGCGACTGCGACTGTCGTCGCCGCCCGGGCGCTCGAAGACTGACCAGCCCCACAGGGCCGGTTTCGTCGCACCGTGCCGACCGAGTCGAGGTATCGTACGCTGACCGACCCCCGTGACACGCGTTCTCTCCTGTTCGCACTCGCGTCTCGTGTCCCACCGGACCACAATGCGTCGTTCGTGCACACCTGTTCATTCTGTCCCCGCGACAGGACTCCCCTCCCTGACAATCACATCTAGATCGGTCGTCTGCCGTCACCGGGGCCAGTCTCCTTGACCGCGGGGGTGGCGCCACCCGGAAGCGACCGGCCGGTATCTTCTGGTCTGAAACGCCGAACCCTGGATTCGCCGGCCAACCCGGCGAATCGCCGGTAAACAGTTACGACCGACTGTACGAGGACTACTGACTCCTCGGGTGCAGGCCGGTCTCCGCGGTCACGTACACGATTCTGTCTAGGGCGGTCACAACGCCTGTCTTCCCGGGCGTCTACCAATTCGGACAGCCACAAGCCCGAAATACGACTGTGAGAATCGTGGCGTTCCTGCCAGCAGTCGGCCTCTCAAATCTGCTGACTCCGGTCGGTAGTTGCCGACCCCCCGTGCGGTTCCGGTTCCTCTGTCAGTGCCGCTGCCAGCAGGATAGTAACTCCCATGATAGCATGCACGGCAGTAAACAGGGGACTACTCAGAACATACATGACGCAAGCGGTGGCAACATTCGCAGCCACCAATGACGCTGTGTACAATTTGCTGAAACCGTTCATCCTGTCCTATGTGTTGAACGCATCCATCGTATCTACGGGTGCTAGCAATCGTAACCGCACGGGGAACGTCCGTCTAGTAATAGCGAGACGGAGTGACGGAACACTCACGGCGCAATCGTTTCAACTCAACGTCAAATAATGCCGAAATCGTAGGTCCGATATCCCCGGAGCATCCGGTCAGAAACCCGGTGAGACAGGTGAATCACAGCCTTTCGAACTCGATGACGGGAGTAGCAACTACGACCTCGTGCTGACTACACCTCTGTATTCAGCAGCCGGATTCGAGCCGTATCACGTACCGAATAGCAGGTTCGCCGGATGAGACGGGAGTCTCGTTCTCGGGAATCGATTCGTACGCTCGTCGAAACGTGGCCGAACTGTCTGATTCGTCGGACCCGTCCGTTTGCCGAATGGATCACTCCGGTCGTGAGACACGTCGTCAGGCCGACTGATGACGGTAGGCCTCCACGCGTCGGACGGCAGTCCGGTACGCGAGCGGAACCGACAGGACGCTTCCCGCCAGAACAACCGCGCTGGCCAGCATCAGCATCCCCGCTCCGATACCGAGTTCCCAGGGAAGCCACCGCGACAGTAGCAGCGACCCCATGTCACGGGCAGTCTCGTTGCTCAGGACCGTCGCGGAAACGACAGTCAGACTCACGTACACCGAAAAGAGGCTGTATGCCCGTTTGCTCGGCGGGACTGCCTGTTTCGACCCGCTGAAACTGACCGCGTCGAACCGCGGGTAGATCGACCCCAGGCCGGTTGCGACGACTGCCCCCCGACGACCGAAGCGATACTCACCACACCGAGGGTGGCGAGTGCCGTCGGGGGATGTCCGGCGATGACCCCGGTACCGACAGCAAGCCCGGCAGTTACCGGCCCACCCAGGAGTGTGGCTGCGACGACGTTCCCGTGCACGACCGACCGTGGACCCGTCGGTGCCGTCAGCAGCGTCGAGAGCATCGATCCCTGGTTACCGAGTGGGTTCAACGGCAGCACTGCACCGGCGGCCCACGCGCCGTACCCGACGACGGACCACGGCACGAACCACGGGAGAGTGCCGCTCGTCACGAACGTGTCGACAAACGAGATCGCTGCCACAATCGGTGGTGCCACGAAGACGAACTGAAGCGGCGAGCGCACCGCTCGGAGCAGCGTCGTGCCGGCGATGGCACACGTCGACGGCGCCCGACAGACACGCGCAAGAACAGTGTCGACAGCGTGGGCAGGTGCCGTCGGGCGCTCGCTCTCCTCGCCGTCGCTCGCGTGAGCGGCGTCCGCGACCCACGCGTATCGAGCGGCTGGCACCGACAGTAGCAGGCCACCGACGCTGACCAGGGCCGTCAGTCCGAGCACGCCGACTGCGCCTGTCGCGTTCGCGTCCGCGCCAGCGGTGGTAAGGAGCGCGAGGTCCCCGAGCCACGCGACCGGTGGCACCTGAAAGAGGGGTTCCAGCCGTTCGACGACCCCCAGCAGTCCGCCCGTTACGGACAGCGAGAGGTACACGAGACCGAGACCGAGACCGACTGCAGTCGTGAATCGCGCGAGTCGCGGTGACCGACGGAGAAACCCCTTGAGCGTGAGCCCGGTCGGGTAGCCGACCGCCGGCCGCCACCGGGATGACGACTGCGGCAGCGAGCATGCCCACCACCGGGAGCGGTGACCCGGTTCCGGCAGCCAGTCCTGCACCGGCCGCGAGCCCGAGACTGAGGGTGTACGCCGAAAGCTTGCTCGCGGCCGCGATCAGCTTGCCACCGACGATGTCGGGTATCGGCCGAATCGTCAGGTAGTGGCCGTCGTTGTCGAGGCTCCCGTTGCTCCCGACACTGTCGAAAACGCTGACTACGGAGAGAAACAGCCAGAACACACCTGTTGCGGTGAACAGCCACGCTGGTGGGGACGCGGCCTGGGTGAGCGTCGACCCGACATCGCGCGCTGCGTCGAAGGTGAGCCACCCGAGGAACAGGTACATGCCCCCCACGACGAGCATGAACACGACCCAGAAGTCCTGGTTTCTGACCCACCGGTACCCTCTGAGTAGATCGACCCGGACGAACTCCAGGCTGTTCCGCGGCGATGGCACGGCAGCCCGGCACTCGGGTCCGTATTCGCTGGCGGTCGTGGCCGCCCCGTCGGACTGTCCGCGCTCCTGTGACGAACTACCGGCCATTTCTCACTCCCGTGTGGACGTCGGTCTCCATCTCCGACGGGATACCGTGGCTCCCCGTGGCGTCCCGTTCGTCGGTGATCTCCAGGAACGCCGTTTCGAGGTCGGGGGATTCGTCCGCCCGGGTCTTGAGTTCCGACGGCGGGGCTTCTGCGACAAGCGTCCCGTCGTCGATGACCCCGATAGTGTCGGCGAGTTCATCGACGACCGGGAGAATGTGGGTCGAGAGGAGCACTGTCATCTCCTGGGTGACGAGGTCGGCGATCGTGTCCCGGACGGTGCGGGCCGCACGGGGGTCGAGACCGCTGGTCGGTTCGTCGAGTAGCACGACGTCGGGGTGGTGAAACAGCGTGCCAATGATGCCGACTTTCTTTCTCATCCCGGTCGAGTACGAAGCGATTCGCCTGTCGGCGTCTGCCCGGAGGTCGAACCTGTCCAGCAGCCTTTCGATGCGTGCGTCGGCCTCCTCGTCGGGGATGCCGTGTAGCCGAGCGACGTGGCGAAGCTGTTCCCAGCCGGTGAGTTCGTCGAAGACGGGTGGGTCGGCGGGGAGGTACCCGATGTGCTGTGCCAGTTGCGAACGGTTCGTGATCGGGACCCCGGCGACTTCTGCGGTGCCAGCCGTCGGTTCGGTGAGCGCGACCAGCATTCGCATCGTCGTCGTCTTCCCTGCCCCGTTTGGACCGGGGAAGCCGTAGACCGTTCCGTCAGGGATGGTCAGAGAGAGGTCATCGACGGCCCGTTCGTCGTCGTATCGTTTCGTGAGTCCGTCGGCGTCTATCGCTTAGCTGCTCGTCTGTGGACAGGAGTTGACCAGTCAAACGGTTAAAGGCCTCTTTCGGGTTTCTCTGACAGAGATGTCCCCGTTTAATTTAAATATAGGTCGACGATTGTTCGGTTCCTGTCGTGTCGACGTTCGCTGTGGCCAGTCGGTAGCTATGCCAGCATGGTGCGAGGTAGGCACCGCACCAGAACAGGTGTACGGGATCGTTTTCCGAGAGTGTGCAACTGCAGACGACGTCGGGGGGCAGGACAGCGTCCTAGAGCAGTGTCTCTGTTCCAGAGACTGCGACGGTGGTTGTTATTAACAGCCAGTAGAGGTCAGACTGGGAATGACAGGCCAGCGCCATTGCTCGGACTGCGACGTTGCAATGGAGAAGACGAATGTAACGGCTGAGGGGGTCGGAGACCTCTACATCGAAACTGAGAGAGATGGTGGTGTCCTCGATCGCCTCGCTATCGGGTACCAGACCCCGATCTACGGATTTTTGTGCCCGGACTGTGGCGCGACCCGACTGTATGCCGACCTCTCCGAGTAGGCAACCACGATGGCCGAAATCGGGGAGGTACGTCTCGACGGCGTGTTCGTCACGCGAGACGCTATTTAAGTAATAATCTGAAACGTACTACCGGAGATCGAGCGACCGGTGTACACCTACTGGGCTACGCTGCTGGAGACAGTTGCAATCCCGACATACGGACCACTCCACGGATGTACAGCCCCGCTACGATAGTCCGTGTCCGTCTCACGTAGGGGGTACCCAGTCGGACACCTCCTGTGCAGTGGTCTTAATTGCGTTCGCGACAAGTGGAAACTGTTCGCATGAACGGGACCAGTGGGGGTTTCGAGCCCGAGCTACTGGTGGCAACAGAGGACCAGTCGTTCGGCAGAGCGGTCGTCGACGCGGTCGAGAGAGCGGGGGTGGCGGCGAGCGCAGAACGCGTCGAACCAGCGACCGGTGGTTTTATACGGCGCGATACTGGCGGGTTTGAGGGCGCTATCGTGGACGGCGAGGTAGCCGAGCCGGCAACTGTCGTCGAGCGCCTCACCGAGAGGGCGGCACTTCCGGTCGTCCTCCTGAGCGAGTCGTCCGGGGCTGACGACACGGTCGCCCGTGCTATCGAGGCGGGAGCGACCGATATCTTTCCACGGACGACAGCGCGTGCGCAGTACGAACTCGTCGTCAACCGACTGGTTGCCGACGACTCCCCGGAGGGAACGCGGCCGACGGCGGAGGGAGACACCACCTACCAGCAGGCCTACGAGGCCCTGTTCGAGAAGATTTCCGAGGGACTGGTCGTCCACGACCCGGAGACCGGCGAGATCGTCGATGTGAACGAGCGGTTCTGCGAGATGAACGGCTACGAGCGGTCAGAACTGCTCGGCGAGTCGATCGGTATGCTGCTCACAGACACGAACGATTACGGACCGGAAGCGGCCAGAAAGAGGATCCGGCGAGCGCGTACCGAAGGGCCACAGCGCTTCGAGTGGCGCAACCAACGCCGGGACGGCGAGATCTTCCCGGTCGAAGTCGATCTGACCGTGATCGAACTGGGCAATACGGAGCGGGTTCTCGCAAGCGTTCAGGACGTCACCGAGCGCAAGCGCCGCGAGCAGGAGTACGAACAGATCTTCAACGGGGTAAACGACAGCATCACCGTCCACGACGCGGAGACGGGGGAGCTACTCGACGTCAACGACGCGTTCTGTGATCTGGTCGGCCACGACCGCGAGGAAATCATCGAGAGCGGCGTCATGGAGTACACCCCGAGCGGGCAGGGCTACACGGCCGAGGAAGCCAAGGAGTTCATCCGAGAGGTGGTCGAGACGGGTGAACCCAAACGGACCGAGTGGGCCGTCGAGACGGCCGACGGCGAGATCCGGCAACTCGAGGTGACGGGCACGACCGTGGAGATCGGTGGCGACCTCCGCTACGTCGCTATCGACCGCGACATCACCGAGCGCAAGCGCCGCGAGCAGGAGTTCGAGCAGATTTTCCACGGAGTCAACGATGGGATCACAATCCACGACCCCGATACCGGTGAGATACTCGACGCCAACGAAACGTACCTCGATATCTTCGGGCACGACGATGTCGAAACGGTTCGGGAGCTCGGGATCGGGGGGCTCAGCGTTACTGAAGAGGGGTATACCGAGGAGCGGGCACGAGCCCTCATCAACGATGTCGCGGTAAGCGAGGAGCCGAGAACCGTCGAGTGGCAAATCGAAACGGCAGATGGCGAGCAGCGGTGGTTCGAATCGACGGTGGCACCTGCGGAGATTGCCGGTGAAAAACGGGTACTCGCCATGCAACGGGACGTTACAGAACGGAAGCGCCGTCAACGGGAGTTCGAGCAGATCTTCAACGGTGTCCAGGACGCAATTGTCGTACTGGACCCGGACACAGTCGAGATTCTCGACGCCAACGAGGCGTTTCTGGACATGTTTGGCTACGAAGATATCGACGAGGTTCGCGAGCAGGGCGTCTCCGGCCTCAGCGTCACCGGAGAGGGATACACCGAACAGCGGGGCCTTGAGATCAACCAGCGCGTGGCGGAGAGCGGCCAGCCGGAGACGTTCGAATGGAAGAACGAAACCCGGTCCGGCGAACGCATCTGGCTCGGAGTCAAGGTCGCACCGGCCGTCATCGGCGGTGAGCAGCGAACCATCGCGATCCACCGAGATGTCACCGACCGCAAGCGCCGCGAACAGCGCCTGGAGGTGTTCAACCGGATTCTGCGCCACAACCTCCGCAACCAACTCGACGTAATCCAGAGCCACGCCGAAGAGTTGGCAGACCCGACGACCGACGACCACGCAGAACGGATCGTCGCTGCTGTCGACGAACTGGCCGGGATCGGTCGACGCGCGCGGGAGGTCGACCGGATCCTGTCAGAGGACAATACGCTGGCGGACGTCGACGTCACCCAGACGCTTCGCGAGACCGTCGAGACCGAGGAACCGACAGACAGCGACGTGTCGGTGACGACCGAACTTCCGGAAGAGACGCGCCTGCGGACCGACGAAGAAACGGTACGGATGGCGGTCGAGAGCGCGCTAGAGAACGCGTTCGAGCACGCAGCGTCGACCGTGACTGTTGCGGTCGAGGACCGGCCCGACGAATGCGTTATCACGGTTGCCGACGACGGACCCGGTATTCCGGAGGACGACCTCATGCCGATCGAAGCACAGACCGAGACGCGTCTCCAGCACGGGAGAGGCCTCGGCCTATGGCAACTCCGGTGGTGTGTGGATCACCTCAACGGAGCGCTGTCCTTCGAGACTGAATCGGGGACGACCGTCCGTATCACGGTACCTGGTCGACGCGAGTCGGGTCGCCCCGACTGATACTGCGACCGTTTTCAGGACGGGTATCACTATGACACCGGACCGTGTCGTCTCGAACAGTCCGTAACGCCTATTGTCTCAGTGTTCGGTACTTCTAGAGTGTCCGGCTATGGGTCAAGGGTGCCAACGTAGTGTATATGACAGCGACGACGCTACGCCGACCCATGCATCGGCAGCCCGGTCACGGTCGGCGGCACCGATGGACTACAGGTTGGCTCCCCCGATGGAGGGCCGGTGATCTCGATGGGCAGTGACCCGGAAGCGCCCGGCCAAGACGGCCCGGACACGGTCTCGATCGACGCGTTCCCGGACCCGGTCTTCGGATACGAACACCGAGAGGAGCACCCGGTTATCACCCAATGGAACGACGCATTCGAGCGGGCGTTCGCCGGCGTCTCGACCGAGACGCCCGTCCGCGACTGGCTTCTGACGGAGACGGACGCCGACGACGAGACGGTTGAGGCGGTCTGTTCGGCACTCGACGACGAGGGCCAAGTCGACTCGGCGGTCACGGTCGACCGGACCGACGGCGGGACGACCGCTACCGAAGAGTACCGCCTCAGAACGCTGGACGAGACCGGGGGTGAGGGAACTGATGCCGACAGATATCTCGTGGCGACGGCCACCGGGTCTCCCGGGTCCTCGGGCGTGGAAGTCGATCGGATCGCGAGCATCATCAGCCACGACCTCCGGAACCCGCTCGACGTCGCCAACGCTCACCTCCGTGCCGCCCAGAAATCGGGCGACGAGGAGCACTTCGATCAGGTCGAACAGGCCCACGACCGGATGGAACGGATCGTCCGGAACGTGCTGACGCTGGCCCGGGGCAAACACGTACTCAACGTCACCGCCGAGGTAGACGTCGAGGCGGTGGCACGAGACGCGTGGGGGACCGTCGAGACCGGACCGGCGTCGCTCGTGGTCGAAGAGGACCTGCCGGAGACCGACGCCGACCCCGACCGCCTGCAACGACTGTTCGAGAATCTGTTCCGAAACGCCGTAGAGCACGCCTCTACGAGCCCTCCGTCGCAAGCTCCGGAAGACGCCGCCAAGCACGCGCAGGACTCGGAAGAGGAGAATACGGCCGGTGTGAGCGGTCGTGACGAGTCGTCCGCCTCTCGCGGCGTGCAGATCACCGTCGGCCGAACGGATGGCGGGTTCTTCGTGGCCGACGACGGCGTGGGGATCCCGGCCGACGAACGCGAGCATGTGTTCGAACCGGGCTACTCCGCGAGTGGGACGAACAACGGGACCGGGCTCGGACTGACAATCGTCGAGCGAATCGCCGAGGCACACGACTGGACGGTCTCGCTTGCGACCGGGTCGGCCGGCGGCGCGAGATTCGAGTTTCACCCGTCCTCGGACGGCGACTGACCGCGTGTCGAGGTGCACGCGGACCAGACAATGACACTGGATGACCGACTGCAAGCGGCCCCGATAGGGGTCATCGAGACGAGCACCGACGGACGCGTCGTCGACGCAAACGAGGCCGCGGCGACGACGCTCGAAACAACGCCGGAGTCGCTTCACGGAACCGATATCCGAGACGAATTTCCAAAGTCGGCCGCCGGTACGCTCCGGGCGACGTTCGACGGGGATTCCGTGACCGCCCGTTCCTTCGAGGAGTACTACCCACGGATCGACCGCTGGCTAAGCGTCGACGTCCACGTCGGCGAGACAATCCTCGTGTACGTCCGCGATCGGACCGAACGGAGAGAGGACGCGGAGCGCGTCGAACGCCTGGAACGGCGACTCGAACGGGTACAGGACATAAACGGGCTGGTCGCGGCGGTGTTGCGGCGGGTCATCGACGCGTCCGACCGGACGGCAGTGGGCCAGACCGTCTGCGAGCGACTGGGTGGGACCGACCGCTACCGGTTCGCATGGGTCGGCGAACGTGATTTCCCGGACGACAGCCTCCAGACACTCGCTGCCGCCGGTGATGCACCCGATCTGCGAGATCAGATCGGCGACGCGCTCGAAGCAGAAGGGACGCTCCCCGAACAGACAGCGCTCGAAACCGGGGAGACGCAGGTCGTCGCGGCGATCGCCGAGGACGAGACCGTCCCGCGTGGTGTCCGGCGGGCAGCGTTCGGCAACGGCCTCCAGTCGTGTCTCGCGGTCCCGCTCGCCTACCGGGACACGACGTACGGCGTGGTGTCGGTGTACTCGGGACGCGAAGACGGGTTCAGCGACGGGGAACGCGCCGGCCTGGAGACGCTCGGTCGCGTCGCCGGCTTCGCGATACGTGCGCTCCGACAGGAGGACCTCCTGGTCGCCGACACCCTCACCGAAGTAACCATCGACGTCGGCGACGAGTCCGTGCCGCTGGTCCGGGCGGCCCGCGAGGCCGGATGCCCGATCGCGCTGGAGGGCGCTGTCCCCCGTGGTGACGGCGCCGTCGTCTGCTATCTCGACACAGAGCAGGGGGGTGACGATACTGGCGCGACTGCAGAGGGATCCGACGGTATGGTTTCGGAACTCGAAGACATGCTGGCCGACGACGAGGCAGTCACCGACGTACGTCGGATCGAGGACGAGGGGGGCCCGCAGTTACAGGCCACGCTCGTCAGCGAGACGCCGGTCACCACGCTCGTCGCCTGGGGGGCGACCGTGACCAGTGCCGAGTACACCGCCGACTCCGGTCGACTCGTCGCCGAGGCACCGCCCGACGGGGACGTTCGACGACTGGTCGAGGCCGTCGACGCGACGGCCGCGGAGACGGATCTCGTGTCCAAAGCGGAGACGCCGCGGACGTCCGACTCCCCCGAGGCGTTCCGGAGCGACCTCGACGAACGCCTGACCGACAGGCAACGGACGGTGTTGCGGACCGCCCACCTGTCGGGGTATTTCGCCTCGCCGCGCGGGAGCACGTCCGAAGAGGTGGCGGAGACGCTCGACATCGCCGGTTCGACGCTACTGTATCACCTCCGGCGGGCCGAACAGGAACTCGTCGGCGCGTACTTCGAAACCGACCGTGAGTCGCCTCCCACAGACGGCTGAGGTCAGTACTCGTTTCGGTCGATACCGTCGAACGACGACAGCATCTCCTCGGCCTCGGGCAGAAGTGACCGGACCCGTTCCTCGACGACCGAGAGACGGGCTTCGATGTCGGCGAGTTCGCCGTCGTCTTCGAGGTCCTCCGCTGGCAACTGCGCGGTGACGACCGCCCGGGTCGACTCGATGCGAAAGTACTCGCCCAGCAGTTCATACGCGAGCACCTGACACTGCTGATCGACGGCGGCGATAACGTCCGCCCGGTCGACCGGTTTCGAGAGGTAATCGTCGAATGGCATGTCGAGGACGTCCAGATCGGGGTCGATGGCTGTCACCATGATCACCCGCGTTTCGAGTTCGCGCTCCCGGATGCGCCCCAACACCTCGTCGCCGGACATCGCCGGCATATGACGGTCGAGGAGGACCACATCGGGGACGCGCCCGTTGTCGACGGTGTCCAGTGCCGCCTCTCCGCTGTAGGCGACGGTTACCTCCGCGACGTCCTCGAGTCGCAGTGCGTACGCGTCCGCGACCGTCTTTTCGTCGTCGACCATCAGAACACGCGGTTCCGACACACGCATCCCATCGCTCATGTTGTCTACGTATTGTGACGCGACCCTACTAATATCCCGGTCGAACGCTAGCAGCCGGGCTCTCGCACACGTCCGGACAAGTCCTTCACTGACACTCGTGCTCTACCGACCAGCGCCCTGGAGAATCGGTCCCGTTCGGTCAGTGACCCTGTGAAGTCGTCACCGCGTGCGTTTCGTGTTCCGGGACTTCCAGGCGGCGCACGACGTGACGCCGACAAGAATACCGCCGACCAGAGAGACTTCGACCACCTGACGAGCCTATCCCGGTGCGTCCAAGAGCCCAGTGACGATGGGGATACCAGCGGTCGTGAAAAACAGGCAGGTAACACAGATTCGCAGTATTTCGGCCGACCCGAGACGAGAAGTCAGCAGCATCTCAGCGGTGCCCATCGCGACGAACCCGACGCCGAGGAGTGCCAACCGCGGATCAAGCCACGAGCCCGACAACACGACACTCCCGATCACGAGTCCGACTATCAGCAGGCCAGACGCCGTGGCCACCAACGCCCATCGACCACCGGCTGGTTCCCGAACAGATTAGCCGTGATTCGATTTGTGATACCCATTCTTCGTATCCTCAGTGGACATCGGCCGATTCCGGGGGGTCTCGTTTGGGCGCGTTCCATCCGAGTACCGTACTGAGACCGACGAAGATTGCGGCACAGTCGCCGATAACCGCGAGGATCGACCACAGCGAGAGTCCGTTCTGGACGATCGCCTGTGCCGACTGGGATGCGAGAACGATTCACGTCACTAGTGCTGCCGCGCCAACGGCTTGGAGGGCATGCAGGCGATCGTTCGCCCTCTGTGCGCATAAAAGGACGGGCACAGACACCTGACGCGAGAACATCATCCGGCAGTCCAGAGACGGGTGTCTCAGACGCCGTGTGGAGAATCGACGGGGACAGGCAACGTGCGAATTGACCACCAGATATTCTGCCAGTTCAAAGAAATGTTTCACTGTTCGTGCGAGATACAGGCGCCTATGCAGCACTGGTGGTAGCTCACTATCGCTTGGTCACGATGCTTGATCGACCCTGAAACCGGCGACAGTTTTTGCTACCCAGCCACCAATTCGACCGGAAATTAGGCCGAATACCGGCGAGATACACAGAAGCATCACGACGGCAATGAGGAAGAACACAATCGTATTGAGAGACCACGTTACAGTCGTTCCTTCTGTGAGAATAAAGACAAACACTCCGATCATTCCGCCCAGAAACCCAGCACGGAGTCCAGCAGTACTCGGCTCTACCGAGCGGTTAGCTGCGACAGCTCCTGCGATTATTGACCCAACTAGCATTACCCCACCACCGACAGTCGTCTCGGAGTTCGGAAGCCAGTTTATTACGGCAGTGGCGGGTAATGCAGCTACCGTTCCGAGAATCGCAACGCGCCAGGCCTGAGGAATCCGACGGATTCGGGCATTCGAGAGCATACGTTGTATTGTATAACTGTATATATAGTCCATTCCTCGAGTTGCTGACTCTGAAACGATACAGGGGACTTTTGTTTGCTGAGCAGCCGCGGTGTACGGCTGGTTCGGTGTTCGGAGAAGAATACTGAGTGATTTGCTGACTACACGCGCGGGGCCTTGTTTAGACGCGGTGCAAATCGTCCGCAGCGGCGGTTGGGCAAAAGACGTAATCGGGGCGAAAAATATTCTCCGACGGATACCGATCCCTAGACACAGTTACTAACCGACCTCCTCAAGAGCGTCTAAACAAGGCTCACGCTCTGTATCTTGCACGGGTATCCTACCACCTGACGGATATATCAATATGTCTCACGTTAGATTCCTTGCCTATATTGACCGGTTCGATAGCAGGTCCATAGACGCCGGAGTGACTAAAAAACGCAGGTATTCAACTTGCTCTTCTATACTCACTATAAGTTACTCTGGCACTGTCTCTGAGCATGAAACGGGCCTGTAGGCTTTTTTGCTGGCGGAATGAACTCTTCATAGAGCCACCTTGGCTCAGTGAGATACAATGGATCTCGACCGATTCAAGTCACAAAACCTCCCGACGGAGTCCGATGAGACGTTCCAACTCGAGAACAGTTACACGCTCGACGTGACCGTCGATGGTTCGATAATGACGAAGGCCGGAGCGATGATCGCCTACTCCGGTGAAC
Source organism: Natronomonas marina (assembly GCF_024298905.1). Lineage (NCBI taxonomy): Archaea > Methanobacteriati > Methanobacteriota > Halobacteria > Halobacteriales > Natronomonadaceae > Natronomonas > Natronomonas marina. Next base: position 702,696 of record NZ_CP101154.1, read on the forward strand.
TCTCGTTCACCGGCCAGGCCTCCGCCGAGGGCGGGGTCACCGGCTTCCTGAAGGAAGCCGCTACCAACGAGGGAACGCCGATAATGAACGTCGAAGGCAGCGGCCACGTCTACCTGGCCGATCAACAGAAGAAGGTACAGCTTCTCCAGCTCGAGGCCGGAGAGTCGATCACTGTCAACGGCGAGGACATCCTCGCCTTCGAGTCCGGCATCTCCTATGAGATCGATACGATTGACAGTCTCGCTGGCGCGTTCGCCGGCGGGTTCACCAACGTCTATCTCGAGGGCCCTGGTCACGTCGCCATCACCACCCACGGCGATCCGATGGTCTTCGTGCCGCCCGTCTCAACCGACCCGAGTGCGACCGTCGCCTGGAGCGACACGAAACCGAACATCGAGACCAACACGAACCTCTCGGACATGATCGGACAGGAGTCGGGCGAGCGTTTCCAGATGAACTTCGCCGGTGACAGCGGGTTCGTTATCGTCCAGCCCTACGAGGAACTCAGATAGGCATATATCATCCACCTTCTGCGAGTGGGACAGTCACGGCTGAACGACTGAGATTTTACTACAGCGTCGAAAGCGGTGGTGCAGAATGATTCTCAAAGTCTAATTCAACGGATCTTGATTACCCGACCCGAATATGCAAACCAGAGATTCAGCCTGATATCTGTCCTCTACCGGCGTGGAATCTATCGCCGCTGCAAAATAGAAATCTGGCAGCGCAAGATGTGGGAAAACTTTCGGCGTACTTCCTCAAGCTGTTTCAGGATTGCATTAAACTCCGTGCTTTCCGGGCAACAGTATAGCAACTGATCCCGACGATGGCAGAAGCATCACCACTTCGGTCAAGACCGTTTGACGACGACGAGTGAGAGAGATCTGAGAGTCCCCTCAGCGCTGCTTGGTCATCTCTTCCTGCGCCATAATTTTGTTGTGATTATATTCACTAGCAAAAAATATACTGGTTGAATTTTAAGAAAACATTCAAATTATCCACGTCGATGACGAACCCGACTTTACATACCTCACCGCCACGTTTCTTGAACGTGAAAGCGACCAGTTCGCCGTCGAGACAGCAACCAGCGCCGACGAGGGGCTTGAGATAGTCGCTGACCGCCCGCCCGACTGTATCGTCTCGGACTACAATATGCCCGGTATGGACGGGATCGAATTTCTCGAAACCGTTTGCAACGAACATCCGGAGTTGCCGTTCATTCTTTTTACCGGCAAGGGCGGCGAGGACGTTGCCAGTGACGCGCCCAGAGCAGGTGCGACCGATTCCATTCGAAAACAGTCCGGGTCCGAACAGTACGAACTACTCGCCAATCGGATCCAGAACGCCGTCGAATAATGTAGGGGGTAACGAAACGGTGAGTCTCCGACCGATACGAGACGCGCGACCGAGTCTGTCTCTATTCGACGTAGGTTTCTCAGCTGACAACATTGCCGGAGGAGCACTATCTAGTTGGAGGTGTTTGAGAAGTGAGCGGCTCGTATTGAGTGGTATCTATGACACTCACAGGCCCACTGGGAAAGAATCAGAGGCATATAATGAAGACGTTTTCGACGCGACGTGATCCGAGGAACCGCCTACGACAGCGCTTCGAGCGAGACTCGTCCGTCGTCGACATCGACCGTCAGTCGGTCGCTCCCGTCACCGATGCGTCCGCGAAACTCGTTGCCGGCGGACTCGACCTCGTCGAATACGTCGCCGTCGAGTTGTACTGTCCCATCGTTCTGAGTACAGACGACTGTGGCGTCGAGCGACGGCGACAGCCGAACCGTCACGTCACAGTCGTCCGCTCTGACGACCGAGTCGTCGGCGACCCCGTCGACAGAGAGGTCCAGGTCCCCGTCGTCTACCCGGACGTCACCGAGCGTTGCCGGTTCGTTCATCGTGACCGCGCCGTCGTCCAGTTCGGCGCTGAACCTGTCTACCTGGTCGACCGTGACGTCCCCGTCGTCACCGTCGACGCTGAGTTCGCCGTCGAGCGGGCCGATGTCGGCGTCCCCGTCGTCTATCGAGAGTGCGAGTTCTCCAGAAACGTTCCTCACAGTGGCCTCGCCGTCGTCCACGTCGAGTTCGGTCACCCGGACGCCCATCGGAACCCGTACCGTGAGCGATTCGAGCCCGCCGCCCCCGACGCCGACGATGGGGCCGGTGGAGCGCTCTTCGCTGATGTCGAGTCGTCCGTTCGTCACCTCTCTCACGACCTCGATGTCGCTCAACTCCGTCTGTCCGACAGCGTACTTCGTCGCCTCGATCCGAACGTCTTCGCCGTCCCAGGCTTCGACCGTCGTCTCACCGTCGTCGCTGTTTACCGCGATGGTCTCGACGTCGGCGCTCACGTCGTACTGGACGTCGGTCGCCTCTCGCTCGGTGTCGCCGAATCCCGCACAGCCCGCAAGCGCGACGGCGCCACCGAGGCCGACCGCTGTGAGAACCTGTCGGCGTGGCACGTCGGGTCCGGTGTGAGACTCTTCGTCGGCAGTCCGGTCAGACTGGCTCATACCTGCTCGTTATCCGAGCCACAAGAAAGAAGGTGAATCACAGTCTCAACGGCAGAAACTCTCTGTCTGGAGACAGTTTCGTCGCGGGGGAGCGGAGTCGCCGCCAGCGCGTGGGGGGAGTGGGGTGGTACGTCGATGCCACCGGTGGCCCCGAGTGGATCACAGATTACTCAACCAGTTCGATACCTGCCTGGGTTCGGGAGGCCAGGAAAACGGAGGGTAGTGGAGGGTGCGGGGATGTCACAGGGCGGGTGGCCGGATACTCGGCCACCTCCAGCCACGCGTGGGCAGGGGTTGGTGGGAGCGTCGGATACTTCTCGAGGGGCGCCTCCGACCGGCGGCTACGTACACATACTGGCGGTTGGATAATGAAGGCCGACGGCGCGTCTCTGGTTCTGAAACAGGCCAGGAGGGGTCAGTCGGCAGTCGGAGCAGGGTGACTGGAAGCCGAGGATTCCTCGTCAGCATCACCGTCGCTGGACCCACCTCGCCAGCGGCGAACGGAGTGAAGTACCCCGCGCACGGTGGCGCGGGGCGTCCGTGTTTACTCACGCACCGCTGAGGCAACGGACTTCAACAGTTCGGAGGTGGAGTCCCCTTCCTCAAGGAGCGAACCGTAGGTGAGCGAGTAGGGAGGGGAGGAAACCGACAATACACACAATATTTGGCTCCATTGAATCGCCATAGGGAGTTGGAATCAGCGGGTCACGTACTGTTTGATGTTGTAGACGAGACACATCAGGACGATCTCACGGAACTCACGGTACCATTCACGCGCTCGGACGGCGGAGCCGTACGAGCGCTTGACCGAGGAGTTCACTGTCTCTGTCATTGAGCGCTGATTGTAGAGATCATCCTCGATTCGTGCGTTGTGCGCGTGGTCGTAGGGTGCGAAGACGCGATGTTTCACGAGCGGGCGTATTCCCATGTCTCGGAGGGTCTCACGCAATGGCTGGCTGTCGTAGCCTTTGTCCGCGGCAAGGGTCTGCAACTCGCCCGCGTATCGGCGGGCGAGTTGCGCACAGACCTCTGCGTCACTTCCTTCTCGTGTGGTCGTGCAATGCACGTCTAAGATCGCTTGCGTCTCTGTATCGACGAGTTTCGTCGCTTCGACCGTCTGGACGCGGTAATCAGTACGGTCGCAGTAGTGTTTGCTCGCCGGTGACCGCTCGTAGTAGGTTGCGTCAACGGCGACGTGTGGCGACGGGTCGTGCAGCTGCGCCGAGTGGCGCAGCAGCACTCGCCAAACCTGCATCACGATCTTATCAAGCCACTTATTCAACGTCGATGGGTCCGGGAGATCGTCGGCCTCAAGGCCGACGACCTCCAGAATTGGCGGCATCACCTCTAATCGGTCGATGATCATCTCGTAGGTTTCGTCGAGGAAAATCCGCAGCCCATGGAGGGAAATCATCGCGTATTCCGCGAAGCTGCCGCCGCCTTCCGGGGCGGCAGCTTCGTCGGGATCGTCGCAATAACTTTTGGCCAGCGACACCATTTCCTCGGTGAAGCGGGTGGTGATGTTCATCCAAACTGCCACTCACCCGCTTCAACTCCTTTGATTTACCGACCGATCCCGCTGCCATCTAGTGATTCAATGGAGCCCAATATTTACATACCTACGACTCTTGATTGAATGTAATGGCATCGGGCGACGAGCATTTCCACAGAGCAGTCATCACTCGTCTTGATGGGCTCTCCGCCGAGGACGAGAAACTGCTCCATGCAACCGTCGAAGCGTGGCTCGACGGCTGTAACATCGCCTCAGACATGGCGTGGAACGTCTGTAATACGAAGTCCGATGTCGAATCGCTTGCCAAAACGACCGTCCAATCAGAGACAGGACTCAATTCCCAGCACTCGATACTCGCCTGTTACGAGGCCTCTAGTGCAATCAATTCCTGCATCGAGCGCAAACAGCAGGGCAAGAAAGCAAGTCAACCGCAGTTCACTACGAAGAGCATGGTCTATGACCGTCGCACAATGACGGTCTTTGCTGATAAAGGGCGAGTCTCACTGACGACGCTCGGTGACCATAGTCGGGTCCGAGCTGCCCTCGCGCTACCACAGAACGGCGATGGGTACCAACACCAGTACCTCGATAGTGACGAGTGGGAGTACACGGAAAGCACGCTGCACTACCGTGACGGCGACTGGCACTTGCACCTCGGGTATCGCAAGCCGAAGCCTGAATCCAAGCCAACGACGCAGAACGGAACGGTTCTGGGTGTTGACCTTGGCGTTAACCAGATTGCCGTCACGAGCACAGCTCGGTTCTTCGACGGCGATACGCTTGCGCACAAGCGACGTGAGTTCGAACGAATCCGTGGAAACCTCCAAGAGACGGGAACGCAGTCAGCCCACCGTACGATAGACGAGCTGAGCGGGCGTGAAGACGAGTACGTAAAACATGTCATGCACTTCGTGGCGAATGGAATTATCGAAGAAGCTCTGACGCACGACTGCGATGTCATCGTCTTCGAGGAGCTGGATGGGATTCGTGAAGATCTCCAGCAGGCGAACTGGCATGCGGAGTGGGCATTCAGAAAGCTCCGCGAGTTCGTGGCGTACAAAGCCAAGGCGGAAGGGCTGTACGTTGATACGGTGAATCCCGAGAACACGTCGAAGCGGTGCAACGAGTGCGGACATATAAGCAATAGCAACCGAAGCCATGGAGAATTCGAGTGTGAGCGCTGTGGCAAGCAGAATCACGCGGACTATAACGCAGCGAAAAACATTGCGGAACTGTATCTCCTGCGGGGCCATCAGCCGTCGCGTGGGAGGAGCGTCAGTCAATACGCTCTGAAGTCAGGTCCGAGGACACCGAGTTAGCAGGCGTACAGCCTGTCCCTTGCACACGGCAAGGTCGAGGTCGAGGGCACTGACAAGCCCCACCCTCAACGAGCGAACGCCCGTAATGTGTGCGGGCGTGAGCGAAGTAGGGTGGGGGAGTTGACCCCGTGCGCGCAGTGTCAGAGCCAGCGATAGTGGTCACAACGTATATACCTCTCCGACTACCGGCAACGATCCTGTTTCGACACCTCGCCATGACGATTCTCGACCGGTCAGGGTCGAGAATCGTCTCTCTACTTCGTCGATCACGCGTCTGAGCAAGGTCCCGATAGTGTTTTTTGTCATCGATTACGCCAGCAGTGACCGTGGTTTTCAGACATACGGTCGTTCGAAGGTGAAGCTGGAAACGGACTTTCCGGGCGAAGCCGTCGTGCAACGAACAGCAGGCGGGAGTCACCCGATCTGAGCGTCGCGGAAACGGAGATACCCGGCCGTGACGGGGACGAAGAGCCAGGCCAGTAGGACGAGAATCGGCAGCCAGGCCGATGCGAACGGGTCGGTTCCGAAGAGTTGCCCCTCGACGGTGGCCCGGTAGGCGGCGTTCGCGGCGCGGTTGGGCGGGAACAGTCCGACCAGCTGTAACCACGCCGGCTCGCTGCCAGCTGTTATTAGCCCCAGTTCGACGGCACCGTACTGGATGGCGGTCTGGATGAGGTTCCACAGCGCGACCAGGATCATGTAGGCACCGACGGCGGCGGCAGTAGCACGACTGTCGCTCGCACTACCGGCTGAGATGCCAACGCCGAGAGCGACGAACGCCACACTCATGAGGCCGAGAAAACCGATGAATGATGCCAGTGAACCGACCGTCCCGCCCAGAATCGTGAGAACGACGAGGCCCGTCGCGAGCCCGCCGACGAGGGTGGCCACGAGCATCAGGGCCGTCCGGCCGATCAACTTCCCGAGGAGAACGTCCCGGCGCGACGGCGGCAAGCTCAACAACACCCGGAGCGAACCCGACTCGCGCTCGGCGGTGATTGCCCCCTTGGCGAGGATGAGCGCGACGATGGGAAGCATCGTCACGGCGAGCTGGAACGAGAGTGCGAACACCTCACGGGCTGCCATGCCGCTGGTGGCTGCGAGCAAGCCCGTGATCCCGGCCGTCGACAGCAGGACGATCCCAGTGACAACCCACAGCATCTTCGAACGGCCGGCGTCAGCCAGGTCCTTCCGGGCGATGTTGCGGACGCTCATCACGCGACACCTCCCGGGACGACCGGTTCGGGCTGACTGTCCGTGGTGTCTTCACCGGTGTAACTGGCGAACAGGTCCTCAAGCGATGACTCCTCGATGCGCACGTCGGTGACCGTCGTTATCTCGCGGACTCGGTCGATGAACCGGAGTTTGGCCGCCGGTTCGAGACAGGTTCCCCGGACGGATCCGTCAGCCACCTCGATCTCGCGGACGTTGGGGAGGTCACCCAGGTCGCGCTCCGGGGCGCGGTTTACGTCGAGTATCACCTCGGCCCCGGTGTCGAGTTGCCGTCTGAGCCTGTCGATACTGTCGACGGCGACGAGCGCTCCCTCGTTCATGATACCGACCCGGTCGGCGACGGCTTCGACCTGTTCGAGGATGTGACTCGAAAAGAACACCGTCACGCCGCGCTCGTTTTCCGCACGGATGATATTTCTGAGTTCCCGGGCGCCGTTCGGGTCGAGACCGCTGGTCGGTTCGTCGAGGATAAGCAGGTCGGGGTCCCCGACCAGCGCCATCGCCAGGGCGAGTCGCTGGCCCATTCCCGTCGAGTACTCTCCCGCTGGCCGGTTCGCGTCTTCGCGGGAGAGTCCGACCCGGTCGAGTAGCTCGTCCGGGTCGTCGTCAGCGTCCTTCAGTTCGGCCGCGAGTTCCACGTGTCGACGACCGTTCAGTCTATCGTACAGTCCGTAGTTCTCGGGAACGACGCCGATCCTGTTGTGGAGCGTCTCGCGGTCCTCCGAGACATCCAGTCCGAGCATGGAGGCCGTCCCACTCGTCGGTTTCATGAAATCCAAAAGCACGTTGATAGTCGTGGACTTTCCGGCCCCATTCGGGCCCAAAAAGCCGAAGATCTCGCCCGATTCGACGGTCAGGTCAACGCTATCGACAGCGGTCACGTCACCGAACTGTTTGCTCAATCCCTTCGTTTCGATCGCTGGCTGCGTCATCGTAACACCTTCACCGACGACCGGGGATACATTAAATCGATAATCAGTGTCTCCGGGTCTGAAACGCTGCTATCACACTCGAACCTGACGGCACTGGACGCTCCGGTGAACCACGTGCCGTCACTTACCTCGGCAACCGAACCGGGGTTCCGACAGCCGTCACCGTGGCTTCGAACACGCACACTCCTGTCGCCACAGCGCATCGCGGGACGGTTGGAATCCGGCAGCGAAACGCGATTCTCACTGCTGACCGGAATCTTTCCTCGTCCGTGTCTTGTCCCCGTCGTCACTGCATGTCGGACGCGTCAACGAGGAGGTCTGCGTCCGCGGTGATCCAAGCGGTCGTCGCTTCGTCTTCATTGGGGCGCCACGCGAACGTGACGGCCCCCGAGTCCGCGTCAGGTATCACCTCGATGCTGGGGTGACCCCGGGGAGCACCCTCGGTCGAAGGAATATCGATCCACGGCACAGTCCTGTCGGTGTCGCTACCATCGGGCATATCTGCAACGAGGAACAGTGAAATCATAAATAGGGTCACAGGATTGCAGGCTCAGCAACCGGGCACACGCCCCCAATCGCGTCGACCCCCTTGCAGTTACCCGCTGTAACAGCGAGCCGATCCCGACCGGGTGAAACGGAAACACATCGGAGTGCGCCCGAGACGGCGATTTTGGAGGGGGCTCAGCTTGTCATAGAAACTTCCGCACGTTCTGCTTATCCAAGTCTTGTCAAGACTTCCGTGCAAGATACAATGCGCGCATGGGTTACCGGTTAGGGCTCCGCCGAGAGTTACCCGGCCGGTTGAGGCGGCCCCACGATTGTACGCTACCCGGAGCGATACGGATGAGAGGACGATCGTCAAGATTGTGATCGGCGTACTGTTCGTACTTTCGCTTGAGGGCTGTAACCCCAGGGGCGTGTGATGCATCGCCTGGAGTGCAGTGGGCAGCTGTCCCTCGAATCTGCACCCATCCGAGTTGGGACCAATCGTCCGCATAGTGATCGACAATTAATGTAGCTCGCGGGTTCTCGCTGATGTCCCGGCTCCGGCGGAGGTCGTCCGGAGGGACGCGTTGTGGTTTTTCGTCGATTGGTGTCACGATATGGCCATCTGAGAGTGCAAAGCAGATAGGCACGACATGCGGGCGCGCCTCGGAATCGGCAGTAGCCAGCCGGCCGATCTGTGCCGTTTCGATATACTCTCGTTCCTGCTCCTGAAACATACCAAAAATAAAGATCGGTAGAGGAAAGAAGCTACCCTCCGGTGACGGATTGAGCGCGCGTATCTTGCCTAAGCGGGTTAGCGAATCGGTGATGTATGAATCGTTACGCACAGGGTATTCCCGCAGCGAATCAGTCGGGTATGGATTCAATCGAATTCGCTGTTTAGTCCCCTACTATCACTCCAGAAGTGAATGTGACTAAGCTCCTCTTCCGCTTCGTTAAACAAGCCGCATCGCTGGCTCAAAAGCGCTGTGCCGCCAGCCCCACGGCGGTGGTGAGTGACCCGGCTGGCAACGGATTTGACGGCTGGAAGCATCTTACGTTGCACTTTCTACGGGTTCACATGGACGCGAGCTACGCAGAAATCGTCGATTGGGCGAGTGAGATGGACCGCGTTCGTGCCGTCTTGCAATTAGCCCGAACTGAGTTCCCGGCACCCTCGACGCTGTGGCGGTCGTTCGAACGGGTGCCCACCCGGGTCTGGCGCCAACTGCTCGGTCGGTCTGCGACCGCCTGCGATCCCGGCGACCACGGCGCTGTGGATGCCACGTTTTTTAACCGACAAGCGGCATCCAGCCACTACGTAGACCGGTCGGATCGCCACATACAGACGCTGAAAACGACGGCGTTGGTTGATACAGACTCGTGTGCCGTACTCGACCTCCACTGTTCGGCACACTGGCCCCACGATACACAAGTGGTCCGTCGGGTAGCGCTGCGCAACACCGAGAAAATCGAGAGTCTCGCCGGTGACAAAGGCTACGACGACCAATCGCTGCGGGACGCACTTCGTTCAGAAGGCGTCCGCCCCCTCATCAAACACCGACTGTTCGCACACTACGACCACGCCCACAACGCACGGTTGGACAGCGATCTCTACGGGCAGCGCTGGATGGCCGAAACCGCCTTCTCGGCCATCAAGCGCCGATACGGCTCCGCTGTCGGGCCGAGCGTTTGGTACCGCCAGTTCCGTAAACTCGTGCTGACCGCCACCGTCTACAACCTTGAACAAGCCATCACGGAGTGATCGCTACGCCGTCCGTGGATTCAATAGAGCAGACTCGTCTAAACTTTTTTGGAGATATTCGACGTGCGTGGTGTCCAGAGACCATACAATATCAAACATAGTCCGACGGTCTGATTGATAGCACCAATGGCATAAAAAGTAGCTTCCTCTGCTATCGGGAATATGAACAGGAATAATAACAGAATTGGTGTCAGGAGTACGAAAACAAATCCAACAGTGACGAATAACATCGGTCGTTGACCGTTCCGAAGATAGCCGCGCACAGCAAGATACGTGGTACCGACTCCGAGTCCGAGGGCTACGATTGAAAAGACCAAGCCGATAATTGCAATCGGATGCCACGAACCAGCTTCTATCATTGATCCCTCACTTGATTTATGAACTCACTGAAACGGTCGGCCATCCGTTCCCGTTTACTGATAGTCACGTTAGTATGCTGCTCGGAAATGCCGATTACGATCCGAGTCGGGTCGGCACTAAAAGTCCGAAAGTGGTGGCCGTTCTCGTCATATTCCATTTCCGTCTCTAAAAGGCCATGAGACGTGAGTTCGTCCGTCCGGCGATAGACGGACTGCGGTGATATATTACATACATCACACAGTTCATTAGCTGACATTGGCCGTTTCATCGTTTCTTGGAGGATTTTTCTCGAATGCTCGTCGCTTAGGGTTTTCAAGACGCCACTCAACTCCTCATCGGTCATCGTCTCTATTTGTTGTCAAGCGCACTCTACTTGCCATTGTTATTCGGAGCTACGTCGGGGAGAACATAAGTGGTAATTCACGGTTCCACAACTTGGAACGGTGCCTGACATTTCTTTTTCCATCGGTCCATAGCATACCACGTACTGATGACAATGAGCGTTGCCGGAAGAAAGAGAAATAGCAATCAAGATACCACCACTGCGGCGTTGGTTCACGTTGCTGGCCTCCTCTTCGGCTTTTTTGCCGTTGCATTCGTATATCTCCTATCCGACGATGAGTTTACGAAAGTAAACGCAGCTAATGCATTAAATTGGCATGTGCCTATCTCTTTGGTGGCTGTGTTAGTTGCGATAATTGGTATCGGAGCGAGTGAACTCGCCGGTGTAGCATTAGCAATACTCATAGCGGTAGCAACGGTCTGCCTCGCGCTAACGGCAAGTGTGAAAGCATATCAAGGGCAAGCGTGGAAATATCCGATAGTCCCTCAACTGATCTGATACCTTTTGAATAGTGATTATACTGCTCTATTGAAAATGGAAGACGGCGACGTGATTACTCCGTAACGGTTTGAGGAAATGAGGTCGAGACGGCGATTATGGGCGTCGCGTTGCTCGACCTCGTTGAGACAGCACTACGTGTAGCCAAACAAGCGTTGGGGAATCGAGCGGGCAAGCCCGACTCGGGCGGGCTTGCCCGCGAGGCCCACATCGTCGCGCACTGTATTCGCAAGGAAGAGGGACATAGCTACGCCGAACTCGTTGACCGGCTGAGCCTCATGCCGGCGGTTTGCGACCGCCTCGGCATTCACTCGGATGCGCCGCCTGATCCAACCACGTTCTACCACTCCTTCGACCGCTACGCGATGTACGTCTGGCGGGCGTTGCTGCGCATTTCCGCGCAGCAACACCCGCAGTCTGGTCACGTCGCATTAGACAGCACGTTCTTTGAACGGGAACAAGCCTCACAACACTACCTCCAGCGGTGTGGGCGAAGCGTCAAGACGATCAAAGCGACGACGCTGACCGATACAGAATCGTTGGCGGTGCTGGATGTCCACTGTTGTATCGAGCGTGAACACGATACAAGGGCTGGCCCGCGGGTCGTCCGCCGGAACGCGGACGACCTGCGGGCCGTCGCCGCCGACAATGGCTTCCAAGACTGGCACACTGAGTACGAGATCGCTGCACTGGACATCGACTACCTCGTTCACTACCGCGGTTCAACAGCGAAAGCGACTGCAAATAACGCGCTCATCCGAGCAAAGGGCTACACGCAGCGATGGATGGCAGAAACGTCCTACTCGACGGTCAAGCGAACGCAGGACTCCGCCCTGCGTTCGCGGTTCTGGTACCGACAGTTCCGTGAGATCGTTCTCCTGTTCGCGCTCAACAACCTCAAGAAGCTCGCCAAAACACTATGATCCGGCTCACGTGCCGCATTTTCAATAGAGCAGATTATACGGCGTAGTTAGCGCCGATAAAAGTCCTCTTGTTAATTTTCCTTCAGAAAACACACTGCGCACTACGCCCGTGCAGTGAGCGGTACAATCACATTCGGTGTGAAACGAACGGAGTGTCATGCTTCATAGAACCTCTATATCTTGCACTGTCTTCTGTAACTATATCTACCCCAACATTTTCACGCCCGGTGGCACCGCAATAAATCGGGTGTGACTGCTTCTATGACACGCTGGGGGCCCCGAACGGGTATACGGATGCAGACAGGTCCCGTGCCGGGCAACTACTCGCCAACTTCGAGACTGACTCCATCGGAGTGGAACATGAGTTGCATCCGGTCGACGACGACGGAGAATTGCTTCCGATGGTGGCCCTGAGGGTCGACCACCATCGAACTCTGGATGACGCCGGCAGATTCGAGTCTATTCAGCCGGCGATAGACGGTCGCACGGGAGATATCTAACCGGTCGGAGAGCGCCCGCGCCGAGAGCGAATCGTCGGCGAGCGCGTTCAGCATCTCTCGGGCGTAGTCGTCGCTCAGCAGCGATAGGACTTCGCTCGTGTCGACTGTCCGTTGATCGGTACTCTCGGGGCCGGTGGCGCCGACCTCGGATCGCTGGAACGCGTGGGCCGAATCTGACTGTGACATCGTTATGTCTACGATGTAACGGACATCCCCTGTAGCCAGATGCTTCTATTTCGCACGGCCCGGAACAGAGGATTCTAGCTATCGGCATGGGACCTATCCACAACTATTTTGAGGATCCTGTGCTGGCGTCCGTCGCTGCAACGGAAGTGGGTCGGTCGGCCAGGTGACATCTCGTGGGATATGTCTCGTCCGTTGAGTCCTGTGATGGGTACGTTGTCTCCAACACACCCGGTTCTGCCTTCTGGAGGCGAGCCAAGTCCGTCGAACCAGCGACGGGGACCGGCATCCGCATCCCTGACGCTTCCCTCCTGGGGTAGATCGTTTCCTCCCCGCCCTACTGCGCTACTCACTCGATCCGGTCGTTGCGCCGCTCGGTGAGGACGGGGACTCCACTCGACGAAGTTGAAACACTGGCGATTCAGGTCGAAATCATGCCAGTTGTGGGTCCTGACGGATGGTCAGCGCTCCAGGACGTCGGTGCCGTTCCCTGAACGACCGTCGGTCTCCAGCGAGAGAGAGTCGCTGTTTCGCCCACCCAACCCACAACCTGAAACAGCCGGAGGATCTGTTTCGCGTGGTGAAGTCCTGTCCCCCGTCTTCTATCCAGGGGTGGCGGTGGTGCAGAAGTCCTCACAAGGAAGCGGTAGGACGAAATTGATGTGTCCAGCAGCAAGTCCGTCCTACCGAGTAACGATACGGTCGAACAGGTTTTCAAAGCACTGGAGACGGAGACAACGGCACTGTTCGAACACCTCGATGTCTCGTTTCTCACCGACTATCCCGTGTTCGCCCCCGATCCGAGGGGGCGAACACGGGTGCACGACCCACCAGAACTCCTGAAAGGTGTCCTCCACTGCTTCTACCACGATATCTACGGTCCTCGTCCGATGGCACGGGAACTCCACAACGAGGACGTCTGGCGACAGTGTGGCTTCGAGCGTCCGCCGTCCCGGCGGACACTCTCAAGATTCATCACCGACTTCGAACTGGTCGCCGAGGACGTATTCATCGAGTTAGTCCACGAGCTTGCCGAGCAAGTCCCGCTCGGCAAGCTCTTCCGCATCGACGGCACAGACATCCCCGTCGATCACCGTGACGAGGACGCTGACTGGAACTACGATCACGCAGAAGACGCCTACTACTACGGCTACGGTTGCTGTGTCGTCACTGCAGCAGACAATATTCCGGTTGCAGCGGCGTTCACTCCTGGGAAGAAGGTCGATGAGGAGACGGCGATGCGCGTCACGCGTGACGCGCTCGCCGTCGACACGCCACGCTGGTTCCTCGGTGATTCTGAGTTCGATATGCTGGGGTGGCACGACTGGCTGCTGGAGCAGTCAGTCGTGCCGATATCACCGTACAACCCACGGAATACAGACGATCCTCCAGACATAGAATACCGCGTCGAAGAACGAATCAAAGCACACAGCGACACAGTTCGTCTCTGGCAGCGCCAACTCGACGAGACGTATGCAGAACGCTCACGGGTTGAAACAGCGATTGGCGTCTGCAAGGATCTCGGCCTCGGGACCCCGCGGGTCCGAGGCCGAGTACGCGTCAAAGCACACGTCTTCATCGCTCTTTGCCTTCGATTGGCCGTTGCACTCGCTAATCACCATCGAGGAAACGATGTCGCCAGCCCAACCATCACGCTATGAGAACAGTTCTGCGCCACCGCCATCCAGGGGTTCCAGACTATCGCCCACGTACTTCAGCCGACTTCCGGTTCTGGGGAAGCGATTCTCCTCTCGCGTCGGGGGCGGTGAACGACTTGTGATGTGTTCGTGCCGTCTGGTGCCCCCGGGCTGTCGACCCTCGACGGGATACCGATCCCCGCTGACGATTCGCGCTCGGGGCACCTCGCAGACAGTCCCCGGTAGGGAACATACGGGACCGTCACGCTGGGTTCGAGACCGGCGTTTTTTACCGAGTGCCGGGGAACAGTGTGGCGATGGTCTCCACCGTCGACGGCCTCATCGTTGTCGGGATACTCGCGGGCGGCGTACTCTGCTGGTTCGGCTATCGGGCCTATGCCCTCTCGGAGCGACTGGGTCGGCTGTCGTTCGTCGCGTTCACGACGATACTCGGGACGGGGAGTATCGTCGCCGGTGGGGCAGGCCTTGTGCCGTCGGTGTTTCCGGTCGGCGGGGAGGGCTCGACGTGGGCCCAGTTGCCGCTGTTGTTCTGGCTTCTCGCGACGCTCCCCTGGTTCGTGTTCGCGGTTCAGTATACGGGGACCCGAACGCACATCAGCCCTCGCACGCTCGGAATCCTCGCGTTGCCGTATCTCGCCATCGTAGTTGATCTGCTCCTGTCGATCCTCGACATCGGCGGGTTTCCCCTGTTCAACGTCCTCGGTTCGGTCGTGTTCATCTATATTATCTCGCTCAGTATCGGCGGCGTCTACCTCCTCATGCAGAACACGTACTCGTACGGGCACACCGTCGTGTGGCAAGGCGTCGCCCTCGCTGTCGTCATGGTCGGGTCGCTCATGATCTGGAACCTGATGGGCATGCAGGCGAACGATACAGTCAGCCAGGCCGGGGCGTACGCGGCCGGGGCGCTCGTCGCGGCGGCGGGGGTTGGAAATGCGTGGCAGCGCTACGACCTCTTCGATTCGACTCCCTCTATCGGCACTCTCGGCGAACGGGCGCTTACTGGTGAAACCGACGACCTGATGTTCGTCGTCGACAGCGAGGACCGTCTCATCACGATCAACGAGACGGCCATCGAGACGCTTTCGGTCACGCGGTCCAACGCTCATGGCTCGCCGATCAGCGACGTACTGGGTCAGGACAGCGAACAATTACGACGGGTCGAGACAGTGACACTACAGACGACCGAAGGGGCCCGACAGTACGACCCACAGGTGTCGCGAGTCGGTGACGGTCACGACAACGACATCGGCGCGACACTCAGCCTCCGGGACGTCACCGACCGCAACCTCCGTGAGCAGCGACTCGCGGTCCTGAACCGGGTCCTCAGACACAACCTGCGCAACGAGGTCGACGTCGTGAAAAGCCACGCCGAGCGTCTCGCCCGGGACGACGAAGCGGTCGACCCCATCATCGACGCGGCGGACAACATCGCGGCTCTCGGTCAGCAGGCTCGCCGGATCGACCGGTACGTCTCGGAGACGACAGAAGACGTCACCGTCGACCTGGACGCGGTCGTCCGGTCCGCCCTCGAAACCGTCGAGGCCGAGGAAGGGGACGTGACTGTCTCGGTCGAGACGCCGGCGTCGGCGACGCTCACTACGAATCGACGAGCAGTCGTGGGCGCGCTCGAGAGCGTCCTCGACAACGCCGTCAGGTACGCCGACTCGGCTGTCACTGTCACTATCGACCCACGACCGGACGGGTACGTCGTCCGCGTGGCCGACGACGGTCCGGGGATCCCCGACAGTGAACTGGAGTCCCTGGACGCGGGAACGGAGTCGCCGCTCCAGCACAGCACCGGGCTCGGACTCTGGCAACTCAAGTGGGCCGTCACGACGCTGAACGGCGAGCTGTCGTTCGACACGACCGACGGAACGACCGTCGAGATCGTCGTGCCCGACCGGGCGGACGAGCGCGCAGCATCTTGACTGTCTGGTTCACCGGCCAGCACTGGCGCGAGGGCGCCAGAAAGACGTTCGAATACGCCAGTGTGGGGGATGGACGGACCGGGCGAGGAGAGGAGCGGATCGGACTGCTCGGGTCCGCCCTCACTGCATGTCTGACCCGCTGACGACGATATCGGCGTCGGCGGTAATCCATGCGGTCGTCGTCTCGCCGTCCTCGGGCCGTCGCCACGCGAACGTGACCGTCTCGGTGTCGGCGTCCGGGATCGCCTCAACGCGCGATAACTCGGGACGGGCGTCAGTTCGAGAGCGGTCGTCGAACCACTCGGCGGTACGATCGGAATCGCTACCGTCGCTCATGTGCGACACGAGTATCCCACAGGCGATAAAAAGGACAACAGGATCTCAGGGTCGGAAACTGGGCTTAATATACTTCTGGCCGCGGCGGGAACGTCACCACATATACCCTCCACGAGCGAATCGCTGGGCATGCGGGAGTGGATGACGACCCAGCGTAACCTCACGATCCTCACGGCGATACTCGTAGGGGTCCCGACTGCCTACGGCTTCCGATGGGTGTTCGATGAACCTGGACTGAGTGGGAGTTTCCTTCTTCTCATGACGCTCGGGGTCGGAGTCCCGACTGCCTACGACGAATACTGGTCGAAGTACGACCGGGCGCGGACTGCAGTCGCGTGGACAGTCACAGCCTGTGTCGTAGCCACTGTCGAATTCACCGGTTTCTATCTCGTCGGGGTCGAACTCCTCGGTCTCTCCACGCTGTTCGCGTCCGTCGGTGCGTTTCTCGTCACCGAACTCGGGAACCTTTCGTGGCTCGCGGTTCGGAACCGACAGGCGGACCCCGACGAGTCCGCATGAGTCCCCGACTCCGGATCGAATCGTCCGTTCCGACGTAACCGGCGGTCAACTACTCCGCCATCGTGGAGGCCGCGAGAAGGACTGGTCTACGCGTTCATCACACTATGTTGTGAATGACGCACTTCCGTTCGAGCACCCGGAAATGCCGTGCCAGCTCCGAGGGTGCAGCTTCTCGCCGCCATCTTCTTTCAATTGCGAAAAGGCGTTTTCACTCGTACAGCGCTGGTTGTAAGGGCAGACGCCGCCGTCTTCGGTGACGATCGGCCAGTTGGCGACACAAGCCTATAGTAGAATCTGGAAGTCTTTGCAGGGCAACCAGCCGAAAACCGGCGTTTCCTGTCCGCCCTCAGAGATTCAGAGAGGAGTGTGAGTAGATACTTCTGGAGATTACTATAGCTGAGGTACAAAAGCAACGCGCTGGTTCCGAGGCCAGGCATCTCCATTTACTACCGCAGGTATCTCTCTATATCGACAGGACAAGACTACTATGCTGGAGCCTTATCAACGGCTAGATGGGAAGCAGCCTCGCCTCGTGTCGTGCTATCTTCCGGGGTCTCACCCCAACCTCGTTTTATACCTGGCCCGCCTAAACGGATACCCCCTGTACGACCGCAACTCGACAAGCGGGCTTGCCGAAGATGTCCACGTCCTCGCAAGCGTGTGGTTCGACCACGATGCTCACGAGCCCGTCGAGGAATTTGTCTGCCACTCGCCGTTGACCTACGTCGATTTCGACACTCACAACCGCTATGCCGGCCATACACGGTACGAGATGGAGCAGTTGTTCCGAGCGTTCTTGATCAAAGCACTCCACGGCTGGGCACACTAAACCGCTCTCGTCACTCATCTCCAGACTTATCGCGAGCTCCGTCACCGATTAGACTTCCAGACAGTCCCCGACCAGTCGACGCTGTGGCGAACCTGGCAGTACCGTTTCACCAGCGAGCTCCGGGAGCTCGTCACGACCGCAGCGCGGACAATACTCTTCAAAGCAGAAACCGCCGACGTCGCTACCCCCCGAGAGCCCGAGCGAAAACTGCCCCGCCGGAGACGAGACGATCACGACGATGCGTCCACCGAGGACCTGACACCACTCGAGTGGACGAGCGAGTACACCGACCACGTCGCGCAGTTCACTCGCTCCGCGTTTTCGCTCGACAGAGGCAGAGGGTGTAAAATACACGAGAACGCTTTCTGGGACTTGCAGACGTATCTCGGATTGCGCGAAAACCTCGCGGTCAACGAAGGCGCGCGGAGTTTCACCGTCGACTCAACACGCGAGCGGACACCCTTGGATCACAACCACCGCGATCGAATCCGCGACCTCTCCATCGAGCGGATCCGCGAGATGTACCGGGAAGCTGCTACCCGACTCGTCGAACGGACTGCCGAAACACGGGAATTCTTCCAGGCGGTCGATCGCGATCGACACGACCGAGGCCGACCCATTCACCGGCGACCGCACGGGCCATGAAGACGAGATCATCGGCACGAAAGAGAGTTCTGACGAGTACGCCTACCAGTGGGCGACCGTCCAACTCGTCGGTGAGTCCGTCCCGCTAGTACTCGACATCTGTCCCGTGGAAAAAGGGGATACCCGCCTAGAGATCGTCGAGGACCTCCTCGACTCCGCGATGGAGATGGTGAGCGTCGACCGGGTGCTCATGGACAGAGAGTTCGACAGCCAGCACGTCCTCAAGGCGATCGCCGGCCGAGGACTCACCTACGCCGTCCCCAAGCGGATGCAGACCAGAGAGAAGGCACCACAAGATGAGATGGAATTGCAGGACTCCGAAGGTGCTGTCAGTTATTGACCAAACATCAAATGGAGGTGCCCTGCCGGGACGCTTGGAGACCCCCAATATTGGGACTGATGGCTTACTTTTTGCCCATAGAACATACTAATGCTTGTAGGATATTCTACCACTCCCCGGACGGGATTGTTACGATGGTAATGTCGTTTTGGGCTTTAATGTAAAGGGCTGAAGCCTAGGCCGGGATTTGAACCCGGGCTCTCGTCCTTACCAAGGACGCGCTTTACCGCTAAGCTACCCAGGCAGGCACTCCGAGGTAGCCGGGTTGCCCCGTTAATCGTTTCGATTCAGCGCCCGCCCGCCATCGGTTGACAGGCTGGCGACCCGTTCGCGCCGGGCGTCGTCGAAGAAGGCGTCGACGGCGTCGAATCGCGGGCCGTCGGGGGTGAACTCGCTCGCGATTCCGGCGGCGTCGTCGGTCCGGCCGCCGGCGGCGGTGACGCCGGTCGTGACCGCGAGTTCGAGGATGTCGGTCTCGAGGCGGCGGTCGATGTCGGCGGCGCGGTCGGCCGTGGCGGTCTCGCGGTCGGTCTGGTCGCGGCCGAACGACCGGACGACGGCGACGGCGTCGTCGGCGGCCTCGGTCCGGGCCAGCAGGTAGAACCCCCGCGAGACGAGCACGTCGGCCGCCAGAATGGCCATGTCGGCGTCGTCGCGGTCGGTCCGGTCGCGGCCGTCGCCGTCGGCGGCGACGGTCGCGCTGGGGTCGCTCTCCCGCCAGGGGTTCGCGTGGGCGAGGCGGCGAGTGAGCCGCAGGCCGTCGTAGATTAACTGGACACCGGCGGCCTGTTCGGCGAGGCCGTCGGGGTCGTCGCCGGAGACCGCGCGGGCGCTCAAGAGGGTCAGAACGCCGGGAACGACGGAGCCGTCGGCGACGTGGTCCTCGATGGTCTCGCGGAGCTCCCCCGGTACGACGTCCGCGGTCGCCTCGGACGCCGCCCGCCGGACAGCGGCGGCTTCCTCCATTGTCGTCCGGTAGGGCCGGCAATGGCAAAGACCTTTGGAAACGGCGACGTCCCGCCGGTATGATACGGGTCGAGGACGACGGCGGCGTGCGGGTGGTGACGCTGGATCGGCCGGGGCGGCGCAACGCCCTGACGCCCGACGGACTCGAGGCGCTCTCGGAGGCGGTGACGGGTGCCGACGCGCCGGTCGTGTACCTCCACGGCGCCGGCGAGGCGTTCTGTGCCGGGGCGGATCGCTCGGTGGTCGCCGACGTGGCGGCCGATGTCGCCGACGGGGACGAGGGCGCCGTCGAGCCGTTCGTCCGTCTCGGCCAGGCGACCGCCGACGCCATCGAGTCGGCCCAGGCGGTCGTCGTCGCCGGCATCGACGGTCCGGCCCGCGGCGGCGGCGTCGAGTTGGCGCTGGCCTGCGATCTCCGGGTGGCGACGCCGGCGGCGACCTTCGCCGAACCCGGCGCAACCTTCGGGCTGTTCGGCGCCTGGGGCGGGACGGTCCGACTGCCGGAGGTCGTCGGCCTCGGCGACGCCCTGGACCTCTCCCTGTCGGGGCGAGTCGTCGACGCGAAGGCGGCGCTCCGGATGGGACTGGTCTCCCGCGTCGTCGAGGACCCCCGCGCCGTCGCCGAGGAACTGGCCGACAACGACGCCCTGGCGATGACACACCTCAAGCGCCGCCTCCGGGACCGCGGGTCGAAGGCGGCCCGCGAGGACGCCGAGGTCGCCGCCTTCCAGGAACTCGTCTCGGCGCACGCCGCCGAACTACGGGAGTTCGACGGTTGAGCGCCGTTCCCTTCAGTCACCGTAAGCGTTGAAACCCTCCACCGGGTAGAGGGGGGTAACATGCCGGAGTGTGACTACTGTGGGGCCTCCCACGACAGCGAGGAGGCGCACCTCGAACACCTCGATTCCGAACACTACGACGAACTCGGCCCCATCGACAAGCGCCGCGTGGACGACGTCAACGAGGGCAGCGGCTTCCCGACCGGGCCGGTGGCCATCGGCGTCGTCCTGCTCGCGGCGGCGGGCATCGTCGGCTACGTCGTCTTCGTCGCCGGCGGCAGCGGTGGGGCGAGTATCGGTCAGGCCGGCAGTGCCCACTACCACGGGACGATCAACGTAACGATTACCGGCGACACCTTCGACTTCTCCCGATCCGTCTGGAAGAACCCCCAGGAGTACCCGCGATTCCACTTCGAGGGCCGCTCGGACGACCGGTGGCACGCCCACGCGACCGGGATGACGCTGAAGTACGGGATGAGCACGATCGGAATCGGTGTCGAGGACGACGCTGTCACCTGGGACGGCACGACGTACGTCGACGGCGAGGGGTACGAGGTGGTAGTCCAGGTCAACGGCAACGATGTCCCGCCCGATTACGTGCTGAAGGACCAGGACCACATCCGCATCGTCGTCCGCGAGGCCTGAGGCGGACGGCGACGGTTACAGCGGCTCCGGCGCGGGGGGCATGTTGCGCTTGTGCGCGCTCTTCTCGTACAGTTCGGCGACGCGGTCGATTGCCGATTCGGGGACGCCCAGCGTCCGCCGGGTCGCAGACTTCGAGAACGGCCCGTCGACGTACAGTGCGAGGATGGCGTCGAGTTCGTCGTAGCCGAGGCCCATCTCGGCCTCGTCGGTCTGGCCCTCCCACATCCCGGCGGTCGGCGTCCGGGTGACGAGGTCCTCGGGGACGCCGAGCTGTCGGGCGAGTTGCCGGACCTGGCACTTGTAGAGGTTGCCGATGGGGTTGCAGTCGACGGCCTGGTCGCCGTACTTGGTGAAGTAGCCGGTCGCGGCCTCCGAGCGGTTGCCGGTCCCGAGCACCACCCGCGACTCGGCGTTGGCGACGAAGTAGTTCAGCACGGCCCGGGTCCGCACGCGGACGTTGCCCAGCGCCATCCGGTCGTCGGCCGCGTGGTCGGGGGCTGCCTCGACGAACGCCTCGACGATGGGGTCGATGTCGATGACGTCGTACTCGATGTCGAGGCTCTCGGCGACCCGTTCGGCGTCGGTCTCGTCGGCGTCGGCGTTGGCCTCGCTCGGCATCAGCAGGCCGTGGACGGCGTCGCTGCCGAGCGCCTCGACGGCGAGGTGGGCCGTCGTCGTCGAGTCGATCCCTCCCGAGAGCCCGAGGACGGCCCCCTCCGCACCCGCGTTCTCGACGGTTTCGGCGACGAACTCGACGATGTGCTCGCGGCGGGTCTCCAGTTCCGGTTCGGAGAGCAGCAGGTCCACGTTCGTTTCTTCCAGTAGCGGCGAGGCGTCCGTCATCGAGGCGCTGTACGGCCGCTCCGAACTAATAACCCCCGTCGGACCCCCCGGTTCTGGACGTGTGTCCGTTTTCGGGGACGGGTGCGAGGCGCTACGTTCAAGTGGCGGCGGGCGGTAGCGTCGCTCGCAGCGACGGGCGCGCCGTTGGTCCAGTGGTAGGACAGTGGCTTCCCAAGCCACTAGCCCGGGTTCAATTCCCGGACGGCGCATCGAATCCTCTCGATGTCCTGCGGTTTTGGTCTGTGACGAGGTGACTATGACGCCACAATCGCAGGCCATCCAAATCAGAACGAATCGACCACCCCGACGTTGTCGGGCGATTATCGCTGTTGGGCCGCCACCCCGATTCGCACGAACGAGGGATGTGCGACCCGGTCAGGAGAATCCACAATCAACACAAGAGGTGACTGGGGAATGAGTGATCTGAACGAGGTCACGCTCGTGTTATCGCCCACGGAGCGATACCTCAACCCCAGACAACTGCAGGATTATCGTGCCGAGCGCGAAGCGTGCCTCCGGTGGTTACTCACATCCGGGAAAGACCCGGAGAGGCACGACGGATACGCGCTCAGCACTGTCAAGACGCGATCGCGCCGCATGGGTCAATTCTACCGATGGGTCTGGGACCGCGAAAACGGCTACACTCTGAATGTGACCCCCGACCACGCGGACGCGTGGATGAACTATCTGGCACAGCAAGACGGGAGCGGTGCACACAAATCCAACTGCCAGAAGGCAATCCGGTCGCTGTTCAAATGGCGGCACCACGAGCGCGGCGGTGCAGAATGGGAGCCGTCGATAACGTTCTCCGATAGCAGTGCCTCACAACCGCGGGATTACCTCACCCGCGAGGAACGAACACAGATTCGAGAGGCTGCTCTCGAATACGGAAGCATTCCGTCGTACTCGAATTTGAGCCCTGCCGAGCGGGATCGGTGGCGGACCCACCTCGCACAGCGGTTTGAAAAGCCGAAGGACGAAGTCGTGCCAGCCGACTGGGAGCGAGCCAACGGCTGGAAAATCCCGTCGATCGTATGGGCGAGCCTTGACGCAGGGCTCCGTCCAGTGGAAATCGAGCGCGCCCGACCGTCGTGGGTCGATGCTGACAACTGTGTCCTACGCATTCCGATGGAAGACAGCGCGAAGTCCTATGAGAACTGGACTGTCGGCCTGAAAGAGCGGACAGCGACGATGCTCGAACAGTGGTTAGAGGAACGGAAGGCGTACCCGATGTACGACGACAGAGACGAACTGTGGCTCACGCGTGAGGGGAACACCTACGGGTCGGGGGCGTTGAAGCACGTCCTCATGCGACTTTGTGACATCGCGGGGATCGAAACAGAGACGAGACGGCTCAGTTGGTACGCACTACGGCACTCAGTCGGCACGTACATGGTAAGAGAAGAGGACCTCGCCGCCGCACAGTCACAACTTCGGCATAAATCTCCCCGCACGACGATGCGCTACGATCAGACGCCAGTCGAGGACCGGCAGGATGCGCTCGATAGGATGGGGTAACTAATGGAAACGGCTTTCCATATTCGGTCCATCCGTATGTGATTCCACTGTTTCGTCTTTCGACGGATTGCTCGGGCCTTTTTCAAAAAGATTGTCGATGATTCGTGCTCGTGCTCGCGCCCGAATCTTCTCAAGATCCTCTTCGGAGAACAACTGCAGATTGAGCGTGTGCTTCTTTCTGCCTCTCGTCTTCGGGACGGTGAAGATATCCGCCTCGGTCTCTTCCTCTTTTAGAATCCGGTTCAGCTCGTTGTCAGCTACGTCGTTGTAGGGAAGATTGTCCTTGATTTCAGAGAATGACAATTCCGCATCCATGAGTAGAGTCGCAATCTCGTAGCCGAGTGGTCGATTGAGGTGATTCCATTTCTCGTCTGTCATTCACTATGACTTTGGCATTGCCACGTATATACGTTAGTGTCTAACGGGTATCTCCGATCTGGGATCAACTCGCTATAAAATTGTTTCGGCGTGTAAGTTGACTCACACGCCGACTCGTTTTCTTAGACTCACCCCCTGGGATAATCCATGAGCGCGGACTCGGAGATTCAGTTTGAATATCTCTCTTCCGAGAGCGTCTCTCATCTCAATTTCCAGCAGAAGCTTCTCTACTCGGATCTGCGCGAGGATTTCGTCGAATACCTCCGCACTAAGGGTAAGTCCCCTGCCAGAGGTATCGGGTACGAAGAATCCGGTATTCGTCCCCGTGTGCGTCGCGTCCATCAAGTGTTTGAGTACGCGTGGAACCAGGATCGGTTAGCAGATTGGGCGAGAAGCCCCCACCCTCAAGGAGCGACCGGATGGGAGCGAGTAGGGTGGGGATGAATCGCCCTGCGAGGGATGCTTATCTTTAAGTTTCTACAGGTGGATAATCGAGGTACGGCGCATGGATTACGCACTCAAGTATCGGTTGTTTCCTGACAGTCAGCAGCGGGAGCAACTGGACTGGGTGCGTGACACCGTGCGACAACTCTACAACCACAGTCTGTACCGCTACAACCGGATACCCGAAACCGAGGGCACTGTCAAACAGCGCGTCACACAGGTCAGAGATGAGATCCCCGATTTGAAAGACTGGTGGACTGATCTGACGAACATCTACTCGACAGTCCTTCAACAGGCTGTTGAGCAGATTGCCACCAACATCGAAAACCTCGGGAAACTCAAGCAGAAAGGCTACTCGGTTGGGTCGTTAAACTGGAAAGCGCCACAGGAGTATCGGAGTTTCACGTATCGCCAACGGGGTTTCGAACTCGATGAGAAGAGTGGCCCCAATGGACGTGGACTCCTGACACTCAAGAAAGTCAACGGCGACACCATCGACGTTCCGATACGGCTCCATCGACCACTCCCAGACGACGTTGACGTGAAACACCGTCACGGTCAAAAAAGACCAGACGGGTGCATGGTATGCCTGCCTCAACATTGAAGAAGGCGCACCTGAGAAACCGGCCCCCGACGAGATTGACACCGAGGATACTGTCGGGTTGGACCTCGGCATCACGAACTTCATCCATGACTCTGATGGACGCCAAATCAGTCGTCTCGACTTATCCAGTGACCGTGAACGCTTGGAGCGGGAACAACGGAAGCTCTCCCGGAAAGAACACCGGTCGAACAACTGGGAAAAACAGCGACAGACGGTGGCTGAAGTGCATAAGCGGATGCGGCAGAAGAAACTGGACTTCAAGCATAAGGTTGCGGCGTTCTACACCAGCGAGTTCGACGCTGTGTTTGTGGAAGACCTCAACGTGAAGTCACTGCTTGAAGACGACAAGAACGGTCGGAACACCCACGAAATTGGATGGCGAGCCTTCATCACTATTCTCAAACACCACGGTAACAAGCGTGGGTGTCACGTCGTGGAAGTTGACCCGGAAGACACGACGAAAGAATGCAATCAGTGTGGTGTGAAAACCGAGAAGCCGTTGTGGGTCCGGGAACACTCATGCCCGAGTTGCGGTTTTGAAACCGACCGTGACTATAATGCCGCGTTGAACGTCTGGGAACGGGGCTTGCGGAAGCTAGGAGTGGTTCACTCCGAAGCAACGCCTGCGGAGACTGGAACCGCTGTGGACACGGATGCCATCCATGAAGTGTCTGCAAGTTCCGTCGTGGAAACAGGAAGCCCCTGCCTCAAGGAACGAACGGCATAGCCGTGAGTGAGTAGGCAGGGGTAGTTCACTAACTACCTCGCCATCGACTACGGGGACGGTCCCTCGGAGTTGTATCCGGGGAATGTGCTGAAAGAGGACAAGCACTACTTCACCCGCGAGGAGTACCAGACCGAAGGCGAGAACGGCCCAAGCAAGCGTGCACGAAAGGCTCGTCGGAAACTCTCCCGGCGCAAAGACCACTTCCTCCACACGCTCTCGAAACACATCGTTGAGCGGTGTGTCGAAGAAGGCGTGGAGAAGATAGCAGTTGGCGACCTCAGTGAGATTCGAGAGGACGACGACGGCGGGTCACGGGACTGGGGAGCGTCGGGGAACAAGAAGTTGCACGGCTGGGAGTTCGACCGATTCGCCCGTCTGCTTGAATACAAAGCCGAGGAGCACGGTATCCTCGTTGACCGCGTTGACGAGGAGAACACCTCTAAGACGTGTTCGTGTTGCGGGCAGATTCGAGATAGCAACCGTGTGGAGCGTGGTCTGTACGTTTGTTCGTCGTGCGAGACGACGATGAACGCAGACGTGAACGGAGCGGTGAACATCCGACGAAAGATAACTCAGAGTCCCCCAACCGGGGATATGAGTAACGGCTGGTTGGCACAGCCCGGAGTCTACCTGTTCGACCGCGAGAGCGGACGGTTCACACCGAGAGAACAGGGAGACTGCAAACCCTAATATCCCAACGCTCGGGATTCCTCCGCCTTCAGGCGGAGGAGGATGTCAATGGGTCGTTATCGGACTCGATGATCCTCCACGCGAGGGCGCGGACTTCGGCGACGACTACCCGAACGATCCCGGCGTGGCGGCGACCGGCTCGAACGGCTCGTCCGCCGCCGAGACGAGCGGCACCGACAGCGTCGCGTCGTCGGCCGCAGCGTGGGACAGCACGATGCCCGTCGCCTCCCGCGAGGTGAAGTAGCCGTTGTCGGTCGTCGACAGCGTCAGCCGCAGTCGGTCGCCGGCCGCGAAGTCCTGCTGGACGGCGATGAGTTCCTCGTCGAGCGTCGCGGGGTCGTCGACGGCCATTGCAGTCACCTGCTCGTAGATGACCGGCGCCGTTCCCCCGGTGACGTGGTGGAGTTTCGCGAACAGGTGTGCGTCGCCGCCGAGCGGTTCGACGGGGAGACGGAGCCGCGGCCGACCGACGAGTTCGACGGGTGCGGTCGCCTCGAACTCGAAGCCGACCGACGACCCCGGCGCGTCGAGGCTCGGTTCGGCGAGGAGCGACCCCGACGGCCCCCGGAGCGAGGTCGGGGCCGCCGTGTTCACGAGCGGCGTCCGGTCGGTCGCCGCCGACGCCGACAGGTCGAGCGCCGTCCGCTCGGCGGGGCGGGGCGGGAACTCCTCGGCAGTCCGCCACTCGTCGGCGCCGGCGACGTGGTAGGAGACGTCCGGAACGGCCGATGGCGGCCCACCACCGGGTTTGACGTGGCGGTCGAGCCACGACAGCGACAGTTCGTCGAGTTTCGACCGGACGGTCGACGAGAGGCCCGTCACCAACTCGCTGTCGTCGTGGCCACCGGGATACAGCCCGAGTGCGGTCTCGACGCCCTGGGCACGGAGTCCCTCGAACGTCCAGATGGCCTGATTCGGCGACAGCAGATTGTCCGGCCAGCCCTGCAACAGCAGCGTTGGCGTCCGAATCTCCTCGATGCGGGTCTTCGGGGCCGAGCGTTCCCGGAAGTATTCCCGCGCCTCCTCGGGCATCCGATTCCGGACCACCGCTTCGGCGACGAACCGGTACAGTCGCGGGTCGGGACCGGAGAGCGTCGGGTCGCCGGTCCGGAGACCGTAGCCCGACGGCGCACCGGCGCCGAGGATGAACGAGTCCCACGTCGCCTTGATGACGTCCTGGGGGGCGGCGGCGTACACGAGATCGTGCCAGGTCATCCGGGGAACGATGGCGTCGATGCGGTCGTCGAAGGCCGCCCCGTTCAACTGGATGCCGCCGCCGTACGAGATGCCGTCCATGCCGACCCGGGGGTCGTCGGGACCGGTCGTCAGCACGCGGTCCTGAGCGGCCAGCCAGTCCAGGAGCGCCGAGACGTCCCGGACCTCCTTCGGGCCGTTGAAGCCGGAGACGCCCTCGGAGTCGCCGAATCCGCGGGAGTCGTAGCCGACGACGAGGTAGCCGTTCTCGGCGTAGCGAGTCGCCTCCCGGGAGACGTCGGCCTTCGTGCCGCCGTAGCCGTGGGTCATCAGCACCGCCGGTACCTGCTCGTCGCCGGGCGGGTCGTAGACGGTCGCCGCCAGTTCCTTGCCGTCCCACGTCTCGATGCGTTCGCCGGTGGTGGTCACGCCCTCGGCGGCCGCCGGCCTCGATCCCGCGGCGAGCAGGGCCCCCGAGAGGCCGGCCTTCAGAAGGCGACGTCGTCGCATAAACGCTCATCGGGAAATCACTGAAAAGAGCTTCTGCCGTTCTGTGCCGGCGTTTGACAACGGGTCACGGGCGGACGCTGTCTCGGTGCTCCACCTCGGCGACGCTCGCCCGGCGATGCTCCCGGCGAACGCTCCAGAGTTACCCGCTCTCGTCGTCACGCGGCGCCCGTTCCGACAGCCGGTCGAACCGGCTCTGGGCCGACTCTTGCCGCTCGTCCGTCTCTTCGGGCTCGTAACTCGTCGCGACGAGTTCCCCGTCGTCGATTTCGACGGTCAGCACGGCGTCGCTGTGCCGGGCGTCCGCGGGAAGCACGCTCGGATCGACGTCCAGTTGGTGGGCGTCCTCGCCGTCCTCTTCGAGGAGCAGTGTCGCTACGCCATCTTCGATGCGGTCGAGGACTGCCGTGTAGGTGCCGTCGGGAATCATGCTAGTACTCCTCCCTGAGGACCGGTTCGCCATCAGCGTTCGTGACGATGACGGTGTCGCCGCCGTTGTTCCACACGGGCCGACCGGCGTCCCAGTAGCGGTCCGTGTCGGTGTCGGTGCCGTCACCGGTGTGCAGCGTCACACGGGCTCCGGCCTCGAGAGTGGACCCATCCGGGAACGTGTAGGTCTTCCCGGACTCGTCGCGGACGGTCCAGCCGCCGAGGTCCAACTCGTCGTCGCCAGCGTTCCTGAACACGACGTACTCGTCGTTGAGGTTCTCGCGGTCGTCGCCGGCCGCGTCGGCGTTAATCGTCTCGAGGACCAACGCCCCGGTTCCAGCGTCGGTGTCGGTCCCGCCGTCCGTTGCGACAGCCGTCTCGGCCCCTGTCGGCGCCGCCCCGATGCGCGCCCGCTCTTCGACCGGGACAGTCGAGCCGGGCTGCACCGACGGCGCATCACGCAACGTGAGCGGGTCGGTCGTGGCCGCCTGCTGGGTGCGAATCGAGACGCCCTCGCCGTTCGACACGAGCACGACGTTGCCGTGGACGCCCGTCCAGTAAGCGGGAATCGAGCGGTCGGCGAGCCGCTGCAGTACTTCCTCGTGGGGGTGGCCGTATCGGGACTGGTATGCGCTCGAGATAACGGCCGCTTCGGGGGACGCGGCATTCAGTAGTGGGCCGCTACTGGAACTCCCGCTGCCGTGGTGGCCGGCCTTGTACACCGTCGAATTCAACTGCGGGCCGTAGTGCTCGACGAGATACGCCTCCTGTTGGGCCTCGGCGTCGCCGGTCCACAGGAAGCTCGTCCGGCCGTATTCGAGTCGGAGCACGATACTGTTCTCGTTGCGCGCGCCGTCCGCGAGATACGGTTCCGACGGCCCCAGCACCTGGACGTCGACGCCCTCGACGTCGATGCGGTCGCCCTCACGGGTCTCGAGCAGTCGGACGTCGTGCCGTTCGACGGCGTCGAGATATTCCTCGTAGGTGTTGGTGCTCGCCGCAATCCCGGGGTCGTGGATGGCGCCGATGCCGTCCGCCTCCGTCTCGTAGTACTCGATGACGGCGGCGTTCCCGCCGATGTGGTCGGCGTCGTTGTGCGTGACGACGAGGTGGTCGATGCGGTCGATGTCGTGCCGCTGGAGGTACGCGAGGACGAGTTCGCCGTCGTCGTTGAAGTCACCGGTGTCGATGAGCATCGTCTCGCCCGTCGGCCCGACGACGAGCGTGCTGGTCGACTGCCCGACGTTGATGTTGTGGACCGCGACGGTGCCGCCGGTGGCGGTCGTGGTGGTCGTCGGCCCTGCTGCTGTCGGCGTCGTGTCGGGCCCTTCCGATACTGGAGCGGCACCGGAACAGCCGGTGAGCACGACGACGAGCACCAGACAGAGCGTCCGAATGGTGGCCGGCAGACGATGCATGTTCCCGGTATGTGGCGATGTCCGTATAGGTGGATTGATAATAAATATCGGTGTTCTGCACTATAATTGTTTGAAATTTTATCTGGAAGATCGCTATCTGGAGAGTATATATCCGAAATGCTAAAATTAATACAATTACCTCACGCGAGACACGAGCGAAGAGCCGGAAGTCCACCGCCAGACCGAATTCAGCGCGAACTATCTGCTGATGCCCTGAAAGCTGCGGTTAACGTGGGGTTTCGAGATGCTGGTGTACGTCCCGGATCCATTCGGGAGTCGGCACGGTAGTATCGAGGTATCGTTCCGTACGCCGCTCCCACGGGGACCGTCAACTGCACCCGGACCTACAAGTGGAGGCGTCTCGTCAGGGACGACTCCATGGACGCACCGGATACTGCCACGGGCGTGCTCCTGGGGCTCGCCTGCGGCGACGCGCTGGGCCGGCCCGTCGAGTTCCGTTCCGCAACGGCCATCGCCGACCAGTTCGGGACGGTTTCGGAGATGCTCGAGTACGGCACGCACGGTCAGCCCGCGGGAACCGTCACCGACGACACCGACCTCGCGCTGTGTATCGCACGCAGCCTCGTCGAGCGGGAGGCCTTCGACGGGGACGATATCGCCGCCCGGTTCCACGAGTGGTACGAGAGCGATCCCCTCGACGTCGGGCTGATGACCGCCGACGCCCTCCGCCAGTACGGCACCGGTCGGTCGTGGCGCGACGCCGGACGCGAGGTCTGGCAGCATCGCGCCGAGGGGAGCAACGCCGGCAACGGCAGCGTCATGCGGTGTGCGCCGCACGCCATCGCCTTCGCCGACGACCCGGACCCGCTCGTCCGGGCGAGTCGACTCTCCTCGGCGATCACCCACTACGACCCGCGATGCACGTACGGGTGTGCGGTGCTGAACTGCACGATAGCGGGCTACCTCCGGGGCGAGGAGACGCCGCTTCCGGGCGCACTCGGGCGGGTCGAGGGCGACGCGCCGGACGAACTCGTCGAGACGCTCCGACTCGTGCCGGACCGCGTCGACGCCGGGACGCTCCCCAACAGCGGCTACGTCGTCCACACGCTACAGACGGCCCTGCACGACGCGCTGACGGCCGACAGCGCCGAGGAGGCCATCGTGACCGCCGTCGACCGCGGCGGTGACACGGACACCATCGGCGCCGTCGCGGGGGCGGTCGCCGGCGCCCGGTTCGGTGCCGACTCCCTTCCCGACCGGTGGCTCGAGACGCTCGAGTACCGGAACGACCTCGAACTCCTCGCGCAGGCACTCGCAACGACGACCATCGAGGGCCCGTAAGCTATCGCAGTCCTTCAGGCGTGGAACTGTTCGTTCTCGTCCGTATCCGGATCAGAGTAGCGGATGGGGGTGCCATAGAACGGTTCCCACACCCATCGATCGAGTCGTTGATCGGTATGTGCTGGTTTTAGTAGATCGAACGAGATACAGGGATATGCACACACGACAATCGAACAGCCCTGGCTTCCAGTCCCACCGATGGTGAACGTCGCGCTCTCGCTGGCGCAAGTCCTCCTTGCGCTGGCGCTGGTGGTGTTGAACGGCTTCTTCGTCGCTTCGGAGTTCGCCTTCGTACGGATACGGGGGACATCGGTCGAACAACTTGCCGAGGAGGGCCGCCCTGGCGCGGAAACCCTCCAAGAAGTGATGGAGAGCCTCGACGACTATCTCGCGACGACGCAACTCGGCATCACCATCGCCTCGCTCGGATTGGGGTGGGTCGGCGAACCAGCCGTGGCGGCGCTCATCGAGCCCGTACTGGAACCGATTCTCCCGGTGAGTCTCATCCATCTCGTCGCTTTCGCAATCGGCTTCAGTATCATCACGTTCCTCCACGTCGTCTTCGGTGAACTCGCGCCGAAGACGCTCGCAATCGCCCAGACCGAGCGACTCTCCCTGTTTCTCGCCCCGCCGATGAAGGTCTTCTACTATCTCCTCTATCCGGGGATCGTCGTCTTCAACGGGGCTGCCAACGCGTTCACGCGAGCACTCGGCGTGCCACCCGCTTCCGAAACGGACGAGACGCTCGGCGAGCGGGAACTCCTTCGAGTACTGACTCAGTCCGGCGAGGAAGGAGACATCGACGTTGCGGAAGTGACGATGATCGAGCGGGTCTTCGATCTCGACGACATCGTGGTGCGAGAGGTCATGGTTCCACGACCGGACGTGGTGAGCGTTTCGGCTGATACCCCGCTTTCCGACCTCCAGTCGACCATCTTCGAGACTGGTCATACACGCTATCCAGTTCTCGATGCCGACGACGGCGACCAGGTGATCGGATTCGTCGATGTCAAGGACGTACTACGGGCTGAGGTGGAGAGCGGGGACGCCGAGTTCGTCGGGGACATCGCCCGCGAGGTCGTCATCGCCCCCGAGACGATGGTACTGAGCGATCTCCTGAGACAGTTCAGGGAAGAGCAACAGCAGGTGGCCGCAGTGATCGACGAGTGGGGCGCGTTCGAGGGGATTGCAACGGTCGAAGACGTCGTCGAGGCACTCGTGGGAGACCTCCAGGACGAGTTCGATGTGGACGAACGTGAACCCTCGATTCGCCGGCGTGACGATGACGGGTACGAGATTGACGGCGGCGTCCCGTTGTCGAAAATCAACGATATGTTCGAGGGGGACCTCACGAGTGAAGAGGTCGAAACGGTCGGTGGACTGGTACTCGAACGACTCAACCGTGCGCCAGAACGTGGCGATTGCGTCGAGGTCGACGGGTACGTCGTCGAGGTGACGGGCGTTGAGGGGACCCGAATTTCGACGGTCTGGGTCCACGAACGTGAGGAGGGTGGTTCAGTGGAGGACTGAGCGGGAGTATGGTACGTCGGAGGTCCGGAGACCCTCGAGTATCGAGCGGACCGCCAACTCGCCGGCCGGCCACGACCTGCCGACCGTCGCAATCGCTCGGATGCCGGCGGGAGGACGGGTCCGGGGCCCACAGGCGTCGGGTGAGACTACTCCTCGGAGTCGGCGCCGGCCTCGCGGGCGTCGAGTCGGCGGAACGACCGGAGGAACGCGCGGCGGCCGACGTCGCCGGCCCCCGCCTCGACCAGTGTCTCCTCGAGGCCGTCCCGGGGGAGGTGACACTGCTCGTCGTAACAGGGCTTGCAGAGGTACTCGAACCGCTTGTCGGCCCGGTCCCACCGGTCGCCGTACCTGTCGTACTCGCGGGCGTCCTCGCGAGCGAGCGTCTCGCCACAGGCGATGCAGTCGACGGTCGACCCCTCGCTACCGAGCGCGTCGCGCCAACCCGTCATGGTATCACCGGGGGTTCTGGACTGCAGCGTCGGGCCCGCCGTCCGAGCGCACGGCGACGCCGTCGGCCCCCTCGTCCGCCGGGGGCGACTCCGACATCGCCTGGCGGACCGCCGCCTCGCCGTCCGGCCGGCCGGCGACGATGAGCAGCGGTGCCGTGGTCGGGGCGTAGACGTTCATCTCCTTGCCGCGCTCGGAGTACCAGGTGTCGACCACCTCGACGACGCCCGCCCCCTGCAGGCTATTCAGGTGGTACTGTGCGTTC
Source organism: Natronomonas marina (assembly GCF_024298905.1). Classification (NCBI taxonomy): domain Archaea; kingdom Methanobacteriati; phylum Methanobacteriota; class Halobacteria; order Halobacteriales; family Natronomonadaceae; genus Natronomonas; species Natronomonas marina. The sequence continues at coordinate 736,211 of NZ_CP101154.1, forward strand.
TGCAGTGACGTGTCGACGGCCGCCGCGAGGTCCGAAGCGGTTCCGGGTTCCTCGTGGACGCGGTCGACGAGTTTCCGGGCTACCTCGCTCGTGAGCGCCTCGACGACGTCGCCGGCCTCGGCCAGCGACAGGGTCCGGGACGGCACCTCGCGGTCGACCTCGTCTCGAACGGGGAAGATGGAGCGCTGTGACGCCATCGTCACTCACCCGCCCAGAGCCGCGGAGGCCGTTCCGCGAAGAGACGGTCGACCGTTCGATACGTCGTCGTCGCGGCGCGGAGCGCCGTGGCGTAGCCCCGGCGCGCCACCCGGTGCAGGAGGCCCCCGGCAAGGAGGCCCGCCACCAGCACCGGCGCCGTCGCCACCGCGACCCACGCGAGTACCGTCGACGCGAACACGGCCACCACGAACAGTATCGCGCCCAGTGTCGGGGTGGTCGTGGCGTGGCCCCGCCGGGCCGTCAGCATGTGGTGTTTCATTCGTAGGGGTATCTCTTTCCCGACTCCCCTCCAACCTGGTCGCTACAGGCGTTTCCCCAGCGCCGACCGGGGGCTATAGATATAGCCGGGTCGCGCTCGTGCCGGGGGCGAAAATCGCCGCGCGGTCCGGAGGGGACACCCGCTATCGGCCGCTCTCGGGGAAATGTTCAACACCGTGGACCCAGACCTGCCTTCCATGAGAACGGAGGGTGGGGGGTCGCTGTACCTTCTTGTCGCCGCGACAGCGGAGTCGTTCGCCGCCGACGTCGCCGAGGGCCTCGAGGCTGCCGACACGGCGGTCACCGCCGACCGGGCGGCCCCGGGCGAAACCCTCGTCGAGCGCGCCGCCGCGGACGCCGACGGCGTCGTGGTGAGCGGCGGACTCGAGGCGCCGGCCGCCACCGTCGACCGCCTCGCCACCGAAACCGACCTCCCGGTCGTCTTCCTGGCGGACGCCGCCGATGCCGAGACTATCGCGGCCGCGGTCGACGCCGGCGTCGCGGACGTCTTTCCCCGAACGGCGGCGTCCGGCCAGTGTGCCCTCGTCGTCGAGCGGGTGCGAGACGCCACGGGGGACGGGCGCGACCCTGCGGGGAAAACGACCGGCGAGTCCGCGGGCGGCGTCTCGGCGACATCCGGGGCGGCGTACCGGGAGGTGTTCGAGAGCGTCTCGGACGGCCTGGTCGTCCACGACCCGGACACCGGCGAGGTCCTCGACGTGAACGGGCGGTTCTGCGAGATGAACGGCTACGGCCGCGAGGAACTCGTCGGCGAGGACATCGGGCTGGTGACCGCCCCCGGCGAGGAGTACGGCGAGGAGGCGGCCCGGGAGATGGTCGGGCGGGCCCGCGAGGAGGGAACGCAACTGTTCGAGTGGCGCAACCAGCGCAAGGACGGCGAGACGTTCCCCGTCGAGGTCAACCTCTCGGTGGTACGGCTCTCCGGGACCGAGCGCGTGCTCGCGAGCGTCCGCGACCTCACCGAGCGCCGGGAACTGGAGCGGGCCTATCAGGACATCTTCGAGAACGTCTCGGACGCCCTGGTCGTCCACGACCCCCACACGGGGGAGATACGCGACGTGAACGAGCGGTACTGTGCGCTGACGGGATACGCACGGGAGGAACTGGTCGGGGGGAGCATCGAGCGCATCATCTCCGGCGGCCCCGAGTACACGCTCGACCGGGCGATGGCGAACATCGAGCGGGCCCGCGAGGACGGACCACAGCTGTTCGAGTTCGAGGGAAAGCGCAAGGACGGAACCACGTTCGTCGGCGAGGTCCACCTCACCACGGTGGAACTTCGCGGCACCGAGCGCGTGCTCGCGAGCATCCGCGACGTCACCGAACGCAAGCGGCAGGCGCGCGAACTCCGGGAGAGCGAGCGCCGGTTGCGGCTCATCGCCGACCACCTCGACGAAGTCATCTACCTCGCCACGGCTGATTTCTCCGAGATACTGTACATCAACCCGGCCTACGAGGAGATTTACGGCCGGCCGGCGGCGGAGCTCGAGGCGAACCCGCAGGCGTTCGTCGAGGCCGCCCACCCGGCCGACCGCGACCGGTACCGCGACGACGTCGATGAACTCGTCGCGGACGTCGAGGACGGCGACCCGGCCGACCGCTACCACGGCCAGTACCGCATCCAGCGGGACGGCGAGACCCGGTGGGTCTCCGTCAGCCGGTTTCCGATCGAGAACGACGGGGGCGTGGTCGACCGAATCGTCGGACGCGTCCGGGACGTCACCGAGCGCAAGCGCCGCGAACACGAGTTCGAGCAGATATTCAACGGCGTGCAGGACGCGATAGTCGTCATGGACCCCGACACGCTCGACATCGTCGACGCCAACGAGGCGTACCTCGACATGGTCGGCTACGGGAGCCTCGATGCCGTCCAGAAGCAGGGGGTCGACGGACTCAGTGTCACCGAGCAGGGGTACACCTCCGAGGAGGGGGCCGAGATACACCGACGAGTCGCGGAGACGGGCGACCCCGAGATGGTCGAATGGCGGGCCGAGACCAGCGCGGGCGACCGGCGGTGGCTGCAGGTGAAAGTCACACCGGCGGTCATCGGCGGCGAGGAGTTGACCGTCGCCATCCACCGCGACGTCACCGAGCGCCGGCGGAGCGAACAGCGGTTCCGGACCATCGCCGAGCGCGTCGAGGAGGTAATCTACCTCGCTAGCGCCGACCTGACCGAGGTGACGTACGTCAACTCGGCGTACGCCGACGTCTACGGCCGGCCGGTCGAGGAACTGGAGGCGGACCCGCGGACGTTCATCGACGCGATTCATCCCGCGGAACGCGACGACTACGTGGCCAATCTCGAGGCGATGCTCGCCGACATCGAGGCCGGCGACCCGGCCGACAGTTACGAGTTCGAGTTCCGAATCCAGCGCCCGGACGGCGAGGTCCGGTGGGTGGAAGCGACCGGCTACCCGATCCTCGACGAGACGGACCGGCCCAACCAGTTCGTCGGCGTCGTGAAGGACGTCACCGAGCGCCACCAGCGCGAGCGGACTCTCGAGACGTTCCACGAGGCCACTCGTGAACTCACCGAGGCGGACTCCCGGGACGCCGCCTGCCGGCAGGCGGTCCAGGCCGCCGAGGCGGTGCTCGGGTTCCCGCTGGTGTCGGCGTACCGCTACGACGAGGAGACAGGGACGCTCGTCCCGACCGCACTGACCGACCGACTGGAGGCGCTCGACGTCGACCCGCCGCCCTTCGGCCCCGGCGATTCGCTCCCGTGGCAGGTGTTCGTCGACGGCGAGGCGGTCACCAGTTCCGAGCCGACGACCGAGGTGTACGGCCCGGGGGTGCCGGACCCCGACATCGTCCTCCCGCTCGGCTCTCACGGCGTCATGCTGGTCGGCGCCGCCCGGGACGAGTTCGACGCCGAGGACGTCGAACTCGCCCAGATACTGGCGGCGACGCTGGAGGCGGCGCTGAACCACGTTGCCGGCGAGCGGGCCCTCGCCGAGCGGGCCGAGGAACTCCGCCGCCAGCAGGAGCGCGCCGACCGGCTCGAACAGCTCAACACCATCATCCGCGACATCGAGCAGGCGACCGTCGAGCAGTCCTCCCGGGCCGGCATCGAGGAGGCCGTCTGCGAGCGCCTGGTCGATGTCGACGGTCACGACCTCGTGTGGGTCGCGGAGCCGACGGTTGGCGACGACGGCCTCGCGGTGCGCACGAGCGCCGGCGGCACCGAGGCCTACGTCGACGGGCTGTCCGGGGTCGTCGGGTCTGACGAGGACGGCGCCGGCGACCACCCGGCCGTCGCCGCCTACCGCACCGGTGGGCACCGGGCCGTCGGGAACGTCGCGACGGGCGTCGCCGCCGGCCGGTGGCGAAAGCACGCCCTCCGGCACGGCATCCAGTCGGTCGTGGCCGTGCCGGTCCGATACGAGACCACGACCCACGGCGTGCTGACGGTGGCGTCGGCCGAACCCGACGCCTTCGACGAGGCGACCAGGGACGTGCTCGCGGAACTGGGCCGCTCCATCGGGTACGCAATCACCGTCATCGAGCGCGAGCAGGCACTCGAGTCCGAGGGAACCACCGAACTCGAGTTCGGCGTGTCGGACGAGGGACTGTTCATGGTGCGTGGGGCCACCACGGCGGACTGCCGCATCGGGCTCGAGCGCACCATCAGGCGGGCCGGCGGGTCGTTCTCGATGTTCTACGCCGTCGAGGGCGCGTCGCCCGACGCGGTTTCCGACCTGGCCAACGCCGCCCCGAGCGTCGAGACGGCACAGGTCGTCAGCGCCGACGACGACGCCGAGGGTGGCCTCGTCGAGGTGTCGGCGCCGACGTGGTTCGGCTCCGTCTTCACCGAGTACGGCGCCGTCGTCCGCGAAGCCACCGCCGAGGGCGGTGACGGACGGCTGGTGGTCGAGGCGCCCCGCGGGACCGACGTTCGAGCGCTCGTCGAGGGGTTCCAGGAGCGGTATCCCGACACCGACCTCGTCGCCCAGCGCCAGCGCGAGCGGACCATCCGCTCGCTGTTCGAACTCCAGGACGCCCTCGAGGCGGAACTCACCGACCGCCAGTGGGAGGCCCTCGAGACGGCGTACTCGGCGGGCTACTTCGGCTGGCCGCGCGAGACCAGCGGCGAAGAGGTGGCCGACCTGCTCGGCGTCTCACAGCCGACCTTCAACAAGCACCTCCGGGTCGCCGAACAGTCGGCCTTCCGGATGCTGCTGGACCGCGAGTACCCCGACGGCGAGGGGTAGCCGCCGCCCGGCGGTCACCGCCCTCTGTCGCCGGACGACCGTTCGCCGTCACTGCCGCCGAGTGCCGTCGCCGGCGTCGGCGGGTCCCCGCCGAAGCAGGCCGCGAGGCGGCCGCCCCGCACCGCGGGAATCGCGGGGTGTCGCTCGGCCAGTTCGGACTCGATGCCGGCGAGCGGCGCTCCGGCGCGGGCGCCGGCATCGGGGCGGTCGAGCCGCGACCGACGACGGGCCGCGTAGTCGGCGAGTCGGGCGGCCGGCGCGTCGTCGCCACCGACGAGTTCGGCGGCCAGCACCGCGGCGTCCTCGATGGCGAGGGTGGCGCCGACGCCTGTCAGTCGGTGACGGGCGTGGGCGGCGTCGCCGAGCAGGGCCACCCGACCATCGACCCACTCGTCGGTGGGAACGCGGAAGTCGTCGGCCCACCACAGGTCACCGGCGTCGACCGCCTCGGCGGCCTCGGGCAGGAGCCAGTCGACTGTCGGACACAGGCCCGCGAGCGCCCCGGCGTCGTCGACCCCCTGTCCGGGCACCTTCGACGGGACCGTGAGCCACGCGGCCCCGCCGTGGCCGTTCGGGACCGCCCTGAACACGGCCCCGTCGGCGGTCCAGACCTCGCCGGCGGCGCCGAGTTCGACCCCATCCGGCAGCGGAAATGCCACGCTGGTCGTCCCGCAGAACGTCGCGCCGTCACCGCCGAGCACCTCGCGCGTTCGCGACCGGACGCCGTCGGCGCCAATCACGACGTCGAACTGCTCGCGGACGCCGTTGGCCAACTCCACGGCGACGCTGCCCCGCCCCGGGTCGAGCGACCGGAGCGTCGACCCCTCGTGTACCGTTCCGTCGGCCACGGCCCCGCGCAACACCGTCAACAGTCGCGCGTAGTCGACGGCGAGAAAGCCGAACTCGTCGCTGGCGGTCAGGCGTTCGGCCACCGTGCCGTCCGGTCGGCGTCGCGCCCACCTCGTCACGTCGACTCCGGCGTCCCGGACCTTGCGGCCGACGTCGAGACGCGACAGCAGGCGGACTGCGTCGGGCCAGAGTTCGACCACCCCGGGCCGGTCGGGTCGCCCCTCGGCACGCTCGACCACGACCGGGTCCACCCCCGCCCGCTGGAGGAACCCGGCGAGCGAGAGTCCCCCGATTCCCCCGCCGACGACGAGTACCTGGATTTCACCCTCGGCCATGACGGGTGGTCATCTCCCGGCGGTCATCGCTCTCGGCCCCGCCCCGCGTGCGTGCGGCCGCGGAGAGGTCGACGGCCGTCGACCGAATCCGAGCGGCCTCGGCACCGTCCGGCGGATCCCCGACGCCGCCGGCCGGGGAGCTGGCTGCACCGGCGTGTAACGTGCCACTGCCCGTCCTACGTTTGACGTACTGCCTCATTGTGGTCACCAGTACACCGCTGTTGCCTTCCACGCTGGTGCCTACGCACGTAGCGCTCGCGTCGCATCCCGGCTATATGTATAGCGTGCCACTCCGCCCGGCGGCTTCCCGGACCGAACGGAGTAACGGCGACGGAACCACCGGCCGGCGGCCCCACGCCCTCCCGGACGACGAGTCCCCGCCAGGCCCCCGGTCGGAATCGCCCGCCTCGGCGCCGGTCTCGCGGCGCGTTCGGTCGTCCGTCGGTCCCCGCGAGTGGGAACGGGCTTTCGGGTTTATGCGATTCGGGCGGGTTGGTCGGGGTATGACGGTCGACGAACTCTCGAAACACGGGGTCGAGCGGATGAACGAGGCGGAAATTCGGGCGTTCCTCTCGGCACAGCGGGTCGGCGTTCTCGGACTTCCGGCGGGCGACGTTCCCTACATGATTCCGATATCCTACGGCTTCGACGGCGAGGAGAACCTCTACTTCAGGTACGTCGTCGGCGACACGAGCCAGAAGGGACTCGTGAGCGAGGAGACGACCGTCGCCAGCTTTCTCGTCTTCGACACCTCGACGGACACCGAGTGGACGAGTGTCGCCCTGGAGGGAACCCTCAGCCGGGTGCAGGACGACGAACTGGACGAAACGCTGGAGGCCGAGTGGCGCCCCCAGGCCCTGAAGGAGGCGGCAACCTCGGAGACCACCCGGGTCTACCGGTTCTGGATACAGAACGAGACGGGAATCAGACACTCCGCGCTCCCGCCAGGCATGAACCCCGAGTGACCGAGCGGGCTACCGCCGGCGGACGACGAGCAGCGCGGCCGCGAGCAGCGCGACCAGCGCGACGACCGGCGTAAAGCCAGGCCCGTCGCTTATCGTCGGCGTCGCGCGGTCGGCGCCACCGGCGTTGCCGCCACCGTCGCCGCCCGCGTTGCCCTGCGTTCGGGTGGCCTGGCCGTCACCGCCGCCGCTGCCGCCGGCGTTGCCGCCACCACCGGCATCGCCGCCAGCGTTCCCGCCGCCGGCGTTGCCGCCGCTGGTGGTCTGGACCTGTGTCGGTGTGGGAGTGTTCGGCGCCTGCGTCGGCGTGGGGGTGTTCGGCGCCTGCGTCGGCGTGGGGGTATTCGGTGCCTGTGTCGGTGTGGGCGTGGCCCCGTTGCCGCCCGGTGTGGGCGTGGGCGTCCCGCTTTCGGTCGGCGGCGGGCCGAGTTGCTCGCGGGCCTGCTGTTCGTTTTCGCAGTCGCAGATGTAGACGTAGTTCGAGTTCAGGTTGATTCCACGCCACTTCTTGTTGTCGGGTTCACACTGGGAGTTGCCCTCCTCGGTGCACTTGGTGGCGATAGTACCGTTGGTGTAGCCCTGGAGCTGATACCAGCCGGGGGTGCTGGTCATCGTCAGGCAGGGGCCGGCGTTGGAGCCGACACCCTGGGCGGCCACGACAGCGTCGTCCGGCGAGAGGTACGGTGGCCCGCCCCCGAGGTCGCCCCAGTCGTAGAAGTCGACCGTGAGACCGCCCTGTTCGAGTGTCGAGCCCTTGCGGTGTTCGATGAGGTCCTCGTCGACGCGGGTGCCGCTGCGGGTGTTGCCCCGGTCGATGCCGAAGACCTTCGTGTTCTGGGTGACGTCGCAGTTGCTGTAGTCGATCCACTCGGCCTCGATGACGATGAAGTTCATCCAGAGTCCGTCCTCGGCGTTCTGTTCCGTGAACGCCTGCTGGCCGGTGGCGAAGTACTCGATACTGCCGTTCTGCTGGTTCTGACTGCCCGGCAGATGGTCGGTCTGTGTCGGAAGGTTGATCGTGAAGTTCACTGCCCCGCTGCTGGTGTTGTACGTCGGTGCGTTCTCGCGTTCGTGCTGGTCGGCCGCGACCGTGCCGGCAAACGCCAGCACCGTCACGCCCCCGACGGCCGACACTGCCAAAACGACCGCCAGAAGCGTCGCCGAAACTCGTTTGTTGCGCCTCTCCATACCGGTCAGTGATTCCCTTCTACTGGATAACCTCTCTGCGGGCAATTTGCCGTGGTTTATAAACCGTAAACCGTGGTTAGGAGGTTCAGTATTAGGACGTGCGGCTCTCGCGTGTCGTCTCTCCCGGGCCGTTCCGAGTCGGCGTGGCCGGTGGCGACTCCGTTTTCCGGCTGGCGCCCCTACGACGCGTAATGACTGGCCGAAACGCCGGGGACGAACGTGAGCGGCCGACGGAGCGGAACGGCCACGCCGAGTCGTCGACCGGCCTCGACGTCGAGCCGTTCCCGACGGCGGCGGAGCGGTCGGTGCCCGACCGGGCGACGGACCCGGCCATCGAGGTCGAGGGACTGACCAAGCGATTCGGCGGGGGCGACGACGCGGTCGTGGCCGTCGACGACGTCTCCTTCGCGGTCGAGACGGGGTCGGTCGTCGGGCTGCTCGGTCCGAACGGCGCCGGCAAGACCACGCTCATCAAGTCGGTCCTGGGGATGGTGCTGCCCGACGAGGGGACCGTCCGGATTCGGGGCGTCGACGTGGCCGAGCGGCCGCGAGCGGCCTACGCACACGTCGACGCGATGCTGGAGGGTGCGCGCAACGACTACTGGCGGCTGACGGTCCGGGAGAACCTCCGGTACTTCGCAACGGTGGGCGGCGTCGACCCCGACTCCGTGGCCGACCGCCACGACCGCCTGCTGGAGCAACTCGAGTTGACCGAGAAGGCCGACACGCCGGTCCGGGACCTCTCCCGCGGCATGAAACAGAAGGTGTCGCTGGCGAGCGTCCTCGCTGGCGGCGCCGACGTCGTCTTCCTCGACGAACCGACGCTCGGCCTCGACGTCGAGAGCTCGCGGACCCTCCAGCGCGAGCTCCGCCGGCTCGTCGAACGCGAAGGCCTCACCGTCTTCGTCAGCAGCCACGACATGGACGTCGTCGAGACGGTCTGTGATCGCGTGCTCGTGATGTCCGGGGGTCGCATCGTCGCCGACGACGGCGTCGAGGCGTTGCTCCGCCGCGGGGCGACCGGTCGGGTCGCCGTCACCAGCCCCGACCTCGACGACGAGGCGGTCGCCGCCGTCCGCGAGCGGTTCGAGGTCACCGCCGTCGAGACCCGCGACCGCGGCACTCGCATCGAGGTCGCGGCCGCCGGCGAGGAGCTGTACGCGCTGATGGAGCGGCTGGCGGCGGCGGGCGTGACGCCCGAACGGGTCCGGACCGTCGAGCCGGACCTCGAGGACGTCTTCGTCGGCCTGACCGGGCAGGGGGAAGACCGATGAGCACCGGACGACCGGAGGGGTCGGCCGACCGACGCGCGGCCGGCTACCGCCACCTCGCGCGGGCCGTCCTCTACCGAGAGTACCTGCTGTTCGTCCGGTACCCCGCCAACGCCCTCGGCGGTATCGTCGTCTCGCTTTTCTTCTTCGGCGTGCTGTTCTACGGCGGTCGGATGCTCGCGGGACAGGCCCTGTCGGACTCCATCGAGGGCATCGTCGTCGGCTACTTCCTGTGGACGCTGTCGGTCGGCGCCTACTCCGCCATCTCCAACGACATCGGCAGCGAGGTCCAGTGGGGGACCCTCGAGCGGCATGTGATGACGCCGTTCGGCTTCGCGCCGGTCGCCCTGCTGAAGGGGGCGGCGAAGGTCGTGCGGACGTTCCTCGTCTCGGCGGTCATCCTGGCGGCGATGCTTCTCATCACCGGCACTTCCCTGGAGTTGCACCTCCTCACGGTCGTCGTCGTGGCGACGCTCAGCGTCCTCTCGGTTCTGGGGCTGGGCTTCGCCGCGGGCGGCGTCACCGTCCTCTACAAGCGGGTCGGCAACTGGCTGAACCTGCTGCAGTTCGGCTTCGTCGTCCTCATTTCGGCGCCGGTCCTCGAGGTGCCCTGGATGGCGGTGCTGCCGCTGGCACACGGCAGCGCGCTCCTGCAGCGCGCGATGGTCGACGGCGTCCGCCTCTGGGAGTTCTCGCCCGCCGACCTCGCGCTGCTCGTCGCCGTCGCCGTCGGCTATCTCGCCGTCGGCTACGCGGTCTTCCAGCTGTCGACCCGCCGGGCGCGACGGCTCGGCGTCCTCGGGGACTACTGACACTACTCGGCGAAAAAGCCCGAGAGGAACGCCGAGACTGCGACCGACAGCGCCACGTCGGTCAGGTCGTACTCCTCACCCTCCTCGGCGGCCCAGACGGTGATAGCGACGCTGACGAGGAGCGAGACGATGCCGTTGACGGTGTGCTTGCCGAACGAACCCATGCGCGACCGTCGGCCGGCAGCGACAATAGCGTTGGCCTCCCGGCGGTGGTCCTGTTCAGAGAAGCGACGGCTGGCCGACGTGGGGTGCCCTGGTGGACTGAACGGGCGAGGGCTTTCGAGCCGCTCTCTACTCCGTCTCCGACACCTCTCTGAACACCGCCCCGGCGGTCGCCCGAGTATCCGAAAAACGGGCCGTCAAGCACGGGGAACGCTTATGTCTGTCAGCTCTCTGTGGGGAGCTATGGACCGGCGGGCGTGGCTGTGTCTCGCCCTGCTCGTCTGTGCGAGCGGGTGTGCGGTCGGCATCGACGACCCGGCGCCCGCCGGGGACGCCGACGTGCCGTCGGCGCTTTCGGACACGGCGGTACAGAGGGTCCACACCGTCACCGTCGCCGACGTCGTCGACGGCGACACGATGGACGTTCGCTACGAGAACGGGAGCGACGACACCGTCCGACTTCTCGGGGTCGATACGCCGGAGGTCGAAACCGAGACCGACCCCGCGGAGTTCGAGGGGATACCGGAGACGGCGGCGGGCCGCGAGTGGCTCCGGGAGTGGGGCTACAGGGCCAGCGAGTTCGCCAGGGAGCGCCTCGACGGCGAGACGGTCCGAATCGTCGTCGATCGGCGGGCGGACGTCCGGGGCTCGTACGGTCGGCTGCTCGTCTACGTCTATCACGACGACGAGAACTTCAACCGGCTCCTCCTCGAGGAGGGGTACGCCGGACTGTACGACTCGGAGTTCTCGGAGCGGGCCGCCTTCGAGGACAGCGAGACCCGGGCGCGGGCCGACGGCGTCGGTCTGTGGGGGTTCGGCGGGTCGGCCGCCCGAAACGAGACGGCCAGCAGCCTCGTCGTCGCCCGGGTTCACGCCGACGCCGAAGGTGACGACCACGAGAACCTCGGCGACGAGTACGTCGTCTTCGAGAACGCCGGCGAGGAGCCGCTGAACCTGTCGGGCTGGCGCGTCAGCGACGAGGCGGGCCACACCTACGTCTTCCCGGAGGGGTTCGTCCTCGAGGCGGGCGGCCGGGTGACGCTGTACTCGGGCGACGGGCCGGACACGGCGACGGCGGTGTACTGGAACAGCGACGGCGCCGTCTGGAACAACGGCGGTGACACGGTCTACGTCAGGTCGGCCGCCGGCGACCGGGTGCTGGCGGATTCCTACGGGTGAGTGGGGTGCTGGCGGATGGTTCCCCACCCCCGCCGTCGAACGACAGCGCGTTCACCCGGCGTCCTCGGCGTCGGTCGTCCGCAGCAGGGCCGACAGCATCTTCGATTCGGCCTTCCGGAGGTGTTCGTCGACCGTCGAGGGCGCACATCCGAGCGTCTCGGCGAGTTCGCCCTGATTGACCTCCCGCGGGATGTCGTAGTAGCCCATGTCGACTGCGGTTTCGAACACCTCCCGCTGGCGCTCGGTCAGCATCGACAGCATGTCGCGGGTGCCCGGCGAGTACTTGCCGACCTGCTGGATAGAGACGTTGATCTCCTCGGGAATCGCCTTCAGTGCCTCCCGGAGCATGTCGTGGGTGCCGACGATGGTGACCAGAACCCCGCCGCGGTCCGTGAACTCGATGGGCGTGTCGATGATGAGCGCGTACTTGTAGCACAGCGCCATCAGCGTCCCGGCGGGTTCGCCGGGGTGGACGTGACAGTAGAGGTGGAACGTGTTCTCGGCGTCGACGTCGAGGACGTCGTAGCTGATGAGCGATTCGTGGTCCGCGACGGCGTCGAGCACCGCGTCCTTGTCGCCCTGCAGGCGGTAGAGAAGCACCCCCGTTCCGTCGCCGAAGGCGTCGATGTGAAGCAGGGCGTCGCGGTCGACCTCGGCCAGCAGTGCCAACTCGGCGTCGAGGGGATGAATCCCGTTGTGTTTCGGCGTGAGGACGAGGTCGAAGTATCGCATGGGCTGGGCTTACGGCCATGTATCGGACCGGGGTTGGTAATCGTTTGGGGCTCGTGCCGCCGTCCCCGGACGACAACGCGGAAACTGTTTATATTTCCCGCGGGTAGCTGCCGCGCATGCGAAAGGTAGCCGTCGACGAGGTCGACAACGAGCGCAGCCCCCTGGGGGTCCACAGCGTCCGTCGGCCGGTCTCGGACGCCCTCGGGACCGACCACTTCGCGATGAACTACTTCGAACTGGAACCCGGCGAGTCCTTCTCCGGGGGGCTCCACACCCACCACGACCAGGAGGAGCTGTTCTACGTCCAGTCGGGAGAGGCGACCTTCGACGTGGCCGACGAGCCCGATTCCTCGGCGACCGAAAGCGTCAGCGTGGACGCGGGCGAGGTCGTCCGGTTCCCGCCCGGGCAGTTCCAGGAGGGGTACAACGACGCCGACAACGACGAGACGGTGGTCGGGTTCGCCTTCGGCGCGCCCTCCTCGAAGCACGACTGGGAGTCCATCGAGTCGGTGCTTCACTGCAGCGAGTGCGGCGAGGAGACCGGACACGGGCTGGCGTTGACCGACGAGAACCGATTCGAGTTCACCTGTGGGGAGTGCGGCAACGTGGTGTCGTTCTGAATCCGACGCGTCGGAACCGCGTCGACGTAATTTTCACACCGAAGGGGAAAGGTATTTGTCTCTCCATATAAGGGATGTAACACATGCCACAATGCCGCAACTGTGATGCGTTCGTGACGGAGAACTACGTCCGCGTGTTCGCACCACAGGAGATGTCGACCGTGCGGGTCTGTCCGAACTGCGAGGACAAGCTCCGGGACGGCGCCGAGGTCCGAGAGGCGCGCTCGACGCGACAGAACTGAGTTTCGACACCGCCGGCTCGTCCGGCGACACCTTCTTCCGGCGTTTCCGCCCGGCCTACGGTCCCCTCACCGCCGTTCCCTCCTTCGGAGGAGTTTCGAGTGCTTCGAGGAGGTCCGCCTCGGGGACGACCGTCGCGTCGGCGGGCGGGTCGGTCCCCTCGACGGCGAAAAGCGGCCGGCTCCGTGCGGCCAGTTCCGCGTTGGCGCCCTCGACCGGCGCCGCCAGCACCGTCGCGTCGGCCGTCTCGATCAGGTCGGCGGCGGCCGCGAGTCGGTCCCCGTCGACGGGCCGGAATGGTGGCGCGGCCACCACCTCGCGGGCGACGCTGCCTGCGGTCGCCAGTGCGGCGTCGCCCTCCGGAAGCACGCCGGCGGTGACCTCGATGCCGGCGTCGACGAGCCGACCGAGGAGGCGGGCGGCCCGCTCGCCGCCGCCGAGGACGTGGACGCGGCGGCCCTCCGGCGGGGCGTCCGACAGCGGCGTCACCGCCCGCGTCCCGGTCACCGGGTTCGTCGACACCGCGGTCCGGACGCCGAACGCCGACTCCAGACGGTCGGCCGAAAGCACCGACTCCGGCGGCCCGGTGTCGAGGAGGCGACCCTCCGACAGCAGCGCCACCTCGTCGCAGAACCGCGCCGCCAGTTCCAGGTCGTGGATGGCCGCGACGACGGTCTTGCCCTCGTCGGCCAGTTCGCGGGCCAGCGCGAGGGTCCGCACCTGGTGGTTGATGTCGAGGCTGGCCGTCGGTTCGTCCAGAAGCAGCGCGGGCGTCGACTGGGCCAGCGCCCGCGCGACGAGGACCCGCTGACGCTCGCCGCCGCTCAACCCCCCGACGGACCGGTCGGCGAACCGTGCGGTGTCGGTCCGTTCGAGGGCCCTCTCGACGGCCTCGTGGTCGGTGTCGTCGGCCGTCCCGAACCGCGAGCGGTGGGGCGTCCGTCCCATTGCGACGACGTCCCTGACGTCGAAGTCGAAGGCGAGGTGGGTCTCCTGTGGCACCGTCGCGGCCGCGCGGCTGATCTCCCGGGCCGACAGCGATTCGACCGCCGCACCGTCGAGGGTGACGGTCCCCTCGTCGGCCGGGAGGGCGCCGTTGCAGACGCGCAGAAGCGTCGTCTTCCCGGCGCCGTTGGGGCCGACCAGCGCCAGGAACTGTCCCTCCCCGACGCTCACGGAGACGTCGGAGAGTACCGTCGCCCCGCCGAGTTCGACGGAGACGCCCTCGACGGTTATCACAGCGCGTGCACCTCCCGGTTCCGCAGGAGATACAGGAAGAACGGGGCACCGAGCGCCGCGGTGATGATGCCGACGGGCATCTCGGCGGGGCCCATCCGGGCGACGGTGTCGGTCGCCACGAGGAAGGTCGCGCCCGCCAGCGCGCTCGTCGGCAGGAGGATGCGGTGGTCGGGGCCGACGACCAGACGCATCATGTGGGGGACGATGAGGCCGACGAAGCCGATGACGCCGGAGACGGCGACGGCCGCGGCGGTGACGACGCTGGAGGTCGCAAGCAGGATTCGCTTGGTGCGCTCGACCTCGATACCGAGCGTGTGGGCGTCCTCCTCGCCGAGCAGGAGGACGTTGAGATCTCTCGCGTACGCGAGCAGGACGACGAAAAGCACCGCGACGACCGGCAGCGCGACGCGGACGCGACCCCAGGTGCTGTTCTGAAGGTGGCCCATGAGCCAGTAGACGGCCGTCTCCAGGCCGTCGCCGGCGTGCAACAGCATGAACGAGATGACGGCGCCGAGGAACGCCTGGACGGCGACGCCGGCCAGGAGGAGCGTGGCGACGGGCGTCCGGCCGCCCTCGGTGGCGACGAGGTAGACGCCGAAGGCCGCGATCAACGCGCCGACGAACGCGAAGGCCGGCAGCCCGAACGGGACCGACAGCGGGAAGACGATGAACGCGACGGCACCGACGGCCGCGCCCGTCGAGACGCCGATGATGGAGGGGTCAGCCATCGGATTCCGGAAAAATCCCTGCATGACCGCGCCCGCCAGCGCCAGCGCGAACCCGACGACGGCCCCCAGTGCGATGCGCGGCAACCGAATCCGCCCGACGATGGTCTCGGTCGTTTGCGGCACCTCGAAGGAGAATGGTCGAACCCACACCAGACCGGACGCCCCGACGGACGGCACCGCGAGGTCGTTCAGGACCACCCGGGCGACCGACAGCGGACCGATGTCGGCGTAGCCGAGCGTCGCGCTGCCGAGCGCGACCCCCACGAGCAGCCCGGCCAGCCCGGCCGACCACGCGACCGTCCGCCTGAGTACCATGATGTGCAAGTTATATTGCTTTAGCCAAATATTTATTGTTCTCGTCGCACTGTCCGGGTGATGCTACGACGCACGCTCGCCGCGACGCTCGCACTGTTCGTGATACTCTCGGCCTCAGTGGCCGCGGTTCCCGCCGCGGGCGCGGCGGTGCAGGCCGACTCGGACTGTTCGTTCCCCTACACCTCCCAGGACGCGACGGGGACGAACGTCACCGTCGACGGGGAACCGCAGCGAATCGTCGTCCTGCAGGCCAGCGCCGCCCAGACCGTCTGGGCACTCGACGCGGAGGAGCGCGTCGTCGGCGCGCCCGTGAACCCGACGACGTCGTACCTCGACGGTATCGAGGACAAGCAGGACGTTCTCCAGTCCGACCAGTTCACGGTCAGCCAGGAGGCCGTCGTCGAACTCGACGCCGACCTCGTGCTGGCGCCGAACGTCATCCCGGACGAGACGGTCGCCAGCCTCCGTGACGCCAACCAGACCGTCTACAAGTTCGGCTTCGGCACCTCGATGCCGTTCATCGCCGACAAGACGGCCGAGACCGGCCGGCTCATCGGTGCCTGCGAGGCCGCCGCCGAGACCAACGAGGCGTACAACGCCACGGTCGAGAACGTCAGCGAGGGGACCGACGAGTACGACCCCCCGCGGGTGATGTACTTCACCGACAACTTCACCGCCGGGAGCGGCACCTTCATCGACTCGCTCATCACGACGGCAGGCGGGACGAACGTCCCCGCGGAGAACGGCGTCCAGGGATACGGCCAGATAAACCAGGAGGCGCTCGTCGAGTGGAACCCCGAGGTCATCGTCGTCAGCGGCGTCGAGGGCGGCGTCCCCGACACCGACGCGTACGCGTCGACATTCGCGGTTCAGAACGACCAGGTCGTCACCGTCGACGCCAACTTCGTCAGCCAGCCCGGCCCGAGGGTCGTCGTCGCCCTGCAGACGATGGCCGAGGCCTTCGCCGACGCCGAACTGGAGGGGGAGGCGACGCCGACGCCGACCGAGGCCGACGGCTCGATGGACGATGCCGAGAACGACGAGGCGACCGAGGGCGGCGACGCGATGGAGGCGACCGCAACCGCTACCGCGGAGTCGACCGACGGTGACGGCGCCGGCTTCGGCGTCGCCGCCGCGCTCGTCGCGCTTTTGTCGGTCGCGCTTCTGGCCCGCCGGTAACCGTAATCGCCCTCTTTTTACGCGCCGGCCGCCCACGCCCGAACATGGTCGAGAACGTCATCTGGCCCGCCTATCTCGACGCCACCTGCTCCCGGAACGAGGGCCGCCGGGTTCCCGAGGACCTCGCCGTCCCGGAGCCGACCGTCGACGAGATCGCCCAGGCGGTCCAGCAGGTCGGCTACGACTCCGTCATCGAGCGCGACAAGACCTACCCCCGCGAGTACGAACCCCGCGGGCGCGTCATCGTCAAGGGTGCCGACGACGCCACCAAGTCCGATCTGCTGGGTGCCATCGCGGCCTACCTCGGCGCCATCCGGGAGTGAGATCCGCCCGCGACCCGTCGGTCCCTCGGGGCGTGACGGCGAAACGGGCGGTCGGCGACGGCCCCTGCCGGGGGAAGGGCTTTGCCACGGCCGGTGGAAGCCGCCACCATGGCCACGACCCTCCATGTGGCGGTTCGACTCCTTCACGTCCTCGCCGTGGCGCTCGCCGTCGGCGGCGCGGCGCTGCTGTGGCTCCGCGCGACGCGAGCGAGCGACCCCTCGGCGGTCGCCGACCTCCGGGAGCTCGCCGTCGACTACGAGTGGATGTTCTGGGGCGCCGTCGGCCTCGTCGTCGCGACCGGGGTCGGTAACCTCGGCGCCCTCGCGCCAGCGGTGCCCACGACCGACACCGCCTGGGGTCTCGCCCTCGCCGGCAAACTCCTCGGCGTCGTACTCCTGCTTCTCGGGTCGGCGGTCCGGACGTCGATGGTCGGTGCCCTCGACGGGCTCTCCCGGGCGCACGCCGGACACGTCCGTCGTCGCTTGCGGGCGGGATACGCCGGGACGGCGGTGTGGCTCGGTGGGCTGGTCCTCGTCGGGGTGGTGCTCGCCCATGGCTGAGCTACGCCGGTGGGCCTTCGCCGCGTTCCACACCGCGCTGCTCGTCGCCCTCGGCGTCTGGGCGATCCACCTGGGCGGCGCGGTCGGCGACCTCCTCCGGGGGCTGGACACGGCCGTCGGACTCGGCATCTACGGACTCCTGTGGGGGATCGGATGGAGCGTCACCGGGCGAGCCCTCGCGGCGGCACCGCCCGCGTCCGCGAGGATGCGGTCCCTCGTGGCCCACGGCGCGCTGTACGGCGCCGTCACCGCGGTCGCCTTCCTCCTGGCGCTCGTCCTCGTCGGGGGCCCGCTCCTCGTGCTCCGACAGGGCCTGTCGGCTTCGGCACTGCTGCTCGTCGCGTCGACCGGCGCGGCAGCCGCGACCGTCGTCGGCGCGCTAATCGGCGCCCTCTTCGGCACCGTCGACGGCCTGCTCGCCCGCACCGGTGCGGCACTCGCCAGGCCGACCGCCGCGGACGAGCCTGGAAACTGATTTACCGCTCCGTCCCCCGAGTGCCGGGTATGCACCGTCGTCCGGGGGTCGGCCGATGAACCGGGTCGGCGACGTCGTCCGAATCGCCCAGGGGCTCCTCGTGGTCCGCGCGCCCGACGACGCGACCCCCGAGATCGGGACGCCCGTCGTCGACGAGACGCTCGCCGACGTGGGCCGCGTCGTCGACGTCTTCGGTCCCGTCGAACGGCCCTACCTCGCCGTCTCACCGGCCGACGGAATCGTTCTCGCGGACCTGCTCGGCGAGCGGCTCTACGCCGACTGACACCACAACGACCAAACGGCCGCCGGTGGAGTTGCGAACGTGAAGCGAGCATACGTCGCCGTCGCGGCCACCGTCGGGATTTTCGCGTTCGTCCAGGTGGGCGCGCTCGCCCTCGTCGAGCCGTTCATGGAGGCCGGCTACCAGACCGTCGAGGACCCGACGGACCCGACCAACAGCCTGCTGTACGTCGGCGCCATCCTCGTGGCCACGGTCGTGATGCTGGCCGCCATCCGCCTCGGCGTCGACCGCCTCATCCAGAGTCTTATCGTCTTCGCCGCCGTCTTCCTCGCCTTCTACGTCTTCTCGGTGGTGGTCCCGCCGCTTGTCACCTACGGCGGGGCGAACGTCCTCGCGGTCGCCGCCGCCGTCGCGCTGGGGGCGGGGCTGCTCCTCTACCCCGAGTGGTACGTCATCGACGCCGCCGGCATCGTGATGGGCGCAGGCGCGGCGGGGCTGTTCGGCATCAGTTTCGGGCTCGCGCCCGCCCTGCTCCTGCTCGTCGTGCTGGCCGTCTACGACGCCATCTCGGTGTACGGCACCGAACACATGCTCACACTGGCCTCGGGCGTGATGGACCTCCGGCTCCCGGTCGTCTTCGTTGTCCCGCTCACGCTCTCGTACTCCTTCCTCGACGACGAAGGGCCGGCGACGCTCGAGGACGACGGGGAGACGGACGACGACGGCGGGAGCGGCGGACGAGACGACGCGGGCGACGACGCTGCGGACGCCGCGAACGGCGACCCCGCCGAGACCGAGGATCCCTTCGCCCGGGACGCCTTCTTCATCGGCCTCGGGGACGCCGTCATCCCGACGATACTGGTCGCGTCGGCGGCCTTCTTCCGGCCGGGCGGGGCCGCACTCCTGGACGTGCCGGGGGTCGCACTGACGCTGCCGGCCCTCGGCGCGATGGCCGGGACGCTCCTCGGTCTGCTCGCGCTCATGTGGATGGTGATGAAGGGCCGCGCCCACGCCGGCCTGCCGCTGTTGAACGGCGGCGCCATCGCCGGGTACCTGCTGGGGACCGTCGTCGCCGGCGTGTCGCTGGTCGAGGCGGTCGGTATCGCGCCGTACCTCTGAGTCGTCACTCGCCGGTCAGCGCCTCGCTGCCCGGCAGGAACTCGATGGTCCGGCCGAGACCGCGCTCTTCGGCCCGCTCGTAGAGGCTCCAGGCCGCCGCGACGGTCTCGATGCCGGTTCCCCCGCTGTCGAAGACTGTCACCTCGGGGTCGTCGGTCCGCCCGGGGCGGTGGCCCGCGACCACCTCGCCCAGTTCGGCGTGAACGTGGCCGTCGTCGACGAGGCCGGTCTCGCGGGCGGCAAGGAAGGCGCCGGCGTCCTGGAAGGCCCGGGCGCGCAGGTCCGGGACGTAGGTGCTCCGGGCCACCGTCGCCGGCGGTATCTCCCGCTTGTCGCGGTCGTACTGGCCCATCGCGGTGACGTGGGCGCCGTCGGGGAGGTCGGCGTCCTCGAAGACGGGGCGCTCGGCCCGGGTCGCGGTGACGACCACGTCGGCGCCGTCGAGGGCGTCGGCCGCCGAGTCGACCGCCGTCACGTCGGCGTCGAGGCGGGCGTCGAACTCCTCGGCGAACGCCCGACGGTTCTCCGCCGTCGGCGAGAAGACCCGGACGCGCTCGAACTCCCGGACCGTCGCCGTCGCCCGCAACTGCCCGCGGGCCTGCGCGCCCGACCCGACGACGGCACAGGTCGTCGCGTCCGCCCGGGCGAGTGCGTCGACGGCGACGGCGCCGGTCGCGCCGGTCTTGAACGGGTTCATCGACGCGCCGTCGAGTAGCGCGACGAGGCGACCGGACTCGGCGTCGAAAAGCGGCAGCACGAAGTGGACGTCCTCGTCGCCGAAGCCGGCGGCGTAGGTGTACCCGCCCATGGCGCCGACCTCCGGGAGGACCGCCAGGTAGCCGGTGCACATCCCCGGCGGGTCCTCGGCGGCGAGTTTCGTCCGCGGTTCGGCCGACCCCTCGTTGCCGTGGCTCTCGTAGCCGGCGCGGACGGCCTCGACGTAGTCGCTCGGCGTCGCCAGGTCGGCGAGTTCGTCGCTTCGCAGGAACAGAACGTCGGTCATGGACACGGCTTCGGCCGCGGCGCGTTTAGGGACTGTGTCTACTCGGTGGTCGGGTGCGTGGCGGAGGCGGCCTCGGCCGTTCGGCCGGCGTTCCCACCCTGCGGGACGGCCGCGACCGGAGCGTTGACGAACATCGCGTGCCCCATCAGGCCGACCGCGACGGTCGAGGCCAGCGGCACCGCGACCGACATCTCGAGACCACCGGTGAGAAACAGCGCGGTCAGGCCGGCGAGCGAGAGCGGGATCAGGCCGAGCACGAGGTCGTAATAACTTGCCATAATATACTCATACGTATGGGGAATACCGATATAAGTGTTTTGGAAGAATTTCGAGTAATCTATTCGGTGGCGACCTGTTGGCGCCAGGTACGTGCCTTATAATATATTCATAACTTATGAAATGGTTTTCGAAGTAAAACCACTCCCAGTAGCCTCCGAACGACCGATATCGAACCGGTCGAGATAGCGCGAATTTC
Source organism: Natronomonas marina (assembly GCF_024298905.1). NCBI lineage: Archaea > Methanobacteriati > Methanobacteriota > Halobacteria > Halobacteriales > Natronomonadaceae > Natronomonas > Natronomonas marina. The sequence goes on from NZ_CP101154.1 coordinate 756,928, forward strand.
GACCCGTCTCACCCGGATTTATTCGTACAGCGTATACCCAGTGGGGGGCCGGTGCCCCGGGAGAAGTCCGTTCGCTTATACCACCGCCGCGAGAAGCCGGCGGCAATGACGGACGGAGGGTCGCGCGTGGACTACGCCGCCCGGGCGCGGGACGTCCTCGGGTTCTCCCGGTGGTGGCAGATCGCGGCGGCGGTCGGGATGATGGCCGCCGTCAGCCCCTACCAGTACGTCTGGTCGTCCATCGCGCCGCCGCTCTCGGCGAGTCTCGACATCGCACCCGCCGCGCTCGGGGCGGTCTTTTCCTTCTACGTCGTCTTCCAGTCGCTCTCACAGTTCCCCGCCGGCTGGTGGCGCGACCGCCGGGGACCGCGACTGCTGGTCTTCCTCGCGGCGCTTCTGGCCGGCGGCGGCTACGTCGGCCTCGCCTACGCCACGAGCGTCCTCCAGTTGTACGTCCTCTACTCGCTCGGCGCCGTCGGCGTCGGCATCGTCTACACCGTCGCGGTCAACACCGCCGTCAAGTGGTTCCCCGACCGGACCGGCCTGACGACGGGTCTCGGCACGATGGCCTTCGCGGCCGGCAGCGTCCTCGCGGTTCCCTACGTCCGCGCGAACGCGACCGTCGGCGGCTACGCGGCCGTCCTCCGGAACGTCGGGCTGGTCATCCTCGGGGTCCTACTTGTCGGGGCTCTCCTCCTCCGGGACCCGCCGGAGGCGTGGCTGGGGCTGGACGACGATGACGCGACGACCGACGTGGCCGCCTCGCTCCGGGGAAGCGCCTACACCACCCGCGAGATGCTCCGCACCTGGCAGTTCTGGCTGCTGTACGCGATGTTCGTCGCCACCGCCGGCGCCGACCTCGTCGTCATCGCCAACGTCGTCACCTTCGCCGACGAACTCGGGTTCACCTACGACGTCGCCACCGTCGCCGCCACGCTTCTGCCGCTCTCGGCCGGCGTCTCTCGGCTCGTCCTCGGGGAGGTGACCGACCGCGTCGGCCGCAAGCGCGTGATGGTCGTCTCCTTCCTGCTCGCGGGACTGTTCCGACTGGGACTCGTCGCCGCCGGCCGGGCCGACCGGCCGGTCGCCTTCGTCGCGCTCGTCCTGGCTGCGATGTTCTTCTCCTCGCCGCTGTACGTCTACTTCCCGTCGCTGCTGTCGGACTACTACGGCTCGGAGTTCTCCTCGAGCAACTACGCCGTCCTCTACACCGCGAAGGTCGGCGGCGGCGTCGTCGCCGGCACCGTCGCGGGCTACCTCGCGGCCGCCTATGGCTGGGGGCCGACCTTCGCGCTCGGCGGGGTGCTCGCGGCCGCTGCTGGCCTCGCCGCGCTCGTCCTCCGGCCGCCGTCAGACGCGGGTCTCGCCGCCGACGTCCCGGACTGAATCCGCAAGCACTTGTAGGGGGCCAGTCGAACGACCCCCCATGACCGAGCAGTCGTTCCTCGAACAGCGACTCGACGCGAGCACCTGGCCAATCGCGGTCGGGGACATCGTCGTCCTGCTCCTGCTTCTGTTCGCCGGCACGCTCCAGCACCACTCCCTCGAATCGGTTCAGGCCGACCCGCTCATCTACGTCACCGCGGCCGGCCCCTTCGTCCTGGCGTGGCTCGTCTGTGCCCCGCTCGTGGGTGCGTACTCGCCGGGCGGCGGGTCGGCGCCGAACTCCTCCATCCCGCTTGCGATCCGGTCGTGGATCCCCGCGGCCATTCTCGGACTCGTCGTCCGGGTCCTGGCCGACTTCGGCGGCGCCGACCCCATTTTCGCCGCCGTCATGCTCGTCGGCGGCGCCGTCGTGCTGTCGATCTGGCGGTTCCTCTACTTCCTCGTTCGATAGCGGGTCCCGGCCGTCGCTCCCTCCCGATCGTTCCGGGGCGTAGAACGCACGGGTGTCTCCGCGAGCGAAGGGCGGGAGCGTGGGTCGCCGACGGTGCCACGTTTTTTGCCGTTCCCGGCCACGTCTCGATAGTATGTCGCGGCCAGCCGATCCGGACGTTCTCGTCGTTGGCGGCGGCATCGCCGGCCTCGGTCTCGCCGCGTACCTCCGGCGGCAGGGCGTACGGCCGACCGTCGTCGAGCAGGCACCCGACTGGCGCGGAAGCGGCTACGGCATCGGTCTCTGGAGCGGCGGTCTCTCGGTCCTCGACGACCTCGGCGTGCTCGACGCGGCCCGCCAGCGGGGCGCCGACCCCGACGGCTTCGAGATTCGGGCGGCCGGCGGCGACCGCCTCGCACGGACCGACCTGCCCGCCGACCGGACGCTGCTCTTGGCCGTCCACCGGGCCGACCTGCACGCGGCGCTCCGGGAGGCCGTCCCCGAGCCGTGGATACGGATGGACACGACGCCGACGCGGATCGAGCCGACCGCCGGCGGCGTCGACGTCGAGTTCGACGACGGCACGACCGGGGCGTTCGACGTCGTGGTCGGCGCCGACGGCGTCCACTCGACGGTCAGGGATGCCTGCTTCGACGACTGGACGCGCCGCGCGCGGGACACCTACGTCTGGTCGCTGTGGGCCGAGCAGGACGTCGACGTCGGCCGGGACATGGTCAGCGTCTGGGGTCCCGGAAGCGAGGGGTTCGTCGCCCGCGTCGGCGACCGGGTGGGGCTGAACCTCGCCGCCAGACTCGACCACCCACCGGAGCCGCCCGCCCGGGCGGAACTCCGCCGGCAGGCCGACCGCGTCGGCTGGCGGCTCCCCGCCCTTCTCGAGGGGACGGACGACGACCCCTTCTTCGACCGCGTCCGGGAGGTGTCCTGCGAGTGCTGGCACACCGACCGGGTGGTCCTGGTCGGGGACGCGGCCCACGCGATTCACCCGATCTCGGGGATGGGTGCCTCGCTCGCGCTCCGTGACGCCCGCGCGCTCGCCGGGGAACTCGCCACCGCCCGTCCGGGACGCGTCGGCCCCGCGCTGGCCCGCTACGAGACGCGGCGGCGCGACGAGGTGACCCGGGTCAAACGTCAGGCCGCGTTCGAGGCCGCGGTGACCTTCCTCGAGTCGGCGCCGCTCCGGCGACTCCGGAACGGTATCGTCCGGCACACGCCGCTCCTGGAACTCTTCGTGAAGCGGGAGCTGGCGGACTCGTAGGCCCCTACCCGTCCTCCATGGGCCGGCCGCACCGCCGGCACTCACAGAAGGTCCCCGAGGCACAGTCGACGGCGTGGCCGAACCGTCGGCAGGCCAGTTCGATACTGCCGGCGTAGACCAGCCCCGTGGTTCCGAGGGCGGCCGCGCCGCCCGCGACCGAGAGACCGAGGGTCGCCCAGAAGACGACGACGACGGCCGCGCCAGCGACGGCGGCACCGAGCGCCGCGGCTCGCCTGTGAGTGGTTGCGGCCCGCTCGCCGAGCCGCGAGACGAGGGCCGCGCCCGGTTTCCCGTGTGGCATGGTGTCCCTTCACAGGCCATCGGTACAAATAGGTTGTCCCGGTGCGGCCTCGTGGCCGACCGGTCGAGCACAGGGTTTTACGCCGGTGAACGTCAACTGTCGCGTATGCCAGACGTCGAAGTATCCTTGCCGGACCGAATCGACAGCGAAATCGACCGGCTCATCGAACAGGGCGAGTTCCTGAACCGCGAGCAGGCCGTCGAGGAACTGCTCACGATGGGGGTGTCGGCGTACGCGCCCACCGAGGAGACCGACCAGCAGGAGGGCGAGGACCTGTTCACCCAGATGACCGACGACCAGACGGACCCGGCGGCCCGCGACGACGACGGCGGCGACGAGTACACGTTCTAGCCGCGGCCGGCGGCGGGTGCGGCGGTCAGTCGGCCGACAGCGGCGCTTCGCTCCGGTAGACGTACCGTATCGGCAGCCCCTCCTCGTCGGTCGGGGGGTCGGCGGGTAGCGTCCGGCACTGGCCCGGCCCGGGCCGGACCGTGAGTCCCAGCGCGACCGCATCGAGGACGGCCGGAATCGGCACCGCGTGGCCCTCGGTTGCCTCGGCGACCGACTGGACGGTCGGGGGCGCGTCGCGGTCGAACTCCGCGAGGACGCGCATCCGCTCGGCGTAGCCGGCCGCGACCTCGGGCCGCTCGACGAGCGGTTCGCCCGCGAAGGCGCGGTAACACAGTTCGGGGTGGGCCTCCACGAGGACGTCGCGGGCCTCGTCGATGGTCGTCATGAACTCGTCGACGGCAGTGACGAGGCGGGACCGCTGGAAGGCGGCCTCCGGCAGGTCGCTGCTGCTCTTCCGCTCGTGGACGCGGGCGGCCGTCGGGTAGCGCTGCTTGCGTGCGGCCTCCCGGACCGGCGCCGGGACGATGGCCCGCCGGCGGTCGCCGAGGTAGTCGGCGGCCGCCCGCTCGTTGGGCCGCGGCGCCGACGACGTCTCCAGGCCGACCGGCACGTCGACCGCGATGGTGTCGGCCGTCTCCTCGTAGCGCGTCCACAGTTCGCCGACGCCCTCGACGACCGCGGCGTGGTCGTAGCCGTCGTCGGTGTAGGCCACCGCCAGCCAGACGCCGCCACGAGCGACGCTTCCGACGTAGTAGTCGCTCACACCCGAACTAGAGGTAGCGACCACGTAGGTGTATCGCCGTCGTCGGACGCACGTCTCGCGTCCGTCTGCCGGTCGACCGGGCGTCGCCCGGAACCGTCTGGCGTCTCACTCCTCGGGTTGGCCCTCGCGGGCGACCTCCAGCGAGGAGACGAACCCGAAGTACGCGACGACGCCGGCGAGCATGAAGAGGTAGTAGGCCCACGTCGGGCCGTCGACGAACCGGAAGAAGACGTTCACGAGCGTCACCCAGGCGACGGCGAAGACCAGGTCGGTGAACATCCCGCGGCGGTTCTCGCGGACGTAGTCGCCAACCCGCTCGAGGACGCTTCCGTCGGAGGCCATACGCGACCCGTGGCGGCCGGCGGGGTAAAACCCTCCGGGCCGCTCAGAACAGCGCCTCGGTCTCGTCGAGCACCTCGGCGGGGCCACCGACCTCCCAGACGTGGGTGTCGATGCCGAGATCGGCGATGGCGGTCTCGACCCGGTCGACGTACTCGGCGGTCGTGTTCACGTACACCGAGGCGCCGGTGTCCGTCGAGAAGTAGACCGGGACGCCGTCCTCGCGCATCTCGCGGACGGCCTCGAACACCTCGAGCGTCTCCGGCTGCCAGTAGACCCACCCCGCCGGCCCGGTCATCGTCGTCGCCGCCAGCGACAGCGAGTCGTGCTCGGCCGTCTCGAAGGTCGTCTCGAAGTCCGCCTCCCGCAGCGAGTGCCGTACCGTCCGTATCTGCTCGTGGATGTGGGCCATCCGCGCCTGAAACATGTGGCTGTCGGCGGCCTCGCGGTGGGCCTCGGCGGTGTGCTTGAACGCGGGCACCTCGGCGGCGACGATGCGCAACTCGTCCTCGAGGTCGGATTCCAGTCGCTCCGAGCGGCAGTCGACGTCGTCGTTGCCGGTGTGGAGGTGCGAGAAGGCGCCGGTGACCGCCCGGGCGGCCGACGCCGACCCCCGGCGGGCGATGGCCGACATCTCCGGGTGGGTGAGGTCGAGGTCGGCCGCCGAACACAGCGCGACGGCGGCGGCCGCGAAACCGGACGCCGAGGAGCCGAACCCGATGTTCGTCGGGAAGTCGTTGACCGACTCGAAGCGGACGCGGTGGTCGAACCCGGCGAGTTCGCGGACCCGGTCGACGACCGATCGGATGCGCTCGGCACCGCGGCCGTCGACGACGTCGCCGTCGACGACGTAGCGGTCGGCCTCCAGCGAGGGGTCGAACTCGACGGTCGTCCGCGAGTGACTCGGCGCGGTACAGACGGAGATGGAGTCGTGGTACGGGAGGCGCAACTCCTCGTCGTGCATCCCGTGGTACTTGACCAGCCCCTGGATGGGGTGGGCCTTCGCGGTCGCCTTCATGTCCCGACCTGTGGCGGAGGGCGCCTTTGCAGTTTCGAAGCCGCGTTTCCGCCGCTCCCGAGAAAGGCTTATTCCGGACTCCCCCCACTCCCGTCTCATGCCCGGCCCACTGGTGCGGCGCGGCGAGCGAGTGACGCTCCGGACGGCCGAACGGGAGGACCGACCCTTCCTCCAGCGTGCGTGTGCGAACCCCCGGCTCCGGCACGCGGTCGGCAACCCCGTGATGGACCGCGAGGGGTTCGCGGAGAGCCGCGAGGACGACGACGCCGACCGGTTCGTCGTCTGTCTCGATGACGAGGCCGGTCCCGGAGCGCCCGACGACGACCCGCGTCGCGTCGGCGGGGCCTCCGTGACGGACACGAGTTACAAGCGGCCGGAACTGGGCTACTGGCTCGTTCCCGAGGTGCACGGCGACGGCCACGGCGGGGAGTTGCTGTCGCTGCTCGTCGAGTACGCCTTCCGGCAGTACGACGCGCCGGCGGTCGGCGCGGCCGCCTACGACTTCAACGACGCCTCCAGGGGCGTGCTGGAGTCGGTCGGGTTCGAAGAGGAGGGCCGCCGCCGGAAGTTCATGTTCGTCGACGGCGAGCATCGGGACCTGTGCCAGTACGGCCTGCTCCGCGAGGAGTGGCGCGACCGGTCCTGACGCCGGCCGCCGACGGCGGTCGGCCCGTCGCCCGTCCTGTCAGGCCTCCCGCGGGACGAACTGCACGACGACGTCGCGGTCCGGCTGGAGGTTGATGGCCGAGTCGACGCCCACCTCCGGGGCGTCGTGGGGGCCCTCGACACCCGGCCCGGCGAACTCGACGCGGTGGGTCGCCATCGCGGTCGCCAGGACGGTCGTCGCCTCCGTCGTCGCGATGGCCTCGCCGAGGCAGGCGTGTCGGCCGCCGGAGAAGGGGAAGTACGCGAACTCGTGGCGGTCGTCGTCCTCGAACCGCGAGGGGTCGAACGTCTCGGGGTCGTCCCACAGGTCGGCGTCGCGGTGGACGACGTAGGGACTCAACAGGACGTGGCTGCCCGCCTCGACATCGACGCCGCCGAACTCGGTGTCGGCCGTCGCGGTTCGGCCGAAGATGGGCAGCGGCGGGTAGAGTCGCAGCGTCTCCCGCCAGACCCGCCGGGTGTACGGTATCGAGTCGACGAATCCGCGACCGGCGACCGGGTGACAGGCCGCCTCGGGGCCGTCGGGCAGCGATTCGCGGTCCAGCGACTCCGGCCCGGCCAGGAGTGCCGTCTCCCGGGCTTCCTCGTGGATGCGCTCCTGGACCTCGGGGCGGCCGGCCAGCAGGTAGAACGCCCACGTCAGGCCGGCGCTCATGGTGGCGTGGCCGGCGATGAACAGGCCCATCACCTCCTGCCGGAGGGCGTCGGGACTGATGCGGTCGCCGGTCACGGGGTCGGTCCGGCGGAGCCACTCGCCGATGGCGTCGTCGAAGACCAGCGGCGTCCGCTCGCGTCGGGCGACGACGTCGTCGGCGGCCGACAGGAGCGTCTCGACGGCCTCGGTCGTCCGGCCCTCGTGGCGACCGGACAGCCGGATGTGGGGGTCGACGCCCAGCGGCCGGTGGACCCACGAGGGCAGCGGGACGCGGTCGGGGAGCTGTCGGGTCGCGTAGCTGGTGACGAGGTGGAGCTGTCGGCGCTTGAACAGCGACCGCAGCGTCGCCACGGCCTCGATGACGTCGACCTCGTGGGCGCGGATGTCGGAGCCGAAGAGCGAGACGCCGAGCAGCCGGAGCGTGAGCCGCCGCATCGCCGGCAACAGTCGGACGCCCTCGGAGCCGGCCGCCCACACGCGTGCGCCCTCGGGGACGGTGGTGGGGTCGCCGGCGCTGACCTGCCCCGGCATGCCGTCGGAGAGTTCCCCGAGGGTCGCAAGCGTCGTCTCGGCGATTTCGGGCACCTGGCTCTCGACGGTCTCCGCCCGGAACTCCGGGCCGACGAGCCGGAGGCGCTCTACCCACGAGCCCTCCTCGCTCTCGGCGTGGAGGCTGACGATGCTGTTGCGGACGACGCGGCTGAAATCGCGCGACCCCGGAACGTCCAGGGCGCGAAAGTCCGAGGGGTCCGACTGCAGCACCGACTGGACGTCGTCGGGGTTCGACAGCAGGTAGACGCCCGAGTCCAGCGCCGGGTGCAGCGGCGGCACCCGGACCACCTCCCCGTAGCGGTCCGCCAGCAGCGTCGCCGCGACGATCGGATCGTCGTTGACAAGCGTGGGGAGCAACTCGACGACCTCCGTCAGAGTCGGTCCCTCCCGTGGGTCGCCGCCGCCCCGATCGAGGATGCTCATGTATGTGTGTTATTGTCATGCACGTATAACTCGCCCGGCCGTTTTCGCGCTCGATACACGACGGCGGAGGGTTGAAGACGGGACGACGGGGACGGTCGGACCGGTCCGTGCCACGGTTTCCGACCCGGCCGCCGACCGACGGGGTCGTGAGCGCCGGTCAGGGCCAGGTGCCGCTCTCGTCGTAGGCGTTCAGCACGCGCTGGATGGCGACGACGTAGGCGGCCGTCCGAAAGTTCGGCAGGTCGTGTTCCTCGTAGGCGTCGATGAGTCCCTCGAAGGCCTCGACGATGTGGCGCTCCAGTTCCTCGTTGACCCGCTCTTCGGTCCAGTAGAACCGCTGGCGGTTCTGGACCCACTCGAAGTACGAGACCGTGACGCCGCCGGCGTTGGCGAGGATGTCCGGGAAGACGTAGACGTCCCGCTCGGTGAGCACGTCGTCGGCGTCGGGGGTCAGCGGGCCGTTGGCCGCCTCGACGATGACGTCGGCGCCGACCTCGCGGGCGAGTTCGGCGTCGATGGCGTTCTCCAGCGCCGCCGGCACGAGCAGGTCGACGTCCATCGTCAGCAACTCCTCGTTGGTCAACTCCTCGCTGGCGTCCTCGTAGCCGGTGACCGAGCCGGTCTCGTTTTTGTACTCCTTGACAGCGTGGGTGTCGAGGCCCGCCGGATCGTAGATGGCACCCGAGGAGTCCGAGACGGCCACGACGCTGGCGCCCAGTTCGGACTCGAGCAGTTTCGCGGCGACGCTACCGGCGTTGCCGTACCCCTGGACGGCGACGGTGGCGCCCGTCATGTCCATGCCGAGGTAGTCGAACGCCTCGCGGGCGGTGAGCATCGTCGAGCGGCCCGTCGCCTCCACGCGGCCCCGCGAGCCACCGGAGTCGATGGCCTTCCCGGTGATGACGCCCGGTTCGGTCGTCCCCTCCAGCGTCTCGTAGGTGTCCTTGATCCAGTTCATCTCCCGCTGGCCGGTGTTGACGTCGGGCGCAGGGATGTCCTTGTCCTGGCCGATGAACGGGCGCAGTTCCGTGGCGAACGAGCGGGTGATGCGTTCCAGTTCGCTCTCGGAGTAGTCGATGGGGTCGATGACGATGCCGCCCTTCCCGCCGCCGTAGGGGATGTCGACGACGGCGCACTTGTACACCATCCACCCCGACAGCGCCTTCACCTCGTCGCGGCTGACGCCGGGGTGGTACCGGATGCCGCCCTTGTAGGGGCCGCGGTCGCCGTTGAACTGCGAGCGGTAGGCCCGAAAGACGGAGAGCGACCCGTCGTCGAGTTCGACCGTGAGGTTCGCCTCGAGCACACGCTCCGGGTTCTTGAGCCGTTCCAGGGTGTCCTCCCCGACGTCGACGTACTTCGCGGCGTCGTCGACCTGCTCCTGCAGACTCTCGAACGGATTGACGTCGTCCGACATGCCTCAACCGTCGACCAGTCGGCGCTTAAGCGTGACGAATCATATCACTGATATATTCTGTATGTGATTAAGGGGCGTACTACTCGTCGGCGGCCCGGTGTCGTTCCATCACGCGCTCGGCGCGGGCCAGCAGGGGGGCGTCTATCATCTCGTCGTCGACGCGGAAGACGCCGCGCCCGCCGCTTTCCTCGCGGGCTGCGAGCACCTTCTCGGCCCACTCGACCTCCTCGGGGGCCGGCGTGAACGCCTCGTTGATGACGCTCACCTGGGCGGGATGGATGGCTATCTTCCCGTCGTAGCCCAGCTGGCCCGCGAAGGCGGTCTCCTCGGCCAGTCGGTCGGTGTCCTCGATGTCGGTGAACACCGTGTCGATGGCGTCCACGTCGGCGGCACCGGCCGCCAGAACGACGTGCTGGCGGGCGTAGGAGACCTCCTCGCCGCCCTCGGTTCGGGTCGCGCCGATGTCCGCAGAGAGGTCCTCGGCGCCGAAGGCGACGGCCTCGACCGCCGGCGCGGCCGCGATGTCGGCAGCCTCGAGGATCCCGCGTGCGGACTCACAGACCGCGATGATCGGCAGGTCGGCGCCCCGTTCGCCGATCAGTTCGTCGACCTCCACCATGCCGGCGGCGGATTCCGCCTTCGGTACCATCACCGAGTCGATTCGCGGATCGCCGTCGAGGACGGCGTCGAGATCGGCCGCCGCCGCCCGCCTGTCGGCGTTGACCCGGACGCAGACCTCGCAGTCGGGGTCGAACGACGGGTCGGCGAGGAGGTCCCGGACGGCGGCCCGTGCGTCGGCCTTCCGGTCCGGTGTGACCGCGTCCTCGAGGTCGAACACGACCGTGTCGGCGCCCGCTCCGGGGGCCTTCCGCATCAACTCCGGCTGATCGCCCGGCGAGAACAGTACGCTTCTGCGAGCCATGCAGGGGCCAACGGCGGGCGGCCCCTTAATGGTGACAGGGGCCGCCCAGGGTGGCTATCGCCGTGCGAACAGAACCGCACCGAGGAGCGCCGCCACCGCGACGGCGACGCCGAACCCGGCGCCGTCGCCGCTCGAACCGCCACCGCCGGCCGCTCCGTCGTCGGCCTCACTGTCGTTGGCCTCGTCGCCGCCCGCGTCGCCGTCACCCTCCCCGTCGGTCGGGGTCGCGGTGTCGCTGCCGTTCGTCTCGCTGTCGGTGGGCGTCGGCGTATCGTCGCCGTCGTCCATCTCGTCGGTCGGCGTGGGTGTATCGTCGTCCGTTCCCTCGTCGTCGGTCGGCGTATCGTCGTCGTCGCTCTCGAACGTCGGCGTGGGGTCGTCACCGTCCGCCGGGGTGTCCGCCGATCCGTTCTCCGATATCGACAGCGTGTCGCTGGACTGGGTGCCACCGGACTGGGGGTTCAGTGTGAAGACGATCTCGTACTCGCCGGTGTCGGGGTTCGTCACGCCGGAGTACGCCACCACGACGTGATCGCCCTCGACGACGTTGTAGTTCCCGCTGAGGCGGATGGTGAGCGTCTCGCCGTTGTTCGAGGCACCGACGCCGCTGATGTCGTCGGAGACGTCCGTCGTCCCGCCGCTGGCACGCTCGATGTACATCTCCTCGATGTCGCTCTCGCCGACGTCGGCGACGTCGCCGTTCTGGCTGGTCGCCGAGTAGTCGACGTTCAGCCCCGTCAGCGAACTGCCGTTGATGCTGGGACCGACGTTCGCGGTCACCGTGTGCGTCGATGGGGCGTTCGCCTCGTCCGGGTCCGCCGATATCGACGAATCCGAGGCGGCCACGGGAGCCGCGAGCATACTCGTCGCCACTACCACCGCCAGCAGAACGCCGAGCGTCGTGTTCCGTGTCATGATTGGATATGCGGGACCGCCCGGTCGTATCGGGGGCTGTCCCGTTATCCGACTCGCGTCAGCCGACAGTATTAGAAGTTATGGCTGACAGTAAAGTCAATTCAATAATAATGTCGTTTTCGAGACGACGACGGGTCCGGTACCGTTTTGCCGCCGCCGGGCGTCCCCGCGGCCATGCCCGGACGCTACTACGAGGAGTTCGAGGTCGGCGAGACCATCGAACACGACAAGCGACGGACGGTGAGCGAAGCCGACAACCAGCAGTTCTGCGACATGACGATGAACCAGCAGCCGCTGCACCTCGACGCCGAGTTCGCGGCCGACTCGCAGTTCGGCGAACGGCTCGTCAACGGGCTCTACACGATGAGTCTGGCCGTCGGGCTGACCATCCCCGATACCACCGACGGCACCATCGTCGCCAACCTCTCGTACGACGACGTCGAGCACCCGAACCCGGTCTTTCACGGCGACACCATCTACGCGCGGACGACGGTGACGGACAAACGCGAGACCTCCGACGGCGAGCGCGGCGTCGTCACGATGCACGTCGAGGCGTACAAGGTCGAACCCGACGGGGAGGACACGCTAGTCTGTGAGTTCGACCGGACGGCACTGTCGCTGAAGCGATCCGACTGAATTTATACGTCCCCGCGGCGACGCCCCTGGTATGTCAGATGACCCTCCAACGTCCGATGACCCTCCAACCCTCGAGTGGCTGACGCTCGACGACGACGAGGAACTGCTGTGGTCGAGCAATCCGCACAGGTACAGCCTCGTGTCGGCCTTCGTGGTCGGCATCCCGCTGTCCGTGGTCCTGATCGGGATCCCGATCCTCGTCGGATCATACCTCAGCTACACGAACACCAACTACGTCGTCACCGACGCCGGCCTCTACAAGAAGACGGGCGTGCTCTCGCGGGACGTCCAGAAGATCGGCTTCGACAAGGTCCAGAACACCTCCTACAGCCAGAGCGCGCTCGGTTCGTACTTCGGCTACGGCAACGTCGACATCTCGACGGCGGGCGGCGGCGGCACCGAGATGCGGTTCCGGTCGGTGCCCGAGCCCGCCGACGTTCAGGAGCTCATCAATCGGCACGTCAAGTCCGCCGAACCGGGCGACGACGGCAAGGCCGACGTCCTCGACGAGGTGCTCGAGGAGCTCCGCGCCATCCGGGCGGAACTGGAAGCCGACGGATGACCGACGAGTGGCTCCGGCTCGAGGCAGGCGAGACCGTCGAGTGGGAGACCCGCCCGCGGCTCGTACGGGCAGCCCCGGGCGTCCTCGTCGGTCTCGCCGTCGCTGCCGCCGGCATCGCTGGCGCGGTCCTCGTCGACCAGTTGGCCGCCGTCCTCGTCGTGCTCGCGCCGCTGCCGGCCGTCTACGCGTACCTCCGGGTCGTCAACACCCGGTACGTCCTCACCGACCGGGCGCTGTACCGCAAGCGCGGCGTCGTCGGCATCGACCTCCGGACCGTCGAGCTATCCCGCGTCCAGAACACCCGCTCGACGCAGGGCGTCCTCGGGGCCGCCTTCGGCCACGGCAGCGTCGAGATCGAGGTCGCCGGGGGCCGGGACCTCCGGTTCGCCGACATCTACGACCCCAACGAGGTCCGCCGCCACATCGAGGAGCTCGGCGGCGGCACCGAAGCCATCCCCGGAACTACCGACCAGTGGCGGGCGGTCCTCGAGGAGTTGCGTGCCATCCGCCAGTCGCTCGACCGTCAGCCGAAGTAGGCGTCGTAGTCGACGACGGCGTCAGTCCGGGCGGCCGGGAACGCCTCGGCCAGAGCCGGGGCGACCCGTTCGACGGGCGAGGGGTCCGGTCGCGCGAAGGCGTCGTCCGTCGACCAGGCGGCCTCGACCGTCCAGTCGGCGCCGACGAGGAAGACCGCCCGCTTCGGCGCGCCGTAGTGGCCCTCCCACTCGTCGTAACGGACGCCGTAGTACTCCGCGGCGCTGCCGCCGTCGCCCAGCAGCGCCATCGGGAGGTCGTACCGCTCGGCGTAGGCCGCCGACGCGTAGATGCTGTCCATCGAGACCGCCCACACCTGCAGGCCCTCGAGGTCGTGCCAGCCGGCGTCCCGGATCGCACACAGCTCGGCGGTTCCCGTCGGGAGGAACGTCGACGGGACGAACCACAGGAGTACGGCGTCGTCGCCCTCGACGGCCCGGTGGAGTTCGTACAGCCCCGGCTCGCCGCCCTCGACGCCGGGCAGCGAGAAGTCGGGCGCCGTCTGACCCTCGCGCATCACGGCCGCACTTCCCGCCCGAGGTGCAAGTGTCTGCCGCTCGCTGCCGCCCGACTCGCCGGGAGAGGACCGAACCCATATACACGTCGATACCGAAGTGCCGCCGATGCCCGAACAGGGTGGGTCGGGGGTCGGAACCGGCGGGGACGCCGAGCGAACGATTCGGGTCCTTGTCGTCGACGACGATCCCGACGTGGCGACGATGACCGCCGAACGCTTGCAGCGGACGGCGGCGGCCGATCTGTCGGCCGCCGTCGAACCCGGCGGCCGGTCGGGGCTGGAACGCCTCGAAGCCGAGCGGTTCGACGCCGTCGTCTCCGACTACGCGATGGAGGACATGGACGGTCTCGCGTTCCTCGAGGTGGTCCGGGAGGAGTACCCCGACCTCCCGTTCGTCCTCTTCACCGCCCGGGGAAGCGAGGACCTCGCCAGCCGCGCTATCTCGGCTGGGGTCACCGACTACGTGCGGAAGGGGTCGGCCGACGACCAGTACGACCTGCTGGCCCAGCGGGTCGAGTCGGCGGTTTCCCGACAGCGGACCGAGCGGGAACTGTCGGAACTGGACCGAATCAACCGGACGATACGGCGGACGATACGACGGGTCGTCGGCGGCGGGAACCGCGCCGAGATCGAGCGAGTGGTCTGTGAGACGCTGTCCGAATCGGCGCCGTACCTGTTCGCGTGGTTCGGGACGGTCACCGACGACGACCGTCTCGTCCCGGCGGCGTGGGCCGGCGTCGAACGCGGCTATCTCGACGACGTCACGGTGACGACCGACCGGAGCCCGACCGGGCAGGGCCCCTCCGGCCGGGCGGCCCGCTCCGGCGAGCCGCGGGCAACACAGAACATCCGGGAGGACCCCGACTTCGAACCGTGGCGCGAGGCGGCCGAACGGCGGGGCTACGAGTCCAGCGCGTCGATACCGGTGGCGTTCGGCGACACCAGGTACGGCATCCTGAACGTCTACGCCGACCGCCCCCAGGCCTTCGACGAGCGCGAACTCGAGGTGCTGGGCGAACTCGGGACCATCGTCGCCCACGCCATCCACCGGGTGACGCTGACGAACCGCCTTGAGGACCAGTACGAGACGCTGTTCGAGGAGTCGCCGGTGATGGCCGTCACGACCCGCAACGGGGACGACGGTCCGGTCGTCGAGAGCTGTAACCGACGCCTCCTCGACCGGCTCGGCTACGACCGCGAGGAGGTCGTCGGCGAGCCGCTGGCGTCGTTCTACACGGCGGATTCGGAGACGAAACTGTTCGACGGCGGCGGCTATCGGCGGGCACTGACCGACGATTTCGCCCGCGAGAAGCGAACGCTCGTGACGGCCGACGGCGAGGCCGTCGAGACGCTGCTCCGGGCCGTGCCCCGCGAGACCGAGACCGGCGAGACGGTCGGCACCTTCGCGCTCTACGTCGACATCTCCGAGCGCAAGCGCCTCGAGCGGGAGAACGAACGGCTCGACGCCTTCGCAAGCATCGTCAGCCACGACCTCCGCAATCCGCTGACCGTCATCAAGGGCCGTGCCGCCCTCGCCAGCGAGCAGTACGACAGCGAGGATGTCGACGCGATAGTCGACGCCGCGGCGCGCATGGAGGAACTCATCGACGACCTCCTCGTCTTGGCCCGACAGGGCAAGTCCGTCGAGGAGACGACCCCCGTCCGGCTGTCGACGATCACCGAGGACTGCTGGGGGAACGTCGACACCGGGGGCGCCACGCTCGAGGTCGCAACCGACGCGACGGTGCTGGCCGACGAGTCCCGCCTCCAGCAACTGTTCGAGAATCTCGTCCGAAACAGTGTCGAACACGGACCCGACGACGGCGAGACGGGCGACCTCACCATCACGGTCGGAGTCCTGCCGGACGGTGAGGGCTTCTACGTCGAAGACGACGGGGTCGGCATCCCTGAGGCCGAACGGGACCGCGTCTTCGAGGCCGGCTACTCGACCGACGACGACAGCACCGGCTTCGGACTCTCGATAGTGTCCGAGATAGCGGAGGCCCACGGCTGGACCGTCGAGACGACCGAAGGCGAGACGGGCGGCGCACGGTTCGAGTTCCGCGGTGTCGACGTGGTGGGCGAGCGCGGGTAGGGACCCGTTACAGGACGGTGCCGTGTTTCTTCGAGGGGCGGTCCTTCTCGACGCCCTCGTAGAAGGCGAAGCGTTCGACGAGCTGGTCCCGAAGCGAGGACGGCGGGATTATCTCGTCGATAACGACCTCGCTTGCCATCCGACGGACGTCGATGTCCTCGCGGTACTCCTCGCGGAGCTCGGCCTCCTTGGCCTTGCGCTCTTCTTCGTCGTCGATTTCGGCGAGCTTCCGGGCGTAGACGGCGTTGATGGCCGCTTCCGGACCCATGATGGCGATTTCGCCCGAGGGCAACGCGAGGGTGGACTCGGGATCGTAGGCCGGGCCGCTCATCGCGTAGATGCCCGCGCCGTAGGCCTTCCGGACGATGACGCACTGCTTGGGGACCGTCGCCTCGCTCGTCGCGTAGATCATCTTCTTGCCCTTCTCGAGGATGGCCTCCTTCTCGACCTGCGAGCCGGCCATGAAGCCGGGCGTGTCACAGAGGTACAGAAGCGGGACGTTGTAGGCGTCGCACTTCCAGGCGAACTGGGCGGCCTTCTCGGCGGCGTCGGGGAAGATGGCGCCGGCCCGCTCTGCGGGCTGGTTGGCGATGACGCCGACCGACCGGCCGTCGAGGTGGGCGAAGCCGGTCAGGATTTCCGGCCCGTACTCGGGCTGCAGTTCGAAGAACGAGTCCCGGTCGACGACCCGCTCGACGACGTTCCGCATGTCGTAGCCCTTGTTCGGCTCGCTCGGGACGACCGAGTCGATGCCGTTCGGCTGGTACTTGGGGGGCTTCGGGCTGGCCCGCGGCGGCGTCTCGTCGGCGTTGTTCGGGAGGTACTTGACGAGTTCGGCGACGAGCTGTCGGGCGTGTTCCTCGTCGCGGGCGATGAGGTCCGCGCTGCCGGACTCGCGGGCGTGGACCGCCGGGCCGCCGAGGTCCTGCAGCGAGATCTCCTCGCCGGTCACCATCTCGACCATCCGCGGCGAGGCGATGGCCATCGCGCTCATCCCCTCGACCATCACGGTGAAGTCCGCGAAGACCGGCGTGTAGGCCGCGCCCGCGATGCAGGGCCCGTACAGCACGCATATCTGCGGGACGCGCCCCGAGAGCCGCGAGTGGTTGTAGTAGTACTTCCCGATGCCCTCGCGGTTGGCGAAGAAGCCGGTCTGCTGGTCGATGCGGCCGCCCGAGGAGTCCATCAGGTAGAGGACGGGCTGGCCCGTCTTCAGCGCCCGCTGCTGCATCCGCAGGAACTTCTCGACGCCCTTGGCGGCCATGCTGCCGCGCTTGACCGTGTAGTCGTTGGCCATGAAGTGGACGTCCCGGCTCTCGAACTCGGCGGCGCCGGTGATGAGTCCGTCCGCCGGCAACTGGTCGTCGGCGTCGAACTCGGCGAACGTGCCGTCCTCGAAGAGGAAGCCGTCCTCGCCGAACCACGTCTCGATGCGGTCCCTGACGAACAGTTTGCCCTCCTCCGACAACTGCTCTTTGTACTTCTCGGGGCCCCCCGCCTCTATCTCCTCGATTTCCTCGAGCAGTTCCGCCTCCCGCTCGGTCGGGCCGAGGTCGTCCTCGATGGGCGAGAGGTCGGCCTCGCCGCGCGCGGCCGGTTCGTCGGCGTCGCCGACGTACACCTCCACGTCGGTCTCGGCGTGGGTGGCCATCGCCCGGGCGATGGCCTCGGCCTCCTCGACGCTCGCGTCGCCACCAATGCGGACCTTCATACCCCTACCGTCCGGCGTGGCGACTAAACCGTTTTCTATCGCCCGGAAACTGAACGGACGTTTTCAGTTCACCCGGCTACCACCGGGCCAGGTGTCGTTCGGCGACGCCGACGGCCTCGACGTCGCGGCCCGCGACCGTACCGTGCCAGGTCCCGAACGGCTGGTCGTACCGGGAGGTCAGCGGGCCGACGTCGACGTCCTCCTCGCGGCGCCCCTCGCCGAGCCGGAGGTCCGTGTCGGGAAAGCGCCCGGCGTAGGTGCCGAACGACGGCCCGGAGTCGGTGACCGGGGTCGGGGGTGCCTCCCGCATCGCCCCGGTCAGGAGAGCGCCGCCTCCAGCCGTTCGACGTACTCGTCGTCGCCGACGAAGAGCGGCGTCCGCTCGTGGAGGCCGTCGGGTTCGCAGTCCAAGAGCGACCGCTCGCCGTTCGAGGAGGCCCCGCCAGCGGTCTCGACGACGTGGGCGATGGGGTGGCCCTCGAAGAGTAGCCGGAGTTTGCCCGCCGGCCGGTCACGGAGGCCGGGGTAGCCGAAGATGCCGCCGTAGGTGAGCACCTGGTTCACGTCGCCGATCATCGCCCCGCCGTAGCGGAGCTTGAGTTCCTCCTCAACCTCGGCGACGTAGTCGGCGAAGGCGTCGGTCCAGTTCGGCACGCGGCCGCCGAAGCCGTAGACGGTCGGCTCATCGGGCAGCCGGAGGTCCCCGGTGACGAGTTCGCGGTCGCCGTCGTCGTCGAGGACCCACTCCCGGACCGTCCCCTCGCGGGCCAGGACCATCGTCGTGACGGGACCGAAGAGGACGAACCCCGAGGCGACCAGCGCCGACCCCGGCGCCGGCAGCGGTTCCTCGTAGACCCCGAACAGCGTTCCCATCGTGTTGTTCGACTTGAGGTTCGAGGAGCCGTCGAGCGGGTCGCAGGCGACGTGGAACTCGCCCCCGTCTCCGTCGACGACCGCCTCCCGTTCCTCGCTGGCGTAGCTCCCGACGGCCGGGAGGTCGAGCAGCCGCTCTTCGAGCAGTTCGTCGGCGTAGACGTCCGCCGCCAGTTGCCGCTCGCCGGAGGGGTTCTCCTCGCTCTCGTAGACGCGGCGGCCGGCCAGTCCCGCCCGCACCTCGGGGGCCGTCCGGGCGACGACGTCGACTATCGCCTCGACGGGGTCGCTCATCGCTCGGCGGCGGCCAGCGCATCGTCGACGGTCGACTCCTCGAAGATGACCTGCTCGAGGGCGTCGAGGATGCGGGTGGGGTCCTCCCGCTGCCAGACGTTGCGGCCGACCGCCAGCCCCTTGCCGCCGGCGTCGATGGTCTCCTTGACGGACGCGAGGAACTCCCGGTCGGTCGTCTTCGAGCCGCCGGACATGACCACCTTCGTCGGCCCGGCCATCCGGACGGCGTCCTCCATCGCCTCGCGGGAGCCGGGGTGTTTGACCTTGGCGACGTCGGCGCCCAGCTCCAGCGCCAGCCGCGCGGCGTAGGAGATGGTCGAGGGCTTGGTGTCGTTCTTCAGGCCCTGCCCGCGCGGGTACGACCACATGACGACCGGCAGGTCGCGGTGGCGGGCCGCCTCCTGTGCCTCGCGGAACTCCTCGACCATCTCTATCTCGTGGTTCGAGCCGCCGTACACCGTGAAGCCGACCGAGGAGGCGCCCAACTGCTCGGCGTAGTCGACCGTGCAGTTGACCGCCGAGTCGGGTTCGCCCATCCAGAGGTTCGACGTGCCGTTGAGCTTCAACAGCAGGTCGACGCGGTCCTCGTAACTGGGATACAGCGCCTCGGCGATGCCCTTCTGGACGGCCACCGAGGTGACGGCGGGGTGGGTCGCCGCCTCGAAAGTCCGCTCGGGGTCGGCGCTCTCCGGGACGTCCCGGAAGTCGACCGGGCCGTGCTCGAGGCCGTGGTCGTACGCGAGGATGAGTACCTTCCCGTCCCGGCACAGCGGCGTGTCGTCGATGGGAATCATACGGACGGACCTGCGGCGAGACGGACAAAGAAGATTCTGGTACGCCGGATTCGGGGGGCAGGGCCGTCGGGAGCCCGTGGGCCATCGGCCGTTCGGCGGGAAGCGTCGGCGGGCGAGCCGGTAGGCGGGTGCTGACCCGCCGACACCGGGGCGTCCACCGCAGCGTAACGAACCGTTTCCCCGGGTTACTGGACGTTTGGGCTCCCGTTCCCGTCCGCCCGGCAGGTAGCGTGGCCCATCCGTGCCGGTCGCGCAGCGCTGGCGACGCGCCGCCGTACCGGGAAAGTTCGGCCTTTTTCGAGAAGCCGGGGCGTACCGGAATCGCCCGACGATGAACGATTCTTCCCCCTTTTACCGGTCGGCTCCGCCCTGGCGAACGCAATGTCACCGACAAGGCGCGATACGATGCTGGCCGCCGGTGCCGTCGGAGCGGTCGGCGTGCTCGGCGGTACTGCGACGGCGATACAGGACGACGGCAACGGCACCTCCGACGGCGAGATGCCCGGCGAGGGCGAGGCGGCGGTAGCGCTCGCTCACCTCGCACCGGACGCCCCCGCGGTCGACGTTCTGCTCGACGGCACCACCGCCGTCTCGGGACTCGAGTACGGAACCCTCACCGACTACCTGACCCTCGAGGCCGGCACCTACACCGTCGAACTCCTGCCGGCGATGGGCGACGGCGGCAACGGTAACGGCGGTACCGACGACGGTTCTGACAACGGTACCGACGACGGCAACGGGGACGGCGGCGACGCCCCGGACGTTCTCTACGAGACGGAGGTGACCGTCGAGGCGACGTTCCAGACGATCGCGGCCATCGGCGAGGTAGGGGCCGGGACCTTCGAGACGGTCGTGCTGTCGGATTACGACGTGGCACAGGTCAGACTCGTTCACGCCTCGCCGGGGGCGCCGGCCGTCGACGTCACCGTCGCGGACACCAACCTCACGCTGTTCGACGACGTATCGTTCGGCGACTCGACCGACTACGTGGCCGTCCCCGGCGGCGACTACGAACTGGAGGTGCGGGTCGCCGAGTTCGGCAACGCCGGCGAGGTGGTCGGCACGTTCGAGGCGAGCGTCGAGTCCGGGATGGCATACTCGGTGTTCGCCGCCGGAAAGGTCGGCGACGAAGACACGCCGTTCCAGCTACTCCCCAGGGTCGACGGCGTGACCGCGATGGCCGACGACGACGGTAACGACAACGGCGACGACGGAATGGACGACGGCAACGGCAACGGCGACGACGGAACGGACGACGGCAACGGCAACGGCGACGACGGAACGGACGACGGCAACGGCGACGACGGAACGGACGACGGCAACGGCGACGACGGAACGGACGACGGCAACGGCGACGACGGCAACGGTGGAGAGACGCCGGGCGACGGCGAGGCGTAATCCTCGAACGCGGTCGCGGCCGCGCGTAGGGACCGGCGACCGTCCCACCGGCGGTCGCCGGACCGGGTCGGCAATTTTACGCCGGTCGGGCCCGCACCGACCGTATGCGCGAACTCGAATCGGTCGACACCGTCGGCGTCGTCGGCGCGGGAACGATGGGCAGCGGCATCGCACAGGTAGCGGCGACGGCCGGCTACGACGTCGTCCTGCGCGACGTCGAATCGGCGTTCCTCGAGGACGGTCTCGAGCGCATCGAGGACAGCCTCGACAGACTGGTCGACAGGGGGGACCTCTCGCGGGCGGACGCGGAGGCGGCACTCGACCGCATCGAGACGACGACCGACCTCGAGGCGCTGGCGGGGACCGACCTGGTCGTCGAGGCCGCCGTCGAGAACATGGATGTAAAGCGGGAGATATTCGCCGACCTCGACTCCGTGACCGACGAGGACGTGGTGCTGGCGACGAACACCTCGACGCTGTCGATCACGACCATCGCCGCCGCGACCGAGCGGCCGGAACTGGTCGTCGGCGTCCACTTCATGAACCCCGTGCCGGTGATGAAGGGCGTGGAGGTCGTCGTCGGCGAGAAGACGGCGCCCGAGGTCGTCACGCTCGCACACGCCTTCTCGGAGTCGCTCGACAAGGAGACCTGGGAGTCCGACGACAAACCCGGTTTCGTCTCCAACCGTATCCTCATGCCGTGGATCAACGAGGGGATACGGGCCTTCGACGAGGGCGTCGCCACCAAGGAGGACATCGACCGCGGGATGAAACTCGGGACCAACGTGCCGATGGGGCCGCTGGAGCTGGCCGACCACATCGGCCTGGACATCTGTCTGGACGCCACCGAGACGCTCCACGAGGAGCTAGGTGACCGCTACAAGCCCGCCTACCTGCTGAAGCGGAAGGTCGACGCCGGCGACCTCGGCAAGAAGACCGGAGCCGGGTTCTACGAGTACGACTAACCGCCCTCGGGCGGTTCGTCGCGGTGGACGTCCGGGTTGACTATCTCCTCGGCCTCCTCCTGGCGCTTCTCGGAGCGTTCCTTCTCCGCTTCGATCCGCTCTTCTTGGGCCTCCTCGCGGGCCTCGAGGTGTTCCTCGACGATTTCCTCTTCCTCGTCGTCGGGGACGTCCTCTACCTCCTCCGGCAGTTCGTCCTCGGCGTCCTCGGAGTTGTCACTCATGCGTACGCCGTCTTGTTGGCGTGCTGTCGTGTTATACCTGGCGGTGGGTCCGGTCGTCGGCCGGACGACCGCTTGGGGAAGCGTAAAGTACGAACGGCCGAATCCACGCGTATGGATTTCAGTCTCGACGCCGAGGGCAGGCAGATCAAGAGCATGGTCGCGGAGTTCGTCGACGAGGAAGTCGTTCCGGTGGCCGACGAGATAGACCACGACGACGAGTTCCCCTGGGAACTCGTCGAGGAACTGGCCGACCTCGACCTGATGGGGATGCCGTTCCCCGAGGAGTACGGCGGCGCGGGGCTGGACTACCACGCATACCCGGCCGCCCTCGAGGAGATATCCCGGGGGTCGGGCGGCCTCGGCACCATCGTCGCCGCCCACATCTCGCTGGCCGGCAACATGATATACGCCTTCGGCACCGAGGAACAGAAAGAGGAGTTCCTCACACCGCTGGCCGAGGGCGAGGACATCGGCGCGTTCGCCCTCTCGGAACCCGGCGCGGGCAGCGACGTGCCCGCCATGGAGACGACCGCCGAGAAGGAGGGCGACGGCTACGTCATCGACGGCGGCAAACTGTGGATTTCCAACGGTTCGGTCGCCGACACGGTCACCGTCTTCGCCAAGACCGACCCCGAGGCCGGCAACCGGGGCATCTCGTCGTTCGTCGTCCGCCCCGAGGAGGACGACGGCTTCATCGTCGAGGGTACCGAGGACAAACTCGGCGACAAGGGGTGTCCGACCGCGGAGTTGCGGTTCGACAACCTCCACGTCCCCGAATCGCGTCGGCTCGGCGAGGAGGGCCGCGGCTTCGTCCACGCGCTGAAGACGCTCAACGGCGGCCGCATCACCATCGCCGCCCGCTCGATCGGTATCGCACAGGCCGCCCTCGACGCGGCCCTGGAGTACAGCCAGGACCGCGAGCAGTTCGACCAGCCCATCTCCGACTTCCAGGCCATCCAGCACAAACTGGCCGACATGGACACCAAGACACGGGCAGCGCGTCTGCTGATGCACTCGGCGGCCGACAAGAAGATAGCCGGCGAGAACTTCGTCAAGGAGGCCGCCCAGGCGAAACTGTACGCCTCCGAGGTGAGCCGAGAGGTCGCCAACGAGGGCATCCAGATTCACGGCGGCTACGGCTACACGAAGGACTTCCCCGCCGAACGGTTCTACCGGGACGCCAAACTCAACGAGATCTACGAGGGCACCAGCGAGGTGCTGCGCAACACCATCGCCAACGAACTGCTGGAGTGAGCTACGCCACCTTCTCCGTCATCCACTCGTAGTGGGCATCGAGGGCGTCGCGGCCCGCCCCTGTCAGCGAGTAGACGTCGTGGATGCCGTCGACCTCCCGCTCGACGAAGCCGGCCTCGACGAGTCGCTCCAGCGCGCCCCGGAACTGTTTTGCGTCGATTCGGTCGTCGTAGTGGTCCTCCAGAGCTACCTTCAGTTGCTGTTGGCGATAGGACTCCTCGGCCAGCAGGATACAGACGTCGCGCCGCAGACCGCTGTTGAGCCAGCGCATACGCCCCCCACGCCCCCCAGCGGGTCGGGCCTTACGGTTCGTCGGCGCTCCGGTCCCGCCCGCGGCCGCCCCCGATCCGACTCGCCGACGGTTCGCCGGAACCGACAGTTTCCCGGTCGTCCCGTCCGTCGGGTCGGCCGTGCCCGACACGACCGCCGAATCGGACGGCATCACCGCCCGCTACCGCGAGACCGACGAGGAGCGCCTGCTGGAGTTCGAGAGCGACGGCCGGACCGCCGTCGTCGCACAGAACGTCGAGGGGTACGCGATGCTGAAGGTCCGGCCGACCGCCGACGGCGACGAACTCGAGCGGTACTACGGCTTCGAGATGGCGCTGGACCACGCCGCCGAACTGCTGGGGGTCGCGCCGGCCGAGTTGCCCGTGCCCGACGCCGCGGCCGACATGGGGATGTGACCCACCGCCGGCACCTGCGACGCGAGCGGCGCGACCGGTGGGAGGCCACAGGACGGCCGAGCGGGGCGACGCCAGTATCGCGGGTCGTATTCGGCGGAACCATTAACCACATCTACGTACGAATCCACACATGGCAACCCCGACGCGCGTCCTCATCGTCGACGACGACCCCTCCCTCGCCGACCTGATGGCGAATCAGCTCTCGGAGCTGCGGGAGGGGTTCTCCATCCGCGTCGAGACGAACCCCAACGACGCGCTCGACGCGGTCGATACGGGCAACATCGACTGCGTCCTCAGCGACTACCACATGCCCGAAATGGACGGCCTTGAGTTGCTCCGGTACGTCCGCGAGATGGAGCACGGCATCCCCTTCATCCTCTTTACCTCCCGTGGGAGCGAAGAGATAGCCAGCGAGGCCGTCTCCGAGGGCGTCACCGACTACTTCCGGAAGCGCCGCGGCACCGAACAGTGGGAGGTACTCGCCAATCGCATCGAGAACTCCGCGGCCCGCTACCGGGCCGAACGGGCCGTCCAGCGCCGGGAGGCGGCGCTGCACGACCTCGCCCGGACCGTCATCGACAGCGTCTCGACGCCCGTCGAGGAACTGCTCGAACTCGGCCGGGAGACCCTCGACGTCGAGTACGGCGCACTCGTCCAGGGGGAGGGCGCCAACGCCGAGATACTGGTCGAGAGCGTCGACGGCTCGGTGCCGTATCCGACGGCTGACGGCCCGACGCTGGTCGACGACCTCGACGACCTGACGGTCGACGGCGGCAGCGTCGTCACCGGAACGGCCGACGGCGACGGGAACGGAGACGGCGAGGAGTTCAGCGCCTACATCGGGAGTACGATCTACGTCGGTGATCGACGGTACGGGACGCTCTGTTTCTGCGACCGCACGGAGCGCGAGGGCTTCTCCGAGTGGGAGCGGACCTTCGTCGAGTTGCTCGGCGACTGGCTGGGTCACGAACTGACCGGCGAGTGGGCCCGCGACCGCGACGAGGCCGTCCGGTCGGCCCGGAGCCGCATCGAGCGGGTCCGGGAGGCCATCGACGAGAGCGACGACGAGACCGCACGGGAGGAACTCGACGCGATAGCGGAGTTGCTCGACCAGGACCCACCCTCCGCGACGGCCGTCTCCATCGAACTCTCCTAGACCAGCAGGTCGACGAACTCCGCGGGGTGTTCGGCGTGCGGCAGCAGGTCGGCGTTGTCGAAGACGACGAGCCGTGCGTCCGCCCGCTCGGCGAGTTCACGCCCCGCCGAGAGCGGCGGGAGTTCGGCCTCCCGACCCCAGACGACCGTCGTCGGGACGCCCGTCTCGGCCAACCGCGCGCCGAGGTCGACGTCGAGGTCGAGGAAGCCGCTGATAAACGACGCCGGCGCGAACCGCGCGCCCGCCTGGTGGGCCGTCTTCCAGTCGTACTCGACCCACTCGTCGGTTATCGACGCCGTCTCCGCGAAGCCGTGATCCGCGAGGAAGTACCGGATGGACGGCTTCGAGGCCAGCAGGTTGTACAGCCCTTCCCCGACGACCGGCGACCGGAGCAGCGACCGGAGCCACGTCCGCCGCCCGGGAATCGTCGTCGCCGTCGGACAGACGAGGACGAACTCCGTCGCCGGGACGTCCTCGACGGCCGCGAGGTAGGCGGCCGAAAGCGAGGAGGCCACGACGGTCGGCTCGTCGGTCATCTCGCGGAGGAAGTCGCCGACGAAGGCGACGTACAGCGACCCCGAGTACATCAGCGGCGGCCTGTCGGAGTGGCCGAACCCGGGGATGTCGGGCGCGAGAACGTGGTACTCCTCGGCGAGGGCGTCGACCACGTACCGGAACTCGTGGCTCGACGCGGCGGCGTTGATGCCGTGCAACAGTAGTAGGTCGGGGTTCGAGGGGTCGCCCGCCTCGGTGTAGGCGACGTCGAAGCCCCGCCAGCGGTACGTCTCCATCGGCCGCCCGAGCGGGACGTCCAGTTCCGCGGGGTCGTTCCGGAGGGCGGCGTTGCCGGCGGCGACCGCGCCGATACCGACTGCGGTACCGCCGAGCAGTCGCTTCAGGTTCATGCCGGACCCGACGGCCCTGACGCGTTTAGAACTACCGCCCGCGGCTAGTCGTCGCGCTTCTTTCGGACGCACTCCGCGACGGGCGAGATTATCTCGTCGACCACCGAGTAGGGGTCGGTCTCCTTGGCCGTGACGGCCTCGATGTAGGCGTCCAGGCCGCCGCGGGCGTCGAGTTCCTCTTCGATCAGCGCGGCGCTGTCCTCCCGGAGCAGCGTCCGTATCTCCGCGGCGTAGCGCTGGCGGGCCTGCGCCTGTAGTTCGCCCGTCTCCTCGAGCCAGCGGACGTGGTCGGCCAGCACCTCGAGGAACTCCTCGACCCCCTCGCCGGTCTTGGCGACCGTCTCGACGATCGGCGGCTGACGCTCGTCGTCGTCTTTGCCGCCGTCGCTGGCCTCTCCTTCGACCGCGCCGGCGCCGTGGTGGCCAGCCATCGGCGAGGCGTCCCGCATGTGGATCATCTCGCGCAGTTCCTTGACCGTCCGGTCGGCGCCGTCGACGTCGGCCTTGTTGACGACGAAGACGTCGGCGATTTCGAGGATGCCCGCCTTCAGCATCTGGACGTCGTCGCCGGAGCCAGGCGGTACCAGGACGGCGACGGTGTCGGCCGTCCTGACGATGTCGACCTCGTTTTGGCCGGCGCCGACCGTCTCGACGATTATCCGGTCCTTGCCGAAGGCGTCCAGCGCCTTCACCGCGTCCGTGGTCGCCGTCGAGAGGCCGCCCAGCGACCCCCTCGCCGACATCGACCGGAAGAACACGTCCATGTCACCGACGTTGGAGGCCATCCGGATGCGGTCGCCCAGCACTGCCCCGCCGGTGAACGGCGAGGAGGGGTCGATGGCGATGACGCCGACCGTCTCGCCGCGCTCGCGGTAGGTCGCCGCCATCTTGTCGACCAGCGTCGACTTGCCCGCCCCCGGCGACCCCGTGATTCCGATGACCTGGGCGTGGCCGGTGTGTTCGTGCAGTTGCGAGACGAGGTCGCGGTAGCCCGGCGACCGGTTCTCGATCTTCGTGATGACCCGCGCGAGCGCCCGGTGTTTGCCTGCCAGTAGCTCGTCGATGAGCGACTCGTCTCCGCTCATCTATCGGTCGGGGGCGTTCTCGCGGACGAAGTCGATGGTCTCCTGCATCGAGGCGCCGGGGCCGAAGATCTCGGACACGCCGAGTTCGTACAGTTCCTCGCGGTCCTCCTCGGGGACGATGCCGCCGACGAGCACGAGCGTGTCCTCGAAGGCGTCGTACTCCTTCAGCCCGTCGACGATCTTCGGGACGAGCGTGTCGTGGGCCCCCGAGAGAATGGAGATGCCGAGGACGTCGACGTCCTCCTGGACGGCCGCCTGGACGATTTCGTCGGGCGATTTGTGCAGTCCCGAGTAGATGACCTCGAACCCGGCGTCCCGGAACGCCCGCGCGATGACGTGGGCGCCCCGGTCGTGACCGTCGAGACCGACCTTCGCTACGAGACACCTGATGGTTCGCTGCTCTTGCTCCGTGCTCATACACTCCTCTTCCGTGGCAAAGCGTTTCACTCTAACGGAGCGCCGGCCGGGCGGCGGATCACCCTCTCGCGGGCGCTCGACCCCGGCGCTCGCGGGAAAATCGCCCGACTCGGGTGAGGTCACCACACACACGCCCCGGCGAGGGTTCGATGGGTTTATGAATCGCACCCGGATAGTATCGGCCGCGTTCGCGGGCTCGTAGATCAGCGGTAGATCATCCCCCTGGCACGGGGAAGGCCCCGGGTTCAAATCCCGGCGAGTCCACTCACTCCTTTCGCTCGCTTTGCTCGCTCCAGTCGTTCGTGGACTCGCCGACCTTCGCAAAGCCTTCGGCTTTGCTCAGTCCCGGCGAGTCCGTTTCCGAACGCGGTGAACACGGACGGGCGAACACCGCTCCGTGCGCGAGGGCGTCGAACACCCGAACGGTCCCCGACACGCGAACGACCGAACGAACTGTTGGCCGCCCGGGAGCCGCTATCCGTCCCCTCCGGCGGTCGGGGTCGCCGTACCGACCCGCCGCTCGACGCTGTTTTCGACCTTCGTGCCGAGTTCGTCGCGGCTGATATCGCCGTCGAGGTAGGACTCGATCCAGGCCCGTTCCATCCGCCAGGTGGCGACGAGCGTACCGTCGACGCGGACCCGGGCGTCCAGTCCGGCGACCGCCCAGCCGCCGTAGACGCGGTCGAAGAAGGCCCGGGCGACGTCGCTGACGCTGGCTCTGACGCCCGCTTCGGAGGCTTCGGCCGGCGAGTAGGCAAGTGTGGCCCGCTCGCCGACCGACAGCTTCCGGACGGCGTGGCCGTCACTCTCGACTGCGTCCCGGAGGGCGTTGCTGTAGACCTCGTTGTCTTCCGTCTCGGTCGCCGGGTCGCCGCCGTCGCTCGAACAGCCGGCGGTGGCGGGGACCGCAGCGAGCGCGAGCCCGGCGAGGTATCGGCGCCGTCGCATACCCGTTCGTCGGCGGTTCGCCTGCTAAACGTTGACCCGGTCATGAGCGGTCCGGTTTGAGTAGCCTCATTACCCCGGCGCGGGAACGGCGTGGTATGTCGGCGACGGCGCGGTCGAGATTCGGGTGGCTGTGGCCGCTCGTCGGAACGGCGTACCTGGTCTATCTCGCGCTCCAGCCGCCGCCGGCCCGGTACGTCGGCGTGGCCTGTCTGGTAGTGGTCACGCCGCTCCTGATCGGCTGGCTCGCGGGCGCGCTCCTCGACGTCGGACCGTGGGCCGACTAGGGCTTGTGCGTGAAGATGAACGCCTGATCGTCCTCGACGCCGACACAGAGGTCCAGTTGCCGAGAGAGGTTCAAACTCGTCGGGTTCTGCTTGCAGACGACCAGATCGTCGAACGGCTCCTCGCAGGCCGGACACGCGACCGAAACGGTGTTCTGGTAGGTCTTTATCGCCGGGTTCTCGTCTCTGGGTGTCAGCGATGCGAGAAGTTCGTCGGTGTCGATGTCCATACGGCTCCCAACGGGGCAGTCCTATTCAATTCTCGGGGCACCGCGTCGAACTCGCCGCGAAGAAGTTCCGGACGGTCGAACTCAGTCGGCTCCTTCGTGGCCTCGATCCCAGACGTTCGAGACGGATTCGCCGGTCGGTGGTGTGTGGCTGACGTCCTCCAGTGTCTCTTTCTCTTCCATCGTGCCATGCCGTAGCACATCGAATGTACTTAACGGTTGCCTGGGACCTGTTATAACACATTATAACATATTAATCCTGCCGACATCGACAGTATTCGTCGGATTATCGGTCGTTCAGTGATTTCCGGCCCGAATACGAACTGATCGTCGAATGAACGTCGAACGTGTTGCCCGGACGTTCGGCTACGGCCGCCGCCGATGTGTACCGGCGTTCTGGGCGCCGTTTCTCGTTTGCACCGTGCGGTACGAGCGTCGAAACGGCCGGACTTCTTATCAGTACTCGTCTCCGGATCTTGTACAATGCTGGCGTCGCTACCGGACCGGGGACAGTCCTCCCCCATCGGCGTCGTCCTCCTTCTGGGGTTGACGCTGACCGCCGCCGTGGGTATCGTCGCGATCGGCGGCGACGCCATTCGGGACACACAGAGTCGATCGGAGATCGGCCAGGCCGAACAGGCCATGTCCCAGTTCGACGCGCGGGCCGCACAGGTCGCACTCGGCGACTCCGAGGCCCAGACCGTCTCGCTCGGCGGGCAGAGCGGACAGTACCGCGTCGAGAACGACGTCGGGCGGGTCCGCCTCATCCACGAGAACTGGAACGGGACCGACTGTGACGACTGCGAGGACTACGCCTCCTTCGACAACACCACCGACGACGGCAACACGACGATCCTGTACAACGAGACGCTCGGGGCGGTCGTCTACGAGTCCGACGACACCGAGGTGGCCTACCAGGGTGGCGGCGTCTGGCGGAGATCCCCCGAGGGCGACTCCCGGCTGGTCTCCTCGCCGGAGTTCCACTACCGGGGTGCGACGCTGACCTTCCCGCTGGTCCGCATCGAGGGTAGCGACGGCGCGAGCGGGCAGGTGACGGCCCGGGTCAACAGGGTCGAGACCGCCGAGGACGTCTACGCCAACACCTCCGAGACCTACCCCGACGGCAGCACCGAACTGCTCAATCCCGTCCAGAACGGCAACGTCTCCGTCGAGATAACCAGCGACTACTGCGAGGGGTGGCGAACCTACTTCGAGGAACGGACGGAGGGCGACGTCTCCGACTGCAACGGCGGCACCGTCACCGCCGAGATCATCACGCTCGGTACCCAGGGCGATTTCAGCATCATCGGCGGCGAGTCGATCTCGGTCCGTGGACAGGACGCGGGCCACTCTCTCGATAGCCTCGACCTCCAGTTCCGCGGCGATTCGGCCTCGGACTTCAACAACTTCGGCTGGTCGATGGCCGGCGAGACCGGCGACAAGCGCATCGAGATCTACGTCGAAAAACGGGGGGGCGGCACCAACTGCGGCGACCCCGTTCGGACGGTCGTCTACTACAGCGATAACGACGGCGACAACTACCATACGTGGGTCCTCGACGAGAACCACGGCACGAACCCCTTCGAGATCACCTGCCCGGCCGGCGACGAGATACTCGACGTCGACCTGCTCGACTCTTCGCGGACGTTCGAGTACACCGACGCCGCCAACCACGGCAGCGACGACCTCCTGACGTTCGACAACTACGATCAGGGAACCTTCAACAGTACCGAGGACCTGAGCGGCCACCCGGCCGACCCCGGAACCACCGAATCGACGGGCGACGAGGAGCCGGTCGACCTCGTCGTCCAGCACCACTTCACGATGATGGACGACATGGACGTGTCCATCGAGGAACGGCAACAGGGCAACGCGGGGCTGAACGACCAGTCGGTCGGGAACATCGTCTACGATGGCGGTGGCAACGTCGTGACCTACCTCCACGTCACCGAAAACAGGGTACGAGTCGAACTGTCGTAGTCAGGTCAGCACCACGCGAACGCGGACCCGCGAGACGGCGAGTTTGTCCACGTCGAACCCGTCGCAGATGACCATCGTCGTGTCCGGGCCGCCGACCGTCGGGTCCCGGTCGTCGCAGTTGCCGCCCCAGGTCGAATCGGCCGCCGAAATCCGCTCCTCGTAGTACTCCTCCCAGACGTCGTCCCGGTCGGGGTGGGTCTGCATCTTCAGGACGACGTCGGTGCTCGACCCCCGGTTGACGAGGACGTTGCTCGTCAGTTCCTCGGCCCGGACCAGCACCGTCGATGTCGAGGCGCCGACGCCCTGGTCGCTGCCGCGCAGGGAGATGTACCGGACTACGACGGTGCCGTCGCCGAACAGGAAGTCCGGTTCGCTCAGCATGATGGCACTCTCGTCTTGGACCCGTATCACCGCGCCGTTCTCGTAGACGAGACTGGTGTCGCCGGGCGCGTCGTACCGGATTGCGACGGGGTTCGCCTCGGCGGCCGTGGCCATCCCCGATGACTTGATGCTCACCTTCCGGTTCACCGTCGTCGTCAACTGGGCGTCGGCGAGTTTGATCTCGGTCGCCCGGTTCGGCGCCTCGCCGCGGCCCATCTGCTGGAAGTTGTTCGCCAGCACGTCGAAGGCCCGTTCGGCGTTGTTGACCCGTTCTGCGTCCCGGGTGTCGTCCAGCCCCGAGAGGCCGCCGACGTAGACGATGGAGATGGTCCCCAACACGAGCGAGAACACGAGGACGAACCCGATGACCTCGCTGACCGCGCGGCTGTCGGCGGTTACGCTACGCATTCGACACCTCCAGTTCGTCGGGACCGCTCTCGTACTCGACGACGATTTCGCCGCCGCTAACCGTCGACTCGGCGACGGCGGTCTCGCTTGCGACGCCTATCTCGACGGTCACCTCGGGCCGGGTCGCCGTCAACTCCAGATACGGAACCGTCGGACCGTTACTGTCCGTCCTGACGGCCACTTTGTACTGGGAACCGACGACCTGCTCCGGTATCGTTCGGGTGATCGCTATCTCGGAGGCGCCGTCGGTCCGGTGGAGCCGGTCGGCGGCGGCGATGTCGGCCGACACCTGCTGGCCGATGACGCGGAGTTCGCTCCTGCTCGTCTGCTCGCGCTGGTCCTCGACGAAGCCGCCCGCCGCGATGAGGAGTCCCGAGACCAGAAGCGTCGAGATGCCCAGCGTCAGCACGTAGCCGAACACCGGGGAGACACCGCGCTCGCCGTTCATTCTACCAGGCTCCACTCGGCCGCCAGTTCGTCGTTCTCGTAGGTGACGCCCTCGCTGCGGAACTCCGCGGTGACGCTGGCCTCGTAGATGACCGCCTTCGCCGTCGGGTCGTCCCCGCTGGTCGGATCGTAGTAGGGCGCCCGGTCGGCCCGCGTGTCGACGATGACGTCGTAGGTCCCGTTGACCCGCGGTTCGGGGTCGGTGAGGGCGAGTCCGAGCAGGCTCCCGTCCGTCTCCGTGTTTTGGTAGGAGACGTTGTGAGCAGTGCCCGTCACCTCGTCGGTGTAGAACTCCAGCTCCGGGCAGTGCTCGCCGCCGAACGACGCGTTCAGGAGGTCGACCGAGATGTCGCCGTCCGTGCTGGCACAGGAGTTCGTGTCGTCGAGGTCGTCGAGGTCCGAGAGACTGAGCGTGAGCCCGAAGCCGCTGGGGTCCTCGACGAGGACGTAGCCCGTATCGGGCAACACGCCCCGGAAGAAGTAGACGTGCCACTCGTCGCCGTCCGCGGTCTCGATGGCGACGTTGAACGCCTCGCCGAGCACGTTGTCCAGCGTGTGGGTGGTCGCGTCCAGAAGCGACGGCCGCTGCAGCAGGAGTTCGAACCGGCCGACCTCTTCGGTCTCGTTGACCAGCGTCCACTCCTCCTGGCCCGCGAGGGAGCCGCCAGCGGTGAAGCCCCGGTCGACATCGGTCTGCCGGATGCGGGTCCCCTCGACCGTGCTCTTCTCGCGGTACTCGACGAATCGGCCGGTCTTCCCGTACCGGCGCTCCAGACTGGTCGACCACAGCGCGAGGTCGTCGTCGTAGCCGTTCTCGACGGCGGTGTAGTCGTCGTCGGTGACGGCGGCGTTGGACCTGTCGATGAGTCCCTGGAGGTCCCGCTCGACCAGTTGTTGGTTCTCGGCCACCTGGCTGGCCTCCTCGCCGGTCGACCGGGTCGCCAGGTTCTCCGTGTAGATGCCGCTGTTGACCACCAGCGCGAGCCCGACGAACACCGTCGCTATCAGCAGCGACGTGATGAGCAGTATCTGGGCGCGGTCCCGCCGCGTCACATCCGCCATACCGTCACCTCCACGCGAACGACGTTGTAGACGCTGTTGCCGTCGGAATCGGGCGGTATCACGTCCTCGTACGTGTCGGCGTTCTCGGCGGTCGTCGAGATGCCCGGCGCCGTCAACTCGTCGTCTTTGTAGATGGTCACCGTCCGGCTGGCGCTGACGGCGTTGTCGCTCGGCTCGCCCCGATAGACCATCTCGACGGGGTCGGCGTTGCCCGGGTGGACGACGACGTTCACCGCCAGTCCCCGCCCGTCGAAGGCCCGCTGGGTGATGTCGCCGAAGTCGTTGGGCGGGTAGCTGTTCGTGTAGAAGGTGACCCGCTCGGCGTCGTAGAACTCCGCTTCGGTGTCGTCCCAGAACAGCACGGCGTCCTTCAGCACGCCGGCCTCCTGGGCGGCCGTCAGCACGCCCGACGCGGAGGCGCGCTGCTGGTTCTCGATGTGCTGGTTCGAGGTGCTGGCCGACAGCGGCGTCACCGCCGTCACCTGCAGGGCGAAGACGAGACTCGAGACGAGTAGCACCGCGGCGATGATCGCCTCCAGCGTGTAGGCCTGGCCGCGGTCGGTTACCATACTCTCACCTCGAGGGTCGCATCACAGGTGTTCACCTCGGTGCTGGCCGTATCGAAGTCACAGCCCGGTATCGTGACGATACGCCGGGCGACGACGACGGAGTCCTGGTCGGTCGGTTCCTCGCCAGCCACGAACGCGGTGTCACAGCTGAAACTCCCGTTGTCCTCGTGGATAACGCCGACGGCGTCGTTGTGGCAGACCGAACGGAACCGGTCGTCGCCGGAGGCGTCCGGGTTGATCTGGTTGATCGTGACGTTGGCGTTCAGCCGACTGCCGTCGACGCCGATCCGCTCGTAGAAGGTGCCGCCGCTGTAGCCGCAGTCGGGGTTGGCGTCCCCGTCGAAGAAGTCGTCGGCACACTCCGCGTCGACGACGAACGGATCGGCCGGGTCGCCGAGGCCGCCCTCGGCGAGGTGGCTGGCGACGCGGTCGGCGGCGACGCTTCTGTCCTGGTCGCCCTCGACGAACGGCGTCGTCAGCGACGGGATGAACGTGAACACGAACGTCACCGCGACGAGGAATATCCCCATCGCGATGGCGAAATCGAGCGGCGTCTGTGCGCGATTTCCTGCCATAGTATCACACGAACATGAACGTGATCAGCGCCAGTGTCGGGAGGACGACGACGAACTTCAGCCCCGCCATCAGGCTCACGTCGCGGATGTAGCCGGCGATGAGCCCGGAGATGATGGCCTGCAGCGTGACGGCGTGGAAGAACAAAAGCGTCAGCACCTCGATGTCGAGACCGCCGCCGAACTGGTCGGAGCCGCCCTCGGCAGCCTGCTGGGTCAGCCCCGCCATCGTGTCGAGGAACTCCACCTTCAGCAGCGCCATGACGCCGAGCAGGGTCACGTAGGTCATGATGATGATGACCATCTGCATCCGCGTCCGTGACTTGCGGTCGCGCTCGATGTCGTCCTGGTTCTCCGAGGCCTGGGCGGCCGTCGACAGCACCTGCGTAATCTGACTCGACGCCTCCTGGGCCTTCGAGATGAGCTTCACGGTCCGTGCCAGCCGGGGGATGTGGTACTTGTTGTTGAACTCCCGCAGCGCCGTCTTCAGGCTCGTCCCGTAGTTGACCTTCGCGTACATCACCCTGAACTCCTCCGCCAGCCGTCCCGAGGAGGTCTCGGCGACGACGTTCAACGACTCCAGGAGCGTCATCCCGGTGTCGTTGGCGCTGGAGAGCTTCCGGAGGTTGTCCGAGAGTTTGTTCGTGATCGAACTCCGCGAGCGGACGTTCCACTCGTGGAATATCGTCAGCGGCACGAAGTTGACGTACAGCGGGAGGTACACCCAGAAGAACGTCCCCCGGACCGGGCCGGCGAGCAGCCCGTCGACGGAGGTCGGCGCGAAGCCGGCCATCACCGAGAAGCCGACGAGCACGAGCGAGATGGGGACGGTGAGGGCGAGGACGGCAAGCGGATAATCCCGGAAGAACAGGTGCGGCGCCTTGAGGACGCTCGCGGTCAGGTGGGCTCCTTCCCGGGACTTCACCCGATCGAACACCGAGTAGTCGCCGGCGTAGTCGTCGGCCAGCCCCAGATCGAACATCCCGTCGGACTCGCCGACGACCTCCCCCCGCTCGTCGCGGAGGTAGCCGTCGCCGACCTCGTCCTGAACGACGGTCGATACCAAGACCAGAAATCCCGCCCCGATGAGCGGGATCAACCCGTAGACCGTCCCGTACAGGAGCCTGTCGTTTGCCTCCCCGAGCATCGACATGATGACGAGGATAATGATGAGAAGCAGGGGGAAAAGCGACAGCGTCATGTACATCTCGCCGAACAGCTCGAGGGTCTCCAGCACCAGCTCCTGTTCCTGCTTCGAGGTCCGCATCTGCTTTTCCTTCTGGTCTTCGAGGAACTTCTCCATGTCACCCCCGGAGTTGATGATCGAGAGCATGTCCGTGAGGAACTGGCTGAGTTCGTCGGAGGGGGTCTGTGCGGCCTGGTTTCGGATTGCCGTCCGGTAGTCGGTGTCGAAGTACTCCGTCTCCAGGACGATCGACTGGAACTCCTTTGCCACCTCGCCGTAGGTGTCGTCGGCCTTCGCCATGGCCTGCAGTATCTCCAGTTGGTTGAGGCCGCCGACCGACAGCGCGTACATGAACGACACCGAGTCCGACAGCAGCACGTTTATCTCTCGCTTCCGGGCGTCGGCGTCGAGGTAGGGCTTGCCGACCATCCCGCCGAAGCCCGCTCCGAAGCCGATGGAGCCGAAGACGAGCCCCGAGACGACGATGATGAAGGGTATCTTGAGCGCGTTGACGATGCCGAGGTACGGCTCCGGCAGCGACAACCCGAGGAACGTCGGCGGTTCGGTGACGAGGAAGGTAACGATCGCCCAGCCGACGGCGGTTCCGAGGAGCCACAGCACGACCCCCGCCAGCACGCCGATCCCGAGGGACTTCGAGAGGTAGATTTCGACCGTCTCCGGCATGCGCGCCTCGGCGAGTTTCGACTCCAGATTCCCGACGAAGTCGCCCTCGTCGTCGAACAGCCGGGTGTAGAGCGGGTAGAACGCGTCCGCGAGGACGTTTCCTCCCGATCCGGTGTTGGTACTCTCGGCGGACCCGAGGCTCATGGTTCGCTCCTGTCCGTCCCGTCGTCGCCCCGTGACGTCTCACCACCGTCGGTCGTCGCCTCGCCGTCACCGGTCTCGAAGGAGAACCCGCCGTAATCGAACTCCTCGTCCGAACTCGTCTCTCCGGGGTCAACGTCGCCGGCCTCGTCTATCTCGAGGGCGTCGGCGACGCCCTTCTCGACGGGTTCGTCCCCGTACTCCGCCAGCAGGTCCTCGCCGTCCCGAATGACCTCGCGGGCCTCCGCGAGCATCCCCTCGCCGGCCGAGGGTCGCGGCACCATCGCCTCCTTTTCGGGGTCGATGTCGATCTTGACCGACTCCATCTCCCGGAGGTCCTCCAGGGACCGCTCGAGTCCGTCGTTGGCGATGAGCCCCAGGATGGACTCGGGATCGTTGATGAACGCCTGCAGCGTCGCGGCGACCTGGGTGTAGGTGTTGAGCCCCTGCTCGATCAGGTACGCTAAAACGAGCTTTCGCATGAACATCTCCCGGTCGAGGCGCTCTTTGGTCCACCCGCGGTCGAACTGTATCTCGTCCAAGGTGTTCGACTCGCCCATCTGGAGGAACTCGTCGGTCTCGGCCTGCCACTGGTAGACGTCCTGGACGTTGATCTCGTCGTTCTCGGGGTCGTAGTGGTTGATCTCTGTCAGCGACTTGTTCCGGCGGACCTTGTTGCCCTGGACCCGCGTCTGGGTCTGGATCGAGACCAGATCCAGCGCCGTGAACATCGTCTTCGAGACGTTGATCGGGTCGGTCGTGAACCGCTTTATCACCTCGCCGACCGAGTCGGCGTGGAACGTCGTCAGCGTGGTGTGGCCGGTGGACATGACCTGGAACAGCGTCCGGCCCTCCTCGCCACGTATCTCGCCCATCACGATGTACTCCGGCCGCTGCCGCAGTGCGGCCTCCAGCAGGTCGAACTCGTCGACGTCACCCTTGTCGCCCTCGCTGAATGACGGCCGCGTGACGCTTGCGATCCAGTTGCGCTGCGGGAGTTCGACCTCGCGGGTGTCCTCGATGGAGACGATCTTCGCCTTCGAGGGGATGAAAAGCGAGACGGCGTTCAGGCTGGTGGTCTTCCCGGAGGCGGTGCCGCCGGCGAAGATGAGCGACTTGTGGTTCTCGATGCACAGCCAGAGGAAGGCCATCTCCTCCAGGGAGAACGTGTTCCAGTTGATGAGGTCGACGGGCGTGAACGGGACGTCCTTGAACTGCCGGATCGTGTAGTTCGTCCCGTGGTCGGAGACCTCCCGGCCGAGGGTCAACTGCGAGCGCGACCCGTCCGGCAGCGTCGCGTCGACCTGTGGGTTCCGTTTCGAGATGCCCTTGCCGGACCGCTGTGAGAGTTTCACCACGAAGTCGTCGAGTTCCTCCTCGCCGTGGTAGACGTTGGTGATGATCTGCTCGTAGTCGGAGTGGTAGACGAAGACGGGGGAGTTGTAGCCGTCACAGGAGATGTCCTCGACGTTGATGTCGTGTTTGATGCCGTCGATCCGCTCGAAGCCGATGAAGTCCCGCTTCAGGAGGTAGAGGAGCTTCTCGATCTGGTACTCGGTGAGGGTGTCGTCGTCCTCGCTTATGACCGCGGGTTCGGGGCGGGACGCCACGCCCTGTAGCTGGCCGGACCGTTCGGTCCGCTCGGCGCTTTCGCCCATGCCGACCGTACTCTTGAGGCCACCGAGCAGGCCGCCGTCGTCGGGCCGGGCATCGTCGTCGTAGAGGTCGTACCGCTCCAGCAGCTCGTGGGCCTCCCGCTCGATGACGTCGGCGCGGGCGTCCTCGCTGCCCTGGACGACCACCTGGTCGCTGGAGTACTTGATGGCGGTCTTGAGCTTTCCCGAGAGGAACTCCCTGAGGTCCTCCTCGATGGGGGTGAGGTGCGGTTCGATGAGGTAGTACTTCTTCTCGTTTTCCTTCTCGGAGTGGAAGATGACGACGAAGGCGTACGGCTTGTTCACCCAGTACCGCTCGACCTCCCGGAAGTGGTGTTTCTTCTCTGCGGGGACGGCCTTCTCGAGGTCGTAGCGGTTGACGACCGTGGTACCGCC
Source organism: Natronomonas marina (assembly GCF_024298905.1). NCBI lineage: Archaea > Methanobacteriati > Methanobacteriota > Halobacteria > Halobacteriales > Natronomonadaceae > Natronomonas > Natronomonas marina. Next base: position 795,382 of record NZ_CP101154.1, read on the forward strand.
GTTCTCGGCCGTGAAGAAGGCGTCCTCGTCGAGTTCGGGACTGACGCGGACGGTCCGTTCGGTGGCGGTGTCGGTCAGTCGGGCGGCGGCCTGACCGGCGCCGCCGATCATCTCCTCGAGTTCGCCGGCGTCGAACGCTCCGGCGTCGGCTTTCGCTCTGAGTTCCTCGAGGTCGTATCGGTCCGGTTCGGCGGCCCCCCCTTCCGCCGAAGCCTCCGACTCGGTGTCGGCTGGTTCGACCGGTTCCCCGGCACCGGCCGCGTCGCCGTCCGCGTCGTCGATAGCCATTGGCACACCCTTTCACCCCACCGGCGAAAAAGGTTTAGGCGCTATCTAGGCTCGAAACCGCGCGCCTGTGTGCACCCGTAACCGATATTAAGTACCCGTTAAACGACGGTAACGCGGACTAAACCCGACGTATCGAGAGCTTACGCGACGAACCGCTCGAGGCGGTTCATCGCCTCCTTCAGTTCGTCGAGACCGGTCGCGTAGGAGGCGCGGAGGTGGCCCTCGGCGCCCGCGCCGAAGGCGGTGCCGGGGACCATCGCCACCCCCTCCGCCTCGAGCAGGTCCTCGGCGAACGCCTCGGCGTCCTCGCCCGGACAGGCCGGGAAGACGTAGAAGGCGCCCGTCGCCTCGAAGCAGTCGATGCCCATCTCCTCGAACCGCGACAGCACGAAGTTCCGGCGGCGGTCGTACTGGGCGCGCATCTCGGCGACCTCCTCGCGGCAGTTGCGCAGCGCCTCGATGGCGGCGTACTGGGCGGTGGTCGGCGCCGACAGCATCGTGTACTGGTGGACGCGGTTCATCGCGGCGACGACCTCGCTGGGGGCCATCGCGTAGCCGAGTCGGAGCCCCGTCATGGCGTAGGCCTTCGAGAACCCGTTGAACACGACGGTCCGCTCCCGCATGCCGTCGAACTCGGCGATGGAGACGTGGTCGCCCTCGTAGGTGAGGTCGGCGTATATCTCGTCGGAGAGGACGGCGACGTCGTGCTCCCGGCAGAATTCCGCGACGGCAGCGAGTTCGAGGCGGTCCATCGTCGCACCCGTGGGGTTGTTCGGGTAGCAGTACACCAGCAGGTCGGCCTCGTCGGCGCCGGCCTCGTACAGCACCTCCGGGGTGAGTTTGAACTCGTCCTCGACGCGGGTGGGCACGTCGAGGACCTCGCCGCCGGCGAACCTGACGCCCGGTCTGTAGGAGACGTAACAGGGCTGGGCGACGGCGACGGTGTCGCCGGGGTTCACCAGCGCCCGGAAGGCGACGTCGATGGCCTCGCTGGCGCCCGCGGTCACGAGGACCTCCTCGTCGGGGTCGTACTCGAGGTTCCACCGGCGGGCGTCCTCCGCGATGGCCTCCCGGAGTTCCCGCTTGCCCCGGTTGGCGGTGTAGGAGGTCTGTCCGCGCTCCAGGGAGGTGATGGCGGCCTCGCGGGCGGCCCACGGTGCCGAGAAGTCCGGTTCGCCGACGCCCAGCGAGATGACGTCGTCCATCTCCTCGGCCAACTCGAAGAACCGCCGGATGCCCGACGGCGGCGTCTCGGCGACACGGTCGGAGGGCGTGAGCGTCATGGCGTGACCGACAGGCGGTCGTCGTCGCCGCCGTCGTCGAAGCGGTAGCCGCCCTGCTTGTAGGTCTCCATGATGTAGTGGGTGACCGTCTGGGTGATCTCGGGCAGCGGCGCGACCTTGTCGCTTATGAACCGCGAGACCTCCCGCATCGAGTCGCCCTCGACCTCGAGCGCGAAGTCGTAGTCGCCGGAGACGAGCCGCAACCCCTGCACCTCGGGGAAGCCGGCCAGCCGCTTTGCGACATCGCGGTAACTGGTCTCGCGGTCCAGCGTGACGTTGCACTCGACGTGGGCCTGGACGCGCTCGTCCCCGACGGCGTCCCAGTCGACGATGGCGGTGTAGCCCTGGATGACCCCGTCGGCCTCCAGTTCGGCGATCTTCGCCTCGACCTCGTCGGCCGACAGCCCCGTCAGCCGCGCGAGGTCGGCCGTCGAGTGGCGGGCGTCCTCGCACAGCAACTCCAGGAGTTCCTCGGCGTGGTCCATGGAGAATAGGACGGCAGCGCGGACTAAAGGGTTGCGAGGCCCCGTCAGTTCCTGCCACGGAGGCACCTATTATAATGGTCGTTAATGTGGTTCGGCATATAAGGTCAGTGGTTGGTATATTATCTCTCGATACTCTTATTATGTAGAGGATCGCACGGGGATGTATGCAGCAGCACGCGTTGCAGACGGCACTGACACTGTATCAGGGCGGAACACTGGACGTCGAGACGGCGGCCCGACAGGCCGGCATCTCCCCCAGCAGACTCCGCCGTGCCGTCGACCGCGTCGGCGGACCGAGTCCCGCCCCGCGGGCCGACACCGAGCGCGTCTCCCTCGGCGCGGACTGAGGGCCAATTAAGTCCCGGGGGTGACAACCCCCCGCCGTGTCGCGTCACGCGCCGCTCGTCGTCGGTCTGGTCTCCGGCTCCCACGTCGTCAACCACGCGTACCTCCTGCTTTTCGCCCCCGCCTTCCCGCTGCTCGGTGCGGAGTTCGGCGTCTCCGTCGCCGCCCTCGGACTCGCCGTCGGCGTCGTCAACGCCGTCGTCACCGCCGGACAGCTCCCGCTCGGCTACGTCTCCGACAGCTACAGCCACACCGCCGTCCTCGTGGGGTCGCTCGCCGTCGGCACGCTCGGCGCGGCGCTGGCCGCGGTCGCACCCTCCTACGAGGCCCTGCTCGGTGCCGCCGCGGTGATGGGCGCCGGCGTCGCGGGACATCACCCCGCCCACTACCCGCTCATCTCGGCGGCCGCCCCCGACGCCTACCGCTCGCGGGCCTACAGCGTCCACGGCTTCGCCGGCGCTCTCGGACTGGCGGTGCCGTTCGCCGCGGTGCCGGCCGCTGTCGCGCTCGGCTACGGCTGGCGGGCGGCCTTCGCAGCGGTCGCCGCCCTCGGGGTCTGTTACACCGCCGTCACGGTGCTCGCGGTCCGACGAGTGCCCCGCGAACTCGCCCGCGCCGGCGCCGAAGCCCGCGAGGTCGAGGCCGACGATACCGGCGGGACGCCCGGCGGTCGCGGCCGGGCGCTGGTCCGCCGGTTCCGTTCGTACCTCCGGACCGTGGCCGGCGCACCGCTCGTTCTCCTCCTGACGGCGCTGTGGTTCGTCAACAGCGCCGCAGCGTGGGGCGTCCGGACCTACGCCGCGACGGTGCTGGACGCCGGTTACGGGCTGGAGGCCGGAACCGCCTCGATAGTCGCCAGTGCCATGCTCGTCGTCGGCGCCGTCGTCCTGCTGGGCGGCGGCTACCTGGGCGACAGGGTCGGTCCGGTTCCGCTTCTGTACGCCGGCTACGGCGCGCTCGTCGTCTTTGCCGGCGCACTGGCGTCCGCACGCCTGCCGCTCGTCGCCGCCGTCGGCGTCGTCCTCCTGCTCGCGGCGACCGTCGACCTCTCGCGGCCGGCACGGGCGACGCTGACCGACCTCGCCTCCGAGCGCCGCGACGTCGGGAAGAACTTCGCGCTGATGACGGTCGGTATCTCGCTCGGCGGCGCCGTCGCGCCGCCCTTCTACGGCTACGTCATCGAGACCGCGAGCGTCGAGACCGCCTTCCTCGCCATCGCGGCGACGGCCGCCGTCGCGCTCGCGCTGTCGGCGTTCGTCGCCCGGGCCGCCGCCGAGTGAGGGGCCCTACCAGCTCGCCTGTCCGTAGATGAGGTTCCGCTGAATCTCGTTGGCACCCTCGTAGATGACCGGAATCCTGACGTCACGGTAGACCCGCGAGATGCGGTTCTCCGTCAGCACGGACCGACCGCCGTGCAGTTGCATCCCGCGCTCGGCACAGGTGTTGGCCGTCTCCGTCGACTTGACCTTCGCCATCGCGGCCCAGAACCCGGCGTTGTCCTTCGCGGCGACGCGGTCGGCGGCCTCCCAGTTGAGCGCACGCGCCGCCTGAAACTCCGTCATCATGTCCGCGAGGATGTGCTGGACCGTCTGGAACTCCGTGATGGTGCGGCCGAAGGCCGTTCGGCCGTGCGCGAAGTCGGCGGCCTCCTCGATGGCCGCGGCCGCCAGGCCGAGACCGTGCCCGCCGACGACGACCCGGCCGTAGTTGAAGAACTCCGCGAGCATGTAGAAGCCCGTCCCCTCGGCGCCGATGAGGTTCTCCTCGGGAATCCGAGCGCCGTCGAGTTCGATGCGGGCCTGCTTGGAGGCTCGGAAGCCCATCTTCTCGGGGATGTGCTCGGCATCGTAGCCGGCGGTGTCGGTCGGCACGACGAACAGCGAGTAGTTGCCGTAGCGGTCCTCGGGGTCGTCGCCGGTTTTCGCGTACAGCGTCACCCAGTCGGCCTCGACGCCGTTGCCGACCCAGTACTTCTCGCCGTCCAGCACCCACTCGTCGCCCTCCTTGCGGGCGGTCGTCTCCATACCGGCGAGGTCCGATCCCGTCTCCGGTTCGGAGACGGCCAGCCCCGAGAGCATCTCGTGTTCGGCGACGGGCCGGAGGTAGGCCTCCTTCTGGGCATCGGTCCCGTACTCCTCGAGTATCTTCGTGCCGAAGCTCGCGAGCTGCAGCGTCAGCGCGATGCCGGCGTCGGCCCGGTACAGTTCCTCGGTCATCGCGAGCAACTGGTGGACGTCGAATCCCCGGCCGCCGTACTCCTCGCTGATGTCCTGAGCCACGAGGCCGGCCTCCATGCCGGCCTCCAGGACCTCCCAGGGGTACTCGCCGGTCTCGAAGTAGTCGGCCGCGACCGGTTCGATGTACTCGGCGGCGAACTCCCGCGCCTCCTGTTTGACGTCGTGTGCGTGCTCCGGGACGGGACCGTTGTCTAACAATTCCATACCAACTAGAATATAAGATTTCCATCGTTAAAAATTGGTTGCCTTCAATTGCCGGTCGGAAGCGAAAGAGGAGGTAACGGCTTCCGGGTTCAGTCGTCGTCCGGCGCCGCCTCTTCGGGGACGCTTCCCTCGACCAGTGACTCGTCGGTGTACTGCTCGCGGATGTCCTTCTTCGAGAACTTCCCGGTCGCCGTCTTGGGAATCTCCTCGATGTACTCGATGTTGTCGGGGAGCCACCACTTCGGGTAGTCCTCGCCGAGCATCTCCAGTATCTCGTCGTCGAGCGTCGCCTCGTCGGCGCTCGCGGCGGGCACGACGAACGCCACCGGTCGCTCCTGCCACCGCTCGTGGGGGACGCCGACGACGGCCGCCTCGGCCACGTCGTCGTGGGCCATGATGGCGTTCTCGAGTTCGACCGACGAAATCCACTCGCCGCCGGACTTGATGACGTCCTTCGCGCGGTCGACGATCTTGATGTATCCCTCCTCGTCGACGGTGACCACGTCGCCGGTCTTGAGCCAGCCGTCCTCGAAGTCCTCCTCGTTGGCCTCCGGTCGCTGGAAGTACTCCTGGGTGACCCAGGGTCCGCGGACCCACAGTTCGCCGAACTCCTCGCCGTCCCAGGCGATCTCGTTTCCGTCCTCGTCGATGACCTTCATCTCCAGGCCGGGCACGAGCATCCCCTGCTTGGCGCGGTGCTCCAGTTGGGTCTCGTAGTCGGCGTCCCCGAGGCTGGACTTGAGTTGCGACACCGACCCCAGCGGCGACATCTCGGTCATGCCCCAGGCGTGCAGCAACTCGACGTCGTGGTCGTCGAACCACCGGATCATCGATTCGGGGGCGGCCGACCCGCCGACGATGACGGTGTCCAGCGTCGAGAGGTCGACCTCGTTGTCCTCCATGTACTCCATGAGGCCGAGCCAGACCGTCGGGACGCCGGCGGTGATGGTGACGCCCTCCTCCTCGATGAGACTCGCCACGTCGGCCGGTTCCGGCGACGGACCGGGGTAGACGTGTTTCGACCCGCCCGCCGTCGCGGTGAACGGCATCCCCCAGGCGTTGACGTGGAACATCGGCACCACCGGCATCACCACGTCGTCGTCGGCCATCGGGATGCCCTGCGGGGTCAGCGTCGCCATCGTGTGGCTCCACAGCATCTCGTGGGTGTACTCGACGCCCTTCGGGTTGCCCGTCGTCCCCGAGGTGTAGCACATCCCCGCCGGCGTGTCGCCGTCCAGCGCCGGCCAGTCGTACTCCGCCGCGTGGCCGTCGACGAACTCCTCGTAGGGCGTGGCGTCCAGCGTCTCCGTCTCAGTGCTGGACATCACGACGAAGTCGACGCCCTCGAACTCGGGGGCGTCGGCCGCCGCGCTCGCCAGTTTCGGCGCCAGCGAGTCGTCGACGAAGATGAGTTCGTCCTCGGCGTTGTCGACGATGTACTGGATGTGCTCGTCCGGCAACAGCGGGTTGATGGTGTGTAGCTGTGCGCCGATGGTCGGCACCGCGAAGTACGTCTCGAAGTGCCGGTGGTGGTTCCAGCAGAACGTCCCGACGCGGTCGCCGTCCTCGACCCCGTGCGCCTCGAGGGCGTTGGCCAGTTGTGCGGTCCGGTCGTCGTACTCGCTGTAGGTGTAGCGCTCAATCCCCTCGTGTGTGCGGGAGACGATCTCCGTGTCCGGGTACAGGTTCGCCGCACGCCACAGGAAGGGTCGGAGCGTCTGGTCGGTTCCTCCAGGCATCCCTTGCACGTAGAGGCGAGACTAACTTGGTTCTTGTCACCCGACCACAATCAAAAGGGAAGCCGTCGCCGCGCTACCCGACGCGGCGGCTGACCGCAAGCCCCTCCCCCAGCGGTAACAGCGTCGTCTCGAAGGAATCGGCCGCGCGGACGTGGTCCAGGTAGTCGGCGACACCCCCGGCCATCCCCCCGCGGGTCCCGCGGTCCTCGACGACCAGCCGGTAGATCTCCTCGAAGTCGAACGGACCCGCCGTCATGTTGTCCGCGACGACGACGCCGCCCGCGGAGACCTTCCCGCGAACCGCCTCGAACGCCTCCACGTAGCGCTCCTTCTCGTTGTCGATCAGCACGACATCGAACGGGCCGCGGTACTCCTCGACCGTCTCGATCGCGTCACCCAGTTCGAACCGGGTCGTGACGCCGAAATCGCCGCGGGCGAGGTACTCGCGGGCGTCGTCGAGTTCGTCGGCGTCGACCTCCGTGAGGACCAGTTCGCCGTCGGCCGGCAGTCCGCGGGCGAACCAGTACGCCGAGTAGCCGAACCCGGAGCCGAACTCGAAGACGCGCCGGGCGTCGACGAGGCCGGCGAGTTGCTGGAGCCAGCCGCCGACCGCTGGCCCGACGGTCGGGAACCCCGTCTCGGCGGCGCGGGCGTCCATCTCGCGGAGCACCTCGTCCGACTGCGGGCCGACCGCCTCGGCGAACGTCTCGACGTCGTCGGGTACGGTCATGCGGCGACGTTGGCGGCCGGCGGGCAAAAGCGCTCCTCCGTTCCGGCCGCCACCCCGTCCACGCGGCTCGCTGGCCCGGCCTCACCGGTACCGGTTCACCGGGAAGGTGATCCGGTCGCCGACGCCGTAGGGCCGCTTGACCATGATGTACACCCAGCCGATCAGCGAGAACAGCGGCTGCTGGAGCGCGAAGGTGACCGCGAAGCCGACGATGCCGAGCGAAAAGAGCAGTCCGAGGTACTGTCGAGTGAGCACGGCCGTCACGCCCACGACCGCCAGGACGATGAAGACGACCCGCAGGAGGCTCCGGAAGTCGTGCTTGCGACGCTTGTCCTCGGTGCGCTCGAGGAGGAGCTCGACGACGACGGCCAGCGCCGCGCCGCCGGCCAACAGTCCCCGGCTCAAGGGCGCCGTCAGCGCCACGCCGCCGACCGCTTCCTCGAGACCGACCGGCACCCCCCAGCTGATCGGAGCACCCAACGAACGCCGGTTAAAACCCCGGATATACTCCCCGACAGGCTGAGGCCCTCCGGGTACCGATGGAAGTACGAACGGGAAGCATGAGAGAGGACCTGATCGACTCGATACACGACCGACTCGACGAGATGCGAAGCGAGGCCTCCACCGAGCAGTCCCGCCAGATACGCGAAGTCCAGCAGATGGTAGTCGGCATCCGCGAAAGCGCCGACCCTCCGGCGGACGATCCGTCGGTCGACGACTGAAGCGGAACTCGACCCGAGCGGGGAAACGTCCCCCCATCGCAGGACACGAATGGTATCGGACTGTCACGTCCGGCGTTAATTTAATTCGGCCGATGCTTACTTTACAGTTCGTTGAGTATTCCCGTCGGCCGATCATGAGCGAGCAACCCGGACCCGACCGAACCGACGAAGAGCCGGACGCCGCCAGCGACGACGAGGAGTTCGACTTCGAGGAGGAGTCGGACGAGGAGGGCGTCCAGAACGAACAACAGCGGCGGCTCGAGGAGATGGAACAGCGCCTCGAGCGGAAAGAGGCCGAACTCGACGAGCGCGAACAGCGCCTCGAACGGGAGGCCGAGGAGCTCGACGAGCGCGAGGACGACCTGCTGGAGCGCCGCGAGGAGGTCGTCGACCTCCGCGAGGAGGTCGAGGAACTCGAAAGCGACATCGAGGAACGGAAGCAGCGCCTCGACGAGCGGGAGGCGGCCATCGAAGAACAGGAGCGCGAACTCGACGAGCGGAAGTCCGAACTCGCCCGGAAGGAAAAGACCCTCCAGAACTACGTCGGCAACGAGCTCGACGACGTCGAGAGCCGGCTGTCCGAGACCGTCCGCGACGCCGTCCGTTCCTCGATGCAGGACGTCGAGGGCGGTGGCGGCGTCGACGAGGAGACGCTGACGACGACGGTCCGGGAGAGCGTCGACGCGGCGATGGACCAGCAGGATTTGGACGGCTCCAGCAGCCCGTTCGGCGCCGTGCTGGGATCGCTTCTGGCCTTCCTCGGCATCCTGCTCGTCGCCGGCGGCGTGGCCAACGGGCTGCTCACGTTCGTCGGGACGACGGCAGTCAGTCCGCTGTTCGAACAGAGCTCCGCCAACTACATCGCCGCGTCCGTCCTCGTCATCATCGGCTTCGCCGCGAACCTCGCCGCCGCGGCCGGCCGGGTCTGATCGGACCGCCGGCACGACGATTTCTCCGGCTCCGACCCGGCAGTCGACACTGTCGACGCCTCAGTCCCGCCACTTGATCGAACAGCCCCGCGAGGGACGGAACTCGGCGTCCGGTTTTTCGCCGGCGAGGACGTCCTCGATGACCGACCGCATCTCGAAGCCCGGCTGGCCGGACGGTTCCGCGTCGGGGTCGAGGGCGTCGTCGAACCGGCCGTGATAGACCAGTCGGAAGCCGTCGTCGTTCTCGAAGAGGAACGGGTCCGGGGTACAGACGGCGCCGTAGGCTTCGGCGACGGCCTGTGGTTCGTCTCTGAGGTAGGCCGTGACGTCGATGTCGCCCGACTCGACGTACTCGACCATCCTCTCGAAGGAGTCCTCGGGGTACTCCTCGGCGTCGTTGGGGTTGATGCCGACGACGGCCACCTCCTCGTAGTCGTCGGCGATGGCGTTCATCGCCCCGAACTTCGCCTGTGCGTACGGACAGTGGTTGCAGGTGAAGACCACGAGCAGGGCGTCGTACTCCTCGAAGTCCTCGAGGGAGTACGTCTCGCCGTCGGTTCCCGGGAGGTCGAAGTCGGGGGGCCTGTCACCACGTTCGAGACGGTCGGATTCGGATTCGAGCGCGACCATACCGGCCGTAGGGGGTCCGGGCACCTAAACGCACCCGAAACGACGCTCGAAACGGCCGGCGGGGATTTACCCGTCGAGGGACACGTCCCGGACGTGGAGCCGGAACTCACGCGACGGAACGTCGCCATCGGCGTCGCAGCGGTCGCCGGAGTGTTGCTGTTGCTGTCGGCGACGGTCGCGGTCGCCTACGACTCGCCGCGCGTCCGAAGCACCGAGAGCCAGTTCGGCACGGTGACCGCCGAGGCGTCGGCCGTCGACACCACCATCGTCGTCCGAAACCCCAACGGGGTCGCGGTTCCCGGCGGCGTCGACCTGCAGTACACCGTCTCGCTCAACGACGTCCGGGTCGCCCGCGGCGCCGAGTCCGGCGTCGACATCGCCCCGGGCAACAACAGCATCGAAACGAACGCGACCTTCGACAACGGCAAGATACCGGCCTGGTGGGTCACCCACATCAACGGCAACGAGACGTCGACGATGACGACGACGGCCGACGTCGGCGTCGCCGGCCTGCCCGTCGGGCCGACGCTGACCGTCGAGCGCCGCGAGATAGAGACCGACCTGCTGGGGCCGCTGGCCGCCGAGAACGCCTCCCGGATGTCGCTGAACGACACGGACCTGCTGGTCATCGAGAACCAGACGGGTCGCTGGGGCGAGGCCGACGACCAGCGGACGCCGCTGGTCGTCTCCAACGCCCTCCGGAACGTCCACGACCGCCCGGTCGAGATCGACGGCACCGACTACGAGATACGGATGAACGGCGTCGTCGTCGGCGAGGGCGAGACGACCAACGGCGTCGCGCTGGCGCCCGGCGAGTCCACCACCTACGACGTCCGGGCGGTCATCGACACCCAGCGGATGCAGCGGTGGTGGGTGAGTCACCTCCGCAACGGCGAGACGACGGACCTCACAATCGAGGTGTTCGCCGTCGCGGTCGTCGACGGCGAGCGGGAGCGCCTCCCGCTGACCGTCTACGAGCGGCAGGCGGTCTTCGAGACCGACTTCCTCGACACCGGCGAGACGTCGGTCCGGGTCGTCGGGGACGGCAGCGGGTCGAACGCCTCCTTCGCCCGCCCGACGGTCCGGAACTCGACGAGCGCGTGGGGCGAGGTGCGCGACGACGAGACCGAGGTCCGAACGACCGTCCGAATCGACAATCCCACCGACGAGGCGTACGCCGATCTGCTCGCGCTCGTCGTCGACCAGCGGACGACCATCGCCGGCGTCACGGCCTCGGAGGGCACCGAACGGGTCGAGGACCTGCCGCGAGGGAGCGGGACCGTCGAGGTGACCTCGACGATGCCGCACTCGGTCGTCCCCGAGTGGTGGGCGGCCCACCTCGAGAACGGCGAGCGGTCGCGTAGCCGGACCGAACTCGACGCCGACGCGGACGCCGCGGTCACGACGCTGCCCGTCGACCTCCCGGACCGGAACTCGACCGTCGAAACGGACACGCTGGCCGACCTCGACGACGACTCGACGCGGGCCGTCGAGAGCGAGGAGACGGGGCGACGGCTCCTGACCGTCCACTCGACGAGCGCCGAGTACGTCGACCCGACGCCCGAGCGGGCGACCATCGTCGTCCGGGCCGACCTCGAGAACGACAACCCGCTCTCGTCGGTGACCATCCGCGACGTCGACTACACCGTCGCGCTCAACGACGTGACGCTGGCCGACCGGACCGCTCCCGAGACCCACACCCTCGACCCCGGCGAGCGCCGGACCGTCGAGTTCACGCTCGTGCTGAACAACTCCCGGATGGCGGCGTGGTGGCCGACCCACGTCCGCCGAAACGAGGTGTCGACGCTGGACCGCTCGGCGACCGCGACCGTCGAGACCGGCGGCGACACCGAACGGGTCGAGTTGGAGTTCCTCTCGACCGACCGGACCGTCGAGACGGACCTCCTGGCCGACTGAGTGGGTACACCGCTTATACGCGGTCGGCCCCTCTTTCAACCATGGACCTCCACCTGCTGGACCGGGGCCGAATCCACGCCGACCTGAACTTCGCGCTCGACGGGACGGCGGTCGCCGCCCACAGCGACCCCAATCCGGATCTCGAGTACGCCGAGTTCGCCGTCTGGAACCTCGTCGTCGACCACCCCGAGGCGACGATCCTGTGGGACACCGGCTCCCACCCCGACGCCGCCGACGGCTACTGGCCGGCACCGCTGTACGAGGCCTTCGCCCACCCCGACGCCGCCGAGCGGGACCTCGAGACGGCGCTCGGCGAGGTCGGTCTCGCAGTCGACGACATCGACTGCGTCGTCCAGTCGCACCTCCACCTCGACCACGCCGGCGGCCTGCACCACTTCGCCGGGACCGACGTGCCGGTGTACGTCCACCGGCGGGAACTGGAACACGCCTACCTGTCGGCGAACACGACCGCCGGCGGGACCGCCTACCTCGAAAGCGACTTCGATCACGACCTGAACTGGCAGGTGGTCGACCAGCACCGCCACCACCTCCTCGACGGCATCGAGTTGCTCCACGTCCCGGGCCACACGCCGGGACTGCTCGGCGCGCTCCTCGAACGCGACGGCGAGAACGTCCTCGTCGCCGGCGACGCGGCGTTCCTCGAGGCCAACTACGAGGAGGGTCACTCGATGGGGGCCAGCCTGCTGTACGACTCGCGGGCCGCCGCCGACAGCATCGAGTTCCTGCGGGACGTCGAGCGGCGCCACGACGCCCGCGTCCTCTACGGGCACGACCCCGACCAGTTCGAGCGGTTGCGCGGGGAGTTCTGACCGGGAAACGGATCGAAACGGCCGTGAGGGTGGGCCGACGAACCGTTCCTCCGTTCGGGTCGGCGTCGCCGGCCGCTCGCGGATGCTCCCGGGGGATCTACGCTCTCGTCCAGCGGAATCACACCATCGGATTCGGGGAAGCGACCGACGGGATCGAACCGCGAACGCCTACCGCGGCTGCCAGCCGTCGGGGTGGTCGCTCGTCTCCGCCGTCTCGACGCGGACCCGGTCGCGTTCGAGGTCGATGCGGCCGTCGAACACCTGTGCGAAGGTGTGGATCGTCTGCTCGTCGTGGGCGGCCGGCGTCATCACGAAGAGACCGAGACCGTCCCGTCGCCGGATGTGGGCGGTGAGGACGCTGAGAAAGCGGAAGACGGCGGCGTCGTCGGCGTAGTACAGGAACGTCGAGACCGAGTCGATGGCGAGCGTCGGTCGCTCGGTCGCCTTGAGGAACTCGGAGACGGGCATCGAGACGCCGGTGAGGTCCGCGGGCGAGCCGATGGTGCCGGTGCTGCCGGACTCGGTCGGCGAGCAGTCGACGACCGACGAGACCGACGCCAGCGCGCTCGGCGGCGTCCGCTCCAGCCCCATCGTCGCCGCGACGAGCAGCGTCTCGCCGGCCCGCCGGCCGCCGACGCCGTCGACGAACGGCGTCGTCCCCGCGAGCGGCGGCGCGTGTACGACGTAGCTGCCGGCGGTTTCGGCGAGCCACTCGTCGATTTCGGCCACGCTACGGCGTTGGACCCCCCAACCGAAATCCGTTTCGACGTTTTCGCCGGCCGTTACTCGCTACCCCCGGGACCGACGCGTTCATCCGCTCGTCAGCCTCCCGAACACGGTGTCGGCGCCATCGTCGCCGACCGCCCGGGCCCACAGCACCAGCACCGACGGCAGGACGTACAGCGACGCGAGATAGGCGTAGAAGACGCTCAGCGCGGTCAGCAGACCGAACTGGCCGATGGCGGGGAACAGCGACAGCACCAGCACCCCGATGCCGAAGACGGTCGTGAGCATGCTCCCGGTGAGGGCGCCGCCGGTCCCCTTCACCGTCCGGTCGATGGCCTCGTAGAGTTCGACGCCGTTCTCGACGTACTCGTCGGCGAACCGGTGGGTGATGTGGACGGAGTAGTCGATGCCGAGCCCGATGGTGATGGCGAGGATGGTCGCGGTGAAGGCGTTGAACGACAGCCCGAGCAGGCGGATGGAGCCGGCGACCAGACAGACGGTGACGACTATCGGCACCACGTTGGCGATACCGAGGGAGGCCCGCCCGAGCAGCAGCCAGTAGACGGCGACGAGGAACAGCGACGACCCCACGAGCGCGACGACGAGGCTGACGATGGCCGACTCGAGGATGACCGTGGAGATGGACTCGAAGACGACGGTGCTGCCGGTCGCGGTCGCCTCGAACCGCTGTCTGTCCGCGAGCGTCCGGGCGTCGGCGGTCACCTCGCCCTGCGTCGCGTCGGACTTCACGGTGTAGACGACCCGCGTGCTCCGTCGGTCGGCCGTCATGTACTGGCTGGCACGCTCGCCGGCCGGCGAGTCGTACAGCGCGTCGTAGACGTCCGGGAGGTTCTCGTCGGGGATACCGTCGTCGTCGGCGTCGTTGCGGTCGACGAGTCGGGCGAAGGCGGGGTCACGGTCGGCGTAGTCCCGGATGACGGTGACGATGCTGGTCGCCTCGGCCTGGCGGTCCTCGGTCACCACGGAGGACGGCGGGTCCCGGCCGGCGCGGTGCAGCGACTCCAGGGCCGACCCCCGTTCCATCGGTCCCTCGACGTACACCGTTACGGTGTCTGACTGTCCGGTCTCGAAGCTCTCTTCGAGGAAGTTCAGCGTTCCCGTGACGGTGTACTCGCCCGGCGCGAACGGCTCCGGCAACGCGTCGTAGTAGTCCGGCTGGTCGGCGGGCGGTAGGAAGTCCTCGGTCTCGAAGGTGGTGTCGACGCCGGTCGCGTAGCCGGCCGAGACGCCGCTGACGACGAGGAGGGCGACGACGAAGACCAGCGGCCCCACCCGGGCGATACGGCTGCCGGCGCCCTGGAACCGCCCGAGCGCCGATTCGCCGAACCCCAGCGGCGTCGTCCCGAACGTCGGAATCGGGTAGCGCTCCCGGGCGTGGTCGAGTTTCACCTTCGCCGCCGGCAGGAACACCCCGAAGATGGCGAACGTGAAGACGATGCCGACGGCGGCGACGATGCCGAACTCCCGTATCGGCGGCAGGTCGCTCGTCAGGTTCGCGCCGAACCCGATGACGGTCGTGCCCGTCACGATGAAGAACGCCACGAGCACCTGGTCGGTCGTCTCGGTCATCGACGCGGCGATGTCGCGGCCCCGGGCCCGCTCCTCGCGGTAGCGGTTCACCGCGTGGATGCCGAAGTCGATGCCGACCGCCAGCAACAGCGGCGGGACCGCGATGAGCACCTGGCTGAACGCGATGCCGGCGATGCCCATGAAGCCGAACGTCCACACCAGCGCCATGAACAGCGCGACGACGCCGAGAAGCAGGTCCGCGAGGTCCCGGTAGGCCACCGAGAGGAACACGGTGATGAGAAGCACCGCCGCGGGGACGACGATTGCCAGCGTATCGTTGATGACGGCGCTGAACTCGGCGGCGATGACGCCGGAGCCGAACACCGTGATGTCGCCGCCGACGGAGTCGACGATGCGTTCGGCCTCCTGCTGGATCGGCGTCAGCGGGCTGGAGCCGCCCTGGCCGGCGCTGCCGGAGACGCCGCCAGGAATCTCGTGGCTGACGACGCCGATGGTGGCCGACGCCGACGCCGACTCGGGGTTGTAGTCCTCCGAGAGCAGCCCCGAGAACCGGGGGTTCGTCTCGTCGGCCGCCCGGACGGCCGCCCGTATCTCGGTGTCGGTCGCGCCCTCGATGGCGCGCTGCTGGGCGGCGAGCGTCTCGGCGTCGGGGTCGAGCTGTCGGGCGACGATGCCCGCCGCACTGGAGGTGCTCTCGACGCGCATCCCGGGGCGGTCGGCCATGCGCTCTTGGACCTCCAGCATCCGGAGCATCGCCGTCCGCGAGAGGACGTTCCCGCTCCGCTGTATCAGCTGTGTGCTCCCCGTGTCCGCGGCGAAGGCGGGGCTGAACTTCGCGTTGACCTCGTCGAGGGCCTCCTGAGCGGGGACGTCCTGGGTGAACTGCTGGGTGCCGGCCTCCGTCGAGACGCCGCCCAGGCCGAGCGCGAACATCCCCGTCACGAGCAGGAACGCGACGACGACCGTTCCGGGACGCTCGGTGACGTACCCGTCGACCCGGTCGACGTACGGCTGGTAGTCCAGTGCCATCTACATCCGTCGGAGCGCAAGCGGTGCGAGGGGAACGGCGAGCAGCGAGACGGCCGCGAGCAACCCGACGGGCACGACGGAGCCGAACAGCCCGCCGCCGCCGGCGACGACGGTGACCGGCCGTCGGTAGGTGTCCGAGAGGCGGGTCTCGCCGTCGCGGTCGACGTACTGGAAGTCGACGGATATCGGGTACTCCTTGGCCAGCGCGGAGCCGGACGCCGAGACGCGGAACGGGATTTCGGTCGTCTCTCCGGGTAGCAGGGAGGCGACGTACGCCTCGTCGTCGTCGGCCGACAGCGGGCTGGAGGCGAACAGTTTCGCGGAGACGTCCGTCACCGTCTCGTTGCGCTGGTTCGTGACGGCGAGGACGATGCGGTTCGTCCCGCCGGCCGTGACCGTCGCGTTCCGCGTCTCGACGGCGAAGACGTCCCGCTGCGGGCCGACCGCCGCCTGGAACCGAACGGGGTCGACGCTGCGGAGGTCGCCGTCGGCGCCCTCGTACTCGGTTTCGAGGCCGAACTGCCGGACCCCCTCGCGGGCGGCGCTCGCAAGCTCGACGTCGAAGGAGACGTTCGTCGACTCGCCGCCCGCGAGGTCACCGATTGCCACCTCGGGTTCGACGACCTCGACGTTCTCGGCGGGCGGTTGCAGCGTCACGACCGCGTTGTCGAGGTCGGCGGGACCCTCGTTGACCACCGTCGCCCGCAGCGTTCCCTCCTCGCCGACGCGAAGCGTCGAGGAGACGTTCTCGACGCGGACCGTCTGCTCCGACAGCGGCCGCACCTGTAGCGACGGGTCGTCGTCGGTCCCGGCGAAGCCGTCGACATCGTCGTAGCTGATCGTCGCCGCCAGCGGGTACGACCGCACGCTGGCCTCGGACCCGAAGTCGACGCCGACGCGGACGGAGCGACGCTCGCCGGGCGCGAGTCGACCGACCGTGGCGAACGCCGTCGGCGAGTCCTCGAAGGTCACCTGCGGACTCCGGGACTCCAGGGCGACCGAGACGTCGGTCGCGGCTTCGGTTCCGACGTTCTCGACCTCGACGGTCGCCGTCCCGGAGCCGCCGACCTGGGCGTCGGTCTCGAGGGTCCGGACGTCGAACCGGGGGCCGCTCTCGACGACGACGTCGACCGTCCGGCTGACCGTCCGGGTCCGCTCGCTGGTCCGGAACAGCGACGGGATGACCCGGTCGGTGTAGGAGTAGGTGAGGTCGACCTCCAGTTCGTAGGTCCCCGGTTCGACGCCGTCCGGCACCTCGAGTTCGACGGGCGCGGTCCCCGGCCGGCTTTCGGTGACCGACCCGACGGACTGCTTGCCGCTGCGGACGACCAGCGGCGTGTCGCTCCCGTTCACCTCGACGCGGACGTTCCGTGCGGTCGTCACCGCCTCCCGCGCCGGCGGTATCCCCGAGGTCACCTCCCCGCGGTTCGTGACCTGGAGGGTGAGGGTCGTCTGTTCGCCCGGCGACACCGTCGGTGACGGCGCCAGCACGTTCAGGTTCGGCTGCCCGCCGTAGCCCGAGGACCGGTCGCCCTCCTGTGCGACGGCGACACCGGCGACGCTGCTGACGGTCACCAGGACCACGAACGCGACGACGAACGGGCTACGTCGCACCCGAACGACCTCCCTTGCGGCCCGCGGTACCCGTGGTCGTCCGGCGGTCGCGCCCCCGTCCCCCGGTCGGGACGCGGCTCGAACCTCCCTGCGAAGAACGGATGCTCATTGGCGGAACGAGACTCCACGAATGGATAAACATTTTGTTCGTGTATTCTCTATCCGGGTACGTGAGACAGTCGTGATCCAGGCACCGCCGGGGAAACTCGCCCGATGAAGGGGTTCACCGACGAGGAGCGCGACCGGATTCGGGAGGAGCTTCACCGGGCGGGCCGGGAGCTTTTCACCCGGTTCGGACTCGAGCGGACCCGCATCGAGGACCTGACCGACGAGGTGGGTATCGGGACGAGCACGTTCTACCAGTTCTTCGACTCCAAGGAGGCGCTGTACCTGTCGATACTCGTCGAGGAGCGCGAGCGGGTCGCCGCGGAGCTGGCGGCGGAACTGGAGGCGGCACCCGACGTGCGGGCGGAGGTCCGACTCACGATAGAGCACTTCCTCGAAGAACTGTCGTCGAACCCGCTGTACTACCGGCTGCTCATCGAAGACGAGATACGGACCCTCCACGGCCAACTCTCCGAGGAGATCGTCGCCGAGCACCACCGCGAGGCGATGGCGGCCCACGACGACCACGTCGACCGGTGGGTGTCGGACCCCGCCTTCCGGGTCGACGACGCCGAGCGACTCCAGGGGCTGTTCCGCTTGCTCGGCTTCACCATCGCCGCCCGGGAGGAACTGTTCGAGCCGGCCGGTGCCGTCGACCTCTACGAGTCGAGCCAGGACCTGCTCGTCGACGTGGTCGTCGACGGCCTGTTCGTCGAGGAGTAAGGGCTACTGGGACTCGACGAGCCCGTAGGTGGACTCGAGGTGGTCGATTATCCAGTCGACCGTCGAGGGGTCGTAGGTCCAGAAACCGTAGAAGGTCCGCGACTCCCGTTCCTCGGCCAGGAGCGCACACTTGTTGACGTCGATGCCGGCGCCGTCGTAGGCGACGAACCACGAACGCTCTATCTCGTCGGTCCGCTCGACGTGGATGGTGAGGTCGGTGTCGTGGGCGGGAACGTCGGCGTCGGGGTAGGCGTAGGCGTGGACGTCCAGGTCGCCCTTCCCGGCGAGGCGGCCGTAGACGTCCATCTGGTCTTCGAGGATGGAGAGCCGCTGAAAACCCGAGTGCAGCGCGCCTTTTCCGACCCGCCAGGCGCGGTCCTCTATCTCGCGGGAGGCGGCGACCATCTGTCCGATGGCGTAGGAGGTGAACATCGTCTCGTCGAGGTGGTCGAGGATGGGGCTGTAGGCCCGGTCGTCGAACTCGGGTTCGGTCTCGGCGCTTGTGGTTTCCAGCACCTCCGTGACGTCGGCCGCCGTGACGAACCGGCCGTCCTCGGCCAGCACCGCGAAGGAGTCCGGCTTGCCGCTGGGCGTCCGCTCGCCGGTGACCGTCAGGTTCCGGTCGCGGAACTGCGCGCGGAGGGCCTCGACGCGTTCGGCGTCGGCGTTGAACACCGTCAGCGTCTTCTCGTGGTCCTCGACCCCCGCGATGAGTTCGGTGAGGGACATTCGGTTGTGGGGTACCATGACACTGCTCCTAATAAGCCTGTGCCCAAATTCGCGCGGTCGTGACAGTCGAGGGCTGCCGGAACCGCCGGCGGGGAGTCTATGTTTAAAGACCTATATCATTATTAATCCGTGCTAATACCTAGCAAACGCTTTTAATGACGGCACTCGAAGTTCGCGCAAGGCGCCCGACTGGGCGCAGTGATACACCATGTCCGAGGAACTCGTCTGGCGAATCGCGGGCGGCTCCGGCGACGGGATCGACTCGACCAGCCAGAACTTCACGAAAGCACTGATGCGGTCGGGGTTGCACGTCTTCACCCACCGTCACTATCCGTCGCGCATCCGCGGCGGCCACACCTACGTCGAGATACGCGCCTCGCCCGAACCGGTCCGCTCGCGGGGCGACGGCTACAACTTCCTCCTGGCGCTCGGGGACTCCTTCGCACGGAACCCCCAGGAGGAGGCCTACTACGGCACCGAGGAGATAAAGCCGCTGACCGAGAACCTCGACGACCTCCGGGAGGGCGGCGTCATCGTCTACGACGAGGGGCTCATCGACGTCGAGGACGTGCCCGACTTCGAGGCACGCGTCGAGGAAAACGACTGGCACGTCTACCCGCTGGACCTCCGTAGCCTGGCCCGCGAGAAGGGCCGGGAGGTGATGCGGAACACCGCCGGCGTCGGCGCGACCGGCGC
This sequence comes from Natronomonas marina, assembly GCF_024298905.1. NCBI lineage: Archaea > Methanobacteriati > Methanobacteriota > Halobacteria > Halobacteriales > Natronomonadaceae > Natronomonas > Natronomonas marina. Next base: position 814,894 of record NZ_CP101154.1, read on the forward strand.
GCTCCTGGAGTACGACCTGGGCCACATCGAGGACCTGATGGCCGACGCGATGTCCGGCGAGGTACTCGAGACGAACCTCGAAATCCTCGAGGCCGCCTACCAGCAGGTCGACGACCTGGAGTTCTCCCACGACCTCCGGATGCCCGAGGGGAGTCACGACAGCGAGCAGGTGCTGCTCTCGGGGTCCAACGCCATCGCCTACGGCGCCCTCGACGAGGGCTGTCGGTTCATCTCCGGCTACCCGATGACGCCGTGGACGGAGGTGTTCACGCTGATGGCCCAGCACCTCCCCGAGGTGGGCGGCATCTCCGAGCAGGTCGAAGACGAAATCGCGGCGGCGGCGCTGGCGCTGGGCGCCTCCCACGCCGGCGTCAAGGCCATGTCCGGGTCCAGCGGCGGCGGCTTCGCCCTGATGTCCGAACCGCTCGGACTGGCCGAGATGACCGAGACGCCCGTCGTCCTCGTCGAGGCGATGCGGGCCGGTCCATCGACGGGCATGCCGACCAAACCCGAACAGGCCGACCTCGAACACGTCCTCTACACCAGCCAGGGCGACTCCAACCGGGTCGTACTGGCGCCGGGCAACGTCAGAGAGGCCTACGAGCAGACCCGGACGGCCTTCCAGTTGGCCTACGACTACCAGTTGCCCGCCATCGTACTGTACGACCAGAAGCTCTCCGGGGAACTGCGCAACGTCGACGAGTCGTTCTTCGACCGTGAGCCGAACGCGGACCTGGGGGCGACGCTCTCCGAGGACGAGATCGCGGAGGCGGCCCACCACGCCTCCGGGAAGTTCCAGCGCTTCAAGCACGACCCCGGCGAGAACGGCGTCTCGCCCCGCTCGCTGCCCGGCCAGAAGGGCGGGCGGTTCCTGGCGACCGGCAACGAGCACACCCCCGAGGGCCACATCAGCGAGGACCCCGACAACCGCGTCGCCCAACTGGAGCGACGGATGCGGAAGCTCGAGGCCATCCGCGAGGAACTGGACGGCCGCGAGGAGAGCCACCAGACGCTGCACGCGCCCGTCGAGGACGCCGACTACGGGATTCTGACGTTCGGCAGCCAGCAGGGCACCGTCGAGGAGGCCGTCGACCGACTCGCGGCCGACGGCCACAGCGTCAAGTCGCTGGGCGTCTCCGAGATGATGCCGCTGGCCGAGGCCGAGGTGACCGCGTTCCTCGAGTCCGTCGAGGAGGCGCTGGTCGTCGAGATGAACGGCTCCGCGCAGTTCCGCGGGCTGATTCAGAAGGAACTCGGCCGGTTCGGCCCCAAAATGAACAGCCTCCTGAAGTACAACGGCAACCCCTTCGAGCCCGCGGAGGTGGTCGAGGGGTTCGAGACCATCGTCGACGGCGACGAACCGGCCCCGACGACCCGGTTCGTCCCCGCGGCAGGTGACTGACAATGAGTGCATTCAACGCTATCGGCGAGGAACGCGAGGTAGAGCGCGACGAGTACACTCCCGGCATCGAGCCGCAGGCGACGTGGTGTCCGGGCTGTGGCGACTTCGGCGTCCTGAAGGCGCTGAAGGGCGCCATGGCCGACCTGGGCAAGGACCCCGAGGAGATACTGCTGGCGACCGGCATCGGCTGTTCGGGCAAACTGAGCAGCTACTTCGAGAGCTACGGCCTCCACACCATCCACGGGCGGGCGCTGCCGATCGCTCGGGCCGCGAAGCTGGCCAACCCCGACCTCGAGGTGGTCGCCGCCGGCGGCGACGGCGACGGCTACGGCATCGGGGGCAACCACTTCATGCACACCGCCCGGGAGAACCACGACATGACCTACATCGTGTTCAACAACGAGATATTCGGGCTGACGAAGGGCCAGACGTCCCCGACCAGCCCGAAGGGTCACAAATCGAAGACCCAGCCCCACGGCTCGGCCAAATCGCCCATCCGGCCGCTGTCGCTGGCGCTCACCTCGGGCGCGAGTTACGTCGCCCGGACCGCCGCCGTCAACCCCAACCAGGCCCAGGAGATACTCGTCGAGGCCATCGAACACGACGGCTTCGCCCACATCGACTTCCTGACGCAGTGTCCCACCTGGAACAAGGACGCCAAGCAGTACGTCCCCTACATCGACGTCCAGCAGGACGACGACTACGAGTTCGACGTCTCCGACCGCGAGGAGGCGGCCCGCATGATGCAGAAGACCGAGGCGTCGCTGTACGAGGGCGAGGTGCTGACCGGCCGGTTCTACCACGAGGCCGACCGACCCTCCTACGGCGAGGAGAAACGACAGGTCGGCGAGATGCCCGACGAGCCGCTGGCCGAGCGCTACCACGACGACGACTACGAGTGGGAGCGAAGCTACGACCTGCTGGACGCCCACAAGTAACGGTCGTCGAGACTCAAACCGGCGTTTGATATTCGGCATCGGTCTTAAATAACGGGCTCCAAGGGCCGTCCATGCCGACCGACCCGACCCGTCGCGGCTACCTCGGCCTGCTGACCGGCGGGTCCCTGGCCGCACTCGCGGGCTGTACCGGCGACCCCAGAACCGACCCGTCCCCGGACGACGGCTCGCCGACCCCCACCGACCCGACCGAGCGCGCACCGACCGGGACGGCCGGCCCGCCGACCGTCATACTGACGCCGGTCGATGACCCCCGCGAGGCGCGGTCCACCGGCCGCGTCTCGGTCTATCCGGACGAGTTGGCCGACTGGATACGGACCGCCGCCACCTCGGACCGAACCCTCCGGAGACACGTCTCGACGGGCCAGGAGATGCCCCGGCCGCCGCTTCCGGCCCTGCGGGACGTCCGCCTCGTCGACGAGGCCGGCGACGCCGACGGCCACTACGACCTCGACGTCGACGCGGGGACGCGCTACGAGATGCTCGTCGGCGCCGACCCCGTCGAACCGCCGGGAGACGCCACGGTGACGGCCGTCGGGGACCTCTCCCGCGAGCGCCGCAATCTCGCCGTCGCCGCAATCGAGGGGGACGCGAGCGGGGGCCGCGTCTACCCCGAGACCGAACTCGGCGAGTGGGCCCGCGAGTCGTTCTTCGGCGGCTACTACCGCCACGACGGCGAGACCTACCGCGGCTACGAGGTCCAGCAGACCGACGCGGTCTCCTCCAGCACGGAGGCGTGGTACGTCATCTCGGCGTCGGAGAACCGCGAGGGCGACGACGACACCGTTCTCGGCCTCCCCGCTCTCGACGACGTGCGGGCGGAGCTCGAGGCCGCGGGGCTCGGGGAGGCCACCGAGGAGATCAGAATCGAGGACCCCCCGGGCGGCCTCGAGACGTACGCCCTCGAAACGGCGATGGTCCTGACCCACCTCGCGCTGTTCAGGGTCAGCGTCGAACAGCCGTAGCCGGAGCGCACTGACCCTACGTTCGCACCTACCGGCATACCCCTCGGGCCATCCGCGGTTTTACCCGCCGACGCGCACACGTCGACACGATGCGACTGCACTGGCACCGGCGGGACCTCCGACTCGCCGACAACGTCGGCCTCGCGGACGCCCCGGAGGACCCGGCGGGCGTCTTCGTCTTCGACGATGCGGTGCTCGAACACGCGGGCGCGCCCCGGGTGTCGTTCATGCTGGACGCTCTCGGGTCGCTTCGGGAGGCGTACCGCGAGCGGGGGTCGGAGCTGTTCGTCCGTCGCGGCGACCCCGCCGAGGAACTGCTGGACCTCGCGGCGACGCACGACGCCGAGGTAGTGTCGTGGAACCGCGACTACTCGGGGCTGGCACGGCGCCGCGACGAGCGGGTCTCGGCGGCGCTGAAGGAAGCCGATCGCCTGCCACAGAAGTTCCACGACGCCATCTGTCACGAACCGGGCTCCATCACGACCAACGCGGGCGAGCCCTACTCGGTGTACACCTACTTCTGGAAGAAGTGGCGCGACCGGGAGAAGGACGACCCCCGAGAGGTGCCCGAGTTGGCGGCGGCCGACGACGACGAGCCGCTCCCGACGTGCTCGGAACTCGGCTTCGAGGAGCCGTCGGCGTCGGTCCAGCCGGCGGGGACGGCGGCGGCCCGCCAGCGGCTCGACTCCTTTCTGGAGTCCGATGTTTACGCGTACGACGAGCGCCGCGATTACCCGGCCGACGAGTGCACCTCGCGGCTGTCCCCGCACCTGAAGTTCGGCACCGTCGGCATCCGGGAGGTCGACGAGCGGGTCCGGTCGGTGCTCGATGACGCCGAGGGCGAGGCCCGCGAGTCCGTCGCGGAGTTCCGCTCGCAACTGGCCTGGCGGGAGTTCTACACCCACGTCCTCAACTTCAACCCGGAGGTGGTGACGGAGAACTACAGGTCGTACGAGAACGACATCGAGTGGGAGGACGACGAGGAGTTGCTCGCCGCCTGGGAGCGCGGCGAGACGGGCTACCCCATCGTCGACGCGGGGATGCGCCAGCTCCACGAGGAGGCGTACATGCACAACAGGGTGCGGATGATCGTCGCCTCCTTCCTCACGAAGGACCTCCTCGCCGACTGGCGGCACGGCTACGACCACTTCCGGGAGATGCTGGTCGACCACGACACGGCCAACGACAACGGCGGCTGGCAGTGGGCGGCCTCGACGGGCACCGACGCCCAGCCGTACTTCCGTATCTTCAACCCGATGACCCAGGGCGAGCGTTACGACCCCGAGGCCGAGTACATCGCCGAGTACGTCCCGGAATTGCGTGGCGTCGACCCCGAAACCGTCCACTCGTGGCACGAACTCGGGACCGACGAACGGCGGAGCGCCGCGCCCGACTACCCCGACCCGGTCGTCGACCACAGCGAGCGCAGGGAGGCGGCGCTGGCGATGTTCGAGCGGGCGAGGGGGGAGGACAGCGAGGCCGAATGAGGAAGGGGAGAGAGGTCTCGTGAGGAAGCGAGCGGGAGGAGGAAAGGAGTCGGAGCGGTGGGTCCGATGGCAGGGGTGAACCTTTCTCCGTCCTGCGATATTGGTTTGAGGTGTGTTACCGTTCGACAGCGAAGTTTTAACAGCGATGGCGGAGAGTTGTACAACTGGAGGTCGATATAAATGTCCGAACATTCCAACCCCGAGCTTCCGCCGCTCCCGTACGACTACGACGCCCTCGAACCGTCCATCTCCGAGCAGGTCGTGACGTGGCATCACGACACCCACCACCAGGGGTACGTCAACGGCCTGGAGAGCGCCGAGGAGACGCTCGCGGAGAACCGCGAGGCGGGCGATTTCGGTGACTCGGCGGCCGCCATCCGCAACGTGACCCACAACGGGTCGGGTCACTACCTGCACACGCTGTTCTGGGAGAACATGTCCCCGAACGGCGGTGGCGAACCCTCGGGTGCCCTCGCCGACGCCATCGAGGAGGACTTCGGCTCCTATGAGGGCTGGAAGGGCGAGTTCGAGGCCGCCGCGGGCGCCGCCGGCGGCTGGGCGCTTCTGGTCTACGACCCCGTCTCCGACCAGTTGCGCAACCTCGTCGTCGACAAGCACGACCAGGGCGCGCTGTGGGGCAGCCACCCCATCCTCGCGCTCGACGTCTGGGAGCACTCCTACTACTACGACTACGGTCCGGACCGCGGCAGCTTCATCGACAACTTCTTCGACGTCGTCGACTGGGACAACGTCGCAGAGCAGTACGAGAAGGCGACGAGCCAGTAGGCCGACCGCAGTCACAACACCGGATTTTCTTTGGGCGTCAAGTTGGGTAGGGTCGGGTCACGTCAACTCGAAACAGTTGGAAACTGAGAGGAGCCTCGTGCTGAATAGAGGTTCTATGCAGCAGTAACGTCCGTGCGAGCGGAGCGATCGGGGGCCCTGACGGCGAGGCCGAAGGCCGAGCCGTCCGCCTTTTTTACCGAATTTTTGCGCCGAGCGGTTCGCCGAAGACGAACCCGAGCCGAAAAAAGTTCGCGCCCGCTATTCAGCAGCGCCGTCCGCCGGTACCACGCCGCCGTCACGAGTGGCGTGCCGATATCATGGAGTCTCGGCTCACCGTGGATGGTCGGTCTGACGGTCTCGCTACGTACAACCACGAACCGGGGGTCGTTCGGAACCAAATTGGGCCGGAGTTTGGCCGTAGTTCGGCGAATACCGAAGGGGAGATTCCTGTTGTATCGGATGTGAGCGAAAAATCATCCGGACGGTTCGATCGACGCACGGTCCTGAAAACGAGCAGTGCAGCCGCGATCGCAGCGCTCGCCGGCTGTTCGTCCTCGGGTAACGGGGACGACCCCACGCCGGACGACGAGGACCCGACAGCGACGGCGACCGAGGCGGACGACGGGCAGGCGGAGTTCGTCATCGAGCCCAAAAGCACCGGCAACCCGTACGCCGACGCCAAGACGGCCGCGGGTCACGTCGAGGGGGCTGCCAAGACACTCTCCGGCGGAATCGCTGCCGGCGCCGACCTCGCCGGCGACCCGGCGAGTCAGGCCGCGGAGTTGCGCGCGACCCTCACCGGGTTGCTGCAGGAGCACGTCTATCTCGCCGGCTACGCGGTCGATGCCGCCTTCAGTTTCGGCGCCGACAGCGACGAGTTCGACCTCGCTGCCGAAGCGCTGGACGAAAACTCGGTGGCGCTGGCCGACGTCATCGGCCAGGCCGCTGGCTCCGACAACCGCGAGACGTTCCTTGGCCTGTGGCGCGACCACATCGGCTTCTTCGTCGACTACGCGCTTGCGGCCGCCGAAGACGACGACGAGGGCCGCCAGGCCGCCCTCGACGACCTCGACGGCTACACCGACACCGCCGGCACGTTCTTCGAGGACATCTCGGGCGGCGAGCTGCCCGCCGACGCCGTGACGGAGAGCCTCGACGTCCACATCGATACCCTGACGGCCGCGATCGACGGCTTTGCGGCCGGGGAGGCCAGCGCGTTCGACGACCTCAAGGCCGCCGCAGACCACATCGTGGGAAGTGCCAGCGTGATCGCCGGCGGGTTCGTCGCCGCGCTCGACATGAACGGCGACCCCGACTCGGCGGCCTCGGGGCTGCGCGCGACCCTCACCGCCGGGCTGCAGGAACACGTCTACCTCGCCGGCATCGCGGTCAAGACAGCCTACGCCGCGGGGCTCGACAGCGGCGCGTTCGACGCGGCGGCGGGCACGCTCGACACCAACTCCGTGGAACTCGCCGACGCCATCGGCGAGTTGGCCGGCTCCGAGAACCGAGATGCGTTCCTGAGCCTGTGGCGCGACCACATCGGCTTCTTCGTCGACTACGCGGCGGCTGCCGCCAGCGACGACAGGCAGGGACGGGCGGCGGCAATCGAGGACCTCGAGGGGTACACCGGCAGCGCCGGCACGTTCTTCAACGACATCTCGGGTGGCGAGCTGCCCGCAGACGCCGTCGCCGGGAGCCTCGAAGAGCACATCGCGACCCTGGCCGGTGCCATCGACTCGCTGGACGCGGCGATCAACGGCTGAGACCCGCCGCGTTTCCCCGCTGACGCCGTTGGACGCCGCCCCGCTCGTGGGGGCGAACGATAGCTGCGCTTTCTTGCGGATTTCTCGGAGTCCTCTGGTCAGGACGTCGCCGTTAGCGTTCCGGCCGTGGCGGCCGCCCGCGTTCGGCAGGTGTCACTCGGCGCCCGGATGCGCCACTGCGAGAGACCGCCATCTATTCAGCACGCTCCCTGACACGTCTCACCGGACGGGGCTTCGACAGGTCGTCAACCCCTAAAACCCCGGCGCCGTACCGACCGACATGCCACGACCGCGCGAGGAGTTCGAGGACCTCCGGTCCTTCGAGTTCCGCGACCCCGAGGAGGTTCTCGAGGACGACTACCTCTACACCGTCTACGAGATCGCACGACTGCTGCAGGGCGTCGACCCCGACCGGGAGATGGACGCCGAGACGGAGGCCATCCTGCTGGACTGGGCCATCCCCTGGATGCTGGACAACAGCGAGGCGTTCGTCTTCGCCGAACCGGACGCCGAGGACGAACCGGGCTACTACGGACTGCAATGAAACTGCTCGTCGCGGGCAGCAGCGAGGTCGACGCCGGCAAGACGACCTTCACCGCGGGTCTCGTCGAGCGGACCGGCGTCCGGGGGTTCAAACCCCGCGCCGGCAACGGCTTCTGGTACGACCACGACGACTACCGCCGGGCCGTCGAGACGGGTCGGCTCTACGGCAAGGACGCCAAGAAACTGGCGGCCGCCTCGCCGGGCGAGGTCCGACCCGAGGCCATCAACCCGGTCCATCGCCTGTGGATGCCGGTCCCCGGCGGCGGCAAGGGTCTGCTGGGCCGCGAGGAACGGGCCTTCCTCGTCGACCGGATCACGCCTCCCGCGGGCGAGGACCGCTACGTCGTCAACGGGACCGTAAACGTGCCCGAGGAGGCCGAACGCGGATTGCCGCTCGACGAAGCGACGGTCGTCGAGGCACTCCCCGAACTGAACGACCTGATGGCGCGGTCGCACGGACCCGCCCTCGACGCCCTCGGCGAGCGCATCGAGAGCCGGGAAGCCGCAATCGTGGAGTCGTACTCGGACATCGCCCGGCCGCTGTCGGCGTTCGTCCCCGACGCGGTCGCGGTGGTCGAACCCCGTCGCTGTCGGGTCTACGACGGCGAACGGTACGCGAAGGCCTGCGACGTCGCAAGCGGCAGTGCCCACGAGGGACGCCTCGAAGAACGGGTCGGCCACGTCACGGACCTGCTTGACCCTGCGGCGTCGGTGACGCTGCCGGCCCTCGCCGGCGAGGAGCGGGCGGACCTCGGTGCGGTCGCGTCGGCCTACGGCGAGGCCTACGAGGCGCTGCTCTCGACGGTCTGATGGAGTAACGGAAACGACGACGCCGCCGTACAGACGCACGGGCCGCTCGCAACGGCGGGTCGTCGGGGATCAGGGTGCCCTGCGGTGGGAGGCGGCGACGGCAGCACCGCCGGCGGCCCCCGGCCGAACGCCCGGCCGGGACCGCACGACCGTCTCCCTCCGAGGTCGTGGGGGTGTAGCCTCTCGGACGCGTCTGCGCCCGAATCGAGGCTTGCCGGTGGTAAATACGTTCTCCCAATTCTATCCCATCTTCGCCGCCTGGGCCGCGAGTTCGACGTGATACAACGGGTTCGAGTCGACGGCCGGCCCGTGGCCGACGTACATCGCCGACAGCGTTTCGTCGAGCGTGGCCAGCAGGTACTCGATGCTGTCGACGAGCGTCTCGCGGTTGCCCTCCGGCAGGTCGGTCCGGCCGAACCCCCCGTTGGCGAACACGAGGTCGCCGGCGAACAGGATGCCCGCCTCGGCCGAGTGAAAACAGAGGTGGTCGTCCTTGTGGCCCGGCGTGTGCAGCGCCTCGAAGTCGTGGTCGCCCAACCGGACGGTCTCGCCGTCCTCGATGGCGTGGTCGACGAGCGGGTGGTCGGGGTCGTACCCCCAGATGTCGACCCCGAAGGCCTCGACGACCGACTCGACGTTGCCGACGTGGTCGGGGTGGGTGTGCGTCAGGACGAGGGCGTCGATGCTTCCCGTGGCGTCCTCGATGCGGGCGACCGCGTCGAAGTCGGACCCGGCGTCGACGAGGACGGCCCGCTCGCCGTCGACGAGGAAGGCGTTGCTCGTCATCGACCGGACGCCCGCCGCGATGTTCCGAACGGTGGTCATTACCCGCCGTAGTCGGCGTGACCGCTTGTGTTTTTCCACTCCAGGCGGTCGCCGACTCCGAAACCGTCAAACCCGAACCCGGCCAATCTCCGGGTAGTAGATGACCCTCACCAAGCGCATCATCCCCTGCATCGACGTCGACGTCGACGAGGAGGGGAACGCGGCGGTCTACACCGGCGTCAACTTCGAGGACCTGGAGTACACCGGCGACCCGGTCGAACTCGCCGAGAAGTACAACGAATCGGGCGCCGACGAGTTCGTCTTCCTCGACATCACCGCCTCGGCGGAGGGTCGAGAGACGATGCTGGACACCGTCTCGGCGGTGGCTGACGAGTGTTTCATCCCGCTGACGGTCGGGGGCGGCATCCGGACGACCGACGACATCAAGGAGACGCTGCGGGCGGGCGCCGACAAGGTCTCGATCACGACCGGCGCCCTGGAGCGGCCCGCCCTCATAGAGGAGGGCGCCGAGGCGTTCGGCAGCCAGTGTATCGTCATCAGCGTCGACGCCCGGCGGCGCTTCGACGAGGCCGGCGAACAGTACTTCGACGTCGGCGGCGAGAGCGCGTGGTTCGAGTGCACGAAGAAGGGCGGCCGCGAGGGGACCGGCGTCGACGTCCTCGAATGGGTCAACGAGGCCGAGAACCGCGGCGCGGGCGAACTGTTCGTCAACTCCATCGACCGTGACGGGACCAAGGAGGGCTACGACATTCCGCTCCTGCGGGCGGTCTGTGAGAACACCTCGACGCCGGTCATCGCCTCCTCGGGCTGTGGCGGCCCGGAGCACGTTTACGAGGTGTTCGAGGAGGCCGGCGCCGACGCGGCCCTGGCGGCCTCCATCTTCCACTTCGGCGAGTACACCATCGCCGAGGTCAAGGAGTACCTCGACGAGCGCGGGGTTCCCGTCCGGCTGTAACCGCTCGACCGACGCCTCATCCGAATCCATCGGTATTTATCCGCCGGTCCCCTCCGTAGCGGTAGTGACGTGGCGGTGTACCTGGTGCGGTCGGGAGTACGACGAGGACGACCCGCCGTGTGAGACCTGCGGCCGCGAGACCTTCGAGCGGGTCGACGACGCTTCGTCGTCGGCCTTCCGGGCCGAGTCGTACGTGTGGGTCTGTGAGAACTGCGGCCGCGAGCACGTCAGGAACGCCAAGATATGTACGGGCTGTAGCCATCCCACCCTCGAGAAGCGGGCGGTCGGCGACGAGGACCTCGCCCAGGAGGTGTCGGCGCCCGGCTACCTCGACGTCGGGTGGCCGTACCTGCTCGGCGTCGTCGCCGTGGTCGTCGTCGTCGCGCTGGCGGTGACCGGCGTGATTCCGATACCGGGCCTCGGCGGGCCGCCGGCACCGCCCGAGGCGCCGGGGGAGGCGACGACGGCGGCCGGTCTCGACCTCCGGGCCGTCGAGAGCGAGGTCGAGGGCGAGTTCGACGCCGAGCGCGGGTCCGAACGTGGCCGTGACGACGGCCTGGACGCCCTCGCAACGTACGCTGTCCGCCACGACGTCGCGGCGCGGTACGATTCCGACTACGAGGGAGAGTTCCCCGGCGCCGGCGCCTTCGATCCCGACTGCCGGACCGACCTCCGGGCCGGCGCCATCCAGACGTCGCTGGACCCCGCGGCGTTCGACACCGAGGCCGACCTCGCGGCCGCCATCGCCGCGGACCTCCTCGAGCGGTCCGACTACGAGGCCGCTATCCGCGGGGACGCGGCAACCGAGGCGGTGGCCGTCCACGTCACGCCCGAGAACACGGTCGCGGTCGCGTACGCCGCTTGCTGAGGATCTACGGCGGCGAGACGAGCCCGCTCGTCAGCTCCGACAGCGGCGCGACGACGGTGTAGTCGGGCGCCTCGACGCTGATTTCGGCGTCGGAAGCCAGGTCCGCAAAGCGGAGGTGCAACTCGTAGCTACCGTCGGCGCCGACGAAGGCGGCCTCCCGCTGGTCGCTCGGCTCGTGGGTCGCGTACACCGGCTCGCCGGCGTCGGCGGCGCTCCGTCCGCGGATGACGCGGGCGGCGCCCTGGACCTCCGTCCCCGTGATGGGGTAGCCGCGGTCGGCCCACTCGAAGAACCCCTCGTCGATGACGTAGACGTCCTCGTAGCCGTTCTCGATGAGCGTCGACGCCCGCAGCGACGAGAGGTGGTGCGGACAACCGCAGTAACAGACGATGCGCTCGTCAGTCGCCCACTCCGCCACGGGGTCGTCCGGGCGCCCGTCGGGCGCTGGACTCCAGACGGCGCCCGTAATGCGGGCTTCCTGGTACTGGCCCTCGCCGCGAGCGTCGGCGAAGCGAGCCTCGCCGCGGGCGTACCAGTTGTACGTCACCTTGACGGGCGCCAGCGGCACCATCTGCCCCTCGACCTCGATGCGCTCGAAGGAATCCGGGTCGGCGTCCATCGAGGTCGGGGTAGGCGCGTCGGTGTCGGTCGGCCCGGGAGGGCCGTCGCCGTCGCCGCCGAGACAGCCGGCGAGGGCGCTCGAGGCGAGGGCGGTCGCGGTCAGGAACGTACGGCGGCGCATGCGGAGAGGTGACGGCCCGACCGGGAAGTCGTTTCTGGTTCCCCCGTCGAACCGCTACGCCGCCGTCTCGAAGGCGTTCCGGAAGGCGTCGGTCTTGGTTTTGATGCCGCCGGCGGCCTTCTCCAGGGCGTCCAGGGGCTCGATGCTGTCGTCGGTCTTGATCGTGACGATGGGGTCGGTCTGGCCGCCGGACTGCTCGGGGTTCATGTCGTAGGTCGCCGCGGTGACGCCGTCGACCTCCAGCAGCGCCCCCTTCAGCACGTTCATGAACGTGTGGTCCTCGCCCTGTATCTCGATCGACAGTTCCGTGTCGAGGTTCTCGATGACGCGAAGGTCCATTGCCGGACCGTAGACGCAGCGTCGGTATGAGCGTTACGAACCGGAGACTCCCGGTACGCTTTTTTCGAGGCCGGACCCGCCTCCGGTATGGACGGAGACGTGGCCTTCGATTTCGAGGGGCGGACGGCGGTCGTCACCGGCGGGTCCCGTGGCATCGGGCGGGCTATCGCCCTCGGGTTCGCGGAGGCCGGGGCAGACGTGGTGCCGCTGGCGCGCAGCGAGCCGGCCCTCGAAGACGTCGTCGCGGCGATCCGTGACCGCGGCGCGGAGAGTCGCCTCGAGACGCTCGACGTCACCGACAGCGAGGCCGTCACCGACTGCTTCGACCGGATCGCCGACGACCTCGGCGTCGACGTCGTGGTGAACAACGCCGGCGTCAACCCCGAGGCGGCCCTCGGCGACCTGGAGGGGGTGACCGACGAGGGCCTCCGGCAGGTGCTGGCGGTCAACCTCGAGGGCGCCTTCGCCTGTGCGCGGGCCGCGGAGTCCGCGCTGCTGGCGTCCGACGGCGTGCTCGTCAACGTCGCCTCCGTCGGCGGGCTGGTCGGACTGCCGCGCCAGCACCCCTACGTCGCCTCGAAACACGGGCTGGTCGGGCTGACCAAGAGCCTCGCGCTCGACTGGGCGCCCGAGGCCCGCGTCAACTGTCTGGCGCCCGGCTACGTCGCAACGGACCTCACCGAGGACCTCCACGCCGACGACGACCTCCGGCGGTCCATCGAGGAACGCACGCCCCTGGACCGGTTCGCCGACCCCGAGGAGGTAGCCGGGCCCGCCCTCTTCCTCGCCAGCGACCTCGCCAGCTACGCGACGGGTGCGACGCTGGCCGTCGACGGCGGCTGGACCGCGCGGTAGGCCAGGATCGACGAACCCCCGGTATCCATCGCGCTCGGACGGCCCGCTCCCTCGGGACGAACCCCCGATCCGGTGGCCCCTCTCGATCACCGGTGGTCGAGGAACTCAAACCGTATTCAAAATTGTAGTTCTAGGGATCGGCAGCACCTTTATGATGATTGTACTATAACATGTTGATTGGCAATAGTTAACAATAATAATGGTGATCGGCGGTCGAGGGGATCACGAACGAACCGCGCTTTCGGGGTCGACAGGCGGTCGTTCCTGAGAGCGACCGGGGCCGGGGCCGTGGGAACCACGTTCGCGGGCTGTCTCGGCGGCGGGAACGGCAACGGTGACGGTGGAATCCCGGAGACGATCACCATCGGCGCTCTCGGTCCCGCGGAATCGCCGATGGGCGATTCGATCCTCAAGAGCGCCGAACTCGCGGTCAGCGAGATCAACGACGACGGCGGTATCGCCGGTGCCGACGTCGAGGTCTCGACGAAGGACACCATGGACCAGCCGGGGACGACCCGCGAGGTGTACCAGGAGCTGACGACCGGCGAGAACGTCGACGCGACGGTCGGCATCTTCGGCTCCGAGAGCCTGCTGTCGATCATGGAGAACATCGCCCAGCAGAGTACGGTCCACCTGACCGCGGGAGCCGCGACGCCCGAGGCCCCCCAGCTCGTCGCCGACGACTACGAGACCAACAAGTACTGGTTCCGGGTCGGGCCGATCAACTCCGTGTTCCTCGGCGAGTCACAGCTGCAGTTCGCCGCCGACCGCTTCGAGGCGATGGGCTGGGAGCGGGTCGCCTTCCTCGCGGAGGACTACAAGTGGACCGAGCCGATCACGAGCGACATCCAACAGCGTCTCGAAGAGGAGGCCGGCATCGAGGTCACCGGGGTCCGCCGGATCGCGGAGGGGACCGAGGACTTCACGCCGATCTACGACCAGCTCGAATCCAGCGACATCGACGGTGCCTACACCGCGTTGGCACACATCGGGACGAACGCGCTCGTCCAGTGGGCCCAACAGCAGCGACCCTTCGGCTTCGGCGGTATCCACGTCCCGACCCAGCTGCCCTCCTTCTACCAGGCCACCGAAGGGGCAGCCATCTCGACGTTCTCACAGACGACCGCGACGGCCAACTCCGAGGTGACCGAGAAGACGGTGCCGTACGCCAACGCCTACCAGGAGGCCTACGACAGCCTCCCGGTGTACACCGGCTACTCGGCGTACGACGCGGTGTACATGCTCAAGGAGGCCATCGAGGCGACCGAGAGCGTCGACAGCGACGACCTCGTCACCGAACTGGAGGGGATGTCCTACACCGGCACCGGCGGGAACATCGAGTTCTTCGGTCCCGACGGCCGGTTCCCCCACGACGTGCGGTACGGGCCCGACTACGCCCAGGGCGTGTACTTCCAGTGGCAGACCGACGGGGAGGGCAACGGGAGACAGCGGGTTCTCTGGCCCGACGACCTCGAAGAGACCGAGTACCAATCGCCACCCTGGGCCTGAAACACGATGGTAAGCGCCATCTCCGTCGCGGCGGACGTCCTCATGCTGGGGGCGCTGTACTCGCTGATAGCCATCGGGTTCACGCTCATCTTCGGGGTCGGAGGCGTGTTGAACCTCGCCCACGGCGGCATCATCACCGTCGGCGCCTACAGCGCGTACGCCGTCGAAGCGGCTTCCGGGAGCATCGTCGCCGGGGCCATCGCGGCCGCAGTCGTCTCTGCAGCCTTCGCACTCGCCCTGTACAGGGGCCTCATCAGCAAGATCCGTCACAACCCCGTCACCGTCCTCATCCTGACGCTCGTCGTCGCCATCATCACCGAGCAGGCGGCACTCGTCGTCTTCGGTGGTCAGGAGCTGGTCGTTCGCCAGCTACTCGAAGGGACCGTGACCGTCTTCGGGGAGAGCATCCAGCGGAACCGTATCCTCGTGTTCGTGCTCTCGTGGGTGCTCATCGGCGGCCTGTTCTACTTCGTCAACCGGACCCGGACCGGGAAGGCCATCCTCGCGACCTCGATGTCGGACAAGGGCGCGGCCCTGGTCGGCATCGACTCCGAGTACGTGTACACCTACACATGGGTTCTGGCTGGCGCGCTCGCCGGCCTCGCGGGGCTGTTTCTCGCGTCCTTCCAGACGGCGAGCCCGCTCATGGGCCGCAACCCGCTGTTGCTGTCGTTCGCCATCGTCGTGTTGGGCGGTCTCGGCAGCATCCGCGGTAGCGTCATCGGCGCGTACCTGATCAGCTTCCTCGATCAGATAACCATCCGGTTCATCAGCGAACGGCTGGCCGGCGTCTCGGCGCTGATCGTGTTGGTTCTCGTGTTGCTCATCAGACCGAAGGGTCTCTTCGGCCGCGAACTGGTGGAGGAGTGAGATGTCCGGACAGGCACGATCCGGTTCGAAGTCGTGGGCCGACATCCTCAACCCGGTCGAGATGCAGCGACACCAGCAGGTCGGGCTCCTCGGAATCCTCGCGCTCTTCGTCCTTCCGGTGGTTCTCCCGGCCATCTACGCCATCTACCTCGCATCGGCGCTGTTCTTTGCGACGTTCGTGATGAGCTGGGACTTCGTCTCGGGGTACACCGGCGAGATATCGTTCGGTCACGGCCTCTTCTTCGGGGTCGGCGGCTACGCCTCGGGGATGTTGAACCTCCACGTCGGTATCGACCCCTGGATCGCCGCACCGCTCGGCGCCGTCGCGGCCGGCGTGGCCGGCCTGCTCATCGGCTTCCCGTCGCTGCGCGTGAAGGGACCGTACTTCTCGCTCATCACGCTCGTGACGCCGATCATCCTCATCTCGGTGTTCCGGTTCTTCCCGGACTGGACCGGCGGGGAACTCGGCCTCGTAAGCGTCGGTGCCGTCGAAAACTTCGGCGCGATCGGCCCGATACCGTCGCCGGGAGTCGATCCCTACGCGGGGTACTACCTCGCGCTGTTCGTGTTCCTGTTCGCGCTGGCGCTGTTCGTCGCCATCACCCGCTCCGACGCGGGGATGGTGTTCACCGCCATCCGGGCCGACGAGATCTCGGTCGCGGCGACCGGGAAGAACCCCGCGAAGTTCAAGCTGTTCGCCTTCGTCGTCTCGGGACTGGTCGGCGGCTTCGCGGGCGCGATGTACGGCCACAGCGTCGGTGGCTTCAACGTCTCGGAGCTACTGGCGCTCCTTATCAGCATCGAGGTCATCATCGCCGCCATCCTCGGCGGCATCGGCACCATCACCGGCGCTGCGGTCGGTGGCCTGTTTTTCTACCTGCTTCGAGTGTTCATCCGGAACCTCGATACGGTTACCGTCCCGTTCACCGGCGCCGAAATCGAGCTGGTCATCCCGCTTCTCGACGTGGCGGTCGGGGAGATCTACTTCCTCCTGTTCGGCATCGTGACGTTCGCCTTCCTGTTCTACCTGCCGGAGGGCATCGTCCCCCGAGTGGTGGGAGAGTGGCGTGCTCGCTCCGAACCGCAGTCCGGTGAAGCCGTCGCCGACGGCGGCACGTCTCGTGGAGAGCGGGTCGTCGAATCCTGGACCGACGACCTCCGGGAGCTGTTCGGGGGTGACCGCCGATGAGCAGCGAAGCGCAGTCGGGGGGTCCCGATCCGACTGCCGAGAGCGCGGACGGCACACGGGCGTTCGACCCCGACGACGGCGCCCTCGTCGTCGACAGTCTCACCAAGCGATTCGGTGGGTTGATCGCCGTCGACGACCTCTCCTTCGCCGTCGAAGAACGGGAGATCCTCGGCTTCATCGGGCCGAACGGTGCGGGCAAGTCGACGACGTTCAACTGCATCACCGGCCGCTACCCGCCGACCGAGGGGACGGTGTACTACCGCGGCGAGGACGTCACCGGCCTGCCGGCCTACGAGATGGTTGGCAAGGGCCTCGCGCGGACGTTCCAGGAGTTCCGACCCTTCGAGGACCGGACCGTCCTCGCCAACGTCCAGACGGCACTGGTCCCCGACCGGCTGTTCTCCACGCGCGGGCTGCGCGGGGAGACCCGTACGGAGGCGATCGAGCTCTGCGAGCGGGTCGGTTTGGCCGAGGAGATGTACCGGATGCCGGCCGAACTTCCCCACGCGGGGATGCTTCGGCTGGAACTCGCCCGTGCGATGGCGACCGATCCCGATATGCTGCTCGTCGACGAGCCGTTCGCGGGGCTGGCGGACAACGAGATCGGCCGGGTTTCGACTCTGCTGGAGGAGCTCCGCGAGGAGGGGACGACGCTGGTCGTCGTCGACCACAACATGCGCGGCCTGCTCGAACTCATCGACCGGGCCATCGTCATCAACTTCGGCGAGTTGCTCGCGGAGGGAACCCCCGAGGAGATCCGGGAGAACCCGGAGGTCCAGAAGGCGTATCTCGGCGGCGAATCCGCCTGAGGTCCCTCGCCACGTATTTGACCAGTCGTAATCGAAACGGGGGTATACACTTCGACCGTTAACTCCACCGGCAGCATATGGAAACGCTGGTCAGGGACGTGGCAAGGCTTTAGACGGTGGCCGCGCATGTCGAGACGCATGAGCGACGCAATACGTCTCGATATCGACGACGGCGTGGCGACGCTGACGCTGAATCGGCCGGACAACCGCAACGCCTTGAGCGCCGAGATGTCGAGTGCGATCGTCGACGCCGTCGAGGAGGTGGAGGCTCACGACGACGCCCGCTGTCTCGTCGTCGAGGGCAAGGAGGGAACCTTCTGTGCCGGCGGGGACGTCAACGCGATGGTCGAGTTGATGAGCGGCGCCGCGGAGCTTCACGAGGCCGTCGAGCGCATCCAACACGAGACCCACCGGGCCGTCCAGCGGGTCGCGGAGTTTCACCTCCCCACGATAGCGAAGGTCGACGGCGTCGCCTACGGCGCCGGTGCGAACCTCGCCATCGCCGCCGACATCACGCTGGCCTCCGACGACGCGAAGCTCTCCTTCGGCTTCCGGCAGGTCGGTCTCGCCATCGACTCCGGCACCTCCTACCTCCTGCCCCGACAGGTCGGCGTCAGCAAGGCCAAGGAACTCGTCTTCACCGGGGAGATGCTCGACGCCGACGAAGCCGCCGAGTTGGGCCTGTTCAACCACGTCTACGAGGAGGACTTCGAAGAGCAGGCCGCCGCGTTCGTCGAACCCATCGCGGACGGGCCGACGGTCGCGTTGCGGCACTCCAAGAAGCTCATCGAGCAGGGGATGAACGCCTCGCTGAAGGACGCCCTGGACAACGAGGCCGCCTCTCAGGCCGCCGTCTTCGCCACCGAGGACCACGAGGAGGGCGCCAACGCGTTCATGGAGGGCCGACCCCCGGAGTTCGAGGGCCGGTAGCGCCGTCCGCCGCCCCTGCGGCTTAACGCTGTTCGGAATCGGGGACAATCTATTTTTCAACGGAAGCCGACCACCGGGTATGTCGTTTCAGCTCACGGCCGAACACGAGGCGGTCAGGCAGGCCGTCCGGGAGTTCGGCGAGGCCGAGATCGAACCCGTCGCCCGCGAACACGACGAATCCGGCGAGTATCCCGAGGACATCCGGCGGCAGGCCGCCGACCTGGACTTCGTCGCCCCGCACATCCCCGAGGAATACGGCGGCGCCGGCATGGACGCCGTCGGCCGCACCATCGTCACCGAGGAACTGTGGCGCGCCGACCCCGGCATCGGCTCGGCGGTCGGCAGCGCCGGCTTCGGCTCCTCGATGATCCTGGAGTACGGCGACGACTGGATGAAAGAGGAGTGGCTGCCGAAGATCGCCGACGGCGAGGTCGCCTCCTGTTCGTGCATCTCCGAGCCGGCCCACGGCTCGAACGTCGCCGGCATGGAGACGGTCGCCGAGTCCGACGGGGACGAGTACGTCATCGACGGCACCAAGATGTGGATAACCAACGGTACGGTCGCCGACGTCGCCGTCGTGATGGCCAAGACCGAGCCGGACGCCGAACCACCGCACCGCGGCATCACCGCCTTCCTCGTGCCGACCGACACCGACGGCTTCCGGCCGACGAAGATCGACAACAAGCTCGGCATTCGGGCCTCCGACCTCGCCGAGATCGTCCTCGACGGCGTTCGTGTCCCCGCCGAGAACGTCATCGGCGAGCTGAACGGGGGGTTCTACCAGCTGATGGACTTCTTCGCCTCGGGGCGGGCGAGCGTCGCCGCCCAGGCCGTCGGCGCCGCACAGGGCGCGCTCGACGCCGCCGTCGAGTACGCGAACGAACGGGAGCAGTTCGGCCAAAAGATCGGTGAGTTCCAGGCCATCGAGCACAAGATAGCCGAGATGGCGACGGACGTCGAGGCCGCCCGGTCGCTCACCTACCGGGCCGCCAGTCACGTCGCCGACGGCGCCGACGACACCGCCGTCCGGCTGGCCTCGATGGCGAAACTGTTCGCCTCAGAGCACGCCGTCGACGTCGCCGACGAGGCGCTGCAGGTCCACGGCGGCGCCGGCTACGTCTCGGATCACCCCGTCGAGCGCATCTACCGGGACGCCCGCATCACCAAGATCTACGAGGGAACGAGCGAAATCCAGAAGAACATCATCGCGGAGCGCACCCTATGAGCGGCGCCGGGAGCGCCGGGTCCGCCGCCATCACGACCCACGACGAGTGGCAGTCCCACCAGCGAACTGCGGCGGTCGCCGTCGACGGCCACGAGCTGGAGGTCGCCTACTACGAGGCCGGCGACCCCGACGACGAGACGCTGCTGTTCGTCCACGGCATCCCGACGTGGTCGTTCCTGTGGCGCGGCGTCGCGCCGGCCTTCGCGGACGAGTACTACGTCCTCGCGCCGGACCTGCTGGGCTACGGCAACTCCGCGTCCGGCGAGGGTTTCGACCGCTCCATTCGCGTTCAGGAGGCGATGCTCGCCGCCCTGCTCGACTCGGTCGACGCGGCGACGGCGACGGTCGTCGCCCACGACATCGGCGGCGGCGCGGCGCTGCGGCTGGCGGCCCACAGCCCCGACCGCGTCGACCGGCTCGTCCTCTCGAACGCGGTCTGTTACGATTCCTGGCCCGTCGAGTTCGTCTCGACGCTGGGACTGCCCCGGACCGCCGGGATGGACGACGAGGAGTTCGAGGGAAAGCTCGACTTCGCGTTCGCCGAGGGCGCCCACGGCGAGGCCGACCCCGCCTTCGTCGCCGGGATGAAGGCGCCGTGGCTGCGGGAGGGCGGCAAGCGGGCGCTCGCTCGCGCCGCCGTCGCCACCAACACCAACCACACCACCGAAATCCCCTACGACGACATCGACGCCGACGTGCTCTGTCTGTGGGGCGCCGACGACGTCATGCAGCCGCTCTCCTACGGGGAGCGGCTCGCGGAGGACCTCGGTGGCGAGGTGGTCGAACTGGACGACGCCTACCACTGGGTCGTCGAGGACCGCACCGAGGGCTATCGGGAGCAGCTGGCGGCGTTTTTGACCGAAAGGGACACCACGGAGGGAGGTGAGTAGTCGCCCATGGACACGAGGGACGACCCCGATTGGGAGTTCAAGGAACGGGACGTGCTGGTGCTTCGGGAACTCTCCAGGGACCCGCAGCTGTCCTCGCGGGACCTCTCGCGCATCCTCGAGGAGAAGTACGGCATCGACGTCTCCCATGTCACCGTCTCCGAGTCCATCCGAGGGATGCGCGAGGAGGGGGTCTTCCGGGAGGCCATCATCCCCAACGAGGAGTACTTCCACTTCGCGCTGTTCGAGTTCAAGTTCAACCCGGAGAACTTCGACGAGGAGTGGCGACCGGCCATGGAGTTCATCCGCGACTCGCCGAACACGCTGTTTTACTTCCTCTCGGACGGCGAGTACCAGTGGAAGGCCGTGATGATGTTCCCGGACCGGCAGTCGCAATCGCAGTGGATACACGAGTTCTACAAGCGCCACGGGCAGGCCGTCGACAACCTGCGGAACTCCATCGTCCACAACGTGTTGAAGTTCCGGACCGACCCCGAGATACTGGAGAGCCTCCACGAGGGCGACCGGTAGCGTGAGCTACGACGACGGCGGCCCGTTCCGGCTGGTCGCGCTGGTGGTCGGCGTGCTCGCACTCGTCTTCGTGGGCTTTCTCGCGGCCGTCCAGTTCAGCAGCCAGAGCACCGCCTGGGCGCTGACGACGCCGCTCGTCCTCGTCGCCCCCGTCGTCTTCGGCGCCGCCTACTACTACGTCCGCCAGCAGTAGCGAGGGGTTTTTCGACCCGCCGCGCGAACCGCCGGCCATGTCCCCGCCCGAGACGCGCTCCGAGTCCGCCGGTGGACGGCTCCCCGCCCCGCTCCGGGCGGTGCTGTCGGCGCTACTCCTGGCCGTCGCCGGTCTCGGCGGCGGCAGCCTCGTCGTCGAGGCCGTCTTCCTGGCCGGGCTGGAACTGTCGCTGCTCGTCGAGACGGTCCTTCGCGTGCTCCTCCTGCAGGGGGTCGCCTTCGGCGGTCTCTCGGCGCTGTACCTCCAGTATCGTGGCCTTCCCGCCGACTACGTCGGCGTCTCCGTCCCCGACCTCGAGGGGTGGATACACGCCGGCGCCGGCTACGTGCTCGCGCTGGTCGGCGCGTTCTCGATGATATTCGTCGTCGTCTTCCTGCTCGGGCTGACGCCGGCACAGAACCGCGCCGCCGAACTCGGCCAGCAGGACTCCCGCGTCTTTCTCGCGTTGCTCGTCCTCGCCGTCCTCGTCATCGGTCCCGGCGAGGAACTGCTCTTTCGCGGCGTCGTCCAGAGCCGCCTCCGGGAGACCTTCTCGGCGCCGCTCGGTATCGGGCTGGCGACTGTCATCTTTGCCGTCGCCCACGCCCCCGCCCTGGCCGGCCCCACCTCCGGCGTCGCGCTGACGATAACGCTGCTCTTCGTCCCGGCCCTGGTGTTCGCGGTCGTCTACGAGCGGACCGACAACGTGGTCGTGCCCGCGGTCACGCACGGCGCCTACAACGCGACGCTGTTCGGACTGGCGTACCTGTCGGTCGCGATGGGATGACGAGTACGGGGTGGCGCCTCCGGACCGGAGGCACTCGAGGCGGATACGGTGGTCAGGCCAGCGCGGAGCCGGCCCGGATGATCGTCTCCTCGCCGAAGGCCGGGCCGACGAGCTGGAGGCCGACCGGACCCTCGTCCGTCTCCCCGGCCGGCACGGAGACCGCCGGCAGGTTCGCCAGGTTCACCGGGACGGTGTTGGCGTCGGCGAGGTACATCTGCAGCGGGTCCGCCAGGCTCTCGCCCATCTCGAACGGCGGCACCGGCATCGTCGGCGACGCCAGCACGTCGACCGACTCGAAGGCCGAATCGAAGTCCTGCTCGACCCACGCGCGGGCGTCCTGGGCCTGCTTGTAGTACTTGTCGTGGTAGCCGGCCGACAGCGCGTAGGTGCCGAGGAGGATTCGGCGCTTGACCTCCTCACCGAAGCCCGCCTCGCGGACGGCGGCGAAGGCCTCGTTCCAGTCGCCCTCGGCCTCGGTTGCGGGGCCGTAGCGGACGCCGTCGAACCGCGCGAGGTTCGAGGAGGCCTCCGACATCGCGATGACGTAGTAGGCCTGGACGGCCGTCTCGACGGAGGGCAGCGACACCTCCTCGGTGGTCACTCCCTGGTCGCGGAGGTCCTCGAGGGCGGCCTCGAACGTCTCGCGGACGCCCTCGTCGGCGCCCTCCAGCAGTTCGGTCGGGACGCCGACCGTGAGTCCCTCGACGTCCCCGTCGGCGGCGTCGGCGTAACTCTCCGGGAGACCCTCGGGCGGTTCGCGGGTCGTCGCGTCGCGGTCGTCGTCGCCGGCGATGACGTCCAGCAGTTCGGCCGCCTCCTCGACGGTCGGCGCCAGCGGGCCGATCTGCTCCAGGGAGTTGGCGTAGGCGACCAGCCCGTAGCGGGAGACCAGCCCGTAGGTCGGTTTGATGCCGACGACGCCGCAGAAGGCGGCCGGACAGCGCACCGAGCCACCCGTGTCGGAGCCGAGCGCGAGGTCGGCATCCCCGGCGGCGACGGCGGCCGCCGACCCACCGGAAGAACCGCCGGGGACGCGGCCCTCTGCGGCCGGGTTCTCGGTCGGCCCGAACGCCGACGTCTCCGTCGTCGTCCCCATCCCGAACTCGTCCATGTTCGTCTTGCCGACGACGGTGGCACCCGCTTCCTTCAGCCGCTCGACGACGGTCGCGTCGTACGGCGGGACGTACTCCTCGAGCATCGCCGACCCGCAGGTCGTCCGGACGCCCGCCGTCGAGATGTTGTCCTTGACGGCGACGGTCCGGCCGTCCAGCGGTCCCGACCCCGTCGGTTCGATCTCGGCGTCGGTGATGAACGCGTCGTGGCTCATGAGACCCTCGGACCCTTGAACCGGCCGTCCTCGGTCTCCGGGGCGTTCCGCAGCGCCTCCTCCTGGGTGAGTCCCTCGCGGACCTCGTCGGGCCGCATCACGTTCGCCAACTCGGCGTCGGCGTCGACATCCGGAACGTCGTCGAGCGCCTCGAAGTACTCGAGGATGTCGGCGAACTGCCCGGCGAACCGTTCGACTTCCGCCTCGTCGAGGTTCACGCGGGCGAGCGAGGCGACGTGTCTGACCTCCGCCTCGTCGACGGTCGCCGAGTCGCCGGCGTCCTCGTCTGCTGTCATGGACGTGGTTCGGACGGGGGCGCCACTAAGGGTTTCGAAGGAACCGCTCGTCGCTCGATCGTGTCCGTCCCCGTGTGACTGCACCGCTCCGTCGAGTGTGCGGACGAGGGCCGGCGATACGACCCGAAACCGCTGTACCCTCCGTTCGATACCTTCTGCAGCCCGAATATTTAAGACGCTGGCTGGACAACACAATTCCATAGCGGTTCTCTCAGCACCTGCTGGGCCAGATATAAAATGACAGACACCACCGTCAGACGGGACCAAAGCGAGGAGGAGCGGGCCGAAGCCAAGGCAGAGGAGAGCGAAGACGAGACCGCCTGCCCCGAGTGTGGCGCCCGCCTGGAGTCGGACACCGAGCGCGGGGAGACGGTCTGCAGCGAGTGCGGGCTCGTCGTCGAGGAAGACGAGATCGACCGCGGGCCGGAGTGGCGGGCCTTCGACTCCGCCGAGAAGGACGAGAAATCGAGGGTCGGCGCCCCGACCACGAAGATGATGCACGACGAGGGCCTCTCGACGAACATCGGCTGGCAGGACAAGGACGCCTACGGCAACTCCCTGTCGAGCCGCCAGCGCCAGAAGATGCAGCGACTCCGCACCTGGAACGAGCGGTTCCGGACGCGGGACTCGAAGGAACGGAACCTCAAGCAGGCGCTCGGCGAAATCGACCGCATGGCGTCGGCGCTCGGCCTGCCCGAGAACGTCCGCGAAACCGCCAGCGTCATCTACCGCCGCGCCCTCGACGAGGACCTCCTCCCCGGCCGCTCCATCGAGGGTGTGGCGACGGCGTCGCTGTACGCCGCCGCACGCCAGGCGAACACCCCCCGGAGCCTCGACGAGGTGTCGAACGTCTCCCGGGTCGGCAAGGACGAGATCGCCCGCACCTACCGGTACGTGGTCCGCGAACTCGGTCTCGAAATCGAGCCGGCGGACCCCAAGAGCTACCTCCCGCGGTTCGCCAGCGACCTCGACCTCTCCGACGAGGTCGAGCGCCGCGCCCGCCAGTTGCTCGACAGCGCTGCCGAGGCCGGCGTCCACTCCGGGAAGTCGCCGGTCGGACTCGCCGCGGCCGCCATCTACGCCGCCTCGCTGCTGTGCAACGAGAAGGTGACACAGAACGAGGTCAGCGAGGTGGCGAACATCTCGGAGGTCACCATCCGCAACCGCTATCACGAACTGCTCGAGGCCGAGAAGGACCTCGAGGTCTGACCGCAACGACAAAGCGGTTCCGGGTCGCCGCCCCGGTATGGAGACGACCCGTCACTTCGTCGCCACCTGCTACGTGGTATGCGACGGCGCGACCCTGCTGCACGAACACGAGAAGCTCGACATGTGGCTGCCGCCGGGCGGCCACGTCGACCGCGACGAACTCCCCCACCAGACGGCGCTGCGCGAGACCCACGAGGAGACGGGACTGCGGCCGGACCTCGTCGCCGACGCCGGTCCCTACGACACCGCCCAGGCCACGTCGCTGCCCCGGCCCGCAGCGCTCCTCCTCGAGGACATCGACACTCACGAGGACGGCCGCGTCGCACACCAGCACGTCGACTTCGTCTACTTCGCCGAGTGCGACGGTCGCACCGTCGACCCCGTCGGCCGCGACGAAGCCGACGCCGACGCCTGGACGTGGTTCGAGCCCGCCGACCTGGACGCCCGCGCCGACGACCTCGCCGTCGACGTCCGCGACCTCGGCAAACGCGCCATCGAGACTGTCGCCTGAGGGTGGTCGTCGCGTCGGTTCGGGATTCCTACGGTCGCCGCTCCGCGGCTCTCCACCGTCGCCGCTCCGCATCGAGGCCTCCCTCCCTACGGTCGGTCTACAGTCCGCACTCCGCGGCTCCCGATGGTCGCCGCTCCGTCTCGAGGACTCCCTCCCTACGGTCGGTCTACAGTCCGCACTCCGCGGCTCCCGATGGTCGCCGCTCCGTCTCGAGGACTCCCTCCCTACGGTCGGTCTACAGTCCGCACTCCGCGGCTCCCGATGGTCGCCGCTCCGTCTCGAGGACTCCCTCCCTACGGTCGGTCTACAGTCCGCACTCCGCGGCTCCCGATGGTCGCCGCTCCGTCTCGAGGACTCCCTCCCTACGGTCGGTCTACAGTCCGCACTCCGCGGCTCCCGATGGTCGCCGCTCCGTCTCGAGGACTCCCTCCCTACGGTCGGTCTACAGTCCGCACTCCGCGGCTCCCGATGGTCGCCGCTCCGTCTCGAGGACTCCCTCCCTACGGTCGGTCTACAGTCCGCACTCCGCGGCTCCCGATGGTCGCCGCTCCGTCTCGAGGACTCCCTCCCTACGGTCGGTCTACAGTCCGCACTCCGCGGCTCCCGATGGTCGCCGCTCCGTCTCGAGGACTCCCTCCCTACGGTCGGTCTACAGTCCGCACTCCGCGGCTCCCGATGGTCGCCGCTCCGTCTCGAGGACTCCCTCCCTACGGTCGGTCGTCCTCGCTCTCCTCGCTCTCTTCATCGAGCGGGTCCTCCAGTTCGCCCATCACGGCCTCGAAGGCGTCCGTCGCGGTGACGAGTCCGACCACCTCGCCCTCCGAGAGCACCAGCGCCAGTTCCTGGCTTTCGGCCTGGAACTGGTCGATAGCGTCGCTGACGCTCGTCTCGGGCGTGACCGTCATCGGCGGCGCGGCGAGGTCGGCGAGGCTCTGCTCGCCGGAGCGAACCGCCTCGATGTGGTCCAGCACCGCGGGCACGTAGACGATACCCTCGAAGTCTCCGGGTTCCTCGCCGACGAGTGGGTAGCGGGTGTGCGGCGTCTCTATCATCCGTTCGAGGTTCTCGTCGGGGTCCAGTTCGGTCGACAGGAAGACCACGTCCTCGGTGTCGACCATCACGCTGTCGACCGGGATCTGCCCGGCGTCGAGCGCACCGACGATCTCCTCGTGGCGTTCCTCGGGGAGGTCACCCTGCTCCAGGAGCGTGTCGAGCCGGTTTCGGAGCTGTGCGCGGGTCTCGATGACCTCCTCGCCAGTCTCCAGCCACGCGCCGGTCATCTCGATGCCGAACAGCCCGAGCGTCCACTTGGCGACGGTGTCGCCGATTTCCATGACCGGCCGGATGAGCTTCGTGAAGTAGTACAGCGGCGTCGCGCCGTACCGGCAGACGAACTTGGTCCGCTCGACGCCGAGGTAGGTCGGCGTCTGCTCGCCGTGGGTGAGGTGGACGAGGTTGATGATGACGAACGCGATTATGCCGCCGGCACCGACCGCGGCCAGCGCGGTGTTGTGGAACAGCGGCTCGAAAATCGCCCCGAGCGCCGGCTCTGCGACGATACCGACCGCGATGCTGGAGGCGGTGATGCCGACCTGGCAGGCGGTGAGATAGATCTCCAGTTCGTCGGTCATCTCCCAGGCCCGGCGCAGGCTCGGTTGGTCGAACTCCGCTTCGGTGTACTGGCGGACTCGCGTCAGCGCGAACTCGATGGCGACGAAGAAGCCGTTCGCCAGAATGAGCAACACGCCGGCGACGAGTCGCAGGCCGACTTCCAGCGGGGTCATACCCCTCGCTTGAACTTCATGTTTTAAGTGAGCGGTGGTTTCCGACCGATATAACACGGGTGGTGTGTTACTCCTTTACGGACCATGACGGACGTACTACTCGCGGTCGACGACAGCGAGGAACGGGCCCGGGCACAGGCCGAGGAGATAGCCGCCCTCGACTGGGACGTCGTCGAGGTGACGATCCTCCACGTCTTCACCGACAACGTCGAGGGGGCCAGCGTCAGCCAGTTCGCCCCGGCACGGGAGGCACGCGACGCCCTGGAGGACGCCGGCATCGAGGTAACGCTGGCGGAGACCAGCGGTCCTCCCGGCGAGCAGGTGGTCGCCTACGCCGAGGAGACCGACGCCGACCTGGTGTCCGTCGCCGGGCGCAACCGCTCGCCGGCCGGCAAGGCCGTCTTCGGCAGCGTCTCCCAGTCGGTCATGCTCAACACCGAGATTCCGGTGCTGTACTGCCCCGTCGAGACGGAGTGAGGACGCCGAGTGATCGGCGAGACGCCGACGGAACGCCGACACGAGCGGCGTTGGACGGGCGAAACGCCCGCCACGACGGCACCGGTCAGTAGACCGGCGGTAGCGGCCGTCCCTCGAATCGGTCGCCTACCTGCGAGTCCGGGCGTCCGTCGCCACGTCGACGAATCGGAGTAGGCACGTATCGTGGGATTACCGTGTCGAGCGCCGGTTAATCGGTCCGTAGCGGGCGGCGAGTCGCCACATAACAATACGAATCCTGGCCGGCGGGACAGATGGCTATGGCAACACAATCGAAGGGTCTCTGGGAACGCGCAGTAGACCCCTGGTGAGACGCGCTCGGCCTGGCCGGAGCGATCCTCCTCGGAGTTGTACTGTTCTTCTTCCCGGAGCCGACCACGTCCGTGCTCGGTGCGATAATCATCGTCGCCGCCGCCCTCGTTTGGCTCGGCGTCGACTTCAGACAGGAGATGAAGTTCTCCCGACGGATGGAGGGCAGACGGACCGTCGCAGGCGAGGAGCGCGAAGTCGAAGCGGAAGAAGAGGAAGAAGAGGAGTAGCCGACGCGGGCGCGGACGAACGCCTCGTTTTCACTCGACGAGCGAGTCGATGTAGCGGCCGACGTGGTCGTCCATCCGGCGCTTGAAGCCGGCCTGCCGCGCCAGGCGGTCCAGTTCCCTGGCGACGAGGCTGCCGTACTGGACGGCCTTCTTGTCCCGGCGCCTGATCTCGGCCGGCAGGAAGTCGGCGGCGCGCCGGAGCGCGACCTTCCGCTCGTCGCCGTCGACGAGCAACTCGGCCGGTAGCCGCAGCGCCGCCGCGACGACCCGGTCGTCCAGCAGCGGCGCGACGGGTTCGACGCCGGCGGCCCGCAGCGCGAGGACGTCCCGTTCGAGCTGGGCGGGCAGCGAGCCGACCACCTCCCGGGTCGCTCCCCGGACGGTGTCGGCCTCCAGGCGGTCGTCCTCGGCCGGATTCGCCACCTTCGCGTAGCCGCCGAGGAGTTCGTCGGCGCCCTGCCCGACTGCGAGGCGGTCGTAGCCCGCGGCGGCCGCCCGCTCGCCGACCAGATACAGCGGCAGCGCGATGCCGACGTCCATCGGGTTCGAGCGGCCGGTGGCCGCCACGATTTCGGGGACGGCCCGCTCGATGTCGGCGTGCGTGAACTCGACGACGCGGACCTCGCGGTCGAGTGCCGCCGCGGCCGAGCGGGCCGCCTCGACGTCGTGGCTGTCCTCGAACCCGCCGACGAACAGTGGGCCGTCGGTCCGTGCGGCCAGCACCGACGAGTCGACCCCGCCGGAGAAGGCGACCGCCGGGGCGCCGTCCACGCCGTCGACGGCGTCGGTTATCGCCGCCCGTACCGCCTCGACCGCCCGGCCGGACTCCGCGTACGGCTCGGGGTCGGGGAGCGTCCACGCACGCGTGTCGCCGTCTTCGTCGCGGAGGTGGCCGGCCGGGACCGGGGTCGGCTCCGAGAGGTCGGTCGGGTCGGGGCTGTGGGCCGCCGGGTCGCCGGGTTCGGAGAAGATCGGATACCGCCCGAGCACGTCCCGGACGAGCCGGCCGTCGTCGAGTGCGCCGGCGAAGCCGACGGTGCCGGGCAGCGGGTCGTCGGCGTCGAGGGCCGCCCGGACGACGGCGCGGTCGGCGCCCTGCATCACCACGGCAGCATCGACCGGAGTCGCCGGGTGACGCCGCCCCCGAACTGCTGGACGCTGATGAACCAGGGCGTTCGCTTGCCGACGACGGTGGTCCGGCCCTCCTGAACGGCGTCGAGTATCCCCTCGGCGCTGCGGTGGTAGGCGTCGACCTCGGTGACGGCCTGTCCGACCATCTCGGCGATGTGGGCGTCGCTGCCCGCGGTCTTTGGCAGCCCGTGCGTCTCGGCGAATCGCTCGGCCTGGCGGTTGGCCCGACCGGTCAGCAGCCGGGAGTTGTACACCTCGATGGCGTCGGCGCTGGCCAGTTGCTCGCGGGTGACGTGGGCGGCGACGCCGTGCCGCGACGACTGGAAGGGGTGGGGAACGACCGCGATACCGCCCAGATCGCGGATGTACTCCAGCGTCTCGTCGAAGGGGAGACCGGCGGGGACGAGTTCCTCGACGCCGAGCGCGAGGACGTGGCCGGCGGCGCTGGAGACCTCCATCCCCGGAATGCCGACGAGACCGTACTCCCGGGCGGCGGCGGCGGCCGACAGCGAGGCCTCTATCTCGTCGTGGTCGGTGACTGCGAGGGCGTCGAGCCCGACCGCCTCCGCCTGTTCCAAGAGGAGTTCGACGGGGTCTCGGCCGTCGTACGACAGCTCGGAGTGGGCGTGGAGTTCGACCGACAGCACAGTCGCCCGTAGCGACGCCGTCACGAAAAGCCTCCGGGTCCGGCAGCCGGTACCTACCGGAGCTCCCGGGTGACGGGCCGGGTCCAGTGGAGTTCCTGGATGACCGAGACCTCGCGGTCGCCCACTCGCGCGTCGTACCGGACCGTCAGCCGCCGTATCCGGCCGTCCGGCCCGACCGACGCGCGAACCGAGCCGTCGCTGACATCGGTGAGAAACTCCGGGACGGCCGCGTCGGCGACGCGACCGTTCGACACCCGATAGTCGGACGACGGGGGTCTCTCCACGACGGCGGCTCCGTCGAGGAGGGCGGCGATCTCGGCCCCGCCGTCCTCGAGGACGGGCGCGACGAGCGGGGGCGCGTCGTCGTCCCGGGTCAGTCCATCGACGAACCCCCGACGGGTCGCCGCGGTCCCGTTGTCGAACCGCACCTCGCGGGCCGACGTCGCGTCCGTCGCGTCCGGCACGAAGCGGGCGGTCGCCGGTCCCTCGTAGGTCCGACGTCGGAGCGACAGCCCGCCGAGGACGGTCCGGTTCTCGCGGTACGACAGCAGCGTTGCCTCGCCCGTCTCGACGCGGAAGGTCACGACGCGTCTGCGCGGGACCGACAGCGAGTCGGCGTGTCGGGCGACGAGCGTCGCCCCGTCGACGGTACCGTTCTCGATTCCCAGGCCCGCCGGAACGGCGTCCCGACCGCCCTCCTCCGGCGACGGCACCGGCGCCGGCGTGACCGTCGTCGGGTCGGGCCCGCCGGCCGGGGCACTGCCGCATCCCGCCAGAACCAGCAGGCAGGCGACGAGGAGGAGGCGGCGGCCGCGCACGGTCTGCCTCCGGGGCCGCGTGGTGGTAACGCTTCCGCCCCCGTCTTGCACGAACGTGCACATGAAAAGCGATTTATTCGGCCGAAGGTAGCATCCACCTGAATGAGTCTCTCGCCGTCGGACCGCAAACTCGTCGTCGAGGAGCTGGACCGGGAACCGACGCCGGCCGAGGAGGCGCTGTTCGAGAACCTCTGGAGCGAGCACTGCGCGTACCGGTCCTCGCGGCCGCTGCTGTCGGCGTTCGACAGCGAGAGCGACGCGGTGGTCGTCGGCCCGGGCGACGACGCCGCCGTCGTCGCGCTGCCGGACCCCGAGACGGGCGAACCGGGCGACACCTACGTCACGATGGGCATCGAGAGCCACAACCACCCCTCCTACGTCGACCCCTTCGACGGCGCCGCCACCGGCGTCGGCGGCATCGTCCGCGACACCATGTCGATGGGCGCCTACCCCATCGCGCTGGCCGACAGTCTCTACTTCGGCGACTTCGACCGCGAGCACTCCCGCTACCTCTTCGAGGGCGTCGTCGAGGGCATCTCCCACTACGGCAACTGCATCGGCGTCCCGACGGTGACCGGCAGCGTCGCCTTCCACGACGACTACGAGGGCAATCCGCTGGTCAACGTCGCCTGCGTCGGCCTGACCGACGAGGAGCGACTGGTGACCGCCGAGGCGAAACGGCCGGGTAACAAACTGGTCCTCGTCGGCAACGCCACCGGCCGGGACGGGCTGGGCGGCGCCTCCTTCGCCAGCGAGGACCTCGACGAGGACGCCGAAACCGAGGACCGCCCGGCCGTCCAGGTGGGCGACCCCTACGCCGAGAAGCGGCTCATCGAGGCCAACGAGGAACTCCTCGAGGCCGACCTCGTCCGGGCGGCCCGCGACCTCGGCGCGGCGGGGCTGGGCGGCGCTTCCTCGGAACTGGTCGCCAAGGGCGGCCTCGGCGCCCGCATCGACCTCGAGGCCGTCCACCAGCGGGAACCGAACATGAACGCCCTCGAAATCCTGCTCGCGGAGTCCCAGGAACGGATGTGCTACGAGGTTCGGCCCGACGACGTCGCGGCCGTCGAGGCCATCGCCGAGAAGTACGACCTCGGCTGTTCGGTCATCGGCGAGGTGACCGAGGGCAACTACGTCTGCACCTTCGACGGCGAGGCGGTCGTCGACTGTGCCGCCGACTTTTTGGCCGACGGCGCCCCGATGAACGACCTGACGAGCGTCGAACCCGAACAGCCGGCCCGGGACCCCCCCGAGGTCGACCTCGAAACCGCCTTCGAGACCGTCGTCGCCGCACCGAACACCGCCTCGAAGTCGTGGGTCTACCGGCAGTACGACCACGAGGTCGGCACGCGAACGGCGATGAAGCCGGGCGACGACGCGGCCATCGTCGCCGTCCGGGAGGCCGGCGTCGGACTGGCCGTCTCGTCGGGCGCCGATCCCAACTGGACCGACGCCGCGCCCTACGACGGCGCCCGCGCCGTGGCCCTGGAGAACGCCACGAACCTCGCCGCGAAGGGCGCCGCCCCGCTCGCTGCCGTCGACTGTCTCAACGGCGGCAACCCCGAGAAGCCCGAGGTGTACGGCGGCTTCGAGGCCATCGTCGACGGCCTCGCCGACATGTGTAGCGAACTCGACGTCCCCGTCGTCGGCGGGAACGTCTCGCTGTACAACGACTCCCCGACCGGGCCCATCCCGCCGACGCCGACGCTGGCGATGACGGGCACGAAGCCCGGCTACGAGGCGCCGACCGCGGCACTCGACGGCGAGGGAACGCTGCTCGTGGTCGGCGGCGCCGACGGCGAGGCCGCCCGCCGTCTCGGTGGCTCGGAACTACTCGCCGAGTTCGGCGGCACCGACCGGTTTCCGTCGCTTCCCGACGACGCCGCCGCCGTCGTCGACGCCGTCGCGGACGTCGCCGACGCCGAGTCGACGCTGTCGACCCACGACGTCAGTCACGGCGGACTTGCGGTCGCACTCGCGGAGATGGTCGGCGAGGCGGGCGCCGACGTGACCCTCGACGCCGACCCCTCCGGACTCGAGGCGCTGTTCTCGGAGGCGGCCGGCCGCGTCGTCGTCGAGACGACCGACCCCGACGCCGTCCGCGAGCGCTTCGAGGGGGTCGCGCCCGTCGAGACGGTCGGCGAGGCGACCGACACCGGCCGCCTCGACCTCGCCGTCGGCGGGACGGAGCTGTCCTACACCGCCGAGGCGGTCGCCGACCTCCGGGACACCGTCGGATCGGCCCTGGAGTGACGCCGTCGGCGACACGTCCGAGCGTCACCGGCTTCCCGTCTGGAGCCGCCGGAGTACCGCCCGAAGACGCCGCCTGACGCCGTCGAACTCGGGCGGTGTGTCCTCCATCCGCCGGCCGATACGCACGCTCGCCCACCCGAGGGCGACGCCGAAGACGACGTCGGTCGCCCAGTGGATGCCGAGGTACATCGTCGACAGGGCGACGCTGACCGCGAGGACGGCGGCGACGGGAACCCACAGCGGGTACTCCTCGCGGGTCGTCCAGGCGAGCAGTGCGGCGGTCACGGCCATTGAGGTGTGCAGCGACGGGAAGACGTTCGTCTGGTGGTTGACCGACGCCGTGAGGAACTGGAACTGGGTGTACTGGGTGAACAGCAGTCCCTCGACGTCGCCCGCGATGACGTTCCGGGGGCCGTAGGCGATGAAGAGGACGTAACAGACGACGCCGATGACGTAGTTGGCGCCGTAGGCGACGACGGTCCTGCGGATCGGCTTCGGGTCCCGGAGCGCGAAGTACGCAACCACGGGAAACACCAGCAGGAAGACGTAGCCGAACACGTAGACGAACGAGAAGTACGCGGTCAGTTCGGGGCTGGCTCGGGCCTGCAGCCAGACGACGACCTGCGGGGCGGACGACCCGTACAGCGGCCACAGCAACAGTCCGTCGAGGCGGTGGATGTAGGGGGTGACGTTCAGACCGATGAGCCAGGAGATGCCCGGGCCGATGTCGCGGGCCACCTTGTTCGCCACCAGCACCACCGCGAGCAGGCCGAAGTACGGCGCGACGGACGAAAAACGCTCGCGGTACTCGTATCTCGTCCGGACGAGTCGCTCGCGGCCGACGACGACGCCGGTGGTCACGAGAAGCATCGCCGCCACCACGGCGAGCACCTGCCCGAGGACGACGAAAAGCATCAGGCGGTCCCCCTGGTGACGAGACGGTCGCCGTCGTACTGGTAGCCGGCCTCGCGGAACGCCGCGCGTGCGGCCTCGACGTCGAGGTCGCCGTCCTCGCCGAGGAAGGACAGTCTGGCAGTGCCGTCCCACTCGAGTACGTCGGGGACCCACCGGCCCTTCAGCGCCGCCTCGGCCGGGTCGGCGTAGCCGCCGAAGGCCGACGATACCAGGGACTCGCGGTCGACGTGTCGGGCGACGACACGCCGGAACCGCTGGTTCGACAGCGGCGCGCGCCGACAGTTGTAGCCGAGGAGATAGAACGGCTCCGCCCGGGCGACAAGCAGCGACAGCGCCCCAGTCCGGGTGACCCGCGGAACCGTGCCGGCGTGGAGGCCGTCGGCGGTGGCGTCGGCGTCGCCCGCCTCCAGCAACTCCGCGGCGGCGTCCTCGGAGGGCGCGACGGTGAACGCCGCCCGGTCGAACGCCGGCGGCCCCGCGATACCGTCGGGTATCCCCCCGGTGTCGCCCCGGTACAGGAAGTGTGACTCGAAGGTCTCCAGCTCGAGCGACCGGTCGGTGGTCGCGCTCACGAACCGGAGGGGGCCGCTGCCGACCGGGTCCTCGTTGGTCCTGACGAGCGCCTCCGTCGTCCCACCGACGAGGTCGATGCCGGCGAGGTCGGCCGCGTCGCTGTACTCGCTCCAGACGTGCTCCGGGAGGATCGGCACCTCGAGCGCGCGGCGGGCTATCGCCGGGTTGTCGGTCGTGAACGTCATGTGTATCGTCCCGTCCCGTACCGTCGCGTCGTCGACGAGCGAGACGGCGCCCCGCCGCCACGGCGTCGGCACCGGCGTGTCCATCCCACCCAGCGAGGTGTCCGTCAGGAACTCGTAGGTGAACGCGACGTCTGCGGGCGTCACCGGCTCCCCGTCGTGCCACGGCGTCTCGCGGAGCGGGACCGTCGCTGTCAGTGATCCCGCCCCCTCGTCCCAGTCGACCGACCGGGCGAGCCAGGGGACCGGCGACCCGGCCGGCCACCGGACGAGCGGCTCGTACAGCAGGTCGACGACGCGGCTCCGGTTGCGGTACTCGACGGCCAGCGGGTTCCAGTTCTTGGTCGGCCGAACGTCGTTGACGACCGGCCGGAGGGTACTCTCCTCGCCGTCCCGCCGTAGCCGGAGGTAGTCCGTCGGCCTCGTCGGGCCGCCGGCCATCCAGCCGTCGAACCGCTCGGTCCGGGCCGCCGCGATGTGGTCCGCGAAGGCGACGACGGTGAACGGCTGGAGTTCGACGACCCGGTCCTGGAGCCTGCGGACGGTGGCGACCCGTTCGCCGCCGCCGACCGTGCGTTGCTCCTCGAGGAGGTCGTCGACGGCCACGCTGCTGAAGCCGAAGGGGTTCTGCCAGCCGGCCTCCTCGCCGTAGGCGGAGTGAAGCAGGGTCCGTAGCTCGTCGGGGTCGCCACGGCTCGGGTACCGGCCGACGTAGATGTCGTACCGGTGGTTCACGAGGACCTCCCGCAACAGCACGTCGGGCGCCATCGGGGAGACGCTGACGCCGATTCCGGCGCTTTCGAGGTTCTCCCGGAGGTGATTGGCCAGCCGGATGGCGTAGGCGTCCTGGCTGGCCGGCACCGTCGCTATCGACAGCGACAGCTGCCGGCGCCGCTCGCGGCCGACCAGGTTCTGGAGTTCGCCGACACAGCCGCTGGCGGCCGCGAGCGACCCCGCAGCACCCGCGAGCAGTGCCCGGCGACGGAGGGCGGGTCCCGGGGACATCGTGTACACGAACTGGTAGACGATTACATAAAAACTTCTCCGTCGCGTCCCCGACAGGTCACCGACGACCCGGCGCCGGTCGGTGACCCGACGGACGGTACGCCGTTCGGCACCGCCGCGGAACCTGTGACAAGCGCGAAACGACGGAAAATAATACCCCCCGCCACGAGGTGCCGGTATGTCCCTCGAACTGGGTCGGCGCCTGGTTCACGCCTCCGGTGCCGTCATCCCGGGCGCGTATCTCCTCGACGAGCACGTTCTCGGGACCGGACTCGTCACCTGGCGCGTGGTACAGGCGGTCGCGGTCGCCGGCCTGGTGGCCACCGCGGCCCTGGAGGCCGCCAGACTCTCCGGGGCGCTGGAACACCCCATCTACGACCGGCTCACCCGCGAGTACGAACAGGACAAGGTCGCCGGCTACGCCCTCTACGTCCTCAGCGGGACGGTCGTGGTCCTGCTCTTCGACCCCCGCATCGCAGTTCCCGCGCTGTTCATGCTCATGCTCGGCGACCCCGTCAGCGGCATCCTCTCGACGGGCGAACTCCGGACGATCAAGCGGCCGCGCGTGCTCGTTGGAATGTTCCTCGTCAGTCTCGTGCTGGCGTACCCGTTCGTCGGCCCGGTTGCGGCGGTGGCCGGCGCCCTCGGCGCGATGCTCGCCGACGGCGTCAAGCCGACCGTCGGCGACTACGTCGTCGACGACAACCTCACGATTCCGATCGCCGCCGCGATTCCGATGTGGGTCGCCCTCGCCGTCGTCTGACGGCGCGACTCCCGACCGCGACCCCGCTCAGGCCAGAAGGAGCGGCACGCCGAACGTGACCGCGAGCCCGACGGCCGCGACGACAGCCCCGAAGGCCACGTCGCGGGCCGTGTAGTCGCTCTGCGGTGCCGTCGTCCGCTCGCCGGCCGAGTCGTGGGGGTGGTGGTCGTGGTCGTCGTGGTCCTCGGTCATGCGAGCGACTGCGACCCGCCACCACTTTGGCCTGTCGCTTCCGGCGCCGCCTCCGTCCTCGTTGCCGGCTCCTACCGATCCCCGCGCTCGCGGACGTGTTCGCGCGGCCCGAGCGTCTCCGGCGGCTGGCGCCGGAGCCACTCACAGAGCTCGACCAGCTGTTCGGTCGCCGCCTCGAAGAGTCGGCGGCCCTTCTCCGCGGAGGCGTCGGTCGGGTCGCCGAAGGCGCCGTTGTCGCTGTTCTCGATGGCGTCGTAGAACGTGCGGGCGCCGTGGCGCCGTATCGCCGACTCGTCGACCTCGGGGAGACCGCCGTCCCTGGCGGCCGCGAGTTCCTCCTCCCGGACGGCGTCGGCGATGTGCCACACCATCGCCGTCTCCTTCGGCCCGGCGTGAGGCCCGTTCCGCTCGAACAGGTCGTCGACCAGCTCCGGGATGGACTCGTTCCACATCCACTCCACGGCGTAGGCCGTCCCGTCCTCGTGGAGCCGTCGACCGACCTCCCGGAGGTGTTCGACGTTGCCGCCGTGGGCGTTGACGTAGACGATGCGGTCGATGCCCTGGTCGGCGAGACTGCGGGACAGCGACTCCACGTAGTCCCGGAAGACCGGCGCGTCGACGGACATCGTGCCGTGGAACTGGCGGTGGTGGGGGCTGACGCCGACCGTCACCGTCGGCGTACAGAGCAGGTCCGCCCGCGCAGCGGCCTCACGGGCCAGCGCCTCCGCGATGACGTGGTCCGTCGACAGCGGCAGGTGCGGGCCGTGCTGTTCGGTCGACCCCAGCGGCACCACGGCCAGCGAGCCGTCGGCGAGGTGCTCGCCGGCCTCCGGCCAGGTCGCGTCACCGAGATACATACGCCGACCACGACGCCCACCCACAAAAGGGCAGCCGATCGACTACGACGCGCCGGCGACGACGACCCGGACCCGGTCGTCGCCGTGGTTGTGCAACTGTCGCCGCGTTCCGGGACCGACCCGAACCGCCTCGCCCGCCGCGAGCGTCGCCTCGGTCTCGGGCGGCGCGTCCTCGTCGCCACCGAGTCGGACGGTCAACTCGCCGTCGACGACCAGGTACACCTCCTCCTGGCCGTCGCCGGCGTGATCGTGGGCCTTCCCCTTCCCGCCGGGTTCCAGTTCGAGCAGCGTCACGCCGAGGCTCTCACACCCGAGCGGCTCCCGGAAGAACCACATGCCGCCGTACTCCTCGGGTACCACGCTGTCGAGGTCGTCGGTGCTGGCAGTCGCGTAGTCCATGCCCGCCCCTTCGGTCGCCAGGGGTAAAAAGCAGGTTTCAGTCGAGCGACACCTGTTCCGTCGGCGTCCGCCGCCGGACACGGCACAGCGACCGCCGGCTTGCGGCGCGACGGACGCTCGCTGCCGACGTCGGCCGGGCGTTCGCCGAGTAGCGGTCCGCTACTCGTCAGTCCCGTCCTCGTCCGGGGACCGGCCCGCCGCCGTGTCCTCGTCGCGCTCCGTTTCGGCGTGGGTGCCCGCATCCGTCCGTTCGTCGTCGGTCTCCACGGCGTCCGCGATTCGGGTCAGTTCCCGAACGAGTCGCCACAGCAGATACAGGACGAAGAGCAGGAGGGCGACGGCGACCCCGACGAGGACCTGCTGGAGGACGATCAGGCTGTAGAGAACCACGAGGAGGGCACCGATGCCGAGCGCCGTCCGGAGGTACGCCGCGGTTGGCTCGGATGTCGACACGGGTTCCCCGCCGTACCGCTCCGGGAAAAGTCCCGCGGTGGACCGTTCGGCGGCCGCCCCATCGTGCCGAGCGCTCGACTCGTCCGGTAGCTCTAAATCCCGCCGGTCCCCCACCGACACACAGCAGATGCGCCAGTACCACGACCTCGTCTCGGACGTCCTCGCGGGCGGGACGTACAAGCCGAACCGGACCGGCGTCGACACCGTGGCCTCGTTCTCGCATCACTACGAGGTTGACCTCGGGGAGGGCTTCCCGCTTTTGACGACGAAGAAGATGGACGGCTACCGGTGGAACTCGCTCATCCACGAACTGCTGTGGTACCTCTCCGGGGAGGCCCACATCCGCAATCTGCGGGAGGAGACGAAGATATGGGACGCCTGGGCCGACGACGACGGCGCTCTCGATACGGCCTACGGCCGCTTCTGGCGGCGGTTCCCGGTACCGGACGACACCGGCCGTCTGCCGGGCGAGTCCTGGCCCGACGACGCCCACCGCTGGACGGAGACCGAGACCGCACCCGACGGCACCGAGCGGCAGGTGTTCGACCAGATACGGTACGTCCTCGACACGCTGGCGGAGAACCCCGCCTCCCGCCGGATGGTGGTGAACGCCTGGCACCCGGCCAACGCCGCCGTCTCGACGCTGCCGCCGTGTCACTACACCTTCGTCTTCAACGTCCAGGGCGACCGCCTGAACGTCCACCTCACCCAGCGCTCCGGCGACATCGCGCTGGGCGTCCCGTTCAACCTCGCGGCGTACTCGCTTCTGGCCCACGCCGTCGCAAACCGGACCGACTTCGAGGTGGGCTCGTTCGGCCACACCATCGTCGACGCCCACGTCTACTGCGGCGAGGGCGAGCGCGGGGAGTTCTACGCCGAGCGCCTCCCGGAACTGCAGGAGCGGCTGGCGGCCGTGGCGGACCGCGAGGAGTACGCCGACGTCCGCGAGTGGCTCGAGGAGGCCGCGCCGCCGGAACCCGACGGCGAGGGCTACGACCACGTCCCCGGCCTGCTGACGCAGTTGAGCCGGGAGCCCCGCGAGCGGCCCCGCATCGAGGTGGCCGACCGGCCGCTCGACGACCTGGCGTACGACGACGTCGAACTCCACGACTACGACCCCGCGCCGGGGCTGGAGTTCTCGGTCGCCGAATGAAGGTCGTCCTCGTCGCCGCCGTCGCCGAGAACGGCGTCATCGGGTCGGACGGCGGGATGCCGTGGCACTACCCCGAGGACCTCCGGCAGTTCAAGGAGACGACGATGGGCCACCCCGTCGTGATGGGCCGGCGGACGTACGAGTCCATCGCCTCGCGGCTGGGCGGCCCGCTTCCCGGCCGGACGAACGTCGTTCTCTCGCGGCAGGACTCGCTGGATCTGCCCGAGGGCGCCGTCCACGCCCGGAGCATCGACGAGGCGCTTTCGGCGGCCGAGGCGGCGCTGGACGACGACCGGGAGGCGGTCTACGTCGTCGGTGGCGCCACCGTCTACGAGGAGTTTCTCGACCGGGCCGACGAACTCCGCATCACGGAGATCCCCGAGTCGCCCGACGGCGACACCCGCTTTCCCGACATCGGTGAGGAGTGGGCGGCGACCGACCGCGAGCGGGCGGGCGAGTTGACCGTCGTGACCTACCGTCGGCGGTAGCCGCCGTCGGCACGTCGGCAGGAGGGGGGTTTTAGCCGGGGCGACCCGAAGTACAGGTATGGCAACGGAGGGTGCCGACGACGCTGGGGGCCGGCCGACCGACCCCGCCGACGACGAGCGGGCCGAGTACGACTACGCCGGCGGCGGCGTCGACCGACCGGCGCTCGTCGCCGATCTCGAGCGGGTGGTCGACGGCGAGGTCCGGTTCGACGAGTACACGCGGACGCTGTACGCGACCGACGCGTCGGCCTACGAAGTGACGCCCGTCGGCGTAGTCTTTCCGACCGACACCGACGACGTGACCGCGACCGTCGAGTACTGCCACGAACGGTCCGTCCCGGTGCTGCCGCGCGGCGGCGGCACGTCGCTGGCCGGCCAGACCGTCAACGAGGCCGTCGTGCTCGACTTCACGCGGCACATGGACGACATCGTCGGCGTCGACCCCGACGCCCGGACGGCGACGGCGGGGCCGGGCGTGTTGCTCGGCGACCTGAACGCCGAACTCGCCGCCGAGGGGCTGAAGTTCGCGCCCGACCCCGCCTGGGGCGACAAGAGCGCGCTCGGCGGCGCCATCGGGAACAACTCGACGGGAAGCCACTCTTTGGTCTACGGCAAGACCGACGCCTACATCGAGGAACTGGAGGTCGTCCTCGCGGACGGCAGTGTCCACCGGTTCGGCGAACTCACCGTCGAGGAGTGGCGCCGCCGGGCCGACGGGGGCGGCCTCGTCGGCCGGATATACGCCGCCCTGCTCGCAGTCGTCGAGGAGTCCGCTGACGCGATTCGGGACGCCTACCCGGAACTGAAGCGGAACGTCTCCGGCTACAACCTCGACCGTCTCGTCGAGGAGTACGAGGCCGTGCAGGCGGGCGACCGCGAGACGGTCAACCTCGCTCGGGTCTTGGCGGGCAGCGAGGGGACCCTCGGCGTCGTCACCGAGGCGACGGTCGGGCTCGAACCCGTCCCGGAGACGAAGGCGATGGCACTTCTGGCCTACGAGGACCTCGTCACCGCGCTGTCGGACGTGGCGACGATACTGTCATTCGACCCCGCGGCCGTCGAGGTGCTCGACGACGTGCTGCTCGATCTGGCCCGCGAGACCTCAGAGTTCGGCGACCTCGTCGACGAGACCGTGCCCGAAGATGCCGGTAGCGTCCTGCTCGTGGAGTTCTACGCCGACGACGACGCCGAGGGGCGCCGACTGGTCGCGGAGTTGCTGGCCGACCGCCAGCCCGAGGTGACGACTGCGGCCGATCCGGACGATCCCCATCGAACCGACGCACCGGTGCGGGCCGTCTACGCCGCGGAGGCCCACGAGCAGGCCGAACGGGACCGCTTCTGGAAACTCCGGAAGTCCGGGCTGCCGATACTGCTCGGGCGGACCACCGACGCCAAACACATCAGCTTCATCGAGGACACCGCCGTCCCGCCCGAGCACCTCCCCGAGTACGTCGAGGCCTTTCAGGAACTGCTGGCGGACAACGACACCTTCGCCAGCTTCTACGCCCACGCCGGCCCGGGCTGTCTCCACATCCGCCCGCTCGTGAACACGAAGTCCGTCGAGGGCATCGAGACGATGGAGGCCATCGCGGAGGGTGCGACCGACCTCGTTTTCGAGTACGAGGGCAGCGTCTCCGGCGAGCACGGCGACGGCCGCGCACGCACGCAGTGGAACCGGAAGCTGTACGGCGAGGCGGTGTTCGAGCTGTTCCGCGAAATCAAGACGGCGTTCGACCCAGAGTGGCTCCTCAACCCCGGACAGGTCTGTGGCGACGTCTCCCCGACGGAGAACCTCCGGTTCGACCCCGACTACGAGTTCGACGCCGGCTTCGAGCCCACGCTCGAGTGGGACAACGAGAACGGCTTCCAGGGGATGGTCGAGCTGTGTCACGGCTGTGGCGGCTGTCGCGGGCCCCAGGAGACGACCGGCGGCGTGATGTGTCCGACCTACCGGGCGGCAAACGAGGAGGTCCTGAGCACGCGCGGCCGGGCGAACGCCCTCCGGGCGGCGATGTCCGGCGACCTCGACGTCGAGGCGACCGACGAGGAGTTCCTGACGGAGGTGCTGGACCTCTGTATCGGCTGCAAGGGCTGTTCGACCGACTGCCCCAGCGAGGTCGACCTCGCGAAACTGAAGGCCGAACTCCAGCACGAACACCACGACCGCCGCGGGACGACGCTGCGCGAGCGGCTGTTCGCCAACGTCGAGTGGACCGCCAGTGTCGGGAGCACGCTTGCACCGGTGTCGAACTGGCTCCCGTCGCTGCCCGGCGCCCGCGGACTCCTGGAGCGGACCGTCGGCATCGCCCGCGAGCGAGAACTGCCGACCTTCCGCCGGGAGTCGTTCGTCGAGTGGTTCGACGCCCGCGGGCCGGCGGTCTCCGAGGCGGCGGCCGACGAGCGGGTCCTGCTCTTGCCCGACACGTTCACGAACTACACCGACCCGGCG
Source organism: Natronomonas marina (assembly GCF_024298905.1). Lineage (NCBI taxonomy): Archaea > Methanobacteriati > Methanobacteriota > Halobacteria > Halobacteriales > Natronomonadaceae > Natronomonas > Natronomonas marina. The sequence continues at coordinate 857,523 of NZ_CP101154.1, forward strand.
GTGCCGAAGGCGGCTGTCAGGGTCTTGGAGGCGGCCGGCGTCCACGTCCGGGTCCCCGATGTCGGCCCGAGCGGCCGGGCGGCCTTCTCGAAGGGCTTTCTCGACGTGGCCGAAGAGCGCGCCCGTGAGGTGGTGACCGAACTCGCTCCCCGCGTCGAGGAGGGGTGGGAGGTCGTCGTCTGTGAGCCGTCCGACGCCGTGATGGTGCAGTCGGACTACGCCGACCTGCTCGGGGACAACACCTCGGCGGAGTTGCTCGCAAAGCACACCTTCGGCGTCTGTGAGTACCTCGACGTCCGCGGACTCGACGAACGGCTCGCCTTCGAGGCGGCCGAGGAGCCGCTGGTCTATCACGGCCACTGCCACCAGAAGGCGATAAAGCGGGACCACCACGCCGTCGGCGTCCTGCGGCGGGCCGGCTACGACGTCGAGCCGCTGGACTCGACCTGCTGTGGGATGGCGGGGTCGTTCGGTTACGAGGCCGAACACTACTCGATGAGCCGTGCCATCGGCCGGTTGCTCTTCGAGCAGGTCGACGACGCCGGCGGCGCTCCCGTCGCGCCCGGTGCCTCCTGCCGGACGCAGCTCGGCGACCGCGAGGACGGGACGGCGCCCGACCACCCGATCCAGCGGCTCGCGGCCGCTCTCGCGGAGTGATCGGCCGACCGCCCGAGAGCGGTCGATCCGTCCCGACCGATACCCGAGCCACAGGGATTTTATAATCCCGCGGTAGTGGGTCCGGTATCGATGGTACGGTCGCTCGAAGGGCGACGGCTGTCCCTTCTCCTCGCCGGCGTCCTGCTGTGTTCGGTGGCAGCGCCCGCCGTCACCGTGAGCGGGACCGCGCCGGGAGCCGGGCCCGACGCGGAGGGTCCCGCCTCGGGGACCGCACCCGGTTCGGTGTCCACGGCGTCGGTCGGCGCGCCGACGCTGCTGCAGGGGTTCGAGGCCGACCGGACCTCCTTTCGGGTCACCGTCTACGAGAACGGCTCGGCGGAGTGGCTGTTCCGCTACGAGAAGAGCCTCAACGACTCCGAGCGGGCGGACTTCGAGGCGTTCGCCGAGGAGTTCGACCGCAACGAGACGGAACTGTTCGTCAACTTCCGAGAGCGTGCGCGGTGGCTGGCGGACAACGGCTCGACGGCGACCGGCCGGGAGATGAGCGCCGAGAGCTTCCGGCGGGACGCCGGCGTCGAGGGACTGGACCCCCAGACGCAGGCGCTCGGCGTCGTCGAGATGTCGTTCCGGTGGCAGGGCTTCGCACGGGTGGCCGACGACGGCCGGGTCGTGGCCGGCGACGTCTTCGAGGGCGGCCTCTACATCGGCTCGGATCAGGAACTGGTCTTCGTCGCCGGCCCGAACCTGACCTTCGACGAGGCCCGTCCCGACGACGGCGACCGGGTCGTCTCCGCGGGGACGCTCGCCGACAGCGAGTCCGTCACCTGGACCGGCGAGAAGTCCTTCACCGACCAGCGGCCGCGGGTCGTCCTGACGGACGCCGGGGATGCCACCGGCGAGACGGGAACGGCCCCGTCGTCGACGGCGACGCCGACGCCGACCGGAACCGGTTCGGGCTGGCTCCTGCCGGCGGGCGTGCTGGTGGTGGTTCTCGTCCTCGGGACCGGCGCGGCTGTCGCCTACCGGAACGGCGTCTTCGCGCCGACCGACGGCGACGGTGGCGCGGCAGTCACGGAGGCGAGCGGTGACGACGACGGCGGTACCGCTGCTACCGGCGCGGATGCCGACGCGGAGTCGCCGGCCGCCGTCACCGAGGCGGAACTGCTCTCCGACGAGGAACGCGTCGTCAACCTGCTCGAGGACAACGGCGGCCGGATGAAGCAGGTCGACATCGTCGAGGAGACCGACTGGTCGAAGTCGAAGGTGTCGATGCTGCTGTCGGACATGGAGGACGAAGAGCACATCTCGAAGCTCCGGGTCGGCCGCGAGAACATCGTCTCGCTGACCGGGCACGAACCGGACGCGGCCGGCTCCCCGTTCGACGACGAGGAGTGACGTTGCACCCGGAACCGACGGCCATTTGAGTCGGCGGACCGACCTCCCAACATGGAAGCGGAATCGGAGTCCGAGCCGAGGGTGTCGGACCACCAGACGAAGACCAGCCCGTGGCCCGTCGTCGTCGTCCTCGGCATCGTGCTCAGCGAGGTCGGCATCCTCTTCAACCTCTATCCGGTCTCGGTGACCGGCCTGTTGCTCTTCACCGGCAGCATCGCCGGCATCGTCGACGAGGCCGGCTACGTCGCAACGCCGTGGCGACTGCTCGCGGGGCTTGGCGCGAGTTTCGTCGTCGTCGGCCTGCTCTTCGTCTCCTCGCAGGTCGACGGCGGCGTCTCGGCGTACGTCGCCGCCGCGGCGCTGGACAACGGCATCGTCCAGCGGGGCTACACCATCGCCGCGACCGGTGCCGTCGCGGCCCTCGGTGGTCTCCTCGCGCCGCTCGCCCTGAACCAGTAACCTCTTTGTGTCGCTGCCCGAACCGTCGAGCAATGAGTGAACGCACGTTCGACCGCGAGACGCTCCTCGATTTGACGGTGAACGTCATCCCGCTGGGCATACTCGCCTTCTTCGTCGTCGCGTACGCCGTCATCGGCTCGTTCCCGAGCGACCCGCTGGTCGTGGTCATCCAGATGTCGATCATCCTGCTGACCGGTGCCAGCCTCGCCGTCCTGACGTACTACTCCGGGAAGGCCATCTCCGGGGCCGAAGAAGAGATGGACGAGTACGTCCCGGCGGGCTACTCGAAGGAGGACGCCGAGACCGCGGGCGTCCCCGGTGAATCGGAATCCGAACCGACCGACGACGCCTGACCCCCCGCTCGGTCACCGTCGACCGCCGTCCACCAGTACCGTATGCGGTGATATTTCCCGGCGATGGCGCCGGCATAACGCAACCTTTCTTTACCCGTAGTCCTTCGCACCGACTAGACAACCATGGCTGCTGAACAGCTTGCGCTGACGGTTCTCATGGGGGCGCTTCTCGTCGGTATCGCTGCCTTCCTCGCCCGCATGGAGGACTGGCGCACGTACAACCCGCTCGCCAGCGGCGAGGCCGCCGGCGCGACGGGACACGGGCACAAACCGTCGGGCATCGCTCGCTGGCTGACCACCGTCGACCACAAGGACATCGGCATCCTCTACGGCACCTACGGCGTCATCGCGTTCCTCTGGGGCGGCATCGCCGTCCTCCTGATGCGGGTCGAGTTGATGACTCCCTCCTCGAACTTCATCCAGCCGTCGCTGTACAACGCGCTGTTGACGAGTCACGGCATCACGATGCTGTTCCTCTTCGGGACGCCCATCATCGCGGCCTTCGCCAACTACTTCGTGCCGCTGCTCATCGGCGCCGACGACATGGCCTTCCCCCGCATCAACGCCATCGCCTTCTGGCTGTTGCCGCCGGGGGCGCTGCTCATCTGGGCCGGCTTCTTCACCATCCCGCTGCCCATCGAGATCGGGCCCGCCGAGACCTCCTGGACGATGTACGCGCCGCTGTCGGTCGAGCAGTCCAACCCCGGCGTCGACCTGATGATGCTCGGCCTGCACCTCACCGGCGTCTCGGCGACGATGGGGGCCATCAACTTCATCGCGACCATCTTCACCGAGCGCGGCGAGGACGTCACCTGGGCCAACCTCGACATCTTCTCGTGGACCATCCTCACCCAGTCGGGCCTCATCCTCTTCGCGTTCCCGCTTCTGGGCAGCGCGCTCATCATGCTCCTCATGGACCGCAACTTCGGGACGACGTTCTTCGCCGTCGAGGGCGGTGGTCCGATACTGTGGCAGCACCTCTTCTGGTTCTTCGGCCATCCGGAGGTGTACATACTCGTGTTGCCGATGATGGGCATCGTCTCGTGGATACTGCCGAAGTTCGCGGGCCGGAAGCTGTTCGGCTTCAAGTTCGTCGTCTACTCGACTCTGGCCATCGGCGTGCTCTCCTTCGGCGTCTGGGCCCACCACATGTTCGGCAGCGGGATGGACCCCCGCATCCGCGCGTCGTTCATGGCCACCTCGTTGGCCATCGCCATTCCATCGGCAGTCAAGACGTTCAACTGGATCACGACGCTGTGGAACGGCCGGGTCCGGCTGACCGCGCCGATGCTGTTCTGTCTCGGCTTCGTCTCGAACTTCGTCATCGGCGGCATCACCGGCGTCTTCCTGGCGGCCATCCCCGTCAACCTCGTGTTGCACGAGACCTACTACGTCGTCGGCCACTTCCACTACGTCGTCATGGGGATGATCGCCTTCGCCGGCTTCGGCGCCGTCTACTACTGGTTCCCCATCGTCACCGGCCGGATGTACCAGCGGACGCTGGCCAAGTGGCACTTCTGGCTGTCGATGATCGGCGTCAACGTCACGTTCTTCGCCATGCTGCTGATGGGGTATCTCGGCATGCCCCGCCGGTACGCCACCTACGAGTTCAACCCGGCGCTTGCGCCGCTTGCCTCCGTGCGAGTGCTGCACCAGGTCACCACCGTCGGCGCGTTCCTCATCGGCATCGGGACGCTCATCTGGCTGTGGAACATCGCCCAGTCGTGGGCCGAGGGCCCCGAGGTCACCGACCCCGACCCCTGGAACACCAAGCGGGACGGCCTCCACGGCCGCGAGTTCGCGTGGTTCGAGGACCAGCTCGCCACCGAGGGCAAACTCGCCACCACCGACGGCGGCGACGCCGACGAGGACGAACTCGCCACCGACGGCGGCACCGAACAGGCGACCGACGACGCGGAATAGCGTTCCGCTACCTTCCGCTTTTTTCCGACAGCGACGGGTCGATTATGCCGTCTCGACCGTCCCCGGCGCCGACGCCTCGACGAACGCCAGCACCGCCTCTGTGCCCTGGAATCCCGACGCCCGGGTAGCGACGGCCTCGCCGTCGACGAAGACGACGAGCGTCGGGACCGACCGCACCTCGAACCGCTCGAAGAGTGCGGGGTCGTCGCGTGGGTTCAGGAGACCGACGGCCACTCCGCTGGCGCGGGCGACGTTGCCCAGCACCGGCTCCATGGCTGCACACTTCGGGCAGCCCTCGGTGAAGAACTCCACGAGTGCGAGGTCGTGCTCGTCGACGAACGTCTCGAGTGCGTCGGCGTCGGCCAGACGGGTCGGACCGTTCTCGGTATCCATGTCGGTTCTACGGCGCCCGGCGGCAAACCGGTGTCGGGCCTGAACGCTTTTGCGCTCCCGGGCCGAACGGTTTCCGGATGTCGGACTTCGAGACGACGCTCCGGGAGACGTTCGAGGAGCACGGCTACGACGTCGCGGGCGTGAGCACCAACCGGGACCGCTATCGGGTCGAGTTGGCCGACGAGCGGGCCGGCGCGGCCGACCTCCGGACGATAGCGACCGAGGCCGCCGAGGGCGCCGTCGTCAGTCTCGACGTCTCGACGGAGACCGTCGAGGGGGCCGACGGCGTCCGGACGGTCGTCACCTTCCGGTACCGGCGGTGACCGGCGACCACCCGTTCGACCGGGGGCGGCCGAAAGCCTTCTAACGCCTCGCGCAACTGGAGGCAACGCTGGCCAGTTATAAGGAACGTATATGTGAGGGTCCCTAACCCGGGGTGAAGGCCAGCACGGCCCTCCCACCATGCAAGGACAATCACAGCAGCAGGCGTACGACCGGGGGATAACCATCTTCTCGCCGGACGGGCGCCTCTACCAGGTCGAGTACGCCCGCGAGGCCGTCGCACGCGGCACCGCGAGCGTCGGCGTTCGAACACCCGACGGCGTCGTACTGGGTGCGGTCCGGCGGGTCCGCTCGTCGCTGATGGAGCGCTCCTCCGTCGAGAAACTGCACAAGGTCGACGACCACATCGGCATCGCCAGCGCCGGCCACGTCGCCGACGCCCGGAAGCTCATCGACTTCGCCCGACGGCGGGCACAGACCGAGCACCTCCGCTACGGCGAACCGGTCGGCGTCGAGACGCTGACGAAGGCCGTCACCGACAACATCCAGGAGTACACCCAGACGGGCGGCGCCCGGCCGTTCGGCGTCGCGCTGCTCGTCGGCGGCGTCTACGACGGCCGGCCGCGGCTCTTCGAGACCGATCCCTCGGGGACACCCTACGAGTGGCAGGCCACCGCCGTCGGCGGCGACCGCGAGACCATCCAGGACGTCCTCGAGGAGGGCTACCGCGAGGAGATGGACCTGGAGGCCGGTATCGGCCTCGCCCTGGAGGGACTCGCCGCGACCAACGAGGACCTCTCGGCGGAGGGCGTCGAACTCGCGACCGTCGACGCCGAGTCCGAAACCTTCGAGACGCTCGAACGGGATGTCATCGAATCACACCTCGCGGAGGTCGGGGGTGGCGAGGATGCGTGAGCCGTCCATCTCGGCGGAACGGTCGCCCTACGAGCCGGAACTCGGCGACTTCGAGGCGGTCGATGGCAGCGACGGAGACGTGAACAAGACCGGTACGACGACCGTCGGCATCGCAACGGCCGAGGGCGTCGCCATCGCCACCGACATGCGCGCGTCGCTGGGCGGCCGGTTCGTCTCCTCGAAGGACGTCCAGAAGGTCGAGCAGATTCACCCGACGGCCGCCCTGACGCTGGTCGGCTCCGTCGGCGGCGCCCAGTCGTTCATCCGGACGCTGCGCGCGGAGGCGTCGCTGTACGAGGCGCGCCGCGGCGAACCGATGGACATCCCGGCGCTGGCGACGCTTGCGGGCAACTTCGCCCGCGGCGGGCCGTTCCGCGCCATCCGACCCATCCTGGGCGGCGTCGACGACGACGGCAGCCACGTCTACTCGCTGGACCCCGCCGGCGGCGTCATGGCCGACGACTACACGGTCACCGGCAGCGGGATGCAGCCCGCCTACGGCGTGCTGGAGAACGACTACGCGCCGGGACTCTCCGTCGAGGCGGCCGCCTCGCTCGGCGCCCGGGCCGTCGAGGCCGCCGTCGAGCGCGACACCGGCTCCGGCAACGGCGTCTACCTCGCCGAGATCACCGCCGAGGGCGTCGACATCCGCGGTCACAAGGACTTCGACGAGGTCAACTGAGGGCCGCCCGCGACAACGGGGGGCAGGAACGATTCTCCGGCCGCGTAATCGAGTGCGGCCACGCGACCGTCGCCATACCTGACGAGTAGCTCCGCGTCGCCGTCGCCGTCGAGGTCGGCCGACGTGACGAACGTCCACACCGGCACGTCCCGAGTGTAGGTCGCCAGTTCCTCGCCGGAGTTCGGGTCCAGGACGACGACCCGGCCGGCCTCGGCGGCGGCGACGACCTCCGGGCGACCGTCGCCGTTCACGTCGGCGGTGACCGGCGGCGCCACGATGACGCCGTCGCCGACCGCCATCGTCGTCGACCACTCCGTCTCGCCGGTCCGGGCGTCCAGCGCGAGCACCTCGCCCCCGACCCGACCCACGTAGGCCTCGGGCGTGCCGTCGCCGTCGGCGTCCGTCACCTCCCGGACCCGCCCGCTCGTGACGTTCCGCCGCCAGACGACCTCGCCGGAGGCGCCGTCGAGCGCCTGAACCGACCGGTAGTAGGCGGTGACGACCGTCCGCGACCCGTTCTCGTCCGGTCCCACAGCGAGGTAACTCCCGGGGACCGACCGGTTCCACTGTCGCTGGCCGTCCGCCGCGAGGACGACGACCCCGCGATTGCTCCCGACGACGACGTCCCGGTCGCCGTCGCCCGTCACGTCCGTGACGAGGGGGCGGTCGGTGACCGAGGCGAACTGCCCGAAGAACCGGCGGGTGTCGACCCGCCAGCGGACCGACCCGTTGCCCGTGACGCGAACCACGTTGCCCTCGATGTCGCTCGCGACGACGTCGGCGCCGGGACCGTCGCCTGTGACCGTCGGACGGCCGTAGCCGTACGTCGACAGCGGGACGCGCCACTCCTCGGTCCCGGTCCGGCCGTCGTGGACGACGAGGGCCTCCTCGGTGGACGCGACGGCGGCCTCGAGGCGACCGTCGCCGTCGATATCGGCGATTGCCGGCTCCGTCAGCGCGTGCGAGAAGCAGGATTCGGCCGGCGTCGGCGCGTGCCACCTGACGGCGCCGTCTTCGGGTGCCAGCCTCACCAGCGAACAGGAGCGGTTCGTCACCTCGACGTCGCCGCCGTGGACCGCGGTCACGGGCGCGACGACGAGTCCCGAATCCGGTCCGACGCCGACGGCGTGGTGGTTCCGGAGGTTCTCACGGGGCGTGTCGCTGAGCCACTCGACCTCGAGGCTCCCGCCGACCGGCGCGAGACCGAGACCGACGACGAGCACCCCGGCCAACAGCAGGCCAACGAACAGGACGGCGACCGCGGTCCGGCGGCGCATACCGACTCTCGCGGGGAGCACCGCAAAAGCCTGTTCCTCCGCGCCCGCCGTTCGACACCCGAACCAGCGGGCCTTTTCGTGCTCGTGACGAAACGTCCGGTACATGGACCGTCGGGCGGTCACCGTGGTGGGACGCCGGGCGAGCCTTGGCTGTCTCCTCCTCGCGTCGCTGGCCCGCGGCGTCGCTGCCCACCCGGTTGGCGGGTCCCGCTTCGAGGCGCCGCTCCCGCTGCCGTTGCTGCTCGGCGGCGCGGCCGCGACCGTCGCCCTGACGGCGCTGCTTTTGGCCGTCGCCGACCGCCGACCGCCGGATTCGTCGGCGGTCCGACGAATCGACCTGCCGCCCGCGGCGGTCGCCGCCGGGCGCTGGCTCGCCCGCCCGCTGTTTCTCGCCGCCGTCGTCGCGGCGGTCGGTGCCGGCCTCCTCGGCCGACAGGTCGCCGCGGAGAACGCCGCGACCCTCTTCGTGTGGCCGGTGTGGATTCGCGGCCTGGCGCTCGTCTCGGTTCTCGTCGGGTCGCCGTGGGGGTTGCTGTCGCCGTGGCGGGCGATCTATCGGGGGCTGGTTCGCCTGGAGGGCGGGGCCGTCTCCGTCTTCGAGGAGTACCCGGCGGCGCTCGGCGACTGGCCGGCGCTCGTCGGGTTCCTGACGCTCGTCGCCGTCGTCGAGAACCTCACCACGATTCCGGAGTCGCCCCGCCTGACCGCCGTCGTCGTCGCCGGCTACGGCCTCGTGACGCTGGGCGGCGCGCTCCTGTTCGGGGAGGCGTGGCTCCGCAGGGCCGACCCGCTCTCGGTCCTCTATCGACTGTTCGGCCGGGTCGCGCCGGTGTCGGTGACCCGGAACGGCGGGTCGGCCGTCTTGGCGGTCACGCCGCCGTGGCGTGACTGTCGCCGTCCGGTCGGCACGCTCGCACTGGCGGCCTTCGCCGTGGCGACCGTCTACACGGTGAGCTTCGACGGATTCACGAGCACGCGAGCGTACGTCGAGTTGCTCACCGGCATGCGGGCCGCGCTCGGGGTGGGCTGGGTCGTGCCGTTCGCCATCTACGGACTCGGGTTCGGACTGTTCCTGGTGACCTTCTTCGGCGCGAGCACGCTCTGTGAGCGACTGGGCGCGGGTCGTGGCTCTGGGCAGGCGGCCGCGCTGCGGTTCGCGCCGACGCTGCTTCCCATCGCCGCCGCCTACGAGGTGGCCCACTACTACCCGTTCGTCCTGCGGAACCTGGGCCAGCTGTGGGCCGTCGCCGCCCGCCCGCTCGTGCCGTCGGCCGAACCGCTCGCGCTCGTCGGGTGGCTCTCGCTACCCGCATTCTGGTGGTCGCAGGTCGTCCTCGTCGTCGTCGGCCACCTCGTGGCTGTCGTCGCTGCCCACGGGGTCGCAGTCGCCCGGTACGGGTCAGTCGAGGCCGGCCGACGAGCGCACCTGCCGCTGGTCGTCGTGATGGTCGCCTACACCGGGGCGTCGCTGTGGATAGTCTCCCAGCCCGTCGTCCAGTGACCGGTCGTATCCGGCGTCCCTCCGTCCCCGTCGTCGACTCCGCTCGCAGTGGCAAACCGGCTCACGGCGGCGGTGAAACGCAACCATTATACGTTCCTCCCCGATAGAATTCGGTGCGCTCCGTTGGTGTAGTCCGGCCAATCATCTTGCCCTCTCACGGCAAGGACCAGGGTTCGAATCCCTGACGGAGCACTCCATCCCCGTTCATTCCGGCGATCGTTGACCACCTCCACGTCGCCGTCACCGAGGGTGATGAACTCGAAGGCTTCCCACTGCGCTCTCTTCTCGGTCGCCACGTCGGCGTCGAGCACGTCCACCACAACTGTGGGGATAGAGCCATTCCTCGTCGAGACCGTACTATCCCGGCGTCTCTCCGTGCTTCCTAACAAAATCACGCCAACCCGCATAATCCGTATTCTCCCATATGTGTTTGGCCGTACTACTTCCACTCACATGGCGAGCGACCGACGAGGCAGACCGATGGCTATACTGGCACCCCTCTATCGGACAGTCGATTCTCAGTTGCGACTCTCCCATGTTGCCCATCATCGTCTCAATGATCGACTCCGTCTCGTATTCATGCTCGTCATCCTGGTTTTTGTCCGCCGAGTGTTCGACAAGCGAGGATGGTGATTGCGTTTCTGCTTTTGCCAGTACCCACTCGTCTTCATCAATCTCGAAATTTGAAGAGACGCTGAACACAGCCGCATACGGTTCGGCATTTGGTGGCAGTCGGTCAAGGTCGAACTCTCCACACGAGTCCTGTATGCGACGGTGAAGCGTCTCGAACTGGTCGCGCTGTAGTGGAATGGTTTCGTTCTCGCCGCGGTAGTCGATAAGCACCCGATGTTCCTGAACGTCGGTGACGCGAAACGCCTTCCGCGAGAGTGGGGTGACGAGGGTCGCGTCCGATGGAAGTTCCTCGACGTTTTCGAGAAGGTTGTTCCACGTCGTACCGAATGTCATGCGAGCGGGTACGGCGGGCTTGAATAAAGGATTCAGGAGCCGTGTGTATTGAGTGCCGGCGCAAGAACTCGTGTTCTTTGAAATTGATACATTGGAGATAGCACGATCGCTGATTTCTACGGCGATCATATCGTAAAACGGCCTACAGTGGCCGAGAAAGCACAATTACAGAGTAACCCACCCCACACGTATTTAACTAGTGAGATTGTAAACAAAATGGTGTAAGCCGGTGGAGGGATTTGAACCCTCGACCTAATCCTTACGAAGGATTCGCTCTGCCAGTCTGAGCTACACCGGCACTACATTCCACCGTGGGGGGATAATCGCAATAAGGGTTGCGAATCGAACTACTCTTCGAGCACCCGGCTACCGTAGATTACCAGGATGACCGCGAGTACGATCGCGGCCAGGAGGCCGAACACGGCGAGGCCGGTCGTTCCCGCGATCTCCTGAAGCCCGCCGACGAGGGAGTCGTCGCCGTCGCCGGTCTCGGTCGGCCCACCGTCGCCGGTGCTGTCACCGTCGCCGCCGTCGTCCGCGGTGTCGGTGCCGGTGCCGTCTTCGGAGCCGTTCGTGTCGCTTCCCGTGTCGTCGCTACCGTCGTCACTCGAGCCGTCGTCGCCGTCGGATCCGCTACTGTCCGAACCGGTCGAATCGTCGCCGTCGTCAGCCCCGTCGGTCGTGTCGTCACCGCCGTCGGAGCCGCTGCCGTCCGAACCGGTCGAATCGTCGCCGCCGTCGCCGGAACTCCCATCGTCGGAGCCACCGGACGTCGAGTCGTCGTCATCGTCGTCGACGAACGTCGGCGTCGGGCCGGACTCGCCGCCGTCGCCATCGGTCGGCGTGGGCGTGTCGGTCGGCGTCCCGTCACCGCCGTCACCGTCGGTCGGCGTGGGCGTGTCGGTCGGCGTCCCATCACCGCCGTCACCGTCGGTCGGCGTGGGCGTGTCGGTCGGCGTCCCGTCACCGCCGTCACCGTCGGTCGGCGTGGGTGTCGGGGTAGCCGTCGGGGTCGGCGTGGGTGTCGGGGTCGACTGGGATTCGACGGTGATCGTCGTCGAGGTGCTGGTCGTCTTGTCGTTACCGTTCTCCTTGAACTTCGCCGTCGCGCTCACGGTGTAGTCGCCGGGCTCTGTGTCCTCGGGAACTGTAAACGTCAGCGATGGGTTCCGGCTCGCGCCGGGGTCAATCTCCTCGTAGAACCGATCGTCACAGTTGTCCGAGACCGTAAACTCACTCGGACAGGAAAGCCCCAGAACGTATGAGTTCGCGCTATCACCCGTGTTGGTCAGAGTGAACTCGACCGTCACTTGCTCGCCCGGAGCCACTGTCTTGTCGCCGCTCGAGGATAGGTCCGCTCCCGCGAACGCGAGACTCGAAGCCGACACGACGACCAACAACGCCGCCAGAACACCGATTCCAATCTTGCTCTCTGTTTTCATGCTTGTCCCTCCGATTGCTGGTCGTTCCGCCACTTTTCAGCGATGTCCAGCAGGTCGAAGTCACTGATTAGTTCACCGCACGTCCCAGGAACTGGCTCGTTCTGTCGCCACAGCCCGGCTGCATCCAAGAGTTCAAAGTCGCTTATATTTCCGTCGTCGTTCTCGTCGACAGCCTCCAGAATCGACACACATTTCGTGGTCACGACGCCGCCATCGGTCACCTGCGTGACGTCCTCGCCGCCGGGCGTCGTCGTCACGTCGAAGCTTGCGTTCCCGGCGCCCTCCGCGACGTCGAAGAGGATACCGTTACCGCCCTCCCGCTGGACGCGGAACTCGTCGCCGGCGGCGGTCTCGGATCCCACTTCGAGGGTGATCGACGTGGCAGTGGCGTTGACGACCGTCGGCGGCGCGGTATCGCCCGCAACCGAGACGGCCTCGAAGGTCTGGGACTCGTTGAACGTGACGCCGGTGCCGTTCACCTCGACGGTGACCTGGGTGCCGGCACCGATCATGCTGCCGTGCTCGTCGGCGACGTTGATCTTGAGCGGCACGTCCCCGGCCGTCGCCGTCTCGTTCGTCTCTATGGTGGTGGTGCCGACGTCGACGGTCGGCCCACGGAGCCGGAGGTCGTTCTCGCCGGCGACCGTCGCGTTCTCCGCGGCGCCGACCGGCGTCGACTGGACGTTCAGGTCCACGTCGACATCGACGGCGTCGCCGGCTTCGGCACCCGCGACGTCGAACCGAAGGTTCTCGACGGTGACGTACTCGTCGCTGCCGATTTCACAGCCCGGGTCGATCAACAGCATGTCGTCGTCGGCCTGGGTCTCCGGGTTGCCGCCCAGCGAGATACCGATGTCCAGGAACCCACCGCAGTCCCCACCGTCGGCTTCGACCACGATGTCGTCGAGGACCGACTCGTTGAACGAGAGCCGGCCGGCGTGCGCTTCGGGGACGGTAACCGAGATGAACTCGTCCTCGGCGTGGAACCCTTCCGTTCGCGCGTCGTCGGGGGCGTCTATCACGAATCCGGTCCCGTCGTCGGGGACGTCGTGGGCCCCCCGTTCGAGCACGTCACCGAATCCGGTCGTCTCCAGCCGTTCCGGTTCGACTCTGGTGGTCCCCTCGGCGTTGCCGAACGACCACGTCGCCTCGACCACCGAGGCGTTGCCGCCGGTGACGAAGCGGAGCCCGGACACCGAGAGAACGCTGTTCGTCCCGTTGTCGGTCGACTCGACCTCGATCTCGACCGTCCGCTCTCGGAGGGTGACGTTGCCGACGGTCGCACCCTGGGCGACGACGGAGACGCTACTGTTCGCCGTATCGAAGCTCACGTCACCGTCGGACGGGAGGGAAAGCGTCGCCGTCCCGTTTGCGGGGAATCCCCCCAGTGCGTCCTCGGTGAAGTTCAGCGCGGCCGAACCACCCCCGTCCTCGGCGATCGGCGTCTGGTTGGCGGCTCCCGCCGTCACGCCAACCGATCCGGGTGTCGCCGACGCTTCCCCCGTATTCGTATCACTGTCCGACTGTGCGGCCGTCTGACCGGCGATGACTCCGGCCCCGGCCACGAGGGACAGAGCCACTACGGCGGCCAGTAGCACGACCTGCGTTCGTTCGTTCGGTGACGGTTCGCTACTCATGTGTTCCTTAGAGACCGGATTTCCTTACCTCCGAAATCCGACCCCCTCGTAAAGTGGATTGTGACAAACACGTCAAAACGTCGTTGCCGGGAATGTCTGGTAATTAAAAACCCCTGCAGGGGACGCGCCGGCGTCGCTACCGCTGCAGTCGAACGTCCAGACAGACGTTGGACTCGTGGGGCGCGTATGACCGGACGGTCCGGCGGTTCTCGACGGTCATCTCGTAGTCGGGTTCGGCGGCCGCCCGGATCGCTCGCTCGCCCGGCCCGAAGGGATCCGAATCCGGCTGGATGTCGTAGTAGTGGACCACACAGTCCTCGTCCGCGAGCGCGACCGCCGTCTCCAGGAACTCGTCGGCGCTGTGCGGGAGGTTCATCACGATCCGGTCGGCCCAGTCGTCGAACCCCTCGACGTCCCGCACGTCGCCGTGGATAGCCGTCACGCGGTCGGCGACGCCGTTGCGCTCGGCGTTCCGGCGGAGGTACTCGACGGCGACCTCGTTGAGGTCGACGCCGACGCAGTCGGCCCCCCGCTTGGCCGCCGGAATCACGAACGGGCCGACGCCGGCGAACATGTCGAAGAACCGTTCGTCCGCCGCGACCTGTTCGACGACCCGGTGGCGCTCGGTCGCAAGCCGGGGCGAGAAGTACACCTCCTCGATGTCGAGTTCGAAGGCCGAGCCGTACTCCCGGTGGACGGTCTCGGTGCGCTCGCCGACGAGGACGTCCCACTGTCGGACGCGGAGTTCGCCCTCGATTGGCGAGGCACGGTTCACCACGGTCTCGACGGGCAGGTCCGAGGCGACGATTGCCTCGGCGATTTCGCGGGCCCGCTCGTCGTCGTCCTCGTCGACGATGGCGATGTCGCCCAACCGCTCGTAGGACGGTTCGAACCCTAGGGGGTCTGCGGGCAGGGTCTGCGTCTCCCGGCGTTCGAGTTCCCGGTCGACGACTTCGTAGCCCTCTTCGAGCGCCGCGCGGTCGACCTCCTCCGAGAGCGGAATGTAGAGGTATCCGTCCTCGACGGTTATCTCGTACTCCTCGGCTATCGCGTCCCGTTCGGCGAGGCGCTTTCGGGTCGCCTCCCCCTCCTCGCGCGGCACGCGGACGCAGGTGACGGCCATCGTCGACGCTCCGGCCGGACGGGCAGTAAGCCTGACGTTCCGCACCGACCTTTTTCCTCGTCGGGTTTCCTCGCTCGCTTCGCTCGCTGCGGGAACCGTGTGGCGGCTACGCCGTGGTCCGAGAGAGCGGAGCTCTCTCGTCATCACGAACGGCGCAGAGCGCCGTTCGAACGACCACGGCATGCGGTTGCGGGCCGCCGGCCCGCAACCCGCTCCTCGAAAAACGTCCTCAGAAACGCGCCGCGTTTCTGATGGGCTGCGGAAGACGCGACGCGTCTTCCGAACGTCGATGAAAAATGCCGACGGCTCGGCTGGGCGGTCGGCATCGCCGACCGCCGCTCCCGTGACGGCTTCGCCGTCACGCAGGCCTCGCCGTCGGTGGGTCGTGCTCGCGGATTGCGGCTCCCCACGCTCTCTCTCACCACCCGTTCGACGCCGAACGCCGCAACCGCTATCTTGATTCAGCGAGAGAATCCCGCCCTTCCAGTGAAGGACGAGCGTTCCGACGCTCAGTCGGAACCGAGGACTGAGCAGGGCGGGAGTGAATCGCGTAAACTCTGGTGAGAAACTGCCGTGTTACTGCTGGTCTTGAGTCTCCAACGCTTCAAGACCTGCTTCTAACACCTCTGCATACGCTTCTGAAAGTTCCAAGTCGTTTGCTTCGGCGTAATCTTTCAGACGACCGTGCAATCCGTAAGAGAGGTCAATTGCTGGCCTCATTGGACTCTCCCGTACTTCTCGTAGCAGTTTTCGGCATGGTGCGGATTCTCCTCTTTGCACTCGGGACAGACGAACAGGTAGCTGTCCGGCTCTTTCCCATGCTTTTCTTCGAACCGTTCCCCTGCGGCTTGTCGGTCCTCGAAACAGCCAATCAAGTCAACGGTTGTCCAATCGTCTGTCTCTCCACAGATGTAACACGTAAGCGGCGTGTCAACTGTCATGTCTCATGAGACTTATTTGACGTGAAGACGTGAAAAGAATTGTGGCATGAAGCGTACCAACACGTTCGCCGTGCGACCGCTCACCGACGACGATGAGCGGGTGCTACGCGACTTGTTGGACGCTTCCGCCGCTCTCTGGAATGAGATTAACTACCAGCGCCTCATGCGCTACAACGACGAAGACGGCTTCGAGGGCGACGTGTGGGACGCTGATACTGGTGCTCTCGAAGGCAAATACAAAGGCGTTCTCGGCGCGTCCACCGCTCAAACTGTCCGGCGAGCAAACACCGAAGCGTGGCGTTCGTTCTTCGAGAACAAGAAGCAGTTTCACGACGAATCGAACACGTCGGTCACGGAACACCCCGACCCCCCGGGGTTCCGTGGCAACGAAGACGACGGACGTGTTCTCAAAGGCGTCGTCCGAAAGGACGCATACACCGTCGAATGGGGCAACCGCTCTCGACTTGAGATGGTCGTCGGCAAAGAACTCCGAGACAGACACAACAGCCCGAAAAGCCGTCTTCGGCTCGAAATCGTTGGCAAACCGAACTGGCCCGACTACGATGACCAAGGCCGGTTGGAACTATGGTACGACGAGACTGATTGTACGTTCAGAGCTTCGCAACCCGTGACTGTTTCTGCTGATGCACGGGATACTCCACTGGCCGACGAAAAGGCCGCTCTGGACATTGGCGCGAACACTCTCGTCGCCTGTACCACCACAACCGGCGAGCAATACCTGTATGAAGGCCGTGAGTTGTTCCAGCGATTCCGTGAGACGACGCGAGAAATCGCCCGATTACAGTCGAAACTCGAAGAAGGCCGATACAGTAGCGAGCGTATCCAGCGGTTGTACCGGAAACGAACTCGTCGCCGGGACCACGCCCAAGAAGCACTGTGTCGTGACCTGCTTGAACGACTGTATGCCGAAGGTGTGGATACGGTGTATATCGGTGGCTTGACTGACGTACTCGACACGCACTGGTCGGTCGAGACGAACGCCAAGACCCACAACTTCTGGGCGTTCAAGCAATTCACCGAGCGACTGGCGTGTACCGCCGAAGAATACGGTATCTCGGTCGAAGTCCGGTCGGAAGCGTGGACCAGTCAAGAGTGCCCGCAGTGCGGTTCGACAGACCGAACGACGCGGCATCAGGACACGCTCACCTGTCCGTGTGGGTTTGAGGGACACGCCGACCTTACAGCGTCAGAAACGTTCCTGAGACGGCACACAGAGCAGGCAGTCAGGCCGATGGCACGGCCCGTGCGGTTCCAGTGGGACAATGATCAATGGCGTTCAACCACAGACGCTTCTTCAAATCCCAAAGAACAGCGCACAGACCCGAGTACCGTCCACCGCGACGGGAATGTTGCTTCCGGGGAATCTTAGACCGGCTGAGGCTCCCACGGAGGAAACCGCGCCGTTCACGGCGCGGAGGATGTCATCGCGGCGCTTTTGCCCGCGGGCCGCCGAACGGCGGTATGCTCACCTTCGTCGGCCTCGGCCTCTACGACGAACGCTCGGTCACGCTCGAGGGCCGCGACGCCCTGCGGGCCGCCGACCGCGTCTTCGCGGAGTTCTACACCAGCAAGCTCGCCGGCGCGACGGTCGGGGAGCTAGAGGAGTTTCACGACGTCGATGTCGAAGTACGGGACCGCGCGGGCGTCGAGAGCGACCCCGAGCCGATACTCGAAGCCGCCGAGGGCGGCGACGCCGTCTTCCTCACCGCCGGCGACCCGATGATATCGACGACCCACGTCGACCTCCGGCTGCAGGCCGAGTCCCGCGGCGTCGACACCCGCATCGTCCACGGGACGACCGCCGAGGCCGCCGCGGCCTCGCTTTCGGGACTGCAGAACTACCGCTTCGGGAAGGCGACGACGCTGCCGTTCCCGTGGGCGCACGGGTCCGACGGCGTCCCCGAAAGCGTCGTCGACACCGTCGAGACCAACCGCGAGCGCGGGCTCCACACGCTCGTCTTCCTCGACATCAAGATCGGCACGGGACCGACCGGTCCCGACCCCGACCACGAGGAGTACATGACCGCAGACCGCGCCGCGGGACTGCTCGCCGGAGAACTCGATGCCGTCGGCGTCGCCGTCGCCCGCGCCGGGAGTCCGGACCCCGTCGTCGCCGCCGACGAACTGTCGGCGCTCGCGGACCGCTCGTTCGGCGACCCGCTGCACCTGCTGGTCGTCCCCGGCGACCTCCACGTCCTCGAACGCGACGCGCTCGTCGAACTCGCGGACGCGCCGCCGTCGGTCCTCCCCGACCCGGTCTGAGACTGTCAGTCGTCGGCACGCGTCGGCTCGACGTTCGGCCCCTCGGCGTCGTCGGGCAGCAGGTCGAGTTCGGCCGCGGTGTTTCGCTCCTCGCCGGTCACCATGTAGGCGACGTCGTCGACGATGACGAGCAGTTCGGGTAGCTCCCGGATGACGACCCACGCGATGGCGACCAGCGCGACCACCGACAGGGTCTGGCTGACGATGCCCTCGGCGACGATGTGAGAGACCATGTAGGGGTCGGACTCGCCGAACAGCGACATCAGGTACGGCGAGTACGGCCCGTCGAACCACTGGTGGCCGAACGCCAGCCCGATGAACGTCGTCCGGACGATGTTCAGGACGTAGATGACCGGGATGGCGACGGCCAGCGCCCGGAGCTTCCGGCGGAGCGGCGCCCGCACCGCGGCGATACAGCCCGCGAAGATGGCCATGCTGCCCAGCGCCGTACACGCCATCACGATGTTGTAGACGATGCCGCCGTGGGCGGGGTCCGGCGTCTCGAAGTAAAACGCTGCCATGTACCCCTCGTAGGCCGGCCGGCCGGGGCCGATGGGGCGCAGCGTCGGGTCGTAGCCCAGCAGACCCATCAGCAGTTCGGTCTGTCGGGCAACGTGTTCGACGAGTAGCTGCCGGACCAGCGGAATCGTCTCGGCCGGCAGGTAGATCAGCCCCATCACGGCGACGGCCCGCGAGAGGACGAAAAGCGAGTCCCGGCCGTCCACGAGGAGGTAGGCCGCGTAGACGCAGGCCGGCACCCCAACGAGCGCAAGGAGCGCCTCGAGGACGCTGTTCTGGACGAAGAAGAAGTGCGGCACCAGGAGTAACCAGAAGGCCGCGAACAGGACCCAGGCGGCGCCGACGACGTAGCGTGCCCTCGCCGGGTAGCGCCGCTCGGCAAGCGCGCCGCCGCCGAACAGCGCGAGCAGCGCCCACGCCAGCGGATCCGTGACCGCCAGTACGTCGACGGGGAGCATCTACCGGGAGGATGGGCCGGTCGCCTAAAGTCCTTGTCGGCCCGTGTGCCCGCCCCGGGCGAGCGTCACCAGTAGACGTCCGTGGCGCGGTGGCGGTCGTCGTAGGCCGCCAGCCCGCGGCCGGTCACCGACGTGAGGTGGAAGTCGTCGTACAGCGTCGAGTGGGTGTAATCGAGGAACGTCATCGGGACCACGAGGTCGCCCTCGACCCGGACGGCCGAGGCGACGCCGGTGAAGGCGTGTTTGTGCCGGTCGTCGCTGACGTAACAGGTCGCCACCGGCGGTCGCTGGGCCCACGGCTCGACCGCCTCCAGCGCCTCCATCGACCGGACGACCAGTTCCCAGCAGAACAGCCCCGTCTCCTCGTTGGACAGCATCGCCTCGAAGCTCACGTCGCCCTCGAAGTGCTGCCGGAGGTCCGCGGCCCCGAAGATGACGTTGTCCTCGATGGAACCCGCCACGTACCGCTGGACATCGTAGGAGGCGTGCTCGCGGAACCCCTCGACGAGTCCGTCGGCCAGCGCCTCGGTCCGGTGGGGGTCGACGCCGGCGAACCGCCGAATCAACTCGGGTGAGACCGACTCCTTCGCGTCGCCCCGCAGCGCCGCGACCAGCTCCGGACGGCGCTCTCCGTCTTCGACCCGCTCGAAGAACGCCGGCGGCTGGCTGAAGGTCAGCGCACCGGCCGAGAAGTCGCTCGCGTCGGCGTACAGCGCCTCCAGCCGACCGCCGAGGCCGCGCTCGGCGTCGAGGTCGCTCGCCGCCGAACGCGCGTCGTCCTCGAGCGCGAGTCGCCGTTCGTCGTCGCCGGTCCCGACGACGACCGCACCGTCGGCGAGGCGAATCCGGGTTCCCGCGACCCGCTCGTCGTAGGCCAACGACAGGTTCTCGGTGACGACGGCCGCGAGGTCCTGTTCCTCGAGGTTCGTCCCGTTGCCGAGTTCGCCGTAACCCAGGAAGATGTTGTCGACGGCGCGGAACGCCCCGATGCCGACGGCCGATCCGCCCACACCGGCGAGAAAGCGCCGTCGAGAGACGTCGGGCAGGTCCAGGTCGTCGGGGCCGGGACCCTCGTCGGTCACCGCTCGGGGTCACCCCCGTCGGTCGCGGCCGAAGGCGGTCGCAACCGCACCTCGTCGCCGGTCAACAGGTACAGCAGGTCCTCGGCGATCCCGAGCAACTCGGGTACCCACCGCGAGACGAGCCACGCGATACCGACCAGGGCGAACAGCGCCAGCCCCTGAGAGATGACCCGATCCGCGAGGAAGAACGAGACCCGCGCCGGGTCCGACAGCCCGAAGGCCGTCATCACCGGCCCCTCCAGGGCGGCGTAGTCGAACCACTGGTAGCCGTTTGCCGCCGCGATGAAGGCGTTGCGGCCGACGTTGAGCACCCAGATGATCGACAGCGACACCGCGAGCGCGACCACCTTCCGGCGGAGCGGTGCCCGCACCGCACCGATCAGCCCCCCGAAGATGGCCATGCTCCCGATGCCGGTACAGGCGAAGACGACCCGCGAGGCCCGCCCCGACTCCGGGAAGAAGAACGTGTTGTGCAGCGACGACCCCGCGTGGGGGTCCTCGACGAGCCGCATCCCGCCGCCGAGCCCCACGACCTCCAGTAGCCACGTCGTCTGGCGGGCGACCGTCTCGATGAGGAACCCGCGTGCGGCCGCCGAGGTCTGGAACGGCAGGTAGATCAGCCCCATCACGGCGACGGCCCGCGAGAGGACCAAAAGCGAGTCCCGGCCCCCCAATAGCGTCCAGCCGACGTACAGACACATCGGCACCGCGATCACGACCAGCACCGTCTGGATGATGCTCCGGTGGATGAACGCGAACTGGTGGATCAACAGCAGCCAGAAGACCGAGAAGAGACCCCACGCAGCGACCGTCAGTTTGCGGGCGAGTGCCCGCCGGTCGGCGTAGTCGGCGGCGACGCCCGCCAGAAAGACCGCGATGACGACCCACGCGAGGGCGTCCGTGACGGGAAGTACCGACACCTCCGTCAGCGACTGCACGGGAACGCTCATTGGTGGGTGATGCGCCACGACGAGTATATGTCTTGTCGTCGCGGGCGCGCCGATCACACGACCACGGCCGCCGGCACGGGAGCCGGCGCGCTGTCGACGGCCGCGTCGCTGTCGGGCGCAGCGCGCGAAAGAATGGAAACCGGGAAAACCGGGCGATCCGGTTAGTTAGAAGTCGTTCCGACGGGCTGCCAGCAGCGCAGCACCGAGGAGCGCGATGAGGGCGAGCGCGGCACCGAAGCCGGGCTGGTCCTCACTCGTGTCCGTCGGCGTCGCCGTCTCCGGCTCGTCCGTCGGCGTTGCCGTCGGGTCCGGCTCGTCCGTCGGCGTCGGCGTCGGATCCTCGAAGGTCACCGAGGCAGAGGCGGTGACGATGTTGTTCTCGTCACCGGCGGTGTACGGAGCGTCTTCCTGACCTTCGCTGGTCACGAAGTCGTACTCCTCGTCGTTGTCAGTGTCCTGGTGCGGCATGGCGATGGCCGTGCCGTCCTCAGTGTACGGGTCGTCGAGGGGGACCTCGACGTCCGTCAGGTTGGTGTCCGCCTCGAGGTAGGCGGAGGTGCCGCGGACGCTGTCGAGGACAGCGCCGTCCTGCAGCGTGCCGTCGTGGATCGTCACGAAGCCACCCTGCGGCAGGTACGCGGTGTCGACGGTGATGGTCGACAGCTCGTCCTGGTCGGGCCCGACCGTGATGTCGGAGAGGGTGACGCTTGCGGGCGTACCCTGCACGACGATGCCGGGCTTCTCGGCGGCGTCCTCGACTCCGACGTTCGGGGCCGTGACGACGAACTCGCGTCCGACCTCGTTGTCGGAGAAGTCGAAGCTATCGTCGGCGAAGGTGCCGTTCTCGCCGACCGTCGCGGAGCCACGCTGGAACACCGGGGCGAGGTCGCCCGTCTGGGTGTCGTTGGCGCGGCGGGTCCGGCTGGTGGAGTCCACCGCGATGGTGATCTCCGTACCGGGTGCGACGTTCGTCTCACCGGAGATGGTCTGGTTGGCCGCGTTGTTCACGCGGACCTGGTCGGCGCCCTGCTCGTCGAACTCGAGTTCGCGGTCCTCGGTGTCGAGCTGGACGTCCGTCTCACCTTCGGGGACGTACGTGTCGATACCGCCCTCGTAGGCGTTCTCGAAGCCGGGGCCGGTCTCGAACTCGAACTCGAAGTCGTCACCGGGGTCGACCATGGCGTCCTCGGTGTCGTCGCCGGTCGCCCGGGTCAGCTCGAGTTCGCGCACGTCGGTGACGATGTACAGCGTCTCGTTGTCCTCGTCGATGACGAACCGGAACTGGTCGTCATCGTTCGGGTTCTGGTACTGTGCGCGCTTCGGCTCGCGGTTCTGCCGGAAGTTCGTCTGGTTCAGCTCGACGTCGAGAACGGGCTCGTCGGCGAAGCCGAGACCCTCCTCGGACTGGGCGTCCGCGAGGACCTGGTTGCCGTTGGCGTTGTCGAGGTCGTTCTCGGCGATGGCGTCGAGCGCACCGTAGATACCGCTGATGTCGACCTTGTGGACGAGGACGTCACGCTGCTCGGACCGGTCGCGGTCCGCGAGCGTGACGAGGTCCGTCTCCGAGAGGTCGGAGTTGTTGACGAGATCCGTCTTCTCGTCGAGGCTGCCCAGCGTCGCGTCGGGATGACGCATCTGGGTCAGGTTGTTGTAGCTCGACGGCTCGACGTTGACGACGCCGGCGTCGTACTCGTTACCGTCGGTGTCCTGGGCGACGAGGTCGTACTGCCCCTCGTCGAGGACGCCGGTGATCGGGTCGTCGGAGCGGCGGTCGACGTCGACGATGGTACCGTTCTCCGCCTCGTAGGCGCGGCTCTCGTTGGACTCGTTGAGCCGGCCGGCGATGAACGTGTTCATCCGGATGTCGACGTTACCGTCGGCGTCCGGTTCGGCCGTGACGGCGACCTCGTAGTTGTTCCGCTCTTCGTCACCGATGACGACGACGACGAAGTCGATACCCTGGGTGTCGACCGAGATGGTCGAGTCGGAGTCACCCTGCGGGCTCTGGATGTCGCCGCGCTTGACGGTGAAGGCGCCGGAGTCGGAGTCGAACTCCGCGTTACCTTCGAGCTCCTCCTGGACCTCGATGGACGCGTTGTCCATCGGGGTGGTGTCCGTCGGCGTGAACTCGAACGAGTAGTTACCCGTGTCCTCGCCGGCGAAGTCGAAGTCGATCTCGGCGCTGCTGTTGATGTTGTTCACGCGGATCGAGTCGTCGCTCGGTGCGCGGTCCTCGTTGATGTTCGCGGTCGAGGAGTCGTTGACGATGGCAGCCAGTTCGCTCTGGCTGAAGTCGTCGGAGGCGACGTAGAGGTCGTAGCCGTTACGGTTGGAGTCGACCTCGAGGGTCGCGTTCTCGCCCACGCGGACGGAGTCCTCCTCGAACTCGGTGTCGAGGGTCTGCGGCACGATCTCGACGTAGTCGTCCTCGCCGACCGTGGTGTCGTCACCGTCGCTGCTGAAACAGTCGGCCGTCTGCTGGCCAGCGGGCGCGCCGGCCTCGGGGCCGACGTCGATGATCTCCTGCTGGTTGGTGTTCGGATCCTCCGCCGTGATGACGACCTGCTCGTTGTCGGCGACGTTGTCCGTCGGGATCTGCGCACCGTCGGTGTCGTTCAGCGAGATCTCGCGGATGAGCGTCCCGTAAGCCTGGTCGCCGTTCTCGTCACCGGGAGTGTAGTAGCGGAGCTGGTAGGTGTCCTCGTCGATGTTACAGGCGCCCGGAGTGGCCTGGAAGTCGAGGACCTGACCCTTCCAGCGGGTCGACCCACCGGCGAACTTCTCGTCGGTGTTGCGGTCGTCGTCGCCCGCGCCGGCGTCACCCTCGATCTGGTACTCCACCGTAGCCGACTCGAAGGTGTTACTCGGACCTTCGTCGGTGTACGAGAGGAACTCCAGTTCGTAGGTGTCGTCGACGCTCGGGTTCGTGATGACATCGTCGAAGTCGACCGTCAGCGTCGCGTCGTCGCTGACGTTCTCCTTCTCCTGGAAGTCCAGCGCGATGCTGTCTCCGTCGGTGGTCGTGTCCTGCAGCTGGACCTCACGGTTCTGGTTTTCACCGTAGTCGCCAGCGTTCGGGTCGTCGATGGTCACGGTAACGTCACTGGCGCCAGTGAAGTTGTCCGTGTTGCCACCGAACTGGCTGGCATCGGAGAGGTCGACCTCGACGGCGGCAACCCCGGAGGGGTTGTCGCTCGTCGTGTCGCTGGTGTTATCGAAACTAGTCGTGATGGTATAGCCGGTCGTTGCTCCTGCCGCATCGCTGTCGAGGGCAACCTGGGTGTTGTCCAGATCGCCGTCGGAAACTGCGGCAGCGCTCCCTGCGAACGCTACGGTGCCTGCGAAGACCCACAGGACCATAAGCGCTGCAAAGAACACCGCGCGCAGCGTATTGTCGTTGTCGTCTGTCATGGTTGTTGACTGCTATCGGCCGGCGACCGTACCTCGTACGCGACGGGGCACCGCAGTCAGCCCGACGTCGGTACGCTGTACTGTCACCATGGGTAGGGGTACACCTCGAAGAACTATCGCCCACTATAAATGCTTTGTGGGGTCTGCCGGGTCGTGTCAACTGTTCACGCTGCCGAAAACGGCGGGTAGAAGGCTTTTGGTAGTTCGTGGCACACCCGTCAGACGGGTGACGTACACATATAAAGGAACGGGCGGTCCGGGGGCAGATTTACACCTTTGCGACACGCGCGTGCGCCCGTTCTGACAGGTTCGCATGTCCTCCGTCGGCGGGGCGCTATCGCGTGATTATCTCGATCTCGTGTCCGTCCTGGTCCTTCGTGAACGCGTAGCGATCGTTACAGGAAGCGGGGTCGCGGTAGTCGGTCGCCTCTCGTTCCATCAGCGTCGCCCACGCCGAATCGAGGTCCGAACACCGGACCGCCAGGTGGCCCCAGGCGTCGCCCATCTCGTAACTCCGGCCGTCGTAGTTGTAGGTCAACTCGACGGACATCGCCTCCTCGGCGGCGTCTTCGGGCTCGACGAAGTAGTTGGCGAAGCTGTCGGCCTCCCAGCGACCGGCGGGAACGTACTCGAACTTCCGGGTCCAGAAGCCCAGCGCCTCGTCGGCGTCCTCGACCCGGATCATCGTGTGGTCCAGCGACCACCGCGCGCCGTACTCGCGCTCGACGATTTCGACCTCGTGGCCGTCAGGGTCCTTGACGAAGGCGTACCCGGGATTCTCCGCCGGCGGCCGGTAGTCCTCGACACCCTCGTCCATCAACTCGGCGTAGGCCGCCTCGACGTCCTCGACGCGGACCGCGATGTGGCCCCAGGCGTCGCCCATCGTGTACTCGCGGCCGTCGTGGTTGTACGTCAACTCGAGCAGCGCCCCCGCCTCGTGGACGTCCTCCGGGCCGAGGAAGACGTTCGTGAACGTGTCGGCCTCCCAGCGGCCCTTCTCCTCGTAGTCGAGGTGGGTCGTGTACCACTCCAGGGAGTCCTCGAGGTCGTACACGCGCATCATCGTGTGGTCCAGCGTCGCGTCCATGTCGCCACGGAGGCGCTCCCGATACGAAAAGGCTGGCGACGGCGAACGGGTGGCGCCAACCAGCACCGCGCCGTACGTTACCGGACGGACCCCGCGTCGTCCCGCGGACGGCCGTCTCCGACGGTCGACGTGCCGTGCTGCCGCCACGGTCCGAGAGATTCGGTCCCGGCGGGAAGGGGTCGACGGGTCCCGGGGACGGGCACCTGGGACCTCGAAACCGATCGGAAGGGCTACAGCGGCCCCAGGCCCCGCTTTCGGACGAGCGGCCAGTAGTACCAGTAAGCGACCGTCCAGGCGGCGAGCGCGCCGAGCGGGAGGACCACCGCCGACGACCCGGTTCCGGCGTAGGTCCGGTAGAGCCCGTAGGCGACCCGCGCGTGGGCGACCCCGGCGAACGCCAGGAGTCCGCCGGTGAGCCGGGGGTCCTCGATACCCCGTAGGCCGACCGTCGCGCTTGCGAGCGCGCCCGCGTAGAGGAGAATACCTGCGCCCCACGCCTGCAGCCGCTCGGGGAGACTGCCGGTGTAGACGAAGAAGTAGTCGTAGGCGTTCGTGAACCCGAGCGGGCCGGTGTTGACCAGCCCGAACGCGAAGACGAAGCTCGCACCGCCCGCCGAGAGCAGCACCGTCCACGGGAGCAGGCCGGCCGCGAGGACGGCCAGAAAGCGTCGTCGCGGCGAACTGTCGTCGGGGGTCACTTCCGGGCGACGATGCGGAGGACGTCCTCGTCTTCGAGTTCGTGGTCGCGGCCGACCTGCTGTTCGTCGTGTTTCGCGGATGGGCCGGTCACCCTGGCGAAGCGGAACCGCTGGTCGAAGCTGCCGCCCAGTTTCTCCAGGGCGTCCTCGACGGTGTTCTCCGATTCGGTCAGGATGAGCGGCTCCTCGTAGTCGACGCCGCGACCCGGCTTGTCCATGTAGATGCGGATGAGCCCCAGGTCGTTCCAGATAGTCTCCTTCAGCGAGTCGAGGCCGCGCTCCTTCTCGGCGCTGATGAAGACGGCCTCCTCGGGGACGATGTCGTGGTCCCGGAGGTTGGCCTCGACGGTCTCCATGTAGTCCGGTTCGATGAGGTCGACCTTGTTGACGGTGACCGCCGAGGGGAGGTACTCGCGGTTGTCCTGGAGCGCGTCGACCAGCTGGTCGATGGTGAGGTCCTCGCGGATGGTCACGTCGGCGTTGATGTAGTCGTACTGGCGGAGCACCTCCATGATGGTCTCGTCGTCGAGACTCACCCGGTCGGAGGTGGTGAGGTTGATGCCGCCCTTGTGCTTCTTGCGGACGTTGACCTGGACGGGCTCGGTGTCCAGCCGGACCTTGTTCTTGTACAGCTCCTCCCGCAGGCGCTCGTACTGGTCGATCTCGAACGCCGAGAGGACGAACAGCACGAGGTCTGCGGTCCGGACGACCGACAGTACCGCCTGGCCGCCGCCGCGGTTCTCCGCGGCGCCCTCGATGAGCCCCGGCACGTCGAGCAACTGGATGTTGGCGCCGTTGTACTCCAGCATCCCGGGGTTTACGTCCAGCGTCGTGAACTCGTAGGAGCCGACCTCGCTGTCGGCGTTCGTCAGGGCGTTCAGAAGCGTCGACTTGCCGACGGAGGGGAAGCCGACGAGCGCCACGGTCGCGTCGCCGTGCTTCTCGACGGCGTAGCCGCCGCCACCGCTGTCCGAGGACTGGCGGCGCTCGAGCTCCTCTTTCTTCTCGGAGAGTTTCGCCTTCAGCCGACCGATGTGCTGTTCGGTCGACTTGTTGTAGGGGGTCTCGGCGATCTCCTGCTCGAGTTCCTCGATCTCCTCTTCGAGCCCCATTAGGGGAGTGGAGTCACCGACGCCGAAAAAGCCGTTCGGTTGTGAGTTCGCCGGGAGCGTCGGGGTTATCTCCCCCAGGCCTCTACGGCGGATATGGACGGCAAGAAGCGACTCGGATACAGCCTCCTCTGTGCGGGACTGGCGTTCGTCGGCGTCTTCCACCTCGTCTTCTCGACGGTGTTCGGCTACGGTCTCCGGAGCGTGAGCGCCCTCCTCGTCGCCGCGGCCGTCTTCGGGCTGGTGCTGGTCAACGCGTAAACTACCCCACCCTACTCCCTCGGCGCTCCGCGCCTCGGTCCTTGAGTGTGGGGCTTTGATGTGGACTCCCGACGATCAGTCTCCGGCAACAGGCCGGTGACTATCGCCGTTCAACGTCCCACCATTTATACGCAGGTCTACTTCTGCGTCTCCGCCCCCCGACTTGGGCGAGGAACGGAGTTTGTGCGTCCGCTTTCGGGCGTAGCGTAGCCCGATGTTCTTCGCGGCGTTGTAATCCGCGTTTATTTCGTATCCGCACTTCTGGCACTCAAAGTGTTCTCCCTGGCGGTTGTCGTCGTGCGTGAACCCGCAGTCTGTCCGAGAACAGCGTTGGGACGTGTGGTTCGGCTCGACTTGCTCCACGGAGACGCCCTGGTCGGGTGCTTTGTAGGAGACATACCCGAACAGGCGTCGAAACGCCCATACGTGGTGCCACTTCGCCTGCGGAAGTCGCTCGCGTATGTCCGTTAAGTCCTCGAATGCGATAACGTCGCAGCCGTGTTCGACGGCTTCCGAAACGATTTCGTTGGCGACCGTGTGGATGTACTGTTTGCGCCACGCTTCTTCCCGTCTCGCAAGTCGAAGCAGGGCGTTGTGCGCGGCTTGAGTGCCCCGCTGTTGCATTTCACCGCGTCGTTTCTCGAACTCGCGGCACCAGTGGTCGTACTCGTCTCCTTGCCAGAACGTGCCGGTTGAGGAGACAGCGAGACTGTTGACGCCGAGGTCGATACCGAGGACCGTTTGGTCGGGGTGCCCGGTATCTACCGAAACCTCTGCGTCCTCGCCGTCGATCCGCCGCGTCGAGATGTTGAGGTAGAACTCGTCGGTTGCTGCGTCGTACCGTAGTGTACTCTCGCGGAACTCGTATTCCTCGGAGAGTACGTACCGCTCGTAGGGCGTCGGACTGTCTGCCGGGAGAACGAACGGCGGTTCGACCCGGCCCTCGACAGTTGCCAGCGACGCCTTGTTGCGGTAGAAGGTCGCGCTCCGCGTGTCGTAGTCCATCGTCTCGGCGGTGAACGTCGGACAGGAGACGCGCTGTCCTTTCTTCCACCGTTCGACAACGGCTTTGACCGCTTCGACGGCGCGCCGTATCGCGGCTTGGACGAGTTGTGCCTGTAAGTCCGTCTCCTCTCGAAATTCGGAGTACAGAGCGTCCCGCACCTGCCGTTTGTTGGTCTTGCACTTGGTGAAGGACGTGACAGACCAACAGTATTCGGCGGTTCGGTTCGCACAGTACAGGTATTGCTCGGCGGTTCGGTGGAGTGCGTCGCGTTGCTCGTCGGAAACGATAAGTTTCACGACGGCGGTTCGACGCACGTCCATAACTTCAGAGATTACCCGACGGTACTTATACGTTCGGGAGTCGGTCAGTCGCAGTATGCCGGTTGCGTCCTACCATGTCGGTTTCCTCTCCGGGCTACTCGCTCCTTGAGGCCGGAGGCCCCATCTTGAATCACGCTGAGCGGCCGATCGCTGCCGGACGGTTTTCAACAGATTAATGGCCGAATCCGCGGTAACGGAACGCGATGGCAAACGCCTCCAGCCTCCGGGACAGCACGCAGATCGTCCTTTCGCCCGAGAGTCTGGAGGGGTTACGCGAGGACCTCGAGGCCGAGTTCACCGTCACGGTCCACGAGGAGGGCGCCGCCGCACGTATCATCGGCAGCCCGGTCGTCATCAAGGAGGTCAGCGAGTACCTCGTCCGGCAGGGCGTCTCCGTGCCGTAGTGTGGCCGGCTGCCACGGCGGCTCGAATCGACAACCCTTAAAGTCGCGGCGACAGTTCGTACCGATATGGCTGGAACTATCGAGGTACTCGTCCCCGGCGGGCAGGCTGACCCGGGACCGCCGCTCGGTCCCGAACTCGGCCCGACCCCCGTGGACGTTCAGGCGGTCGTCAACGAGATCAACGAGCAGACCGAGGCCTTCGACGGCACCGAGGTCCCCGTCACCGTCGAGTACGACGACGACGGCTCCTTCAGTATCGACGTCGGCGTCCCGCCGACCGCGGCGCTCATCAAAGACGAACTCGGCTTCGAGACCGGCTCCGGCGAGCCCAACGAGGAGTTCGTCGCCGACATGTCGGCCGAACAGCTGAAGACCGTCGCCGAGCAGAAGCTCCCGGACCTGCTGGGCTACGACGTCCGCAACGCCGCGAAGGAGGTCGCCGGCACCTGCGTCTCGCTCGGCGTCACCATCGAGGGCGAGGACGCCCGGACGTTCAACCAGCGCCTGGAGAACGGCGAGTTCGACGGCGTCTTTGACGAGGCTGAAGCGCCAGCGTAAGCCGAGTCAAAGGCTCGAAAACGAGCAAAGCGAGTTTTCGGTGTGTTCGCCGAAGCGGAGCCCGCGGCGTAGCGGAGGCGAACACTGGAAAGGACGAACGGAGTGAGTCTTTTCAACGTCTTTGACGAGGCTAAAGCGCCAGCGTAAGCCGAGTCAAAGGCTCGAAAAACACCCTCCCGATACGGCCCGCCTTCTCTTTACCCTGGCGCGCCTACCGCGAGGCGTGAGCGACCACGCCGAGGTCCCGACCGACCACCCGGTGTTGCTGTTCGACGGCGTCTGTAACCTCTGCAACGGTCTGGTCCAGTGGATCATCGAGCGGGACCCCGAGGCCGAGTTCCGGTTCGCCGCGCTGCAATCGGAGGCGGGGCAGGCGCTCCTGGACCGGAACGACCTTCCGACGGCGGATTTCGACACCGTCGTCCTCGTGGAGGGCGGCGAGTACTACACGAAGTCGATGGCCGCGCTGCGGGTGCTGAAACGGCTCGGCCTCCCGTACTCGCTCGCCTATCCCGCGGTTCTGGTGCCGCGGTTCGTCCGGGACTGCGTCTACGACATCGTCGCCGAGCACCGGTACGGCTGGTTCGGCCGCCGGGAGTCGTGCATGCGGCCGACGCCGGAACTGGAGGCGCGGTTCCTCGACGGCGCGTCCCCGGCTCGCGGTAACCACTAAGGGTCGACGGACGGAAGGGTTCGTGTGGACAGGACATCCATCCACCCGGCGACCGACGACGAACTCGGGTACGTCGAGTCGCTGCTGGACGCGGCGGATCTGCCCACGGCCGACGTGCGTTCCGGCGACGCCACCTTCTATCTCGCGCGTCGCGGCGGCGAACGGGTCGGAGTCGGCGGCCTGGAGGTCCACGGAGCCGACGGCCTGCTCCGGTCGCTCGTCGTCGAGGAGTCCGCACGCGGGGAGGGCATCGGGAACGCGCTCTGTACGGGCCTCGAAGGGGAAGCCGGGCGGGCGGGCGTCGGGACGCTCTTCCTGCTGACGACCACCGCGGCGGCGTTCTTCGCGGCCCGCGGCTACGAGCGCGTCGAACGGTCGGCGGTACCGACAGCGATTCGGGGGACGGCCCAGTTCGGGGAGCTCTGTCCGGCGACGGCGACGTGTCTCCGCAAGGGGCTGTGAGCCGTCGCCACCGGCGCAGCGGTTCGACGGCCTTAAGTACGTCATCCTCCTCGCTGGAAACGAGACAGGCGTAGCCTGTTTCACACCGTAGGAGCCCGCGTGGCAACAACTACGGAGGTGAACGATGGCAGATTCGATAGAGGACGCAGTATCTCGCGCACTCGACGAGGCACCCGAGCGGAACTTCCGTGAGACGGTGGACCTCGCTATCAACCTGCGCGACCTAGACCTAGACGACCCCAACAACCGGGTAGACGAGAGCATCGTCCTACCGTCGGGTACGGGCCAGGACACGCGCATCGTCGTCTTCGCGGAGGGCGAGACCGCCCTCCGTGCCGAGGAGGTGGCCGACGAGGTGCTCGACGGCGAGGACCTCGAGGACCTCGGCGACGACGATGACGCGGCGAAAGATCTGGCGGACGAGACGGACTTCTTCATCGCGGAAGCCGACATGATGCAGGACATCGGTCGCTACCTCGGGACCGTGCTCGGTCCCCGGGGGAAGATGCCGACGCCCCTGCAACCGGACGACGACGTCGTCGAGACGGTCAACCGGATGAAGAACACCGTCCAGGTTCGCTCCCGCGACCGGCGGACGTTCCACACGCGCGTCGGCGCCGACGACATGACCGCCGACGAGATTTCGGACAACATCGACGTCATCCTGCGCCGACTGTTCACGGACCTCGAGAAGGGCCCGCAGAACATCGACGCGGTGTACGTGAAGACGACGATGGGTCCGGCGGTGGAGGTGCCCGCATGAGCGCCGAGCGGAAGACCGAGACGATTCCCGAGTGGAAGCGCGAGGAGGTCGACGACATCGTCGGCTTCCTCGAGCGGTACGACTCCGTCGGGGTCGTCGACATCACCGGCATCCCGAGCCGCCAGCTGCAGGACATGCGCCGTGAACTGCACGGCACCGCTGCGCTGCGCATCTCGCGGAACACGCTCATCGAGCGGGCCCTGGAGGAGGTCGACGAGGGGCTGGAGGACCTCACGGAGCACGTCTCCGGACAGGTCGGTCTCATCGGCACCAACGACAACCCCTTCGGTCTCTACCAGCAGCTCGAGGAGTCGAAGACGCCGGCGCCGATCAACGCCGGCGAGGTCGCCCCCAACGACATCGTCATCCCAGAGGGTGACACCGGCATCGACCCCGGACCGTTCGTCGGCGACCTGCAGTCCGTCGGCGCCAACGCCCGCATCGAGGGCGGCTCCATCAAGGTCGTCGAGGACTCCACCGTCCTCGAGACCGGCGAAGAGGTCTCGACGGACCTGGCGAACGTGCTGGGCGAACTCGGCATCGAGCCCAAGGAGGTCGGTCTCGACCTCCGGAGCGTCTTCTCGGAGGGCGTGCTGTTCGCCCCGGAGGAACTCGACATCGACGTCGAGGCCTACCGCGCGGACGTCGAGTCCGCCGCGGCGGCGGCGCGGAACCTCGCTATCAACGCCGAGTATCCGACCGCACGGACCGTCCCCTCGCTGCTGGCGAAGGCAAGCGGTCAGGCCAAGTCCGTCGGCATCTCGGCGTCCGTCGAGAGTCCGGACCTGGCCGACGACCTCGTCTCGAAGGCCGACGCACAGGTGCGCGCCCTGGCGGCGGCCATCGACGACGAGGAGGCGCTGCCGGAGGAACTCCGGGACGTCGAGGCTCCCGCGGCCGGTGCCGAACCGGACGCCGAGCCCGAGTCCGAGGCCGACGACGCCGACGAGGACGACGAGGACGACGACGAGGTATCGAGCGACGAAGAACCTGCCGAGGCCGACGACGCCGACGACGACGAGGACGGCGGCGAGGCGCTCGGCGACATGTTCGGGTGATTCACAATGGAATACGTTTACGCAGCACTCATCCTGCACGAGACCGACGAAGAGATCAACGAAGACAACCTGACGGACGTCCTCGAGGCGGCCGGCGTCGACGTCGAGGAGTCCCGCGTCAAGGCGCTCGTCGCGGCGCTTGAAGACGTCGACGTCGAGGAGGCCATCGAGACGGCCGCCGCGGTCCCCGCCGGGGGCGGCGGTGGCGGCACCGCGGGCGGCGCGGCCGAGGCCGACGCCGACGCGGAGACCGAGGAGGCCGACGAAGAGGAGGCCGACGAAGAGGAGGCCGACGACGGCGACGACGAGGACGAAGGCGACGGCGGCGAGGGCCTCGGCGAGCTGTTCGGCTGACGAGGGCCACGACACCTTCTCACTTTATCGGGTCGATAGCGGCAGCGCCGCCGTGACGTCCGCGGGTTCAAGTAGGAAGCCGCGGCCAGTCCGCCGCGATGGACTCGCTGCTCGCGGCGGAGCCGGTGTTGGCCTGCTGTTTCGTGGTCTGTGGAGTCTGTCTCGGGACCGCCAGCGGCCTGGTGCCGGGGCTGCACGCCAACAACATGGCGTTCCTGCTTGCGGGCGTCGCACCGTCGGTGCCGGGACCGCCGCTGTACGTCGGAATGGCGATGCTCGCGGCCGGCGTCGTCCACACGTTCCTCGACGTCGTGCCCTCGCTCGCACTCGGCGTGCCCGACGCCTCGATGGCCGCCGTCGCCCTGCCGGGGCACCGACTCGTGCTGGAGGGCCGCGGCCGGGAGGCGCTTCGGCTCTCGGCGCTGGGCAGCGGCGGCGCCGTCCTGCTGGCGGTGCCGCTGGCGATTCCCGTGACGCGGCTGATGGTCGCCGCCTGGCCGACCATCCGGGCGAACCTCTCCGTGGTGATCCTCGCCGTCGCCGCACTGCTGGTCGTCACCGAGGGGACGCCGACATCGATGGTAGGGGCGGCCGTCTCGCTGCTGTCCAGCGGGTTGCTCGGCGTGGCGACGCTCGACCTCTCGCCGTCGGCGCCGCTGTCGGCCGGCGGCATCCTCGCGCCGCTTTTCGCCGGCCTGTTCGGCGCGCCGGTCCTCGTCGACGCCCTCGGTAGCGGCGGGATTCCGCCGCAGGAAGAGTCGACCATCGCCGTCTCCCGACCGGAGGTCGCCGGCCTGACCGGGGTCGGCACCGTCGCCGGCGCCATCGTCGGGTACGTGCCGGCGGTCTCCAGCGCCATCGCGGCGACGGTCGCACTGCTCGCGGTCCCCGGCCGGTACGGCGCCCGCGGATTCGTGATAGCGACCTCCGGCGTCAACACCTCGAACGCGATTTTCGCGCTGTTCGCGCTGGTGGCGCTGGGGTCGCCGCGGACGGGCGTGCTCGTCGCCGTCGACGCCGTCGGGGCGCCGCTGTCGCTGGGGCACCTGCTGGCGGCCGTCGCCGCTGCGGCGGCTGCCGGCTTCCTGCTCGTCGTCGCCGTCGGGGACCGCTATCTCGCCGTCGTCGGCCGACTGGACGCGACGAAACTCTCGGTGGCGATACTCCTCGGATTGGCCGTCCTCTCCTTTCTGTTCGCCGGCGCGGTCGGCGTCGTCGCCTATCTGGCTGCGGCCGTCGTCGGACTGGTCCCCGCCCGGTTCCGGGCGCGCCGGGCCAACCTGATGGGCGTGCTGTTCGGGCCGATACTGGTCGGCTAGTCGGCCGGAACCTGGACGGTGTAGGTCTCGGTGTAGCCGTCGCTGTAGTAGACTTCCAGCCGCACCACGAGTACGTCGCTGCCTCCGAAGGCGTCGTCGGCCGTGAACTCCAGCGTTAGCGTGTCGGTTTCGTAGCGCCCGATTGGCTCGAGGACGTCGCCGAAGGGTGCCACCGGACCGCCTGCGACCGCGTTCAGTTCGTCGATGTCGTCGTTGTCCGTCGCCGCGTCCGAGCCGGTCTGTACGTCTTCGAGTACCTGCGGACCAGGACGGGTCTGGACGATGTCTTCCTGGATGAGACTGAAATCGGAGCCGAAGAGGTCGGCGGCGTCGTCCACGATACCACCGAGTGTTCCCGAGAGCCCGCTCCGGGAGGCGACCTCCTCCGCATCGAGCCGACGGGTTTCGACGAGCTTGACGCCGAGGATGTTCCGTTCCGGGCCGAGGTTCTGGAGGCCGACGTCGACCTCGTCGTCGGCGTCGCCCGGGGCCGCCCCCGCAAGCGTCACCGGCGGTTCCTCGAATCCGACGTAAACCGGACGGTCGAGCGAGACGTTCGGTACGCCGGCCGCATCGGGGAGGGAAAACCGGACCACGGCGGCCTCCAGACTGTTCGGCGCGCTGTAGGTGACCGTCGCGTTCCCGTCGGGACCGGTCGTGACCTCCGTCGCGTCGGTCGCGGTCCCGGCGTCGACGAGGTCGCCCTCGCCGCTCGAGAGGTTCGCATCGAGCGTCACGCCGGGGACCGGGTTGTTGTACTGGTCGTAGACTCGCACGCTTGCGGTCCCGTTCGATCCGAGGTCGACACCCGCGTCGCCGACCGATCGCATGTAGACCGGGGCTGCCCGTTCGGCGTCCCCGAACCCGACGACTGCGGTCTCGAGCTGGTACCGGATACCCGGCTCCAGTTCGACGAGAAGCGTGTTCCGCGGCGAGCCCTCGACGACCGAGACGGATCGGACGTGGCCGCCGTTTTCGACCCGCTGCGGTGCCAGCGTCTCGTTCCACGTCGACTCCTCCAGCATGGTGGGAACCGCCACGACAACCGGTTCACCCGGCCGGGCGTTCTCCACCGGCAGTCGCTGGCTCGGCCCGCTTTTGAGCACCGGCTGGATCCGCCCGGAACCCGCCTCGCTCTGCCGGTACTCGCCGTCGAACATCGTCAGTTCGATCCGGTTGCCGTCGACGAGCCGCTGGTCGTCGACGATTCGTTCGTCGTCGAAGGCCCGGTATCTGACGCCGACCTCGCGGACGATGCGCGGGGCAGCGTCGTACTCGTTGTAATCCGGTTCGTACACGAGGGACCGCGAGGAGTACGTCTGTATCGACTCGTTGAACAGGACCGGTCGATCGGTGGCGACCGAAGCGTTGACCAGCGCGACGGTCCCGGTCTCGCCGGTCCGCAGCGTCCCCGAGGGGTCCGGGGGGTTGAACGTGAAGAGCCGGGTCGGATACTGCGTGCCAAGCCGGAACCCGACGGCCGTGCTGTCGCCGGTATCGACCGCGGTGTCGATCGACTCGCCGAGGCGATCGAAGTCCTCTTCGACCGCCTGGCTGTGTTCGTACTCCACGCCAGCGTTCGCGTTGGGAACCGCATACAGTTGCACGAACGACAGGGCGGCTATCAGTAGCCCGAAGACGAGTACCGCACCGATGACTTCCGAGACCGCACGCTCGTCTCGCCGGAGAGACATTGCACGTAGCACGACTGACTTAAGTAAATGGATTATCCCGGCGTTTGACGGTTATTTAAAAATATCCGAGGACAGGTTCCCCGTCGAGGGGTCGAAACCGCACGTCAGGCGGGATGACGGACGCCGGCCAGCAGCCGGTCGACGTTCTCCCGCTCGTCGATATCGGCGGGGTGGACGCCGACGGTGACGATGAAGTCGCCGCCGTCGGAACGCTCGCTTTCGCCCTTTGCAATGTGGAGGTTCACCGTCGTCGACTGCCCCTCCGTTTCGGCGTCGGCCTCGTATCGGCCGACTGGGACCGTCTCGCCGAGCAGTTCGGCCTCTCGCTCGTCGAGTTTCCGGACGTTCTCGATGGTCCCGTACTGCTCTTGGACCGTCATCGCCAGGTCGTCGTTGTCCATGTCGGCGACGGGGTTTGCGGGTTCGCCGGGGACGAGGGTCACCTCGGGGGAGGCGAGGACGGTAAACCGGGCGAGTTCGCCGCCCACGCCGAGCGGGAGGTCGACCGACCGGGAGTACTCGGTCAGTTTGTTGACGACGACAACGGTGCGGTCGACGTTCTGGTAGTTCTTCTCCCGTCGGGTCTCCGTCCGGTTGGCCTCGGTGTAGTTCGTCGCCGAGCGGGCCGCCTCGGTGACGACGCCCCGTTCGGCCTCGAACCTCGCCTCGCCCTGCGTCAGGAGCCTGGTACAGCCGCCGAAAAGCAGGGCGGCCGGGACGCCCGCCAGCACCGCGCGTCGTTTCATGAGCCCTGCTATCGACCGAACCGGTATAAGTCGTCTGGCTTCAATTTCGCGCCCGTTGACTGGTTCGAGTGCCACCGGTCGCTCACGACATCGAGGGGAGTGCTCCCGCCCCACTCTCGCGCGCGCCGAGAGCCGCGAGGCTGGCCCAGTTCCGGTTCGTCGAGGTGTGCTCGAGCGTCCGGGTCGCTCCGGGGGTCCAGCAGGGGAATCGTCGGCGTGGCCGCCGAACGCCGCCCGAATCGGGCCGTCAGCCCGAACCGTTAATGTCTCGTTAAAGGCTTTTTCAGGCTTTCTTACGGGAGATCTGCTCAGTCGCGCTCCGATTGGCTTATGTATCTACTAACCGAGGTAAGGGTATGCTACTCGCCGAGGTGACGAACGAATGAGCTACCCGGACGGCCAGAACACGTCGGACCCCACGGCCGATATGCTCCTCCAGAAGCTGCAGGCCAGCGGGAACGCCGACGACGGCGCCGACGACGACCCGGCGGCCGAAACCGCGGCACTCCTCTCCGAGACGGCCGATACCGTTCACGGCGGCGACGAACTGCGCGTCGACGACGGACTGGTCAAGCAGTCGCTGTCCGACCTGCTGCTGTTGCTCGTCGGACTCCGGCGCGACGACGCCCACGGCAAGGGCGTCATGAACGACCTGAACCGGTTCTTCGGGACACAGCTCAGCCCCGGGACGGTGTATCCGGCCCTCCACGAACTCGAGGAGGAGGGCCTCCTCGATGTGCGCGAACTCGTCCAGACGAAGGAGTACTTCATCGACGACGAGGCAGCCGTCCGCGAGAGCCTGCAGGAGGCGATGACACAGCACCTCGCGATGGGGTTCCTCTTCCAGCGCGCACTCGAGGAACTCGACGAGCAGTAGGCGCGGCGTCGGTGGGGGGGAGGGGATGCCCCGACTCGGCGAGTCCGGTTCTCCGTTTTCGACGACGACGACCGGCGGGTCCGTGGGCCCGTCCGGCCGTGCCGCGACGACCCCGCCACGGCCGCGACCGCCGCGGGCAGCGGCGTTCCGAAACGGGACTCATTTGACGCTCGGCTCTCGAAGGCGTGACGATGAGACGGCGCGTCGGCACGAGCCTCTACGCCGGCCTGCTCTTCACGGCCCTCGGCGTCCTCGCGTGGGCGAGCGGTCAGCCGTTCGTCTTCCCGAGCCTCGGGCCGACGGCCTTCGTGCTCGCCTTCGACCGCCGCAGCGAGCGGACGCACGCCCGTCGGGTCGTCGGGAGCCACCTCGTCGGCGGCGTCGCCGGACTGGTGGCGTGGTCGCTGCTCGCCGCCGACACGCCGATCACCGCGACGCCACCGCCGTTCTCCGCGGCCGGCTTTCGGCTGGCCGCGGGTGCGACGGTCTCCATCGTGCTGACCAGCTGGGGGATGATCGCCACCGATACGATCCATCCGCCCGCCTGCGCCACGACGCTCATCGTCTCGCTCGGCCTGCTGTCGACGCCGCTCCGCGTCGGCATCATCGTCGGCAGCGTCACGATTCTCGTTGGATTCCACGCCGCTTCGCTCGCGGCCGTCGAGCGGGTTCTCGACGCGACCCCCCAGGAGTACCTCGACGCCGTGTAACCGGGGCTAGAGACGGTACGTCGGACCGTCGTCGGTGTCCTGGACCTCGATGCCCAGCGCCTCGAGGTCGTCCCGGAGCGCGTCGGCACGCTCGTAGTTGCCGGCCGCCCGCTCGCTCTCCCGGACGTCGAGGACGAGTTCGATCAGTTCGCCGGCCAGCGTCGCCTCGCCCTCGGCGTCGCCGTCGAAGTCGAATCCCAGGACGTCCTCGCCGAACTCCTCGAAGGTCTCGACGGCGGCCTTCAGACCCCGGTAGTCGTACTCCTCGCGTCCGTCGAGGTAGCTGTTGACCGCGCTCGCGAGGTCGAAAAGCGCCGCGAGCGCCTCCCGGGTGTTGAAGTCGTCGTTCATCGCCCCGGTGAACGACTCCCGGGCCGCCTCGACGCGGTCGCCGAGGTCCGAATCGACCTTCGTGCGGGCCGCCGCCGAGTCGACGGCCTCGACCGCCCGGTCGTGGGCGGTTTCGAGGCGCTCCCAGCGTTCGATGGCCTCCTCGATTGCGGCCTCGCTGTAGGTCTGCGTCGAGTTGTACGACGCCGACAGGAAGAACATCCGCAGGGGGCTGGTCCCGAACCGGTCGACGGCCTCCGAGACCGGGATGAAGTTGCCGAGGCTGGAGGACATCTTCTCGTCGCCCATCTGAAAGAGGTCGGCGTGGAGCCAGTAGCGGGCGAACTGCTGGCCGGTCGCCGCCTCGCTCTGGGCGATCTCGTTTTCGTGGTGCGGGAAGACGAGGTCCCGGCCGCCCATGTGGATGTCGAGCGTCTCGCCGAGGTGCGTCATCGACATCGCCGAGCACTCGATGTGCCACCCGGGGCGGCCCTCGCCCCACGGCGACTCCCAGGTCTCGCCGTCGGGCGCCTCGACGTCGTACTCGCGGTCGTCGTGGCGGTGCTCGGCGACGGCCGAGTCGTCCACGCCGTCGGCCTTCCAGAGCGCGAAGTCGGCGGGATGCCGTTTCTCGGCGCGCTCGTCGTCGGGACCCTGGGCCTCGACGTCCTCGAGGCGCTGGTTCGAGAGCTTCCCGTAGTCGGGGAACTCGGTGACGTCGAAGTAGACCGAGCCGTTGGACTCGTAGGCGTAGCCCTTCTCGACGAGCGTCTCCACGAGGTCGATTATCTCGGGGACGTGCTCGGTGACGCGGGGGTACACCTCCGCGCGCCGGAGGTTCAGAGAGCGCATGTCGGCCAGTAGTCGGTCGATGAACGTCGAGGCGACCGCCCGCTCGTCGTCGCCGAGCGTCCCCTCGTCGTCGCTCCGCTCGCCGATCCGGGCGACGATCTTCTCGTTGACGTCGGTGATGTTCTCGACGTGGCGGACGCCGTAGCCGAGGTGCTCCAGCCAGCGGTGGATGGTGTCGACGTGGACCCACGTCCGGGCGTGGCCGAGGTGGGCCTCGTCGGAGACCGTCAGCCCGCAGTAGTACAGCAGAACGTCGTCGGGGTCGGCCGGCTCGAACGCCTCGCGCTCGCCGGAGAGCGTGTTCAACACGCGCAGCGTCATTACCGGAGCGTCGCTCCCGGTCGGTTTCAAAGCGTCGCTTGCGGGGTCGTCGGGGCCCGGCGTTCAGCGGTTTCGAGGCGGAGCCTCCGGCCTCAAGAAGCGAGGACTTCCGACACCAGTCGGAAGGACGACGCGAGTAGGCCGGGGAGGAAGCCGACACGCTGGGAAGCAGGTGCCGTTGTTGCTGCTGTTCGACTCGCCACCCGATACACTTTTTCGGGGGGCAACCATACCAGTGCCTAGTGATACCGCTGCGCACACGTCGCCGGTATCACGGGCCGCAGTAGCCCGGCCCCCGAATGGTGGGGATGTTGACCCCGACGGTCGTTCGGTACGGGTGAGGAACGACCTTCCTCCCCGGCGACAACTGACGGCGAGTCCCACATCAAAGCCCCTCCCTCAACGAGCGAGGTCGCAAGACCGAGCGAAGTAGGGCGGGGTCGGTTACAGGGCAGCCTCGACGGCCCGGACCGCGTCGGCACCGTCCCGGCGGCCCACCACGACGGCGAGCGTCCCCTCGGCGCCGGCCGCGGCCGCGACGTCGACGTCGGCGGTCCGCAGGCGACCCAGCACGTCCGCCAGCGCGGCCGCCCCGAACTCGCCCTCGGCGACGACGGCGGTGTGGGAGCCGCCCGCGGCGGCGAAGGCCGTCTCCCCGACCGTCAGGAGCGCCTCGTCGTACTCGTCGGCGGGGCCGACGCCGGAGCGCATCGAGACGCTCGCCCGGCGGTCCGACGCCTCGTAGTCGTCGAGTTCCTCGGCGTAGCGGCGAAGCGCCGCCGCGACCGCCTCCTCCTCGCCGACGTCGAGAAATCGGGCGGCGGCGGTGTAGTTGACAACGCCCGCCCGCAGCGCCGTCTCGAGGAACGGCCGCTCGCGGACGGCTTCCCGGGCGTCGGCAGCGACTGTCATGACGGCCACTCGCGGCGGTGACCCAAGCCGGTGTCGGTTTCGGAGACGGGTTTTTGTTCCCGCCGGCCGACGCGCCGGCATGGACGGCATCGTCTTCTTCCGGACCGAACGGCCGGAAGCGGTCGTGGAGTTCTACCGGGAACGTGTCGGCGCCGACGTGTGGCTCGAACAGCCGGACTGCACCATCCTCCAGGCGGGGGCCTTCCGGTTCGGCTTCTGTGAGCGCGAGACGGCCGAGACCGAGGGCATCCTCACGTTCGTCGTCGACTCCCGGGACACGGTCGATTCGATGTACGAATCGCTCGAAGCCGTCGCCGACGGGGCGCCGCGGTACAACGACCGGTACGACATCTACCAGTTCTTCGGCGAGGACCCGGAGGGGCGGACCGTCGAGGTGCAGTGCTTCGAGCACGAGGGTGCGTGAACTACCGGGCCGCCGCGAGCAGGGCGTCGAACCGCCGTTTGCTCGTCTCGACGTGCTCGAAGCCGTCGCCGTACCGGAGCGTCTCGTGGGTGCAGGTGCCGCGCCAGTCCGTCTCGACCATCGCGGCCGCAAGCGGGGCGAACTCGACCCGGCCGAGGCCGACCGGCAGGTGCTCGTCGTCGCCGTCGTGGCGGGTGTCGTTCAGGTGAACGTGGGCGATGCGGTCGCCGTGCTCCCGGAGGAAGGCGGCC
This sequence comes from Natronomonas marina, assembly GCF_024298905.1. NCBI lineage: Archaea > Methanobacteriati > Methanobacteriota > Halobacteria > Halobacteriales > Natronomonadaceae > Natronomonas > Natronomonas marina. The sequence goes on from NZ_CP101154.1 coordinate 899,322, forward strand.
TGGTCGGCGCCGTCCATCCCGGAGACGTAGGCGTGGCCGGTGTCGAGACACATCGACGCCTCCGTCGCCGAGAGCAGGGCCGGAAAGTCGGTCACGTCCACGAAGTCGCCCTTGAGGTTCTCCGCACAGACGGTGACGCCGCGGTCGGCGCCGTACTCCTGCAGGCGGCGGACCGACCCGTGGATGGCCTCGACGACAGTCTCGGCGTCCCAGTGGAACGGTCGGGCGAACGACCGGGCGTGGAGGACGGCCCGCCGGGCGTCGAGTTCGGCCGCGACGTCGATGTGGGCCTCCAGTTCCCGGCACGCGCCCGCCCGGGCCTCGGGGAACGGCGACCCGATGTCGACGGTGAAGGGCAGGTGGACGACGACGTCGAGGCCGTGCTCCGCGGCCGCCGCCCGGACGGCCGACGCGTCGATGGCGTCCCGGGAGAACCGCGCCTCCATGTTGAGTTCGACGTGGTCGAACCCGGCCTCGCCGGCGGCGGCGAAGGCCGGCCGGTAGTCCTCGCGGTGTTCGACCATGAACCCCTGACTGACCTGCATGGTTCGGGGTCGGTGCCGGCCGGCAAAAGGCGTGCGGTCGTCGCGGGCGGGCCGCCAGACAAGGGGCAAGCCGGTCGGGTCCCGAAGCCCCTAAGAGCGCCGTGACCGTTGTCTCGGGTATGCAGGCGCTCGTCATCGTCGCCCACGGGTCGCACCTGAACCCGGACGCGAGCACCCCGACCTACGAGCACGCGGACACCGTCCGGAAGACCGGCGTCTTCGACGAGGTCCGGACCGCGTTCTGGAAGGAGGAGCCGTCGTTCCGCGAGGTGCTGCGGACCGTCGAGAGCGACGAGGTCTACGTCGTCCCGCTCTTCATCTCCGAGGGCTACTTCACCGAACAGGTGATCCCGCGCGAACTCCGCCTGGAGGAGTGGGACGAGGCGGCCTGGGAGTCCGACGGGACGAGCGCGACTCACGCGACACTGGAGGCGGCCGACGTCGGCAAGACCGTCCACTACTGCGGGCCGGTCGGCACCCACGACGCGATGAGCGACGTCATCGTCCGCCGCGCCGAGACGGTGACCGACGACCCCGACGTCGGCGAGGGGTTCGGTCTCGCGGTCGTCGGCCACGGCACCGAGCGCAACGAGAACTCCGCGAAGGCAATCGAGTACCACGCCGACCGCATCGCCGAGCGGAATCGCTTCGAGGAGGTGCGGGCGCTGTTCATGGACGAAGCACCCGAAATCGACGACGTGACCGACTTCTTCGACAGCGAGGACGTCGTGATAGTGCCGCTGTTCGTCGCCGACGGCTACCACACCCAGGAGGACATCCCAGAGGACGTGGGGCTGACCGACGACTACCGGACCGGCTGGGAGACGCCCGCGACGGTCGAGGGCCACCGCCTCTGGTACGCCGGCGCGGTCGGCACCGAGGCGCTGATGGCCGACGTCGTCCTCGAGCGGGCGGCCGAGGCCGGCGCCGACGTGGGCGACGCCGTCGAGACGGTCCGGCGCCGGACCCGCGTGGCCGGGGCGGAGACGAGCGCCGACGCGGGAGCGGGGGACTGACGTGAACGACGAACAGCTGGACGCCCTCGTCGCGGCCGCCGCCGAGGGCGTCGAGTGCGACGGTCTCCGGGTGAGCCGCGAGCCGGCGGGGTTCCGGTTCGAGACACCCGACGGGGACCACGGCGGTCTCGACGAGGCCGACCTTCGGGCGGTCGCCGACGAGAACCCCTGGTTCGTCTCCAACTGGTACTACTGGACCGAGGTCGACCGTCCGGCGGTCGAGACCGCGTTCCTCCGCTGGCTGGAGGGTGCCGACGGAACCGCGGTCCCGGAGCGCTACGAGGCGCTCGCGGAGGGCGTCGACGCCGCGTGGGGCGAACTCGAAATCGAGGTCGGCCTCGGCGACGACGGCCACCGGACCTACGAGGTCCGGCACGCCGAGGACGCCGACCGACCGGTCGAGGACCTGGAGGTGTACGCCGACCCGCTGGAGGCCCGCGAACTCGTCAAGTACGACGACCGGGGCCGGTACCGCCCGCTGAAGACCGCCCCGACGCTGGCCAGCGGGTGGGCCTTCGTCGACCTCGACGGGCGGTCGCTCGTCAGGGCGGTCGACGTCGTCTACCCGGCGACGGTGACCAACTGGCACCTCGAACGGGAGGGCGAGTTGGACGTGAGCCACTGGCGGGAGACGATGGAGCGACAGACGGGCATCTACGGCGTCATCGAGACGTGGGACCGCGGCGAGGGCCACGAGCACGTCGAGTGGGTCGCCGAGGCCTGCTGTGTCGATTCGCAGTGTCTGAAGCGCCGCGAGTGGGAGTACGACGACGGGACCGACCTCGCGGTCGACGGCGGCGACGGCGAGTTCCCCTGCCGGGAGCCGTGTTCGCTCGTCGTCGCGGCCGCCCGCAAGTGGACGAAACTCGAGGGCGAGGAGTCGCAGACCTACGAGTTCGAGCTGACGCCCAGCGAGAAGGAACAGGTCGAGGACATCATCGACGCCGTCGCCGACGGGACGGCCGAGGAGATACGCGAGGCCGATGTCTACGAGGGCGCCAACCGGTACCGGACGCGGTTCCTCCGCGCGAAGCGCTTCGACGACGAGGGCAACCTCTGTGGCGTCCCGACCGACGAGGAGTAGTCAGCTCAGGTAGTAGGCCGCGACCGCACAGAGCGCCGCCGCGACGACCGCGAAGGCGCCGAACACGAAGTCGATGCCGTCGGCGGAAAGGAGCGCACCGACCGCGAGCAGGACGGCGACCAGCCCCAGGACGACGACGGGGATGAGCCGGAGCGTCGAGGACGCGTCGGACGTGGTGGCGCCGCCGGCGGTCGGGTTCGAGCCGGTGGCCGCCAGTTCCGGGTCGACCTCGACGGGCTCGTCGTCGGTCGTCCGGTCGAAGACGACGTCGACGAAGCGCTTCTCGCGGCCGTGGGCCGCCACCACCTTCAGTTTCCCCCGGATGGTGTCGGCCGGCCACTCGCGGGGGTTCAGCACCTCGACCCGCACCCCGCGGGTCTCGCCGCTCTCGACGTAGTGGTTGGCCGCCTCCAGCCGGGCGACCCCCGAGAGGTCGTCGTCGAGGTGGAGGTGGACGTGGGTCGCCTCGCCGTGGTTCGTCAGTTCGACGACGAACGGGCCGTCGGCCTCGAACCGCTCGTCGACCTCGAGGGTGTGGAGGCCGTTCCGGTTGACGTCGACAGCGAGGGTGTCCGTCACGGGGGAGGGGTGACGCGGTGAGGATAAAAAGCCTCCCCCTCTCGCGGCCGGTCGCGGGGGCGGCGACCCGACCCCTCAGGCCGCCGCTTCCTCGCGCATGTCCGGCGGCAGGAGGTTCGGGATGCCGTCCTCGATGGGGTACTCCTCGCCGCAGTCGGTGCAGACGAGGCGGCCCTCCAGGATCTCCTCGTCGTCCTCGCGGATGACCTCGAGTTCGAGGTCGCTCTTGTCCAGCGGGCAGCACAGGATGTCCATCAGCGACTCCTTCATACCGTCGAGTGGGGGTGGCGCGGGCAAAAGTATGGCGGGTCGCCGCGCCGGGAGCGTTTTGCCCCGCCGACCCCAAGCCCGCCCGTGACCGGCGGCACCTATACGCTGCTGTTCGAACGGGTCGAGTCCGCGACCGTCGAGGTCGGCGCCCTGGGCGACCGGCACGTCCCCGCCGGCTGGTACGCCTACACCGGCAGCGCGCTCGGATCGGGCGGATTCGCCCGCGTCGACCGCCACTACGAACTCGCGGCCGGCGACCGGGAGACTCGCCACTGGCACGTCGACTACCTGCTCGGCGACTCGAAAACCGAGATGCGGGGCGACGTCCGCTCGTCCGGTGCCGACGTCGAGTGTGCGGTCGCCCGACGGCTCCCCGACGGGCCCGTCGAGGGGTTCGGCGCCTCGGACTGTGAGTGCCGGTCGCACCTGGCGTACGATTCGGACGGCGAGGCGCTTCGCGGAACCGTCGCGGCGCTACACCGTCGGCTCGCCGGGGAGTGAATCGGTGAAAAGCGGCCGAAAGTTCTACCCCCGGACGATGCGGATGCCGCTCACCAGGGCGACGAGCGCGACCGCCAGCAGGAGCAGGTAGACCCACTGCCCCGCGAACAGCGAGTCGACCAGGGTGGCGGAGCTCTCGACCGGCGTCGACGTGGAGTCGCCGGATGCCCCGTCGGTCACCGAGACGGTTTGGTTGGCGTCGCCCGCGATCGAGACCTCGTACTCGCCGGGGCTGTCGAAGGTGTGCTCCAGGGAGACGCTGCGCGTCTCGCCGGCCGGCACCTCGACCTGCTCGGTTGCCACCCGCTCGCCGTCGGCCAGCATCGACACGCGGACGCTCGCCGAACCGCTCTGGTCGGTGTTCTCAAGCGTCGCGTTGCCGAAGACCGCCTCGCCGACGCCGACCTCGCCGGGCGCCACCGAGGAGTTCGTGACCGTGACGTTGCCAGCCGCTTCGACGCCGGGAACGGCGTCGTCGGTGACCGTCACCGTCCGGGCCGTGCCGCCGCCGATGGCGACCTCGTACTCGCCGGGACTGTCGAAGGCGTGCGCCAGCGAGACGCTGCGCGTCTCGCCGGCCGGAATCGAGACGGTCTCGGAGGCCACCGCATCGCCGTCGACCAGCATCCGGACGACGACCGTTTCCGTGCCGCCGTCGGCGGTGTTCTCGACGGTCGCGTTGCCGAAGACCGTCTCGCCGACGCCGACCTCGCCCGGTTCTATCGAGGAGTCGGTGACGCTGACGTTCTCGACCGACTCGACGCCGCCGCCGGCGTCGCCGCCGTCACCGCTGCCGGCACCGGCGTCGCTGTCGTCCGTGCCGTCGCTGCCGTCGCCGTCGTTGTCGCCGCCATCGCTGTCGTCTCCATCATCACTGTCGCCGTCGTCTCCGTCGCCACTGTCCCCGTCGTCCCCGTCGTCTCCGTCACCGAAGCCGCCATCACCGCTGTCGCCGTCATCGCCGTCATCGCCGTCTCCGCCGTCGCCGCTATCCCCATCGTCGCCATCGCCACCGTCTCCGTCGTCTCCGTCTCCGCCGTCGCCGCTATCCCCATCGTCACCATCGCCACCGTCTCCGTCGTCGCCATCGCCACCGTCTCCGTCGTCGCCATCGCCACCGTCTCCGTCGTCACCGTCTCCGCCGTCTCCGCCGTCACCGCCGTCCGATTCCGCGCACTCCTCGGCGATAGTCGGCCCGCCGCCACCGCCGGAGGCGTTGAGGTCGACCCCGATGGGCACGTCCTGTCCGAGGAGACCGAGACAGACGTTCGCGTCGACGACGTCGTCCTCGCCGCCACCCTCGCAGTTGCTTCCGACCGCGTCGACACAGACATCCGCGTCGAGCACGTCGCTGTCGTTGTCCTCGGTGTCGTTCGTCCCGTCCTCGCTGCCGTCGTCACCATCGCCACCGTCTCCGTCGTCACCATCGCCACCGTCTCCGTCGTCACCATCGCCACCGTCTCCGTCGTCACCATCGCCACCGTCTCCGTCGTCACCGCCGTCCGATTCCGCGCACTCCTCGGCGATTGTCGGCCCGCCGCCATCGCCGGAGGCGTTGAGGTCGACCCCGACGGGGATGCCCTGCCCGAGGAGACCGAGACAGACGTTCGCGTCGACGACGTCGTCCTCGCCGCCACCCTCGCAGTTGCTTCCGACCGCGTCGACACAGACATCCGCGTCGAGCACGTCGCTGTCGTTGTCCTCGGTGCTCGGGAGGTTGTTCGCGTCGTCGGCGTCGTCGCTGTCGTCGCTCTCGTCGTCTTCGTCGTCATCGTCGTCGAAGAAGCTACCCGAGTCGGACGGGTCGTCGCCGTCGCCGTCCGGGGCCGATTCCTCGCTGTCGTCTGCCGATTCGTTGCTGTCACTATTCTCGTCGTCGTCGCCGTCGACCGCGTCGATGATGCCACCGACGAGGCCTCCATCGTCGGAGTCGTCCTGGAAGGACTCTGAAGAGGCCGCCGCTGCCGGCGCGACGGCGCTCAGGACCACCAGAACGGAGATGAGGAGGGCCCCCACTTTCGAGCCGTTCATACTGTATGAGGACAACTATTTCTGTACCTGAAGCGGATTACGCCGTACATCTCCACCTTTTTATATCCCCTCCGATGCGAGGACGATGCCGCCCAGCACGAGGAGCGCCCCGAGGACCGTCGTGGGGCCGGGCACCTCCGCGAGCAACAGCAGCGCGAGAACGGTCGCGCCGACGGGTTCGCCGAGAAGCGAGACGCTCACCACGGAGGACTCGACGTGTTCCAGCGCCCAGTTGACGACGGTGTGACCGAACAGCCCCGGCCCGACCGCCAGCGCGAGGAAGATGAGCCACTCGCGGGTCCCGTAGCCGGTCAGCGGTAGGCCCTGTCCGACGGCGACGACGAGAAGCGTCAGCGCACACGCCGAGTAGACGACCGTGACGTACGGCACCACGGCGACCCGCTGGCGGAGCGACCGCCCGACGAGGACGTAGGCGGCGGCCATCACGGCGCCGACGACAGCCAGGGCGTTGCCGTACAGCGGCCGCGCGCCGGCGACGGCAGCGCCGGAGAGTAGTTCGCCGGCCGACATCGCGGCCATCCCGAGGAGGGCGACGGCGATGCCGGCGGCCCGCCGGAGGCCGACGGACTCGCCGAGGACGACGGCGGCACCGACGGCGACGAACAGCGGCTGGGACTGCACCAGCGTGACGCTGGCGGCGACGCTGGTCCAAGCGAGGCTCTCGAAATAGGCCGCGAAGTGGACGGCCAGCGCCGCGCCGGTGGCCGTCGCCACCAGCCAGTCGCGGCGCCGGAAGGCGGCGAAATCCCCCCGATAGCGGGTCAACAGCAACGGTGCCACCAGAAGCGTCGTCAAAAGGACCCGATAGAAGGCCAAAACGACGGCGGGCGCCGAACTCCACCGGACGAGGACGGCGCTCGTCGAGACGGCGGCGATGGCGACGGCCAGGGCGGCCATCGGCGGCGTCCGTTCCTCCAGGCGCGCGAGCGGGTCCACGAACGAATCTGGCACGCGGGACGGCAAGTCGGTTCCGCTCCGGGCGCCGCCGACCGTCAAAAGCGGCCGTCGACGCGAGGCGACATCTTGTAGGACCCCGCCCCCGACCGGCGAGTACATGCTCGAAGATAGGGTCTGTATCGTCTGCGGTGGCGGCGGGGGAATTGGCGAGGAGACGGCGGTCGCACTCGCGGACACGGGCGCGACGGTCGTGGTCAACGACCTCGGGGTCGACGTCTCGGGGGAGGGCGAAGACGAGAGCGCCGCCCGCCAGACGGTCGAGCGCATCGAGCGCGAGGGCGGCGAGGCGATGGCGCACTTCGGGGACGTGACGGACCTCGACTACACCGAGCGACTCGTCGAGGAGACGGTCGCTGAGTACGGCGCCGTCCACGCCGTCGCCAACTTCGCGGGCGTGCTCCGGGACGGGATGCTGTTCAAGATGGACGAATCCCAGTGGGACGCCGTCGTCGACGTCCACCTGAAGGGCCACTTCTCGCTGCTGCGGAACGCCGCGAGCCACTGGCGCGAGCGGTACAAGGCCGAGGGCGGCTTCGACGTCGAGCGCTCCTTCGTCTGCGTCTCCAGCGGCGTCTCGGTCGGCAACGTCGGGCAGGCCAACTACTCGGCGGCCAAGGCCGGCGTGCTGGGCCTGATGCGGACCGCGGCCCTGGAGTTGGATCAGTACGACGTCCGCGTCAACGCGATGTGGCCGACGGCCCTGACCCGGATGACCGAGGACCTGCCCGGCATGGCCGGCGTCGACGAGGCTGACATGGGCCCCCAGCACACCACGGCGGTCCCGGTGTTCCTGGCGAGCGAGGCGGCAGAGGGGGTCACCGGCTGTACGCTCGCCATCGCCGGCGACAACGTCGCTATCGTCTCGGACCCCGAACGGGAGCGGACGCTGTCGGCAGAGGGCGAGGACGGCTGGACCGCCACGGAACTGGCCGACCGCTGGGCGGAGTTGACCGACGGCCACGAGACCCGGCGGCTCTCCAGCGGCTGGTAGTCACTCGAGCAGTTCCCTCGTCTTCCGGTGGCGCCCCCGGAACATGGGCTCGAAGCCGACCCACCCGAGCGGCGACACGGCCCGGCCGAGAGCGCCGCCCGGGAGTTCGTACTCGACGCGGTCGGAGACGACCGTCGCCTCCCCGTCGGCGAAGAAGCGGTGGGTGTGCTCCCAGACGGGGAACGGACCCCCCTCCATGACGTCGTGGAACATCGCCGCACCCTCCTCCTCGGAGCGTTCGGTGATGACGGAGGTCCACTCGGTGCGGGGCCCGACGCCGAACGGTCGCATCGAGAGGTCGATCCGGGAGCCGGCCGCCAGCACCTCGGGGTCGGGGTCGCCGTCCGGCCCGGTCACGGCCCGGACCTCGAGGTTCATGAAGTCGGGCGTGAGCGCCTCGAGACCGTCGACCGTCGAGTGAAACGCCCAAACCTCCTCGAGGGGCGCCTCGACGCGCGTCTCTCGCGTGTAGGTGGCCATGTTCGCGGTAAGTTCCCGAGCGACAAAACGGCACGGACGACGGAAGGACCGGGCGCCGTTACTTCAGCCGTTCCTGCAGGAAGGAGGGGTGGGCGGCCTCGACGCCCTCGATGGAGAGGATGTCCTCGCGGATGACCTCGCCGACGGCGTCGCCGTCGGAGGCCCTGACCTCCGCCATCAGCATGTGGTCGCCGCTGGAGGTGTACAGCGACTCGACGGCGTCCAGTTCCTTCAGTTCTCCCGTCACCTCGACGTAGCGTTCGCTGGAGACGTCCACGCCCACGAGGGCGATGGACTTCCCGGAGAGCTTCTTGGGGTCGACGTCGGCGGAGTAGCCGACGATTACGCCCTCCGACTCCAGTTTCTCGATGTACTTCCGGACGGTCGGCTTCGACACGTCGGCTCGTTCGGCGATTTCGGCGTAGGAGGCCTGGGCGTCGTCCTCCAGAACGGACAGAATCCTGTCCTCCGTCTCCGCGCTCATGGGTGTTTCTTTTACGTCCGTAAAAAAATATCTTCCGAAGCGAAAAACGGAGTCGGAGGTCCCCGGTGACCCCTCCGATACACGCTGCGGGAGTTTACAGCGGTTGGATTCGATGGTCGAGATTCTAACAACGATAACCTTTCGGGGTACCATTAAGTTGCTTCCGACGGCAGTGTCGTCCGTATGACCATCGAGGACATCGACCGCGTCGCGGTACTCGGCGCGGGGAGCATGGGACACGGTATCACGGAAGTCGTCGCCATCGCGGGCTATCAGGTCACGATGCGGGACGTGGAGACGGACCTCGTCGAGGACGGCTACGAGGACATCGAGTGGTCCCTGGAGAAACTCGCCGAGAAGGACCGCATCGACGAGGCGCCCGCCGACGTTCTGAAGCGCATCGAGACGACGACGGACCTCGAATCCGCCGTCGCCGAGGCCGACCTGGTCATCGAGGCCGCCCCCGAGGAGATGGAGATAAAACACGACATCTTCTCGGACCTCGACGAGATGACGCCCGAGGACGCCATCCTGGCGTCGAACACCTCCTCGCTGCCGATCACCGACATCGCGGCGGCGACCGACCGGCCCGAGCAGGTCGTCGGGACGCACTTCTTCAACCCGCCGGTGAAGATGGACCTCGTCGAGGTCATCTACGGCGACGAAACGAGCGACGCGACGGCCGAAACCGCCTACGAGTTCGTCGAATCCATCGACAAGACGCCCATCTACGTTCGCAAGGACGTCCGCGGGTTCGTCGTCAACACGGTGCTGGGCCCGTTCGGCGACGAGGCCGCCTGGATGGTCAGCGAGGGCGTCGCCGACATCCGCGAAGTCGACGCCACGATGGTCCACGAGCGGGGCTACCCGATGGGCCCGTTCGAACTGTCGGACATGACCGGCATCGACATCGGCTACCACGTCCGCAAGGAGGCCGGCCAGCCCGTCCCGCCGATCGTCGAGGAGAAGGTCGAGGCCGACGAACTCGGGCAGAAGACCGGCATCGGCTACTACGACTACGAGCACGGCGACGGCGCCGACTACGTCCCCGAGGACGCCGCCGAGGAGTTCGACTGGCTCCGCATCGAGGCCCGCATCGTCAACGAGGCGGCGGACCTCATCGGCAACGACGTCGCCACGCCCGAGGCCATCGACACCGGACTCCGGCTCGGCGCCGGCTTCCCCGAGGGGCCGTGCCGACGGGCCGACAAGATCGGGCTCGATACGGTACTGGAGAAACTCGAAACGCTTCACGACGAGTACGGCGAGGAACGTTACGAGCCCTCGGCGTACCTCCGGGAACTCGTCGACGAGGGCCGGACCGGAGAGGACGCTGGTGCCGGCTTCTACGAGTACGGTGACGACGCCGAGCGGGACTACACCACCATCAACGTCGAGTTGGACGACGAGGGGCTGCTCTCGGTCGAACTCGACCGGACCGCCCGCATGAACGCCCTGAACCAGGACATGATGGACGAGATCGTCCACCTGCTGGAGAACGCCGACCTCGAGGAGGTCCGGGCGGTCACCTTCGAGGGCGCCGGCGACCGGGCGTTCTCGGCGGGTGCGGACATCACCGGCTTCGCCGGCATCGACCCCCACGAGGTCGACGTGACGCCGGTCTTCAGGACGGTCAACGACTTCCCGCGACCGACGCTTGCGAAGATCGACGGCTACTGTCTCGGCGGCGGTCACGAACTCGCGTTGGCCTGTGACCTCCGGGTCGCCACCGAGAACTCGGCGTTCGGCTTCCCCGAGATCGACCTCGGGCTCATCCCGGGGGGCGGCGGGACCCAGCGTGCGATCCGGATGCTGTCGGAAGCCCGCGCGAAGGAACTCGTCTTCCGGGGGAACCGCATCGACGCCGAGACCGCCGAGGAGTGGGGGCTCATCAACCGCGCGGTCCCGGCCGACGAGTTCGACGACACCGTTTCGGAGTTCGTCGACGACCTCGTCTCCGGGCCGCCCGTCGCCCTGCGGAAGGCAAAGCAGGTCATGAACGAGGGCCGCGACCAGGACATCTCCGCCGGCCTCCAATTGGAGGCGCAGGCGTTCGGGCTGTTGCTCTCGACCGACGACATGATGGAGGGCGCGGAGGCGTTCATGGCGGACCGCGAGCCGGAGTTCGAGGGCAAATGACCACCCCCGACGCCCACGGGGAGGGAAACGCGGAACTCGAGCGTGCGCTCTCCGAACACGGGCTGTTCGCGTGGCTCGATCTCGAAATCGAGACCGTCGACCCCGGCCACGTCGCCTTCACCTTGCCCTTCGACGAGAAGTTCGCCAACCTCTCGTCGGGCACGGTCCACGGCGGCATCACGGCGACGGTCATCGACACCGCCTCGGGCTTTGCCCTCCGCTCGACGTTCGAGGACCCGACGGCCGTCCAGTTGACGACGACGGACCTGAACGTCCGGTACGTCCGCCCCGCACGGAACGACATCCGGGTCACCGCCGACGTCGTGCGGGCCGGTCGGTCGATGGGCGTCACGGACTGTGAAGTCACCACCGTCCACGAGGGCGAGCGCAAGGTCGTCGCCACCGGCGGGACCAGCTACCGGATACTCGGGGGCGCCGAGTCGTGACCGACGAGGACCGCCCGAGCGTCTTCGCGGGCATCGAGGAGGGCGACACGACCGTCACGCAGGGGCGCACCATCACCGAGGCCGACGTGACGAACTTCGCCGGCGTCTCCGGGGACTTCAACCATCTCCACACCGACGCCGAGCAGATGAGCGAGTCGATGTTCGGCGAACGCATCGCCCACGGCATGCTGGTCGTCTCGGCGGCGACGGGCCTGCTGTGGCAGGACCGCACCCCCGAGGAGCGGGAGGCCGTCGTCGCCTTCTACGGCCTGGACGAACTGCGGTTTCGCCAGCCGGTGTACGTCGGCGACACCATCCACGTCGAGACCGAGGTTCTCGAGACACGACCCACGGACGACGGGCCGGGCAACGGGACCGTCCGGAACGCCGTCGAGATACTGAACCAGCGGGACGGCGTCGTCGTCTCCTGTGAGATGACGTCGCTGATGCAGTAGGGACCTCGGCGCGATCGGGGCGTCGGTTCGCGGAGGGACAGCTCCCGTCGCACCCCCGGAGAAAATAAATGGCCGGAGAGAACGGGTCGAACGGCCGAAGTTGCTACCAGAAGGAATATAAGTTCGAGATGTAATTTCAATTGTGTATAATGACAAGCGAATCGACAGTTACGACCGTAGGGGTCGTGTTACTCGTCGTTCTCGCGGGAATCGCGGGCTCGATGGTGGTTGCGACGCAGACGGCCACCTCGAGCGTCAGTATCGACGCCACGCCGTCGGACTCGCCGCCGGCCAGCGGCGTTTCGACCCACACCGTCGTGTTCGACGTCGGGGCCGACTCGGTGCTCGCCGGGCAAGCCCTGAACGACGTCCTGGTCGACTACAGCATCGCCCAGCCGACGTCACAGGTCGGCAACGTCGGCGCCTCCGACATCGTCACGATCGGCATCGACGAGGGCGGTGACAACGTCGGCACGAGGGTCGACTCGGAGGCGACCGTCTCCTCGGTGACCGGCCAGGCCGACGGTCAGGCGCTCCTCGTCGAGACCGGCGGAGGCCTGACGGTTCAGCCCGGCGACGAGGTCGTCCTCGTCGCCCAGCAGGTCCAGAACCCCGACACCAGCGGGACCGCCCAGGTCGACGTGACTGTCAACAGCCAGCAGGACATCTCGGGGACGGCATCCAGCAGCGTCACCTACGAGTTCAACGACGCGACCGTGGACTTCCGCGGTCAGGAGACCACCGGTGAGACGGTGACGGTCGACTCCGTGACTCTCTCGGAGGGCGGCTTCGTCGCCGTCTCGAACACGAGCAGCGCCGACTCTGGCGAAATCCGCGGCTCGGCCTACCTCGGCGAGGGCACCCACACCGACGTCGAGGTCACGCTCGACGAACCCGTCCAGGCGGACCAGACCCTGTACGCGCAGGCTCACCTGGACACCGACGGCGACCAGCGATTCGACTTCACCGACTCCGGCAGCGCACAGGACGAACTCTACCGGACTGGCGACGGCAACGTCCAGACCAGCGGTGACGGCGCCAGCGCCCAGGTGACCGTCGTCGAGTCGACACCGACTCCGACTCCGACACCCACCGACACACCAACTCCGACACCCACCGACACACCAACTCCGACACCCACCGACACACCAACTCCGACACCCACCGACACACCAACTCCGACACCCACCGACACACCAACTCCGACACCCACCGACACACCGACCGACGGCGGTGACGACGACGACGACGACGGCGGCGACCCCGATCCGGAGATTACCGACTACACCGTCACGGCCGACGGCAGCCAGATAACGGTCTCCTTCGAGAGCGACGAGGACCTCGTCGACATCGAGGTCGACGTCAGCGGGCCCGACGCCGGCACGCTCGACACCGAGGACTTCGACGGCAACCGCGTCGAGGGCTACACGGCCACCTACGAGGCCGGCAGCGACGGCGAGTACACCCTCGAACTGGTGACCGCCGAGGACTCGACCAACAACGACGGCGCCGACGACGGCGACTACTCCGGCACGGCGACGGTCGATAGCGCCGACGATGGTGACGACGAATCGGCCGACGACGGTGACACCGGCGATGGAACGCCGACCGACGACGGAGACACCGGCGATGGTGACACCGGCGACGACGGATCGGCCGACGATGGAACGCCGACCGACGACGGTGACACCGGCGACGGTGACGACGGCTCCATGGACGATGGCGACGGTGACTCCACGGACGGCCAGACACCGACGCCGACCGACGACGGCGCCATGGACGGCGACGACGGCGACGGCGCCGACGGCAGCGACGGTGACGCGGGCGGCGACGAAACGACCGAGACCGACGACGGCTCCGACGGCGACGGTGCCGGCTTCGGCGGCCTCGTCGCGGTCTCGGCGCTTCTCGCCAGCGCGCTGCTGTTCTACCGGCGGCGATAGACGCGGTACCGATTTTCGTTCGCTTCGTTTTCGCTTCGGACCGTCCTCCCGAACGGCTGACGGGCCTTTTCGACGGATCCACGCGACGCTGTCCGATCGGGTGTTCTCGGCGGCAGAAGGGCGGTCGCTACTCCTCGTAGGCGAGGTTCATCACCCACTGGGAGAAAGCGTCGCTCTGGGCGTCGACCTCCTCGTCGCCGACGAACGGCGAGAGCATATCGCCCGCCATCAGCAGCGAGAACTCCAGGTCCCGCGGGTCCCGAACGGGCGTGACGAGGTAGGTGTTGTGGCCGTCGTAGACGGTTGCCTCCCGCTCGACCAGTTCCCGCTCTTCGAGTTTGTCGATGATGCGGCTCCCCTTCCGGGAGTCGACGTCGAGTTCCTTCCAGAACTCGCTTTGGTGGATACCACCGGCCTCCCGGATCAGCTGTAGTCCCTCGTGTTCGACCTCGGACAGGTCCTCCTCGGCGGCGGTACTCATTGTCGACTAGTCGGCCGGCGCGCGTTTTAAACCCTGTCTTCGACGCGCTCGTAAGCCGTCTCGCAGGGCGGCCCGTCGGCGAACTCGAAGACGCGTTCCTCGCCGAGACGGACCAGCGACGACGACCGGGTGCCGAAGCCGTCGCCGTGGATGCAGACGCCGAACTCGTGGTCGCCGAGTACCTCGCCGGCCCGCCGCGTCCAGTCGGCCGCGGACTCGCCGTCTCGCGGCTGTAGCGTCTCGAGGACGCGGTCGGCGTTCGCCGCCTGCCGTCGGCCGACGTCGGGACGGGTCGGCGGGACGAACCACTCGCCGTCGGCGCCGACGTTGACGACGACGTGGACGCCCGGGTCGAGGGCCGTCACCCGGTGGTCCGTCAGTGGGTCGTCGGTCCCGCCGTTCTCGACGAGAAAGCAGTCCGAGGCGTCGGCGACCAGCAGGTGGAAGGGCGCGTACTCGCGGGCGTCGAGCTCCGCCTCGACGCGGTCGACGGCCGCACGGGCGGTCGGCTCCTCGAGGGCGTCGGCGGTGAGGAGGCCGCGGGACCGTTCTCCCTCCCCGGCGGTCCAGCGGTTGGTGACCGCCGCCAAGACGCCCGACTCGTTGTATCCCAGCCAGGTGCCATCGGCCCGTTCGTCGCGGGGTGCGAGCACGGCGGGGTCGGTTCCCCGAACCGTCGGCGGCGTCGACGGCCGCTCGAAGCGTTCGTCCCGGTTGGCCGCGACACAGACCGGCGCCTCCTCGAACACCTGCCAGGCGACGATGAGTGTGCACACGGGTGACGCTACGGGACCCGTCGATGTAAACTCCCCCGGGAGTCAGCCGTCGTCGGTCAGGAGCCGCCTGACCGCCTCGCGGTCGACGGTCCCCGAGGCGGTCCGCGGGACGGCCGCCGCGAACCCGACGGTCCGGGGTCGTTTGTAATCGGCGAGGCGGTCCCGGCAGTGCTCCCGGAGGTCGGCCGCCGTCGTCTCGCCGTCGCGGACGACCAGCGCCGCGACCCGCTGGCCCCACTCCTCGTCCGGGAGACCGAGGACGGCACAGTCGGCGACTGCGGGGTGCTCGCGGAGCGCCGTCGCCACCTCCGCGGGGTCGACGTTCTCGCCGCCGGTGATGATGGTGTCGTCGACGCGACCCTCGACGTAGACCCGGCCGGCCTCGTCGCGGTGGCCGCGGTCGCCAGTGCGGAGGCCGGCCGAACAGAAGGCCGCCTCGGTCGCGGCCTCGTCGAGGTAGCCCGGCGTCACCACGGCGCCGCTGACGACGAGTTCGCCCGACTCGCCGGGGTCGCAGGGTGCACCGACCTCGTCGAGGACCGATAGTTCGGCGAACACGAGCGGGTTGCCGACGGACTCGGGGTGTTCGGCCGCGACGTCGGGCCTGGCAGTCGCTATCTGTGAGGCCGTCTCCGTCATCCCGTAGGTGGGCGCGACCGGGACGTCCCGCTCGTGGGCGCGCTCCAGAAGACTCGGCGGGCACGGCGCCCCGCCCAGCAGGACGAACCGGAGTTCCGGGACGGTCCCGGCGTCGAGCAGCCGTTCGAGCATCGTCGGGACGAGGGAGACACAGGTCGCGTCGGCCGCCCGCAACGCCGACAGCGTCCGTTCGGGGTCGAACCCCCGCTGGACGGACAGGGCGGTCCCGTAGAGGACCGAACGGTAGACCGGTGCGAGCCCGCCCATGTGGTGCATCGGGAGGGTGACGTGCCAGCAGTCATCCGGGGTCAGCCCCAGCCGGAACGCCGAGGCGGCCGCGCTCGCGAGGACGTTCGCCAGCGTGAGGACGACCCCGTTCGGCTCGCCCGTCGTCCCGGAGGTGAACATCACGATCAGTGGGTCGTCGGCCGCCCACTCGGGGAGGTCGAAGGGTTCGGGCTCGACGGCGGCGAGGCGTTCGGCGCCGCCGGTCGGCTCGTCGACCGATAGCACCGGGGCGTCGACGGCCTCGCGGACGGCGGCCTCGGTGTCGGCCTCGCAGACGGCGGCCGCGGGCGTGATGCGGTCCAGCCGCGTCCGGAGTTCGTCGGCCGTCGCGCGGGCGTCGAGGGGGACGAGCGTGGCCCCGAGCCGCTGGGCGGCGTGGACCACCTCGACGAACTCGACTCTGGTCGCCGCACAGACGGCAAAGGGGTCGTCGACGCCGACACCGCGGGCCGCCAACCGGCCGGCGAGCGTCTCGACGCGACGGTCGAGGTCGGCGTAGCTGTGGGCCGTCTCGACGTCGGCGGCGGCCGAAAGCGCCGGGGCGTCCGGCGTGGCGTCGGCGCGGATCGCGAGCCAGTCCCGCATCGTCGCTGCCCCGTTCACGGTGGAGGGATATTGCCTTTTCCCTGTGGCACGGCGACCGAACCGTCCTCGACCGGTGCGACATCGGGGCGGAGGTCCGCCGCGAGCCGGTCGCCCGTCGCCAGCCCGCAGGCCCCCACGTCGGGCAGCGACGCGGCCAGGTGGACGGCGCCGGCCCGCGCGACGGCGCCGTCTATCGTCGTCGTGACGACCGCTTCGAGGCCGGCCTCGCGTGCGCGGACCGCGACCCTACGAGCGGCGTCGACGCCGCCGAGCGCCATCGGCTTGCAGACGACGACATCGGCCGCGCCGGTCTCGACGACCGACTCGATGCCGTGCTCGAGAAGTCCCTCGTCGAGGGCGACGCCGACCGATCCACCGCGGAGGTCGGCGTGGCCGGCCAGATTCGCGGCGACCAGCGGCTGTTCCACGAAGGCCACGTCGGGAGGCGCCAAAGCGTCGAACCCGCGTTCGGCGGTCGCGGTGTCCCAGGCGCCGTTGGCGTCGGCGCGGAGTTCGACGTCCGGACAGCGCTCGCGGACGGCCACCAGGCGCTCGAGGTCCGCCGACAGCGAGCGGGCGCCGACCTTGACCTTCACCGCGGGATAGCCGTCGTCGACGGCGCGCCCGGCGGCCGCAGCCGTCTCCGCGGGCGTGCCGTCACCGACCGTCGCGTTGACCGGAACACGGCGCCGGTCGGTCGGCCCGCCGAGGTGCCGGTACAGCGGCCGACCCGCGGCGCGGGCGCGGGCGTCGAGGACGGCCAGCGAGACGCCGTGGCGGGCGGCGGGCCGGCCGTCGAGCCGGTCGCCCTCGATTGCGGCTACCGGGCCCGGGACATCCCGGAGCGCCGCCTCGCAGTCCGCCAGCGACTCCGTCCAGCCGGGCAGCGGCGTCGCCTCGCCGACGCCGGTCGTCCCGTCGACGTCGACCTCGACGAGGAAGCCCTCCCGCTCCTCGATGACGCCGGCGGCCGTCTCCAGCGGGCGCGACAGCGGCAGTGCGAATCGCTCGACGTTCATAGCGGGAGCGCGAAACCGACCGCGAAGAGCGCCGAGTGCGCAAAGAGGAGTTTCCCCGTCCGTTCGAGGGCGGGGTTCAGCGCCTCGCCGTCGGTCCGCGTCCAGACGGTGCGGCCGATGGCGGCCGCCAGCGGCGCCGTCACCACCGGAAACAGGACGGCCGCCGAGTAGCCGTCGGCCCAGAAGACGACGGGGACGACGTAGGCCATCCCGACCAGCGCCGTCCACTCCATCCGGCTGAGGCGGTAGCCGAGCAGGACGACGAGCGTCCGTTTCCCGGCGGCGGCGTCGGTCTCGCGGTCGCGGATGTTGTTCACCACGAGGATGGCCGTCGAGAGACCGGCCGCGGGAAGACCGGCGACGACCGCTGCGAGTGGGAGCGTCCCGTCCGGCAGCCCCAGTGGCAGCGTCGCCCCGGCGGTGGCAGCCGCCTGGACGTAGTAGGTGCCCGCGACGGCGACGAGACCGAAGAAGACGAACACGAAGAGGTCGCCGAGGCCGCGGTAGCCGTAGGGGAGCGGCCCGCCGGTGTAGGTGATGCCCGCGACCACCGAAGCGAGACCGACCACCAGGATGGGGACGCCACCGACGTAGACGAGATAGGTGCCGACGAGGACCGCGAGACCGAAGGTCGCGTACATCGCCCGCTTGACCGCGGCGGGTTCGATGATACCGCCGGCAGTCACGCGGGTGAACCCCTCGCGGTCGTCGGTGTCGGCGCCCCGGACGGCGTCGTAGTAGTCGTTGGCGAAGTTGGTCCCGATCTGGAGCAACAGCGCGCCGACCAGCGCGAACGCCGCCGGCAGCGGCGCGAACACGCCGTCCTGAACCGCGAGTCCGGTCCCGACGACGACGGGCGCACTCCCCGCAGGTAGCGTCTGTGGACGGGCCGCCATCAGCCACGCCCGGGTCGATGAAACCGCCTCTGTCATTGGCGGCTATCCGGGCGGCGGCGACAAAAGGACGGGGGAACGGGCACGTTCCGTTGTGGTCGAAGACAGCGGAAACGGCAGGGCGACGGCGAATACGACCGGCGCCGCCGCTGTCGGGCGCTGGCGCGAAAGAAGGGAAGCGTGTGACGCGAACTGCCGCGACTAGGCTGCGGGGTTGACGTCCTCGGTGGCGTCTTCGACCTGCTGGGTGACGTCCTCGACCTGGTCCTGCAGCGTCTCGGTCTGTTCTTCGATGCGCTCCTGGAGTTCGTCGAGCTGGTCCTCGAAACGCTCCTGGAACTCCTCGCTTTGCTCTTCGAGTTCGGCCTGGAGGTCCTCGATGGCCTCCTCGAGCTGGTCGTAGGCGTCGACGGTCTGGGATTCGAGGTCCTCGTTGGCCTCCATCAGCGAGTCGATCTGTTCGTCGAGCGTCTCGAGGAACTCCTCGAGCAGTTCGTCGACGGACTCGGAGCCGTCCTCGAGGTTCGCCTCGAGCTGGTCGAAGGCGTCCGTCTGGGTCTCCTCGAGGGTGTCGAGCTGTTCGTCGATGGTCTCCCGCAGGTCCGCGACGACCTCCTGGTCACCGGGGACGGCGGCCTCGATGGCGTCGAAGTACGTCTCGACGCCCGTCCGGACGAGGTCGTTGCTCCGCTCGGAGACGTCGCGGGCCGGGCCGACGACGTCGAGGAAGCGCTCGTTGGCGTCCTGCTGGAGTTCGACCGACCGCTCGACGACCTCGTGGGTCTGCTCGATGGCGTTGCGCTGCACTTCGAAGACCGTGCTTACCGGGGAGTCGTTCTGGCTCATTGTATCTGGAGATATGCGACCCGAATACATAAGTATTTCCCTTCTATACCATCTTCTGCCATCTGACTACACTCAATGTCAGGAAACGCTGGCACGGACCGGTGACGGCCGTCGGTACGAAAGCCGAACCCGAGGGTCCTCGGGCCGCCGTAACGATTGCCGCGGCGAGGGCGTGTCGACGAACGCAAGCGAGAAACCCCGCCGGGGACGGAGCGACCGCCCCGCGTACGCACGGGCGCGGTCGTCAGTAGTACCAGTCGAAGGACTCGAAGTCGGGGTCCCGACCTTCGTTGAACGCCTGCCGGCCCTCCCTGGCCTCCTCGGTCATGTAGCCGAGTCGGGTCGCCTCGCCGGCGAACACCTGCTGGCCGACCAGGCCGTCGGAGTCCATGTTGAAGGCGTACTTGAGCATCCGGATGGCCATCGGCGACTTCGAGAGGATGGCCTCGGCCCACTCGAGAGCGACCTCCTCGAGTTCCTCGTGAGGGACCGCCTCGTTGGCCATCCCCATCTCGACGGCCTCCGCCGCGGAGTAGGTCTTCCCCAGGAAGAACACCTCGCGGGCCTTCTTGTGGCCGACCTGCCGTGCGAGGTACGCCGACCCGAAGCCGGCGTCGAAGGAGGCGACGTCGGGGTCCGTCTGGAGGAACTTCGCGTGCTCGGCGGAGGCCAGCGTCATGTCACAGACGACGTGCAGCGAGTGGCCGCCGCCGACGGCCCACCCCGGCACGACGGCGACGACCGGCTTGGGGACGTGCCGGATGAGCCGCTGTACCTCGAGGATGTGGAGCCTGGGGGCGTCCTGTCGTTCGGCGTCCGAGTCGCCACCCGCCTCGCTCTCCTCGTACTCGTATCCGGCGTCCCCCCGGATGCGCTGGTCGCCGCCCGAGCAGAACGCCCAGCCGCCGTCCTTCGGTGAGGGCCCGTTGCCGGTCAGCAGGATACAGCCGACGTCCGTCTGCCGTTTGGCGTGGTCGAGTGCGGTGTAGAGTTCGTCGACCGTCTCCGGCCGGAACGCGTTGCGCACCGCCGGGCGGTCGAACGCGATGCGGACGGCGCCGACGTCCGTCCCCCGGTGGTAGGTGATGTCCTCGAAGTCGTCGGTGACCGGCTCCCACCGGTCGTCGTCGAACAGGTCCGAAACCATACCGACGATGGGACCGGCCGGAGCAAAAATCCCCCCGGGTCCGGCCGGCTACACCACATCGAGGACCCGTTCTTCGAGCGCCCGCCGGTCGTCGTGGCTCCGCTGGCCGTCGGTGACTACCTCGATGACCTGCGCGCCCGGGCTCTCGACGGACTCGGCGTACAGCTCCCGGAACCCCTCGCGGTCGTCGGTCCGGGCGAACTCCAGGCCGTACAGATCCGCCGTCGGCTCGAAGTCCAGCCCGTGCGGGGTCCGGAACCACTCCTCGAAGGATTCGTGGGTTTCGATGGGCAGCAGGTGGAAGATGCCGCCGCCGTCGTTGTTGATGCAGACCACCGTCGCGTCGAGGTCGAACCGCTCGACGGCCAGCAGGCCGTTCGCGTCGTGGAAGTACGCCAGGTCGCCGGTGACGAGAACGAGCGGGTCGTCGGCCGCCGACCCCGCGCCCAGCGCCGTCGAGGTGATACCGTCGATGCCCGAGGCGCCGCGGTTGCCGAGGGCGGTCAGGTTCGCCGCCCGCGGCCGGCCGAACCGGTCGAGGTCCCGGACCGGCATCGAGTTCGAGACGAAGAGCGTCGCGGGGTCCGGCGCAAGCGAGACGGCGTCGGCGACGACCGCCCCCTCCTCGGGTTCGTCGCCCTCGACGAGGTCCCAGTAGTCGGCCTCCGCCTCGAGGACGCGCCGGGCGTAGGCACCGCGCTCGCGGTCGAGTGCGCCGGCGAGTGCGGACGCGAACCGCGTCTCGTCGGCGACGACGAGGTCCGTCGCGGTGAACGTCGCCTCCCGCCACCCGCCCGCCGGGTCGACGAGGAACTGCCGCGCGTCGGTCTCCCGGAGGTAGTGCCGGAGCGGCTTCGAGGTGGGCGAGGCGCCGAACCGGACGACGACGTCCGGTGTCTCCTCGATTGCCGGCAGGTAGCCGTCGTACCCGCCGCAGACCGCGGCGGCGTCGGCGACGGCACCGAATCGGTGGCCCGAAAGCGGGTCCGCCAGCACCGGGAAGCCGGTCGCCGCCGCCAGTCCGACCAGCGCGTCGCCGGCCGGCGCCGGCCGGTCCGAGGGACCGCAGACGAGGAGACCCGAATCGGCCGCCTCAACGGCCTCGATCACTCGATTTCGGTCCCGTTTCGACAGCGTCGCCCGGCCCCGCGTCACGGAGACGTAGGGCCCGTCGCGGCCCTCGACGGCGAGCGGGTTGGTCTCGAGGAACGATTCGGGGACCGGGTCGGCGGGCACGCCTTCCGGCGCCGCGTCGGGTCCGGCGTTCGGCTCCAGCGGTTTCCGGAGCGGCACGTCGAGGTGAACCGGTCCCGGTTCCGTGCCTGCGGCGGCCGCGAGAGCCCGCGACAGGGCCGTCCGGAGCGACCGCAGTTTCCGGTCGGCCGCCTCCGGTTCCGGCAGTTTGCGGTACTGTCGGACCGCGTCGCCGTAGAGTTTCTCCTGGTCGACGGTCTGGTTTGCGCCGCTGTCCTGCAGTTCCGGCGGGCGGTCCGCCGTCAGGAGCACCATTGGGACGCGAGCGTTGTCCGCCTCGACGACGGCGGGGTGGAAGTTCGCCGCGGCGGTCCCGGAGGTACAGACCAAAGGCGTCGGTTGGCCCGTCCGCTTGGCCCGCCCGAGCGCGAAGAAGGCCGCCGACCGCTCGTCGAGGTGCGAGAACGTCTCGATACCGCCGTGCTCGGCCAGCGCGACCGTCAGCGGCGTCGACCGGCTGCCGGGCGCGAGCACGGCTGCCTCGACGCCGGCGGCGGCGAGTTCGTCGGCGACGACCCGCCCCCACAGCGTGTTGACGTTCATTCGAGTTCGTCGAGTATCGGCCGGTACTTGAGCTGGACCTCGTCCCACTCGCGGTCGGGGTCGGAATCGGCCACGATGCCGACCCCGGCGAACAGGGTGGCGGCATCCCCGCGGGCGACCGCCGAGCGAATGGCGACGGCGAAGGAGCCGTAGCCAGCGGCGTCGAACCAGCCGACCGGCGCGGCGTACCAGCCGCGCTCGAAGGGCTCGGTGTCCCGGATGGTCGCAAGCGCCTCGTCCGGCGGGAGTCCGCCGACCGCCGGCGTCGGGTGCAGCGCCTCCACCAGCGTCAGGGCGTGCTCGTCGTCGGCCAGTTCCGCGCTCATCGGCGTCTCGATGTGCTGGACGGTCGCCAGCCGGCGGATACGGCGCTGACCGGCCCGAACCGACGAGGCGTAGGGTGCCAGCTGTTCGCGGATGGCGTCGGCGACGAGTTCGTGCTCGTGGACGTTCTTGTCGTCGTCGAGCAGTTCCGCCGCGAGCCACTCGTCTTCCTCCGGGGTGTCGCCGCGCCCGGTCGTCCCGGCGAGGGCGCCCGTCTCGACGGTGCGGCCGCGGAGCCCGACCAGCTGTTCGGGCGTCGCGCCGAAGAAGCCGGCCCCGCCGTCGTCCGGCTCGAAGAGGAAGCGGAAACAGTCCGGGTAGGTGTCACCGAGGCGGGCCAGCGCGTCCGGGACCGACAGCGGCGCCTCGAGGCGAGCCTCCAGTGCCTGCGCGAGGACGACCTTCCGGAGTTCGCCGGCGGCGATGCGGTCGGTGGCCGCGGTGACGCTGCGCCGCCACTCCGCCTTCGAGGTGGTCCGCTCTCGCGTGCGGACGCCGGGCGGCCCGCCGGTCGAGGCCGCCGGGACGGGGCTCGGAAGCGCCTCCCGTGCCGTCTCCAGTCGCGCCTCGACATCCTCGGGGTCGGCGTCGACGGCGTTGACCGACAGCCACGCCGCCCCGTCGTCGTAGGTCATCTGTACGCGCGGCAGGACGAACTCCGCGGCCGGATACCCCCGCCAGGGGTCCTCGGCGCTGTGTTCGTCGTGGAAGGAGAAGCCGCCGAACAGCCGCGGCCGCGCGGCCAGCGCGCCGGCGTGGACGTCACCGGCGGAGAACAGTTCCTCGGCGGCCGTCCGTATCGCGTCGAAGCGGTCGGGGCCGTCGGCGGTCAGCGTCGCCGCGGCGCCGCTGCCGACGACGGTCGCCTCGCCCGGTGCCGCCCAGAAGGTCCGCGGCACGTCGGCGGCTTCCAGTACGGCCTGGGGGCGCGGCGGATTCCGCACCCGCACCGCGCGGCTGACCAGTCCCGGCCGCTCGACGACCGACTCCTCGCTCCCCAACGGTTCCATTGCCCGCTCGTTGGGCCCCCACCGTTTTAGATTCCCCGTTCGCCGACGGCGGGAGACCCGCTACAGCTTGGACTCGGCGTCCTCGGCCAGCTCCGCCATCCGCTTGCCGATGCGGCCGGCGTCGGAGAACTCGTCTTCACTCATCACGTTCGCCAGGGCGTTCCCGAGGACGAAGACGGCGTGTTTGTGCTCGCTTTTCGACTTGTGGACATCGTCCGGCGTCACGTCGAGTTCGTCGTAGGGATCGAACGCCGACGCGTCGACCGCCTCCATCTCGCGGAACTGCTCCATTATCGATACCATCTTCGCGTGCAGTTCGAGGAGTTCGTCCTTGTGCATGTTCGTGTCTACTGGAAGGCTACGTTTATTCTTTGTGCGGTAAGGGGACCCATACGTCGAAGCGGCGGCTCGCCGGCTGCGCCGTCGGGAGGACGCCTCGAAAAAGACGCTCAGAAGACGTACTCGTCGTCGTGCCCCATCATACCGTCCTCTTCGAGTCCAGGGTCCTCGTCCTCCATGGGGCCGCTCGTCTTGTACGCCCGGAGCCCGGTCGACAGCAGTTCTTCGATGGCTTCTTCCCGGTTTACGAACTCGCCTTTCTCCACCAGCTGGGCGATCTGCATTTCGAGATGTTCCGGGACAGTCAGTTGTACCTTCGGCATCGGAACACCCGGAGTTTCGGGGATGGGGTATTTAAGCCTGGCGGGGATTTTTCGTGGCTGCGAAACTCAACTACGATTCACCGAAAGTATCTTTCGTGAAGTACCCACTCTCGTTTCGAATCCCGCCGTCGTCGGTTCACGAACGACAGGCCTACGGGCTCTCGGGCCCGTATCTACGGTCATGAATGACGTGACGGACCTCCACGCGGAGTTCGATGGCGAACGGCTCCCGCCGGGCCAGCGGGAGACGACGCGATTCCCGGTGCTCTCGAAGGGCGGCACGCCGTCGGTGGCGGACGACCCCACGCTCGACGTCTACGGCGCCGTCGGGACGGAACTGTCGCTGTCGATCCCCGACCTCGAGGAACTGGGCGCCGAAGCCCAGCGGCAGGACTTCCACTGCGTCACCGGCTGGTCGCGCTTCGACTGCGAGTTCTACGGCCTCCCGTTTCCCCGGCTGGCCGACCACGCCGGCGTCGACGGCGCCGTCCACGTCATGTTCCACGCCCACGACGGCTACACGACGAACCTGCCGCTCGGGGAGTGCGACCGCCAGGAGGTACTCTTCGCCTGGGAACTGGACGGCGAACCGCTGGCCGGCGAACACGGTGGCCCGCTCCGGGTCGTCACGCCACACAAGTACGCCTACAAGGGCGCAAAGTGGGTCTCCGGCGTCGAGTTCCTGACCGAACCCGAACGCGGCTACTGGGAGAAGCGCGGCTACTCCGACACCGCCAACCCCTGGGAGGAGGAACGGTACGCCTAACTCCCGCCGCACTCGCGCAGTCGGCCCGCCTCACCGCGTCCCGCACGCCGCCCGTCGGTACATATATGTCGCTGCTGTGACTTCCCGCCAGTATGGACGCCCACACCGCGATGGCCGAGTGGGAGACGGCGCCGTTCGAGGGCGGCCTCGACGAGCTGGCCCGGATGGGTCGGCGGGGCTTCAGCGGCGCCGTCGAGTCGGGGTCCGACTGGCTGTTCCTCGCCGACGGCGACGCGGTCGCCGTGGTCTCCGACCTCGAGGAGACGCCGACGCCCGGTGACATCGACGCCTTCGAGGACGCCAGCGGGCAGACACACGAGGCGCCCCATCCCACCGCGGCGAGACTCGTCCCGATGCTCGCCCTCGAGGGCGACGTTCGGGGCGAGTACTTCAGCGACGACACCCCCATCGAGACGGTCCACGAGACGCTCGCGGAGGGCGGCTTCACCGGCTACGTCGAACTGGCCGAGAACGTCCTCAGCGGCGACTACTACGTCGTCTACGAGGACGGCGAGGCCGACTACGTCGCCTACATCGGCTCGACCGACCGACCCGTGACCGGCGAGGAGGCCGAGTCCAAGACGAAAAACGAGGTCGGCATCTACAGCGTCGTCGGCGTCGACCTCCCGGCGGTCGAGCTTCCCGACCCGCCCGAACCGTCCGACGGCGCGGGGGCTGGGGGCGGTGCCGTCGAAACGGGCGTCGACGCCGAACCGACGGCGGCCGGCGACGCGGGGTCGCTCGACGACGCCGGGGAGTCGACCGGGGACGCCGCCCCGGAGTCGGAGTCGACGTCCGCCCCGGAGTCGGCGACCGAGCCGACATCGGAGTCGGGGCCGGAACCCGAACCGGCGGACGAATCCGAGGCCGGTGTCGGGGAGTCGGACCCAGTGGCCGGCGCCGAGCCGGAGCCCGAATCGGGCGATGAGACGCCTGACGAGGACCGAACGGTCCCGTCGCTGGACCCCGAGCGATCCGGTCGCGCGAGCGACGCCGACGGGGAGACCGGAGCCGACGAAGCCGACGACGACGTCGAGCCGGCGCCCGGACCGGACGAGTCGGCGGACGCGGCCGACGCCGCTCCGGCGACTGCCGCGACCGAGACGACCGCGGAAGACGACGCGGGCGCCGTGGACGACACCGCTCTCGAGGAGGTCCGCACGGAACTGCGACGCCTCCGGGAGGCCCACGAACGCCTCGAGGGCCGCGTCGCCGCCCTGGAGTCCGGGGGCGGTTCGGCGGCGTCGGCGGACGTGCGAACCGACGGCCCCTCGCTGTCGCCGACGGAGGCGCTCTCGAAGACGACGCTCTTCGTCCGGGAGGGGACCCGCGGCGGGCCGACGCTTCAGGACGCCCACGACGGCCGCGCCGACCGGGAGGCGCTGGCCGCCAACGTCGGACTGGAGCGACACACCCGTTTCGAGGAGGCGGGCGCGACGGTCGACGGCGAGCCCTTCGAGTCGTTCCTGGAGTCGACGCAGGCCTACGAGTTCGTCGAGTGGCTGGTGACCGACCTGCTGTTCGAGATCAGGCTGACCGGCTCCGAGGACGCGATGGCCCACCTCTACGACGCGCTTCCCGACGTCGACCGGGTGTTCTTCGAGGAGACCGTCACCGTCGAGGACGGCGGCGAGCACCGCGAGGTGACCTTCGACGTCGTCGTCCGCGACCGGAACGGCGAGCCGCTGTTCGTCGCCGCCCTCGAGGAGAGCCGCGAGCCGACGTCCGCCGGCGCCGTCGAGCCGCTGGTCACGGACGCGTCGGACTTCTGTGCGGCCAACGACTCGGTCGCCGGCGCCTTCGCCGTCACCGCGAGTTACTTCGAGCCCGGCGCCCTAGAGTTGGCCCGCGAGGCCACGACCGGCAGCCTCCTGAGCCGCGATCGGTACCGCAGCTTCGTCACTCTCACCCGAAAGAACGGCTTCCACCTCTGTCTTGTCGAGGCCCGCGAGTCGTCGCTACACCTCGCGCTGCCGGAACTGTAGCCGGCGAAATCCGGGTGAACCGTCGCTGTCGGAATCGGAGAAGAACGAGTAGAGCGAGGCGATTAGCCCTCGATTTCGGGGACTTCGTCGATCTTCATTCCCTCGAGCTTCTCGATTATCTCGTCGAGGTCCGAATCGAGGTCGCTGACGAACTCCGCGGTGTCCTCGGTGGTGATCGCGCCCTGGCTGGAGGGTTCGATGAGGTTCTCCTCCTCGAGGACGCGAAGCGAGTAGCGGACCTTGTGGTGGGGGTAGCCGGTCTCGTTGGACATCTTGACGATGCCGATCGGTTCGTTCTCGATCACCATCCGCAGTACCTGCAGATGGCGCTCCAACATATCAACTTCCTTCTCAAGCCGATCTATCATGGCACTTGTTAACTTGTGTTTGGTTGGTTTAAAAGTTGCTGTCGGTTCGACGAACTACCCCGTTATATGGAGGTTGCTACAGCCGAGTTCGGTTCTGAACTATAAAGCCCTTGTGACCACGGCACACGAAGCCGCGGGTTTGGCTTGTCGCGTGCGCCTCCCGGCGGTCGCTGCCCGGCACGTCCGGGCCGCTATCGAAATCTGTTTACACCGCTGGTTGGTACGTCGCCCCGATGACCGTAACTATCGTCGGTTCGCAGCTCGGCGACGAGGGGAAAGGCGGCATCGTCGACGTCTACGGCGATGCCGCCGACGTCGTCGTGCGCTACCAGGGCGGCGACAACGCCGGCCACACCGTCGTTCACGACGGCCACGAGTACAAGCTCTCGTTGGTCCCGTCGGGTGCCGTCAGGGGGAAGGTCGGGGTGCTCGGCAACGGCTGCGTCGTCAACCCGGCGACGCTGTTCGAGGAACTCGACGCGCTCCGCGAGCGGAGCCTCGACCCCGACGTTCGGGTCGCCGAACGGGCCCACGTCATCCTCCCGTACCACCGCACGCTCGACGGGCTAGAGGAGGACGTCAAGTCCGACGAGGACCTCGCGGCCGGCACCACCGGACGCGGCATCGGCCCGACCTACGAGGACAAGGCCGGCCGACGTGGTGTCCGGGTCGGCGACCTGCTGGATCCCGAGACGCTTCGTGCACGCCTGGAGTACGCCGTCCCGCGAAAGCGGGCGCTCGTCGAGGACGTCTACGACCTCGACGTCGGCGACGACGTGGACGCCGACGCCTTCGACGTCGAGGCCATCTACGAGCGGTACCGCGAGTTCGGACGCCGCCTCGCCGACGAAGGGATGACCGTCGACTGCGGGCGGTTCCTCGCCGAGCGGCGCGAGGCCGGCGACCGGATCATGTTCGAGGGCGCACAGGGCACCGCCATCGACATCGACCACGGCATCTACCCCTACGTCACCTCCTCGAACCCCACCGCCGGTGCCGCCGCGGTCGGGTCCGGCCTCGGCCCCACCGTCGTCGGGGACGGCGAGGTCGTCGGCATCGTGAAAGCGTACCTCTCGCGCGTGGGCACGGGACCGCTCCCGACGGAGTTGGGCAGCGTCGACGGCCAGACGCCGCCCGACGGCGGCCGCCCCGGCGAGTCCGACCTCGCGGAGTTCATCCGCGAGGAGGGCGGCGAGTACGGCACCGTCACCGGCCGGCCGCGACGCGTCGGCTGGCTCGACGTACCGATGCTGCGGCACGCCGCCCGCGTCAACGGCTTCACCGGTCTGGCGGTCAATCACCTCGACGTCCTCGCGGGTCTCGACGAGGTGCAGGTCGGTCACTCCTACACGCTGGACGGCGAGGAACTCCTGACGATGCCGACCACCACCGAGAAGTGGGCCGACTGCGAGGCGAACTTCCGGCGCTTCGAGGGCTGGCCCGACGTCGAGTGGTCGACCGTCGCCGAGGACGGCTACGACGCCATCCCCGAGAACGGCCGGGCGTACCTGGAGTACGTCGCCGAGGAGGTCGGTGCGCCCATCTACGCCGTCGGCGTCGGCCCTGGCCGCGAGGAGACCGTCGTCGTCGAGACGCCGTTCTAGTCCGGGTCGGTCCCGACGCCTATCGGGGGCGTCTCGACGTCCTCGTTCCCCTCGCCGGCCGTCTTCCCACCCTCGACACGCCGCTTCAGCGCCTGATTCATCTCCCAGAAACCCTGTTCGATCGCCGCCTCCTCGAGCAACAGCGGGACCAGCAGGCCGGCGAACGTCTCCCGCTGGACGAGCCGGACGCCGCCGTCCGCCTGTGGTTCGATGGCGAACTCGTGGTGGCCATCGAAGACGTTCGGGACGAGGAGGCTCCCCTTCCAGGCCAGCCGGCGTTCCGGCTCGACGGTCTTCAGGCGGGGTCTGAACGTCATCCCCCGCCGCCCCGGCGGTTCGATGCGGACGGTGACGCGGCGCTCGGGCTCCAGCGTCCCCTCGAGCCGCGTGATGAAGGGGTTCCAGTCGGGGTACGATTCGCCGTCGGCGAGTACGTCCCAGACGGCTGCCGCATCCGCGTCGACGTCGATACTCGACTCTATGCGTTCCATCAGGAATCTATACGACGAGTAAACTACCCTACCCTACTTCGCTCGGGGGCAATAGCCCCGCTCGCTCGTTGAGGGTAGGGCTTTCGCGTGGACTCCCGTTCTACGCCGCATCAACGGCGGGAAGGTCGTACTCTCCACTCACGTTCAACGTCCCGCGATTCAAGCGCACGTCTACGGGTGCGCCTCCGGCGTCTGCGTTTTGCCGACGCCGGAGATACTGCAAGCCGATGTTCTTGGAAGCGTTGTAGTCGGCGTGGTTCTGGTAGCCGCAATCCAGACACTCGAAGTCCTCGCCGTGGCGGTTGTCGTCGTGGGTAAACCCACAGGTCGAACACCGCTTTGAGGTATTCCGTGGGTCTACTTGGACGGCTTTGATGCCCTGCTCTCTGGCTTTGTATTCGACGTACTCGTAGAGGCGACGGAACGCCCACAGATGGTGCCACGACGCTTCTGGAACGTTCTCACGAATGTCTGTCAAGTCCTCGAACACGATATGCGAACAGTCGTGTTCGACGGCTTCGGCGACGATTTCGTTGGCGACACGATGCAGGAATATCTCGAAGCGTCCGTCCTCTTTGCGTTCGACGCCTGCTATCGCGTCGTGTGCCGCCCGTGTCCCACACTTCTGAAGGTCGCCACGCCGTTGTTCGTACTCTCGCTTCCAGTGGTTGAACTCGTCTGCCGACCAGAAGGTGCCGGTCGAAGCGACCGCAAGTTGATTTACACCGAGGTCCACACCGAGGACTGTTCTGTGCCCGGTGGTAGGTTCGGTGTCGTCGTCCTCCTTGAGCATCGACGCATGGAGATACCAGCCACCGTCACGTCGATGCAGTGTCGCCCGCCGAAACTCGTAGTCCTCGTTGGCGACGTACTTCGTCGGCGGCACGTCGGCGTCGTCAGGAAGAATGTAGTCGCACTCGATTCGTCCGTCCGGTGTTGACAGCGAAACGTGGTCACGATGGAACGTGGCACTTCGCTTGTCGTAGATAGCGGTATCTGCCGAGAACGTTGGACGGGACGTATCTTGGTCGTTCTTGAGTCGTTCGACGCCGCTTTTGATGGCTTCGACAGCCTGATGAATCCCTTTCTGTACGAGATTTGCGGTCAACTCCGTGTCCTCGCGTAACTGGTCGTACAGCCCATCTTCGGCCTTTGCTTTCGATGCGACGTGGTAGCCGTCGTCGCCGTGCCAGCACCACTCGCTTGCGGTGTTGGAACAGTATTTGAATTGCTCGACAGTCTCCCGCAGGTGTGCATCCACGCCTTCGGGCGTGTCGAGCTTGATAACGGCGGTTCGACGGTATTCCACGATGTTTTCATATATTTGCTTGTGGTTACTTAGTGGTTGGGAGTATGCAGGCGGCGGTGTTCAGATAAGGATGAAGAGTGAGGCGGTACGTTTTCTGAGTGCTCTATGCCCGAAAACGACCGCCTCGACAGCTGTTTGAACGAGATCGAGTTAGGTTTTGTGGAACGAGAGGCGACACCGAGATTGCTGATGAAGCTCGGTATTCAGCTCCACCTTGCTGGTCTATCACTTTCGAATACCTTTTCTATTCTTGAGATATTCGGTGTCGAACGGGCGAGATCCACTGTTCACAACTGGGTTCACAAGGCCGAACTACAGCCCGAACCCGGTCGAGATCCGGATCACGTTGCGGTGGATGAAACCGTGATCCAACTCAATGATGAGCAGTACTGGCTGTATGCTGCTGTCGATCCTGAAACAAACGAATTACTGCATACAGCGCTTGAACCAACGACAAACAACGTAATCGCTCACTCGTTCTTTGCCGAACTCCGTGAGAAACACGACGTTGACGACGCCGCGTTTCTCATCGATGGCTCCCACTCACTGAAAGACGCCTGTCGCCGCCACAGCCTCGATTTCAAATATGAACGCTATGGAAATCGGAACAGTGTCGAACGTGTCTTTCGGGAGGTAAAAAGACGAACTACCAGTTTCTCAAACTGTTTCAGCAACGCCGACGCAGACACTGCCGACGAGTGGCTTCGATCCTTCGCCTTCGCATGGAATCAGCTTATCTGAACACTACCATGCAGGCAACAGTCGGGCGGCTGGTCAGTACCGGGTCGGCTTCTGCTCACGGCTTTGCCGTTCGCACGGCCCGCGGAACGGAGTTCCGCGCTGTCTTCCCCACCCTACTCGCTTGTGCTTCCGCCGGAGGCCGGAAGCCAGGCGCTCCTTGAGGGTGGGGCCTCCGCCTCGAATTAGGTGAAACGATAAAGCCGGCCGTTCCTACCGCATACCGGGAATCCGTCGCTGCAGCTTCAGCGTCTTGTTCATGATCTTCGCGTACAGCCAGTAGGGCACGCCCGGCGGGGCGGTCATCCCGAGTTTCTTCTGGACGGCGACGGTCTGCGGTTCGGTGTACTTCATGAAGCCGTGTTCGCCGTGCCGGCGCCCGATGCCGGAGTCCTTCATCCCGCCCATCGGGGCGTCCAGCGCGACCCAGGCGGCGGCGTAGGCCTCGTTGACGTTGACGGTGCCGGTCTCGATGCGCTTGGCCATGCGTTTGCCGCGTTCGAGGTCCTCCGTCCAGATTGAGGCGTTCAGGCCGTAGTCGGAGTCGTTGGCGCGCTCGATGACGTCGTCGTCGTCGCTGTACTCGTAGATGGAGACGACGGGACCGAACGTCTCCTCGGCGCACAGCGCCATCGACTCGTCGACGTCGGTGAGAACGGTCGGCTCGTAGAAGTACGGCCCCAGGTCGGGCCGGCCGGTGCCGCCGGTCAGGACGGTCGCACCCTCGGCCTTGGCCTCCTCGACGTGTTCGGTGACCTTCTCGAGTTGCTGTTCGGAGATGAGGCTCCCGACGTCGACGTCGTGGCTGTACTCGGTGCCGAGGTGCAGGTCCTCGATTTCGTCGACAAACGCCTCGACGAACCGGCCGTAGACGTCCTCGTGGACGTAGAGCCGCTCCAGGGAGATACAGAGCTGTCCGGCGTTAGTGAAACAGCCCCGAATCAGGCCGTCGACGGCCCGCTCGACGTCGGCGTCCTCGCAGACGATGCCGGGGTTCTTGCCGCCGAGTTCCAGCGAGCAGTCGGTGAGGTGCTCGCCGGCCTGGCTGGCGACGATGCGGCCGGTCGCGCTGGAGCCGGTAAAGCAGACGTAGTCGGCGTTTGCGACCAGCGGCTCGCCGAGCGGCTCGCCGAAGCCGGTGACCACCTGGAAGG
Source organism: Natronomonas marina (assembly GCF_024298905.1). Lineage (NCBI taxonomy): Archaea > Methanobacteriati > Methanobacteriota > Halobacteria > Halobacteriales > Natronomonadaceae > Natronomonas > Natronomonas marina. The sequence continues at coordinate 932,146 of NZ_CP101154.1, forward strand.
CGTCGCGGGGGAGCCCGGCCTCCCGGAGCAGTTCGATGGCCTTCAGCGCGGTGTAGGAGGTCTGTTCGGCGGGCTTGATGACGACGCTGTTGCCGGCCAGAAGTGCGGGCACGGCGTCGGAGATGGCCAGCGAGAGGGGGTAGTTCCACGGCGAGATGATGCCGACGACGCCGACCGGGTGGTGGTGGACCGTCGTCTCGCTCAGGCCGGGGATGGCGGCGTCGCGGGGTTCGCTCTCGAGGTACTCCTCGGCACGGTAGGCGTAGTGGCGGGTGGTGATGGCCACGTCGAGGACCTCCTCGTAGGCGTGGCGTCTGGCCTTCCCGCTCTCGACCTGGACGACGTCGAGCAGTTCCTCGGCGTGGTCGAGGACGAGGTCGTGGTACCGCTTGAACACCGCGGCGCGCTCCTCGACGGAGCGGTCGGCCCACGCCTCCTGTGCGAAGTCGGCCCGGTCGAAGGCCTCTTCGACGTCCTCGGGACCGCACGCCGGGAGTTGGCCGATGACCGCGCCGGTGAACGGCGCCTCGACGTCGAAGCGGTCCGTCACCGGGCCGGCGGTCGTCACGACCGACTCCAGCCCGGCGAGTAGCTCCGACTCGACCGAGAGTTCGCTCTCGTCGACGGTTTCGGAGACTGTCATGCCGCACGGTTGGCCCTACAGCGTGTTAACGCTACGGGAACCGCCGAAAACGGGACGGCCGTTTCGCCGGATACCGGCCGGTAACGGACCGTCAACGCCAAAAAAGGACACTGCGAGAACGCGACCTCAGTGGATGCCGAGTGCCTCGATCTGTTCCTGATAGCGGTTCCGGATGGTGACCTCGGTCACCTGGGCGACCTCGGCGACCTCGCGCTGGGTCTTCTTCTCGTTGCAGAGCAGCGAGGCGGCGTAGATGGCCGCGGCCGCGTACCCCGTCGGCGACTTGCCCGACAGCATCCCCTTCTCGGCGGTGACCTCGATGATCTCGCGGGTCTTCTGTTCGACCTCCTCGGAGAGGCCGAGTTCCGAGCAGAACCGCGGCACGTACTGGACGGGGTCGACGGGTTCGAGACCGAGCGACAGTTCCTGGGCGATGTAGCGGTAGGTGCGGCCGATCTCCTTCTGTTCGACGCGGGCGACCTCGGCGACCTCGTCGAGCGAGCGCGGGATGCCCTCCTGACGGCAGGCCGCGTAGAGGGCGGCGGTGGCGACGCCCTCGATGGAGCGGCCCCGGATGAGGTCGTCGTCGAGCGCCCGCCGGTAGATGACCGACGCCACTTCCCGGACCGACCGCGGCACGCCCAGCGCGGAGGACATCCGGTCGATTTCGGAGAGGGCGAACTGGAGGTTCCGCTCGCCGGCGTCCTTGGTGCGGATGCGCTCCTGCCACTTGCGGAGGCGGTGCATCTGGGAGCGCTTCTCGGAGGAAATCGAGCGGCCGTAGGCGTCCTTGTCCTTCCAGTCGATCTGTGTCGTCAGCCCCTTGTCGTGCATCGTCTGGGTCGTCGGCGCCCCGACGCGGGACTTGGACTGCCGCTCGGAGTGGTTGAACGCCCGCCACTCCGGTCCGCGGTCGATGTGTTCCTCCTCGATGACGAGGCCGCAGTCGTCACAGACCAGTTCGCCGCCGTCGCCGCTGCGGACCAGCGAATCCGAATCGCACTCCGGACAGCCAGTCTCCTCTTCCGTCTCCGTCTCGTCCTCGCTGGTGCGCTCTCGCTGGCGGGTTGGCCCTGGCATTATGCTTATATGGTTTGCCTACTCCACATATAAATGCTTTGCACTACCCGGTTCTTGCCGAGTCGAGGTAACGCGGACCACCCCGCTGCCGTGACGGTGACCGTCGTCCGTCGGTTCGGTGGGTCGGCTGGCGGGCGAAACGGCACCGTTCACGACAGGTACAATCGAGCGTCGGTGGCGTCGGTGGCGTCGACCGCCCGGCGGCCGGCACCGGCGCCCGGGACGGGTAGTCGAGCGCCCGTCCCGCGCCCGGGAGCGGTCACGGCGGCGGAACGACCGGGGTCATCGGTCCTCCCGGACCGCGGCCAGGCAGACGGTACCGGCGACGGCGCCGGCAAGCGCCAGCGCGGGGGCCGTCGCCAGCAACTTCAGCAACGCGAAGCCGGCGACGACGCCGACGGCGAGCGCGCGCGGCGGGGGACCGCCGGGGAGTCGTTTGTCGGTCTGTGCTTGCGCGGTAGGTCTAACCGTTCGTCTCATCGTATCACGGGGCGAGGCCCCAGAGTTCCGTCGGGAGTCGAACCCGCGAGGCCCCAGTGGCACGGAACCGTCAGTCGGTGTCGGCGTCCAGAACGCCGAAGCCGTCCCGCAACCGGGCGGCGGGGTCGGCAACGTCGTCGGTGAAGCCGACCGTGACCGCTGCGTCGACGTAGAGGTCAAGGGCGTCCGGTCGGACGCCGGCCAGGTCGTGGACCTCGACGCGTTCGACGCCGTCGACGTCGCCGACGACGTCTCGAACGCCGCCCGCCACGTCGCCGGCGGCGCCTCTGGGCACTCGAACCGACAGGGTCGCTCGGTGGGTCTGCTTGAGCATATGCCCCCGGCGGGAGTCGAACCCGCGTCGCGTAGCGATACCCGCGGCTGTCGGGGGTAGATGTCACTCGTCGTCGCGTCGGCACCGACCGTCCGACCGGCGGACGGCCGAACGGCTCCCGGCGAATCGACGGCGCAGAAGGCGGGTCACACCCGCGAAGCCGGACCCCTCGAGGCGTGGTACCGTCGAGAAGTCCGCCGCGCCGTCGAACCGGGGAGGTCGGTTACGCGGCGCGAATCGCGAGTGCGGTGGAGGCGTTCGACCACCCGCTCGCACCCTCGACGCGCCGCTCGGCGGCGAACGCGTACGTTGGGTGAGTGGCAGTCATGTCGTTTGCCTCCGTCTCGGTTCCGACTGTGACCGGGGTCGTATTAATGGTTTTGGAGGGTTGTGGGGCCCTCACACGCCGATTTCTGGACTCCAGTGAACGGAAGCGGAGCGGAGTGGACGACTCCGCGAGCGAGGACCGCCGACCCCGGAGCGGGACTGCTTTCGAGGCGCCGCCGTCCGCGGTGCCCGGCGGAGCGCGTCCGTGGGTCCCCGGGGACTCGCCGGCTCAGACCTCCTCGGCCCGGACGACGGCCTCGCGGTCGACGGCCTCAACGTCGTCGTAGCCGACGAGACCGAGCGTCAGGTCCAGGTCGGCGAGGAAGTTCTTGCAGACGGCCTCGACGCCGTCGGCGCCGTCGACGGCCAGCCCGTAGGCGTACGGTCGGCCGAGGCCGACGGCGTCGGCGCCCAGCGCCAGGGCGATCAAAGCGTCCGCGCCGCGTCGGACCCCCGAGTCGAAGATGACGGGGACGTCGGCCGGCAGCGCGGAGGCTACCTTCGGAAGCGCGTCCAGCGCGGGGACAGCGTTGTCGACCTGCCGGCCGCCGTGGTTCGAGACCCACACCGCGTCGGCGCCGCGGGCGACTGCCTCGCGGGCGTCGTCGGGGTGGAGTACGCCCTTGACGACGACCGGAATCTCGGCGAACTCACAGAGCCACTCCAGGTCGTCGAACGTCAGCGAGGGGTCGCCGAAGACGTCGATGAACGTCCGGATGGCGGCGAGTTCGGCCTCCTCGGGGGGCGAATCGAGCAGTTCGCGGAACGCCTCGTCGGCGAAGTAGTTGGCGACCCCCTCGCCGTCGAGGAAGGGGAGGTAGCCGTCGCCGACGTCCCGCTCGCGCCACCCGAGGGCGTTGTTGTCGACGGTGACGACGAGCGCCTCGTAGCCGGCCGCCTCGGCCCGCCGGACGAAGCTCTTCGCCACGTCGTCGTTCGAGGACCAGTACAGCTGGAACCATCCCGGCGTCGACCCCAACTCCTCGGAGATCTCCTCCATCGTGTGAGAGGCCGCAGAGGAGACGACCACGGGCACGTCCTGGGCGGCGGCGCCGCGGGCGGTCCCGAGTTCGCCGTCCTCGTGGACGATGGACTGGACGCCGATGGGCGCCAGCAGGACCGGCACGGACATCTCGGTGTCGAGCAGTTCCGTCGAGAGGTCCCGGTCGTCGAAGTCCCGGAGCACGCGCGGCCAGAGGTGCCAGTCGGCGAAGGCGTCGCGGTTGTGATCGATGGTCCGCTCGCCTCCAGCGCCGCCCGCGACGTAGCCGTAGGCCCGCTCGTCCATGGCCTCAAGCGCCGCGGCCTCCAGTTCCTCGAAGGACGGCGGCACGTCGGGCGTCACGCCCGCCATCCCCTCCATGAACACTTCGACCAGCCGGTCGGTCCCGCGGTTGGACTCGCTCATGGGCGGTCCGTGGGCGGGCGCCGGCTTATACCTTCAGTCGGCGCCCGGTTCGGCGACCGGCAGCGTGACGACGAACCGGGCGCCGCCCGACCGGGAGTCGTCGACCGTCACCGACCCGCCGTAGACGTCGGCCAGCCGCGAGACGAGGTACAGTCCCAGCCCGTCGCCGCCGCTGTTTTCGCCCTTCGCGCCGAGTTCGAAACAGGAGTCCCGTACTTCCTCGGGGATGCCGACCCCGTCGTCGGCCACGACCGTCTCGACGACGTCGCCGTCGGTAACCGCGCGGACCCGTATCGTCAGTCCCTCGGGGTCGTTGTGTGCGACCGCGTTGCCGAGCAGGTTCGAGAACAGCTGGTGGACCAGGCCGTCGGCGACGACCCACAGCCCGCTCGGAATCTCCGACTCGACGGTGACCGAGGGGTGGTCGTCGGCGACCGACGCCACCTGGTCTTCGAGGACTGCCGAGAGGTCGATCGGCTCGAACTCGCGGTCCGTCTCGAGGGTCTCGACCAGCGTGTCGGTGTCGCCGAGCAGCCTGACGATGGCGTCGCTGCGGCGCTGGATCACGTCGAGGGAGTCCTCGCCGTCGGGTTCGACGTGGTCCTCCAGCAGTTCGGCGTGGCCGTTGATGGCCGTCATGTCGTTGCGGATGTCGTGACGGAGCAGGCGGGTCAACAGGACGAGCGTCTCCCGCTGGTTCTGGTTGCGCTCGGCCAGGCGAGCGTTGCGGACCGACCGGCCGTGGTTGACACCCGCGACGACACCGAAGGCGCCGCCCATGCTACCGAAGACGACGACGTCGCTGACGAACCGGACGGTTACCCGGCCGGCCAGCAGCGCCGACAGCTCCGACCAGACCGCCAGCCCGAGCAGGAACAGAAAGCCCGAAAAACACCACACCATCACGCCGAAACGGTCGCGGGGGGAGAGTTCGCTCCGCTCGATGTGGACGCCGAGCGCGAGCACCACGCCGCCGAAGAGGACGTGGACGACGAGTTCGTACAGCGCCGCCTGGATCGAGTCGGTCGTCGGGAGTATCGACTCCCACCACAGCGTGACCCCACCGACCACGAACACGAGGCCGAGCGCCGCCACGAGTTCGGACCCGTCGAGACGGCTTCCGACCATCGGTTACGGGGAGGTCGACAGCCGGTAGGTTAAATCGTTCGGCCCGTCCGTCGGGAGGTCGGACGGAAGGGTTACCGCCACGAGCCGCCGAATTTCGGCGACCCGGTGAGCCACGGAGCGGCGACGTAACCGACGGTCGATAGGGTCGATCACGAGCGCAACGGTTTCGGGCCTCCGGGACCCTGGAGGGGTATGCGGGTGACAGTCATCGGTGCCGGGAGCATGGGACACGGTATCGCGCAGGTGTCGGCGATGGCGGGCCACGAGGTCCGGCTCAACGACGTCGACGACGAACGGATCGAAGCCGGACTCGAAAGCATCGAGGCGAACCTCGACGGCGGTCTCGATCGCGGAAAGGTGACCGAAGCGGAACGGGCGGCGACGCTCGATCGGATTCAGCCGGCGCCGGAGCTTTCGGCGGCCGTCGCCGACGCCGACCTGATCGTCGAGGCCGTCCCCGAGGACCTCGACCTCAAGAAGGACGTCTTCACCGACGTCGAGGCGGCGACACCCGGCGACGCCGTCGTCGCCTCGAACACCTCCTCGCTGTCGGTGACCGAACTGGCGAGCGCGCTAGAGCGGCCCGGGCAGGCCGTCGGCCTCCACTTCTTCAATCCGCCGCACATCATGGACCTCGTCGAGGTCGTCGTCGCCGAGCAGACCAGCGAGGCGACCGAGGCGGTCGCTACCGACTACGTCGAGGGGCTGGACAAGGAGGCCGTCGTCGTCCGCGACAGCGCGGGTTTCGCCTCCTCGCGGCTCGGCATCACGCTCGGTCTGGAGGCGATCCGGATGGTCGAGTCCGGCGTCGCCGGCGTCGAGGACGTCGACACGGCGATGCGGGAGGGCTACGGGCATCCGATGGGGCCGCTTGAGCTTTCGGACCTCGTCGGCCTGGACGTCCGGCTGGACGTCGCCGAGCACCTCCGAGAGGAGCTCGGCGAGCGGTTCCGGCCGCCGCAAGCCCTCCGACGGAAGGTGAGGGCCGGCAAGCTCGGAAAGAAGACCGGCGAGGGATTCTACGTCTGGGAGGACGGCGAGGCGGTCCGGCCGGCCGGGGAGTGAGGACCGCCCCCGGCGCCGCCCCTGTCGGCTCGTTGGCCGGACCCGCGCGGTCGTCTGAACACTCAAGTGGTCGGACGCGGAGTCCCATCCGTGAAGACGTACCCGCCCGTCCCCCACGTCGAGGACGCCCCCGCCGGCCTGCTGGAGTCGGGACACCTCTGGATACAGGAGCTGATAGACGGCGGCCAGCTCCGGTTCCGCCTCCGTGACTCCGGCGTCGTCGAGTTCGGCGACAGCCTGCGACTCTTCGGCGAGGAGGTTCCGCCGCGGTATCGCCACGCCGTCCGGCACGTCCGGGAGACACTCGACCGCGAGGCGCTTTCGGCCGCCGTCGACGACGTCGAGTCGGTCGTCTTCGTCGGCGAGTCAACCCACCGCCGGGCGGTCGACTACGAGTTCGACCGGATGCCGCCGGTGCTGGGACTCGACGTCTTCGACCACGACCGCGAGGCGTTCCTGCCGCCGGACGCGACCGAGCGCGTCTTCGACCGGCTGGGACTGGCGACGGTCAACACCTTCGAGCGCGAGGTCCGTGCGAGCGACTTCGACGCCACGCCCGAAGCCATCCCGGAATCGGCGTGGTACGACGGCCCCGCGGCCGGGATCGTCGTCCGGAACAAGACGGGCGACGTGACGAAGTTGCCGAACCCCGCCGTCGACCTCGACGTCGACCCCGACTCCCTCGCCGGCGACGCCGAGACGCTCGCGGAGCGGTACGTCACCGACGGCCTGCTCCGGCGGGTCGCCGCGGAGATGCCCGCCGGCCGGGAGCCGACCTTCGAGGCGGTCTTCGAGCGGGCCTGCGAGACCGTCTTTCGGGAGGCCCACGGGCGACTGTCCCACCACGAGACCGACGTCGAACTCGGCGAGTTCCGGTCGGCGGTCGGTCGCCGGGTCCGGGAGTGGCTCGACGCGCGGGCCTGAGCCGGCCCCCTCGCGGCCGGGGCCTCACTCGACGAGTTCGAGGTCCGCGGCGCAGCGGTGGCCGTCGCGGTGGCGTTCGAGGTAGTGGACGATGCCGGGCTGGTGGGCGGCTCCGGTGACGAGGTGGACCGTCTCGGCGTCGTCGGCGTGGAAGGCCGCGTAGTCGGCCATCCGCTCGCTGCGACCGTGCGAGACCACCTCGAGTTCGGGGTCGTGCCGGCGGAGCCACTCCCGTTCGACCGGCTGCGGGAGAAAGACCGTCGCGTAGTACCGCTGGAGTTCGCCGAGCGTCGAGGGGTCCTCTGCGGCCCGCTTCGAGCGGACGAACGCCTCGAACTCGCGGGCGCGGGCGAGGTCCTCGTGGCTCGTCAGAAAGTCCGTCGCCACGTCGCCGAGCGCCATAGCGAACTCCCGGCCGTAGATGTCGGCACCCGAATGGAGGAGCGAGAAGGTCGCCTCCCGGAACGTCGCGGCCACGCCGGTCAGGTTCTCGAGTAGTCCGTCGAAGTCCGGCGGATCACCGCCGTCGAGGTGCGAATCGACGTCGAGCTTCCGGCACTCCTGTAGCGCCCACCGGTAGTCGTCCATCGCACAGGCGTCGGGCATGTCCGAAAAGTACATCGATCGGATGCCCTGCTCGCAGAAAACGGTCTCGCCCGCCCCGAGGAACCCCGAGACGTGCTCGCGGAGATACCGGCGCTCGGCGTCGGTGTCGGCGTGGGTGATCCCGTGGACGACGAACCGGCGGCCGTCGACGACGACCGCGTCGCCGGGCAGGTGGTCGTCGGACGGCGCCGCGGCCGGAACCGCCCGCTCCATGAGGCCGCGCCACTCCCGCCTGGCCGCCAGATAGGCGTCGTGTTCGGTCTCGGCGCCGGTCATCGGGACCAGTGCCGAGAGCGAGCGGGCCGACCGGAGCCGTTCGAGTCGGTCCGCCTCGGCGGGCGAGAGGTCGTCACCGGAACCGTTCATCGCTCGGGAGTTGGCCCCGGATGACAATAAGCCGTGTGTGACTGCGTGACATTCCTGCACGGGCGTCGGCGCCACACGCGAGGTGTTACCACGGATACACAACGCTTTTGACTGACTGGTCAGCTAGTTCCGGTAGTGAATCGCCCAGCCCCCGCCACGCCCGTCCGGGGTCGTGGTCGGCCGCCCTCCGCCCGTCCTCGCCGGTATCGGTTCCCGGTGGTGAGCCGGCCGTGAGCCGGTCGTGGCTCCGGCGGCTGGTGGCCGCACTGCGCGAACGGGTCGGCTCGGTGTTCAAGAGCCGCGACGAGTTCGACCTCACCGAGGGCGACGTCGCGCGACCGCTGTTCTACCTCTCGTTGCCCATCGTCATCACGAACCTGCTGCAGACGGCCTACAACCTGGTCGACACCATCTGGCTGGGCCGGTACAGCACGGAGGCGCTGGCGGCCATCAGCTTCGCGTTCCCGGTGGTGTTCTTCATCATCTCGCTGGGGCTCGGCATCGCCATCGCCGGCAGCATCCTCGTCGCCCAGAACGTCGGCGCAGGCAACGAGGGACAGGCGGAGTTCGCCGCCTCCCAGACGGTCACGTTCGCCATCATCGCGTCGGTGGTGCTCGGCGCGTTCGGCTACCTCGCCGTCGGCGACATCCTCGCGCTCCTGGGCGCCTCGGGCGACGTCCTGACCGGCGCGACGGCCTACCTCGAGATCATCTCGCTGGGGATGGTGTTCATGTTCGCGTTCTTCATGTTCATGTCGCTGATGCGAGGCTACGGCGACACCATCACCCCGATGCTCGTGATGCTTGTGACCGTCGTCGTCAACCTCATTCTGGACCCGTTCCTCATCTTCGGGTGGGGACCGTTCCCGGAGTTGGGCGTCGTCGGCGCCGCCTACGCGACAGTCTTCTCGCGGGCGCTGGCGACCGTCATCGGCATGTCCATCATGTTCCGGGGGACCCGGGGCGTCAAGATACACCTCGACCAGATGCGCCCGGACCTGGGGTTCCTCCGCAAACTCGTCCGCATCGGGGTGCCGGCCTCGGTGGAGGGCACCGGCAACGCCATCGCGGTGAACCTGATGCTCGTCATCGTCGGCATGTTCCCGACCGTGGTCGTCGCGGCCTACGGCGTCGGCGTGCGGATGTTCTCGGTCATCTTCCTGCCGGCCATCGCGGTCGGCCGGGGCGTCGAGACGATGGCCGGCCAGAACATCGGCGCCGGCGAGGAGGACCGCGCCGCGAGGACGACGAACTTCGCCGCCAAGGCCATGTTCGCCGTCCTCGCCGGCGTCGGCGTCGCCGTCTGGGTGTTCGCGGCCGACATCGTGGCCATCTTCTCCGACGACGCGGAGGTGGTCGAAGTCGGGCGGCTGTTCCTGCGGTACGTCGCGCCGACGTTCGGGTTCACCGGCATCTTCCACGCATACAAGGGCGGGTTCCGCGGTGCCGGCCGCACGCTCACGGCGGCCATCGTCTCCATCGCCGTGCTCGGCGCCATCCGGGTTCCCTTCGCGTGGTTCGCCTCCGGCCCGCTCGGGTACGAGGGCATCTGGCTGGCGTTCGCCGTCTCCAACGTCGCCGGCGCGGCCATCGGCTACCTCTGGTACTCGCGGGGCCGGTGGCGCGACGCCGACCTCACCGAGGGGCCTGGCGTCGGCGGCCCCGGCGCGGTCGCGGCCGACGCCGACGGCGATGCTCCCGTCGACGACTAAGACGGGTCGTTGCAGGCCCGTCCCGGTCGTCGCCGCCCCGTGCTGGCGATGGCCGGGGAATCGGTGCGACGGCCCGGACGGGCCGGCGTTTCATGTCCCCCGCCGTCGAATCGAGACCATGACCACCTGGAACGAGCGGTTCAGGCAGGGCGACTACCCGCGGGACCCCGAACCGTCGGCGCTGTTGAAGCGGTACGTCGAGACGTTCCCGGAGGGACGGGCGATGGACGTGGCGGCCGGTACCGGGCGAAACGCGGTCTTTCTCGCCGAGTCCGGCTACGAGGTCGACGCCGTCGACCGGTCGCGGGCCGGTCTCGAGATAGCCGTCGAGAACGCCGAGGCCCGCGGCGTCGCGGACCGCCTGCACCCCGTCCGGGCGGACCTCACGGAGTACGCGTTCCCGACCGACGCCTACGACGTCGTCACCATCAGTTTCTACCGCGCGGTGGACCGCCTGCCCGACATCAAGGCGTCGCTGAAGCCGGGCGGGATGCTGTTCGTCGAGCACCACCTCCGAACGACCGACGACGTGCAGTCGGGACCGAGCGGCGACCGCTACCGCTTCGCCGCCAACGAACTGCTCGCGGTCTGTCTGGACACGACGGTGCTGCACTACGAGGCCGGGCGAGAGCGGCGCGGGCGGTCGGCGGGAGACCGCGAAACGGGCGAGGCCAGCGAGGCCGACCAGCGGGAGGCCTCGGAAGAAGCGAGCGGGGAGCAAGGGCGACCCGCGAGGGGCGAGACCGACGGCAGGGTGGGTGCCGTCGCCCGAATCGTCGCGCGAAACTCGACGGGCCAGCGGCAGTCGTACCCGTTCGTCCCCGACCCCGGGGACGCCTAGAGGTCGTCCATCCGGTCGGGAAGCGGCGCGCCGTTGGCGGCGGCCTGCCGGGCCCGGAGGAGGTAGTAGCCGCCGCCGACGGCCACGAGGCCGGCCCAGACGGCGAAGGTTCGCGGCTCCTCGCTTGCCAGCAGCGCGAGCAGACCGAGGTTCAACACGACTGCGACGACGGAGACGGCGACGAGCGTCCGCGGCGCGATGCGGAACGGCGCGTCGGCGTAGGCGTCCGCGCGGTTCCGCACCAGCAGGACGGCGGCCACCATCACCGGCATCACGAGGACGATGCTGCCGAACGCCATCAGCGTGCTGAACCGCTCGATTGACAGCGGACTGAGGAGGAAGGCCAGCGAGACGACGTAGACGAACGTCAGCCCCCAGTGTGGCGTCCCGAAGCGGTCGTTCACGTCGCCGAAGGCCGATGGGAAGACGCCGTCGTCGGCGAGCACGAGGAGGTACTTCGGCGCTATCATGTAGACGGCGTTGATGGTGGTGGCGATGGCGAAGAGGGCGCCACCGACGGTGAAGGCGGTTTCGAGCGCCGGCGGGAGCGCGGCCTCGGCTGCGACCGACAGCGGTTCGTTCGCCAGCGCCTGCCACCCGACGGAGCCGACCGCGACCAGACTGGTGAGGACGTAGACGACCAGGATGAGCGGGATGGAGACGAAGAAGGAACGGGGGATGGTGAGGGCGGCGTCGCGCATCTCGCCGCCGACGTCGACGATGAAGTTCGCGCCCATGCAGACGAAGTACAGGAGCGCCCCGCCGACGAGGACGCCGCCGATCCCGCTGGGGAACGCCGGGTCGAGGTTCGCGGGGTCGACGGCCGGCGCGCCGACGACGACGAAGGCGACCAGGCTGGCCGCGAGGGTCACGAGCATGAGTTGCTGGACCCGGGCGGCCGGTTCGATGCCGACCAGGTTCACGACGAAGAAGAGCGTGACGACGGCCGCGCCCGTCAGCCGGGGGTCGACGGCAACCAGCGAGTCGAGGTACTGTCCGAAACTGAGGCCGTACAGCGGCAGGCCGCCGCCGAGGACGCTCACCGCCATCCCCCAGGTCGTCAGGAAAGCGATCCGCGGCGACCACAGCCGGCTCGGGTAGCGGTAGTTGCCGCCGACGGTGGGGTACATCGCGCCCAGGACGGCCGTCGGGACGAGCGACAGCGAGACGGCGACGACGGCGACGACGTAGGAGACGGCGACGCCGGGACCGGCCTCGGCGACCGCCACGCCCGTCACGGCGAAGAGACCGGCGCCGACGACGATGCCGACCTGGATGGCGACGGCCTCGAACAGTCCGATGTCGCCCTCGAGTGACTCGCCCGACATCCGGCGGGGGTTCACCCCACCGCGACATAAAACGCCGCCCAGTGCGGTCCCGTCCCCGACCGGGGGCGCGCCCCGTGCCGAACGTTCGGGACCACGCTTTAGACGGAGGGGGCGGAACGCCTCCGGCATGGCACTACCCGAGACTGGCCGGGACCGCGAGACGCTCCGACAGCAGATGGAGGCACGACAGCAGGGCGACGCCGACTGGGCGGAGGGCCGCACCTGGAGTCTCGTCTACTCGGCCGGCGAGGAGGTCCACGACGTCCGCGACGAGGCCTACCGGGAGTTCGCCTCCGAGAACGCCCTGAACCCGCTGGCGTTCCCGAGCGTCCTGAGCTTCGAAAACGAGGTGGTCGGGATGGTCGCCGACATGATGAACGGGCAGAACGCGGTCGGCAACGTCACCTCGGGCGGCACCGAGAGCATCCTCTGTGCGAGTTACGCGGCCCGGGAGCGTGCCCGCGAGGTCGACGACGTCACCGACCCGACGATGGTGATGGCCGAGACGGCTCACCCGGCCTGGGAGAAGGCCGCCCACTACCTCGGTCTCGAGGCGATACGGACGCCGACCCGCGACGACTGGCGGGCCGACCCCGACGCCATCGCCGGAGCCATCGACGACCGGACGGCGCTCGTGGTCGCGTCGGCGCCCTCCTACCCGCACGGCGTCGTCGACCCGGTCGAGGAGGTGGCCGGCATCGCCGCCGACCGCGGCGTCCTCTGTCACGTCGACGCCTGCATCGGCGGGTTCGTCCTGCCGTTCCTGCCCGAGTTGGGCTACGACGTCCCGGCCTACGATTTCTCGGTCGAGGGCGTCACCTCGATGTCGGTCGACCCACACAAGTACGGCTACACCGCCAAGGGCGTCTCGACGGTGCTGTACCGGGACAGGGAACTGCGGCGGCACCAGTACTACGCCTTCGACGGGTGGCCGGGCGGCATCTACGTTGCGCCGAACTTCCAGGGCACGCGGCCGGCCGGTCCCATCGCGGCCGCCTGGGCCGTGATGAACTTCCTGGGCCGCGACGGCTACGAGCACCTCGTTGCGGACGCGATGGGGGCTGCCGAGGAGATAGCCGACCACGTCGCCGGCCACGACGACCTCGCCGTCGTCAGCGACCCCGACATGAGTCTGCTGGCCATCGAATCCACGTCGGCGGACGTAAACGCCTGGACCGTCCAGCGGGAACTCTCCGACGACGGCTGGGAACTGGAGCGCCAGCAGCGCCCCGAATCCATGCATCTCTCGGCGATGGCCCAGCACGCCCCCGTCGTCGAGGAGTTCCTCGCGGACCTGGAGGCGGCCGTCGACACCGCCCGCGACGCCGACACCGAGGAGGCCGACGCCCCGCTGTACGGCCTGAGCGGGTCCCTCGACGAGGACGACGAGGTGACCGAGGCGCTCGTCGACATGCTCAACGACGTCTTCGTGTGACCGATACCGGACGGCCTCTCCGGACCGAACACGACCGCCGAGTCGGCCGCAACGCTTATTGTGGTATGTTAACTATTGTCAGTAGTGAGCGGGGAGGGAAAGCGGGAAGGGGAGTCGACGACCGGAGAGCCGACGGTCATGGCAGCGGTCGACCGGACGGGCGAGACGACCCGCCTCGTCATCGCCGACGTCTCCGGGGACGACCGGTGGCTCTCGATTCCACACAGCGAGGCGCCGATGCTGCGGGCGTGGCGGTGACCGCCGGCGGCCGCGTCCGGCACGGGGCCGCCGACCCGCGGGGCCCGCCGCCGGGGGCGAACGACTAACCTTCTGGCCCCCGAAGCGCCTCACATGGCTGACGTAATCGTGGTTGGCGGCGGTCCCGCCGGCCTCAGTGCGGCACTGTTCACCCAGAAGAACGATCTCGACACCGTCGTCTTCGACACCGACGGGACCTGGATGCACAAGGCGCACCTGTTCAACTACCTCGGCGTCGGCTCCCAGGACGGGTCGGCGTTCCTGGAGACCGCACGCAGACAGGTCGACAGTTTCGGCGTCGACCGTCACCAGGACGAGGAGGTGACCGACGTCGAATCGACCGACGAGGGCTTCCACGTGACGACCGAGTCGGGCGACCACGAGGCCGACTATCTGGTGCTTGCGACGGGTGCGAACCGGGACCTCGCCGAATCGCTCGGCTGTGAGTTCGACGGCGACGTCGTCGACGTCGACGTGACGATGGAGACGAGCGTCGAGGACGCCTACGCGACCGGGGCGATGGTGCGAAAAGAGGAGTGGCAGGCCGTCATCTCGGCCGGCGACGGCGCCGCCGCGGCGCTGAACGTCCTCTCGAAGGAGAAGGGCGAGAACTTCCACGACTTCGACACGCCCGCCGACGCCGACGAACTGTTCGGCGCCGAGGGGGAGTGACCGGCGGGTTCGAGGCCGATTCGAAAGCGATACCAACTGGCGGGGACTCGACTCGACTACGCTCCCGCTTCCATCATGAAACGACGCTCGCTGAAGGCACTCGCGGCCGCGTTCTCCCTCACGGCGCCGTGGGTCGTCGTCTGGGTCCTCACGACGGGAATCCCGTTGCTTCTGGACCTCATCGCGCCGACGGTTGCCTACGAACCGCCGGCCCTCGTGTCGTCGATTCCGACGGGCGGCATCGTCCTCCTCAGCGGCGTCGCCGTGCTGGGGGCATCCTTCCTTTTGGCGTGGGCGGCCGAGACCGCCGAGAAGGACGTCCCCCGCTCGTTCGCCATCGCGGTGCTGGCGGTGCTGGCGGTCGCCCCCGAGTACGCCGTCGACGCGCTGTACGCGTTCAACGCCGGCAGGTTCGCCGGCACCGAACGGGGCATCGAGGCCGGCAACCTCGCGGTCGCCAACATGACCGGCGCCAATCGCATCCTCATCGGCATCGGCTGGGCCGGCATCGCGCTGTTCACCGTCTACCGGGCCGGCTCCGCCGCCGACCCCGCGGTCGAGACGCGGTCCGGCTTCCTCGCCGACGCCGTCACGCTGGACCGCGGCATCGGCCTGGAGGTCGTCTTCCTGCTGGCGGCGACCGCCTGGGCGTTCCTCGTCCCGCTCGGCGGCGGCATCGACGCCCTCGACATGTTCGTACTGGTCGGCATCTACGTCGCCTACATCCTGGTCGTCCTGCGGGGCGACGTCGACCCCGACACCCACCACATCGGCGTGCCCGCCTACCTCCAGACGTACCCGAAGGCGAAGCGGGTAGCGACCGTCGTCGGCCTGTTCGTCTACTCCGGGCTGTTGATTTTCATCGCCGTCGAGCCGTTCGCCCACGGTCTCGAGGAACTGGGCCAGGCGGTCGGCGTGCCCTCCTTCTTCATGATACAGTGGATCGCGCCGCTGGCCTCGGAGTCGCCGGAGCTCATCGTCGTCGTCTACCTCGTGAACAAGGCCCGCTCGACGGCCGGATTCAACGCCCTCATCTCCTCGAAGCTCAACCAGTGGACGCTGCTCATCGGGACGCTCGTCGTCGTCTACTCGCTGGCGCTGGGTCGGTACGGCGCGCTTCCCTTCGACCAGAAGCAGTCCGCCGAAATCTGGCTGACCGCCGCCCAGTCGCTCTTTGCCATCTCCGTGCTGATCAACTTCGAGATATCCGTCCGGGAGGCGGTCGTCATCCTGACGCTGTTCGTCTCGCAGGTCCTCCTCGAGTTCCTCATCATCCGCGGCGTCGCGCTCCCGGCGACCTCCTACGAACTCCTCGTCGGCTACAGCGCCGTCTACGTCGTCCTCGCCGCGGGGCTGTTCGTCTCGCGCCGCGAGTCGTTCCGGGCACTCCTGCGGGAGACGGCCGGCACCATCAGTCACGCGGCCTTCCCCGAGGAGGAGTCCACTCCCGGCGCCGACGACTGAGACCGCGTCGGTTCCGTGCCTGGCCCGATCCGTCCGGTCGCGTCGGGGGCGATCCGCCCGTTCGCACCGCAACTGAAAGGTGGTCCCGGGACCGACGGTGCGTGTGCCCCTCGACGTTCCGTTCTGTGACACGCCGGGGCAGTCGCTCGTCGTCGGCGTCGCTGCCGGCGTCGCCGGCGGGCTGGCTGGAGCGGCCGCCGGCCTCGGCACCGCCGGCGTCGTCGCCCTCGCGGCGGGACTGGCGCTCGTCGGCGAACTGGGTGGGCACCTGCTGCGAGGCGACGAGCAGTTCCGGGCGGCGGTCCGGCAGGTTCGAGAGGGTCGGTAGCGCCGCCCCGGCGACGGCTACCCCTCCTCGACCGGAATCTCCGCGACCCGGCGGAGCGGTTCGAGGTGGGTCGCCGCCGCCGGTCTCAGTTGGAAGGTCCCGTGGAGGTCCGCGGCCGGGCGGCCGTGGACGACCCGCGTGATCGGCCTGGCGGCCGACGAGTAGGCCCGCGACAGGCCCTCGACCACACGGTCGTCGACGCCCGTCCGCCGGAGGACGCGCGCGACCGACTCCCCGCCGACGTGGACGACCCCGTCCTCGACGAGCATGAACGCGAAGGGACGGCCGTCGAACTGGGCGTCGAGGAACGCCTGGATCGGCGCCGAGTCCCACCGGACGGCCCGGATCGTCTCCGAACGGCAGGTCACCGCCTCGGCGGCGGCCCGGAAGACGGCGTTGCTGCCGTCGTAGACGAGGAGCGAGCGCTGCACGGGTCGTCACTGGTGGGCGGCCGGTTTGAGCCTTTCCGAGCCGGCAGCCGGGGAAAGCGACGCGCGACGACCACCAGAAGGGGTCCTCGGCCGGGCGTTCCCGGACGCCCCGGGCGGACTCGAAGCCGTCGTCGGCGTGGGTGACGTATCGCAGTGCCCGTAGAAGCGTTCGTCCGGCCCCTCGTCGACATCCCGGCGGTCGCGGGGGTCGAATCCGTCAGCTATTTTATTCGCAGCGAGAGACACGTTCCGGTGATGACGGTGCCAGCGGTGAGTTTCGTCGTGCCGGCCCGCAACGAGGCGGGCTATCTCGACGCCGCGCTTTCCAGCATCGAGTCCCAGGAGACCGACCGGCGCTACGAGGTCGTCGTCGCCGACGGCGGAAGCACCGACGGGACCGCCGACGTCGCGCGGGATCACGGGGCGACCGTGGTCCGGGAGGGCGGCCACAGCATCGCCAGCGGGCGCAACCGTGGCGCCGAGGTCGCGGCGGGCGAGTGGCTGGCCTTCGTCGACGCCGACACGACGGTCGCGCCGGAGTACCTCGAGCGGATGCTGTCGTTCGTCGACCGCGAGGGGCTGACGGCGGCGACCTCGAACTGCCGGATCACCGGTCCCCGGCGGGCGAAGCTCGTCGAGTGGACCATCAACCACGCCTTCCCGCGGCTGTCGGTCCCGATACTGCCGGGGTTCAACACCTTCGTCCGCCGGGACGCCTTCGAGAGCGTCGGCGGCTTCCCCGAGGTGCCGAACGAGGACACGGCGTTCAGCCGGACCATCGGCCGCTCGGAGCCGACGGGCTACTGTCCGGCGACGCTCGTCGAGAGTTCCGGCCGCCGGGTCGCCGAATCGGGGCTTTCGGGCACACTGTATCATTACCTCCGCCTCGACGTCGGCCGCCTGCGGCGGGGTCACAGCGGTCCCACGGGGAGCGGAACCGACGCGGAGTAGCGTTAAGTGCTCCGGCGACGCACCGTCTAGTATGTCAGTCCGAACCACACACCGGTGTCTGGAGTGCGGCTTCGAGGCACCCGTCGGGGCCGACGAGTGGGCCACCGTCGAACACCCCCCGCTCGGGGAACTGACCCAGTGTCCGGAGTGCGGCAGCACCAACACCCGGACGCTGTAGGCGGCCTCGGTGCGCGAGGCGCTCCCTCTCCCGGGACGTACCCGCGGGCACGGTCGACGAGCGAGCGTCCCGGCTGGCGGCCGTCAGTCGGTCCCGTCCAGCGCCGCTGCGACGACGAGCGGCAGCGTGATGGTCGCGTCGGCGTACACCGAGACGCTGCGGGCTTCCTTCTCCAACTTGCCCCACGAGCGGGCCTCGTCGAGGGTCGCCCCCGAGAGCCCGCCGGTCTGTGGGGGGTCCATCGTCAACTGGACGGCGTAGTCGTAGGCGTCCGGCGTCACGAGCATCGTCTGCAGGACGTAGTTCTTCGGGACGCCGCCGCCGACGACGATGGCGGCCGTCGAGTCCGCCTCGTAGGCGAGGTCGTTCAGCGGCGACATGTCGGCGAGCGCGTCCAGCGAGAAGCCGGTCACCTGCGAGCGGAGCCACGCCTGCAGGCCCAGCACGGAGTCCTGGATGGCCGGGACGTAGACCGGCACGTCGTTCTCGTAGGCCGCCGCCGCGATGCCGGCCGCTTCCTCGATTCCCTCCCGGTCGTTCACCGCGGCGTTGGCGCGGCCGAGTTCCCGCGTGAACTCCGCGATGGAGACGACCTCCTCGCCGATCGCCTCGAACACCTCCGCCCGGAGGTGCTCCTCGAAGGCCGCGAAGTGCTCTTGGGGGAGGTAGACGTTGTAGATGCGGTCGACCTCCTCCTCGCGCAGTCGCTCGTCGAACTCCCGCTCCTCGAGTTCGGGGTGGGAGTGACGGCCGTGGTGGTGCTTGCCGCCGATGGCCTCGATCGCGTCGTGGGTCAGGTTCGCCCCCGTCGTCACCAGGGCGTCGACGTGGCCCTCCCGGATCAGGTCGGCGACGATGCGGCGCATCCCGGCCGGCACCATCGCGCCCGCCAGCCCCAGGAACGTCGTCGTTTCCGGGCTGTCGAAGATGTCGGCGGTCACGTCGATGGCCTCGTGGAGGTCCGCCGCGCCGATGCCGGCCTTGCCGTACTCGGTGGCCAACTCGGCGACGGTCATCCCCGCCGAGACGCCGGCGTGCTCGACGGGGTCGTGGCCGAACTCCTCGCGGTCCGGCTCCTCGCGGACCGACCCCTCTTGGTCGTCGTCGCTCATTGTCCCGTCCTCGGGCGGCGGCCGTTTCAAGGACGCGGTTCCCACCGGAGCAGGCTACAGTTCCACCTTCGTCGTCGGATCGTCGAGGTTCCACAGCAGTTCGGGCAAGAAGGCGTCGAGGTGCTCGACGACGCGCCGCTCGCTGACGTCGAGACCGTCGCAGTGCTCGTGGGCCTCCTCGCGGACCGAGACGTGGATGTCGCCCGACTCGACGTGGACCTCCAGCGGGAAGACCGAACAGCGGGCGGGCTTCCAGTCGTGCTCGGCGTGCAGCGCACAGAGACCGTCCTCCCGCAGGAAGAAGCACGCCTGGCCGTCCTCGGCGGCGTGGGGGTGGTCGTCGGCCTTCGGTTCCCGGCGGACGAAGTCCCGGCCGCGGAACTGCGCGACGGCCGCCGACAGCGACTCCCGCTCGGCGAGTTCGAGGAAGTCCTTCTCGTACAGCAGGACGCCGTGCCGACAGCACCACGTACAGTCGTCGACGCACTCGAAGGTCAGCGAGGGGTCGAAGTCGACGACGGCCTCCTTGCCCGGGTACACCTCGACGCGCACACCGTCGGTCGGGACCGGAGCGGCAAATGCGTGTCGCGTCAGGTCCGGACGGCCGCCAGCATCGTCCCGACCTGCTTCCGGCCGTTCTCGACGAGTGCTCGCGGGAACCGCCACCGGGCGTTCACGAGGGCGTCCTCCAGCGCCGCGGCGGCCCCCACCTCGAGACCCGGTCCGTGCCCCGAGAGGACCCGCTCCGGCGAGCAGTCGCCGAAGGCCTCCCGGGGCGGCGTCAGCCGCCGTATCGTCATCACGCCGAGCCGTTCGTCGCCGACGGTCTGGTAGTCGGCCGTCCCGACCGACTCGGAGGCGACCAGCGTCTCCCCGTCGTAGAGGGCGTACTCCTGCCAGGCGGCGCCGTGGGCCACCTCGAGGAGTTCGTACTCGCCGACCGCCTCGCCGACGTCGAGCCGTTCGACCGGTGCCGACAGCGTCTCCGCGACGTCCGTCATCGGCGCCGGCAGCGTCACCGGAACGTCGTGGTGTTCGGCGAAGACGTCGGCGTCGCGGGCGTGGTGGTTCGAGAGCACGATGACGCCGGCTACCTCGCCGTACTCGTCGACGACGTCCTCGACGCCCGGGGCGTCCAGCGGGTCGACGAGCCAGACGCCCCCGCCGGTGGCGAGGGCGTGACTCGCCCGCTCCATCGTCTCCCCGGGGTGGGGTATCCACCCGACGCCACCCTCGAAGCGGTCGACAACCTCCGGTTCGGTCGTGGCTCCGGTCGCCTTCGCCGGCATGGGCGCACCCACCGTCGAGAGGGACAAAAACGTTGTCGGGTCCGGGCCTCAACTGTACCCGCGCCAGCGGTTGCCGCACTCGGTGCACTTGAAGAACCGCGTCGGCGGTTCGTCGGCCGAACCGGTCTGCTTGATGGTGTACCACGCCTCGCCGTGGCCACACTCCTCGCAGGTCACGTCGTCGGCGGTGGGCTTGCCCTCGAAGTCGGCGTCCGGCGAGGACTCGATGACGTCGTCGTCGCTCTGGGCCTCCGTCGTGACGAAGGCGTCGGCCCGCTCTTCGTCCTTCGACTGGGTCGCCCCGCAGGACGAACAGACCATCTCCCCCTCCCGGGAGTGCATCATCGAACCGCAGTCGTCGCAGAACTGCATGTCCGGGCGCAGGACGGGCGCGGGCAAAAGCCTGCGGTTCGCGTCACTCGGTGTCGAGGACGTCGACGGTGCCGTGCCGCTCTTCGACGACGGGGCAGTTCCGGACGCGGAACCGCTCGCTGTCGACGACCGCCTCGATTTCGGTGCCGGGGTGGAGACAGGACACGTCCGGCGGCTCGGCGAAGTATTCACAGCGCTGGCAGAAGCGGTTCTTCGGGACGACCGCCTCCTCGCCGTCGGTCTCGACGGGCGTGGTCTCCTCGTCGGTCGGACTCTCCTCTGCGAACTGCTCGAAGAGGTCGCCCTCCTCGCCGGCGGGCTCGGTGCCCGTCGACAGCTCCTCCCAGACGTCCTCGTCGGCTGCCTCGATGTCGACGTCGTCGAACAGCTCCGCGATGTCGGCGTCGTCGGCGCCGTTCGAGTCGTCGTCCCCGACGTCGTCGAAGGGCGACTCCTCACTCATCGTCGTCGTCTCCGGAGTCGGGGGCCGGCTCGGGGGCGTGTTCGGGCTCGGGACCCGTCAGCTTCGCCCGACTGAAGATGATGCCGGTCGTGGTGATGTCGCGCAGCGCCGCGTCGCAGTGGGGACAGGCTGCCTCGGTCAACAGCGGGATGGAGACGGACTCGCCGCAGGCGTCGCAGCTGGCCTCCGAGACGCCGCGACGGTTGGCGGTCTCGCGGAGCCGTTCGAGGTGGCGCCGCGACTCGGGGGACCGACCGCTCGAATCGTTCCGAAGCCGGAGGACGACCCGCGCCAGCGTGTCGAGTTTCGCGTCGGCGTCGGCGAGGTCGCTCTCGACCTCGTCGACCGCTTCCGAGAGATCGGCGACGCCGGTTGCGACCTCGTCGAGGCGGTCCGAGAGACGCGCCAACTCCTCGTGGCTGTGGTCGGTCTTCGCCCTGTTTCGGACGGCGTCCCGGAGCTGGAGGACGCGGTTTCGGAGCGATTCGAGGTCCTCCTCGAGGTCCGCTTCGAGGGAGTCGATGCGGCCGTCGACGGTGCTGATCTCGCCGTCGCGCTCGCGGAGCTGTGCCTCGACCTCCGTCTGAATCCGTTCGCTGACGTCCGTCGACCCGGTGGCGCCCTCGACGTCGCCGTCGAGGTCGGCCGTCGCACGGTAGGCGCTCAGCACCTGGACCAGCAGTTCCTCCCGGTCGACCCCGAGCGACGCCGCCCGTTCGTCGACCCACTCCTCGAGCGGGGCCGGCAACGAGACGGTCGTTTCGGGCCCGTCGGCCGACTCGGTAGCCATTTCATCAGCTTACGAACGTTACCAAGTTAAGGATTCGCCCCCGCTCGCCGATCGTTACCGGATCTTCCGGACGTCGCTGATGTCGAACCCGGCGTCGCCGATCTCCGTCTCGAATCGGACGATGTTCTCGTCTTCGATGCGGGAGAGGACGCCGCGGAACTGCTGGACGATCATCGTCCGGGCGCGATCCGAGCCGCCGCTCTCCCACTCGAACAGCAGCGTCCCGTCGGCGGCGTCCACCAGCTGGCCGTGCTGTTGGTCGTCCAGCGTCTCCTGGTTGACGTGTGCGAGGATGAGGCCGCCCCACTCGTAGGCCGCCCGCGAGAGCCCCTTCAGCAGGACGGGGATGTCGCTAAACGTGAGGTCGGCGTTCCTGGCGCCGACCAGGTCCGCGATGGAGTCGATGACGACGACGTTGCCCGCGCCGTGTTCGGTGAGCCGGTCGCCGAGTGCCTCCGGGACCCCCTTCCGGTCCTGGGACTGCCCCAGTTCCGAGACGTTCCGCGTCCGCTCGGAGTACCACTCACGGGGGACCGGGCTCAGCCGGAAGAACTCCGGCGAGAGGTCGTGGAACTGGACGTTGTCGATGCTCTCCTCGACGATTTCTTCGTCCATCGCCAGCGACATCTCCCGTTCGACCTGCCGGGCCTCCGACGTGAAGGAGATGTAGTGGACCTCCTCGGGGGTCGTCGCCCGGTCGTCGAGGCCGCCGTAGTAGAGGTCGAACAGTTCGGGGTCGCCCTCCGCGAGGCCGTTCATCGCCGCCGACGTGTACATGAACTCGCGGGCGCCGGCGCCAGCGTGGCCCGACAGGAGGACGACGCTACCCGGCGGCGCACCGCCGCCGATGGTCGTGTCGAGCCGTCTGATCCCGAACGGGATTCGGTCCATACGCCCACCTTCGCCCGCGGAACCTTAAATCGTGGAGCCTCCTCACTCGACCCCGATCCGCGCGCCGCGGTTCCGGGGAGCGACGACCCGGACGGTCCCGTCGGCGCCGGCCGAGGCGAGCGCGTCCTCGGCGGCCGCCCGGGCACGCCCGGCCATCGACTCGTCGGTCACCCCGTAGACGGTCGGTCCCCAGGAGGACTGCCCGACGCCCCGGACGGCGGGGCAGTCGGCCAGGGCGTCGATGAGCCGGCCGGCCGGCGGTCGGTAGACGCCGCCCTGCTGGTCGGCGTACCAGGCGCCGTTGAGCCGGCCGAACGCGCCGACGGCGTCGCCGAACGCCTCCAGACGGCCCTCGGCGGCCGCCGGGAGCAGCCGCCGGACCAGAAGCGTCGATAGCTCGTCGGCGACCGACGGGTCCGCGCCCTCGACGACGGCGCGCATGCTCTCGTCTTCGTCGTCGCCGCTCCGGCCCGGATCGGCCTCGGGGACGACGAGGACGAACCGCCACGTCTCGGGGAGGTCCTGGCGAGCGGCGACGGCCGGGACCGTCCACTCCCCCTCGGCGGGCGGCGCCGTGGTGAACCGCTCGGTCGGGTGGCCGGCGTCGACGACGAACCCGCCGCCCTCGAAGGCGGCGACGCCGACGCCGCTCCGCCCGCCGCGGCCCAGTGCTGGCGCACGCTCGCGCACCTCGGGGTCCCGGCCGTGGGCCTCCGCGACCGCAGCCAGCGTCGCAAGCGCGACCTGGGTCCCGCTGCCGAGGCCGACGTGCCGGGGCAGCGTCGCCTCGACGCTGATCTCGGCGCCGTCGACGCCCAGCAGGTCACAGGCCCGCCCGGCGAGGTCCGCGACGAAGGGGTCCGGACAGACCACCTCGGCCGCCGGTTCGGCGACGAGCCGGACGGCCGGCTCTTCGAGGGCCACGCCGACCCCGCCGTAGAGGCGCTCGTGAGCCAGAGAGAGGTTGCAGAACCCGACGTGGAGCCGGGCGCCGGCCGCGACGTGGACCGTCATCGCCGGCACTTGGACCGTCAGCAGGTTGTGGGTTTCGACACTGGCAACGGCTCATACGGATTGTTGTAGTCTTTTACCGGTGACCGCCGACCCCGCACGGGCGATCACCGGTAAATCGTTACAACGATCCGTATCAGAGGTCCCGCGACCGACCGAGGTGGCACAGCTCGCCGCCGCAGGACCCGCACCGACCCGACGTCGACCCCTCCACCCTGGAACCACAGTCGAAACACTCGTACACTTTTCCTCCACTCTCTTCCGTTTTCGGTCTCATACACCCGGGTAGAGGTTCGTATTATTACCGTTTTCCCTGATACACCTTATATTCTACAAACGGGAGAACGAGCTCAGCGGACCGCAGCAAAAACTGGGCAGTACACGGGTGGTTAAGTCGCTCGGCGGCGAGTGACCTCCATGAGCCACCAGGAGCCGCCCGACCGCGAGTCGGGCACGACGGAGAAACCGGAGGGGCTGCGGAGCCGGGAGGTCACGGAGGGGACCGAGCGGGCACCCCACCGGGCGATGTTCCGTGCGATGGGATTCGACGACGAGGACCTGGCCGCGCCGATGGTCGGCGTCGCCAACCCCGCGGCGGACATCACGCCCTGTAACGTCCACCTCGACGAGGTCGCCGACGCCGCCCTCGACGGGATCGACGACAGCGGCGGCATGCCGATCGAGTTCGGCACCATCACCATCTCGGACGCCATCTCGATGGGGACCGAGGGGATGAAGGCCTCGCTCATCTCCCGGGAGGTCATCGCCGACTCCGTCGAGCTGGTCTCCTTCGGCGAGCGCATGGACGCGCTGGTGACCATCGGCGGCTGCGACAAGAACATGCCGGGGATGATGATGGCCGCCATCCGGACCGACCTTCCCTCCGTGTTCCTCTACGGCGGGTCCATCATGCCCGGCGAACACGAGGGCCGCGCGATCACCATCCAGAACGTCTTCGAGGCCCGCGGTGCGGTCGCGACCGGCGAGATGAGCGAGTCCGAACTCGACGAGATGGAGCGCAACGCCTGTCCGGGTGCCGGCTCCTGCGGCGGGATGTTCACCGCGAACACGATGGCCTCCATCAGCGAGGCCATCGGCTTCGCGCCGCTGGGCAGCGCGAGCCCGCCCGCCGAACACGAGGCCCGCTACGATGTGGCCCGCGAGGCCGGCGAACTCGTCCTCGACGCCGTCGAGGCCGACCGCCGGCCCTCCGAGTTCCTCACGAAGGACTCCTTCGAGAACGCCATCGCGCTGCAGGTCGCCATCGGCGGCTCGACCAACGGCGTCCTGCATTTGCTGGCGATGGCCGCCGAGGCCGGCGTCGACCTCTCTATCGAGGAGTTCGACGAGATCAGCCGGCGAACCCCGAAGATAGCCGACCTCCAGCCCGGCGGCGAGCGCGTGATGAACGACCTCCACGAACTCGGCGGCGTCCCGGTCGTTCTGAAGGAACTCCACGAGGCGGGCCTGCTGCACGGCGACGCACTCACCGTCACCGGCGAGACGCTCGCGGCGGCGCTCGAACGGGTCGATCCGCCCGCAATCGCCGACCTCGACGCCGACTTCCTCTACACCGTCGAGAACCCCAAGAACGAGCAGGGTGCCATCCGCATCCTCACCGGCAACCTCGCGCCGGGCGGGGGTGTCCTGAAGATCACCGGCGCCGACGACCTCCACCACGAGGGCCCGGTCCGCGTCTTCGAAAGCGAGGAGGCCGCCACCGAGTACGTCCAGGGGGGCAACATCGAATCGGGCGACGTCATCGTCATCCGAAACGAGGGGCCCCAGGGCGGCCCCGGCATGCGCGAGATGCTCGGCGTGACCGCCGCCCGCGACGGCCAGGGCCACGCCGAGGACGTCGCGCTGCTCACCGACGGCCGATTCTCGGGGGCGACGCGTGGCCTCTCCATCGGCCACGTCGCCCCCGAGGCGTTCGTCGGCGGTCCCATCGCCGCCCTCGAGGACGGCGACACGGTCACCATCGACGTCGCCGACCGGACCCTCGAGGTCGACCTCACCGACGAGGAACTCGAGGCTCGCCTCGACGAGCGGGACCAGCCCGACCCCGCCTACGAGGGCGGCGTCCTGGCGAAGTACGGTCTGGCGTTCGGGTCGGCCGCCGAGGGGGCCGTCACCAATCCCGGCGTTTCCCAGCAGGACTGAGCCGACACTCCCGACCGAACCCCGTGACTGAAACGACCGTTTGACCATCGGGGAGACACTTATCCGTCACTGCCGAACGACGACCCATGACGACGAGACGCGCGTTCCTGGCGACTGCCGGGAGCCTCGCGGTGGCCGGCTGTGCCACCCGCGACGACGACGCCTCGCCGACCGCGACGCCGACGGACGGAACGAACTCGCCGACGGACAGTACGCCGACCGACGGTACCTCGACGGGACCAGGAACGTCCGTGTCCTACGTCCTCCGGGCGGGGTCGGTCCCCGACGCCCTCGCGTCGGCCACCGCCACCGTCCGACCGGTCGTCGTCGAAGACGAGCGGGATCTCGGCCCCTGTTACCCCGACGTCTACGAGGGCCCCTACAAGCCGACCATCACGCCCATCGCCACGCCGAGCGGGACCTGCCACGCGGCCGAGCCCGTCGACGTCGACCTCGTCGCGACCGACGAGCGGACGATCGAGGCGACCGTGCCGCCGGCGGCCAGCGGACACGCTCTCCTCGCCACGAGCGTCGTCGGCACCGACCGCGACGGCGACGACGTTACCGAAATCAAGGGCACCGGTGGCGTCCGGTTGCTCGAGGAAGCGTCGTCCCCGAGCGGGCGCTACGGTGTCGAGATGGGCATCGAGTCGGCGCCCGAGGGTGCGGACTACGACTACCGGGTGACCACGGCGCGGGTCGACCCCGACGGCTGAACGGCGACCCCGCTCAGGCGGGCATCCGGAGGGCGTAGACGATGGCGAGCAGGCCGACCACCTGGCTGGTGCCCGTCAGGACCGTCGCGACCGTCCGCCCGACGAACGGCAGCGCGAGGAAGGCCAGCAACAGCAGGAACGGGACGGCCAAAGCGAGGACGAAGCCGACCGCGATGAACAGCATCGGGCGACTCCCGTTGCGCCGGTAGCCGCGGTAGGCCTGGTAGGCGACGAAGATACCGAGCAGCGCGGCGAGGACGTCGGTCGCCTGCGAGAAGGCGGCGAGCCACTCCGGCGGCGCCGACCCGCTCCAGACCTGCAGCCCCGCCACGTCACATCCCCTCCACGAGTCTCGTGAACCGGTCGGCCATGTCCTCCCGGCGGTCGATACGGAGGTCCAGTCGCCCGTCCTCGAGTTCGACGGTGACCCGCCGGACGTTCGTCGCGTAGACGGTGCGGTGGTGGCCGCCCTCGGGGTCCGGCCGCGTCCGCTCGACGAGCAGGTCGCACTCCCGCAGTTCCTCGAGGCGGCGGTAGACGGTCGGCTGTGACGCCTCGCAGTGGTCGCTCAACGTGTTCGCTGACATGGGTTGCTGGCTCGTCTCGACGAGGATGGTCCGAACCGTCGGGTCACCGAGCAGCGATCCGACGGTCCCGACGTCGCACTCCCCGCTCACGCCCGGGTCCTCGCGGCAGGGCGATAAAGGAGTTTCCACGACTGCAGCGCGTGAAGTCGTGCTCGACCCCTTACCACCCTCCCGACCGTCGGTCCGGGTGTGATGACGGTGAACGTCTTCGACTCGTCGAGTAGACTCAGACCGACCGCCTGGAGCGGCCTCCTCGTCGTGGCCGCGAGCGTCCTCCTCAGCGTCCTCGCCGGCGGCGCCGTTGGCGACAGCGTCCGCATCCGCTGGTCGGTCGGCACCTACTACGGTCCCGAGTACGCCCCCGCGGCGCTGGTGCTCGCGGCCTTCCCCGTCGCGGCCGCCGTCGCGTACCTCGGCTTCCGCCTGCTGGCCCGACGGCTCGAGCGGACGGCCGGCTTCGAGGACGCCCGCGACGTCTACGAACTGTGCGCCCTGGCGACGCTCGGCGCCGTCGTGCTCGTCCAGGTCGCCCTCCTCGCGGCGAACCTGACGTAGCAGGTGGGTCAGAAAAGACCCTCGTCATCGCCGATGCCGAGTCGCTCGCCCAGGTCGTCGAGTTCGTCGTTGATGTCGGGCGCCGACGACTCGCCGGGGAGGATGTCGCCCAGGGCGGCCCCGAAGGCACCGACGGTCCAGACGACGGCGATCCGCGAGAGCGCGACTGCGGGGTCGCTCCATCCGCCGAGGCGACCCCACAGCGTCATGGTGAACGCCGCGGTGAGAAAGGAGACAAGAAGGACCGAGAGGAGTCGGCGCGGGACGACCCCGAACAGCGGTCGCGTGACGGTTATCTCGCGGAAGTCGGCGACGTAGAGGAGTCCGACGGTCATCCCGAAGAGGAACGCGACGTCGAGCGCGAGCAGCCGGGGGTCCGAGCGCAGGAAGGCCGCTATCTCGAAGACGCCGTCCTCGACGAGCAGCGGCAGCGACACGAGGATGGTGCCGACGAAGGACTCGGCGACGTCGCGGCGGGTCAGCTTCCGGATGTCGTCGCCCTCGGGGAACTCTTCGACGAGCCGCAGGGCCCGCCGGACGGCCCGCCGCTCGCCCGGGTCGTCGACGGTCGTCTCGAGTTCTCGGAGCTGTCGCCGAATCTCCTGGATGGTGACCGCCTCGGCGTCCGGGACCTCTCGGGTCGACTCCTCGGAGCGTTCCACACCACCGCGGTCGGTCGGCGCCTCGAAAAAGGTTCTCCCAGGGGGGAGGGTCCGGCGCGTCCCCCGGCCTCACTCCCCGTCGGGGTCGACGACCGCCGGCTCGTCGGCCTCGCCGCCCCGCAACTCGAGCGCGTGGCGCGTGTGTCTGGCGTGGGTCTCGGCCCACCGACGGGCCGGCCGCTCGGCGAGGAACTCCTCCCGCTCGGGGCACTGCCGGCAGTCGGCCACCCACGCCGTCACGTCGTCGGGGAAGTGGCCCGTGTGCTGTCTGTGGTCCAGCGCGAACTTCTCGACGGCCTGGTTTCCGACCCGTAGCTCGTCCAGTTCGTACGCCAGGTCCCACGACCGGCTACACCGCGAGCAGGTGACCGTCGGAACGTCGTCGACGTCGTCCGGGGCGGCCGATTCGCCGTCGAAATCGTCGGACACGTCCGCCCGTCCGGTCCCTGCGTATTTATCGTCCACGGTACGCCGGGCGCCGGCGCGACGGCGAGAACTCCGCTACGGCCGCCGGGACAGCCGCGCTACGTGGCCTGGAACGTCGTGTGGGTCGTGTTCGCGCGCCGCTGCTGGCGGAAGACGTCGCGCTCCTGGTCGGCGAAGTGCTCGGCGCTGTCGATGCGGTAGCCGACGTCGTAACTCGTGCCGGGTTCCGCCTCCTCAGCGTCGACACCGGTCGCCCGGAGTTCGACCAGTTCGCCGCCGCTCCCGACGGTGTAGACGACCTGCTCGTCGTCGAGGTCGTGGCGTCGGTCGGCGTCCTCGAGGCGGTCGTGGGCGAGCTGGGAGCGGACGGCCCACAAGTGAGCACAGGGACCGTCGTGGTGGACCCAACCGCGGCAGCGTCCGGTTCGCTTTCCGCTCTCGTCGAGCATCCAGCAGTCGGCTCGCCAGCCGTCGGTGTGGCGGGACATCTCGACTTCGTGGACGTCGTCGGAGTCCTCGAAGGCGATGAGGTAGGAGTCGCCCTGCGGGTCGTGGACGACTTCGACGGGAGTGTCGCGGGCTCGCTGGAGGCTACTGCTGTCGTCGTCGACGATGTCGAAGCGAACGGCGTCGGTCATGGTCAGCAGTCCACCTCCGAGACGGGGTGAGGGCCGTTTTCACACTCGCGCCGAGGGATACCGCCACGGCTCGAATCGGTAGTCATGCGGCCGCCGCACTCGGGGCAGTAGCGGCTCATGCGGCGCACCTCCAGGGCGTGATTTTGTTGCGACTAAGAGCGTAGAGGAATTTGGACGCTGATGTGTCTTTACGTCCACTAATCTGGCAGTTAGATAATTGAGGATGGGACCGCCGAGAGTCGAACTCGGGTCCAACGCACCCCATGCGCAGAGGATACCACTACCCCACGGTCCCTCGCGTTTCGACGGAGGGCGGACGTGCCTTTAATCTCTTCGTTTCCCGGTAGTGCTCAGACGAGTACCCGCTCGAGTTCCGCGACGAGGCCCGACTCGGCGCCGGGGTCGCCGGCGAGGCGGCCGAGACACACCGCCGCACCGTCGGGGGTGTAGCAGGCGAGCAACGCCCCCTCCTCGGCACCTCCGAGGTCGCTCTCGATGACGCCGGGAGCGTACACCTGCGCGCCCGTCGCAATCTCGCGGGCCGCCGAGGGCGCCACCGTCAACCGCGGCAGGTGTTCGAGCGCCCGCTCGGCGGGCCGGACGACGTCCCGAAGCAGGTCGGCGTCGCCCTCTTCCTCCCAGAAGGCCACGCCGTCGGTCAAATCCTCCATGGTGACAAGGTCGGTGTCGTCGAAGGTGCCCGTCTTCCGGCGCCGGAGCGCGCCCATGTGGGCGCCGGTGCCGAGCGCGAGTCCCAGGTCGTGGCAGAGCTTCCGGACGTAGGTGCCGCTCTCGCAGTCGATGTCGAGCAGGGCGCGGCGTTCTTCGGTCTCCAGCGCCTCGAGGCGGTGGACGGTCCGGGTCCGCAGTCGGCGGGCGACGGCGGACTTCCGGGGAGGCTTCTGGTACAGCGGGCCCTCGAACTCCGCGAGGGTCGCCTCGAAGTCCGTCGGCAGCGGCGCGTGCAGTTCGAGGACGGCGACGTACCCCTTCCGACTGTCGTCGAACACCTGCGCCAGCCGGGTCGCGTCGCCGGTCAGGACCGGCAGACAGCCGGTCACCTTCGGGTCCAGCGTGCCGGCGTGGGCGGCCCGCTCGACGCCGGCGACGTCGCGGACCCAGCCGGCCACCTGGTGGGCGGAGGGACCGGGCGGCTTGTCGAGGTTGACGACGCCGAACTCGAGGAGGTCGGCGGGGTCGCGCTCCGACGGGGGCCCGCGCTCGCGCATGGTCAGAAGTCGTACTCGACGCCCTCGATGGGGACGCGGCCCTCGTCGCCGGACGGCTCGTACCCCTCGACGGTCGTCAGGATGACGTCGAGGACGGCCTCCGGCGAGAGGCGGGCGGTGTTCAACGCGAGGTCGTAGATGGTCAGTTCGTCGATATCGATGTCGTAGTACTCCCGGTAGCGTCGGGCCTCGCTCTCGCTCCGTTCGCGGGTCTCCTTGCGCGCGAGTTCGACCGACTTGCCCTCGCGGTCGGCGATGCGCTCGGCGCGGACCGACAGCGGCGCGTCCAGCCAGATGCGGAAGTCGGCGTGCTCGCCGGCCATCCAGCCCGCCAGCCGCGACTCGAGGACGAGGCCGTCCCGCGTGGCCGCTATCTCCCGGAGCCGGCGGTCCAGGTCGCGGTCGATTTCGTCCTCCTCCTCGGCGAGCTTGTTCAGCTCCAGCGGCGTCAGTCCCCGCTCGTCGGCCAGCTCGCGGAAGATGTCACCACCGCTGACGTGGTCGTAATCGAGGGCCTCGGCCAGCGCGGCGGCGGCGGTACTCTTGCCGCTGCCGGCGGGACCGGAGATTGTCAGCAACATATCGTTACTCCGCCGCGTCGGTTGAAAGAGGTTGTCCTTCGCGGGCGCCGAACCGGGCGACACGCCGGGGTCAGGTCGGCGTCGTCTGGATGTTCAGCGACTTCCGGATGACCTGCGTGAACGCCATCGAGCACAGGAAGTACCAGACGATCCACACTTGCAGCGGACCGACGAAACCGGTCGTCCACTCGACCTGCCCGGCGAAGGGGATGACGAGGTCGGCGACCTCGTACTTCGCCGTCCCGCCACGGAAGCCGATGGCCCAGTACATCCACAGGAAGACGGGGATGGTCAGGACCATGATCCACACCATCGGGCGGAACTGCTCTTTGAACATCCCGAGGTTGTCGGCCATCGCCTCCATCTGCTCCTCCTGGATCTTGTCCAGCGCCTCGTCGTCGCCGCGCTCCTTGGCCTCCTCGCGGCGGTTCTGTATCTCCTTCATCCGGGCCTGGTACTCGCCCATCACCTCCATGTCCATGAGGTTGGCCTGCAACAGCGTCGAGTACAGCCCGGTGAACAGCGCCAGCACCATCACGACGGCGAAGAAGGGCAGCACGCCGATGAGCGGCCCCAGAGCGATGTCGAGGACTTCGGCCAGCGGCGCCCGGACCTCCTTGAACGTGTAGCCGGCGAAGAGCGACACCGAGACGACCGCGGCCATCTTGTCCCACTTCGTCCACGAGGAGTCCTTGTCGGGTGCGTCGGGGAGGTCGAGGTCGTCGTCTTCCAGCGCCGACCGGACGCCGTTGGGATCGGCGAGGTCGAACCCCTCGCCGTCGGAGTCGACGAGAACGCCCTTCTCGATGAGCCGACCCCACTGTCCGCTGGTCAACTCGTCGGAGACGTCGCCCCACGAGACGGTGCCCTCCTCGGCGGCCTCGAGGACGTACTCCAGGGCACCCTCCATCTCGGCGTCCTCCGAGACGAGGTCCTGCACCTTCGAAGCTGTACGTGCCATTACCGGCCCTTACGAGGCGGGCGTAATCAAGCTTTTACCTTCCGGCCGGCGTCGCGGCGAACTACGGCCGCTCGCGGCCGCGGTCGGACGACAGAAGGAGGTCCCGGCGACCGCCCGCTCAGTTCGCGTCGTCGATGGCCGCCCGCAGGTCCGCCCAGACCTCCTCGGGGGTGCCCTCGCCGTCGATGCGGACGAGTTCGCCCTCCTCGTCGTAGTACTCGATGACGGGCTGGGTGTTCTCCTCGAAGACGTCGAGCCGTTCCTCGACCGTCTCCTCGTTGTCGTCGTCCCGCTGAACGAGATCGCCGCCGCACTCGTCGCAGACGCCCGCCTCCTCGGGCGGACTGAACTCGACGTGGTAGTTGGTGCCGCACTCCTCGCAGACCCGGCGGCCGGTCAGCCGGTCGACCAGTTCGCCGCGGTCGACGTCGAGCAGGGCGACCAGGTCGAGGTCGGTGATGTCGTCGAGATACTCCGCCTGCGAGAGGTTCCGGGGGTAGCCGTCCAGCACGAAGCCGTCGGCCTCCTCGAGTGCGGCCTTGACGATCTCGTTGACCACCGGGTCCGGCACGAGTTCGCCCGCCTCCATGTACTCTCTCGGCGTGCCGTGCTCGGTCTCCATGTCCTTGTTCGCCCGGAGGGCGTCGCCGGTCGTGACGTGGTCGACGCCGTACTCCTCGACGATGTTGCTGGACTGCGTTCCCTTGCCCGCGCCCGGTGGGCCGAGCAGCAGGACCTTCGGCTGGCTCATACGAGCGGCTTCCACGCCCCGCCTAAAAGAGTTGTCTGAACGCGACGAGCGTCGCCCTCTCGCTTCCCACCGCGAGCGTCGCATTCTTGTCCCGCGCCGCGAAACGTCGAGTATGGCCGCGACCCCGGCGGAGCGACGGCAGGCCATCGTCTCGGCCATCGTCGACGCCCGACGGACCGACGAGTCCGCGACCTTCGTCGTCGACCGCGCCGGGAGCGTCGTCTACGACGACCGCACGCTCCGCGTGGAACTGGACGCCGACGAGCGCGAGCGCCTCGAGGCGCTGCTCGAGGAGTACGGCGTCTTCAAACTCCGACAGCCCGAGACCCGGAAGGCCGAGACCGGCGTCGTCTACCTCTCGGCGGTGACCGACCCCAAGCACGCCGCCGACTTCGTGGAGGCGCTGTTCAGGCAGGTCTACGGCGCCGAGGAGGGGTACGAGCTGGCCGTCGAGTGAGACGGCTCCGCCATCACGAGCGGTTCTCGAGGCCGCTGACGAACAGCGCCAGCACCGGGACGATTTCCAGGCGACCGAACCACATCAGCAGTATCATCAGCAGTTTGCTCGTGTTCGGGAAGAAGAGGTAGCTCCCGAACGGGCCGAGTCGGCCGAATCCCGGGCCGATGTTGCCGATGGTGGCCAGCGACGCGCTGGTCGCCTCCAGCACCGAGATTTCGACGCCTGCGCGGGCCGAATCGAGCATGATGAAGACGGCGGCCAGCCCGAACAGGACGACGTACAGCAGCGTGAACACCATGATTCCGCGGACGGCGTCCTCGTCGACGACGTTGCCGCCGAGACGGATCGGCTCGACGGCCGAGGGGTGGGCGGTCGTGTACAGCTCCCGGCGGATGCCCCTGAGGACGACCAGCCACCGGACGACCTTGATGCCGCCGCCGGTCGAGCCGGCCGAGCCGCCGACGAACATCGCAAACAGCAACACGACCTGCGCGTGGGGGTCCCACTGGGCAAAGTTCGCGGTCGCATAGCCCGTCGAGTTCAGTAGCGATCCGATCTGGAAGGCGGCCTGCCGGAGGGAGTTGCCGGCGACGCCCTCCGTGACGCCGCCGAGTTCCAGCGGCGGTGCAGCGCCCCGGAAGAGGACGACGAAGAGCGCCGCGACGAAGACGGCCAGCGCCCCCGCGTAGGCCCGGAACTCCGCGTTGTTCAGCATCACCTCCGCCTCGCCGCGAAGGAGGTGCCAGAACAGCGCGAAGTTGACGCCCGCGACGACCATGAACGGGACGATGGCCCACTGGACGGCCGGCGAGAAGGCGGCGATGCTGTCGGCCTGTGGCGAGAACCCGCCCGTCGGCAGCGTCGAGAACCCGTGGGCGACCGCGTTGTAGAGGTTCATGTTCGGCGCCACCCCCAGCAGGTGGAGCCCGTACAGCAGCGCCATCAGGAGGACGGTGAACCCGAAGTAGATGATCCACAGCACCCGTGCGGTCTCGGCGATGCGCGGCGTGAGCTTCTGGAGGTCCGGGCCGGGCGCCTCCGAGCGCATGAGCTGTGCGCCGTTGACCGCCAGCTCCGGCAGGATGGCTATCATCAGGACGATGATGCCCATCCCGCCGAGCCACTGGGTCAGCTGCCGCCACATCAGGAGTGCGTGGGAGTGGCGTTCGAGGCTTATCTCCCCGAGGACGGTCGCGCCGGTCGTCGTGAACCCGCTCATCGACTCGAACAGCGCGTTGACGAACGAGTCGGTCACCGCGGCGGCCACCGCGCCGGGGGGTGCGCCGGCAGGCACCTGCAGGCCGACCGTCGATTCCGTACCGTAGCCGGCAAGCAGGTACGGCACCGTGCCGACGAGGGCGGCCGCCACCCACGAGAACGAGACCAGGGCCAGCCCCTCCCGGGGACCGATGTCGGGGTCGGGGTCGAGCTGCTCCAGGCCGACGCCGACGGCGACCGCGAGGAGGATGGAGACGACGAACACCCAGACGTCCTCGCCGTAGACGACCGCGACGGCAAGCGGCACGGCCATCGTGACCGCGAGGTACTTGACGACGGTGCCGACGAGACTGAGCGTCGCCCGCCAGTCGACCCGCCAGGTCATCTGTCCGACACCATGCTCGGTTTGTCGTGGGGATTCGCGGGCCGGTAATGAAGGCGTCGATGCGCGGAACCGGCCGACTGCGGGGTCACGAGGTCCAGAACGCCCTCGTGAACAGCACCAGCACCGGGACGAACTCGATGCGTCCGACCCACATCAACACGACCATCGCCAGCCGCGTCGTCCGGGGAAAGCGCGCGTAGGTGCCGTAGGGACCGGCCTCGCCGAAGGCGGGACCGATGTTCAGCACCGTCGAGGCAGACGCCCCCAGCGCCTCGAACTCCGTGACCGCCTCGTTTGCCCGTGCGCCATCGACGACGATGAAGACCGTGAACACGACGAACACCAGGACGCTCAAGAGGAGATAGCCGTAGATGTCGCGGATGGTCGTCTCGTCGACCGGCTCCCCGGAGATCCGGACCGGCCGTATCGCCTCGGGGTGGATGCTCGTGAACAGGCCCCGCCTGAGCGACTTCACCGCCACCAGCCAGCGCAGCGACTTGATCGAACACGTCGTCGACCCCGCCATGCCGCCGACGAACATGCACAGAAAGAGGACGTGCTTTGCGGCCGGCGACCACAGCTGGAAGTCCGCGCTCGCGTAGCCCGTCGTCGTGACGATGGAGACGACGTTGAACACGGCGTGGCGGGCCGTCGCCTCCGGCCCGTACGCAATCGAGGGGTCCGCCATCAGGCCGGCACCGACGAGGAGCGCCCCGAGACCGACGACGCCCAGATAGAAGTGGAACTCGTCGCTCCGGAGGAGCCGCCGGGGCTCGCCCTGGAGGGCGACGTAGAGCAGCACGAAGTTCGTCGCGCCGACGAGCATGAACGGGACGACGGCCCACTGGACGACCGGCCGGAAGGCGCCGACGCTCTCGGGTTCCGGCGAGAAGCCGGCGGTCGACACCGACGTCAGGGCGTGGGCGACGGCGTTGTAGAGCGTCATGTTCGGCGCCAGCCCGAGCAGGTGCAGCGCGTAGAAGACGGCGGCCGCCAGCACCGTCAGCGCACCGTAGAGCCCCCACAGCAGCTGTGCGGTCTGGGAGATGCGCGGCGTCAGCTTGTCGACGTTTCTGGTCCGGGTCTCGGTCTCCATCAGCTGTGCGCCGCCGACGCCGAGTTCCGAGAGGATGGCTGTCGCCAGCACGAGGATGCCGAGCCCCCCGAGCCACTGCAACACCTGCCGCCACATCATGATGGCCCGCGAGTGCGCCGAGAAGTCCCGCAGGACGGTCGCGCCGGTCGTCGTCAGCCCGCTCATCGCCTCGAACATCGCGTCGACCGGGTGTGCGAGGATGCCGGTCCCGGCCACGTAGAAGGGGACGGCGCCGATGGCGGCCACGAGCAGCCAGATCAGCGAGACGCCGAGAAACGCCTCCCGCGGCCCCAGTTCGCCGGGGGTGCCCGGTAGCTGCCGGAACGCGCCGCCGACGACGAGCGCCACGGCGATGGCCGAGAGGAAGGGCAGGACCGACTCGCCGTAGTAGAGGGCCACGCCGAGCGGGAACGACAGCGGGACGACGAGGTACGTGAGCACCCGCCCGGTCAGATCGAGGCTGGCCCGCCAGTCGACGCGTAACTCCAGCATCTATGCCATCGCCATCAGTTCGTCGACGAAGGCGGTCTCGACGAACGCGACGATGTGGTCGTCGGCCGAAAGCACCGTGTCCCCGCGGGGCGTGATGTGCTCTCGGCCCCGCGTGACGGCGCCGATGACCACGTCCGCGTCGATGTCGGCGGCGATGTCCTGGATCGACCGACCCACGAGGTCGCTGTCGGCCGACAGGACGAGTTCGACCACCTCCGCCCGGTCGCCCTCGATGACTGAGACGTTCTCGGCGACGCCCTCGTGGGTGAAGCGGGTTATCTCCTCGGCGGTGACCTGCCGGGGGTTGATGGCGACGTCGATGCCGATCTCCTCGAACAGCGGGACGTAGTCGGCGTTGTCGACGATGGCACAGACCCGGTCGGTGCCGAGCCGCTTGGCCAGCATCGACACGAGCATGTTCTTCTCGTCGGAGTCCAGCGCCGCGACGACGATGTCGGCCTCGTCGACGTGCTCGCGGGCCAGGAACTCCGTGTCGGTCGCGTCGTGCTCCATGACCAGCGTGTCCGGTAGCTCCTCGGCCAGTTCCCGGGCCCGCTCGTGGTCCTGCTCGATGAGTCGTGGCTTGAGGCCCCGGTCTTCCAGCAGCCGGGCGGTGTGGTAGCCGATCTCCGAGCCACCGAAGATGACGATCTCGGTGGCCTCGCCCGGCGTCTCCTCGGGCGCGAGGTCGGCCGCGAAACTGCGGACGCTGTCGGGACTCCCGATGACGACCGCCCGGTCGCCGGCCCGTATCTCGGTGTCACCGCGCGGCAGGACGATCTCGCCGTCGCGGAACAGCCCCACGAACGTCAGCGAGTCGAAACGGTCGGCCTCGGCGACGGTCTGGCCCGCGATCGGACTCGCTCCGCGTATCTCGAACTCGACCATCTGGACCGTGCCGCCGGCGAAGGGGTCGGCGTCGACGGCGGCCGGCAGCCCCACGACGCGGACGACGTTCTCCGCCGACAGCAGGTCCGAACAGACCATGAAGTCGACGCCGAAGGCCGTCTCGGTCAGCTCCCAGGTGCGGAGGTACTCGACGCTCTTCGTGCGAGCGATGGTGAAGGGGTCCGCGAGCGTCTTGGCCGTCCCGCAGGCCACCAGGTTCGTCCGGTCGTCGTCCGTGCAGGCGATGAGCAGTTCCGCGTTCTCGACGTCGGCTTCCCGCAGCACCGACGTCGAGGTGCCGTCGCCGGCCAGCGTCATCACGTCGAGGTCGTACTTCAGCTCCTCGGCGCGGCTCTCGTCGACGTCGACCACGACGACGTCGTGGGTGCCGTCGAGGCTGTCCGCGATGGAGGTTCCCACCTCGCCCGCCCCGATGATGACGACGTGCATACCCCGACGTGTCGGGCCGGCGGTAAGTGGATTACTATCGGGAACGTCCCGCCCGCCCCTACTCCGGCGTCGATCCAGAGGGGGCATCGTCGGTGCCGGCGTCGCCGCGACGCTGGCCGAGTTCCCGGTCGATCATCAGGAGTCCCGGACCGTCGTCGCCGACGTACCGGAGTTTGTCGACGATGTCGGCTGCCGTGGCCTCCTCCTCGACCTGTTCGGCGACGAACCACTGGAGCATGTTCTCGGTCGCGTTGTCGTTCTCGGCCCGGGCGAGTTCGACGAGGTCGTCGATCATCCCGCTTATCTCGACCTCGTGGTCGTAGGCCGCCTCGAAGGCGGCCGCGGGGCTCTCCCACTCCGTCGGCGGTTCCTCGATGCCGTCCAGCAGCACCCTGCCGTCCCGGTCGAGGACGAAGTCGTAAATGCGCATCGCGTGGTCGTGCTCCTCGTCGGCCTGGGCGCGCATCCAGGCGGCGAACCCCGGAAGCCCCTCCTCCTCGTAGTAGGCGGCCATCGAGAGGTACATGTACTCCGAGTAGAGTTCGGCGTTGATTTGCTCGTTCAACGCCTCCTGGATCGGGTCTTTCAGCATAGCCCGTCGATCTACTCGCGGGACCGCCATCACTATTGGGGTCCGGCGCCGCCCGACCCGCCGACACCGGCCGTCGCCGTCCGAGAAAGAGCCTTGGGTCGGCCGACCGTCACGTCACGTATGAACGGGCTTTCCGACCGGGTGGCCATCGTGACCGGCGCGGGCAGCGGGATCGGACGGGCGACGGCGGTCCGACTCGTCCGGGAGGGGGCGGCGGTCGTCGTCGCGGACGTCGCGGCGGAGGAGGGGCGGGTGGTCGCCGACGCCATCGAGTCGGCGGGCGGCGACGCGGCCTTCGTCGAGACCGACGTCACGTCGTCGGCCGACATCGAGGAACTGGTCGCCGAGACGGTCGAGCGATACGGCTCGCTGGACGTCGCCGTCAACAACGCGGGCATCCTCTCGCCGATGGTCGCCATCGACGAGATCGACGACGCCGACTGGGAGCGGATCGTGGCGATCAACCTCGAGGGCGTCTGGAACTGCATGCGCCACGAGTTGCCCGCGATGGCCGAAAACGGCGGCGCCGTCGTGAACGTCACCTCCGTCGCCGGACTCGTCGGCATGCCGACGCTGAGCAGTTACTCGGCGACCAAACACGGGGTGGTCGGGCTGACCCGCTCGGCCGCCCTCGAGTACGCCGACGCCGGCGTCCGCATCAACGCCGTCGCGCCCGGCCCGACCGAGACCGGCATCAAGCCACAGGGCGACGACGGACGCGGCGAGTGGCTCGTGTCGCTGCTCCCGGACGAGGCCACCCAGGGGAAGGGCGTCTCCGGCCGTCTGCTGAACTGGCTGTCCGGGGGCACCATCGACCGGATGGCGAAGACGCCGATGGACCGGATCGCCCAGCCCGAAGAGATAGCGAGCGCGATAGCGTTCCTCGCCTCCGAGGAGGCCTCGTTCGTGACCGGACAGGTGCTGCCCGTCGACGGCGGACAGACGGCGGATTAGCGCCTGAAGAGCACCGCCCCGACCTCGTCGCCCGGGCCGAAGTCGTACTTCTCGCGTAGCTCCTTCGGAATGGTCGCCTGCCCCTTCTCGGTCACGCGGGTGCTCTCGCTCACCACCGGTAATACGCCCCGTAATACCAAAATATTGTGAGTGGGACGCCCGTAGGGGACCGGAACCGACTGGAGAAGTAGTTAACGAGGGAGTATCGCTACCCGAACATCTGGCGCATCCTTCGTGAGACGGGGGCATAATAGGTGCCCAAGTAGGGAAAACGACACTGATGAACGCCTGTACTTGATAACTACTAGTAGATGGGGAAGTGAATCAGATATCGCGGTTGGATGGATTATGTCATCTGGTCCATAGGCTTATGCCTATGGAGAAAATACCATAGGGAACGGATGGCGTCCTACACGACAGTTGCAGACTGGCAGGATGTCGAAGCTGGCTACGTCGTTGACGTTACCATCCGTCAGACGGAGGACGATCAGTACCCAAGCGGGTGGGACTACAGTCTCCACCTCGGAAAAGTCGGCGGCGAGACGGTCCTCAGGTACGATAACGCCCACGAACGGACAAAAGGGCACGAGTGCCACACCGGAAACGATGTCGAACACATCGAATTTCCCGGGATGCTCGCGCTCTACGACCGGTTCAAGCGAGAGGTCGAAGAGATGTCGCCCGTCTCGTGGAACTGGCCGGAGTAGGACGCCATCGGGAGATAAACCATGCCCACGCTCAAAGTCACCATCGGCGAACGTAATCGCCTCGACCAGCGTACTCAACGCCGTATCAAGGCCGCTCAGGAAGGGGAAGACCTCGACGAAGCTCAGCCGGTTCTGAACTTCGGGTCGTACGCGGAACTC
The DNA here is from genome assembly GCF_024298905.1 of Natronomonas marina. Taxonomy (NCBI): domain Archaea; kingdom Methanobacteriati; phylum Methanobacteriota; class Halobacteria; order Halobacteriales; family Natronomonadaceae; genus Natronomonas; species Natronomonas marina. The sequence continues at coordinate 972,703 of NZ_CP101154.1, forward strand.
AGTCGTATCCTCAGTCAGAAAAATCTGGAACTCTTGGACGCTATCTTCGAGTACGAACCCGAGAGCATCCGAGAAGCAGCCGAACTGGTAGACCGGGACTACAAACAGGTCCACCGGAACCTCTCGGAGCTCGAAGACGTCGGTGTCATCGAGTTCGAAGGCGGCGGCCCCGGGCGAGCGAAGAAGCCGATTCTGGCTTATGATGGTCTCGAAATCGACATTCCGTTCGCTGGATCAGAGGATAGTACAGAGACGGCAGCGCCGTGAGAAAGTCGGAGCCTCAAACGATGTCGCTTCTAACAGCGTAATTATTTGGCCTTTTAGCCGAACATCTGGCGCATCATCGGGTGCATCTCCATCAGCTGCTCTTCGGCGATCTCCTCGTAGAGCTTGTAGGTGATGGAGACGGTCAAAAGCAGACCGGTGCCGGTGACCTGCCCGACGGTGCCGAGCATGTTCGCCATGACGGCCAGCAGGCCGACCAGCGCGCCGCCGATGACGGTTACCTGCGGGATGTACCGCTCTAGGACCTTCTCGGTGACGCCGGGTGACTGCCGGAAGCCGGGAATCTGCATCCCGGAGTTCTGGATCTGCTTTGCGGTCGCGTTCGGTCCCATGCCGGTCGTCTCGACCCAGAAGACGGCGAAGATGGCGCCGCCGACGATCATGAACGTCAGGTCGATGCCGACCCGGATCATGATCTGCCACGGTTCGGCAGCCGTCTGGCCGAGCCACCACATCCAGTCCTCCGGGGAGTAGATCGGCGCGACGTAGTAGAACAGCCCGCCGGTCGGGGTGGCGAACCCGCCACCGCCACCGGGGGTCGTGTACTGACCGAGCCACGGCAACCGCTCGCCGAACAGAACGATGGCACTCGCACCCTCGGGTGACTGCGAGTAGAGGATGCGGCCGAGGAACTGGACGTTGGCCTGCAGCGCCCGGACGAGGATCATCGGCAGGACGCTCGCGTAGATGAGTTTCACCGGGAACCGGCCCCGGGCGCCCTTCACCCGTGCGTGGCTGAGCGGAATCTCGATGCGGACCGACTCCGCGTAGACGACCACGACGAAGATGAAGAGCGTCGTCACGAGGCCGAGCAGCCGGCCGGGACCGAGGAACAGGTCCGACAGCCCCGCTATCGTCAGCGGCGAGGCCATCTCGACGCTCCCCGTGAGGATTCGGTACCACTGCGGGAAGAAGCCGATGTAGGTCCCGACGCCGCTCCACGAGAGGAACCCGCCGATGAGGCGCTGGCTCACGCCGGCGATGATGAACAGCCCGATACCGGAGCCGACCCCCCACTTGGAAATGATCTCGTCCATGTAGAGGATCAACATTCCGCCGATGAAGATCTGGAGGAACATCAGCCACGCCAGGGCGGTCGTACTGATGCCGATCTGGCCCGCGATTCGCGGGGACGGCGTGAGGAAGCCGGCGAACACCATCGGGGCCGCCGTCAGCGCCGTCATGATGATGACGAGCGTCTTCTGGAGGCCCTGGTACAGCGCCTGATCGCGGGGGTTCTCCTCGGTGTCGAGTCCGAGGAGGTCCGCACCGCCGAGCAGTTGCAGCACGATGGACGCCGTGACGATTGGACCGATCCCGACCTGCAGCAGCGACCCCTGGGCGCCGCCCAGGATGGAGCGGAACTGCCCGAAGATGTCCGACCCACCGGCCTCCGGGAGCCCGTATATCGGGACGTTCGTCAGGAAGAAATACAGTACGAGCACGCCCGCCGTCCAGCCCAGCTTGCGCTTGAACGGGACGTGACCCGTCGGGCGCTTCACCGCGGGCAGGCGCGTGAGTACCGGTTCGGCGGCCTCCTTCCAGCTCATTTACGCTTCCTCGTTGGCCTCGTCCGTTGTATCTTTGTCGGCTTCTTCCTCGGCCTCGGCGGCCAGCTCCTCGCCGCGCTCCGAGAGGACGGCCTCGCCGCCCGCCTCCGCGAGCGTCTCGGCGGCGTCGTCGGAGAAGGCGTCGGCGACCACCTCGAGTTCGTTGTGGACGTGGCCGCCGCCGAGCACCTTCACGAGGTCGACCTCGTGGCCGTCCTCGACGACGTCGCGGGCGTCGACCCGGTAGCCGTCGCCGGACTCCTCGGCGACGCCCTCAGCGGCCAAGACGACCGCGTCCTCGTCGAGTTCGCGGACGTTGATCGTCTCGACGTCCCGCTTGACCTTCTGGGGCCGGTCGAAGCCGGACTTGCCGAGCGGTTCGTAGTTGTGGAACTCGTGTTTGTCGCGGCCCGCTCGCCCACGCCCGCCCCGGTGGCCGGCGCCGCGGCGGTTCTTGTGGGAGCCGCCGCCGTGCGTTCGGGAGCCGCGCTGTCGCCGTTTCTTGTTCGTCATTATCGCATCACCTCCAGCAGCTCGTCGATCCCCTCGGACGTGTGCTTGCCGAGCTGGCCCTTCTCGGTGGTGGGGTGTTTGATGCCGTCGTGGCCGCCCCGTGGCGGGTGCAGCCGCAGCGTCGGCGACAGCCCCTGCTCGGAGAGGGTCGTCTCCTCGTCGACCAGTGCCGACGCCAGCGCCGGCACGTCCGCGTAGTCGGTGTTCTCTTCGACCCACGCGTCGTCGACGTCGGCCGCGCCCTCGGCGGGCTCGGCGCGACGCTCGAGGAGCAGCGCCACGACGTCCTCGGAGGGCTCGCCGTGGGCCACCCAGTCGTTGACCTTCGTCACCATGCCGCGGTAGGCGTCGGTCTCCGGCACGAAGGTCGCGTGGTTGACCCGGCCGAGGTTCAGCATCTCCAAGGTGTCGGCGACGGCCTCGCTCTGGTTGACCTCGCCGCGGACCTGGACGACCGCGATCATTCTACCACCTCGCGCTTCTCGAGGGTGCGCTCGGGGACGCGCGACTCGGCGGTCGCCGTCAGGGCGTTGAACGTCGCCTTGGCGAAGTTGACCGTCGTCCGCGTGTTGCCCGACGAGCGGGTCCAGATGTCCTCGATGCCGGCCAGTTCGAGGACGTGACGGACGGTCTCTCCGCCCGCCAGCCCCAGTCCACGCGGGGCGGGCTGGAGTTCGACCTCGACGCTGCCGGCCTTGCCGGTCGTCCGCAGCGCGACGGTGTGGGGGCGGCCGCAGCCGCACTCCCAGGACCCACAGCCGCGGGAGACGTCGATGATGTTCAGCTTCGCGATGTCGATGGCCTTCTGGATGGCGCCACCGACCTGGTCGTCGCGGCCCTGCGCGTAGCCGACGAAGCCGTCGCGGTTGCCGACGACGACGACACACCGGAACTTCACCCGGCGGCCGGAGTCGGTCATCCGCTGGACCATGTTGATGTCCAGCACCTCGTCCTCCAGCCCCGGCAGGAGCTGGTCGACGATTTCGGGCTCCTTCAGCGGCAGCCCCGACTGCAGGGCGTCCCGCATCGAGGTGATCTCGTCCTCTGCGACCTTCCGTCCGAGCCGCGTTCGCGGCTCCCATCCGTTACTCATAGTTGTCCTCCAGGCGCTCTCGCACCTCGTCGAAGTGGGCCGGAAGCTCCGCCGCGTCGAACTCGCCGCCGTAGAGGTCCTCCTCGAGGTCCTCGGCGTACTCCGCGATGTGGGAGCCGCGGGTCCGCTGCCAGTCGGCGAACACCGACTCGTTGTGCGGAATCTCCAGCCCCGCGTCGATTGCACCTTCCTGTACTGCGAACACCTTGTTGCCGGGCGTCGCCGTGTTGAGACCGATGTCGAGGACGGCCTCCTCGAGACCGGCCTCGAGTGCGCGCTTGCCGGCGAGGTAGCCGGTCAGGTACGCCGCGGGCAGGTTGCCCGTCGGCGCCTCCCAGCCGAACTCCGCCAGGTCGCCGGACACCGCGCTCGTGACCGTCTCGTCGCCCTGCGGGCTCGTGACTATCAGCTGCGCCCTGGTGTGGTTGTTGCTCTTGCGAGCGACCAGGCGTGGCTTGCCGGATTTCAGCAGGCGCAACCTCTGGTGGTAGTCCGTTCGGGCCTCGCGGCGACGCCGCATCGGCACCTTGTATCGTGGTCCTGTCGCCATTATTGTTCACCGTAGTTGTCGTCGATGTACCGCTCTAGGTCCCCGACGCTGTCGAACTCGCCACCGCTGGCCATGTCGTACAGCTCCCGGTACTGCGAGCGGCTGATTTCGCCGTCGTCGCGCAGGTCGCGGAGTTCGCGACGCTGTGCGCGGATGCGGCTCTGCCAGTCCTCCTTCTCGTTTTGCCGTGCGCCGGCCTTGCCCTTCCGGGAGCCGTGTCCCTTCCGGTGGCCGTAGGAGCGCTTCTCGTTGCGCTCGCGGGCCCGACCCCGGGAGTTGCCCTGGGTGTCCTCCGCCTCGATGACGCCCTCCTCGACGAGTTCTCGCACGTCGTCGCGGGTGATGGCGTCGGCGATTTCACCCTGGGAGTCGGGGTCGAACCAGACGCGGTTCTCCCCGACGCCGAGCACGTCGGCCGCCAGTCGCTTCTGTGCTTTCAGGTCAGTCATTCTTCGACCTCCACTTCGACGTAGGTGGGGTTGAGGACGCGGATGCCTTCCTCTTCGGCGACCTCCTCGATGCGCTCGCGCTTGCGAGCGCCGACGGTCGAGCCGATTCGGACGGCTTCCGTGTCCCCGTCGACGCCGTCGAGGTCGTCGACGTTCTCGACGTGGACTTCCTCGAAGCCGCTGGGGTGCTTGCCGCGCACCGCCTTCGGCGTCCGGAAGCCCGCCTCGACCGTGTCGCCCTTCCCCTTGATGCCGCGGCGCTGCTTGGACAGCTGGCCGCGGGGGCGGCGCCACGATTTCGGCGTCCGCTTCTTCTTGTGGTAGTCCTGTCGGTTGAACTGCGGCTTGCCGACGCGGCGACGCTGCGTGAGGAGTCGCTCCTCCTCGTCGCTCAGATCGGGCGTCTTCTCGACGAGTCCGCGGGGCTGCAGTTCGGTCTCGACGTCCTCCTCTTCGGCCTCGGGTTCCGGCTCGTCCTCTTCGACCTCGGCGTCGGTCTCCTCGGCGACCTCCAGGTCGCCGACGTCGGCCTTGATGCGGGCCGCCAGGGCGTTTCCGATGCCCTCGACCTCGGCGAGTTCCGACTGGCTGGCGCCGCGGACCGCGTCCACGGAGTCGTAGCCGGCCTCTCGGAGCGCCTCGGCCTTCGAGGCGCCGACGCCGGCGATGTCCTCCAGTTCGGAGGGACCCTCGTCGGCGTCGTCGGCGTCGGCCGTCTCGTCGGCCTCGTCGGCCTCCGATTCGGCTTCCGGCTCGTCCTCGTCGACCTCGGCGTCGGTCTCGGAGTCGTCGTCGACCTCGAGGTCGCCGATGTCGCCCTTGATGCGGGCCGCCAGGGCGTCGCTGATGCCCTCGACGGCCGCCAGGTCATCCTGGCTCGCAGCCCGGAGGTCGTCGACCGACTCGTAGCCGGCCTCCCGGAGCGACTCGGCCTTCGCCTCGCCGATACCGCTTATGTCCGTCAGGTCGTCGTACTCGTCGCTCATCAGACCTCACCTCGCTCGGGCGTCGCCGTGATGTAGACGCCGTCCTGGAAGACGCGGGTGTCCTTGTCGGGCACGCGCGTCAGCTGTTCGATGTCGGCCGCCGTCTGGCCGACGTCCTCGATGCTCGGTCCGCGGATGGTCAGCTCCTCGCCGTCCACCTCGACGGTGGTGTCGCCGCGAACCGGGGTGCGGCGCGGCGCCTTCTCGCCGAGGAAGTTCTCGATGACGACCTCCTCGCCCTCCACGGCGACCTGCATCGGGAAGTGGGAATAGAAGACCTCCATCTCGTACTCCCAGCCCTCGGTCACGCCGTGGATCATGTTGGTGATGTGGCTGCGGAAGGTGCCGACCGTCGCGCGGGTCTTTGCGTCGTCGGCGTCGGTCTCGATGACGACCGACCCGTCCTCGATTTCGACCGTTATCTCGGGGTACCAGAGGCGTCGCGTGACGTTCCCCTCCTCGCCCTCGACGGTCAACTCGAGGTGGTCCATCGTCGCCGTGACCTCGTCCGGTATGTCGATTTCTTCGCGCATGGTCAGTATACGTATGCGATCACCTGGCCACCGACGCCCTCTCTGCGGGCGTCGTAGTGGCTCATGATGCCGTGGCTGGTCGTGACGACGAGCGTCCCGTAGTCGCGGGCGGGGAGGAACCGCTTCTCCCACTTCTCGAACTCGTCTGCGCCCGCCGAGTAGCGGGGCTTGACCGCGCCACACTCGTTGATCGCGCCTTTCAGTTCGACCTCGAATCGACCGGCCTTGCCGTCCTCGACGAACTGGAAGCCGTCGATGTACCCGCGGTCGTAGAAGACCTCGAGCACGGAACCGATCTCGTTCGAGGCGGGCTCTATCGTCTGGTCTAGGTGGCCGACGCTCTCGGCGTTGTCGAGTCCCGACAGCGCGCTGGCCAGTGGATCGTTGTCCGCCATTGTTAGCTGTACTTCTTGAATCCCATGCCGCGGGCGACCTCGCGGAAGCACTGTCGGCACAGCCAGATGTCGTACTTGCCGACGAGACCCTGCTCGCGCCCGCAGCGCTGACACGCCTCGAGCTGGCCGGTTCGCTTCGCGGCCTGCTCGCCTGTTTCCTGTTCTGTCATTCGGATACCTCCACGTCGAAGTTCGATTCGAGGAACGCGATGGCGTCCTCGGCGTTCAGTCGGTGCCGCGACGGAATCGAACGGGACACCTTGTCCCGCTTTTTGACACGGTAACCGGGCCGGACGAGGTTCACCGTCACGTCCAGCCCGTAGATGCCGATCTCGGGGTCGTACTCCTGGCCCGGGAACTCGGTGTGCTCCTCGACGCCGAAGCTGAAGTTACCGGTCTCGTCGAACTGCGACGCCGAGACGTCGGCAAGCGGCAGCGCGGTCTCGAGGAACGACTCCGCGTCGGCACCGCGGAGGGTCACCTTCGCGCCGATGGGGTCGCCCTCCCGGACGTTGAAGTCCTGGATGGTCCGTTCGGCGGTCGTCCGCACGGGCTTTTGCTCCGTAATCTCGCCGAGGATCTCCTCGGCCTGGGCCAGCGGCTCGCCGCCGCGCCCGATGCCCATGTGGACGACGACCTTCTCGACGGCCGGTTCCCGCATCTCGTGGAACTCGCCGGCCTCCGATTCGGAGCTCATTCGTCGTCACCTCCGTCGTCGGCCTCGTCGGCCGCTTCGGACTCCGCCTCGTCGGCCGCTTCGGACTCGTCCCCGGCGTCGGCGCCCTCGACGAAGTTCTCGTCGATGACGACGACGTACTCCTCGACGGTCTCGAAGTCGTCGTCGCCCTCGAAGTCCTCGATGAGGACGTTGTTGTCCGAGGAACCGGGCGTGACCTGAATCTCGTCGACGGTGCCGATGCGGCCGGCGTGGGCGCCCTGCACTGCCGTCACCAGCGCACCCTCCTCGTAGGTGAAGTGCGCGACGACCTCGTCGCCGTCGTTGGAGACGACGATGGAGTCGTTCGTGGCGTACTCGCCGTCCTCGACGAGCAGCGTCTGCCCGTCGTGCAGCGTCAACTGGGTGTCGCCGCCGGGTACCTGGCGCTTGCCCTCGATCTTGCCGAGTTTCGAGCCCGCCGAGTCCGCGTCGATGGGGGTCAGCGAGAGCCGACCGCCCTCGTCGGGGAACACGCGGTAGTGCTCCTCGCGCTCGCGGAACGTCAGGATGTCGAACATCCCGATCGGCCGGGCCTCGTCCGAGACCGGCGTCCCGTTGACCAGGACGCTGTCCTGGCCGAGCGCGAAGCGCGCTTCCTTCTTCGAGTCGACGTAGCCGAGCACGTCCCGCAGGACGATGAGCAGCGGCACGCCGCTCTCGCCGTGCGGACCCGCGTCCGCCTTCGTCGTGTAGGTCTCTTCCTTCCGCTCGACCGGCCAGGACTTCGGGACCGAGAGTCGCTTCTGGTGGTTACTCATTCGTCGTCCTCCTGGAGGCGCGCCTCGCGGCGGTCGTCCTCGAGGTCCAGTTCCGTCACCTGGACGTTGCTGGCGTCGAGGGCCCGCGGGACCTCCTCGCCGTCGGCCGTCTCGATGGTGACGTCCTCGACGTTGATTTCGGCGGCCCGGAGGTCGACGTCGACGACCTCGCCGGACTCGCCGGCGAAGTCGCCGCGCTGGACCTCGACGGTGTCGCCCTCGTTGACGCGGACGCTCCGCTGGCCGTACTCCTCGCGGAGTTCGCCGGACAGCGGCGCCCGAACCTGCTTCTGCTTCTCGTGCAGCGTGGCGCGCTCCTGTCGGTTGCGCTGTTTGTGTGGTTGTCGGGTCATGCTATACTATCATCGTCGCCGTGCTGGCGATGGTACCGAACCGCTCCGCGACCTCGCGGGCGATGGGGCCCTTGAGTTCGGTGCCGCGGGGGTCCTCGTTCTCGTCGATGATGACGGCCGCGTTGTCCTCGAACTTCAGGCGCGTGCCGTCGGGTCGACGGATGGGTTTTCGCTGGCGGATGATGACCGCCTCCAACACCTGCCGGCGCATCTCCGGGGTCCCCTTGGTGACCGAGACGGTCACCTTGTCACCCAGCCCCGCCTTCGGGTGGCGGTTCTTGGTGCCGGAGTACCCCGAGATGGAGATGACCTTCAGTTCGCGGGCGCCCGTGTTGTCGGCACAGTGGATGAGCGAGCCCTTCTCGAGGCCCTGCGTGACATCGGCGTTCAGCGCCTCCATCACTCCTCACCTCCGTCGACGCTCACCACTACGTGGTTCTTCGTCTTCGAGAGCGGCCGTGTCTCTGCTATCTTCACGTCGTCGCCGACCGAGAGCGGTTCCAGTACCTCCGGTACGTGGGCCGGAATCCGCGACCGCCGCTTCATGTAGCGGTCGTACTTGGGCACTTTCACCTCGTACTCTCGCTCGACGACGACCGTACGGTCCATGTCGGTCGAGACGACCGTCCCCTCGACGACCTGTCCGCGGACGGACAGCTCGCCGTAGAAGGGACACGTCTCGTAGTCGTACTCCTCCGGGTTTTCGGGCTCCGGAGGCGTTGGTACGTCGAGTCCTATTGCCATAGTGAACCTCCATCCGATTCGGTGCGTCGGGCGGGCCGAGCGACGAGTCGCTCGCCGTCGACCAGCACGTCGACGGTCGACCCGTCGTCGGTGACGGTAAAGCGGAACGTCGCCGCCGCCTTCGGCACCTGTTTGACCCCCTCGCTCGTCGCCACGAGCAGCGTCTGCATCGTCTCGTCGACGACACGGCCGGCTATCCCGACCAGGTCGTCGTTCGACGATTCTTCGACCTCGACGTCGAGGCCGGCGAGTTCGTGGCGGACGAGCGACTCGGGGGTCATGCTTCCAGATCGCCCTCCTCGCGCTGAATCGTCTTCAGCCGGGCGATGGTCCGCTTCAGCTCGCCGATGCGGCCCGGGTTCTCCGGGGCGCCACCGGCTGCGAGTACCGCCTTCTCGTTGAGGAGCTCGGTCTCGAGCTGTTCCAGCTCCGCCTCGCGCTCGGCGGGCGTCATGTCGCGGATCTCCTCGACGTGCAGGATGGCCATCGTTACTCGGCCTCCTCATCGTCTTCGTCCGCTTCTTCGGCTTCCGCTTCGTCGGTTTCGGCTTCCATCTCCTCGACGAGCTCCTCGGCTTCGGCCTCGACGTCCTCGTCGAGGTCCTCGGGCTCCGCTTCGTCGGCGGAGTCCGGCGGCGAGGTCGGCGACGCGCCTTCCTCGGCGTCGACGTTTTCGTCGACGATCTCCTCTTCGGCGACCTCCTCGGCCGCCTCGGTCTCCTCGTCGATGACCTCCTCGGGGTCGGCGCCGACCGATTCGGCGTCGGCCTCCTCGGGCTCTTCGAGGAGCTCCTCGACGTCGCCCTCGGGTTCCTCGACGAAGTCCTCGACCTCGACGTCCTCGTAGACCTCGAAGTCGTCCGGGAGTTCGGCGTTCGGCGGGATGATCTTCACGCGGACGCCGATGGTGCCGAGCTTCATGACCGCGGTGCCGACGCCGCTGTCGACGATTTCCTCGGCGGGCTCGCCGTTGTGCTTGACGTAGCCGCGGTTGAACTTCTCCACGCGCGAGCGGGCACCCGTCACCTTGCCGCTGAGGACGATCTCGGCGCCCAGCGCGCCGGCGTCCATGATGCGGTCGATGGTCGTGTGACCGGCCTTCCGGAAGTACCAGCCACGCTCCAGGGCGTTGGCCAGGCGGTCGGCGACGATCTGGGCGTTCAGATCGGGCTCGTCGACCTCCTGGACGTCGATCTGCGGGTCGTCGAGGTCGAACCGCTCCTCGAGTTCCGTGGTGATCTTCCGGATGTTCTTGCCGCCCTTGCCGATGACCATCCCGGGCTTTTCGGCCTTGAGCACGATCTGGGTGCCCATCGGGGTCTTTGCGACCTCCATGCCGCCGTAGCCGGCCCGCGAGAGTTCGTCGCTGAAGAACTCGTCTATCTGGGTCCGCTGGAGACCGTCGTGGATGAACTGGTGTTCGTCGGCCATTATTCGTCGACCTCCTTCAGGACGAGTTCGACGTCGACCTGCGGGGTGTTCCAGTCGGAGGCGCGGCCGAAGGCGCGCGGCTTCTGACCGGGCGACTCGCCGACCTTGTGGGCGGCGACGTGGGCGATCTCCATCGCCTCGCCCTCGAACCCCTGGTGGTCGGCGTTGTTGACGCCGTTCTCCAGCAGGTCGAGGAAGGCCTTCGAGGCCTTCTCGGGGTAGCGACCCGCGTCCCAGCCCTCGATGTCGTTGCGGTGCCCGACGCCGGAGTTGTGCGAGCGGAACGGGACCGACTGCTCCTCGTCGATGACCGACTCGAGGTAGTCGACGGCCTCGCCGGCCGTCATGCCCTTCAGTTCGCGGGCGATCTCCTTGCTGTGCTTGTGGCTCATGTGACGCTCCCGGAGCATCGCCTTGGCGGTCTCGTCCGGGTCGGCGTCGACGCTGTAGCTGATTCCCATGGTCACTTGAGCGGTACGAACTTCGAGGAGCGGGTGGCCCCGATGCCTGCCTGGCCGTGCTCGACGGACGTCCGGGTGAGCTGGAACTCGCCGAGGTAGTGCCCGATCATCTCGGGTTCGACCTCGACGCGCTCGAAGCCCTGGCCCTCGTGGACCGCGAACGTGAGCCCGACGAACGCCGGCAGGATCGGCATGTCCCGCAGGTGCGTCCGGATCGGGTCGTTGGCCGTCTCCTCTTCGTCCGCCTCGCGAGCCGCCTCGAGGAGCTTCTCCTGCTCCGTCGAGAGGCCCCGCTTGATGGTTCGCCGCTGTCGTGCGGGAAGCAGTTCCGCGACCTCGTCGAGCGCCATCTCCTGCAGCTCGTCGAGCGTGTGGCCACGGTAGGTGAACTCGCCCTCGTGACCGATCTGGTACTCCGAACTCATTCCTGACCTCCTTTCCCGCCGCGCCCGGTCCGCTTGGAGGCGATGTCGCCCACCTTGCGGCCCGGCGGCGCGTCGCGGGAGATACTCTTGGGTTTGCCGGGGTGCTGGCGGCCGCCGCCACCGAACGGGTGGTCGACGGCGTTCATCGCAACCCCGCGAACGCGCGGGTACTTCGAGCCCCGCGCCTTCATCTTGTGATGCTTGTTGCCGGCCTTGACGAACGGCTTCTCCGTCCGTCCGCCGCCGGCGACGACGCCGATGGTGGCGCGACACTCCGGCGAGAGCCGGCGCATCTCGCCGCTCGGCAACTGCACGACCGCGGCGTTGCGGTCGTGGGTGAGAAGCGTCGCGGACACGCCGGAGGCGCGCGCGAACTTCCCACCGTCGCCGGGCTGGCGCTCGACGTTACACACCGGGACGCCCTCCGGGATCTCCGCCAGGGGCATCGTGTTCCCCGGCGCGATCTCCGCGGAGACGCCGACCTGAATCTCGTCGCCGACCGTCACGCCCTCGGGGGCGAGCACGAGTCGCCGGTCGCCGTCGTCGAACTGGACGTCCGCCAGCGGCGCCGAGCGAGCGGGGTCGTGCTCGATGTCGACGATCTCGCCGCTGACGACGTCCTCGTCCTCGACGTTGCGGTGCGATAGCTCCGCCTTGTAGCGGTGCGACGGCGCCCGGAACGTCGAGGTGCCGCGTCCGCGTCGTTGACCGAGGATTCTGCGTCCCATTCTCAGAACACCCCGATCCTGGATGCGACTTCCTGGGCGTCGTCGTCCTCCGAGAGGAGGACGGTCGCCTTCTTGTCGCCGTTCATCGTGTTCTGCGTGTTGACCGAGGCGACGACGACGTCGAACTGCGTCTCGATCGCGTCGGCGATCTCGGGCTTCGTCGCGCCGCTGTCACAGACGAACTGCAACTTGTTCTCGAAGTCCATCTCGTTCATCGCCTTCTCGGTGACGAGGGGATGCTTCAGCGTCATCGATCGGCCACCTCCTCGATTGCGGACTCGGTCCACACCGTGAGTCGGCCGGGCTGGGTGCCCGGCGCCAGGTCCTCGGCGTTGACCTCCGCCGCGGTCGCCACGTCGGCGCCCGCGAGGTTCCGCGCCGCGAGCGAGGGCTCCTCGCTCGTGACGACCAGCACCGACGTCGGCTCGTCGTACTTCCGTCCGCGGGTCGTCCCGCGGCCGGACCGGACCGACTTGCCCGCCTCGGCGCGCTCGACGTCCGCGTGGACGCCCAGCGATTCGAGGACGTCGACCGCTTCCTGGGTCTTCTTCAGTTCCTCGAACTCGTCGTCGACGACCAGCGGGAACTCGACATCGTCGTCGAAGGCGTGGCCGCGCTCCGCGACAGTGTCGCCGTCCGCCGTCGCCGCGATGGCGCTGCGAACGGCGAGCTTCCGCTCCTTGTCGTTGATCTCGAGTCCGCGGTCCTCCTCGACCTTCGGCGGGTGGGCCGCACGGCCGGAGACGGCCTGCGGTACCTCGCGGGCACGCCCGTTCTGTCGGGGGACGTGCGCCATCCCACGGCCGCTGCCCTGGGACTCCGCCGGGGTCCGAAGCCCCGCGTACTCGTCTGTACCGGCGTCCTGCGTTCGGTTGGCCTGGGCGGCGAGCACCGCGCGCTTGACGAGGTCGGGCCGGTGGGTCGTCTCGAAGACGTCCGGTAGCTCGACCTCGCCCGCGTCGTCGCCGTCCAGGTCGCGTACTGTTGCTTTCATGTGTTATCCCTGATTCGAGGCCGTGGAGACGTACCGCACCTCGGGGTCGAGGCGCGGCTGGTCTGCGGGTCGGACCGCCGGGCGGAAGCGCACGAGGCGCTTGTCCGGTCCCGGCACCGAGCCCTTCACCAAGGCGTAGTCCCCGTCGACCTCGCCGTAGTTGACGAAGCCACCGTCGGGGGTGACGTCGTCGTCGCCGAGGTCCACGAGGCGCTTGTTCAGCTCCGTGCGCTGGTGGTATCCCGTCTGTCCCTGCTGGGGGACGGTCGACCGCACGCGCGAGGGGTTCCAGGGGCCGAGGTTGCCGATGCGTCGGCGCCAGCCCTGTCGGGCGTGTTTGCCCTTCCGCTTCTGGACGCCCCATCGCTTGACGGGACCCTGCGTGCCCTTGCCCTTCGTGACGCCCGCGACGTCGGCGTACTCGCCGGCGCGGAACACGTCCGTCACGGAGTGTTCCCCGCCCTCCTCGAGGAGGTCGACTGCGAAGTCGACGCGCTCTGCGAGCGAGCCGCCGCCGACGCGCGTCTCCATCACGTCGGGACGCTTCTTCGGGACGCTGGAAAGCCCGCGCGGGACGGTGTGGGTGATGACCCGCACGTCCGCGAGGGCGCCCGCCTCGAGCGCCTCGCGAATCTGGCCTTCCGCGTCGTCGTTCTGTACGTCTGGGACGGACAGCGCCCGCTCTAAGTCCTCGTGGACGTCGGCGGCCCACGACTCCGTGAGGGGGCGCTTTCCGTACGGCGTGTCTTCGTAGGCTCGGACGGCGACAGCCCGCATCGGCGGCGTCTCGACGACGGTCACCGGGACGGTCTCCTCCTGGCCCTCTCGGGGGGAGTTGGGCTCGTCGTTGATAGCGACGACGTGGCTCATACCGGCCTTGTATCCGGCGAAGCCCTGGAGCCCGGGCTGTCCCTCGTCGTCCGGCCAGGAGTTGAATCGCGGTACCTCGCTGGCCGCACGGCTACGGGGGCTGAAGCCCATCGAGCCTTTGCGTGGTCTGCTTGGTTGTGGCATTTATCTCACTCCAGTGTGAGGGGCGCGAGGGTGGCGAACATCGCCTCCTCCGTTCGCACGACCTCGCTACCCTGGTTCGGAACCGTATTGAGCCAAAGGTCGAACCGCGCTGGCGGTTCGTCGTCGTTCGGCGTCTCCTCGCCCGGCTGGCAGTCGAGTATCTCCGGCAGCCCCCGCTCGGGGGCGCCGAAGACAACCGTCATGCCCTGCTCGGCCCGCCGTTCGGTCAGCGGGCCGAGCCGATCGACCGACAGCGCCTCACCGTGGCGGGACGCGGCGATCCGCACGCCGGCGTCCGCTCGGGTGAGTGCCTCGGTGATGGTCGCACGCTCGACGGCGAACCCCGGTGGGGGCTCGTCGACGATTTTCGCGCGAACCGGCCGTCGCGAAGAGACCCTGATGGTGACGCGCTCTCCCTCCGCGTACTCCCCGTCGGAGGGGAGGGAGATCGGGTGTTGCAGTCCGCAATTGACCCGGACGCGCCCGTCAGGTCCGACCTCGGTCACGATTCCCTGTCTTAACGACCCCGAACCGTCCGATCCGGAGCCGGTCTGCGAAGCGACGTGGAGCGGCGGCAAGACACCGGCGTACTCCAGTTCGTCCCGCCTGCCCCACGCCTCCTTTCGGAGGTATGGGGGCGTGGCGGCGTACTCGAGCACCGTGCCGACGAACCCGTCGCCGAACCGACCCTCGCTTCCCCGGTCGGGGAAGACGACGAGTCGGTCCGCCCGGAAGACGACCGCCGCGCGTGCGACGTAACCGAGTTTGCGAGTCGCCTCGCGCTTGTCCTCGGCTTCCCGGGTCAGAGACGACGGCACGAGTACGCTGAGTGTCATGCCGTAACGCTTCCGTGTCCCTTCACTAGACTGTACCGGTCGTACCGAACCCAACCTTAAAAGCAACGCGGTATGCGGCGGTCGTGCGGCCCGTTGACAGGCGTCCGCGACGGGAGCCGTTCCCACGGACCGAACCCCGTCCCGGCGGCGGTTCCGCAAGCCTTTTATCCGTCTCCCCGGTACCTCGGAGTGCGAAGGCGCGTCGGTAGTGTAGTGGTATCACGTGACCTTGCCATGGTCACAACCCGGGTTCAAATCCCGGCCGACGCATTTCTGTGGCGACCTACCCGCGAACAGCGCCGAGCGTCAGCGAGGCGCTGTTCGCTCCAACGGGAGCCACGAAATCGTAACCCGGATTTGAACCCTGGAAGACGCAGCGCCGACCGAAGGGAGGCGACCGTCTTCCTCCGGTTCAAATCCCGGCCGACGCACTCCCTGCGGTCGTGCGTCGCCCGACCTCTCGTTCGCTGTCTCACGGCTACCTCCGGTCACCGTTCGACGTTCCGAGACGCTTCCTTCGGTCGCGTCTCGCTCCGCTCACCTCCGATAACATGCGTGCCTCCACGCTCGCCATCGCGGTCGGTGTCGGACTGTTCGTACTGCCGATCCCCGGGACGTTCGTCACGGGTGGTTCGGTGATTCTCGCGGGCGTACTCGCGCGGTACTTCGGGTCGTAGGTCACTCCGTCAGGTACTCGACGATCTCTTCGCCCACCACGTCGGGGCGTTCCTGGTGCATGAAGTGGCCGGCCTCGCGGACGCGGACGACGCGGCAGTCCTCGATCACTTCGTCGGCGTGCTCGAACAGTTCGGGACCGATACAGCCGTCCCGCTCGCCGGCGACGACGAGCGTCGGCGTCCGAACCGGCGCCACGTCGTCGATCGAGTGTGGGTCGAGACGGAGGAACGAGCCGACGAGAGCCTCGATCTGCGGGCGAATCGTGTCGCGGTAGTACTGGAGGGCGTGGTCGGCGGTGTCGCCGGATCGGAAGGTGTCCTTGACCGCCTCGATTCGTTCCGGTGGGTAGTTCCAGCCGGGGCTCCACATCCCCCAGAGGAACTCCACGAGCGCGAAGTCCCGCCACCGCAGCGCGCGCTCGGGGGTGTCGGGTAACTGGAAGAACCACATGTACCAGCTCCGGAGCGCCTGGCGGGGATGCTCCAGAAGGAGGGCCTCGAAGCCCGGCGGGACGGCCATGGTGACCATCCGCTCGAAGACCCCGGGGTCGGCCCGGTCGGCAGCATAGGCGGCGACGGCGCCCCAGTCGTGGCCCACCAGAACGGGGTCGCCGGAAACGTCGAGTTTCTCGGGCAGCGTCTCGGCGAGCGCGACGGCGTCGGCACCGAGCGCCGTCGCGGAGTAGTCGCCGTCGGGAGCCGGGTCGGTCGGCGCGTAGCCGCGCATGTACGGCGCGACGGCGGTGAAGCCGGCGTCGGCCAGCCGCTCCAGTATCGGGGCCATCGAGCCGGCGTCGTCGGGGAAGCCGTGCAGACACAGCGCCAGTCGGTCGCCGTCGCCCGCGCGGAGACACTCGAACTCGATGCCGTTGGCCTCGACGGTGAGGCGGTCCTCGCTGCCGGACTCCTCGGAGTCGGCGGTCATACCCGGGGAGTCACGTCCCTGGTTTAAATTGACTTCCTCCCACGGCTGAAGCCGTGGGATTCCCGCATTGGGATATTAAGCTTTGCAGGCGACTTGTTCTTGTGGGCGTACTCTGCCCGTGGATTTGTCGAACAAGCGCACTGCTGGCTGAGCCAAACAGCCGTTACTCCTATCCTGTGAAGGATTCGGAGTTACCGTCGCTCGCATGTTCTCCGCCGCGTTCAAATCGCTATTGGCGACCAGTTCGCAGTTCTCGCAGACGTACAACCCACGCTCAACACGATTCGAGGTGGCTTCAGTGCCGCACTCACAGCACGTTTTCGACGTTTTCACCCCTGCTTCGTCAACACGCTCCACGTCGATGCCACGTTCTTCCGCCTTGTACTCAATGTGACTGAGGAGCGTCTCGAACGCCCAGTCGTGCAGGCGTTTGTTCCCGTGCCGCCCCCAGTCTTCATCGTCACGGATGTTCTTCGGATGGCCGACAGCGATTGTCTCTACGCCACGGTCGGCACACTGCTGCACGATGTCTTTGGAGAGGGCGTGCAGGAAGTGGTTTTGTCGGCGTGCTTTCTTCCGCCGCGCCCACGCTGCGTGGTTGCTCGGCCCGTTTTCACCTTCCGTGCCGTATTCTTCGTGGCGGAAGTAGTGGGCGTCCTCTTTCAGGGCGTTACCCGGATACAGCAGTGTCTCGTCACCGACAGAGACAGCTGCCGTATTGCAGATACCGAGGTCAACTCCTGCCGTGTTCTCACCGGTAGCATCGGCTGTCTCAACTCGCATCTTGCAGACGAAGTGGAGGTCCCACTGCTCGCCAGTCCAGACAGCCCGCACCGTCTGGACGTTTTCAACAGCGTCGAGTGTCTGCTCGGCTGTCTGGAGCGTGTATTCACAGAGGATGTAGTCAGCGGCGTACCGCGACTTTTTGTGGTTCGTTCCTTTCGAGAGCCGGACACGGTTGTACTGGGTGTCGAGTTTGAAGCCCTGATTTTTCCACGTCACCGTCGAGCGTGGGTGGTCGTCGCCGTGTTTGCGGTAGCCGGGCGGGTTCGCGTCCGGGTCGTCCTGTTCGTACCACGAGACGAACGCCTCACCGAGTTCCTGAAGAACTCGCTGACTAGATTGGCTGTGCAAGTCTGCATACCGTTCGTGTGTTTTGAGGTACGAACAGAGGTCGTCGGTGTCTGGAATGTGGCCGATAGCGTCCCAGACGCGCTGGATTGTCCACCGGCCGACGTTCCACAGTTTACTGGCGGCAAAGCCATGCGAATCGAGGTCATCACTGACTTGCGAGTGGTTGTGGATACTCGCTTTGAGTGTCCGAGTGACGACCCGATTCACCATATGTAAGCATAGTATCTTTACTTACATAAAGGTTGGTGTCAGCGTGGAATATCCAGCCGAGCGTGCGAGCGTGGGTTGTCTCCCATCGTGTCGGCTTCATCCCACGGCTGAAGCCGTGGGCTTTCGCCTTGAAATTCTGTAATCGCGGCGGGGCAGCGACCCTTATCCGTCGCCCGGCCGAACGTCGGGTCATGACGGTGGTAGCACTCCTCAGCGTCGCACCGGTAATCGAGGACAGCATGGCGGGCGAGGTGGCGAAGGCCGTCGACGCGCTCGACGAGTTCGACGTCAGCTACGAGACGAACCCGATGGGGACGATCATCGAGGCGGAGTCGGTCGGGGAACTGTTCGCCGCGGCCCAGGCCGCCCACGAGGCCGTCGACGCCGACCGCGTGAGCACGTTCCTGAAGGTGGACGACAAGCGGACCCGGGCGTTCGAGGCCGACGAGAAGGTCGCCGCCGTCGCCGACGAGCTGGGCCGGGAACCGAAGCGAGAGCGGTGAACGCGCCCGTCCAGCGTCGCCCTCGCGTCCGGGAACAAGGAAAAGGCATATCCCCGGCCCACCATACCTTCGAGCATGAGCACGCCCCCCGGCGAGTACTACACCGAGGAACGGTGGAACAACTGGCTCGACAGGCTCCGCGAGGAAGACATCGATCCGGAGAACGAGGATTCGGCCCGCCTACTCTTGAACCTGCAGGACGACACCGCCATCGCGGTCGCCAAGATCGTCACCGAGTACGACGAGGGGGAACTCGACGAGGAGCCGGCCCTGGAGGAACTGGCGAAGATCCGTGACATCGTTCTGTCAGAGGTGGAGTTCGACGACGAGGAGAAGCTGATGCTCATCGACGGCGTCCAGACGTCACTGGTCTGTGTCTTCTACGCGGCCGAGGAGTACGTCGCCGGGGGCCCCGCCGAGGACGGCTCCATCGAGGAGTTGGTCCGTGCGGCCGCCGACGCCGAGGCCGAGGAGGACCTCGACAGCGCCTTGGCCTACTGTGCGAAGGCCGGCACGCTGCTGTTCGAGGGCGAGAACCTCGACATGGACGTCGCCGAGGACATCGATTACGGGCTGGTCGCCGAGTGGGTCAACGGCCTCGACTCGCTGGGGACGGCGCTGGCCGACCCCGAGGTCATCGACGAGGACGACGAGTAAGTCGGACGGTACGCTTTTATTAGTCAGCACCGTTGGGGTGATATGAACTTCCGGGACGACGAACGGGGACAGTCCGTCGTCATCGGGTCGTTGCTGGTCTTTACGATACTGGTCCTCTCGTTTTCGGGCTACCAGGCGTTCGTCGTCCCGGACCAGAACGCCGAGGTGGAGGCCGACCACTTCCAGGACATCAGCGAACAGTTCTCGCAGTTCCAGAGCAACGTCGTCAACGCGGTCGGCTCCGGCGAATCCCGCTCGACGGCCATCCAGCTCGGTACCCGCTATCCCACGCGACTTTTGGCGCTGAACCCGCCGCCATCGAGGGGAAAACTGGAGACGACCGAGGCCGGTGACGTCGACATCACCGCCACCGGCGGCGCCGGTGACGTCTGCCGGGGCGACGGCAACACGCCGACCACGCGCTCGCTCGAATACACCCCCAACTACAACGAGTACCGGCCGCCGCAGGCCCTCGGCTACGAGACCCGCGTCCTCTCGCGGGAGTTCGAGAGCGGTTCCCTCTACGACCAGCGGATGGTCTTCTCGTCGAGCAAACGGATCAACCTCTTCCTGCTGACCGGCGAGGTTTCCGAGAACGGCATCGGCACCTACAACCTCGAAGTGAACGGCTCGAACCGCAACACGGTGACCCTGGAGGACCCAACGATAACGATACCGAGCCGGTTCGACGCACAGACCTGGAACACCGAGATACTCGAAGCGCAGTCCGACGTCACTGCGACCGATGTCGATGGCGGTGATCGGGTCGAACTGACGTTCACCGGCGGCGACTACGAGGTCACCTGCGCCGTCGTCGGCCTCGACGGCGCGCCGGCGTTCAGCCCGCCCGAGGATGACGGCGACGGTAACGGCGACGGCGGTGGCGGCGACCCCGACATCAATCCGAACGCCCCCGGTGATGTCAAACTCAATGGAGTTACCTCGGTGAATAACGGACAGGGGACGGTGGACCTCGAGTTCGAGAACCTCGCCAATACCGTTACGTCGGCTACCGAGGCGCGGATCAACTTCTATCATGCAAAGCCGGGTAGTAGTCCGCCATCGAGCGCCGACATCTTCGAGGTCGGAGAGCCGAATTCGGCTACCCTCACTGTCAAGGGCCAGTATCAGGAACTCAATCCGGACATAACCTTCGCGGGAGACGACACGACCGACGTCCGTCTGGATTTCGACGGACAGATCAACAAGAACCACGAATGGTTCGTTCTCACGCTGCAGTACGACAACGACGAAGTGGGCCAGTACTTCATCTCGCTGCAGGACGACGCGGGCAACTCGCCCCCAGCGCCGACATCCACGCCGGGACCGACGCCGACACCGGGGCCGACGCCCGGCACACCTCTGTCGGCGAGCCTGTCTATCTCGGAGCCGGGGGGGAGCGACAAGTACGAGTTCGACGCGAGCGGGTCATCCCCGGCGAGCGACATCGAGACGTACAAGTGGGACTTCGACGACGACGGTGACTTCGAACGGACGACGACGACCGATACCATCTCCCTCGACTGCAAGTCTTCGGGGAACAACAAGCCCGACACAGGGTGCTCCTCTACCGGTGACACGGGCCGCGTCGTCGTCGAGGACAGCGAGGGTAGTCGAACCGACGAAGCGACGGCGACCTGGCCCTAGTACACGTCCCCGAGGAACGCCCGGATGGCCTCGTTGACCGGCTCGGGGTTCTCGAGGTTCGATGAGTGGCCCGCGTCGGAAACCATCTCCCGGCGGGCGTCCAGTTCCGCGACGAGCGAGTCCGAGCGCTCGGGCTCCAGGGCGACGTCCTCCTCGCCGTGGACGACGAGGGCGGGAACGTGCCCTTCGCGTCCATCAGCGCCGCACAGTCGTCGGCCTTCACCGGCCCACCGTGGCCCGGCGGTAAACCGCCGTACGGCTAAGGGCAAGTCGGCCACCTCGTCCAGCCCTGGTCGGACCGATCCGCCAGAATCGCCGCCCCAACCGCCGCCGGAGGAATTATTCCACGGAGTTGTCAGCAATATATCCAGCCTCATTTATGAAAACGGGCAGTACGTTTTTACTTTCTAACCGCATCCGGTCGAATATGGACCGAGGGGGAGAGCGCGGCCAGTCGGTCGTCGTCGGTTCGTTGCTCGTCTTCACGATACTCGTCCTCTCGTTTTCCGCGTATCAGGCGTTCGCCGTCCCGAGCCAGAACGCCGAGGTGGAGGCCGACCACTTCCAGAACACCGAATCGCAGTTCTCACAGCTCCGGAGCAACGTCATCAACTCGGTCGGCACCGACGCGGTCCGCTCGACGGCCGTTCGACTCGGCGCCCGGTACCCGAACCGAATGCTCGCGCTGAACCCGCCGCCAGCGAGGGGGCAACTGGAGACGACGGCGCCGGGCGACGTCGAGTTCACCACCACGACCGAGGACGTCTGTCGCACCGGCGGCACGCCGACCACGCGCTCGCTCGTGTACGACCCCTCCTACAACGAGTACCGGGCACCGGAGACCATCGGCTACGGGAGCCGAATTATCTCCCGACAGTTCGAGAGTGGAGCTCTCTACGACCAGCGGCTCGTCACCTCCGGCAGCGGCAACGATGAGATAAGCCTCTACCTCCTGACCGGCGACGTCTCGGCGAGCGGCGTCGACGCCTACAGCCTCGCGGTCAACGGGTCGGAGCGCCACACCACGACGCTGACGAGCCCCACCATCGTCCTGCCGTCGCGGTTCGACGCCGACACCTGGAACGCCGAAATCGTCGACAACCGGGGCGACGTGAGCGCCGCCTCCGCCAGCGGCGAGCGGGTCACGCTCGACTTCACCGGCGGTACCTACGACGTCTCCTGTGCCGTCGTCGGCCTCGGGTCCGACCCCGCGTTCACGCCGCCGGCAGACGGCGGCGGCGAGGACCCTCCCGACGAGGAGGATAGCGGCGGCGGGTACGGGACGGGCAGCGAGACCGACTACTCCAGCGACGAGGACACACAGACCGTCTCGGTTCGCAACGGCAAGTGGAACGGGCTCACCGCCGTCGACGAGATAATCCTGAGCGGCGGCGAATCGATATTCGAGACCGGCGACAACACGCGGGAGCGCTTCGAGTACTCGGTGACGTTCCGCAACACCGAAACCGGGGGGAACTACACCGTCAGGTACGTCTACACGAAACAGCCGGGCAACAGCCCCACCGAGAAGGTCGTCTTCAACCCACAGGACAACAACGAGAACACGCTGGTCGGCGTCCCCTACGACGGCACATTCGAGAACATAACGGACAGCACGCGTCCCTACGGGGGCGTCGACCTGCTGGACGCCACCACCTACGACTACAACGACGGCGCCGACGTCAGCGACGCGATCGCGGCCGTCAAGGCCCTCGAGAGCGAGAACACCGAGGTCATCACCTCCGAAATCCGGGGTCGAACCGACGTGACGATCCGGGAGGAGGCGCTCGTGACCGCGGTCCAGCCGGACCCGAGCGGCGACGACGACCTGACGTTCGTCCGGTTGCACTTCGAGACGGCGACCGACACGACCGGCTGGCAACTACGGGACGACGAGGGCGAGTCGACCATCCTCCCGTCCGCGACCCTGTCGGGTGACGTCTACTTCGCCGTCGACGAGACGGCCTTCGAAGACGAGCGGGGTCTCGACGACGACACCGTCTACGCGCTCGACACCACCGTCGAGGACGACGGCGACGCGCTCGAACTCGTCGACTCCCAGGGCAGACTCCGCGACGAGATGGCCTACAACGGCGAGACGACGACGAAGGGCGCGTGGGGCATCGACGCCATCGACGAGGGCACCGTCGCCGTCAGGAACCAGTCGAACACGGACTACTACGACAACGACACCCAGGGCGACTGGAAGCGGGTCGACCAGTCGAACTTCTTCGGGAGCGCGACCCGTCCGCGGGTCGCCTTCGTCCCCGGCGACCAGCAGAACAACATCCTGACGGTCGACAACACGAGTTCGGTCACGAACGTCACCGTCGGCCCGCAGATCGGCATCCTCGGGCCGATGGCCGACCTGACCGGCGACGGTACCGACGAGATCCCGTTCGTCGACGGCAACAACCGTCTGGCGTACGCCGACTCGGACGGCTCGATAACGGTGCTGGCCTACGACAACAACGACCAGCGGGTCAACCCCAAGAAGCAGCCCATCGGCGTCGGCACCCGGGCCGGCGACGACGAGGCGAGCGTCTACTACGTCAACGGCAGCAACTACCTCTACCGGGTAGCGGACGGCGAGAATCCGACGCTCGTCGAACCGGACCTCCTCAACGGCAGCGGCAACGCGGGCACGTTCAAGCCGACGGGCGTGGCCGGCCTCGCGGACTTCGACGGCGAGGGCGACGAGGAGGTCATCGTCTTCAACCAGAGCGCCATCGCCTATCTCGACGAGACGGGCGGCAGCACGGCCGTCGAGGTCGTCGATCTCGGCACTCGGCCGCCGCCGGACTTCAACGAACGCCAGCTCTCGCAGGGCATCGGCAAACCCGTCACCTACGACGGGGCAGTCCAGGTCCCCATCGTCGACGGCGGCGTCATCGCCCTGGTCGACGAGTCCGGCGACGTGACGCCGGTACACAACCCGACTCCGACCCGGGCGTCCGGGAACAACAAGGCGCTCGGCAAGCCCATCGCGCCCCGCGACTGGGACGGTGACGGCACCCTGGAGATCGTCTACATCAACGGCCAGCCGACGACCGGCGCTCCACAGAAGAGTCTCACGCTCATCGAAATCGACGCCGGTTCCGACCAGTCGAAGGTCAGGACCGTCTACGGGCAGGTCGTCAAGGAGAAAGGGGTCGGCTGACGGACCGGGCGGGGTCGAGCGGCGGGCCGCCCGCCGACCGGGTTCGACAGTTGACGAAATCTCCGTCGACAAATCCTTATATCGGTCTCCCCTCCACCCGGACATGACCGACACCAGCGTGGGCATCGACGCCGTAGAGATTCACGCCGGCAAGCTAAAACTCGACCTCGCGGAGACGTTCGCACCCGCGATGGGCGACGACCCCGGCAAGTACACGAAGGGACTGGGGCTGTACGCCAGTTCGCTGCCGGATACCTACGAGGACATCGTGACGATGGGCGCGAACGCGGCCCACCGGCTGATGGAGCGGAAGGGACTGGAACCCGAAGACATCGGCCGCATCGACGTGGCAACCGAGTCGGCCTTCGACCACTCCAAGCCCGTCTCGACGTACATCGCGGGCTGTCTGGAGCAGGTCTTCGAGGGCGATTTCCACCACGCCAACAAGGGCGAGCGGAAGTTCGCCTGCGTCTCGGGCACCCAGAGCGTCGACGACGCCTACAACTGGATCCGGGCCGGGCGGAACCGCGGCCGCGCGGCGCTGGTGGTGGCGACCGACACCGCACTCTACGCCCGCGACGACCCCGGCGAGGCGACGCAGGGCGCCGGTGCCGTCGCCATGCTGATCGACGAAGACCCCGACTTCGTCGAGTTGTCGACCGAACAGGGGTACGGCAGCGCCGACGAGACGGACTTCCTCAAGCCACAGCAGCAGTTCCCCAGCGTCGACGGCAAGCGCTCGGTGAACGTCTACCTGGCGCGGATGCGGGAGGCGCTCGTCGACTACGAGTCCGTCGGCGGCGACATCCACCCCGACGACTTCCGGCTCGGCCCGTTCCACACGCCGTTCCCGGGCATGGTCCGGAAGGCTGCCGTGCTCGCCTACCGCCACATCACCCGCGACACCGAAATCGAGGAGGAACTCGCCGAGGAGATCGGCCGCCAGCCCCGTCCCGAGGCCTTCGACGACGAGGAGGCCTACACCGAGGCCCTCGGCGAGTACACGGACGCCCTGAAGGACACCGACCACTATCAGGGGTGGTACGACCGGACCATCGACCCGACGCTCGACCTCTCCCGTGAGGTCGGCAACTGGTACACCGGCTCCGTCCACGTCGCCCGCGTCTCCGGCATCAGGTCCCTCGTCGAGGACGGCGAGGACGCCGAAGGCGAGAAGCTGCTGGTCGGCTCGTACGGCTCCGGTGCCCAGGCCGAGATCCACGTCGAGACCATCCAGGAGAACTACGAATCGGAGATCGAGGCGCTGAACGTCGACGAGCAACTGGCGGCCCGCTACGACCTCTCGTTCGACGAGTACGAGGACGTCCACGACGCCCACAACTTCGACGAGGAGACCTCGGTCGAGGAGTTCACCGCACCGGACGGCGAGTTCGTCTTCGACGGCTGGGGCCGCATGGGCGAACGGAAGTACCGCTACGTCGAGTAGTCGGCAACTGAGCCCGACCGGACGCTTTTGTGGTCGCACCTCGTCCTCGGGGCATGTTCGCCGGGGGTGGACTGATCGAGTTTCTCAACAGCCCGGTCGGTATCGCGGTGCTGGCCGTCGCCGCCCTCCCCGTCACCGTCGGGGTCGGCTACCTCCTCGTCAGAATCGGCTTCCGTCTCGTGTCGGTCCTCGTCCGCCCGACGAGGCGGGTCGTCGGTCTCTTCCCCGAGGGACCCGCCGGCGTGGTCGCGGTCACGACGCTGCTCGTGACCGCGCTCGTCTTCGGCGTCGCCGCGCCCCTGCCGAACCGGGTCGGGACGCTCGGCGATGGCGGCGCCGGCGACACCGCCGGCGGCTTCCTCGAGACGGCGTTCGACGAACGGGACGGCGTCGTCCGGGCCGGCGACGGGACCGTCAGCCTGAGCCCGACGGGCTACGACCGGCCGGAGCCGGACACCGCCGGCGACCGCCTGAAAGACGCCTGGCTCCGGGCCGGCGAGACGCCCGGGGGCACCCCGCTACCGAACGGTTCGGTCGACCGACTGGACCTCTACGTGACCGTCGTCCACGGGTCGAACGTCGAACCGCTGACCGACCGGGACCGGCGCCATCTCCGGGAAATCTGGGCGACGATGCCGGTCCGGAACCCCGACGGCTCGACGGGCATCGACATCCACATCCGGTCCGGCGGCGAACTGGACCGGTCGGTGACCTTCGGCGTCGGCGACGGCTCCGACCACACCCGCTACTACACCGAAGAGCGGATGGGCCCGCGGCACTGCCGGTACCACCTCGTCGTGCTCGGCGAACCGACGGACGATGTCCACGGGTGGGGCACGACCCCCGGCTACAGCAGTTTCGTCACCGGCGTCCCCCTCGAGGAGCAGCGCGGCACCTACACCCACCGCGCCAGCGTGATGACCCACGAGTTGCTCCACAACGTCGTCGGCCACATCGACGACCCCAGTCTCCCGGACGGGGGCGCCCACACCCGCGAGGGGTGGCTCGCCGACGACGAGTACCTCTCGGCGGCGACCGCGGCGCAGTTGAACGAGACGCGGTTCCGGGGGTCGGGCTTCTACCAGCGCGAGATTTGTGGGGAAGATAGGTGAGGGGACCTCGCCGCCCCCGACCGGCCGGGGCGCTACGTCGCGGTGGCATCGGCGGGCCTGCCGCGACGGCGGACGGTCCGTACGAGTGCGTACACGAGTCCGAGGAACCCGCCGACGGCGAAGACGCCCGGCCCGACGCCGAGCGATATCTCCTCGGGCGTGTTGACGAACGAAAAGAGGTACGTGAACGTGCCCGGTGTCCCGACGGTCACTGACTCCGTGCCGAGCGCCGAGAGGACGAGGGGCCCGCCGACGGCGAGGAGGAGAAACGAGGCGACGACGCCGACGGCGGCGCCCGCCAGAGCGTCCCAGACCACCGCAGTCACGGACGGTGCACGGTTCGCGTCCGACTCCCGGCCCAGGATCCTGACGCCGGTCTCGTGGTCAACGACCCGGACGTGGGCCGGATAGCCCAGTACGACCGCCGTCATCCAGACGTCGGCGACGGCGCCGGCCGCGTTCATCGTCAGGGGGATTGCGAGCCAACCCCACCCCAGTCCGAGCATCAGCGGGACGCCGATGGCGGTTATCACCACCAGCGGCGTCAACAGCACGACGACGAACTGGTTGCGGGTGAAGACGTGGTCGGTCGTCGCGTAGGCGTACGGCAGGATGAAGTGCGCGAGGCCGACCCCGTACCGGGGTTCGCCGCCGTAGTACCGGATGGCGAGCCCGTGTAACCACTCGTGTGGCACGAGGAAGAACGTCCCCAGGAACACGACGACGAGGACGTCGAGCGGCCCCGCGATCCAACCGAGGGTCTCGGGGACGAACCGGAACCCGACCGTATCGCCCGTCCAGAGCTGGTAGAGTCCGGTGAAGAGCGTCCACCCGACCACCACCCCGAGGGTCCCGATGGCCGTCATCTGTATCGTCAGCCCCCTCGTGAGCTCGAGCTCGCCGACGACGTGCTCGGGTGTGGCGTCCGACATACCACGTCGTTGCGAGCCGGCTCATTAAGTTAGGCAGGTGGTTCCGGTCGACCCCTCGTGGCCGAACGCCGGTGAAGGGCGGGGCTCCTCAGCGGTCCGGCCACTCGAAGGTCGCCTCGGGTTCGCCATCGGTCGCCTCTCGATACTCCTCTGCGGTCACCGAGTAGCGAACCGAGTCCCGCGGTTCGCCGTTCATGACGATGTCGTTGCGGATGACGCCCTCCTTGCGGCCGCCGAGCGCACCGATGTACTTTTTGATGGCGCGGCCCGATTTTTCGTTCTCGGGGTCGTGGGTGACGCCGACGACATCGAGGTCGAGCACGTCGAAGGCCAGCGCGGCGAGGGCCTTCGCGCGCTCGCCGGAGTATCCCCGTCCCCAGAACGGCTTGCGGAGCCACGCGCCGAGTGTGCCGCGGCGGAGGTCCCAGTCGACCGAGAGACCAGTGGTGCCGGCGAACTGTCCGGCGCGGTCCTCGCCGTCGCGGGGATAGATAGCGTAATCGGCACCCTCGTCGTTGTCGTAGTTCTTTCCAACGTAGTCGACGAACTCGGCGGTCTCCTTCGGGTGTTCGTGAGGGTCCCAGTTTAGCCACTGGGTCACCTCCTCGATGTTCGGGGCGTCCGCGTGGACGTGTTCGTACATCTCGTATGGGTCGAAGCTGTCCGGGCGAATCACCTCGAACCGGAGGCGTGGCGTCTCGATGGTCGTCGGAAAGAGGGCCATACCAACCTCTGTGAGTGACTACCGAAAAGGGTTGCTCGCGGGTGTCAGGAAGTGACGTGGTGGTCAGTCGCCGGCGCTGGGGGTCGGCTTCGCCCCGCCCTCGACCATCGCCACGACGTCGTCGAAGAAGCTCAGCGTGTCGTGGGGTCCGGGGTTGGCCTCGGGGTGGTACTGGCGGGTGATGATTTCGAGTTCGTCGCTCTCCAGGCCCTCGGGGGTGTCGTCGTTGACGTTGATCTGGGTGACCTCCAGTTCGCCGGGTTCGGCGACCGTGTAGCCGTGGTTCTGGGTCGTCATGACGACCTTGCCGGAGCGGAGGTCCTGGACGGGCTGGTTGACGCCGCGATGGCCGAACTCCATCTTCTCGGTCTCGCCGCCGAGGGCGTTGGCGATGACCTGCTGGCCGAGACAGATGCCAGCCAGCGGCAACTCGCCGGCGTACTCGTCGACGAGAGCGGCCGCTCGCTCGAAGTTCTCGGGGTCGCCGGGACCGTTGGAGACGAAGAGCACGTCGGGGTCGACCGCCTCGATGTCGGCGACCGTCGCGTCGTAGGGGACCACCTCGACGACGGCGTCCCGCTCGACCAGCGAGTCGACGATGGAGCCCTTCGCGCCGCAGTCGACCAGTGCGACCGTCGGACCGTCGCCCTCGGGGTTGTGGGTGAGGCCCTCCGCGACGCTGACCTGTGCGCCGATGTCGGTGTGGTCGCTCATCGGGACGCACCGTTCGAGTTCCTCGCGGGCGGCCTCGGGGGTAGCGTCGGGGCCAGCGGCGATGCCGCACTCCATGGCGCCCTGCTCGCGGATGCCGGTCACCAGGTCGCGGGTGTCGAGGTGGTCGACGGCGGGGACGCCCTCGCTCTCGAGCCACTCGGCGACGTCCTCGGTGAACTCCCGGGCGACGGCGGCCCGCGGGTGGACGCGGTCGGACTCGAAGCGCTCGGCTCGGACCCCGTAGTTGCCGATGAGCGGGTACGAGAACGTGAGCACCTGCTCCTCGTAACTGGGGTCCGTGAGCGACTCCTCGTAGCCGGTGTAAGCGGTGGTGAAGACGAGTTCCCCGCGACTGCGGCCGGGGGCGCGGGCGCGGGCCTCGACGACCCGCCCGTCCTCCAGCGCGACGTAGGCCTCCGTCATTACGAGATACGTACGATGGACCCCCAAATAACGCTTGTGTTCGAAGGAAGGTTACGAAATTCGTAATCGGTAAGTGGGGGCGACGCGAAGGTGCGAACCTCATGGACGAGCTGGACCGCCAGATACTCACCATCCTCCGTCGGGACTCCCGGACGCCCTACACGGAGATAGCCGACTCCGTCGGCACCTCCGAGGGGACGGTCCGCAACCGGGTCGAGCGACTCGTCGAGGAGGGCATCATCGAGCGGTTCACCGTTGCGACGCGGACGGGCAACGTCAAGGCGATGATCGAGATCGGCGTCGCCGTCGACGTCGACACCTCCGAGATCTCCGAGCGGATGGCCGACTGGACCGAGGTGGACTTCGTCTGGCAGGTCTCCGGCGAGGAGGACGTCGTCGTCGTCGCGGACACGGCCGACACCGGCGCGCTCAACGAGATGATAACTCGCGCCCGGGAACTCGACGAGGTCGTCAGCACGAAGACGCGGCTCATCCTCGACGAGAAGCTCGGCTGAACTTGACATCCTCCCACCCCTTCAGGGGTGGGATTCCTCCGGTGGGGATGTTGGCTATGCCGTCTCCACGGAGGCAAGTTTCCCGTCGCCGGTACTCTGGTTTGTGCGCTCCTCGTTGGGACTTGCCCTCTCGGGAGAGCGTGATAACTCCGACCAGTTGTGGTCGTCCCACTTGAGGCGCACGGGCCGTGCCATCGACCCGACTTCGGATTCGCCAGCCTGTCGTTCGAGGAACGTCCGCGAAGCGTCGAGGTCGGCGTGACCTTCGTAGCCACACGAACACCGGAACACGTCGCCGTCCCGCTCTGTCTCGTCGCGCTCGCCACATACCGGACACTCCGCCGTCGTGTACGCTTCTGACTCGACTTCGACCGTGATGCCGTACTCCTCGGCGGTCGTCGCAAGCCGGTCGATGAAGGAGCGATACGCCCAGAACTGGTGGGTTTTCTCGTTCACCTCGGCGCTCCAATGGGCCGACAACACGTCGGTGAGGTCGCCCACGTACACGGTGACAACGCCTTCGTCGAATAATCGTTCCATCAAGTCGCGGACGAGCGTGTCCTGTGCGTGGTCGCGTCGTCGCGTCCGCTTGCGGTAGAGGCGTCGAATCCGTCGGCTACTGTACCGCCCCTCACACAGTTTCGACTGCAAGCGGGCGATCTCCTCGGTCGTCTCGCGGAAGCGAGCGAATAGGTCCCAGCCGTCGTAGAGGTACTGCTGGCCGGTCGTGGTAGTACAGGCGACGAGGTTGTTGGCACCGACGTCCAGGGCAGCCGATTCCTCGGCTAGTGGTGAATCCTGTCGAGAATCGGGTACGGTGACAGGCTGGAAAGCTCTGACGGTGTCCTCGAGCTCGTCGTAGTACAGCTCCAACCGACCCTGTTCGCCCTCCCACTTCGGGTCGCCAGCCACTTCGAGACGCAGGCGGTCGTGGTAGCCAAGCCCGTACTCGTCTTTCAGGTCTTGACCGACTGGGATTTCGAGTCGGCTCTGCCCGCCGGTTTCGAGGGTGTATTGGTCGTTGCGGATGTACGTCCGCAGTTCTCGACCATCCTCCTCGTTGCCCCAGTAGCCGGGCGGGGCGGTGTCCTCGCCGTTCTCCCGGGCGGCAAAGAACGACCGCCACGCTTCGCTGTTCTTGCGGATGATCTGCTGGGCAGTGGCGGAGCCGAGCACACCGACGTACTGTTTGCGGTAGTCGGCGGTGTCCCACACGCTGTCGCCGTCGAAGAACTGCTGGCGGCGCTCGAAGTTCAATTCGTTCCACAGGCTCGCGGAGGCGTCCAACAAATCCCGCAGCAGCCGCTCATCCCGGTCGGAGAGCGGCCGCACCGCGAAGGTGTTGGTTCGCCTCACGACAACAGACATTTGTAGCTTTACGTCTAAATGTCTTTTGGACACAGACGATGCGACCGAACATCGACATCTCGCACACGTTGAACGGGCGTGTGAAAGACTACGCCGAACAGCAGGACGTGAGCCTCGAAGAAGCGTATCGGGAGATTATCGAAGCGGGGTTGGAAGCGGTGGAACATCCAGACGAGCCGTAGCGCGTGGACTGGTGGACGATGCTGTCGCTTACACCCACCCTAAAGGGGTGGGCTTCCGCTCGCTACGTGTCAGTCGGCGTCGTCGTCGTCCTCGCCGGGCGGCGTGCCGACCCCCGGCGTTCCCGAGTCCGGTCGGTCGAGGTGGCGTTTCCGCTCGTGGACCTTCCGGTAGACGCCGCGCAACAGGCGGTGGGGCAGCCAGTCGTCGACGCGGGCCTCGACGCGGCCCTCCCGGACGGCCTCGACGACGGCGGTCGGCGAAAGCTCCTCGGCCTCGATCTCGGTGTAGGCGCGACCGACCTCGAAGGGGTAGTGGGCGTCGCTGCCGCCGACGAGCGGCAACTCCCGGTGGTCGGCGAGCCGTCGGACCCACTTGCGGGTCCGGGGGTGCTTGCCGTTGACCTCGATGGCGTCCAGCGGGAGGTCCTCGAGTTCGCGGATGGTGCTGTTCCGGTAGGGGTGTGCGAGGACGGCCGCACAGCCCCGGTCGTGGGCCAACTCGACCGCCTCGGCGGGCGTCAACTCGCCCGGTTCGGTCTCGGCTGGCGGGTCCGGCCCGACCACCAGCAGGTGACCTCGCGTCGTCGTTATCTCGTTGCCGGGCAGGGACGCCACGCCGAAACGGTCGGGCAAGGCCGTGTAGTAGTCGTGGTTCGTCGTGGCGACCCCGTCGAGGTCCCGGAGCCACGCGGCGCCGGCGAGCAGCCGGTGGCCCAGCGGGTCGAAGCGGTCCCCGAGCGCCCGACGACCGTGGAAGAATCTGGTGTGTGCGTGCAGGTCGACGGCGTACACGTCTGGCGGGAGGACCGGAACACCTTTCTATTTTTCTACACGATTCAGTGATATGAACGAGTCCTCCACCGACGACGCACGGCGCGTGGTAGTCCTCAACCCCAAGAGCGGGAGCGAGGACCACGCCGAGGACGTGTACGACCTCGCCGACGAGCACGGCTTTCTCGTCCGCGAGACCGAGGAGGCGGGCGACGCTATCCGACTGGCCGGCGATGCCGCCGCTGCCGGTGCGGACTTCGTGGCGGCGGCCGGCGGCGACGGCACGCTCAACGAGGTGGTCAACGGGCTCCACGGCGCCGAGGCGCTCGACGACGTCACCGTCGGCGTGGTGCCCGCGGGCACGGGCAACAACTTCGCCTCGAACGTCGGCGTCGAGGGGCTAGAGCACGCCTTCGAGGTGTTCGAGTCCGGCGAGAGGCGGGACATCGACGTCGGCGTCGCCGCCGGGCGGGCGTTCGTCAACTCCTGTGTCGGCGGCATCACCGCCGAGGCCAGCGCCGCGACGACGCCCGACAGCAAGCGGAACCTCGGCGTGATGGCCTACGTCCTGAACACGGTCAAGCGGGCCGTCTCCTACGAGAGCCTCTCGTTGACCGTCGAGACGGACGACGCCCACAGCAGGACCTGGAGCGGCGAGGCGGCGTTCGTCCTCGTGGGCAACGGCCGGCGGTTCCCCGTCGAGGGCGACACGCAGGCGAACATGGAGGACGGTCTCTTCGAGGTGACCATCGTCGAGGACGGCCCGACCGTCGACGTCGTCGGTGAGGCCGCCCTCGAACGGCTGTTCGGCGATTCCGGCGACCACATATACCGGCTGGCGACGCCGGGGCTGACCGTCCGGTCGGCCGACGACGACGACCCCGTCTCGTTCAGCCTCGACGGCGAGATGATAACGAGCCACGAGACGGCCATCGAGACCCTCCCAGGCCGGCTGACGATGCCCGTCGGCGAGGCGTACGACCCCGACCCGGACGCGGAGTCGAAGAGGCCTTAACAGCGGTCGCCGATTTAGGCGCCATGAGCGCCGACGACATCGACCCGGTCGGGTCGGGGACGGGGACCGAACACGAGAACGCCCTCCAGGACGTCATCGCGGTCGACGAGAACGACGACCCAGAGGGGACGGTCAACCGGCTGGAGGCCCACACCGGCGACGGCATCCGCCACCGCGCCTTCACCGCGCTGGTCTTCGACGGCGACGGCCACATCCTCCTCGCCCAGCGGGCGCCGGACAAGCGGCTCTGGGACACCTACTGGGACGGCACCGTCGCCTCCCACCCCGTCGAGGGGCAGAGCCAGACCGAGGCGACCCGCCAGCGCCTCGAGGAGGAACTCGGCGTCACGCCCGACCAGTACAGCGACCTCCGGGTGACGGACAAGTTCGAGTACAAGCGCTACTACATGGACGAGGGCCTGGAGTGGGAGGTCTGTGCGGTCCTGCAGTGTACGCTCGACGAGGTCGAACTCGACCCCGACGAGGAGGAGGTCACCGGCCTGCTGTGGGTCCCCTACGAGCGCCTCCACGAGCACCCGAAGTGGTACCGCCAGCTCCGGCTGTGTCCCTGGTTCGAGATCGCGATGCGGCGGGACTTCGAGGAGTAGCCGGCACCGCCGGGGCCGATGGACACCCTTTTGTCATACGACGAGTGGACTCGAATTATGAGTCCGCTCACCGCGAAGGAGGCGCTGACCTACGCCGTCAGCCGCGAGATGGTTCGGATATACGTCGTCGTGTTGGTGGGGCTGTTGCTACAGCTCGTCGGGACGACGCTGTTGGTCGCGGGGCTCCCGCACCCGCTCGGCGACCTGCTCCACCTCGTATTCACCGTCGTCGGCTTCGTCGCCACCTTCGTCGGGAGCGTGGCGCTGCTGTACAAGCTCGTCGCGGACGGGACCGCACGGGCCTGAACGGTCGGACCGACCCGCGCCAAGCACCGGTACCGAAACGGGCGGTCTCCAGCGACCGTTACAACAGCGCCGTCAGGCGGTCGACCGGTCCGCCCTCGATGTCGTCGATTCGCTCGACGATTCGCTCTCTGCGACCGGCCGGAACTCGCCGTGCCGTCCGGTGGAACTTCCGGTCGGCAGTGTAGGTCTCGACATCGTCGCGCCCGCGGCCGTTGACGTCGCGCCGGATACAGCTCACGAAGGAGTCGTACGTCGCGTCGTCGCCGAGCGGCGTGTCGTCGATGCCGACCGCCGAGGTGACGGGGTCGCCGCCGGCCGTGGTGACGCTCACCTGGGCGCCCAGCACGCCGACCGCGAGGTCGGGCGCCTCCTCGAACTTCGGCCACAGCTCCCGGATCCGGGGGTCGGCTATGGCGTCCTCGCGGAACTGTTCGTCGGTCAGTTCCCCGGAAAGCAGCGCCGCCGCCAGCGGATAGCGCCCGCCGAACAGCAGCGAGATGTAGGTCCAGTCCGGC
Organism: Natronomonas marina; assembly: GCF_024298905.1. Taxonomy (NCBI): domain Archaea; kingdom Methanobacteriati; phylum Methanobacteriota; class Halobacteria; order Halobacteriales; family Natronomonadaceae; genus Natronomonas; species Natronomonas marina. The sequence continues at coordinate 1,007,064 of NZ_CP101154.1, forward strand.
TGGTCGGCGTCGAGAACCCGGTCGAGGACGTCCGGTTCGGCCTCGTTGAACATGGTGGCGGTGCTGGCCATCGGGAGGTTCATGTGGACCCTGATGGACTCGACCGCGTCGGGGTCGGCCGGGTCGACGCCGGCCTCGAGGAGCTTCTCGCGGACGTTCAGCGTCGCCTGCACCGCCGTCGTCGTGAACCCGTCGCAGGGGTACCGCTTGTTGAAGTAGTGGTCCGGGCGGAACCCCCAGTTCTCGACGGGGTCGCCGGTCGTCGACAGGTCCGAGACGGCGGGCCACAGGTCCCCGGGGCTGCGGATGTCGGAGACGCGGTAGCAGTAGCCCAGCGGGTTCTCCAGCAGGTCGCGCCGCCCGGAGAGCCCGTCGCGGGCCAACATCGCGGCCCGGACGCCCGACGCGACCGGTTCGGCGGTCACCATGCCCTTGGCCTCGGCGGTCCAGGCCGGGATGGACGTCAGCTGTGGCTGCGTCGCGGCAATGCCGGCGGCGTCCTGCAGTTCCTCGGCGTCGAGACCGAACAGTTTCCCGGCCACCAGCGGGGTCTGGATCTGGTGCATCGGGAGCGCCTGTCCCGTGTTGAGCAGGTCGGTCATCACGGGGCTGATCCGTGCGATTATCTCGTTGCCGGCGACGATGGCGGTGACGAGCTCCTCGCCAGTGGCGCCGGCGGCCTCACCCGCTGCCAGTGCCGCGGGGATCACCGCCGCGCCGGAGTGGGCGTGGCTCGTGAAGTCCTCCCACTCCAGCACCTGCGAGAGATGGCTGTTGACCATCGCGGCCTCGTGCGGCGCGGCGGTCCCGTCGAACCCGACGACGGTCGCCTCGCCGCGGCTGAATCCCGTCACCGAGTCCGCGAACGTCTCGCCCGGTGGCATCGTCCCGCCGGCGAAGGTGACCCCGAGGATGTTCTTCAGCTGGGCCTTGGCGAGACGGACCTGCTCGTCGCCGAGGCGGTCGTAGGAGAGCGCCTCGACCCACTCGGCGAGCCGGCGGGTGACCGGCGGCGCGTCGTTGGCGCCGAAGGCCCGCTCCCGGAGTTCGCCCGCGGGGTCCTCGGTGGTCCGGGCGAGGGTCTCGAAGGACTCGGGTTCGCCCTCGCAGGACGGCACGCCGCCGCGGGCGAGCAGTCCGTCGAGCGTCTCGGCCGTGAACCGCGGGTCAGCGTCGGGGTGGGGTACGTGTGCCAGGACGTACATCACGAGCGCGAGACCGACGAGCGAGTTCGCCTGGTCCTTGTTCGGGTACGCGCGGCCGTTCATGATCGGTGCCAGCCCCGTGTACTCGCCGTAGAGGACGTCCTCCCAGTCGCCCTCGTCCATCGTCAGTTCGGCGTGGGCCGTCGGCGTCGCGCCCGGCGTCACCGTCGCCCCGGCGGTCCCGAGCGCCAGCGTGTAGGCCCTGGAGGGGTCGGCCTCGCCGTCGCCGTCCTCGTCGGTCGCCGGTAGCACGACCCGGCAGTTGAACGTCCTGTTCGTCAGGAACCGGCCGAACCTGGTGGCGGTGATGATCGGGCCGCCGGCCGTCCACTTCGCCGCGAACAGTTCGAGTCCCGCCTCCACCGACCGCGCCGCCTCGGGAACCGTCGTGGCGGCGTCCTGTGCGTCCGCCTCTCGCACCGCGTTCCTGCCGAGAGCCGTCAGCGCGCCCAGTCCGCCGAGTCCCTGCAGAAGGGACCGCCTGTCGAAACGCATACCCATGCCACCGCGTGACGGGGGAAGTCGTTACTGCCGTAGCACTCCGGGAAATTATCAGTGACCACCACCCGGCACGGCGGCGGTCACGACCTGCCTGCCACACCGGGTCCCGGGACGGCAGGGTCCCGCGGCGGCCCCCGCACCCGGCAAAATACGTCGTTCGTCGTCGAATTTCGTGTGAGAAGCTACCAAAGGGCACGTTCGGTCACCGAATTGGGTCGGTGGCGGAAGAACGTATCCGAAACTCGAAAAAAGGTTTACGTGCCGGTCGGTAGTAACAAATATTACGACGATGTCGGGCACACAGGTTCGCACTGCCGTCGCACTGTACCTGAACGGCGACCTGAGCGAGGCGGAGGCCGCACGGTGCAGCGGTCTCTCCCGTGCCCAGCTTCGACAGTACGTCCGGACCTGCGGGTCGGTCGTTCCCGCCCCCTCTTCGGCGGCCGACTTCGAGTGTGCCGGCTCCGAGACCTAATCGAGCAGCCGCGACAGCTCCGCGACGGTCTCGGCCTCCAGCCCCCGGACCGTCTCGACGATTTCCGTCCGTCGTTCGGCGTCGTACCTCGGTGCCGCCAGCGCGTGGAACTTCTCCTCGACGGTCCCCCACGGCGCCGGTCGCGCCGGGTGGCCGGTGAAGCGGTCCGTCTCCACCTCGTGGACGGCGCCGTCGCGGCACTCGACGGTGACCCGGGCGGGGGTCTCGCCGCGGTCGGCGCGGCCGGTCAGGTCGGCGTCGGCGCGGACCTCGACGGCGTCGGCGACCGGCCGGAGGTCGGCCCGCTCGGTCGGCCGGACCGTCACGTCGCGGTCGACCAGGGCGGCCGCGACGGCGCTCGGCGTCACCTCGGGGACGGCGTCGGCGAACGTCTCGACGGTCACGGCGTCGACCTCCGCGGGATCGATGGCGGCGTCCTCGACGAGTTCGACCGCAGCCTCGAGTGACGCCTGCGCGTACGGGTGGGCGTCGAAGAGCCGAACGGCGGCGTCCCCGACCCGCTCGCAGCCGGGATCGAAATCGAGGTCGAAGGGCCCGACCAGGTCGTGCCAGCCACCGGTCCCACCGATGGCGTCGGGGGCCTCGACGCCGCTCTCGGCGAGCAGACAGCCGTCGACGCCGGCACGGGCGGCGAGTCCGACGGCGAGGGTGTCGAAGTCGTCGTCCCCGACGGCGAGCGTCGCCCGGGCGGCCGCGATGCCGACGGCGTTTTCGATCTCGCCGGCGTCGAGACCAGCGGCGCGGGCGGCGCCAGCGGCGGCGGCGACGGCGCCGTGGGTCGCCGGGTGAAATCCCTCTATCGGCGCGTTCCAGGCGAGTTCGCCGTGGACCTCGTGGCCCGCGGCGAGGCCCGCGAGGACGGCTTCGCCGGTCGCGCTGCGGGCCTCGGCGGCGGCGAGGACGGCCGCGACCGTGCCGCCCGCCGCCGAAAGCGTCGGCGAGAGGAAGACGGCGCCGTTGCCGCGAGCCACCAGTGCGGCGTCGTAGAGGGCGGCGTCGGGCGGCGACCCGCCGAGGTCCGACCCCCACAGGCGACTCCGACCCGTCGCGTTCTGGACGGAGACCGCACGCCGGATGCCGCCCGTCGGCTCGCGGCCGACGCTCCCGAGGCCGACTCCGACGGCGTCGAGCACGCGCCGTTTCGTCGCCTCCCTGACCGACTCGGGGAGTCCCTCGTAGCTCACCTCGGCGGCGAATCGGGCCAGTTCGGCTGTCGAGGTCATACCCGCGATGCGTGGCAGGCGGGCAAAAGGGTTCCGCGGCGGCCCTCAGGGGCGGGTCGTCGCCCACACCGCAAGCGCGGCCAGCACGATGGCCGGCACCATCGGCAACGCGAGGTAGGTGTCGTAGAAGGTCAGTCCGAGCGCCGGCCCCACGTAGGGGTACAGGAAGATGACGGCCGGGACGACGAGGAAGGCGACGAAGACGGCGCCGACGAGTACCCAGCCCCGCCAGTCGAACTCGCGGTCGGCCGCCTCGGGGTGGACGCCCGCCTCGTCGTCGTCCTCCCGGGGCGCGCCCTCGGCGGCGTCGTCGACGTACTCGTCGTCCTCGTCGAAGCTCTCCGGGTCGTGGGTGTAGCCGTCTCCCATCGGGCGGTCACTCGTGGGCGTCGGGGTCGTACTCGGCGTCGGGGACGACGACGACCGAACCGAACCCCTCCCGCTCTTCGAGCATCTCGTGGGCGCGGGCCATCTCGCTCATCGGCAGGACAGCCCGCACGCGCGGCTCGAAGGTGCCGTCGAACACCTTCGCCATCACGTCGTCCATCTCGCCGGGCGTGCCCATCGTCGACCCGAGGACGTCGAGTTGCTTCCAGAACAGCTTCGGGATGTTGGTCTCCGGGGAGATGCCGGAGGTGGCCCCGCAGGTGACGACGGTGCCGCCGCGGGCGGCGACGGAGAGGGAGTCGTCCCAGGTCGCCTCGCCGACGTGGTCGACGACGACGTCGACGCCGCGGCCGTCCGTCTCGGACTTTATCGCGTCGGCGAAGTTCTCCTCGGCGTAGTTGACGAGGTGGTCGGCGCCGCAGGCCTCGGCGTGCTCGAGTTTCTCCTCGCTGGAGGCGGTCGCCCAGACCTCGCAGCCCTCGTTGGCGGCTATCTGGACGCAGGCGTGGCCGACGCCGCCCGACGCGCCCAGGACGAGGACGCTGTCGGACTGCTGGATTTCCGCCCGGGTCGTCAGCATCCGCCAGGCGGTCTGGAAGACGAGCGGCGCCGAGGCGGCCGTCACGAAGTCGACCGTCTCCGGCAGGTGCAGGAGGTTCGTCTCCGGGACCGCCGCGTACTCGCTGTGGACGCCGCGGACGTGCTCGCCCATCATCTTGTAGTCGACACAGAGCGACTCCTCGCCCTTCCGGCAGAACTCACACTCCCCGCAGTAGAGTCCGGGGTCGACGACGACGCGGTCGCCGGCCTCGAAGCGGGTCACGTCGTCGCCGACCGCCTCGACAACGCCCGCGGCGTCGCTGCCCGGAACGTGCGGCAGTTCCTCGGGGCTGGGCATCCCCTTGCGCGTCCAGACGTCGAGGTGGTTCAGCCCGCCGGCCTTCACCGCGACGAGTACCTCGTCGTCGTCGATTTCGGGGTCCGGGAACTCGTCGTACTGCAGTACGTCCGTCGAGCCGTGTTCGTCGTAGAAGACCGCCTTCATACTCCGCCGTCGGACCGCGGGGTGCAAAACAGTAGCGAAGACGGCAGGCACCCCCGAGGACGGCGATGGCCTTTAGCGGCACGCCACCGGTGAGTGGGACATGAGCGGACACGAGAACGAGGACCCCGAGGACGACAGACACGGACACGAGGACGACAGACACGGACACGAGGACGGCGACGGGCACGACCACCACCACCACGACATCTCGGAACTCGGCGTCGCCGTCCTCACGATCTCCTCGAGTCGGAGCCTCGAGGACGACCCGGCGGGCGACGCCATCGCCGAAATCGTCGAGGGCGCGGGCCACGAGGTGGCGGTCCGGGAACTGGTCCGGGACAGCTACGACGGCGTTCAGGACGCCGTCGACAGGTTCGCCGACCGCGAGGACACCGACTGCGTGGTCACCACCGGCGGCACCGGCGTCACGCCCGACGACGTGACCGTCGAGGCCGTCGAACCGCTCTTCGACAAGCGGCTTCCCGGGTTCGGGGAACTGTTCCGGACCCTCTCCTACGAGGAGATCGGGACGAAGGTGGTCGGCACCCGCGCGGCCGCGGGGATCGCCGACGGCGTGCCCGTCTTCTGTCTGCCGGGCAGCGAGAACGCCGCCCGGCTCGGCGCCGGCGAGATCATCGTCGAGGAGGCGCCACACCTGGCAGGACTGGCCGGTCGCTAGGGAAGCGGACAGAGGCTCGCCGTCAGAAGCGCCCGCTCGTCGCCGTCGTTGCGCGCGCCGTGTTCGACGCCGCGGGCGTTGTGGACCACGGCGGGCGCCGAGAGCGTCTCCTCGCTGCCGTCCTGGCTCACGACCACCTCGCCCTCCAGCAGGTGGAACACGTTCGTCGAGTCCTCGTGGACGTGCGGCTCGAAGGCGCCGCCGGGACCGAGCGCGAACAGTTTCACCAGCACGTCGTCGTGGACGACCAGTTCGGCGGTCTCGACTTCGCCGGGCGCCGGGTCGACCTCGGGGAGTTCGTCGAAGGTCACGCCCGCCGGTTGACGCCGGGTGCCAAAGAACCTCTCGGGGCGGAACCGCGGAGTTGAAGTGCGCGGCAGGGAACCGATAGGGTATGAACCACGCTCGATCCGCGAAGAAGCGAACCGGCGGTCGCCGCCGGCCCGTCCGAAAGAAGCAGAAACACGAGATGGGGTCGGCCCCCACCGAGACCACCCTCGGCGAGGAGAAACTGAAGATAGCCGAGACCCGCGGCGGCAACACGAAGGTCCGGGCCATCGCCCGCAGCGTCGCCAGCGTCGCCACCGACGACGGCGTCGAGAGCGCCGACATCGAGGACGTCGTCGAGAACCCGTCGAACCCCAACTACGTCCGGCGGAACATCATCACGAAGGGCGCCGTCATCGAGACGTCGGCCGGTCGCGCACGCGTCACCTCCCGGCCCGGCCAGGACGGCCAGGTCAACGCCGTCCTCGTCGACGAGTAATCCGACCGTTCAGGGGAACTCCCGGATCGTCTCCAGCAGTTCATCCAGCGGCAGCGTCGTCGTCGAGAGCGCGACGCCGTCGGCACGCGCCAGCGCGGGCGCGTGCTCCCAGAGGTCGTCGGGTTCGATGCCGTGCAAAACGACCGCCGAGGGGGTCGGCGTGACGACCCGCAGCGCGACCAGCGGCGACTCCCCGCGGGTGACGCCGGTGAAGACGAGCGCCCGGTTGGTCGACTGGCCGTAGAGGCGGTAGAACTCCTCGCTCGAGAGCCGTTTGATGGCCTCGACGCTGTTGATGACGGTGTGGCCGGCGAGGGTGTCGGCCTGGCCGGCGGCGACCGTCTCCGCCTCGATGGCGTGGTGGAACCGCCGCAGCGGGACCGTCGCCTCGTACTCCCGGAGGTCGTAGACGACGTCCTGGTCGAAGCCAGCCGACAGCACCCGGGCGTGCTGGCGGACCCGGTCGCCGCCGCGGCGCTCGTCGACGTCGAGCAACCCCTCGACGACCCGGCTGACCACCCGGATGCCCGGATTCTCGCGCCGGCCGCTCTCGTAGTCGGAGACGACCGACGCCGACACCCCCATCTCCTCGGCCAGCTGGGTCTGGGTGACGTCGAACTCCTCGCGCCACTTCCGGAGCGTGGCGCCGGGGTCCTCCGAGAGCGCCACCTCGCCGGCGATGCGCTCGGCGAGCTCCGCCCGTGGGTCGTGCATACCGTCCGATGGACGGCCGCCGATATAAGCTCCCGCTCGCGTGACGAGCGAACCCAACGAGGCCCCCGACGCCAGCGAGTCGGGGCGTTCGACGCGGTCCAGGGACCACGCTCGGCGTCTCTCGACAGCATCCGCCGAGCGGGCGCAACCACCATACATATGCGGGTGCGGGCCGACCCACCGCTCACGATGACGGACGCCGAAGAACTCTTCGAGGACCTCCAGGCGGAACTGCAAGACACCGGCCAGACGCTCGGCGACCTGCTCCAGCAGGCCATCGAGGACCCCTCCTCGGCGCCGGACGTCGCCGTCGACCTGCTCGAGGAGGCCGCCGACACCGGCCAGTCCGTCGGCGAACTCCTGCAGGACGCCATCCAGAACAGCGACGAGGTGATGGGAGGCGTCACCGACGGCGACTTCCTCGTCGACTTCGGCGACGAGGACTTCCAGTTCGATTTCGAGGACGACCTGCTGTTCGTCGACCCCACCTCCGAGGAGTTCGAGGACATGCTCCGCAGCCTCGACCTCTTCGGCATCGGCGAACAACTCGGCTTCATCCCCAGCGCCGACGACGAGTAGCGTCGGAACGCACTTGCTCGCGGGACCTGTACCCCCGACCGGCCGATGACGAGCGACCGGGCCGAGCCGGCGTAGGCAACCGGCCGTGACGAGCCCTATGAGTACCGAGGCCAGCTTTCCGTCCATGCACCTTCGGAAGGGTGGGAGAACGTGCGGGAGAACCGAGCCGGTACCGCTCCGCGAACGGCCGAGCGAAACCGAGCGGCGCCCGGTGTCCCCCGGGCGTCACACGAGCCGTCACCCCGGGACAGCCCCACCGCGCGGACCCCTCCAGCGGAATATGCGTCCGCCCACGCGACCGGGCGGCTACGGGGGCGTCGTCTCGCCGACGGCGTTCTCGAGCAGGTCCAGGACCCCACCGTCGTACCGCTCGTCGACGTGATTCACGTTCCAGAGCCCGGACTTTCGAATCTCCCGGCTCCGACTGTACCGACCGAGCCATTCGCCTCGCCGGGGGTCGATCGGTCGCTCCTCGAAGTTGCTGAGGAGGGCGATAACATTCCGTTCGAGGTACGCCCGGTCGCTGTCGGCACTCGGTTCGTCGTCGAGGTTCACCCAGAGGAACGGCTGTTCGCGGACGTAGGTGCTCACCCGTCGTTCGAGGATATATTCCTCGTCACGCACCTCCGACCGCTCGCGGTCGATGCCGGACCAGCGCTCGTCCCAGTCGGGATAGTCGTCGTGGAGGGCGTGTTTCTCGATGATGGCCTCGCCGACCCGCTTGCGATACACGGAGCCGCGGTGAGCGCCCCCGTGAGCATGGTCGGAACTGCCGCTGCCCGTTCCGTAGTGCTGTTTCAGCCTGTCCCAGAGCGACGTGCTGCTCCCCGCGGACACGGCGTGCGTCCCGACCCGGGTGACGCGCGACTGGTCGGTGGAGTCGCGCGTCTCGCCCGGTTCGAGGAAGAAGTAGACGCCGCGGTCGGGCCAGTCCATGTACCCGGTGCAGTTCTTGAGCTTCCGCGTGCCGCCGACCCGTCGCTCGAGGTCGTCGAGCAGGCCATAGAAACGGTCGATGTCGTCCCGACGAGCCATTCGTGCGGTGGTCCTCTCGTCGACGCACAAAGAGTTTCACCACTCGGCGCGTGTCCCGCGCTGGAATCCTCGCGCTTCAGCGCGGGGAGGATGTCAAGGGGAGTCTGTCCCGGACACAACCACCGCCTACCGCAGGATGGCGTTGCGACGGAGGGGGCGCCCCCGGAGAGAACGGGCCTGGCCGCCAGTCGGAGGGACGGGGGCCGTCAGTAGATGAGTTCGTCGCTGTTCTCGGCCATGTACAGCGTGCGGGCGGCGATGTTGACGGCGTGGTCCCCGACGCGTTCGAGGTCCCGGATGGTGAGGAGCAGTCGGGACACCTCGCTCATCAGGTTCTCGATGTCCTCGCCGGAGGCGCCGGTCTCGATTTCGGTCTCGATGAGGTCCCGGACGACGGCGCTGGAGGCGTCCTCGCAGAGGGCGTCGACCTCGTCGTCGCGCTCGTCGATGGCGAAGCAGGCCTCGACGTCCTCGTCGGCGTAGGCGGCCATCGCGTCGTCTATCATCTCGAGGACGGCGTCGCCGATGCCCTGGACGTCGAGGTCGGGGTAGAGGTCCCGCTCGGCCTCGAGGGTGTAGTCGCCGAGGTTGGTCGCCAGGTCGGCGACCCGCTCGAGGTCGGTGATTATCTTGAACGAGGCGGCGATGAAGCGGAGGTCGCCGGCCACCGGCTGCTGGAGGGCAAAGAGGTCGATACAGTCCTGCTCGAGTTCGAGGTACATCTCGTTGATCTCGTGGTCGCCCTCGATGACCTCGCGGGCGAGTTCCTCGTCCTTCGACTCCAGCGCCCGCAGACCCATCCGGACCCGGTCGATGACCACCTCGCTCATGTAGAGGACGTTCTCCCGGAGATCCGTCAGCTGTTCCTGAAACCCTTCGCGTGCCATACGTCGCCCTGCGTCGTGCGGGTGTATGTAAGTTCGGGGAGCGCGGCCGTCTCAGCCGAACTTGCCGGTGATGTAGTCCTCGACGCGCTGGCTGTCGGGGTTCTCGAATATCTCGTCGGTGTCGTCGACCTCGACGAGTTCGCCGCCGGTGAGGAAGACGGCCGTCCGGTCGGAGATGCGGGCGGCCTGCTGCATGTTGTGGGTGACGATGACGACGGTGTACTCCTCGGCCAAATCGTCGATGAGGTCCTCGATCTTCGAGGTGGCGATGGGGTCCAGCGCCGAGGCGGGTTCGTCCATCAGGACCACCTCGGGGTCGGCGGCGATGGCGCGGGCGATACAGAGCCGCTGTTGCTGGCCGCCGGAGAGGTCCAGTCCCGACGAGTCGAGCTGGTCTTTCACCTCGTCCCACAGCGCCGCGTCCTTCAGCGACTGCTCGACCCGGGCGTCGACGTCGCCCTCGAAGCCCTGGACCTTCAGGCCGTAGGCGACGTTGTCGTAGATGCTCTTGGGGAAGGGGTTCGGCTCCTGGAACACCATGCCGACCTTCCGCCGCAGCGCGACCGGGTCGACGTCGTCGTCGTAGACGTTCTTGCCGCGCAAGAGGAGTTCGCCCTCGACGCGGGCGGTGTCGATGAGGTCGTTCATCCGGTTGATACACCGGAGGAAGGTGGACTTGCCGCAGCCCGACGGCCCGATGAGCGCCGTCACCTGCTGTTCGGGGATGGAAAGCGAGATGTCGTCGAGCGCCTGCGTGTCGCCGTAGTAGACGTCGATGTTGCGGGCCTCGACGACGGTCCGGCCCGTCCCGTTGCGACCGGTGCCGCCGAGTCCCTGGGTCGGCGACTCGGTGACGCCTGCTCCCCCGGCGGTCGGGTCGGCTGTTCCCTCCTCGCGGGACGAGTCGGCTTCGGCCGTCGACTGGGCGGTGTCCTCGGAACTCATTGGTTGTCTCGAGGGGGCCTCCCCGCGGCCCCGTTGACAGACGCGAGTGCCCCCACTCGTAAATACTGTTCTATTATCGCTATTTATTACTATATATCCCAGCCTATCGCGGCCATCATCGCCCCTTTCGCGTCTTTTCCGTCGATTTCGGCGTTTCGGGTCGCTCACTACCCCAACCCCTATATATTCCATCAGAGATTTATATCGTCGGCAAGTAGCGCTCGTATGGAAACCCGCAAGGTGCAGGTGACGGGGGGGTCGACCTACACGGTCTCGTTGCCGAAGGACTGGGCGACCGGCAACGACATCAGCGGCGGCAGCGTCGTCGAGTTCTACCCCGAGGAGGACTCGCTCCTGCTGACGCCCCGCCAGGACGAGGAGAAGGTCGAGGGCACGCTGGACGTCTCGGGGCTGGAGGGCGACGAACTGACGCGGACGGTCGTGACGATGTACGTCAGCGGGTTCGACATCATCACGCTGGAGGCCTCCCGCGTCAGCGCCGCCCAGCGCCGCACGATACGAGAGACGACGCAGGGACTCGTCGGCCTGGAGGTCATCGGCGAGACCGCAGAGCACGTCCAGTTGCAGGACCTGCTGGACTCCTCGGAGCTGTCGATGCACAACGCCATCACCCGGATGCGGCTGGTCTCGACGACGATGCTGTCGGACGCCGTCACCGCCCTGCTGGAGAACGACGACGACCTCGCGGCCGACGTCGTCCAGCGCGACGATGACGTCGACCGGCTGTGGTCGATGGTCTCGCGGGTGTTCCGGTCGGTGCTCCGGGACCCCAGCGCCGCCGCGACGGTCGGCCTGGACCGGGAGACCTGCTTCGACTACCACTCCAGCGCCCGCCAGCTCGAGCGCGTCGGCGACCACGCGACGAAGATAGCCACCCACGCCGAGACGATGGCCGCACCGCCCGAGGCCGCCGCCGACGCCATCGCGGACCTCCACGAGGAGGCCAGCGATGTCGTCGAGATGGCGATGGACGCGCTGCTCGAGGACGACCCCGACCGCGCGACGCAACTGGCCAACGACGCCCGCCAGCGCGTCACGGAGATCGACGAACTGGCGCGGGCCGTCGACGAGGAGATACGCGAACTGGAACCACAGGAAGCCCAGTTGCTCGGCCTGGTCGTCGACTCGCTGTCCCGGAGCGCCGACTACGGCGGCAACATCGCCGAGACCGCACTCCAGAAGGCCGCGCCGCGCCCCTGAGCGGGCGCGGTTCTTTTTGTACGTGCCGTCCGTGGTCCCGGTATGCTCACCGAGTTGCGCGACGGGGTCTGGTGCTACGAGTGCAAGGGCGTCAACGCCTACCTCGTCGCCGACGGTGACGGCATCACCGTCGTCGACGCGGGGACGCCGTTCGACGCCGCCCGCGTCGAGGGCGCCGTCGACGCGGCCGGATACGACCTCTCGGCGGTGAACCGGGTGCTCGTGACCCACTACGACTTCGACCACGTCGGCTCGGTCGCGAAACTCTCCGTCGACGCGCCGGTGTACGTCGGCCACGAGGACGCCGACCTCCTGACCGGGCAGGGCCGCCCGCCGCTGACCGGCGCGAAACCGCTCCTCCAGTTGGCCCTCGGGCCGCTGGTCCCGGACGTGCCCACGGACCGGGTCCGCCGGGTCGAGGACGGCGACGAGATGGGCGGCTTCACCGCCTACCACACCCCCGGCCACACGCCCGGCCACGTCGCCTACGTCCACGAGGAGCGGGAGGCGGCCTTCCTCGGCGACCTCGTCGTCGAGCGTGACGGCCGGCTCCGACCCTCGCCGTGGTTCATCTCCTACGACACCGACGCGGTCGAACGCAGCGTCGGCGACCTCGCCGAGCGGGCGCCGCCCTTCGAGGCGCTCGGGATGGGCCACGGGACGCCCTTCGAGCGCGGCGGCGGCCAGCGGCTCTCGGAGTTGGCCGACTCCCTCGACGGTTAGACGATCTCCTCGGCAACCGCCTCGGGCCCGAGCAACTCGGGGTCGACGATGTGGCCCGCCTGCCCCTTGACGAACTCGGGGACAGAATCGCGGCTGTAGACGACCACCCGGAGGTCGGGATTGAGGTCGACCGCTATCGGGACGCTCGTCGCCAGGCCGGCGTCGGTCACGACGAGGACGTCCGCCTCGACGATGCCGGCCTCCTCGAGGGCGGGGCGGTTCGCGGTCCCGGCGGCGAAGCGCACGTCGGCGCCGCGGTCCGCCAGCGCCTCGCCCAGGCCGTCGGGGTCGTCCCCGGCGACGACGACCCTACTCATATTCGATGGTGGCCGGCGGCTTGTGCGTCACGTCGTAGACGACGCGCGAGACGTTGTCGTGGGTCCCGGTGATGCGCGACTGGATGCGCTGGAGCGTTTCCCAGTCTATCTCCTGGGCGCGGGCGGTCATGCCGTCGCGGGACTCCACCGAGCGGACGGAGACGACCCACCCGTGGACTCGGTTGTCGCCCTTGACGCCGGTGGCCTTCCCAAGCACCGCCGCCAGCGCCTGCCAGGGTTCGTACGCCCCGAGTTCCTCCTCGACGACGTGGTTGGCCTCGCGGGCCACCTCGAGTTTCTCCTCGGTCACCTCGCCCAGCACGCGGACGGCGAGACCGGGACCGGGGAACGGCATCCGCTCGGAGACGACCTCTTCGAGGTCCAGTTCGCGGGCGACCTCCCGGACCTCGTCCTTGTAGAGGTCCCGCATGGGTTCGACGATGCCCTCGAAGTCGATCCGTTCGGGCAGGCCACCGACGTTGTGGTGGGACTTGATGGTGCCCTCCGACTCGATGCGGTCGGGGTAGATGGTGCCCTGCACGAGGTAGTCGGCGTCGACCTCGCGGGCGACGGTCTCGAACTCGCGGATGAACTGCTCGCCGATGACGTGGCGCTTCTCCTCGGGGTCGGTCACGCCCGAGAGGGCGTCGAGGAAGCGCTCGCGGGCGTCGACGATGCGGAGGCCCTCCATGTAGGCGAACGTCTCGCGGACGCCCTCGGTTTCGCCCTTCCGCATCAGGCCGGTGTCGACGTAGACGGGCGTCAACTGGGCGCCGACGGCCTCGTAGGCCAGGGCGGCGGCCGTCGAGGAGTCGACGCCGCCCGACAGCGCGATGACGGCGTTGTCGTCGCCGATCTCGTCGGCGATGGCCGCGATCTGCTCGTCGATGAACGTCCCGGGGTCGACCATCAGGCCGTCACCTCGCCGGTGTCGGTCTCGACGCCCTCGAGTATCGTCTCGACCAGCGCCAGGAAGGGCGGCGAGGCCCGCCCGGGACGGGAGCGGAACTCGGGGTGGAACTGCGTCCCGAGGAAGAACGGGTGGTCGGGCAACTCGAGTATCTCCATCCGGTTGCCCGCCCGCCCGGAGAAGACCAGCCCCGCGTCCTCGAGGCGGTCGATGTACTCGGGGTTGACCTCGTAGCGGTGCCGGTGGCGCTCGGTGCAGGCGTCGGCACCGTATATCTCGTGGGCCAGGGTCCCCGGTTCGATGTCGGTCTCGTGGGCGCCGAGTCGCATCGTCCCGCCCATGTCCTCGATCTCGTACTGTTCGGGCAGGATGTCGATGACCGGGTGGGGCGTGTCCTCGTCCATCTCGGCGGAGTGGGCGCCCTCGAACCCGCAGACGTTCCGTGCGACGTCGACGACGGCCATCTGGAAGCCGAGACAGAGCCCCAGGAAGGGAACGCCGTTCTCGCGGGCGTACCGGACGGCGTCGATTTTCCCCTCGGTGCCGCGGGCTCCGAAGCCGCCGGGGACGATGACCCCGTCGGCGCGGTGGAGCCGCTCGGCGTGAGCCTCGTCCATCTCGTCGGCGTCGACCCACAGCACCTCGACCTCGGTGTTGGTCTCGAAGCCGGCGTGCTTCAGTGCCTCGTGGATCGAGAGATAGGCGTCCTCGAGGGCGTACTTGCCGACCAGCGCGATTTCGACCGTGTCGGTCGTCTCCTGTGTGACGATGTCGCGCCACTCGTTTTCCCGCTCGTCGGCCGGCACTGCCTCCGACGCCAGGCCGAGTTCGCGCATCACGTACTCGTCGAGGCCCTCGTCTTCGACCATCAGCGGGACGTGGTAGATGTCCTCGACGTCGGGGTTCGAGAAGACGGCGTCGGTCGGGACGTCGCAGAACAGCGCGATCTTCTCCTTGGTCTCGGGGTCGAGGCGGTCGTCGCACCGGCCGACGAGGATGTCCGGCTGGAGACCGATAGAACGGAGTTCCTTGACGGAGTGTTGGGTCGGCTTGGTCTTCTGCTCGCCGTTCTTCGAGTAGGGGACCAGCGTGACGTGGGTAAAGAGGATGTCCTCGTCGTCTTCCTCGTGGGCGAACTGCCGGAGCGCCTCGAGGTACGGCATGCTCTCGATGTCGCCGACCGTGCCGCCGACCTCGATGAGACAGATGTCGTGGCCCTCGGCGGCCTCCCGGATGCGCCGCTTGATGTCGTCGGTGATGTGGGGAATGATCTGGACGGTCTTGCCCAGGTAGTCGCCGGCGCGTTCCTTCTCGATGACGTGGCGGTAGGTCTTGCCCGTCGTGACGTTGTGATCGAACGTCATGTCGATGTCGAGGAACCGCTCGTAGTTCCCCAGATCGAGGTCGACCTCGCCGCCGTCCTTCAGGACGTACACCTCGCCGTGCTGGTAGGGGTTCATCGTCCCCGCGTCGACGTTGAGGTAGGGGTCTATCTTCACCGCCGTCACGTCGAAGCCGGCGTTGGCGAGCAGTCGGCCGGTGCTCGCCGCGGTGATGCCCTTGCCCAACCCGGACATCACGCCGCCGGTGACGAAGATGAACTTGTTCCCCAGCGAGGGGTCGTACTCAGTAAGCTCCGTCGGCATACTGACGGTGCGCGAGCGTCCGACTAAACCGTTACGGACCCGTCGCCCTCCCTGGACGACCGGTCGGTCGGCTGACCGAGAGCCCCGGCAGGATGCTCCGTCCGGTGCGCAGGCAGACGAATCATTCGTACAGTTCGGATGTTAAACGGCTGGAAGTATATAGAACAATAGTTCCCACATTCCGATACAAACCTAACAGGTTGAGCCTGTGACAACACAACTTAGGCCGGCTGCCACAGCCACGAAAATGGCAATTATTATGAACAGGACTGCTTCGCCGATTTCTTCGTCCATGATATTTTTATTAGCCCATTCCATCATATCCTCCATTGCATCTTGCATTTCTCCAGACGTTGGGGTTCCGCTTGGAGTACATGTGCTAAAACAGATCCCTGCTGTTTCTTGACCGATCTCGAAACAAAGGTTCCCGTTGAAAGGATTCTCTCGAACTCCTATCCAAAACTGATGGTCAAAAGTAATCCCTTCATCAAGTTTCGTTCTCTCAAAGGTGATATCCACAGCCGCATCAAGGTCGCGAGTATTATCCGGGCCACAGGAACGGTTTGCGTTTGAATCTACATACGACGTAGATAGGCAATATTCTTCTCCAAATAAGCTGACCTTTTGACAGGCACTAATGGGGAACGGACCTGAAGAGGAGGTTGATTGGACTCCACTAGGCGAACACTCTGCGTCGTGAACGTCTTCAAAATAATCATGCGCCTCAGAGTCAGTCATCCCCGCATCTTTTAACTCTTGAATATAATCAGTACAATATTCGTAGTATGGATATCTGGCACTGACAACTTTTGTCAAAATACCGCTTGCAGCCATCCCACTAGTACTCAGTGCAGCTGTTCGGAACACATCTCTCCGTTTCATATTACAAGATACTTTTTCTGTATATTAAATATTGTCTTTAGATAAAATATATTAATGAATGGGTGATTTGTAGGGCATAATGACCGGACAAGTCGCGTCATCCATCGCCGTAAGTATAATCGCTCTACCGGTGGCGATCGCTGCGACGTGGACGATATACGTGGCTACCGGCTACGTCGTCTGGGCGGTGAAAGGATCGGCCACCGATCTCGAAGCCGACATCGACGTTCCGCCGGCGGATCAAAAGAGAGATGCGAAGGTGAAGGTCATCGACAGCCGGTGGGTCTCGGCGACGCGGTTCAGCACCATCACCCCGCGATGGATGGTGAGTTCGGCCGCTGTAACGTCGCTCTCGAGAGCCCAGCGGGACTGTCTGGTTTCACACGAGGTGTCCTACGTCCACAGCAGAGGTCCGTGGATCTATTACGGGACGGCAGCGGTAGGAGCCCTGCCCGTGTTCTTTGCGCCCGAGTTGATTGCCACCGTCGTGTCCGGGGTTCCGCCACTCGTCTCGGTGGTACTGGTGGCCGTCGGGGACTTCGCCGTCTGCCTGCCGGCGGTCAAACGGTGGCTGGTCTACCGGGCGGACCGCCGGGCAGCGGCGAACTGTGACACCGAGACGTATCTCGACTTCCTCGAAACCACGGCACGAGTCGAACCGTCCCGGCCGGTCTGGCTCCGGTGGCTGACACCGACCCCAAAGCGGCGGCTCGAAAAGTTCCGGGATCACGTTTCTGCGGGCGAAACTGCGGATTGATCCGCCGAGAAACACGGTAGGACCGGCGCTTGACATCCTCCCACCCCTGAAGGGGTGGGCTTCCGCTCGCTACGTGTCAGTTGACGCCCGCGGCGGCCTGCTCGCGTGCGGCCTCCAGCCCGCCGTCGTCGGTCGAAATCAGCACCCACGCCCACCGGTAGCGGCGGTCGACCGCCACGAGCGTGAGGTTCCAGTGGGGCTCGCCGAAGTAGTCGCACCACGCCTCCCGCGTTCGGTGGATCGTGATCTCCTCGTAGCGGTCCTCGATGACCTCCCCACAGCACTCGCGGGCGAGTCGCTTTGCCTTCGCGTAGGTGCCGTACTCCTGGTCGACCGTCGCGTCGAACGACCGGGAGCCGCCGTGGACGAGCGCCTCGGCCAGCACGCCGTCCAGCGCCAGCCCGGACTCGACGGTGAACGTCGGCTCCGGTCGCTCGGGGACCTCGATACCGAGTCGGTCGGTGACGGCCTCGGAGGCCAGCAGGTGTCCGAAGAACTCCGCGTCGGCGAGGCAGTTGCGGGCCGCGAACCAGTCCAGGGCGGGCGAATCGGGGATGTGGACACAGCACCAGCGGGCGTCGCCGCTCGCTCGAGTGTCGTTCATCGCGTCGACGAACCGCTCGACACCGCTCGCGTCCGGGTCCACGACATCGAAGTCCTTCGATGACCAGAGTTGATCAATGGCGTCCAGAGGTGGTCTCGTGGCGGTCCAGTTCACGTCGAGCATACCGTAGCAAGCCGGGGTTAACTTAAATACTCGGTGGCTAATCTATGAAAATAGATTGATATGCCGGGTAAAATATGTCAACAGAGCAACGCTGCGAGGTGTTCGGCGGCTTTGGCGCTCTGTCCGACGAAGAAGTGGTCGGCGCCGACCGCCTCGACGAGACCGCCCCGCTCGCGGACCCGCTCGGCGACCGCCGCCGCGTCGACGGTGGTGTCGCGCCGGCCGTAGACCACCCCGACCGGACAGGCGATGTCGTCGACGGCGGCGACGGCGTCGATGTCCGGCGAGATTCGGGCGGCTGGCGCGAGTGCCCCGACGGCGGCCGGCGGCCGGCCCGCGCGGCTCTCCCGGGCGGCCGCGACCAGTGCCAGACAGCCGCCGAAGCTGTAACCGAAAAGCGAGACCGACTCGTAGCGGTCCCGCGCCCACGCGAGGGCGTCGCGGGTGTCCGCCAACTCGCCGCGACCCTCGTCCCACGCCCCGTAGTCGAACCGGAGACACGCACAGTCGACGGCGTCGCTCACCGCCCGGAGATTCCGGTCGGTCCGACTGCCGCCGTGCTCGGGGTGCGGCGGACAGGCGACCACGCACGCCTCGCGGTCCGGGTCGTCCAGCGTCCCGCGGACGTCCCGGTCCGAGGGCACGAGTATCTCCTCGCTCATGTCGGCGGGCGTAGGCGGCCCACGCTCTTGAGGCTGTGGCGTTCGGTAGTGCTCCGACAAGTGGAACGCTGTATCGGGCTGCCCCCGGTAGCTACCCGATCCCTGTCAGGACCCGGCTGCTGAATAGGGAGGCTGGATTCAGCGTTTTCGAGGTGGAGCCTCCGGCCTCAAGGAGCGACCGAAGCGTAGCAAAGGGAGTGAGCAGGCCGGAGAGGAAACCGACATGGTACGACACAACCGGCATACTGCGACCGACTGACTCCCAAATATATAAATACCATCGGGTGTTCTCTGAAGTTATGGACGTGCGTCGAACTGCCGTCGTGAAACTCGACCTTTCCGACGAGCAACGTGATGCACTCCACCGAACTGCCGAGCAATACCTGTATTGCGCGAACCGAACCGCCGACTACTGTTGGTCCGACACCACCTACACCGAGTGCAGAACCAACAAGAGACAGGTTCGTGACGCTCTGTACTCCGAATTGCGAGAGGAGACGGACTTACAGGCACAACTCGTTCAAGCCGCGATACGCCGCGCCGTCGAAGCCGTCAAAGCGTGTGTCGAACGGTGGAAGAAGGGGCAGCGTGTCTCTTGCCCGACGTTTACCGCTGAAACGATGGACTACGACGCACGGAGCGCGACCTTCTACCGCAACAAGGTATCGCTGGCAACCGTTGAGGGGCGGGTAGAACCATCGTTGCCTTGTTTTGCCGCCGACTAAGGGTATCCTCAGGCGTTCTCACGGTGATATTCCGCCAGATTAACCCGGAAATGGACGCCGTCTGGCGATATGGCATCGCTCAGACGGCTTGCCTGGATGTGTCGAAACCTTGCCAAACAGCACGTTGACGACCCGGACGTACCCGCCGCGCCGGACGGCGCGGACGGGTACGCCGAGTGGGTGCAAATCGCGGTGATTCTGTTCCGCGTCGAACTGGAGAAGAGTCTCCGTGAGACCGAGGACTACCTCAACGAGATGCCACATGTCCTCGGCGTGTTCGAACTCAAGGAAGCACCGCACTACAGTTCGTTCTGCCGGTGGGAAGATCAGTACCGGATGCGGGAACTCCGCCGCCTGCTCCGCGCGTCGGCGGAGCAGGCGGGCTGGAGTGGTGAAGCCGCGATTGACGCGAGTGGCTTCCAGCGCGATCAAACCAGCTACCACTACCGCGACCGCGCGAACTACTCGTTGCAGTCGCTGAAGACGACCATCTTGATCGACGTGAACTCCCTGGCGATCAAGGACGTTCACTACACGACGAAGAAGGCGTGGGACGGTCACATCGGGATGCAGGTCTTCCGCCGGAACGCGGAAGACCTGCGGGTGTTGTCTGCCGACGCGAACTATTCGTGGAGCGACCTCCGGGAGGAGTGTCGCTCCAACTCGACGCGACCGTTGATCAAACACAGGGAGCAGACACCGTTACAGAAGGCTCACAACGCCCGGATGAACGATGACTACAACCAGCGCTGGATGAGTGAAACCGGCTTCTCGCAGTTGAAGGAGGACGACGGCGAGAAGCTCCGCTCCCGGAGCTGGCACGGCCAGTTCCGGGAGCTGACTCGGAAGTGCATCGTGCATAACCTGACGCAGGCGGCGAGTTAGGGGCTCGCCGCCTGCTCCCCTTCTCCGGACGTATCCGGGAGAGGCATCGCCGTCGTCGCTGGATCAACGGAACAAGATACCATAGTTGTGACCCTTCAGCGAGCGCCGCTCCTGACAACGACTGCATCTTCTGAGTCCACGAATCCGTCTCTGGCGCCGTGAAACCGCGAATAATCGATCCTACCCCGACGCTGTCTTGTGATTCAACGAGGCAACCATCGTTCGTTCTCCCCGCAGACAGCCCGACGCCCTACGAGCGGTACGTTCTCTCCGAGGACTACGAGTTCCGCGAAAGTACGGTTCGATACGACGCGGTGGACGGCGAGTTCTACATCCAACTCTCGATGCGGCGGATAGACGGTGACGCAGAGGTTTCGGAAGATACCGGGCACCCCGACCAAACGGTCCTCGGTATCGACCTCGGCGTCAACTCGTTGGCAGTCTCCTCGACCGGTACGTTTTGGCAGGGAGACGACTACGACCACTGGTGCCGTGAGTTCGAGAAGCGGCGTGGTGAGATGCAACAGCGCGGCACACAAGCCGCGCACAACGCCTTGCTTCGCCTCGGGAAGCGCGAAGAAGCGTGGCG
This sequence comes from Natronomonas marina, assembly GCF_024298905.1. Lineage (NCBI taxonomy): Archaea > Methanobacteriati > Methanobacteriota > Halobacteria > Halobacteriales > Natronomonadaceae > Natronomonas > Natronomonas marina. The sequence goes on from NZ_CP101154.1 coordinate 1,027,570, forward strand.
GAAACAGTACATCCACACGGTCGCTAACGAACTTGTCGCGGAAGCTGTCGAACACGACTGCGACGTTATTGTGTTCGAGGAGTTGACCGACATTCGAGAGCGGCTTCCGCAAGCGAAGTGGCACCACGTTTGGGCGTTCCGACGCCTGTTCGAGTACGTCTCCTACAAAGCGCCCGAACAGGGCGTCTCCGTGGAGCAAGTCGAACCGAACCACACGTCTCAACGCTGTTCTCGGACGGATTGTGGGTTCACGCACGAGGACAACCGCCACGGAGAACACTTCTGTTGTCAGAAGTGTGGCTACGAGGTGAACGCGGATTACAACGGTGCGAAGAATATCGGGCTACGGTACGCCCGAAAGCGGACACACAGACTCCGTTCCTCGCCCAAGTCGGGGAGCGGAGACGCAGAAGTAGACCTGCGTGTGAATGGTGGGACGTTGAACGGCGAGAGTCACCGGCCTATTGCTGGTGACTGATTGCCGGGAGTCCACATCAAAGCCCCACCCTCAAGGACCGAGGCGCGTATGCGCCGAGGGAGTAGGGTGGGGTAGTTTACATCGGATGAGATAATTAGTCCTGCATTCGCGCGTTGTCTTCAGCAACCCTCAGTGAACAGCAACGCGATCCGGTAGAATCCACGGCGGTACGTTCGCAAGCCCAGCTAACGCCACCGCGGCGCTGTCATTTAAGGTCTCGGGACACACAACACGAGTATGGGCATCCTCTCGCGGGCATCCTACGTCATCCGGTCGAAGCTCAACGCGGTGTTGAACCGCGCGGAAGACCCCTCCGAGACGCTCGATTACTCCTACGAGCGCCTCCGGGACGAGTTACAGGACGTAAAGAAGGGTATCGCGGACCTGACGACCCAGAAGAAGCGCCTGGAGATACAGAAGCGCCGCCTCGATGAGAACGTCGACAAGCACAACGAGCAGGCCAGACAGGCCGTCGAACAGGGCCGCGACGACCTCGCACGGAAGGCCCTCGAAAAGAAAAAGCAGAAGATGACCCAGATCGAGGAGCTGGAGACCCAGATCGCCGACCTCCAGAACACCCAGGACGACCTCGTCGAGAAGAAGAACGAACTCCAGAGCCGCATCGAGCAGTTCCGCACCGAGAAGGAGACGATGAAGGCCCGCTACGAGGCCGCCGAGGCCAGCGCCCGGGTCAGCGAGGCGATGACCGGCGCCGGCGACGAGATGGAGAACATCTCCCGCTCGATCGACCGGGCCCGCGAACGGACCGAGGACATGGAGGCCCGGGCGGCCGCCATGGACGAACTCGAACAGTCCGGCGCCTTCGAGGGCGCGCTCTCGGAGGGCGACGAGATCGACCGCGAACTCGAGGCGATGCGCCGGGAGGGCGAGGTCGAGGCCGAACTCGAGACGCTGAAGGCCGAGGCCGGCGACGAGGAGACCGCCGACGCCGAAAGCGGGGCCGCCGACGCCGAACCGTCCTCCGACCCCGACATCGAGGCCGAACTCGAGGAACTGAAGCAGGAGGAGACGGAAGCCGAGGAGTCGACGTCGACCTCGACGTCGGATTCGGAAACCGAGGAGTGACTACTCCAGGGCCGCCCGCCAGGCGTCGGGGACCCGCGTCGGATCGCCGCTCGCCGGGTCGACGACGACCAGTACCGTCCGCCCCATCGCTACCCGTGTCCCATCGCACGCGAGCGTCACCTCCGTCGTGAGGCTCGTCTCCCCGATGTCGGCCACCTCGACGGTCCCGGTGACGCGGTCGCCGGCGAACAGTTCGGCGTGGTAGTCCAGTTCCAGCCGTGCGACGTGGCGGTCGTAGGCCTCGAACCGCGGCACCGTCTCCCGGAGGAACGCCTGCCGGACCCGGGCGACGTACGCCGGAAAGACGGCGTTGTCGACGTGGCTGTCGCCCATATCCCGCGTTCCGACGACGAGTTCGTGCTCGAAGGGTCGGTCGGTCACTGGCCGACGAAGTCCGGTTCGATGCGCTTGTCGTCGACCTCCGCCCGGAGGTGCTCGCGGAACCGCTCGACGTCGACGTCCTTCCGCTCGGCCTCGAAGCGGTCCCGGACCGAGACGGTTCCCGCCTCCGCCTCGTCGTCGCCGACGACGAGCATGTAGGGGACGCGGTCGTCGTGGGCCTGCTGTATCTTCTTGCCGATGGTCCACGAGCGGTCCTCGATCTCGACGCGGAACTCCGAGAGGTAGCGGTTCTTGACCTGCTTGGCGTAGCCGACGTTGTCGTCGGAGATGGGCAGGATGCGAACCTGCTCGGGCGCCAGCCACGTCGGGAAGTTCCCGTCGAAGTGCTCGATGAGTACCATGAAGAACCGCTCGTAACTGCCGTACAGCGCGCGGTGGATCATCACCGGCCGGTGTTCCTCGTTATCCTCGCCGGTGTAGGTGAGATCGAACCGCTCGGGGATAGTGAAGTCCAGTTGGACCGTCGGGCCGTCCCAGCTACGACCCAGCGCGTCCTCGAACGTGAAATCAATCTTCGGGCCGTAAAAGGCGCCGTCGCCCGGTTCGAGGCCGTAGTCGTAGCCGTCCGACTCGAGCACCTCCCGGAGCTGGGACTCGGCCTGCTCCCATATCTCGTCGCTCCCGACGGACTTCTCGGGTCGGGTCGCAAGCGCCACCTCGACGTCGAGGTCGAAGTGGCCGATGACCTCGAAGATCATGTCCATGATCTGCCGTATCTCGGCTTCGATCTGGTCCGGACGGCAGAACAGGTGGCCGTCGTCGATGGTGAACGACCACGTCCGCGACAGGCCCGACAGTTCGCCGCGCTGCTCCTTGCGGTACACCTTGCCGTTCTCGAAGTACCGCACCGGGAGGTCGCGGTACGACCAGTTGTGCTGGTCGAAGATGGTGGCGTGGCCCGGGCAGTTCATCGGCTTGAGCCCGTACTCCTCGTCGTTGACGTCGAGCAGGAACATGTCGTCGACGTAGTTGTCGTAGTGGCCCGACTTCTTCCACAGTTCCGTCCGGAAAACGTGGGGCGTCTCGACCTGCTCGTAGCCCGCCTCCCGGTTCAGTTCGTTCACGTACCGCTGGAGTTCGTGGAGGACCGTCTTCCCGTTGGGGTGATACAGCGGCAGCCCCGGTCCCGTGACGTCCGGAATGGAAAACAGGGCCATCTCCTGGCCGATCTTCCGGTGGTCCCGCTCTTTGGCCTGTTCCCGGCGTTCGAGGAACTGCTCGAGGTCGGCCTCGGTCTCGAATGCCGTCCCGTACACACGGGTGAGCGTGTCGTTGTCCTCGTCGCCGCGCCAGTAGGCCGCCGCGATGTTCAGCAGTTCGACCGCGCCGATCTCGCCCGTCGACTCGACGTGCGGGCCGCGACAGAGGTCCTGCCAGTCGTCCTGGACGTAGAAGGAGACGGTCTCGGAGCCGGCCGCTTCCTCTTCGAGGATGTCCTGCTTGTAGGGGTTGTCGGCGTACAGGTCAAGCGCCTCCTCGCGGGACCGCTCGACCCGTTCGATGTCGTAGTCGGCCTCGATGATGTCGTACATCTCGGCCTCGATGTCCTCGAGGTCGTCGGCGTCGAGGTCGACGCCCGCCACGTCGTAGTAGAACCCCTCGTCGGTCGGCGGCCCGATGGCCAGTTCGGCCTCGGGATACAGGCGCTGGAGCGCCTGGGCGAAAACGTGGGCCGCCGAGTGCCGCAGCGCCCGCAGGTACTCCTCGGAGTCCTCGGTGATGATGACGAGTTCGCAGTCCTCGACGAGCGGTTCCTCCTTGCCGGCGAGTTCGCCGTCGACGATCCCGCCGACCGTGTCCTCGCCGAGGCCCGGTCCGATCTCGTAGGCGACGTCCTCGACCGTCGACCCCGACTCCACGGAGAGTTCGGAGCCGTCCGGCAACGTGACGACGATGTCGCTCATGCCTACGACAAGCCGAGGCGGGGGGATAAGTGTTAAGAGACGGCTTTCTCTCGCCCCGCGGTCGGCGCGGAACCGCCTGGCGGTTCTCGCGGCGCACGGCGGGACGATGGTGCCGGACCGAGCGTCGTCGTGTCTCCTTTCATATCATTTGCGCCAATGAAAAATTATTAACAGACGGTGGTTTTGGACCCGGTGGGGGGTATGTAACAGTGACCGAGAAGGTTCGGGACGTTTGGAATCGACGACGATGGCTCAAGACAGTGGGAACGGCCGGACTCGGCGTCGGCGTCGCTGGCTGCTCGGGCGACGGGAACGGCGGAAACGGCGGGAACGGCGACGGCACGAGCACCGCAACGACGACCGCGACCGAGCAGTCGACCGCGACCCCGACCGACGGGGAGGGGTCGGGGTCGGACGGCGTGAGTGCGACCGTCTCCCTCGGCGTTCGGTCCTCGCAGTCGAACGTCGACAGCTTCCGGACGCTGCAGACGACGTTCGAGGCCCTCGAGTTGGTCGCCTCGGACGGAACGACGGTTCGTCTGGACGAGACGACGATGGACGTCGACCTCACGGAGGTGGGAGCCGGCGGGAGCGTCGACCTGTTCGAGGCGACGGTACCAGCAGGTGACTACACGGAGGCGAAGCTCTACCTTCCGATCCGGAGTGCGACCCTCGCCGACGGGGGCGACCCCGAATTCACTCGAACGGTGCCAGCCTCACGGGAGGTTCGGGGGGACCCGATCACGGTTCGCTCCGGGGGGAGCGTCGAGATAACGACGACGGTCGCCCTCGTGCGTGTCGCCGGCGACGGTCCCTGGACGTACACGCTCGGGTGGGGGGTCCGGTAGCCCCGGACCGAGGGCGACAGCCTACAGCGTCTCGCTCGACGCCAGCGGCCCGTCGAGTCGCTCGGCGGCGTCGGCTTCGAGTTTGTACCGCTGGACCTTCCGGGTGCCGCTGCGGGGGAGTTCGTCGACGACGAAGACGCGCCGCGGGTGCGCGTAGGTGGGCACCCGCTCGAGGGCGAACTCCCGGAGTGCTCGCTCGGTCGGCGGCTCCTCGACGCGCGGTTCGAGAACGACGTAGGCGACCGGCGCCTCACCTTTGGTCTCGTGGTCGGCGCCGACGACCGCGGCGGCCTGGACGTCGGGATGGTCGAACAGCGCGTCCTCGACCTCGGCGGGGTAGACGTTCTCGCCGCCGACGATGAGCATGTCGTCGGTTCGGTCGACCATCCACAGGAAGCGGTCCTCGTCGACGCGGGCGATGTCGGCGGTGTAGAACCAGCCGTCGGCGTCGAACACCTCGTCGTTCTTTTCGGGCATCCCGTGGTAGCCCTCGAAGACCTGCGGGCCGCGGACGGCGATTTCGCCGGTCACCTGTTGCTCGTCGTCGGGGTCGATGCCGTACTCGGCGAGCGTCGTCGCGGCCGTGGGGTCAAGCGCCGCCGCGGGAACCTTCGTCTCTCGCGTCTCTGGGTCGACGAGCTTGATCTCGACGTCGGGCAGTGGCTGGCCGATACAGCCCGCGCCCTTCCGGACACCGTACGTCGAGGAGGTCGTACCCGCCGGCGACGTCTCGGTCATGCCCCACCCCTCGGTCAGCGGCGTGTCGAAGGCGTCCTCGATGCGGCGGCGCGTGTCGTCCGCCAGCGGGGCCGCCCCGCTGCCGAGCGTCTGGACGCTGGAGACGTCGTAGGCATCGGGGTTCTCCTCCAGTTCCTCCAGCATCTCGATGTAGACTGCCGGAACCGCCGCGAACTGCGTCACCTCGAACTCGGTGATGGCCGAGAGCAACTCGGCGGGCACCGGCATCGTCCGGAGGACGATGGTCGCGCCGTTGTACAGCCCCGTCAGCATCACGACGCTGAGTCCGTACATGTGAAACAGCGGGAGGAAACAAAGCGCCACGTCGGATTCGGGGTCGGCCCCGCCCCGCGAAGAGTACGACTGCGCCGTCGAGAGCAGGTTCCGATGGGTCGTCAGCACGCCCTTCGGGTCGCCGGTCGTCCCCGAGGTGTACGGCTGGACGGCGACGTCCTCGAAGTCGCGGTCGGGCCGGTCGAACTCGGGGTCGGCGGCGTCGACGTGTTCGTCGTAGTCCTCCAGGCCATCGGCACCGCCCGGGATGAACGCCAGTGGCACCGCCTCGGCGAGGTCGGTGCCGACGCTCGGGAAGACGGGCGACGTGACGAGGGCCTCGGCGCCCGAGTCCTCGAGGATGTAGCGCAGGCGCTCGCGGTCCATCCGGTGGTTCAGCGGGACCGCCACCGCGCCGGCCTTGACGACGCCGAAGAACGATTCGGGAAACTGAATCGAGTTCTCGAGGTACAGCGCCACCCGGTCGCCCGGTTCGATGCCCGCTTCGACGAGAGCGTTGGCGACCCGGTTCGAGCGGGCCTCCAGGTCCGCGTAACTCTGCTCGTCGCCGCGGTACTCGAAGGCGAGCGCGTCGCCGTACCGCTCGGCGCCCATTGCCGGCACGTCGCCGAGGTGTCGGAGCGGCTCCCGGTCGTGGTACTTCATCGCTGGCGTCGTGCTTGTTTCGTGTTATCAAAAGCCTTGGGCCAGGATGTCGGTGTCTTTTTTGACAGAAACTCGCCGGGATGGCCGGTACCCCGGGAGGTTTTTACCTTCCGGCGGCAGGGTGCGGTATGGACGCGTTCGAGGCGTCGGCGAACGTGCCGCGCGGCGACTTCGAGTTCGACCGTCGCCCGTCGACCGACCAGGCCTTCGAGAACGCGCTGGCGAAGGCGCGGGCCGGCCACCGCCTCGACGTCGACGACGCCGTCGAGTTGCTGACGACCGGCACCGACCGCGAGGGCATCGACCTCGACCGCAAGGAGCAGGTACTGGAGGCGGCCGACCGGCGCCGGGCCGAGGTCGTCGGCGAGGAGGTCACCTTCGTCGCCAACCTCAACAACAACGTCACGACCGCCTGCAACACCGGCTGTCTGTTCTGTAACTTCAAGGACCGCTCCGAGCAGTTCCGAACCGAGTACCAGGACGACCACGACGGCTTCACGAAGACGCCCGACGAGTCCCGCGACATCGTCCGCGACGCCGTCGAACGCGGCATCTACGAGGTCTGTTCCGTCTCGGGACTCCACCCCGCCTTCGCGCTCGACGACGAACACCGCGAGATACTCGAAAACAGCGACCGCGGCGACCTCAACTACCGGCCGCCCGCCGAATACGACGTCGACCCCCGCACCTACACCGCACAGCTGGAGGCGATGGACGTCGGCGGCGTCCACGTCCACTCGATGACGCCCGAGGAGGCCTACCACGCCCGTCGCGGGACCGAGTGGAGCTACGAGGAGGTCTTCCGGCGATTGCAGGCTGCCGGTCTCGACAGCGTACCCGGCACCGCCGCCGAAATCCTCGTCGACGAGGTCCGGGAGGTCATCTGCCCCGCGAAAATCGACACCGGCGAGTGGCTCGAGGCGATGGAGGCCGCCGCTTCGGTCGGTCTCGATACGACGGCGACCATCATGTACGGCCACGTCGAGAACGAGGCCCACCGTGCGCTGCACCTCGACCGGGTACGCGAGTTGCAGGACAGAACCGGCGCCATCACCGAGTTCGTCCCGCTGTCGTTCGTCCACCACGACACGCCGCTGGCCGAGCGCGGCATGGTCGACTCGGGCGCCAGCGTCCACGAGGACGAACTGATGATCGCTGTCTCGCGGCTCTACCTCGACAACGTCGAGCACATCCAGTCGTCGTGGGTGAAGTACGGCGACGGCCAGGGGCTGAAGATGCTGTCGTGCGGCGCCAACGACTTCATGGGCACCATTCTCTCCGAGGAGATTACGAAGCGGGCGGGCGGCGACTACGGCGAATTCCGCTCGTTCAGGGAGTACGTCGACATGATAACGGCGATGGGCCGGGTGCCGGTCGAGCGTTCGACGGACTACGAAACGCGGCGGCGAATCGACCCCGACGCCGACGAGGTGGGTCCGACGCTCGGGCCGAAGGCCGACGGGACGCCGCTGCTGTAGCGGTAGCGTCCCGGACGACGAAAGCTCCGTCCCGATGCGTCGCTCCGAGAGTTCGCGGGCGACCGACAGCGTCTCTCAGTGTGACGCCCACGACAGCGGGAGAAAGCTTATTATCAGACTCTCGAATCAGCAATTATGCCCGAGCGGAGAGCGGTACTGGCGGGCGGATCGATGCTGCTGGCCGGCCTCGGCGGCTGTGTCGGGTTGGGTAACGGGACCGACGCCGTCCCGCTCGAAACCTACGAGTACTCACTGATCAACCACAAAAGCGAACCCAAAACGTTCCACTGGGCCTTCGAGACGGAGGAAGGGCTCGGAGAGTGGGTCAGCCAACGAGTCGGAACCAAATACGGGGAAGCGATGGACTTGGAGCAGGTCAGCGTCTCCGAGGTCATCAGGCTGCACGTCATCGTCGATGACGTGCCGGCCCGTGCCGACCTCCGGAATCCGGACGGGACCGACAAGATATTTGTCATCCACGGGACCCCCGGACCGATTCCGGAAACCAAGATTATGGGAGAACCGGATCCCGAGAACTGAGGGAACGCCTGGGCTCCTACGCCCCGAGCACCGCCCGGTAGCGCCGGCCGGGCACGGAATCGGCCGCGAGTTCGCTCTCGATGCGCGACGAGAGCCAGCCCTCTTCGACGTATCTCTCGTGGACCGGGAGCCGCTCGACCAGGGGGACCCCGCCCGTCTCGGCGATCTCCTCCAATTCCCGCAGTTCGGGCCAGGCGTAGTCGGGGTTGATGTGGTCGTCGGTGACCGGCGAGACGCCGCCGAGGTCGTCGACGCCGCAGTCCAGCAGGTCCCGGACGGGCGCGAGGTTCGGCGGCGACTGGACGCTTATCTCGTCGGGGAGTCCCGTGCGTGCCATCGCGGTCACGCGCCGCATCGTCTCGAGGCTCGGTGACCCGTTCCGCCAGCGCTCGTTCTCGGCGACCGGCTGGACGATGACCTCCTGGACGTGGCCGTACCGCTCGTGGAGGTCCCGGATGGCCAGGACCGACTCCGCCCGGTCGCGCCAGGTTTCGCCCACGCCGACGAGGATGCCGGTCGTGAACGGCACCCCGAGTTCGCCCGCGGTTGCGATGGTCGCAAGGCGCTGTCCCGGCTCCTTGCGTCTGGTGCCGGCGTGGGCGCGGACGTCGGCCGTCGTCTCCAGCATCACGCCCATCGAGGCGTTGACGTCGGCGACCAGTTCCATCTGCTCGCGGGTCTGGTCGCCCGGGTTCGCGTGGGGGAGCAGACCGCAGTCCAGCGCGATCTCGCAGGCCGACCGCAGGTAGGAGTGAATCGAGTCGTGACCCCACGCCTCGAGCTGGTCGTGAATCGCCTCGTAGCGGTCGTCGGGGTCGTCGCCGAACGTGAAAAGCGCCTCCGTACAGCCAGCGTCGGCGCCGCGTTCGCAGATCCGCCGGACCTCCTCGGGGGCCAGCAGTGAGGCCTCCCCGGGCGGGTCGTAGTAGGTACAGTAGGTGCAGGTGTACCGGCACGCCGTCGTCAGCGGGACGAAGACGTTCCGGGCGAAGGAGAGTTCGGGTGCAGCAGTGACGTCGTCGGGCGTCACCGAAAGCAGGCGCTCGACGTCCGACTCCTCGACCGACACCTCGACGCCGTAGGCCTCCCCTCCGAACACAGCGAAACGGTGTGTCCCGGGGGAATTAAATCGCTCGACAGTGGCGGTTACGGCCCCGTTCGCCGCGCGGTGACCCGGCCGTCGGTGGTCTCGACCTCGAAGCCGGCCTCTGTTAGCCACGCCCGGGACCGGCCCCCGCCGTGCAACAGCAGTTCGACGAGGTCCCGCGTCTCGTCGACGTCGACGGCGAGTCGGAACGAGTCGACGGTCGCGAGGTCGGCGCCGGCATCGCGGGCCCGCCGCCGGTGGTCCCGAATCGAGACGCCGTGGTAGTCGAAGGCGAAGCCGTCGTGACGGACGACGGCCGCGTTGGTACCGCCGCCCAGGCCGGGCGCGACGACGACGTCGCCGTCGGTCTCGAAGAGCCGCGTCAGTGCGGCCGGCGTGGCGAGCGCCAGGTCCGCCATCACGACCGCCGTCGGCGGATCGAGGTGGGCGTTGACCGCGTCGGTGAGCGGCCGGTCGTCGACGACGGTCGGCCAGGACGTCTCGACGGGTGCCGTCGAGAGCACCGTCGGCTCACCGTCGGCCTCGGCGACTGCCTCACAGACGTCGAGAAGCATCGCGCGGGCGAAGGCCGCACGCTCGTCCGGTTCGAGGGCGTCGCCGAGTCGCGTCTTCGGTTCGTCGGCCGCGAACGGGACGAGAACCTCCATCTACCGCAGTCGGCTGGGACCCTGCTTGCGGGACTGGTAGACGTAGAAGCCAACACCGATGAGAAGGCCCACGACGACGGCCGCGCCGCCGTACAGCAGGAGCGTTCTGTTGCGCTGGCTCTGCTGGGCCTCGTTTTCGGCCTCCTCGGCGAGCTGGTTGGCGTTGTCGTAGTTGCCCGCGTTGTAGGCGGAGATGGCCCGCTGGAGCGTCTCCTGGCTCCCGTCGTTACTGGACTGTCCGACGACCTCGCTCGCCTCGTCGATGTCCTGACGGGCCGAGCGGCTCTCCTGAGTGAAGTGGTGGGTCTCGTAGCTGGCGATGTCCTGCTGGGTGCCGCCCTGTCTGTTCAGCGTGAACGAGGCGGCGGAGAACCGCTGTGGCGGGTCGTAGTTCGGCGTCTCGAAGGCGGGCGTGGTGCCGGTGATCCGCACCTCGACGCGGCTCACGCCGCTCTCGATGTCGATTTCCTGGGAGAACTCCTGGCCGTCGTAGGACTCCTGGGCGACCTGATTGCCCGCCTGGTCGTACTGCGTGACGGTCCAGGTGACGCTTTCTATCTCGGTCTCGCCGACCAGCGTCCACCGCTCGAAGTCGGTGAAGAGGTCGGTCAGCTCGTAGGTCGCGTCGAACTCCGAGCCGACTTCGGACTCCTCGGGGGCATCCATCGGCCCGCTGTCGACGGCCGCGACGGGGCCGGCGAGTACCGACGCCGCGAGGAGGGCGGCGAGGAGGACCGAGAGGGGAACCTTACTCCTCATCGTCACCGTATTCGATGAGACTGTCGAGGTCGTCCTTGCTCGAGGCGCGGAGTTTCTCGACGTTCTCCTCGGCCTCGATGGCCAGCCGCTGCATCTCCCGGACCCGCGGCACGTCCGTCACGCCGGAGAGGACGACGATGGCCGCGACGCGGTCCTCGTTGGGGAGCGGGTAGTCGCCCGCCCGGACCTCCATGCAGTCGGTGGACTCCTCGAGCCACTTGCGCGCCTTGTCGATCCCCTTCCGGTTGAGCGCCTCCGGCGGTCCGGACACCAGGAGCAGCGCCCGTTCGGTGGAGTCGACCTCACACTGGAGGGTCAGTTTGCCGAGCGTCGCCTTCCGGACCAGCGATGTGATGCGGTTGGTGTCGTCGCCGGCACTCGAGATGCCGTCGTCCCGATTGCCGCCGCGGAGCCGGTCGAGGAGGCCGCTGTCGCGGGTCTCGACCTCCTCGCTGGCGTAGCCGATGGAGGTGATCCCGTGGTCGCCGAGGGTGTTGATTATCTCTGAGGCGTCGACGACGCTTTCGGCGACCTCGTCGCCCAGCGCCTCGACCTCGCCGGCCGAAAAGAGAGCGCCGAACCGGGAGACTATCTCGGCGTTGATCTCGGTGTAGCCCTCCTGGAGGCTCTCGCCGCCGGTCTTGAAGGCGTCGTTGTCGAACGCCAGCATGTTGTCGACCTCCTCGACGAAGTTCTGGAAGGACTTGGCGGCGTTGCGGTTGTAGATGCCGCCCTCGTCTTTGGCGGGGAGGATGCCGAGCCCGTAGACGGGTTCGACGTAGAGCCGCTGGAGGTGCTGGGCGAGCAGCGGTGCGCCGCCGCTGCCGGTGCCGCCGCCCAGTCCGGCCATGATGAGGAAGGCGTCGATCTCGCTCGTGGTCATCCGGTCGATGGCGGACTGGATCTCCTCCATGTCCTCGCGGGTACACCGCTCGCCGAGTTCGGGTTCGGTGCCGGCGCCGTGGCCCTTCACCACCGACTGCCCGATGAGTACGCGGTTCTCCTCGGGGACGTAATCGAGGCCCATCAGGTCCGCCTTCGCCGTGTTCACGGCGACGGCGTGGCCGACGATACCCGTCCCACGGGTGGTGTCGTACTCGAGGAACCGGTCGAGAATCTTCCCGCCGGCCTGCCCGAAGCCTATCATTGCTAGTTTCATGGGCTTGCTTACGCAGGGTAGCCGTCCACTGGAAGGATAAGCTTTCGGCCGGCGTCCGACGCCCGAACGACGCCCGGCGGCGGCGGGACGACGGGGACCTGCAGGCGGAACGGAACAACGAGCACGACGGCGGCGACAGCCGGGCGGCCCGCTCGTCAGTCCTCGAGTTCGTCGGGGTCGACGCCGAGGTACTCGGCGACGGTCCGCAACGCGGAGACCTCGACGCCGAATGCGGCCACGTCGTTGTCGTCGGTGGTGTTGTCGAACTGCAACGAGCGGTACTGGTCCGAGCCCATCCGCGGAACGCCGGGCAGCGCATCGAGGACACCCCCGGGAACGTGGTCCAGGGTGGAGAGACCGATTTTTGCCAGCGGCATCGGGATCGACACCACGTCCACGGGCTTGCCGTCGGCGCCGTGAGCCAGGCGGGCCACCTCCGCGAGCGTCAGCACCTCCGGGCCGCCGATCTCGTAGATTCGGCCGGCGTGCGGGTTCTCGTCGCCGTCGCCGATCCGTCGGATCGCTGGCGTCAATTCCTCGTCGAGTTCGGCGTCGTCCGCCGGTTCGTCGTCGGGAGCGGCCCCCTCGACGGCGTCGGCGAGCATCGGCACGAGGTCGCCGACCCATATCGGCTGGAACCGCGTCTTGCCGCCGCCCGGCAGCGGCGTGAGATAGGGCGTCGCCAGCTGTTTCGTGTACGGGATGAACTCGCCGCCGTCCCCGAAGACGACCGAGGGCCGGAACATCGTCCACTCGAGGTCGGACTCCCGGACGATGGCCTCCGCGAGTCCCTTCGAACGGATGTAGGCGGTGTCGCCGTCGGGATCGGCGCCCAGCGCGCTCATCTGGACGAGTCGGCCGACGCCGTGGGCCTCGGCGGCCCGGACGACGTTCTCGGTGCCGTCGCGGTGGACGGCGAAGTGGGCCTCGTTACCGCCCGCGGGCCGGAACAGCGGCGACAGCGCCACCAGGTTGACCACGGCGTCCTGCCCCTCGAAGTGGGCCTCGATGGAGTCGTAGGCAGTCACGTCGCCCATGACCCGCTCGACGCCGGACGGCAGATCGGCCTCCTCGGGGTGCCGTGCGAGCGCGGTCACCTCGTGACCCCGCCCGTGGAGTTCCTCACACAGCGCCGTACCGATGAAGCCGGACCCGCCGACGACCAGGATTCGCATATAAAAACGCTACTCGCGGCGCCGACTTAAAACGTCGTGGCGAGGCAACGGCCGCCGGCTACCCGTCAGAACTCCTCGAGGGCGGACTGCTCTGCGGCCGCACGGAGGTCCTCGCAGGTCGACCACGACCGCCGCGCACACGCCGGGAGGTCGCCGGTTTCGGCGAGGTGCTCGCGGAGGAACGCCCGGGTCGTCGGATCGCTCGGGTAGCCGCTGCCGACCGCCCCGTACTCCGCTTCGAGTGCGGCGACGTGAGCCTCGCGGGCGCTCTTTGCCACGACGCTCGCGGCCGCGACCAGGTCGTCGTCGCCGTCGGCGCCGTGCCGTGCGTCGACCGCGACGTCGGTCCCGGTCCGTGCTTCGACGCGGGCGGCGAAGCGGTCGGCGTCGACGTCGCCCGCGTCACAGAGACCGGCGTCGCCCGACTCGGCGACCGCCGCCAGCGCCTCGGCGTGAGCCGCGACCGTGAGGTCGTTCATGTTGCCGGCGTCGATGCGTTCCGGCGGTATCTCGGCGAGGCCGACGGCCACCCGGTCGTCGTCGTGGAGACGGTCGGCCAGCCGTTCGCGGCGGTCGTCGGACAGTCGCTTGGAGTCGTCGAGGCCCGCCGGCAGCGCCGCCCGGGGCGCCCGCACCGCCGCGGCGAACATCGACCCGAGCACCGGTCCCTTCCCCGCCTCGTCGACGCCGAACTCCATGCTCCGTGGTGTCGCGTGCGGCTCGAAAAGGTTGCGCTCGCGCCGTTACTGCAGCGAGGACAGCGCAGTACGGAAGTTCTCGTCGTCGAACTGCTCGGCGAGGTCGGCGGTCTCGTCGCGCAGTTTCTCGATCTCGGCCAGCAGGTACTGGTACTGGGGGTCGTCCGCCAGTTCCTCCCGGGAGTACTCGTTTTCGAGGGCGATCTGTTTCGAGATGGCCGCAAAGAGCTTGCGGACGTTCTCGTCGTAGACCCGCCGGTGGAGCAGGTGGTCGACGAGTTCGAACAGTTCGTCCTCGCGGACGGGTTTGGTGACGTAGGCGTCGAAGCCCATCTCGACGACGTCCATCTCGGGCTCGACGGCGGTGACCATCGCTACCTGGCAGTCGGCGCCCCGGTCGCGGAGCATCGAGAGGACCGCGCTGCCGTTCATGCCGGGCAACTCGCGGTCGAGAAGGACGACCTCGACGTCCTCGTCGAACTCCTCTAGGGCCTCCGGGCCGTCGTTTGCGACCCGGACGGGGTACTTCTCGGCGAGCCAGCCGCTGTACAGGTTCGCGAGTTCGGGCTCGTCCTCGACGACGAGGATGACGTCTTTGCTCATGTCCTGTGGGACGACTCGTTGCCCCCTAGGACGGACGACGATAATAAACCCCCGGTTGGATAGAGGATCGAACGGCCGATATTTATTCGGTAACCGCGCCGTTGCTGCGGGTTTCGTCGGCGGGAGCGTCCGGTGGACCGCCGGTCACTCCGGGGCGCGGGCCGGCTCGCCCGCCCGGTCGCGCCGGTACTCGTCGGTCAAAAACGGTCCCGAGACGCCCTCGACATCGAGGACGTCGAGGGCGGTCACCGTCGCGCCGACGCCGAGTTCGCCCGCCAGGCTGGGCTCGGTCCGCCCCTCGTCGCCGCTCACGAGTTCCTTGATGTAGAGACCCCCCTCGCCGTGGACGTCGACGACGGCGGTGTACTCGTCTTCGAGTTCGGCGTCGACCGAGAGTACCTCCCGCTCGCGGACCAGGTCGGCGCGGCGGTGGTCGACGCGGTGCGGCGTCCGCTGTTCGACGGTAGCCCCCTCGAGGGCGTCGAGCGCCGTCTCGAACGCCTCGTCGGAAACCGGTTCGTCGAAGGCGACCGTCGCGCGGTAGGTCTTCGTGGCGTCGTGCTCCTTGACCCGCTCTATCATCTCGTAGCTGACGAACGCGAGGTCCTCGACGGCCACCTTCTCGCCGTCGACCTGGGCGGCCAGTTCCGCGAGGTCGGCGTCCCGCCGTCGGGGCTCTTTCACTTCGAGGACGAACGGCCGGCCGCCCCCGAGCATCAGGGCGTCGACGTCCTCGCGGCCCGCGCCGTGGAAGACGGCCTCGGTCCCCCGGAAGGCGTTCAGGAAGGGCGGCGCGACGAGTTCCTCGACGCTCTCGTCGTAGGTGTCCCACTCGGTCTGGGGGATGCCGCGCTCCAGTTTCCGGTAGCGGCCGTAGACGGTCACGGAGTTGCGCTGGAGTTCGACGGCGTCGGCCTCCAGGTCCAGCAGGAACTGGACGTCGGGTCGCCGGAAGTCGACCTCGGCGCCGAGCCGTGCGCCGACGCGCCGGCCGACCTCGCGGTTCAGTTCGGTCTTCAGCTCCTCGCCGGCGTCGGGGTCGAGACCCGCGCCCTCTCGAAGCAGGCGGTCGTTCTCCTCGAGCAGCGGCGGCACCCGGGTGCCGACCTGGTAGGTGTACAGTTCGGTGTCGCCCAGCGCCTCGACCAGCCGGTCGGCCAACTCGTCGAACCGCGAGCAGACGCCCTCGCAGACCCAGCACTCCGCGTCGGGCTCCTCGAAGGGCTCGTCGTCGGCCAGCGCGACGACGGTCCGGAGCGCCCGCCCCCGTTCGGCGTTCGTCAGCCCGAAACTCCGGTCGGCGACGGGGCGGCCGAGACAGGAGTCACACAGCGGGCCCGACTCGAGCAACGCGCGGGCGTCGTCGATGAGGCTCATTGTCGGAGGTCGGTGTTCCGACGGTAACACGCTTGCCATCCGCCGCGGCGAGGACTGGCGCGCGGGCAGCGCGCGACGGCCCCCGTGATTCAACTGGGCCGGGCACCTATCGTGTGTATGGGTCACACGCGTTCGGGAGCCGAACCGGATCGGCGGGAACCGGGAGGCGGACACGACCGGCGGCGTGCGACGCGCGCCGACGGCCGGCGATGAAGCGGGCGGTGCGGTCGGTCAGCAGGGCGGAACTGGCGGTGTTCGTCTCCGGGGTTGCGAGCATGGGCCTGGAGATACTGGCCGGGCGGCTGATCGCCCCGCAGTTCGGCAGCAGCATCTACACCTGGGGGACCATCATCGGCGTGTTCCTGGCGGCGCTGAGCCTCGGGTACTACCGCGGCGGGAAGCTGGCGAGTCGGCGGGCCGACACCGGACACCTGATCCGGCTTTTCGTCTGGACGGCCGTCTACGTCGCCGGACTGGTGTTCGCCGGCGAACTCCTGTTGCGGTCGACCGTCGCGTTGCCGTTCCCCGGCCGGGCCGCCTCGCTGCCGGCCGTCGTGCTCCTGTTCGGGCCGCCGACCTACCTGCTCGGCTTCGTCAGCCCCTACGCCGCCGAACTGTCCGACAAGACGGGCACTGGCGAGGCCTCGGGGCACGTCTACGCGGTCGGGACGGTCGGCAGCATCGTCGGCGCCTTCGGGACGACCTACGCGCTGGTACCCGCCCTGGGGACGGACGCCATCGGCTTCCTGTTCGGCGTCCTGCTGGTCGGAACGGCCGCCCTGCTGGCCTGGCCCGACCCGTCCCGGGAGACCCTGGGGTCGGTGCTGGGGACCGTCCTCCTCCTGACGGCCGCCATCGGAACCGGCGTGGCCGGCGTCTCCGTCGAGGGGAACGTGGTCTACGAGACGCAGACGGAGTACCAGGAGCTCCGCGTGGTCGATCTGGGGGACACGCGGACGCTGTACCTCGACGGCCAGCGACACAGCGCGATGGACCGTGCGTCGCCGACCCGGCACGTCTTCGACTACACCAGGTACTTCCATCTGCCGTACCTGTTCGCCGACGACCCCGACGACATCGACCGGGTGCTGTTCGTCGGCGGCGGCGGCTTCTCGGGACCGAAGCGGTTCCTCGAGGAGTACGACGCCACGGTCGACGTCGTCGAAATCGACCCCGAGGTCATCCGGGTCGCCAGGCAGTACTTCCGGGTCCCGGAGTCCGACCGGCTGAACGTCTACAACCGGGACGGCCGCCGGTATCTCCGGGACACCGACCGCACCTACGACGTCATCGTCCTCGACGCGTACAAGAAGGACAAGGTGCCGTTCCACCTGACGACCGTTGAGTTCATGCGGCTCGTAAACGAGCGGCTCTCGGCGGACGGCATCCTCGTGGCGAACCTCATCTCGGCGCCGACCGGTCCCGCCTCGAAGTTCTACCGCGCGGAGCACCGCACGGTCTCGCGGGTCTTCCCGCAGGTGTACTCGTTCCCGACAAGCGAGGGGGCCGTCGTCCAGAACATCGAAATCGTGGCCACGAAGAACGACCGGCGAGTGACGGAGACGACCCTCCGGGAGCGCAACGAACGCCGGGACGTCGGACTGGACCTCGAGAGCGAGGTCGCCGCCTACCGCCACGAGGCGCCCGACGACGACGCCCCGGTCCTGCGCGACGACTACGCGCCGGTCGACGCTCTTCTGGACCCGATGGTCGGCCGGCGGTACGTCGTCGAGCGGACCAACGACACCGAAACCGCCGACGGACGGGCGGTATCGGCGCCCGTCCAGATCGGGGCGGCGGGTCGGTCGTCGGCTACCCGTCCCCGTCCCGCAACGCCGCCAGTTCCGCCCGCCGCTCGTTGATGGCCCGCCGGTAGGCCTCCTCGTCCTCGAAGTTCGCCGACTCCAGACGGGCCTCCAGGACGAGCAACTGCAACTGGAGTTCGCGGGCCCGCTCGCGGTGCTCCGCCGGCACGTCCGCCGGCGGCTCTTTCGGGTACTCCTCGCCGGACATACGCCCGTTACGGGCCGGGGATTCCTGGGTGTGTCGGCGGCGGAGCCAATCACCGGGACGGTGTCGCCCGAACGCCGACTGCGAGCCCTCGGTACCTGACAAGGATTTAATTATGCACCGTCTGACGGTAATCGAGCCGAGATTAGTCGGTTTTTATCAATATATCCCGACGTTCGTTCCTACTCGCGTCGAATGCTACGAGTATCACCTGCCAACAGTTTCATTTTCCCAGAGGGAGAGCGATGAGTATGGACGTCACCACAGGGGTCGTTCTCGCCGCCGGGGAGGGGACCCGGATGCGACCACTGACACATAACCGGCCGAAGACGATGCTTCCCGCCGCGGACCGCCCGATTCTGGAGCACGTCCTGAACGTACTCGTCGAGTGTGGACTCGAACGCATCTGTCTGGTCGTCGGCTACGAGCGCGACCGGGTGCAGGACCACTTCGGGCACGCCCACCGGGACGTCCCGCTCACGTACGTCCACCAGCGCAAACAGCTCGGCAGCGGCCACGCGCTCCAGCAGGCCGCCGGGGAGGTCGAGGGGCCGACGCTCGTGCTCAACGGCGACCGCGTCATCGACGAGCGCATCGTCTCGGACGTCCTCGGCGGATTCGAGGGCGAACCGACCGTCAGCGTGCTCGAGCACCCGACGCCCTCGGGGTACGGCGCGGTCCGCGTCGAGAACGGCCGCCTGACCGAACTCGTCGAGCGGCCCGACAGCGACGACTACCGGCTCATCAACGCCGGCGTCTACGCCTTCGACGAGCGGGTCTTCGACGCCATCGACCGGACGGCCCGCCGGGACGGAGAGCTCCAGTTGCCCGACGTCATCGGGACGCTGATGGGCGACGGCGACGTCCGCGCCGTCCGGACGGACGGCCTGTGGGCCGACGCCACCTACCCGTGGGACCTGCTGTACCTGAACCGGGAACTGCTCTCGCGGGGGCGCATCGAGCGGCCGCTCCGGAACGGGTCGGTCTGGGTCGCCGACAGCGCCCGCGTCCACGAGGCCGCCACGCTCCAGCCGCCGGTCGCGGTCGGTCCCGACGCCGAGATCGCCGCCGGCGCGGTCATCGGTCCCGACGTCACCGTCGGCCGGAACGGGACCGTGGGCGCCAACGCCACGCTCCGGAACGTCGTTCTGGACACGGACTGTCGGGTCGGCGACGGCGCGACGCTCGTCGACTGCGTCGCCGGCCAGGACGTCACCGTCGGCGCCGGGTCGGTCGTCTCCGGCGGTCCCGGCGACGTCCGCGTCGGGTCCCGTGTCTTCGAGGACCAGGCGCTCGGAGCCGTCCTGGCCGACCGCGCGACCGTCGGCGGCGGCGTCACGTTCGCGCCCGGGACGCTCGTCGGCGCTGGCACCGACGTCGACGACGGCGTCCACCTCTCCGGCACCGTCCCCAACGACGCGGAGGTGGTCCGCTGATGTGTGGCATCATCGGCTGTGTCGGATGCGGCGACGGGACGCTGTCGACGCTGTTGCACGGCCTCTCGAAACTGGAGTACCGGGGCTACGACTCGGCCGGCGTCGCCCTGGTCGGCGACGGCAGCCTGCGCGTCGCAAAGAAGGCCGGGAAACTGGACGCCCTCGAGGCGGCCGTCGAGGAGCGGGCGGACCTGGCGGGGACGGTCGGCATCGGCCACACCCGCTGGAGCACGCACGGCCCGCCGACCGACGACAACGCCCACCCCCACCAGGACTGCACGAAGCGGGTGGCGGTCGTCCATAACGGCATCATCGAGAACTACCAGTCGCTGCGGGACGAACTGGCCGAGTCGGGCCACGAGTTCGACAGCGACACCGACACCGAGGTCGTGCCCCACCTCGTCGAGGCGAGTCTGGAGGCCGGCCGCGACCCCGAGGCCGCCTTCCGGGACGCCGTCGCGCGGCTGGAGGGCAGTTTCGCGCTGGCCTGCGTCGTCGAGGGCACCGAGGCCGTCTTCGTCGCGCGCAACGACTCGCCGCTCGTCTTGGGCATCGGCGACGACGCGACCTACCTCGCCAGCGACGTGCCCGCATTCCGAGAGTTCACCGACCGGGTCGTCTACCTCGAGGACGGCGAGTTCGCCCGACTGACCGCCGACGGCTGGTCGGTCTCCGACGTCGACGGCACCCTCCGGGAGAAGACCGTCGACACCGTCGACTGGGACCCCGAGGACACCGGCAAGAGCGGCTACGATCACTTCATGCTCAAGGAGATCCACGAACAGCCGCGCGCGCTCCGGCAGTGTCTCCAGGGTCGCGTCGACGAACTCGGCGGCAGCGTCACGCTGGAGGAACTCGACGACCTCGACCTCGAGCGGGCCCACCTGGTCGCGGCGGGCACCAGCTACCACGCCGCCGTCTACGGCGCCCAACTGCTCCGCGACGACGGCGTGCCCGCCCAGGCGTTCCTCTCCCACGAGTACGCCACCTCGCCGCCGCCGACGGAGGACGCGACGGTCATCGGCGTCTCCCAGAGCGGCGAGACCGCAGACACGCTGGCGGCAACCCGGGAAGCCCAGCGCCGCGGCGCCGAGACGCTCGCCGTGACGAACACCGTCGGCTCGACGATGGCCCGCGAGTGCGACCACGTCTGCTACATCCGGTCCGGTCCCGAAATCGGCGTCGCCGCGACCAAGACCTTCGCCGGCCAGCAGACCGCGCTGAACCTGCTGACCCAGCACCTCTCGCCCGGTCCCGTCGACCGCGACCTCATCGCGGCGCTGCGGGACCTCCCGAGCGACGTCCAGGCGATTCTCGACGAGACCGACGCCGAGGCCGTCGGCGAGACCTACCTCGACAGCGACGCCTACTTCTTCATCGGCCGGGCGCTGAACTACCCCGTCGCCATGGAGGGCGCGCTGAAGATGAAGGAGATCACCTACAAGCACGCCGAGGGCTTCGCGGCCGGCGAACTCAAGCACGGGACGCTCGCCCTGGTGACGCCCGACACGCCGGTCATCGCGAACGTCATCGGCGACGGCGAACTCGCCCGCAAGACCGTCGGCAACGTGAAAGAGGTCGAGGCCCGCGACGCGCCCGTCGTCGCCGTGACCGACGGCCAGTCCGACGTCGAGCGGTACGCGAACCACGTCCTGGAGGTGCCCGAGACCCACCCGAGGGCCGCGGCCATCCTGGCGAACATCCAGCTCCAGCTGGTCGCCTACCACACCGCGGCGAAACTGGGCCGCTCCATCGACAAGCCGCGCAACCTCGCAAAGAGCGTCACCGTCGAGTAGTCAGCGGCGGTCGGGCGGCTCCGGCGGCTCGAAAACGGCCCGCAGCGCGGCCCCGACGCGCGTCTCCCCGAGTTCCTCCGCCGAGCGCCGCTCCCGCGAGACCAGCAGACCGACGCCGAGCGCGAGGAGCCAGCCGCCGAGGGTCCCGTTTCCCCCGAGGGCGACGGTCGAGACGACGCCGACGAGTGCGAGCGCGGCCAGCACCACCCCGGAGGCCCGCAGCGGTTCGGCTGCGAAGCGTGCCGACAGCCACGCGGCGGCGTCGGTCAAACCGACCGCCTCGGCCGCCCGGGTCCCCCGCTCCAGCGCCCGGAGGAGCGGCCCGACGGTGTAGGTCTCCCGGAGGTCGACGACCACTACCCCGGGGTCCGGCTCGGCCAGCAGCCAGCCGACGATTCGGGAGCCGTCGGCCCACCTCGAGAGCGTGGTCTCGACGTGTCGCGCGGCACTGACGAGGGCCGAGTCATCGAGCGCGGTCGTGAGCCGGTCCGCGAGTCCGTCGCTCATTCGCGGTCGACGACCGCCCCCTCGAACTCGTAGTCGTCCGTCCCGACGCCGAGTTCCCGCCCGAGACGCACCGGCCGGCCGCCGTAGTGGGGCGTACCGTCGACCGTCCGCGTCCGGAGGTCGAGCGTGACCCGGAGGTCGGTGTGGCTGTCGTTGCGCGCCGTCGCCTCGACGTCGGTGACGGTGGCGACGGCGGTGGAGCCGACGGTCACCTCGTCGCCGGCCGCGACGGCGTCGGCGACCGGCCGGCGGACCGTCGTTGCGACGGTGACCGGCGTCGTCGTCGGCGAGAACGTCCGGTCGACGTCCCGCTCGACGAGGCGCGTGGTCGCCCTCGCGGTGTCGTCGGCGACGACGACCCGGTCGCCGAGACGAACCGGTTCGTCCTCGTACCTGAACTCGTCGTCGGTCCTGCTGCCCTCCAGAGCGACCCGCAGGTAGACGCGGGGACCGGCGGTCCGGTAGACGTCGGTGACGGTCGCGGTCGCGTCCCGGCCGGTGCCAGCCAGGGTTCCCGATTCGAGTCCGACCTCGCCGGCCTCCAGCGCGGTCGCGGAGGCGTTCTCCGAGACGAGCGTTACGTGCATCGTCTCGCCCGAGGCGTCGTCGCCACCGCCGAAGACCAGCGCCGCGCCGGCGACGACGACCGCGAGCGCGAAGACGACCACCAGGGCGTCGACGACGTTGACCGCGCCGAACAGCCGCCCCTCCTCGTCGAGGAGTTCCATTCGGGCGGAACTCCGGGGGGAGTCACTAACCAGTTTCGCTCGTCACCCGAGAGCGACGCCCCCGACGACCGCCAGCCCGCCGAGAACGACACAGACCGCCCAGAAGGGCACCCGCTCGACGAACCGCACCAGGGCGTCGATGGTGAGGTAGCCGACGACGGCGCTGGTCGCCAGCGCGACGGCGGCCGTCGCCGGTGCGATTCCGGGGACGCCCCCCGAGGTGAAGATGACGAGGAGGGCGGCCCCCAGACTGGCCGGGATCGAGAGCAGAAAGGAGAGCCGAAGCGAGGCCGGCCCCTCGTAGCCGCGGAGCAACAGCACCGAGACGGTCGTCCCCGAGCGGGAGACGCCGGGCAGGACCGCGAGTCCCTGCAGGGCGCCGACGAGGAGCGTGTCGCCGAAGGTGGGCGTCTCCCTGCCGGCGAAGGCGAGCGAGTCACCTGCCCGCTGGAGCAGCCCCGTCAACACCAGGAGGCCGCCGACGACGGCGAGGAAGACGCCGCCGGCGAGGCCGGCGACCGTCTCCCGGAACGCGAAGTAGGCCGGAATCCCGACGACCCCGGTCGCGGCGCTTGCGACCACGAGGAAGGTGAGGTCAGCGTGTTCCGCTTCGTAAGCGGTCTCGGGCCGCCACGTTGGGGTGGTCTCAAGCGCCGCCGCGATGTCGGCCCGGTAGTACGCCGTCGCCGAGAACAGCGTCCCCACCTGGACGAAGAGTGCGAGATCGACGGCGACCGCCGGGTCGACGTCGGTGACGAGCGTGAGGAGAAGCGCCACGTTGCCCTGGCTGGAGACGGGCAGCCACTCGAGGACGCCCTGTACGAGGCCCACCAGCAGCGCGACCGCCAGGTCCGACCAGAGCACGTCCGGAAGTCTGGCGGGTGGGGAGAAAACGGCGGTGGTTCGCGGCGGTGGTCGTCTCCAGTCTCTCTATCGTCCGTCCGGCGCTACCCGTGGGTCGCCTCGTCGCCCCAGACGAACTCCTCCTCGAGGGCGCTGTAACACGAGTCACAGAGGTACACCTCGTCGGAGTCGTCGTTGCGGGTCAGAAGCTCCCGCGGTTCGGCGTCGGAGGCTCTACAGTTCTCACATCGGTCGGCCATGCAAGGAGGGATGCGTCTCGGGAATATATATGCGGCCGGGCGTTTTCAGTTCGTGAAATAGCTCGGGAAAGCGACGTAGTGGGTGGCGGCGCACGATGAAAGCGGATTCCACTGAGACCTAAACCGCTTCGTTGTGCCGTCTCGCACACCTATCTCGAATTGTACAATCGTTTTGCCTTCCGCAAAAGTACCAGCTCTCGTGCGCGTACGCCTTGTACTGTCCGTTCGAAGGGTCATTGTTCGTCCAGAAGCTCTGATGCTCCGACTCTCGTCCAGGGTGGAGCGCATCCGAGTCCCTCGAAACGTCGATACACCCCCGCTCTGTCGGGTGTATCCCGGATATTGGAAGAACGAGTCTGAACCAGTTCAGGGGAGGAGGCGCTCGAAACGCCCGGATTCCAGACATCGGTTCTCTGAGGGGCGTACGCTGGCGGTGAGAGGAAATCGTTCGGACGTGAGCGTGAGTGTACGGAGCCGTTCGCCACCCTAACAGCCCGCTCGGCGAGGATGAGACGGCGAGGCAAAGATTCGGGGATGTACACAGATTCCGAGTGGACCAACGCGTATAAACGGCGAGAGGGGAAAGACACCTTCGATGAGTGACGGCGAGGACGTCAGCCGGCGCGAGCAATTTCGGGCGCTGGTGCGGGTCGCCCGGTACAGGCCGACGCTCACAGCTGGCATCGTCGCCGGGGGCGTCTTCGCGGCGCTACTCGAGGGAGTCGGACTGGGGTTCATTTTGCCTATCGTCGAGATCGTGCAGTCGCCCGGGAATCCGGCGCAGCAGGCCGACGGGATACTGCTTGGGTTCGTTCGGGTCTACCAGTTCCTCGGCATTCCGTTCACGCTCGGGTTCGTCGTCGCCGGTGTGAGCCTCGTGTTGACAGTTCGGTGGACGACGACGTTTCTCGTCAGGTGGCTCCGGAGTGCGCTTGCCATCGATTACACCCGAGAGCTTCAGGAACGGGCGTTCGACAACGCCCTGGATGCTCGAATCGAGTACTTCGACCAGGAGGGCTCCGACGATATACTCAACGCCATCGTGACGCAGGCGGAGTACGCCGGACGGACGATACGGTACGTCATCAACTTTGTTGAGCAGGGGCTCCTTGCATTTATGTACCTCGTGGTTGCGCTCGTTATCGCACCGTGGCTGGCATTTTTTTCCATCGTCTTCCTCGGGGGGTTTGCGGTACTATTCCGAGTCGCTATCGAATCGGGCTACTCCCTCGGCGATAGGGTCGCCGACGCCAACGAGCGGGTCCAGGAAGCGGCTCAAGCAGGGACCCAAGGAATCCGAGATACGAAGCTATTTGGGCTGAAGGGCGAGCTATTCAACGATTTCCAAACGTCAGTCAACCAATATGCGACTTCACTAATCAGACAGCGTCGCAACGAGGAGATTATACAGAATTTCTATAACCTCCTGACCGCGGTTTCAGTCTTTCTATTGATTTTCGTCGCGATCACGTTCGCGAACCTTTCGCTCGGCGCACTCGGGGTCTTTCTATTCGCGATGTTCCGGCTCGGACCGAAAGCCAGCAGCCTGAACTCGAAGTTTTACCGTATCGAGAACCACCTTCCGCATCTCGTCCGGACTCAAACGTTCATCAACGACCTCAAGCGGAATTCCGAGCCGACGGCTGCCTCAGAACCAGTACCGGAAGAAGTACGGACCGTGGAGTTCGACGATATCCGGTTCTCCTACAGGGGGCAGGATGAAGAAGCCCTGAAGGGAGTATCCTTCGAGTTCGATAAGGGCGATTTCATCGGATTTGTGGGAGAGTCCGGCGCGGGAAAATCTACCATCGTCTCGATGCTGGTGCGGATGTACGAACCCGACTCCGGAGCGATACGGATCAACGGCAGACCGATACACAAGATGGACATACAGGAGTGGCGCTCGAAGGTCTCAGTAGTTCGCCAAGACCCATTCATCTTCAACGACACCTTGAGGTATAACCTCACTATCGGAAACCGGGACGTTTCCGACGCGGAATTAAACAGGGTCGCCTGTATTGCCAAAATCAACGAGTTTCTTGATCAATTACCCAACGGGTACGATTCGCAAATAGGGGACAACGGTGTTCGGTTGTCTGGAGGACAACGGCAACGCGTTGCTTTAGCTCGTGCCTTGATTAAGGATGCAGATATATTAATTCTGGATGAAGCAACAAGCGATCTAGACTCGAATTTAGAAAAGCAAGTTCACAAAGCCATTATAGAGATGCAAGAGGATTATGCTATTGTCGCAGTTTCTCATGTATTCTCAAGCATACAAAATTCAGACAACATATTCACAATTATAGATGGGAAAGTGAAAGAATCAGGCAAACATGGAGAGCTGATCGAGGAAGGTGGGAAATATTCAACATTACATGGTTTACAAACAGGGGAAGAACTATCTGATTAGTTACTATACCCAAGATAGGATTTTACTCCAAAATAGAAATATAACATCATTTTCTGAAATAATCTCGGGCAAGTCACGTCGCTTCGACAAGAGCTGTGGGAGAATCAGTTGAATTATCCATGACAAGGTCATTATTCAGAGACTTCCACTGAGAATTCTCTCGGTGATTCTGAATTTGAAGATCATATCCATGTGTCTGCAAGAAATCTTGGAGCTCCGTCCAATGTTTTCCCCCTTGAAGCTTTTCTGGATGGAGCTCAATTAAAAAAGTAGTTTCCGACTCCAGCAATGATGTGGCACCCTTGACTGCTTCAAATTCTTGTCCTTCTATATCTATTGTTACAACATTCGGTAGTATTCTATTTTCGAAAATTTCGTTCAGACACGCCCCATCTTCTGACCCAGAATCTATGAACGCTTCTATCACTTCCACCTCTTTCGGCACATTTCTTTTTAGTATCTCGGAACGGAATGGTGAGGCTTCCACCAAGACAATTTGATTTGGAGGGACGCCAGCAAGGAGGGCTAACTTGCAATTGTACCCGTAACCTGCCCCGACATCTAAAAAATGACTCTCCGAATCCAGTAATTCGATTAATCGGTCGACTAAGCCGGGTTCGTAGAGACAGGGACTCCGCTCCGATATTAGCCCTGCAGACTTTGGAACTTCAAGCGTAAAATCGCCATAATCGCTGCAGAACGAGAGTGTTTCCAAGCGGGTGTATTTGCCCCGGTATCGCTGTACGGGTTCGCTGTAGTATATTTGACCAATATGTGTGCGCTTTAGTCTATATCTAAGCGAATGGGGCAAAGTTCTTCTGACTTTATCAATCATCATAGTCAATCAAAAAGAGCACTTGCACATTTACTTATCGGGATCGTGTTTACGAGGACATATTTATTTCAACTTGGATAGTTGCTCCAGAACTCCTTTGACTACTCCGGTGATTCCTTCGTTTTTATACCGAGTTCTAATTTTATTTGCGTACGTTCTGCTGTGGATAACATTGTAACCCCCGGTTCCATTGGGCGCAAATGAACGAGCAATAGTTTGATTGTTTAGGGTGTTTCGTGCTTCTTCAATAGAGTATTGTTCGACAGCACCTTCAGAACTGACGTCTAATATTCTACCATGGAAACAAATGATTTGCCCTACCGCCAATCCAGGATACCTAAATTTGCAATTATATTCGGGAGGTAATGTAGCGACTCGCAAGTCACTATGATATAGGGTATGTCTGAAACTTGGCTGATCACCTGGCCGAAGATTTGTCCGTTCCTGATACGTTCTTTTCCACCGGTCAATAAATGATTTAACATTAAGTGACTTTTTGAATGCTATAATCCCTGTATTGTATTCCGGGAAGGTTTTGGGTACATCTGGATTTTCATAAGCCATCCGGCTGTAATTATCATGGTTATGAACAGCAGCTATATCAAATTGATCTAGGATTTCGAACACCGGGTCTAAATCGCCATCAACCCAAATATCTGTATCCATGTACAAAGATCGATCAAATGGCAACTCCAACGCGCCCGGTTTATCAGCGAAGGAACCCGATAAGGAAGTTTCGATACTCAAATCAAACACATCTGATACTTCAGAAGTGTCATCGGTTATAATTCCAATAGTAAGATCTGGGTTTGATTCTCGAACAGAATAAGCTGAGAGCTCAGCTTCGGCAAGTAATTGGTCTGCTGCACAGATATATACAACTCCTCGGGTCATGTCTATATTAGAGGGTGCATTGATAATGAGTGTTCACTAATCATAGAAGCGCAGTTTGCAGATATATTCAACAGACAACAACAGTCGAATCGTTATTTTACCAGTAGCGTTGTAGCGCAAAACACAGGCAAACACGAAATCATAATAATGATAAATGATAACAGTCTACGATGACAACAATAGATACTAATCTGCCATGAAATTAGCTGTCCGGGACGATGATACCTGTTTCTACACCTCACCATCAACTCTACGGGAAGTATATGAAGAATTTTGGGATGACATTCCAATCACGTTAGCCTGTGTCCCGAATGTGGCGGCAGATGCGGATGTAGTGATCGATATTGAAGATACAGAAACAAATCGAAAAATTACAGAAAACCGAAGTCTAGTTGAATTTATACAACACCAAATTAAATGCGGCAGGTTCGAAGTTGCACTTCATGGGTACCATCATAATACACCAAATGATAAACCTGAATACGTTAGTGGTGGAAAACTAAAAGAAAAAACCGCACATGGTGTAGAAATTCTTAGTGACGGATTTGATATAGAGATAGACGTATTTGTCCCTCCACACGTTAGGCTCTCAAATAGAGGCCTGAAAGCTATTGCACATGAGGGACTTAATGTGGCAAGAGGACGGGGACCACGCCCAAGAGAATTACAGATGAGTCCTCAGTGGATTACTACGTACGGACAACTTCTTAGTTTCTATCTACAGAAGGGCCGTCAATACCGATACCCATTCCCTCTCGACTATGGGACTCATCAAGAAGTTTACTGTCACAGAATAAATGAAAATTCAAATATGAAAGAAATAAAGAAATCGTTTGATTATGTTTATAAAAACGATGGGGTATTCTGTGTTTCAGCTCATGCAGCAGCACTTTCAAAGGAAGGACGTAAGAAGCTAAGGCAGGTACTCAGGTACGCGATCGATCACGAAGTAGAGCCAGTATCAATAAGAGAATTGTTGAACACCTCTCAGTCAAGTATGCAATTGAAGAGTTTTATTACTGGTAAATAATTGGACATTTAACTATGTATAATCCGTCTCAGATGTTGCAAGCGGCTAAAAATCCGAAAAAGATTGCAAGAGAGCTCAACAGGATAGGTCACACCAGAGGCTATCTTCGTAATTGCCACCCAAAATCAATTAATATCATAGAAGAAGATTGGGACAATTTGATAATTCTGGACGCCTGTCGGTATGACAAATTTAAGAAAATTAACGACATTAATGCAAATTGTACCTATAAGTACTCAAATTCGTCAACAACCCGTGATTTCATTAGGAACAATTTTTTTGGGAAAAAAATGCTTGATACAGTCTATATCGGTGCCAATAGCTGGTACTTAAAATTGAAAGGGCAAATTAATTCAGAAATATACAAGTTTGTGAATTTGCAAGGAGATAGCAGGGATATAGATTACGCATTTGATGATCTGAAAGTAGCCAATCCTTCTACAGTTACACGCTATGCCAAGCAAAATTCAAACAAACACCCTCAAAAAAGACTCATTATACACTACCTTCAGCCACATCATCCGTTTCTCGGGGAGACAGGGAAACAACTGAATCAGACCTCATCCTCAATCAGCACGGTCATGTCCGACTCGTCTGTTAGTCGGAACACATTAATGAATGCTTATGAAGAAAATTTATCAATTGTTCTTGAGGAAGTTAAAAATCTCTTATCATTCTTGCAGGGAAAGACAGTTGTAACAGCTGATCATGGCGAAATGCTTGGAGAACGTCATGATTACATCCCCCTTCGAGACTATGGACACCACAGCCATATTTTCAACAAACCAACAATAAAGATACCCTGGTTAAAAATAAACAACGGAGCTAGAAAAGAGATCACCTCAGCTGGGTGTAGTATGAATGAAGGGTACGACGATAAAGAAATTAAATCTAATCTAAAAGACTTGGGATATACATTTTAAATGATTAGCTTATTTTCAAAATTTTATAACCATCTACTATTCAGTGTGGCTCAAATCTCTAATCACGTCTACCACTCGGTTCGAGTGCCGTTTCCACGAATACCTTTCTGCAGTTTCGATTGCAGAATCCCCCATTCGTTTGCAAATTTCGGGATTATTTTTCAAATATCTAATCTTATTAGCTAAGAGTTCAGGGTCTCTTGGCGGTATAACAAATCCTTCTTCTCCATCAGTAATAACATCGTTAATTCCAGAATTAGTCGTAACGATAACCGGAAGACCTGCTGCCATCGCCTCTAGCGGAGCCTTTGGGAACCCTTCAGATAAACTCGGAAATACGAACACATTAGCTTCTGATAAGTACTCACGCGGGTCAACATGTCCCGGCATGACCACATCCTTCGGGGGGTTCTCAATGACTTTCTTAATATTATCCGATATATTTCCACATAAAAGTAATTTACTATTATCCAGCTCTAATTTATCCCATGCGATTAACAAATACCGTATTCCCTTGAGCAAGTTTATACTACCCACATAGATAGCCGAGAATTCTCCGGATTTGGGTTCACATTTCTCGGGATAATCATCAACATTTACACCTTGCGGGATTACAGATATTTTCTTTTTATCTATACCTGCCTGTACATATGACCTCTTTACGAAATTTGATAGTGCTATTATATGATCAGCCTTACTTAATGTTTGTCTACGATGCTCAGCCCGTCGGTGGGAGCAGAGTTCAGTAGATAACTCTATCCCGGCCCGCTCCGCTTCGTTAATTCGCCGTTTGAGACTTGAACTTACCAGTTCAGTTGGTCCTCGTACAATAACCCGGGTTTTCGAGGCGGTGTTTGATTCGACTGTCCTGATCAGTCCGGGCTGGTAATGAAAGTGTAAATCGGCAAAGTCATTTTTAGCCAGAACAGAAGAGAAATAATCGAATATAGTCTCTGAAACATATCTGTCTGGAAAGCCTGACGAAAGCCGTCCTATACCACTAAGTGCTCGAGGGATTTTTCTCCCGCCAATTATGGGTTTAGATACATTATATTCCACCGACTTCTCAATTCCACGAGCGTAAACGGTATTTAATATGCCAGCCGAATCTAGTTCCCGTCCAAGATATGTTAGGGGCTGGCCAGGCTGCGAACCAATATCAGCATAGCCGAATACGCTCACCTCCATAAGAGTATGAGAGAGTAGATCATCGATAACTCTATTGGTACGAACCGATACATTACCAACATTGTAGCCGACAATAATCAAAAATGGACAAAAATTTAGAAATCTGCTTTATTGCGCCATATTTATATAAATATCTGGACGAGAAAGAGAACAAACCAGCAGGAGGAGCGCAAAGACAGCAATACTTGCTAGCGTCAGAATTGAAAAACAGAGGATATTCAATCAAGCTTTTGGTCGAAGATGTTGGGCAGGATAAAGAGCAGTCCATCGAGGATATGTTAGTTGTTTCCGGATGCCCTACCAATATTTCTTCATTTTTCAAAATTCCCCAGCAGATCTGTTTACTGTGGCATGCTATTTATACCATTGATGCAGATATTTATTATGTTAGAGGGGCGCCCCGTCTGACGATCGCAGTCGGCATAGGATGTAAGCTACTTGGTAAAAATTTTGTTTTTTGCGCCGCAAACGATTCAGACATTTTCAAGAGTCATCTTCAGGAAAAATATACAAAGCCAGTTAGAAAAGCATATTTTTGGACGATACGGAATGCTGATACCGTGATTTCACAGACAAACCGACAACGATCACAAATGGAGTCAGATTTTAATATCGATAGTGTACGTATTCCGAATGGTTATACAATTCCTGACTCAAAGTGTTTGCTTCACCACGAGGAGCGACAATTCGTTTTGTGGGTAGGAAGCAGTGATCCTAATCAGAAGCGCCCTGAGAAATTCCTCAAGTTGGCAAAAAGTCTCCCTGAAGAAGATTTTGTAATGATATCAAAGCCCCACCCAGGAAGAGAAAAATATCACGATGAGCTAAAAAACAGAGCAGAAAATATAGATAACATTTATTTCTTAGGTACAACGCCACCAGACTTAGTCCATGAGTACCACAGGCGTGCTAAGGTTTTTATAAATACCTCCGCATATGAAGGCTTCCCAAATACCTTTCTCGAAGCGTGGCGTTTTGCTACGCCGATCGTCTCACTATCGTTTGATGTTGATCAAATACTTAGGACGAAAGAAGTCGGGATGCACTCGGGTAGTCAAGCACAGTTAGAAGAAGATACGGAGTTACTTCTCTCCGCTCCTGAACGCCGAAATCAGATGGGTCAAAATGGCAGGGAATTGTTGAAGGAGAAGTATTCACTCTCATCCGTTACTGACAGGTATGAAGAGGTGTTCAAATGTATTTAGTAGATACTGGAATTCCGGACCCACCTGATAATTGGATGAAACATGAATACCCAATATAAAGCATATCTGGTATGCATTTTATGTTATATATCAACACGAACGTTCGGTGTTGCACTAACGACGCTAACGGATTTAAACACGTACGCCCAAGCAGATGTTGAACAATTCTGGAAGGCATCCTACTTCATATTTGAGAGTCTAGCCCGGGGCAGCTATTCCACTTCACCGGAATTTTCTGGAATCGATAATATCTGGGGATCGTTCCTTGCCCCTTTCTGGTTTTTGCCTGGCCCCAATCGCGTCTATGCACGTATTGGCATGGCTCTACTTGCAGGTGTTGCAGTATACAATGTCTACATCATAACACGTGCATACGGATCACATAGAGCAGCGGTTTACGCTGTTACCCCGCCTATATTTTATCCGAGTTTCATTCTCATACACAGTACGGTCCTCCGAGAGGCGGCTGTTCTTTTCGGACTCACCACAGGAGCGCGCTTTTTCATCGCCCCTTCAGATAGGTTGACACTGCCAACAAACTACCTCCTCGCGGTCTCCTTTTTATTGCTATCAGCATTGCTCCGTTCAGAAAACCTGCCGGTGATTGCCATATTACTGGGTATTGCCCTCACACTCAAGTATCGAGGTGTTATAACAGATTCCACAGCTAGATACTTACTCGTACCTATTGGCTCTGCTGCAGCCGTTATATCTTATTCGCGAATCAAAATATTACTCCAATCGCTAGCAACACTCCGTCGGAAGAGAGCCCGTGGACGGACCGAGTACTTGGGACATGTGTTTCCTGAAACCGTACCTGCAGCGGTCGCTTTCAGCTGGGTCGGAGCAGTGTATTTCCTTTTTACTCCGTTTCCCTGGATGGTTGAGGAAATAACTGGATTCGTTGCTCTCTTTGAGGCGGTTGGAAACGTGGTCTACGCACTCTTTGGTATTGTCGGAGCACGAACGCTCTGGAGGCGTAATCTCGCTGTCGGAGTTACACTAACTATGGGTGTACTCCTCGGAGCCATTCTCTATGGCTTGGGGACTGCGAATGTCGGGACGGCTATTCGGCATCGGCAAATGATACTCTGGGCGCTGTTTATATTAGGCGGAATAGGCATATCCGAAACGGTTCAGCTGAAGGCCTGAAGGATAGCCAAATGAAATATTTCATTTCGCATTTCAGAATTTCATCGACGCGACTTCTTCCATCGGCCGAACAACGAGACGCCCGTCGGAGACCAGTTCCCTCGCCGTTTCCAGCACCCGCTCGAATCGACGAAGCTCCGCGTCGGGGTCACCAGCGAGGTTGAACGGGTGAAACCACAGGTGGAACACCTTCCCGGTCCGGGCCGCGCGTCGCAGGCCGCGCTTCGCGCGAGCGACACTACTCCCCGGCGGTGTGTATTTCCAGCCGCCCCGTCTCGGCCGGAAGGGCTGTGAGCCGGGAAGATTCACGAGGTCGCCCGCCGACCTCGGTTCGACGACCGGCGGGGTCCGGCGGGTCGCCTCATCGACGAATCGCAGCGGCGGTTTCACCGCCTCGGGCGTCGGCGGATGCTCGTACCAGCGTGCGTCCACGCCGCGGTAGACGCGGATACCATATTCGGCGAGCACGTCGAGATGTCCGACATCGTTCCGCGGGAAGACGAAGCTCTCGGGGGACACACCAAACCCTTCGAGCGTCTCGACGGCCGCCTCGAGTTCCTCCACCGCATTCTGTCTCGAACAGCCCTCGGCACCGAGTTGCATGTGCGTCGCCCCGTGGAGCCCGATCTCCTGATCGGTCTCGCAGGACCGTATCCGGTCGACGAGCCAGGGGGCGGACCACAACTCCCGGTCGAGACCGCTCGAACAGGGCAAGGAGCCGAACCAGTCGTCGACCCCCGGCAGCGATGGGGGATTTCGGTCGCCGTGGTCGCCGTCGCAATCGACCAGGAGGTGAGAGACGACCGCCCACGTCGCCGGAATCCGGTACTCGTCGAGCAGCGCACAGAGCCGGTCGATGACCTCGGGCGTCCGCCGGTAGGCCGCCTCGTACCGCTCGACGCGCTCGACGTCGAAGGTACCCCACGCCAGTTCCGTGTCCAGCGAGAGCGTGAACACGCCCCTGTCTTCGTCCATGTTACTCCATGTATCCCAGGTCGGTCAGGCGGTCGGTCACGTCGCTGTCGGTCGACTCCGCCGTCGCGCGCTCGAGGTCTGCTAGTTCCGTCCGGGACACCGCCCGTTCGGCCGGTGCCGACCCCGACTCGAAGAGGCCACGCCGGACCGTTCCGTCCATTCGCTCGGGGACAGCGTTGCCGTGAAGATGTAGCAGCGTCGGCGCGATATCGAGGATGTGCATACCGTCGAGCGTGGCGCTCGCATCGATGTCGGGGCCGTAGCCGACGAACAGTCCCGTATCCTTGTTCTCGCCGCGCCACGTCTCCGGACTGCCGAACACGTCTTCGACCCCGATTTTCCCCTCGATGTGGACGCCGGGAGCCTGGTCGAGGACGATATCCGGCCCGCGTTCGACGTACTCGCCGATGTATACCTCCTCACCTCTGAGGACTTGATCGAACACGGGAGCACCGGATAGGTCTGTCAACCCCTCCAGGTCCGACACGAGTTCCGCGGCGATTCGCTTCCGCTCGACGGGATCGTCGGCGAGAACGTACAGAGGCCCCTGGCCGCTGGCGACCGCCTGGGAACGCCTCCAGTCGACGACGCTTTCCTTCGCGCTCTTGTCCACCGACCCCTCCTCGTCGGGGAGATACATCTGGATGCGCTCCGGCAGCAGCCTGCGGGCAAGCCACTCGATTTCCAGCCGCGCCAGAACCGGCCGGACGCGTTCCCGAGTGAGTCCCACGGCGTGGAGGTAGTCGCTGATACTCGACCGAGTTTGCAGGTATCCGTTCTGCGCAAGCCAGGCGTTGATTCGGACCGTCGTCCGTATCTCGTTTGCGCCGTGGTCGGACATGACGAAGAGATGCTCTAACGCTTCCATCGACAGGAGTCGACCGACCCGTTCGTCGATTCGCTCCCAGGCTCGCCTGACCACATCCATGTCCCAGTAGAAGTGCTGGAGGACGTTCAGATAGAACACTGTCACATGAACGAACTCGTGCTCTCCGTCGGTCAGCAGGTCTTCGAGAACGTCGAAACGCGTGTCGATCAATTCGTATATCTCGTCTACGCACTCGTTATCGGAAGCTTCCTCCGACAGCAACGACATCCGCTCGGGGTGGACCGCGTAGTCGTACTCCCGCTCCAGTTCCGCCTCGAGTGAGTCCGGATACGTGTATCCGGTCTGCTCTGCGCCCGGTCCGCCAGCGACGTGAATCCCTTCGGTACAGGACGGGGGATACGACGTAGGGAGGTTGATAACAGCCGGCTCGTCCTCCAGCAGGCGCCAGAAGTAGACGCCGTCGAAGTCGTCCGACCGGCTCCGGTTTTCGATGCGCTCGGCCGCCCGGTCGACGGACTCCCACCAGAACACGCCCAGCTTCCCGGGATTCGTCCCCGTCGCGTAACACTGCCAGTTCGGACACGTCACCGGCGGGAGACAGCTCTGCATGTCGGCCGCTGTTCCCTCGGTCACGAGCGTCGAGAAGTTGGGGAGACGCCCCTCGTCGAGCCACGGCTGGATTAGCTCGAAAGAGCCCCCGTCGAGTCCGAGAACGACCGTCGTCATCTCCTGATACCTCCGGACGGGTGTACCACCTCGTCCTCACAAATCAACCCTTCGTATAGCCCGTCCAGTTCCGCGAGCATCGTCTCGACCGAGAACTGCTCCGCCCGTTTCGCGCCGTGCTCTCCCATTCGTTCTCGAAGGTCCGGGTTGGCCAGTATTTCTTCGAGCCGTGCAGCCAGTGCGGTCGAGTCGCCCGTCGGTATCAGATACCCGGACTCCCCGTCGGCCACCTGCTCGGGAATCCCCGCAATATCCGTCGCAACGACCGGCAGTCCGCTCGCCATCGCCTCGGTAATCACGCGCGGCGTTCCCTCGCGGAACGACGGCAACACCAGCACGTCGCTGGCGGCGAGCACGCGCGGTACGTCCTCTCGATACCCGACGAGGAAGACGCTGTCGCCGAGCCCACGCTCGTCTATCTCGGCTTCGATCGAGTCCCGAAGCGGCCCCTCGCCGACGATACACACCGACGCATTCCCGTCACACACCTTCGCCGCGGCGTCGAGAAGCACCTCGAATCCCTTTCCGTCGACGAGGCGGCTCACCATCACGACGCGTGGGCGGCCTCCGGGGAGGTCATCGGCTGGTACCGGGTCCCGAAACTCGTCCAGGTCGACGCCGCTGTAGATGGTCGTGTACTGCTCACGCCTCCCGATTCCGCGCTCGAGGTACTCCTCGGCGATGACATCCGCGTTCGTAACGAGACGGTCGGTGTGTTTTGCTGCCCGGCGTTCACACGCCAGTACGAACCGGTTCAGGACGGCGTTTCTATCTTCGGTGAACGGCACGCCGTGGACGGTGTGGACGACGTTGTCGACGCCCGCGGCCGCCGCAGCGAACCGGCCGATGATACCCGCTTCCGTGCTGTGGGTGTGGACGATGTCGTAGTCCTCCCGTCGAAGGTGCCGTGCGACCGACGCGACAGCGGGGACCGCAGTAACCGGATTGTAGTGCCGAACGAGCGGGAACCGTCGCGTCTCGACGCCGTTCTCCCCGAGCCGAGCGACCTGTGTCTCGTCGCAAGCGGCCCCGTGGCCGACAGTGAAGTCGTAGCCGTCGAGACCGAGGACCGTATCGAGCGTCTTCGCCTCGGCGCCGCCCCGCAACAGTCGTGTGATGAGATGGAAGACCTCGGGACGCTCCCGACTCATCGCTCTTCGAGGGTCGATTTCACGTCGTAGAGGACGTTCCACAGCTGCCGAACCACGATCTTCGAATCGAACCACACCGACTGCCGACGGATGTACTCGACGTCGTAGCGCAACTTCTCCTCCGGGCTGTGGCCGGTGATGTCGTTGATCTGTGCCAGTCCGGTCAGGCCGGGCTTGACGAACCACCGGCTCCGCCACTCGCCGACGTCTCGCTGCATGTCGGTGTCGAGTTCGGGCCGTTCGGGCCGGGGACCGACGACGCTCATCCGGCCGGCCAGTATCGACGCCAGTTGTGGAATCTCGTCGAGGTGCGTCGACCGCAGAACGCCGCCGATCCGCGTCACCCGTGGGTCGGACCGGCCCTCGTCCTCGGCGCTGATGACGGCCGTGTCAGCTTCGGCACCCTCTCGCATCGTCCGGAACTTGTAGACGCTGAAGGTGTCGCCGAACGCCGCCGTCCGCTCCTGTTCGTACAGAACCGAACCCCCATCATCCAACTTGATCGCAATGGCGATGCCGACCGCGAGCGGCGCCGACACCAGCAATCCGACGCCCGCGAAGACCACGTCGAACACCCGCTTGACGACGCGGTCCAGCGGATCCCACGGCTCCAGGTCCACGTCGACCAGCTCCTCGCTCCCGAAGCCGGTCGTCAGGACGCTGTCGGCGTGTTCTCGGTGGACCTTCGCGGTCACGCCGTACTCGTGGCAGGCGCCGAGCGTGCCGAAGAACTCCGCGCGGTCGGGCGCAGCGAACGCCAGGACGACGGTGTCGACGTCGTGTTCGACGAGAACGCTCTCGAGGCGGGAGATGCCGCCGAGACAGGGGAGCGCGTCGAGGCGGTCGGTGTGGCCGCCGTCCGCGCGAGCGGGCCGGGCCGGCGTCGACCGCCCGCCCGCGGGCTGGGCGGAGGGCGGCGAGACGTAGCCGACGAGGCGCCCCTCGACGGCCGCGAGAACGTCGCCCATCGTGTCGGGGTCGTCGCCGACGACGAGGGTGCGGCCGTTCTCGGCGCGGGGCGGCCGTCGGATGGCGACGAACCAGACGGGAACGGCGACGAGCGTGAGCGCGCCGACGACAAGCAGCGTCGCCCGCGGGAGCCGGTAGGAGTAGTCGAAGTAGCCGACGGCGGCCAGCGCGATGCAGGCGAGCGCGACCCGGCGGACGGCCAACTCGGCGATGTCGAGGATGCGTCGCGGCCGGGGGCGATACAGCGGCGCCAGGGCGACGACGAAGGCGACGGCGGCCGTGGCGGCCTCGATGGCGAATTCGGCGCCGACGGCGGAATCGAAGGGAAGGTGGCCGACGACGGGCAGCGCCCGAAACGCCGCCTGGACGGGCGGACGGTTGGCAACGAGGACGGCGAGGACGGCGATGGTCGCGGCTCCGAGGACGGCCCCCACCCGGTAGCGCCAGCCGTCGTTCATCGAGGGTTCATCCACGGGCGACGGAAATAAACGTGCTGTCTCCCTCGAACGCTGTGCCGGGGCCGGCGTCAGGACGACAGCACGAGCGGTTCGTACCACTCGCGGTTGGCGCGGTACCACTCCACGAACTCTGCGACGCCCTCGCGGATGGTGTGGTCGGGGGCGTAGTCGAGCAGTTCCTCGGCCTTCGTGGTGTCGGCGTGGGTGTGCTCGGCGTCGGCGTCGTACCGCTCGGCGAACTCGATGTCGAGGTCCGGCGCGAGCTGATCGCGGATCTCGCGGGCAAGCGTCCGTATCTCGATGTTGTCCGTCGAGCCGACGTTGACGGCCTCGCCGTCGGCGGCGTCGGACGACAGCAGCGTCCGGTTGGCGTCCAGCACGTCGTCGACGTAGGTGAAGTCGCGCGTCTGGGTGCCGTCGCCGTACACCACCGGCGGCTCGTCGTTCAGACAGCGGGAGACGAAGTTCGAGATGGCCATGTTCGGCCGCATCCGGGGCCCGTAGACGGTGAAGTACCGCAGGGCGACGGTCGGGAGGTCGTACACCTCGTGGTAGGCACAGGCGTAGCGCTCGGCGGCGAGTTTCGAGGCGCCGTACGGCGAGACCGGCATCGTCGGGTCCGTCTCCGAGAAGGGAACGTACGCCTCGCGGCCGCCGTACACCGACGACGAGGAGGCGACGACGAACCGCTCGATGTCGGTCTCGCGGGCCGCATCGAGCAGGTTCAGCGTGCCGTCGACGTTGACCTCGTCGTACTCGCGCGGCGCCTCGACGCTGGGTCGGACGCCAGCCTTGGCGGCCTGGTGGTAGACGTAGTCGGCGTCGGCGACCAGTTCGGCGACGAGGTCGGCGTCCCGGACGTCGCCCTCGACGAACTCGTAATCGACGCCCTCGGCGTCGGCCGTCTCGCGGTGGACGTCGAGCGTGTGTTCCTTGATGCCCAGATCGTAGAAGGGGTCCATCGCGTCGAGGACGGTCACGTCGTGGCCGTCGGCGAGGAACGCCTCCGCGAGGTGGCCGCCGATGAAGCCGGCGCCCCCAGTGACGAGTACGCGCATACTGCCGCTGTCAGCGTGAGGGGACAAAAGTACGACGAACCGCCGGTGCGGTCGGGGTTAGTCGGGAGCGTACGGATCGGTCGTCGTTTCGAGCCGGGTGAGCCCATCGAGCCCGTCGAAGCCGCCATCGAAACCGTACAGATACTCGAGATCGTGTTCGCGGCAGTACGTCGCTATCAGGCCGTCGGCGAGCGAGAGACGGTCGACCGACCGGAACCGGTCGACGCCAGCGCTCCAGACGGCGTCGGAGATACGCACGAGGTCGAATCCGCCGCTGGTCTCGAGTCGGCCCAGCATATCGGTCGCCGTGCCGGGACCGACGTCTCGCGTGAGTCCGTTCATCGTCTCGACGAGAACGACATCGGGGACGTGGAGCGTCGGGAGGGCGCTACGGTCCGCTGCCCGAACGATTCCCAGCGCCCGGTCGTGCTGCTTGC
This sequence comes from Natronomonas marina, assembly GCF_024298905.1. Classification (NCBI taxonomy): domain Archaea; kingdom Methanobacteriati; phylum Methanobacteriota; class Halobacteria; order Halobacteriales; family Natronomonadaceae; genus Natronomonas; species Natronomonas marina. Next base: position 1,067,332 of record NZ_CP101154.1, read on the forward strand.
TGTTCCGGTTGCCCGCAGCGTACAGGACGGTCGTGTCGACGACGGCCGCGGGCATCAGTCGGTCCCGAAGGCGTCGTGTTCCTCGACGGCGTCGACGGGGTCGTCGGATGCCCCGGGCTCGAAGTCGTCGAACGCCCGCCGTTCGGTCGGCACCACGGAGACTCTGAGTTCGTCCCCGACGACCCGCCACCTGAGCGTGTCGCCGTCCTCGATACCGAGTTCGCGTCGGATGTGGGCCGGTATCGATGCCTGGTTGCCCGACACCTTCCCTTCGCCGACGCGGTCGCCGTCGCTCATGGCCGGCCGTACGGCCCGCTCGTTCAAAAGGCTAGTGTGATTTCACACTACCACGTCGGCAGTTACTCCGAGGCCGCGGACGCTTCCTCGCCGCCCTCGTCGGCGTCGGCGTCGTACCCCTCCTGGAGGCGCCGTTCGGCCTCGTCGCGGTCCTCGGGGTAGCCGACGTCGATGCGCCACCCCTCCATCCGGATGGCGTCGATGGTCCGCCCGGACTTGATGAGCAGGTCGATGGCGTCGCTGATCTCGTACTCGTCGCGGCCCGACGGCTGGACGAGGTGGCAGGCGTGGAAGATGGCCGGCGTGAACGTGTAGAAGCCCGTCATCACGAGGTTGCTGGGCGGGTCGTCGGGTTTCTCGACGACGTCGACGATCTCGCCGTAGTCGTTGGTGTCGCAGACGCCGTACCGGGAGGCCTCCTCCCACGGCACCTCCTCGACGAGGAAGGCGGCGTCGGCGCGCTCCTCCTGCTGGCGGTTGACGACGTCCTGGAGGTTCGCCTCGAAGATGTTGTCCCCGAGCATCATCATGAAGTCGTCGTCGATGTGCTCCTCGGCGGTCAACAGCGCGTGGGCGATGCCCAGCGGCTCACGCTGGTGACAGTAGGTGATGGGAACGCCCTCGTAGGTGTCGCCGTAGTGGCTGATGATCTGCTCCTTCCGGTAGCCGACCACGACCAGCAGCTCCTCGGCGTCGAGTTCGACGAGGCGGTCGAAACAGTGCGTCAGGATGGGTTCGCCGTCCACCTCGACGAGCCCCTTCGGCTTGTCCTCGGTCAGCGGGCGAAGCCGCGTTCCCTCGCCCGCCGCGATGACGACTCCTTTCATACGCTCACACTGTCGGCTACGGCACAAATGCCTTCGGGCTTCCGTCGGCGAGGAAGAAGACGGCTCTCACAGCGGGGCGTTCGACGGTAGACGAAAACCCTTATCGGCCGCTCGGGGGTACGCTCCCGGCAATGAAGGTCTCCGTCGTCATCTGTACGTACTCCGAGGAGATGTACGAGCACTTCGAGGACTGTCTGGAGAGCATCCGCGCACAGACCTACGACGATATCGAAATCGTCGTCGTCGTCGACGGCAACGACGACCTGCACGACCGCATCGAGGCCGAGTACGGCGACCTCGAGGGCCTGAAACTCCACTGCAACGAGGAGAACGTCGGGCTGTCGGCCAGCCGGAACAACGCCCTCGAGTTCGTCACCGGCGACGTGGTGGCGCTCATCGACGACGACGCCGTCGCCGACGAGCGGTGGGTCGAGGAACTCGTCTCGGTGTACGAGGACGGCGACGCCATCGCCGCCGGCGGGAAGATGACGCCCATCTGGGTCGCCGGCAAGCCCGAGTTCCTCCCCGAGGAGTTCTACTGGCTGGTCGGCGTCACCCACCGCGGCTTCGCCGAACCCGGCGAGGAGGTCCGCAACACCTTCGGCTCGAACATCTCCTTCCGGACGGAGGTGCTGCGGGAACTGGGTGGCTTCGCCACCGAGGTCGGTCGCCAGGGCGAGAAGAACCTCCAGGCCCACGAGACGGAGCTGTGCGCCCGGATGCGCGAGGAGTTCGGCCGCGGCGTCGTCTACAACCCCGACGCCGAAGTGGGTCACAAGGTGTTCGAGTGGCGGACCGACAAGCGCTGGCTGCTGGAGCGGTCCTTCTGGCAGGGCTACTCGAAGCGCGCGATGGAGACGCTGGTCTCCGAGGAGTCCAGCCAGGAGGAGTCGGAGTTCCTCGAGCAACTGCTGACCGAGTTCGTCCCCTCGCGGGTGACGTCGCTCGTCACCGACCCCGACACGACGAAGGCGGCCCAGCTCGTCACGCTGTTCGTGCTGACGGGCACCATCGGCGCGGGCTACCTCTACGGCCTGCTGAAGTGGTAGGGGCGGCCACGACAGGACCGGCGCCGGGATGGAGACGCAGCGACCGCGCGGGAGCCGATGGACTGAAACCTCCGAGGGTCCTCGCCCGTAGTACATGACAACGCAGTCGACCCGCGTCGGCGTCGTCGGCCTGGGCTACGTCGGCCTGCCGCTGGCGCTTGCGATGCACAACGCCGGCTACGAGGTGGTCGGCGTCGACGTCGACCCCGACACCGTCGAACGGCTCCGCGGCGGCGAGTCGACGGTCAACGACGTCTCCGACGCCGAGGTGACCGACGCGGTCGCCGAGGGCCTCCGCTTTACCACCGACTACGCCGAACTCGCGGACGTCGACGGCGTCTCGGTCTGCGTGCCGACGCCGCTGCGGAAGACCGACACGCCCGACCTCTCCTTCGTCGTCGACGCCGCCGAACGGCTGGCCGACGTCGTCCCCGCCGGCGCGACGGTCGTCCTGGAGTCGACGGTCTACCCCGGCGCCACGAAAGAGGTCGTGGGCGAAACCCTCGCGGACAACGGCGCCGAACTCGGCGAGGACATCCACCTCGCCTTCTCGCCGGAGCGCATCGACCCCGGCAACGAGGAGTACGGGCCGACGGAGATTCCGAAGGTGCTCGGCGGCGTGACCGAGGCCTGCGGCGACCGCGCGGAGGCGCTGTACGACCCCGTCTTCGAGGAGGTCGTCCGCGTCGACTCCGCGACGGAGGCCGAACTCGTCAAACTGCTGGAGAACACGTTCCGCGCGGTCAACATCGGTCTCATCAACGAACTCGCACAGGTCGCCCACGAACTCGACGTCGACATCTGGAACGCCATCGACGCCGCCGAGACGAAGCCGTTCGGCTACATGGCCTTCTATCCCGGGCCGGGGCTGGGCGGCCACTGCATCCCCGTCGACCCCTTCTACCTCTCTTGGAAGGCCAACGAGCACGGCATCGACACGCGGTTCATCGAACTCGCGGATACCGTCAACCGCGAGATGCCCGACCACGTCGTCCGGCGCGTCGTCGAGCGGCTCAACGACCGCGGCGTCCCGCTGCCGGAGGCCGAGGTACTGGTCGTCGGCGCGGCCTACAAGCCGGACGTTTCCGACACGCGCGAGTCGCCGACGGTCGACATCGTCGACGGCCTCGCGGAGTGGCACGCCGACGTCGCCTACCACGACCCCCACGTCCCGACGCTCTCGGTTGGCGAGCGGACCTACGAGTCCGTCCCGCTGACCGACGACCGGCTCGATTCGGCCGACTGCGTGGTGATCGTCACCGACCACTCGGCGCTGGACGTCGAGCGCATCGTCGAGCGGGCGTCGCTGGTCTTCGACACGCGGAACGCGACCGCCGGCATCGAGGCCGACGGGGTCGTCCGCCTGTAATCTCGTCGCCCCACGCCCGACGAAGCCGACACACTAAACCGCCCGCCGTGAGGAGAGGACGGTATGCCGACCGCACTCGTCACCGGCGCCGCCGGCTTCATCGGGTCGAACCTCGCCGAGGCGCTGCTCGACCGCGGGTACGAGGTCCGCGGCGTCGACAACTTCGCAACCGGCCGGTCCAGCAACCTCGAACCGCTCGAATCCCGCGAGGACTTCGAGTTCCACGAGGCCGACATCCGGGACGGCGACGCGATGGCCGACGCAGTCTCCGGCGTCGACTACCTCTTCCACCAGGCGGCCGTCGCCTCCGTCCCCCGCAGCGTCGAGGACCCCGTCACGTCGACGGGCGCCAACTGCACCGGAACGGCGACGGTGCTTGACGCCGCCCGCCGGGCCGACGTCGACACCGCCGTCGTCGCCTCCTCGTCGTCGGTGTACGGCTCCAGCGAGCAGTTGCCGAAGGTCGAGACGATGGAGGTCACTCCCGAATCGCCGTACGCCCTCTCGAAGTACTTCACCGAGGAACTGGCCCTGGAGTTCAGCGACTTCTACGACATCGACACCGTCGCGCTGCGGTACTTCAACATCTTCGGGCCGCGCCAGGACCCCGAGGGCCAGTACGCCGCCGTCATCCCGAAGTTCATCGACCTGATGCTCGACGACGAACGACCGGTCATCTTCGGCGACGGCGAGCAGTCCCGCGACTTCACCTACATCGACAACGCCGTGGAGGCGAACGTGTTGGCCGCGGAGGGCGACGTGACCGGCGAGGCGTTCAACGTCGGCACCGGCGGCCGCGTCACCGTCAACGGACTGGTCGACGCGCTGAACGAGCAACTCGGGACGGACATCGACCCCGTCCACGACGACCCCCGCCCGGGCGACGTGCGACACTCCCACGCCGACATCTCGAAGGCCGAGGAGCTACTGGGGTACGACCCCGAGGTGGGCTTCGAGGAGGGTCTCGAGCGGACCATCGAGTACTATCGGTAGGTCGCGGCAGGGATTCAGGGCCGGACGCTCGCCGGGAGGTTCGAGAGGACCGTCGCGCGGAACTGCGCGGACAGCCCCAAGAGCGAGAGGAAGTAGGCGGCCGCCCCGAGGACGACGAGTGCGCCGACGGTGACGGCGTTGGCGGTGACGACCGGCAGGAACTCGACGCTGGGGTCCAGCGCGGCCGCCACCCGCCGGCCGAGGGCGACGACGACGCCCATCGCGGCCGCAGCGGCGACCTGCCGGCCGATTTCGCCGACCGGGACGCGGAACGAGGCCAGCGAGCGCAACGCGAGATACGACAGCGTCAGCCCGAGGGTCGCCGAAATCGCGGTGGCGATGGCCGCGCCGAGGAAGCCGATTGCGACCACCAGAACGACGTTCAGCAGGACGTTCGAGACGATGAAGACGAGGTTGACGCGGAAGGCGATGTCCGGCCGGTCCAGCGCGTTCAGCGCGTACATCAACTGCTCCTGGTAGCCGTAGACGAGCGCGGCCAGCACCAGCACCCACAGCACCGTGGCCCCCTGGACGAACTCGGGGCCGTAGATTCGGAGCAGCCCGCGACCGATGAGCGCGCTCCCGACGAGACCGGGGATGATGAGCAGGCCGTTGTAGGTCAGGGCGTCGGTGACGAGCGTCGAGACGGTCTCCTCGCTGCCCTCGGCGTCGGCGCGGCTCAACTCGGGGAACATCGTCGAACTGATGGCCGACCCGAACAGCGTGAGGAACTTCGTGACCCGCCAGGCCACGTAGTAGACGCCGACGAGTCCGGACGGGACCAGCGCCGTCAACACGAGGACGTCGACGTCGTTGAACGACCGGGCCTGTAGCTTCCCGAGCCAGGAGAACTTGGCGAAGTCGACGAGGCTCTCGACGTGGCGGCGTTCGGGCCGGGCAATCCCGACGGAGACGACGGTGAGACCGGCGACGCCGACGAGGACGCCGCCCACCGCGTAGCCGACCAGCATGCCGGTGAGTCCGAGGCCGGCGACGACCAGGCCGATCTGGACGAGGCTGCGGACGCCGATCTTCAGCGGCGACAGCAGGCCGGCGACGTGGACGAGGCGTTCGCCCTCCAGGGCCGCGATGGTCGACAGCCGGAACAGTTCCGTCAGGACGAGCAGTGCGACGAAGGCGGCGACCGGCCGGCCGACGTAGTCGTCGACGAGGCCGCCCGCCAGCAGCACCGCGGCGGCGATGGCCGTCGCCAGGGCGCCGACGAGCGCAAAGCCCGCAACGAGGTAGGCGGCGGGCTCGTCGCCCTCGCTGATGCGTTTTCGCATCGCCGACCCGACGCCGAAGTCGCCGGCCAGCCGAAGCCACGCCACCAGCGCCAGCACGGCGGCGTAGTAGCCCAGCACCTCCGACCCGAGGACGTTGGCGAAGTAGATGGTGGCGACGAAGCCGAGCGCCGAGCCCAGGAACTTCGAGACGAAGACGACGAACGATTTCTGGCCGATTCTCATTGGCGAACACCGGAGCGTCGCCGTCCCCGCGTCGGCCGCCGGGACGGCGTCGTGACAGTCGGCACCTTTCGGCCGACGTATATAAACCCTCCAGAAGCGCGCCGGGCGGAGAGCGTAGGTCACGAACGGGACGGCGCCGCGACACGGTTCGTTTATGCCGCCCGGCCGGGAAGGAGCCGCCAATGGCCGCCGAACCGAACGTCCTGCTCGTGGTCCTCGACAGCGTTCGCGCGAAGAACGCCGGCCTCTACGGCCACGCCCGCGAGACGACGCCGTTCCTCGCGGAGTTCGCCGAGGAGGCCACCGTCTACGAGGGTGCACGGACCCCCGGCGCCCGCAGCATCACCGGCCACGCGAGCCTCTTCACCGGCCGGACCGTCGAGGGCCACGGCCTGACCAGCGCCGACCGGCGACTCCGGCCAGGGACGACGGTGTTCGAGACGCTGCAATCGGCGGGCTACGAGACGGCCGTCTTCTCGGAGAACGTCTGGATAACCGATGTCGACATCGGTCTCCGGCGGGGATTCGACACCGTCGTCGGCCCGCAGAACGTCCCGTTCCCGGAGGCGCTGGACGCCCGCCGGTTCGTCGCCGAGGCGGGTCGCGGCAACTACGCGGAGTTCCTCCGGGCGGCCGCAGAAAGCGGCCGGCCGCTCCGGTCGCTGGCCAACGGCGCCGCGACGAAACTCGCCGCCGACTACCCCCGGCTGAACCCCTTCGATAGCTCGCCGCCGGGCGACGTCTACCTCGACCGCTTCCTCGAGTGGCACGACGACCGCGACGGCCCGTGGGCGGCCTGTCTGAACCTCATGGACGCCCACCGGCCCTACGAGCCGCGGCCCGAACACGACGTGTGGGGCGACGACGAACTGCGCTCGCTGCAGGAGCGGGTGCCGAACGACTGGCAACTGCTCTCGCGGCCGGAGGGGTGGTGGAAACTGTTCGCCGTCGAGTCGCTGTACGACGGCGCCATCCGGCAGGCCGACGCGCTCGTCGAACGGCTGGTTGCGACGCTGCGGCGCCGCGGCGAGTTGGAGGAGACGCTGCTCGTGATAACGAGCGACCACGGCGAGGGGTTCGGCGAACCCAGTCGCGTCCGCCCCGGCATCCGGGTGGCGGGCCACAACACTGCCCTCCACGAGGTCATCCTCCACGTTCCGCTGGTCGTCCGGTTCCCCGGCGAGGGCGACGGCGAGCGCGTGTCCGGCCTCGCCTCCGTCGCGGAGTTCCCCGCGGCCGTCGCCGACGCCCGCGAGGGGGCGGCCGGTCCCGACTCGTTCCGGACGGACACCGCCTACGCCACCTCCTACGGCCTCCTGATGGACGACCAGTTGCGGTCGCGCGCCGAGCGCTACGGGAATCCCGACGAACTGGAGGGGTTCAACGACCGCCTCCGGGCGGTCTACGAGGACGACGGCGACACGGTTCGCAAGCACGTCGCCTGGGGCGACCGGCGGGCGGTGACGGTCCGAATCCGGGACGCCACCACCGCCTACGTCGAGCGGGAAATCGACCCCGCCGAGGTCGACGAGCGGTTCGAGGCCGTCGACGACGCCGGCCTCGTCGAGGAGGGTGCCGGCATCGACGCCGTCGACGAGGGTACCCAGAAGCGACTCGAGGACCTCGGCTACATGTAGTCAGGGAAGTTGAGACTACAGTGGGTTTAGCGAGGCTGTGATGCGTGAATTTGACCAATGCGATCGTAGAAACTACCTCAGATCACTCTCCAAGCGGCCATTCTTGTCACACTTCCGATCGTATGGGTGAATATTCGAGACTTCCAATAGTGTAGCCACTCAGACGGCGCGCTAACCCAGACAGAGTGCCTATCTACCCGATTCCAGTCTCCTTCTTCAGCAGCGTCAGCGTATTGTCGGCCGTCACGATCGGCGAATGTTCATATTCACCGGTCAACTCAACCTGCACCAACAAATCGAGTGTTCGCCAGATCGAGTACGCCAACCGAACACCCTTGAGGTAATGGTCCGTACATTCACGAATGCGTGTCCTCGTTGTTGGAGCGACCGGGTTCGTTGGCGGCCGGCTCGTCGAGTCGCTGCGCTCGGCCGGCCATGAGGTCGTCGCCTTCTCCCGGAGCGCGAGCCAGTCGAGATTCCCGGACGATGTCGAGATATTCGAAGGCGACCTCGGCGATCCGGCCTCGCTGGAGGGGCTCTGTGAGGAGATCGACGTGGCCTACTACCTGATCCACTCGCTGACGGCCGAGAATTTCGCGGAGCTCGACCGCACCTACGCCCGCCGGTTCCGGGAGCTGGCGTCGGCAGCCGGCGTCGACAGGGTGGTCTACATGAGTGGCATCAGCGGCGACGAGCGGGACCTCTCGCCACACCTCGCCTCCCGCCGGGAGGTCGAGTCAGTACTCGAGGCCGGAAGCTTCGATCTGACCGTCCTCCGGGCGGCGATCATCATCGGTGCCGGCAGCGCGAGCTTCCGCATCATCGACGACCTCACCGACCGGCTGCCCGTGATGGCGGTTCCGAAGTGGGTGCGGACGCCGTGTCAACCGATCGGCATCGACGACGCTGTCGCCTACCTCGTCGGCGTCCTCGACGTCGAAGAGACCCGGGGCGGCATCTACGACATCGGCGCACCGACAGTGTGGTCCTACGAGTCCCTGCTGAAGTTGACCGCCAAGGAGAAGGGAAAGCGTATCCTGATCGTGCCGGTACCGGTGATGTCCCCGGGACTCTCTTCGCACTGGCTCCGACTGACAACGGACGTCCAGTACGCCATCGCCCGGCCGTTGGCCGAGAGTATGCGAAACCCCGTGACGGTCGACCCCGAGCGGGACCTGCAGTCGGTCGTTCCCATCGAGCAGACGTCGGTCGAGGTGGCGATCCAGCAGGCGCTTGCGGAGGGGTGATCAAGGCTCTTCGGTGGATATTGCACGGTCACCTCCGATGAGTTGTACGAGGTCCTCGCCGGCGCCAGCGCCGGCGGGACCTCGATCAATCACAGCGGTAACAGCGCGGAAGCCCACGGCTTCAGCCGTGGGAGGAAGCGCGTACGCTCCGAGCGGCAAACCACCGACAGCGACAGGGCTGACTCCCCAACACCATTCAAAAATATTAATAAAGAGTAGCTACTACTGTGAGGTATGGCGTGGGAGGTAACTCGAACGGTTCAGGTTCGCCTTGACGTGCCCGACGACCGCAAGAGCGACCTCCACGCCACCAACAGCAAGTTCCAGTATTGTGCCAACCGTACCGCAGACTGGGCGTGGCGCTATCCCGACGAGGACTGTGTAACCAGCAAGAGCGAAGCCGAAGCCGCCATCTACGACGAACTCCGCCACGAGACGGACGGCCTTCACGCGAACCTCGTGCAGAAAGCCATCAAACGCGCCACCGACGACATCGACAACTGCGTTGACCGGCTTGCTGACGGCGAGAATACCAGCAAGCCCGAATACGACACGTTCAGCATCGTCTACGACAAGCGAGCCGCCACCTACTACCGCGACACGGTGAGTCTCGCCACCGTCAACGGGCGCGTTGAGTGCGAGTACGACCTGCCCGACGATCCCGAAGGCACACCACACGGCAAGTACCTGCTGAACGAGGACTACTCGTTTTCGACCAGTACCGTCCACTACGACAGCGGAGTCGACGAGTTCTACCTGCACGCGGCGATGGAACGCGAACTCGACGTTGCCAGTCCTGAGAAAGCCGAGGATTCGAGAGTCCTGGGCGTGGACTGCAACGTTGACGACCACATCGCCGTGACTTCGACAGGACGGTTCGTCGGCAACGCCGACTACCTCAACCACCAGCGCCGCGAGTTTGAGAAACGCCGTGCTAGCCTGCAACAGACCGGCACGCGAAGCGCCCACCTGACCTACCACCGCATCGGTGACAGATTCGGACGGTGGAGCGAAGACTACCTGCATCGGTGTTCCAAAGAAATTGTCGCAGAGGCCGACCGCCACGGCTGTACGCACATCGCGTTCGAGGACTTGGAGCAGATCCGAGAGCGCATCAGCGACGGCAAGAAGTTCCAGCAGTGGGCGTTCAACGAGTTACAGCGACAGGTCGCGTACAAAGCCGACGAACACGGCAGCGTGGTTGAGACAGTCGGCCCGTCTTACACCAGCCAGCAGTGCTCAAAGTGTGGCTGTACGCTCGAAGAAAACCGCGACGGGCAACGCTTCGCCTGTTTAGACTGTTCGTACTCGGTGAACGCCGACTACAACGCGGCGAAAAACGTGGCCCGGAAACTCGCGTTGAAACTCCAGCGAGGGCAGAAGTCCCCCGCTGGAGGGGCGTTCTGTCAGTACGCCCTGAAGTCGGGGGTGATGACCGTGAACGCTACTGACGTGGCGTCCGACGCTTACGTGTCGGCAGAACGGGAGTCCACCGACAAGCCCACCGCTTCAGCGGTGGGTAGCTGACCGATTCCGGTGTTGGCGGTCCGGAGGCACAACCCTGAGACAGGACATATCGAGCCCTCGCTCCGTGGATCAGCTCGTCCCGGTGAGCGAGATGACGGAATTCTTGATACCACGGGGAATAGCCCTACGAAATGAATGGTCTCGAACTAACGCTCCGCCTACTGAGCGGTGTTTTGCTTATCCTCGCAAACGGATTCTTCGTCGCGATCGAGTTCGCACTCACTCGCGTGCGACAGTACCCCAAGTCCGAGTTCGACGTCCCGGGACTCGAGCGAGCCTGGGAGATGACACAGGATCTCGAAATCTATCTCACGAGTTGTCAGGTCGGCATCTCTGCGACGAGTATCGCCGTCGGCATCGTCGCGGAACCCGCCCTGGCTTCGTTGATCGATCCAGTGTTCGAGAACACACTGCTCACGTCGATTGGGGCGGGTGGCATCCTTGCGTTCGTCATCATCAATCTGCTCCACCTGACCCACGGCGAACAGACACCCACGTATCTCGGGGTCGAGCGGACGAAGTTCGTCGCTCGGTACGGCGCGACACCGCTGTACTGGTTTGCCAAGCTGCTCTATCCGGTCATCGTGCTCGGAGACAGCGTCGCCAAATGGACGCTCGGGCTGTTCGGTGTTGAGATGACCGGTGCCTGGCTAGAAACCGAAACCGACCGGGTCGAATCCCGGGCGGACCTCCGCCACCGGCTCGGGACTTTGCTCGACCAAGGGAATCTTTCTGAGGAACGGCAAGAAGAGATCCTGAACGCCTTCACTGTCGGCGAACAGCCCGTCAGCGATATCATGACCGATCGTGAGGACATTATTTTTCTCTCGACAGCCGTCTCTGCGCAAGAAAATTTCGATCGAATCGGAACAAGCCCGCACACGCGATTTCCCTTGATTGGTGACGATCCAGCCGACTATCGAGGGGTTGTCTACGTTCCTGCAGTTGTTGATCAGATCGACGAACTCCGGCATGGCGAGGTCACGTTCGAGGATGTCGCTGCTCCACCGATGACGCTCCGAGCAGACACGCTCATCAGCGATGCCGTCGACCAGTTTCAGGACGAACATCAAGAACTCGCGCTCGTGTATGAAGAGGACGAGGAGAACGTCGTGGGACTGATCACTGCGACAGACGCCCTCGAAGCAGTGATGGGTGAGATCGAAGACCCCCTCGACATCAAACTCAAGGAACAGAAAAGCGTCCCCCAGTGAACTGGCTGTACGAGTCCAAAGCCGACAGAATCTCCACGCGCTCCTATTCAGAGCAATACTTTTCAACTTACTGATTAATAACGTACATTCTCAAACGCTCTATTCGTCCGGCTACAATCACGGATATGGAATTTGATTTCACGCGCTCAGTGGTTCCGCTCGCCGCAATCGTCGCCGTCGCAACAGTCGCGCTCACGTCCGCAATGGCTCCCTCAACGGTCTTCATGATGGTTCTGCCCTCAGTAAACTACCCCACCCTACTCGCTCACGGCTTCTTCTCGCGGGCCGAAGGCCCGCTCGAATGGTCCGCGGAACTTCGTTCCGCGCTATCGCCGTTCGCTTCGTTGAGGGTGGGGCTTTCGCGTGGACTCCTGTTCTGGCCGCCCTCGGCGGCAGGCGAATACTCGCCGTTCACGTTCAACGTCCCGCGATTCAAGCGCACGTTTACGGGTGCGCCTCCGCCCGACGACTCGAGATGGCGGAATAGGGAGAACTACTGTAGGTGGTCAGACAAACTCTGCCACCTATACATTGAGAACCCTGGTCTCAACTTCTGGTAGTCGGCGACGCCGGGCGCTCGGGGCGTCCCGGGTGGGGTCCGCTCGTGGCGCCCCGAGGCGCGGTCGACCGCGACACCGAGACGGGAAGGTTTTGTAGCTGCCGGTGCCCCTTCCGGTCGATGGACCCGAACGTCGTCTGGGTGACGCTCGACAGCGTCCGGGCCGACCACACCACGATGGGCGGCTACCACCGGGACACGACGCCGAACCTCGCACGTATCGCCGACGGCGAGGACGGCGCCGCCTTCCAGCACTGCATCTCCTCGGGGACGGGCACGCCCTACTCGTCGGCGTCGATACTGAGCGGGACCTATCCGACCAGACACGGCGTGAAAATCGACAACGAGTACCTGCCCGAGCGCCTGGAGACGCTGCCGGAGACCCTCGGGCGGGCCGGCTACCGGACGGCCTGTCTGTCGCGGAACTCCTACGTCAGCCCCGGCACGGGCCTGGACCGCGGCTTCGACCGCTTCTCGTGGGTCTCCGGGTCGACCATCCTCGACGCCGTCCCCCTGCGGACGCTCGTCAAGTACTTCTTCAACCTCCGGCGTCACTCGGCGGGGCTGGCCCGCGACACCGCCAAGTACGCCACGCCGTACGTGATGAACGACACCGCCAAACGGTGGCTCGACGACCTCCGGGCGGCGGAGCCGTTCTTCTTTTACCTTCACTACAACGAGCCGCACCGACCCTACTACCCGCCGCTGCCGTGGATGGACACCTACACCGACGACATCGAGATGTCCGCCTCGGAAGCCGCCGAGTTCGCCATCGAGGTCCACCGGACGCTCGACGAGCGCATCGCGGAGGGACTCGACTTCACCGACGAGGAGTGGGCCGCCCTCCACGCGATGTACGACGCCGAGATACGCTACACCGACGAGATGATCGGCCGGCTGTTCGATCACGTCCAGTCGCTGGACCTCGGACCGACGATATTCGTCGTGACGGCCGACCACGGCGAACTGTTCGGCGAGCGCGGCCTCCTGTCGCACAAGGTGGCCGTCGACGACGCGCTGACGCACGTCCCGCTCGTCACCCACGGGTTCGGGGACATCGAGGGGCAGGCCGACGAACTCGTCCAGCACGTCGACCTCACGACGACGCTTTCGGCGATGGTCGGGGAGGGGATCGACCAGCACCAGGGCGTCGACCTCCGGGAGACGACCCGAGAGCACGCCTTCGTCCAGCGGGGCCCCTTCGACTTCGACCTCTTCACCGACGTCAACCCCGACTTCGACACCTCGCGGTTCCACCACGGGCCGGTCCACGGGATCCGGACCAAGGAGTTCCGCTACGAGCGCAGCGACTCGATGGAGCGACTGTACGAACTCCCCGACGAGGAGACCGACGTCCGCCAGCAGTACCCCGAGGTGACCGAGGACCTGTCGGCGACGCTCGAGGCGTGGGTCGAGGCCAACGCCGACCCCATCGAGGCCGAGAGCGACTCCCAACTCGACGAGTCCATGCGACGACAGCTCCGGGACCTCGGCTACGTGGAGTGAGCGGCAGAGTGGGCGGCCCGGCCGCCGTCCGGGTTACATGTACCCCAGGTCCTCGAGCTGTTCCCGGACCGCCTCGGAATCGCCCGCACCCTCGTCGTCGTCCCAGCGCGGCTCGGGGACGTGAGCACCGTCGGCCAGTGCGGCGTCGACCGCGTCGGAGACGTCGAGGACGCTTTCGATTCGCTCGACGGTGCCGGGGTCGGTGCCGGCGACCATCGCCTCCTCGGTGTGGAGGCCGTCCTGGAGGCCGTGATCGCTGACGAGCAGCAGTTCGTCGTCGTCCCCGAGGTCGCCGCGGAGTTCGCCGACGAACTCGTCGAGTTCGTCGTAGGCGCCCGCCTGGAGTTCCGGCCGGGAGTGGCTGACGTGGCCGATGAGGTCCAACCCGCTGGTGTAGCCGAAAACGAGCTCGTACTCGCGGCTCCGCAGCGCCCGGCGGGTTCGGGCGATTCGGATCATCGCCATCTCGAGACACTGCTCGTAGAAGGCGACGGGGTCCGCGGAGCGGTGGCCGCCGGTGGCGCCGGGGTCGCGCTCGAACAACTCGCCCATCTGGCGGCGGAGCTGGTGTTCGCGGTCCTCGGTGTCGGGGTCGACGACGTAGTTCGGGACGCCGATGGCCGTCGCTTCGCGGCCGTCGAACACCGTCTCGATGCCCTCCTCGGCGTAGTAGGTGGCCGGCACGCGGAAGGCGTCCGCGTCGGTGTTCGTCAGGAGCCACGCGCCGAGGCGGGTCTGGAGGCCGTCCGGAACCGCGTAGTCGGCGACCGAACTCAGGGCCGCGAGGAGCGGGTTCTCCCAGGCGACGCCGTCGTCGAGTTCCAGGCCGTGCTCGGCCGGCGGCAGGCCGGTGATGATGGTCGGCCACAGTTCGTGCGTGCTCGGCTCGCCGCTCGAGGAGACGATGGTGTCGATGGCGCGGTGGGCCGCAAGCGTCAGGTTCGGGTGGGCGTCCGGGTCGACGAGGTCGGGGTCCAGGGCGTCGATCCCGAGGACGACCAGGGTCATGGCCCAACGTCGGCCGGGTGGACAGTTGAATCGTTCGGTGCCGCCCGGTCGGTCGGGACTGCCGGCCACCGTGCCCGCGGCCTCAGTCCGCCGCCGAGAGCGCCCCGAGGATGGCCCGGTACCGCTCGACGGCGGCCTCGAAACTGTACTCGTCCTCGACGAGTCCCCGCCCGTTGCGGCTGATCTCGGGGAGGTCCCCCCGGTCGAGAATCCGCTCGACGTCCCGCGTGATGGCGTCGGCCTCGAGTTCGTCCATCAGGAATCCCGTCTCGCCGTTCCGGACCACGTCGGGAACGCCCGAGACCGGCGACGCGTACACCGGCGTGCCGCAGGCGAGCGCCTCCAGGATGACCGTCGGGAGGCCCTCGGTCGGCTGGGAGGGCATGATCAGCAGTCGGAACCGGTTCAGTTCCGCCGGCACCTCGGCGTGGTCGACCCAGCCGGCCACCTCGACGTCGCCGGCCGCTATCCCGTCGGACAGTTCCTCGCGGAGCCACTCCTCGAGGCCGCCGCCGCCGACGAACCGGAACCGGACGCCGTCGGGCAACCGCCGCGAGACCTCCGCGAGCGTCCGGATGCCCTTCTCCTCGTCGAGCCGTCCGAGGAAGCCGACCACCGGGTCGCGCTCCTCGTAGGGCGTCGTCGGGGCGAACCGCTCGGTGTCGACGTAGCGGGCGCCGTTGGGGTAGAGCTTCGCCTCGAAGCGGTCCAGTCCGAGTTCCTCGGCCATCGACGGCGTGTAGGTGACGATGCCGTCGGCCAGCGCGTAGCCGGCCCACTCCAGCAGCCGAAGCGCCCCGGCCAGCGCCCGCGCGACCGGGTCCGGCACCCGCCGTTTCCAGTACAGTTCCAGCGTCAGCGGTACGTCCCCGCGAGGTTCGAGGACGACCGTCTTGCCCGCCAGTTTCGCCACGAGGATCGGGACCAGATACGAGGTCGCACCGTAGAACAGCGCCACCTCCTCGTCGCGGTCGGCGAGCACCCGCGCCATCCGAATCTGGTTGGCGAGAAACCGGACGGCCGCCGTCGGTATCGAGTCGCCCTCGTCGCGTTCGGAGACCTCGACCACCTCGTGGTCGTCCCGCACCGGCGAGTCCGCCGGCAGGTTCGCGGTGACGAGCGAGACGGCCGTCACCTCCGCGAGGATGGCGAGGAACGTCCGGGTGGCCGTCTCGCCCGCGCCGCTCAGCGGGTGGGTCACGACGCAGACGTCGTCGGGGTCGCCCATCCTTGGTCGGGATTGTTGGGGTCGGCGTTTGACTCCACCGATACCCGCTGACTGCCGGCCGTCCCGTCGCGCCGGAGAGCCGAACCCTCAAATCCCCGCCGGTGGTACGGACGAGTATGAACGCAAGCGTCGTCGGCAGCGGCTACGTCGGCACGACCCTCGCGGCGTGTCTCGCCGACCTGGGTCACGACGTCACCGCCGTCGATATCGACCAGTCGGTCGTCGACCGCCTCAACGCCGGCGAGACGGCCATCCACGAACCCGGTCTCGACCCGCTGGTGTCGGCGTACGCCGGCGGCCGCCTCCGGGCGACCACCGACCACGCCGCCGTCGCCGACACCGACCTCACCTTCCTCGCCGTCGAGACGCCCGCCCGCGAGGACGGCTCCATCGACCCCTCGGCCCTGCTCGCGGCCGCCGAGGACGTCGGCGAGGCCCTCGCCGACAAGGACGGCTACCACCTCGTCGTCGTCAAGTCGACCGTCCTCCCCGACGTGATCGAGGAGGAACTCGTCCCGCTCGTGGAGTCGGCCTCGGGCAAGACCGACGGCGAGGAAATCGGCGTCGCCGTCAACCCCGAGTTCCAGCGGGAGGGCAGCGCCGTCGACGACTTCATGGACCCGGACAAGATCGTCCTGGGCACCGACGGCGACGAGCGGGCGCTGGACCTGCTCGCGGAACTGTACCAGCCACTGGTCAGCGACTGGGAGGTGCCCGTCGTCGAGACCGGCCGCCGGGAGGCCGCGATGATAAAGTACGCCAACAACACGTTCCTCGCGGCGAAGGTCAGCCTCATCAACGACCTCGGGAACGTCTGCAAGGAGTTCGGCGTCGACGCCTACGAGGTGGCCGACGCCATCGGAATGGACGACCGCATCGGCGAGCGGTTCCTCCGCTCGGGTGTCGGGTGGGGGGGCTCGTGTTTCGGGAAGGACACCGCCGCGCTCGCCTCGGCCGCCCGCGAAGCCGGCTACGACCCCGCGATGGTCGAGGCGGCCCGCGAGGTCAACGACCACCAGCCCGAACGCCTGCTGGAGTTGCTCGACGCCCACGTCGACGTCTCGGGAAAGCGCGTGGCCGTCCTCGGACTCGCGTTCAAGCCCGGCACCGACGACGTCCGGGGGTCGCGGGCCAAGCCGGTCATCGAGGGGCTGGAAGCCCGCGGCGCCGACGTTGTCGCCTACGACCCGATGGCCACGGAGGAAATGGCCGCCGAGTACCCCGACGTGGAGTACGTCGACTCGGCGGCGGCGGCACTGGAGGGCGCCCACGGCGCCTGCGTCGTCACCGACTGGCCCGAGTTCGCCGACCTCGATGCGGAGTTCGACGCGATGGCGAATCCCGTCGTCGTCGACGGCCGCCGCATCGTCGAGCGCCGCGAGGGACTCACCTACGAGGGGCTGACCTGGTAGCCGCCCGCCCCGGTGCCCCCGGAGCCGTCGAAACGAAGGGCTCATTGCCGCGCCCGCCCCCGTCGGGGGTATGCGCGAGTTCGTCGTCGTCGGCCACGAGGCGCCGACGACACCGGAGTTCTCGCTGGACGACCTCCCGGGCGCCGGCCGCCTGGACATCCTCGCCCGCTGTGTCACGAGCGCGTTCTGTCTCTCCCACGACCTCCGCGAGGACGTCCGGGTCCGTCTCGTGCTCGCCGACGAGTACGTCGTCCGCTTCGAGGGAAGCGAACTCCGGCACCTCCACCCGGACGAGCGGTCGGCGGCCTCGCTGATCCGGGGCGCCCTGGCGGCCCGCGACGGCGCCATCGGCGCGATGGAGGCCAACCCCTCCCCCGGCGTCTACGTCGGGAAGGGCGACTTCGCCGGCACCGTCCAAGACCTCGCCGAATCCGCCACACTCGTCGAACTCCACGCCGAGGGCGACCCCGTCGCCGACCTCGACCCACCGACCGACCCCGCGTTCGTCCTCTCGGACCACCGCGAGTTCACCGACGCGGAGGCCGAGACGCTGGCGGCGGCC
The DNA here is from genome assembly GCF_024298905.1 of Natronomonas marina. Classification (NCBI taxonomy): domain Archaea; kingdom Methanobacteriati; phylum Methanobacteriota; class Halobacteria; order Halobacteriales; family Natronomonadaceae; genus Natronomonas; species Natronomonas marina. The sequence goes on from NZ_CP101154.1 coordinate 1,085,236, forward strand.
GCCGACCACCGCGTCTCGGTGGGTCCCGAGGCGCTGCACGCCGACCACGCCGTCACCGTCGCCCACAACTACCTCGACACCGACGGCTTCGCATCGTACGGCGACTCTAGCCGGTTCTAGGCGGGGATTTATAACCCGCCGCCCGCAAGCGCCGGACATGTCCCTCCAGATCGGCGACGCGATAGGCGACGGTGTGCGTCGGGCGTTCACGTACAGCGGCGGCGTGTTGATGGCGCTACTGTTCGTCTACCAGCTCGTTTTCGTGGGGGCGGTGAACACGCTCGTGGCCGAGTCGCTCCCGCCGGAGGCCCAGCAGGGGAGCCTGGGGCTCGCGCTCCCGGTCCCGGTCGCCGTGGCCGGGGCGCTGGCCGTCGTCGGACTGCTGTTCGGTGTCGTCCTGTATCTCGTGGCGACGCGGGCGCTGACCCGTGAACACTCCGAGTTGGGTTCGCTACCCGCCGAACTGTTCACCCGACGCATCGGGCGGGCGACGGTCTCGGCGGTCGTCACCAACATCGTCGTCTTTGTGGCCGTCTCCGTCGGGTTCGTCTTCCTGTTCGTGCCCGGCATATTCCTCGCGCTCAGCTTCGTCTTCGTCGTCTTCGCCATCGGCGTCGAGGACGAACGGGCCATCGACGCCCTGGGGCGGAGCTGGGAACTGGCCAGCGGCGACCGCTGGTCGCTGCTCGCGCTGGGTCTCATCGTCGGCGTCGTCACGGCGGTCGGGAGCGGCCTGGGGTCGGTGCTGTCGGTTGTCTCCCCCCTCGCCGGCCAGGTCACGAGCCTCGCGCTGGCGTCTATCTTCGCCGTCGTCAGCTACGGCATCCTCGCCGACGCGTACCTCCAGCTTTCCGACGCGAAGCCGCGCGAACCCGACGCCGGGAGCCCGACTCCCGAGGCGGATCCGATGGCCTGAACGGGGCGGATCACAACCCTTAAAGTCGGCCACGGCGTCGTTTCGCGTGCGGGCCGGTGGGGTAGCTTGGTATCCTTCGGCCTTCGGGTGGCCGTAACCACGATTCAAATTCGTGCCGGCCCACTTCTTCCCGCAGTCGACGACCGCCAGCCGGGGCTTCGCCTGCCGGGGGCCCGAACGGAACGACCACGAGGAGTGTCGGCTCGAAGACACCTCCGTCGACCGTCTCGAATCAGTTCTCGAAACGCTACGCGCGTTTATACGGTTTTGCTCCCTACCGGCGAGCGATGAGAGGACCGTTCGAGTCCATCGCCGGCGCGTTCGGGGCCCTTCTGGCGTGGATAGTCATCACTGCTGCGGTGACGTTCGTGGGTATCGACCCGCTTTTGGGTGTGCTCGCGGCCACCGTCGTCGCGTTCGACGTGGTCTACTACCACCGTCTGACCAGGGTCACGTCGGCACCGTCCTCCGGAAGTCAGTGAGCCGGTCGTTGTAGGGTGTATGAGAGACGATGACGGCGCTGTATCCTCGCCCTACTGCGCTACTCGGTCACTTCGCTCCCTGCGTTGCTCCTTGAGAACGGGGCTTTAGCGCTTGATTTTAGGTCACTCCCGGGCGACGATGGCCACGTCGGTCTCGACGTCGTGGATCCCCTCGAACGTCGGCGGCGAGACGATGCGTGAGACGAGGCCCCGCTCCTGGCTCGCACCGATCACGAGGAGGTCGTTGGCTCTGGCTGCACGCCGGAGGAAGGTCCGGATGTCGGTGTTCTGGACCCGGGTCTCGATGGTCCCGTCGAACGTCTCGACGAGGTCGGCCAGCATTCGGTCGGCGACCCGCCGTTCGGTCTCGTCGCCGATACAGTGGGCGACGCTGACGCGGCCGTCCGGTTCGACGATTCGGAGCGCGAAGTCGAGCATGTTGTGGGCGGTGTCGCCGGCCTTCCTGACCGGGACGGTAATGTGGGACCATCTAGTTCGGTCGCCGTAGCTTCGGTGGACGACGACGTCGCCGGCGGTCTCGAGCAGGCGCGTGACGTAGGCCGATAGCTCGCCGTCCTCGCCCTCGTAGGGGACGACCGTCAGGTCGCAGTTCGTCTCCACCCGCACCCGCCGGACCGCCTCGACGGGAGAACCACCGCCCGCGGCGACGACCACCTCGCAGGGCACGTCGAGTTCAGTCTCGATGCGGTCGGCCAGCGACTTCAACTCGGAGACGGCCATCGCCGCAGCAGGGTCGGCCGCGGCGGTGGCGCCGTCGGATTCCTCGGCGGTATCGGTGGCATCGGCGGCGCCCTGCCCCGCGACGGCGGCTGCCGGTTCGCTTTCGAGGTCCGTCCGCAGCAGTCGCCGCTCGACAGCGGCGGCCCGTTCGCCCGCGACCACGTCGAGCAGGACGACCTTGCCGGCGTCGTGGGCGGCGGCCAGTCGGCCGCCGAGCATGGCCGTCGAGCCGTCGATGACGTCCCGCATCGGGACGAGGACGTGGTCGTCGCCCCGCGTCGATTCGTAGAAGTACTGCGCGCGCCGCTCGTAGACGAACTCCCGCCAGGCGGTGAAGACCGCCGCGACGATGGCGGAAGTTACGAGGACGCTGCCCACGAAGGCGGGCTGGCGGGCCGGCGGGATCAACAGCCCGAGCAGCGCCATGGAGAACGCCGCCGCCTCCTCGACGTCGACGGTCCAGGTGACCAGCCCGGTCAACAGGACGGCGAAGGCCGCCCCTGGGGCGTCGACCTCCAGCGCCGTCGGCGGCAGCTCGGGATAGACGAACCTGACGGCGACCCAGACGGCCACCGAGGCGCAGGCGGCGCCAGCGGTAAGCCCCGTGACGAACCGGACCGGCGAGGCGTACTCGCTTTCCGGGTTCGCAAACAGCGCGTACGTGCCGGCCGCAAGCGGCGGGAAGATGAAAAACGAGAGGAAGGAGAGCCGGTTCGACAGGTAGGTCAACAGTCCCACCGAGAACGGGACGAAGACGAGAATGGAGACGTGGACGAGCACCGAGGTGTACTCCAGACGGCGGCGAATCTCACGAACCGAGCGGCGGACGAGGCTCCGGGCCGCACCGCCGATCCCTCGCAAGCGGTCGAGCATACCTACCCGGACTCCCTGCACCGAAGTAAAGCCGACGACGACACGGGCGCGGCCGACCCGTCGTTCGCCGACGAAGCGGCGGACGTCGACGTCGAGTGACTGGACGCCGACGACTAGGTCGCCGTTTTCCCGCCGGTTACCCCAGCTTCGACAACAGCCGCGACAGCAGGCCGCCCGCCGGCGATTCCTGACCCTCGTCGCCGTACTCCCGGTAGAGGTAGGCGACGATGTCGTCGCTTTCGGCCATCCCGTCGACGCCGTTCTCCTCGTCGACCAGCACCGGCACCCCGTACTGGCCGCTGACCTCGTAGACCTCCTCGCGGGTCCGGCGCGCTCGGCTCACCGAGTGGGTCTCGTACTCCAGGCCGAGATCCGCCAGGGCGCGCCGGACCTTCGCACAGTAGGGACAGCCGCGCAGGTCGTACAGTTCGATGCTCGCCATACGAGCGGGTCGCTCCCGACGACCCTAAGCTACCCTCGCGGTTGCGGCCGGCGCACACGACCGACGGCGCCCGCCGAAGCGAAGTCGCCGTCCGCCGGTCACTCCGTCGCGTAGAACCGGACCAGCCCGCAGTCCTCACAGAGGTACGCCTCGAGGTAGGCCTTGCCCCCGATGCCGAGCGGCCCGCCCTTCCGCGGGTCGTCGATGCGCACCCGGGACGTACTGCCCGCCGAACCGTCGGTGGAGTACTCCACCTGCTCCATCTCCACCTCACAGTCCGGACAGACGCGACTGGGCATATCACCGACCGGCGCTCGCGGGTAATAAATCTCCGGCATCGCTCCGGCGCCCGGACGCCGACGACCAACATTTATTGTCGATCCTCGCAGGTATCGGCCCATGACGGCGACCCTTCGCGGGACGGTCGTGGGGATGGCGGACCGTGCGAACCCGGCCTTCGCGGCCGGCGCCGTGGCGATACCGACGCTGGCGCTCGCGTACGTGCTCACGGTGGGAACCACGCCCCAGCACATCTACGTCCACGTCATGGCCGGCGTGCTGTGGACGGGCATCGACCTGTTCATGGCGCTCGTTCTCGGTCCGGTGCTCGGCGGGCTGGCGGTCGAACAGCGTGCGAGCGTCTTCCGGCGCTTCACCCCGAAGATGACGTTCCTGATGCCGACGCTGGCGGTCGTCACCATCGCCGGCGGTATCGCGCTCGCGCTCCGGCTCGGCGTCTTCCCCAACGCCGGGCCGTGGCTAGCGCTTTTCACCGCCGCATCGCTTTTGCCCGCCCTCGCGTCGGTCGGCTGGCAGTTCGACGCACTCCGTGATCCCCGGTGGTTCGTGCCGTTCGGTCTCACGACCGTCGGCTCCGCAGCGTACCTCGCCGTCACGCTGCCCGACTTCGCGATGACCTCTCCGGCCATCGCGCTCGCGCTCGCCATCGTCGCCGTCCTGAGCGTCCTCGGGTTCGGCGTCCTGCTGCCCGGCGAGGTCCGCATCTACCTCGAGATGGGGTCGGAGACCCCCGACGACGACCTCATCAGCGAGATCGGGATGCGGAACGCGAAGCTCAGCGGCGTCCAGGGGTTCTTCCAGCTCGCCGTCGTCCTCGTGATGGTGTGGCTCCGGTGGGGGAGTCTCTGATGGCGTGCGGTTTTTGTCGGTGCGAGGGCTAGCCCGACCGTGCAGGTTCACGGCCACGAGGTTCGCGGCGTCGACGTCGACGACGAGACGCGGTGTGCCCACTACGGGACCGAGCGGGACGTCGTCGCCATCCGCTTTGTCTGCTGTGACACCTACTACCCCTGTTTCCGGTGTCACGTCGAGGTCGCCGACCACGACGCCGAGCGGTGGCCGATACAGCGCCGCGACGAGGCCGCGGTGCTGTGTGGCGCCTGCGGCACCGAGTTGGCCGTCCAGGAGTACCTCGGCGTGGACGCCTGCCCCGAGTGCGGGGCGGCGTTCAACCCCGCCTGCGCCGACCACTACGACCGCTACTTCGAGACGACGGCCGCGACCGACGACGCCTGAGTCCGAACGCGTAGCGTTTTCACCGACCGGTGCCGAGGGCGGGTATGGACGACGCGGACGCCGACGACGGCCTCGCCTGGGAGACGCTCGCCTCCGAAACCGACTACACCTGCCCCGGATTCGACGTCGTGCGCGACGACGTCCGTCTGCCGGACGGCACCGAGACCGACTTCCACTACGTCTCCGAACCGCCCTCCGTCGTCGTGCTGCCCTTCACGCCGGACGGCGACGTCGTCGTCATCGAGGAGTGGCGACAGGCCGTCGACCGGGTCAACTACGGGCTGCCGGCCGGCGGCCTCGAGAGCGAGGACGCCGACCTGCGCTCGGCGGCCCGCCGCGAGCTGGCCGAGGAGACCGGCTACGAGGCCGGCGCCGTCGAGGCCCTCGCGACCTACGAGCCCACGAACGGCCTCTTCGACTCGGTGTTCCACTACGTCGTCGCCCGCGGCTGTGAGCCGACCGGCCAGCAGGACCTCGACCACAACGAGTCCATCCGGGTCGGCACGACGACGTTCCCCGCCCTGCGGGAGCGAGCCGTGGCCGGCGAGTTGCGGGACGGCCGCTCGGCGCTCGGAATCCTCCAGTACGCGCTGTCCCGCGGCGACTAGCTCATACTGCCGGCTGTAACTATCTAAGCCAGTGGTGGCGGAAACCCGACTGTACAGAACGGCTACTGTCGAACATCACGAAACGGCCTTCACGTAATTACAGCCGGCAGTATCACGTCATCGCGGCGTCGTCGATTTCGGGGTGCTCGCGGTAGAACTCGACGAGGTTCTCGGCGTACTCCTCGAACCGCGGGCACTCGATGCCGGAGCCCTCCAGATCCTCGAGGGCGTTCGAGCAGTCGAAACTGGCCCCCCAGGTCTGGAACTCGAAGCCGCCGCTCTTGACCAGTTCGTGCTCGGGGTCCAGCGACTCCAGTAGCCCGCGGACGATTCCCTTCGGGTACGGCGGGACGAAGGTGTGTTTCTTGCCCGCCGCCTCCCCGAGCGTCTTGATGAGTTCGACCGTCGAGGGCGGGTCGGGGTCCGCGAGGTGGTACACCTTCCCCTCGGATTCGTCGATGCCGCTCAGGTAGCCGATGGCGTCGACCACGTAGTCGCGGGGGACGACGTTGAACTCCGCGTCGCCCGCGCCGCGCGGCGCCGGCACGACGGCGTAGTCGCCCTGGTCGAGCAGGGTCTCGACGAAGGCGTAAGGACCGTCGTACTTCTGTGTCTCGCCGGTCTCGCTGTCGCCGACGGCGGCGCCCGGCCGGTAGATGGTGGTCGGTATCTCGTCCATCCGCTCCTGGACGAGTACCTCCGCGCCGTGCTTCGTCGACTCGTAGTAGTTGCCGAACTTCTGGCCCTCCAGCAGCATCTCCTCGGTGAACCGGCCCTCGTAGAGACCGGAGACGACGACGGTGCTGACGTAGTGCAAGCGGTCGACGTCGGCGCCCTCGGCGAAGTCGAGGACGTGTCGCGTCCCCTCGATGTTGACCTGCTTGCCCGGTTCCCGGTCCATCGTCAGGTCGTAGATGGCCGCCAGGTGGTAGACCTCGAGGCTGTCGGCCTGCAACTCGTCGTAGGCGTCGCCGAGACCGAGGTCGCCCTCGGTGATGTCGCCCTCGACCAGTCGGACGCGGTCGGCCACCGCCTCGTCGTCGCCCTCGGCGTCGGCCGCTATCTCGTCGACTCGCGTCTCGGCCTCCTCGCGGTACTTCGACTGTATCAGACACGTCACCGTCGTCTCGGCGTCGTGCCGTTCGAGGAGTCGCTCGACCAGCGCCGAACCGAGGAACCCGGGGAACCCGGTGAGGAACACCGTCGTCATGCGAACCGACAACACTCCCCGGCGACGTATACGTTGTGCCCCTGTTTCGAGGGGGCGTTAATACGGCCCCGGCGCTACCGGGACGGGAACCGATTTACGCCGGGCGGTCGATGAATCGAGGCATGTCATCCGAGACGGACGCCCTGGAGGAACTGGCCGCCCTGCCCACGCTGGCGCACCCGACCGTCTCGCCGGACGGCGAGCGGGTCGCCTACTACTACGACGTCACCGGCCGCAACGAACTCCACGTCCTCGATATCGAGACCGGGGAAACCGAGCGGTGGAGCGACGGCGAGGTGCCGCGGAACGCACGCTGGTTCCTCCGGTGGAGCGCCGACGGCGAGCGCGTCTTCTTCCACGACGACGAGGCCGGCGACGAGCAGAACGACGTCCGCGCCATCGACGCCGACGGGACCGTCGAGACGGTCGTCGAGTCCGAGGGGCAGAACAGCCTCCGCGACGTCGACCCCGGCGGCGAGTTCGTCGTCGTCGGCTCCTCCCGCGACGGCCAGATGAACTGCTACCGGCACGCCGTCGACGGCGAGTCGGTGGCAAAACTCACCGACTACGACCGCGCTGTCTGGCAACCGACGCTGTCGCCCGACGGCGAGCGACTCGCCTACAGCACGAACGAGACCGACGACTACGACAACCGGGACGTCTACGTCGCAAGCGTCGAGTCGCTTTCGACCGACGGACCCGCCGGCGGTCCCGACGACGCGTCGGACGCCCGCAACCTCGAAATCGGCGAGGTCGGCGCCGAGGCCGTCGTCGTCGACTGGGACCCCGACGGCGAGCGCCTGCTCGTCTCGGACAACACCGACGACCTGAGTCGGTGTGGCGTCTACGACCTGACGGACGACTCGGTGACGTGGCTGGGCGACGGCGGGGCCGAAGAGCACCCGGAGTGCTTCGGCGCCGACGGCGACCGCGTCGTCGCCACCCGGACCCGCCGCGCGGCGACCGTGCCGGTCGTCTACGACCTGGCAACCGGCGAAGGGCGGGAACTGGACCTGCCGGAGGGCGTCGCCGACTTCGGCATGGCCGGCCGGTCGGTCATCGACGCCGACCGCATCCTCCTGACCCACACGACGCCGACCCGTCGACCCGACCTCCTTGCCTACGACCTGGCCGACGACGAGACGGAGACACTCGTGGCGGCCGAGTACGGTCCCTTCTCGCCCGACGACTTCGCCGACGCCGAGTACTTCACGTTCGACTCGAACGGTATCCCCGAGACCGACGCCGAGGCCGTCGCCCACGACCCCTACGAGACGCTGGAGATCGGTGCGCTGCTGTACGATTCCGGCGAGCGACCGTCGCCGCTGGTCGTCACGCCCCACGGCGGGCCCCGCGCCCGCGACAGCAAGGCGTTCGACCTCTACACGCAGGTGCTCGTCCAGCAGGGGTACGCCGTGCTGCAGGTCAACTACCGCGGGTCGACCGGCCGCGGGCGCGAGTTCGTCGAGGAACTGTACGACGACTGGGGCGGCGCCGAGCAGGGCGACGTCGCCGTCGGCCTCGAGACCGTCCTCGCCGACCGCGAGTGGGTCGACGACGACCGCGTCGCCGTCTTCGGCGGGTCCTACGGCGGCTACTCGGCGTACTGGCAACTCGTCCAGTACCCGTCGCTGTACGACGCCGGCGTCGCCTGGATCGGTCTCACCGACCTCGAGGCGATGTACGAGGAGACGATGCCGCACTTCCGGACGGAGTTGATGGAGAAGTACCTCGGGACGCCCGAGGAGAACCCGGACCTGTACCGCGAGCGCTCGCCGATCACCCACGCCGACAACCTCGCGGCGCCGCTTTTCGTCCTGCACGGCGTCAACGACCGCCGGGTGCCGGTCTCGCAGGCGCGACTGTTCCGCGACCGACTGACGGAACTGGGCTACGAGGAGGGCGAAGGCGCCGACTTCGAGTACCGCGAACTCGGCGAGGAGGGCCACGCCTCCTCGGACATCGACCAGAAGAAACGGACCTTCCGCCTGCTCGTGGATTTCCTCGACCGGCGGGTCTGAGGCTCCGCGTCGGTCGTCTCGTTGTCTCGGCTGCCCTCTCGCCGGGTCGGTCGTCCTGACTCGCGCGAACACGCCTGGCGACCGCGTTCCGAACGCGCCGCGCGGTTGCCGTCGCGGTGCCGTCCCTGGTGGAATCGAAGGGCGGGGGCTGCGTGGCGGCGGAGCCGCCAGCCGCCCGAGGGCTTCGCAGGTAGAGCAGTCGGAGGAAACGGCGACCGCGAGCCAGTCGGCGGAGCGTTTCGAGGGAGTCGGCGTTACTCGTCGACGTGGACGGACTCGATGGCGACCTCCTCGCGGGGCTGGTCGTTGCGGTCCGTCGGCAGCGAGCCGATCTCCTCGACGACGTCCATGCCGTCGACGACCTCGCCGAAGACGGCGTGGCGGCCGTCCAGATGGGACTGGGCGTCCAGGGTGATGAAGAACTGGCTGCCGTTAGTGTCCGGCCCGGAGTTGGCCATCGAGAGGACTCCGGGACCGTCGTGGGTGAGATCGTCGTGGAACTCGTCGTCGAACTCGTAGCCGGGACCGCCGCGGCCGGTGCCGGTCGGGTCCCCGCCCTGGATCATGAACCCCTCGATGATCCGGTGGAACACCGCGCCCTCGTACAGCGAGTCGCCGCGAGTTTCGCCGCTCTCGGGGTCCTCCCAGGTGTTCGTGTCCGGCGCGGGGTCGGCGTCGGCGGCGGGGTCGTGCCGGGCCAGTCCGAGGAAGTTCTCGACGGTGCGGGGCGCTCGGTCGGCGAACAGTTCGATAGTGACCTCGCCGTGGGTCGTCCCCAGCGTGACGGTCGGGTTGTCGCTCATACCCGACGGGAGGCGTGGGCGCCGCAAAAGGCTGCCGACTGCGTCCGTCCGCCGACGGCCGCTGCCCGCGGGCACCGCCCGACCGTCCCTGCCCGTCGGCTCCGCCCCCCACGTCGTTTCGCCTCGCTTACGAGGTAGCAGATTCACGGTGACGTGGAACCGACGACGGGACGGTGACAACCCGTGTCTGAGGAGGTCGACCGGACCGAAGCGACCGCGGCGGAGACGCCCGCCGACGCCGACTACGACGCCGTCGTCGTCGGAGCGGGCTTTTCGGGGCTGTACATGCTGCATCGGCTCCGGGAACTGGGGCTTTCGGTGCGCGTCTACGAGAAGGGCGACGGCGTCGGCGGGACGTGGTACTGGAACCGCTACCCCGGCGCCCGCTGCGACAGTGAGAGCCACATCTACTGTTACTCCTTCTCCGAAGAGCTCTACGAGGAGTGGGAGTGGACCGAGCGCTACCCCGAACAGCCCGAGATTCTGGAGTACCTCGAGTTCGCCGCCGACCGACTCGACCTCCGGGACGACATCGCCTTCGGGACTGAGGTCACCCGGGCGAGCTACGACGAGGACTCGGCGACGTGGACCGTCGAGACGGCCGACGGCGACCGCGTCGAGACGCGCTTTTTCGTCAGCGCCGTCGGCTGTCTCTCCGAACCGTTCAAACCCGACTTCGACGGTCTCGAAACCTTCGAGGGTGAGTGGTACCACACCGCCCGGTGGCCCCACGAGGGCGTCGAACTCGACGGCAAGCGCGTCGGCGTCGTCGGCACGGGTTCGACCGGCATCCAGTTCATCTCGGCCAGCGCCTCGCGTGCCGGCCACCTGACCGTCTTCCAGCGGACGCCGAACTACGCCGTCCCCGCGCGGAACCGCCCGCTCGACGACGAGGAGTACGACGAGATACGCGACCGCTACGACGACATCTGGGAGCGGGCCCGCAACTCCCGGCTCGGGATGCCGTTCGAACCGGACCGAAACTCCGCCCGTGGACTCTCCGACGACGAGATACGGGACCTCCTGGAGGAACGCTGGCAGCAGGGCGGCTTCCGGTTCCTCCACGCCTTCGAACCCGGTCACGTACTGTCGAACGCCGAGACCAACGAGGTCATCTCGGAGTTCATCCGCGAAAGGATCCGCGAGCGGGTCGACGACCCCGAAACCGCCGAGAAACTGGTCCCGACCGACCACCCCTACGGCGCCAAGCGCCCGCCGATGGACTACGGCGACTACTACGGGACCTACAACCGCGAGGACGTCTCGCTGGTCGACGTCGACGCGAACCCGATAGCGGAAGTCACGCCCGACGGCGTCCGGACGACGGCCGACCACTACGACCTCGACGTGCTGGTCTTTGCGACGGGGTTCGACGCGATGACCGGCGCACTGTTAGCGATGGACATCCGGGGGCGAGACGGCCTGCCGCTCGAATCGAAGTGGGAGGGCGGTCCCACGACGTACCTCGGTCTCGGCGTCCACGGCTTCCCGAACCTCTTCACCATCACCGGGCCACAGAGCCCCTCCGTGCTGACGAACATGCCGATGTCCATCGAACAGCACGTCGAGTGGATAGCCGACTGCATCGCCTACATGGACCGGAACGGCTACGACCGCATCGAACCGACCGAAACGGCCGAACGGCAGTGGGTCTCCCAGACCAACATGCTGGCCGACAACATGCTGTTCTCGGAGGCCGACTCGTGGTACCGCGGCGAGAACGTCCCCGACAAGCCGAACGTCTTCACGCCGTTCCCCGGCGGACTGGAGATGTACCGCGGCATCTGCGAACGGGTCGCCGAGGACGACTACGACGGCTTCGAACTCCGGCGGGCCGCCGACGCACCGGCGGTCGAACGGTAGCCGGGCGGTTCAGAACGACCGCAACGCCTCGAGTCGCTCCGCGGCCGCACCGCTCTCGAGGACCTCGCGGGCCTGCCGGAGACCGCCGCGAACGTCGTCGGCGTCGCCGCCCGCGTAGACCCGGAGCGCGGCGTTGACCGCGACGGCGTCGGCGAAGCGGTCCTCCCGCTCGCCTTCGAGCACCGCCTCGGTGATTTCGGCGGAGTCGGCGGCCACGTCCTCGACAGCGAGGTCCTCGCTCTCGAAGTCCATCCCGTACTCGGGGGTCTCGATGTCGAAGTCGTCCATCTCCTCGCCCTCGTTCCAGACGGCCACCTTCGTCGACCCCGGCCGGACGTCGTCGTACCCCTCCATGCCCTGGAACATGACGACGCGGTCGACGGTGGCCGTCTCGCTCTCCCCGAAGGTGTCGATGATGCGCTTGGCATAGGGGAGGTGATAGAAGGAGCCCAGATGCGTCGACGCCTCGGCGGGGTTGGCCAGCGTCTCGATGGTGTTGACGAACGTGCGGACGCCCATCTTCTCGCGGCGCTCCGCGAGGGCGTCGATTGCGGGCGCGAAGTTGGGCTGGTAGTAGAAGCCAAAGCCCACCTCGTCGGTCATCGCGGCGGATTCGGCGGGCGCCAGGTCCGTCCGGACGCCGAGTTCCTCGAGGACGTGCTTGTAGGCGTCCTGTTTCTGTGTCGGGACGCGGTCCCCGGAGTGGGCGACGACGGGCGTGCCGGCCGCGGCGGCGACGAGACCGGCCGCGACGCCGAAGATGGCGCTGCGGCCCTTTCCGTCGTAGTTGGCGCCGCAGTCGACGGGGTCGCAGTCCGGCGACGCCGTCTCGACGTCCTCGCTCATCACGTTGACGAAGGCGCCCAGTTCCTCGGGCGTGTTTCGCTTCCAGCGGTTCGCCAGCCAGAAGGCCCCCAGCGTCGTCGGGTCCGGCACCCCGTCGACGATGCGTCGGAACGCCTCGGCGGCCTGCTCGCGGGTCATGTCGTCGGCGGACTTGTGCCCGGAGCCGACGACCTCCGTCATCAGCCGTTGCAGCGGCCACTCGCCGTACTTCTCTGTCGCTTTCGCCATGTCGGGCGTTGGGGCTACCGCGCCAAAAACGTCCCTCTTTCGGCGACCGAACGGTCAGTCCTCGACCTCGTCGGTTCGCCGGCGGAGCGCCGCCAGTGTCGCGGCGACGCCCGCCAGGACCGCCGTGACGACTCCCATTCCTGGCTGTGGCTCGGGACCGTCGTTCGTCGGCGCCGCAGGCGTGTCGGTCCCACCGGTCGGCGTCGCCGTCGGCGAGGTCCCCGACGTGGCGGTCGGCGTCGCCGTGGCCGTCGGCGGAACCGACAGCGACCCGACGACGCCGGCGTGGTCGGAGGGCCACACACGGACCGTCTCGCCGTCGGTCTCGGCGGCGACGCGGTCGGCGGGCGTTTCGCCGACGCGGTCGATGCCCGTCGGCCGGGCGCCGCCCCGGTAGAGGACGGCGTCGACACGGCGGGAGAGCGTCGAGGACTCGGTGCGGAGGTCCGCGCCGTGACAGCAGGTGGGCCCCGCCGCGTCCGGCCGCAGGGTCGCGTGGGCGTCCTCGAAGGACTCCCGGAGCAGTTCGTAGGCGCCGGGACCGCTTCCGGGACCGCTGTTGAAGTCGCCCGCCAGCACGACCGGGCGGTCGCCGGGGAGGCGGTCGACGAGCGCCCCCGCCTGCGCGTTGCGGATACCCGCCGACAGCGCCGCCAGGTGGGTCGTGGCGACGGTGGCCGGGCGGCCCTCGACCGCGACATCGACGCCGGCGAACCCGCGCTCGATGGCGAGGTCGATTCCCTCCAGCGGCACCGGGACGGCGGCCGCGAAGCGGTCGCCGCGCGTGCCGGTCACCGTCACGTCCTCGCGGGTGAGGACCGCGATCCGGTTCGTCAACCGGAGGTCGACGGTCCCGTCGCCGGTGTCGGCGGGCACCTCCACGTCGTTCGTGACGAGTTCGGTCTCGACGCCGTAGTCGAGTCCGCGGGCGGCGAGCCGTTCGGAGAGAAGCCCGAGCAGGTCGACGACGACCTCCGAGGCGCCGGGGTCGTGGTCACCGTCGAACCGACTCGGCGCCCGCGTCCGGACCAGCGCCGCCTCCTGGACGCAGACGACATCGGGCTCCGTCGACGCTATCTCGCCGGCGACGGCCCCGGCCCTGGCGGCGTAGGGATGGGCCTCGACGTCGGCGAGCAACTCGCCGGCGACGGCGCGCAACTGCTCGAAGTCACCGGCCTCGAAGAGTCGGAACAGGTCGACCCCGACGTAGAGGTTGCGCGTCATCACCGACAGCGTCGGTGCCTCGGCCGCCGCGGGCGCCGACAGGACGCCGCCCGAGGCGGCGAGGGCGGCGGCACCGGAGAGCAGTCGGCGACGCGAGACGCGGGCGGCGTCGTGCGGAACCATTCCGGGGCTGTCTTCGCGTGGCGGCGGTATGAGCTTCGTGGTGGGACCGATAGGGGAGCGTCGCCGGAACGAGCGGGCCGCCCGATTCCGGAACCGACGGACCCTAATCCCCGCGGTCCCTACGGCGGACAATGAGTTCGCCAGCGGCCGACGGCGACGACTGGCGAAAGGGACTCGACGGGGTGGACGCGGCGCTCGTCGATGGCTACCAGTCGGGATTCCCGGTCGAGGAGCGGCCGTTCCGGCGCGTCGGCGAGGCGCTCGGCGTCGACGAGTACGAGGCGCTGGAACGCGTCGAACGCCTCCGCGAGACGGGTGTCTTCCGTCGGTTCGGGGCCGTCCTCAACCCGCCCGTCATCGGCGCCTCGACGCTGGCGGCGGTGCAGGCCCCCGAGGACCGCTTCGAGGCGGTCGCCGAGGTGATCAACGGCTACCGGCAGGTGAACCACAACTACCGCCGGGACCACGAGTGGAACATGTGGTTCGTCGTCACGGCGGGGTCGCTCTCGAGACGGGACGAGATACTGGCCGACATCGAGACCGAGACCGGCTGTGAGGTGCTGAACCTCCCGATGCTGACCGACTTCTACATCGACCTGGAGTTCCCGGTGGTCAACGACGACAGTTTCGCCCGCGAGTCCGTCGCCGAGACGTCGGTATCGGCGACGCGTATCGCCGAGACGGCGGCGGCCGACCTCTCGGCGCTGGACCGGGACCTCCTCCTGGAGATTCAGGACGGCTTCCCGCTGTCGGCGACCCCGTACCGGGACGTCGCCGAGGCCGTCGACGCGCCCGTCGAGGACGTGCTGGCCGCCATCGAGTCGCTCCGCGAGGCCGGGTGCATCAAGCGGATCGGCTGCGTCGTCAACCACGTCGTCACGGGGTTCGACGCCAACTGCATGGTCGTCTGGGACGTCCCCGACGACGAACTCGACGCCCGCGGGGAGGCCGTCGGCGCGCTCCCGTACGTGACGCTGTGCTATCACCGCCCGCGGCGGCCCGAGCAGGGGTGGCGGTACAACCTCTTTACCATGATTCACGGCCGCGACGCGGCGGCGGTCGATTCGAAGATAGACGAACTCGCCGCCGAGCACCTGCCCGTCGAGCACGAGCGGCTCTACTCGACGGAGACGCTGAAACAGACCGGCGCCCGGTACGATGAGATCGTCGGCGACGGGTAGAGGAGAGGTGGGGTGACGGCGGTCCCGGACGTACGACGAACGGACAGTGACGGCCGGGCGGTGGTCGGGGGAACGACGGGTCAGTCCTCGGCGGCGATGAAGACAACGGGACCGACGACGATGAGGCCGAGCCCGAGATACTGGAAGTACATCGGGTGCGTGCTGATGGGTGTCAGGAAGAAGACGAGCCCGAACAGCGTGAACTGCAGCCCCGTGAGCTTCAGCGACTTCTTGACGAATCCCGCCAGAACCCCGAAGACGAACAGGATGAGGATGACGTGCGCGACGCTGTATTGGCGCAGAATGTCGTCGACCACCTGCAGGGGGAACTCGAACATCCGTATCGGGTATCGCGCTGTTTCGGTCTTAATGGTTCCGTTAGCCGTCGACCGGGGTAGCTCAGCCGTCGACCGGGCCGGTCAACTCGATGTCCCGTAGCCAGACCGTCCAGACGACGAGCAGCGCCCCGGCGTAACAGGCGGCCCAGACGTAGGTCCCGAGGAACTCGTAGCCGGAGTTCGACAGGAAGTAGTCGGCGACGCCGGCGGTCGCTATCGTCCCGGCGAGCAGGAGGACGCCCGCGGCCCAGCCGGGGAGCCTCGAATCGGTCGACATACCCGCCGGTAGGGAGTCGAAGGATTCGAGCGTTCCGGTTTCGCCTCAGTTTTCGGAGATTCGAAGCGAGCCGACGCGCTCGATGAGGTGGTCGATGCCGCCGTTTATTTCCTCGATGCGAGCCTCGACGTCGTCGGCCGGCACGGCACCGTTCGGCGTCGGCTCGACGAGACCGTCGTTCTCCAGCATGCGCAGCGAGTAGCGAGCCTTGTGTTCGTCGACGCCCGTTTCGCTGGCGACGCGGGTGATCCCGATGGGGTGGTGCTCCAGCACCGCCTCCAGCACCAGAAGGTCCCGCTCTTCCTTCCGTAGCTGTCGCGCCAGCCGTTCTATCATCCAGCATACGTACCGAGCGCACGGCCAAAACGCTACCGCTCCGCGGCCGACGCCACTTCAAAGACGGGACGACACCGGCGACACGGCTACCCCGGCCGAGTCGAAGGGGACGATATGGAACGGGAGATAGGGGCGAACTGGCACGTCGGCACGGGGAAGGTCCGCGAGTACTGGTCGTGGACGGGCGGCGCGCTGTACCTCCTGTTCTCGCTCGATCTGTTGACGACGCTGTACGCGGCGGCGCTGTACGGGGTCGGAGCCGAGGCCAACCCCTTCGTTCGGCAGGCGCTTTCACGGGGCGTACCGCGCCTCCTCGCGCTCAACCTGGCCGGGGTCGTCGTCACCGTCGCGCTGCTGGCGGCGTACATACGCCTGCTCGAGCGAACGCGCGGCGTCGAGGCGTGGGTGATGGCCCGGAGCTTCGAGCTGTGGGTCGGCGGCCTGCTGGCGGCCGGGCTGTTCGTCTTCGCCAACAACCTCTCGGTCATCGTCCTCGGCGGGTCGCTCGTGTGAGCCGGGCCGCTCGACGGCCCTCAGGTGGCGGTGTCGACGCCCGTGACCTCGAACCGCGCGCCGCCCGCCGCGCTCTCGGTCACGGTCAGCTCCCAGCCGTGGGCCTCGGCTATCTCCCGGGCGATGGTGAGGCCGAAGCCGGTCCCCTCCTCGGCGGTCGAGAAGCCGCTCTCGAAGACCCGCTCGCGCTCGTCTGCGGGGATGCCGGTTCCGTCGTCGGCGACGTAGAAGCCCGCATCGTCCCCGAGATCGCCGACCGTTATCGTCACCGAATCGTCCTCGGCCGACGGCGGACCGCTCGTTGCGCCGTGTTCGATCGCGTTCCGAAAGAGGTTCTCGAACAGCTGCTGGAGTCGGCTCTCGTCGGCCCGTACCGTCGCGGTGGTGTCGGCGACGAGCGTGGCCGCCTCGGTGTCGACGTTGCCGTAGCAGTCCTCGGCGACCGATGCGAGATCGACCGTCTCCAGGTCGTCGACCTGCTGGCCGCTGCGCGCCAGCGCCAGGAGGTCCTCGATGAGCGTCTCCATGCGCTCGTGGGCCTCGGCGACGGCTTCGAGGTCCTCGTCCGCCCCGTCCTCTTCGGTCCGGGCCAGTTCGAGGCGGCCCTTGGCGACGGTCAGGGGGTTCCGCAGGTCGTGGCTGACGACCGAGGCGAACGCCTCGAGTCGCTCGTTCTGTCGCCGGAGTTCCCGCTCGCGCTCCTTGCGCTCGGTGATGTCCTCGATTGCACCGCGGAGGGCGACGACTTCACCGTCGTCGGTGACCGGTTCGCCGCCGACCCGGATCCACCGCCGTCGGCCGTCGCGCGGCAATAGCCGCAGTTCCTCGGTCGACGGCTCCTCGCCTTGGGGGATGCTCGCGATGGTCCGCTGTATCCGGTCTCGATCCTCGGGATGGTACAGCTCGAGAATCGACGACAGCGTCGGTTCGAAATCCGAGTCGGAGTCGACGCCGTGGACGGCGTAGGCGCCGTCGGTCCAGTGGACTTCGCGGGTCTCGACGTCGAGTTCCCAGCCGCCGGTGCCGGCGAGTCGCTCGGTGTGACGGAGCAGATCGAGGCTCCGTTTGAGTTGCCGTTCGCGTGCGTCCCGGTCGGTAACGTCGCTGTAGATGGCGAATCCGCCCGACCCGTCCGAGTAGGCGGCGTTCTGCAGGAGGAACTCCCGCTCGCCGTCGGCGGTCAGGCGGGTCACCGCCTCGGATTCGAGCCGCCCGCCCTCGCGGACCCGGTCGTTGATCGCCTCGGCTTCCTCCCGGTACTCCTCGGGGACGATGTAGGCGTCCAGCGACTCCCCGACGACGTCGTCTTCGGCGTACCCGAACGTCTCCTCGAAGGCCGGATTCACCCGCCGGACGACCGGCTCTCCGCCCTCGTACTCGACCTCGACGGTCGGCTGGGACAGCCGCTCGAACAGCAACTGGAACCGGCGCCGTTCGGCCGCGAGCTGTCGTTCGCTCCGGGCCTGCGAGACCGCGTTCGTGATGCGGTTGGCAAGCAGTTCGAACTGTTCGGTGCCGGCGCCCTTCTGGAGGTAGTCGGTCACGCCCGCCGAGATGGCCTCGCTCGCCACCGCCTCGCTGCCCTTGCCGGTGAAGAGCACGAACGGCAGTTCGGGGTACTCCTCGCGGACCGCCTCGAGGAACTCGATGCCGTCGGTGCCCGGCATCTCGTAGTCGGAGACCACGCAGTCGAACTCGCCGTCGGTCAGCCGCTCGATGCCCGCCTCGGCGTCCGAGACGCACTCGACAGTCAGCCGCTCGTCCTCGCGTTTCAGGAACTTCCTGGCCAGTTCGGGCACGGCCGGGTCGTCGTCGACGTGGAGTACCCAAATCCCCCTCTCCATGGGCGTATTAAACGGCTCCGCCGGATAAGTGTGGTCGCCGCCCGGTGAACGTCGCCCCCGGAGCGGGCACGGAAGCGTCGACCGGCCCCCGGAGAGAAGGGTTCCGTCACTGTCCGACTCGACCCGTATCACCCCGCAGAACGAGCCGAGGCTAGTATCACAGGAGGGCGAAGGGGACCACTAAGGAACGTATCGAATCCCTCAGAAGCACCCTTATGGGTATTTATCGCATCGCCGGAAAGTAGACGCCTACGGGAGTTTGGCCCGTGATTCCGTCCGGCTAAGGACCGGGCGGAATCGGGATGGGCCAACTCGGATTTGAACCGAGGACCTCCCGGTTATCAGCCGAGCGCTCATACCTAGCTGAGCTATTGGCCCTAGGTAGGCGCAGTTCGTCGTAGCGCCGTCGTTTGTTTAAACGTTTCTTTTCGGCGGCCCCCCGGCGGGCCCTGACACGGTCAGCGGTCGCGGGTGTCCTCGCCGTCCCCGGCGCCACCGGCGGCGTCCGTCCCCTCGTCGACATCGGTGAACTCGTACTCGTCTTCGCCCACCTCGACGCGCTCGCGGTCGGTGTCGCCGGGGAAGCCCTGTCCGGGGAACGACTCGCCGTCGCCCTCGTTCGGAAAGCCGCCGACGTAGACGTTGCCGCTGGCGAAGCCGCCGGTCTTGGTGTCGATGTAGGGACCGACGACGTACTTCTTCGCCGCGATTCGGATGGGGTACCGCGTCGGCGGGAGGACGAGTATCAGTCCGACGAGGTCGGTGACGAGCCCCGGCGTCAACATCAGCGCACCGGCGATGAGCAACAGCCCGCCGTCCAGCAGTTCGTCGGTCGGTGGTTCGCCCTGTGCGAGTTTGTCCTGTATCCGCCCCATCGTGTGGCGGCCCTCCGCACGGGCGAGTAGCAGTCCGATGAACGCCGTCAGCACGACGATGGCGACGGTGAGAACCGGGCCGATACGCGTCGCGATGGCGACGAGCAGCATGGCGTCCAGCAGGGGAACGAGCAGCAGGACGCCGATGACCCGCAGGTCCATACCTCGGGGTACCGGCGGCCCGCGGAAAACGTTTCCGAGACGCCGCCGTCGAGGGACGCTCCGGTCCGTCACGGGCGGTTCGGAGAGCGAGGGGGGTTCGCTGGCCGGCGGCGAGTACCGGCCTGTAATCGAGGGAACACCGACACCGCCTTAGGCCGCCGTCGACTCCTCTCGGGTAATGAGAGCCGCGCTGGTGATCCTCGACGGGTGGGGCCTGGGAACCGGCTGGAACGGCGACGATGCTCCCGACACCGGCGGCGCCGACGCCGTCGCGGCCGCCGAGACGCCGGCGTTCGACCGCCTGCGCGAGTCGGGGGCGTTCGGCACCCTCGAAACGCACGGTCGACGGGTTGGTCTCCCCGAGGGACAGATGGGCAACAGCGAGGTCGGCCACCTCAACATCGGGGCCGGCCGGGTCGTAAAGCAGGACTCCGCCCGCATCACCGACGACATCGACGCCGGCGTCTTCGCCGATAACGACGCCATCGCGGGCGCCTTCGACCACGCCCGCGAGCACGGCGGACGGGTCCACTTCATGGGTCTCGTCTCGGACGGTGGCGTCCACTCCCACCAGGCGCACCTCCATGCGCTTATCGACCTCGCCGCCGAGCGCGGCGTCGAGACCGTCACCCACGCCTTCACCGACGGCCGGGACACGGCCCCGAAGAGCGGCGCCGGCTACCTCTCGGAACTGCAGACGGTAGTCGACGACCGCGGGACCGGCGACGTGGCGACGGTCTGTGGCCGGTACTACGCGATGGACCGCGACGAGAACTGGGACCGGACGAAGCGCGCCTACGACGCCATCGTCGACCGGGAGGCGCCGCACGCCGCCGACAGCGCGGTCGCGGCCGTCGAGGCCTCCTACGATCGCGGCGACACCGACGAGTACGTCGAACCGACGCTGATCGAGGGCGGTCCCACACTCGAGGACGGCGACGGCGTCGTCTGCTTCAACTTCCGCGCCGACCGCGCCCGACAGCTGGTCCGGATGCTCGCCGACATCGACCCCGTCTGGAAGTACGACACCGCGCCGCCGGAGGTCCGTCTCGTGACGATGACCGAGTACGACGAGACGTTCGACGTGCCCGTCGCGTACCCGCCGCTGGAACCGGAGCGGACGCTCGGAGAGACCATCTCTACGGCCGGTCTCACGCAACTGCGGGCGGCCGAATCCGAAAAGTACCCCCACGTCACGTACTTCCTCAACGGCGGCCGCGAGGTCGCCTTCGACGGCGAGAGCCGCGAAATCGTCGACAGCCCCGACGTGGCCACCTACGACCACCGGCCCGAGATGTCGGCCCCCGAGTTGACCGACCGGGTCCTCGAACGTATCGACGCCGGGGGCCCGGATGTCCTGGTCCTCAACTACGCCAACCCGGACATGGTGGGTCACACGGGCGACTTCGAGGCCGCCGTCGCGGCCGTCGAGGCCGTCGACGCCGAACTGGGCCGGCTTGCGGCCGCGGTCCGGGAGGCCGGCGGTCACCTGCTCGTCACCGCCGACCACGGCAACGCCGACGACATGGGCACCCCCAAGGATCCCCACACCGCCCACACCACGAACCCGGTCCCGTTCGTCTACGTCTCCCCCGCGGGCGACGACGGCGGCCGCTCCGTCCGTGAGGGCGGCACGCTTGCCGACATCGCGCCGACGCTGCTGTCGCTCGTCGGCGTGCCGGTCCCCGAGGCGATGACCGGCGAGAACCTGCTTTCCTGATTCCGAATCAGAATGTTTATCTTACTAACACGATAGGCTACGGATGCAATGAGTGACAGCAGCCTGAATCCGCTCTTGGTACTCGGCATGGTCGCCCTCGTCGCCGGCGCCATCGCCCTCGTGTACGGCCACATGGAGCTTCTGGACGCACAGCAGAACTCCGGCTTCCTCGGCATGGGCGGTGGCGGCGACGGCGAGACGATGAAGTGGCAGATAGTCCGTCTCGGCGGCCTCGTCGTCGCGGGCGTCGGCGGCGTGCTGACGTTCTCCGGCGCCGTCAACGACTGACCCCGTTCTCCCCTGTCATCCACCCGTCTGCGGCGGCAGCGGAGCCGCCGACCCCTTCGATACGGCGTGCCGACGCATCGTTTATTGCGGTTCGCGCCCATCCGCCGGGCGTGCGCATCGGTATCACGGCACTCGGTTCGCTGCTGGGAGTCGTCGCCGTCGTCGCGCTCGCGCCCCTGGTGCCGGTCACGGTGGCGCTGGCGGCCGGCGCGACGGCGACGGCGATCGTGGTCCGCCGGGGGCGAAGCGGCCAGTACGCCCTGGGGGGCAGCCTGTTCGCGCTCGGCGTCGCCGCGTGCGTCCTCTATCTCCCCCGGTTTCCCGGGGCGTGGGCGCGGACGCCGCTGGTCGCCCTCCTCGCCTTCGGCGGACTGAGTGCCACTATCGTCGTTCTCCGGTGGCTGCTCTCGTTCGTCGGCAAGCGGGTCGTGGCGCTGTTCGTCGACCCGGACAACGCTGAGGGCGTCTGGGACGCGCTCTCGGCGTTCGGCGGGCTGCTGGTGATAACCTGGAGCGTCCTGACCGCCCACGAGAAGGCCCTCCGCACGGGCGGCATCACCGTCGTCGGCGGCAGTACCATGCTTCTCGACGCGCTGGGAGTCCGGTATCCCGTTGCGGTGCCGTACCTCCGACGGGGAATCGCGTTCTCGGTGTCGGGGTACGAGGTGGTGATCCCGTCGTGGCTCGTCCGCAACGGCGTCGACGCGCCGACGGTGCTGTTCGTCGGTTGCGTACTCGTCGGCTTCCACACCCTCGAGACGCTGCGCGCGACCTGGTCGGCGGTCGTTTCCACGGGCCGGACCGCCACCGGGACGAGCGCGGACGCGGGCGCCGGCCCGGACCCCGCGGGCACCGATACCGCCGGCGGCCGCGAGTCGAATCCCCGCCCGGAGCGGACGACCGACGCCGATGCGGCTGGCAACGACGGGCGGGGAAGCGAGGACGGCGACCACGAGGACTGAGACGGGGGCTCAGCCCGTGCGAAACGAGAAGTCCAGTGCGGGTGCCGAGTGCGTCAGGCTTCCCAGCGAGACGACGTCGACGCCCGTGGCGGCGTAGTCCGGCACCGTCTCGACGGTGATGCCGCCGGAGGCCTCCGCGAGCGCGTCGCCGTCGATCGCCTCGACGCCTCGCTCGGTCTCGGCCGGGGTCATGTTGTCCAGCAGGACGATATCGGCGCCCGCCTCGACGGCCCGCCGGGCGTCGGCCGGGCGCTCGACCTCGACCTCGATCTTCGTCGCAAAGGAGGCCCGCTCGCGGAACCGGGCGACGGCGGCCCCCATCCCCAGTTCCGCGACGTGGTTGTCCTTCACCATCACCATGTGCGAGAGGTCGAGCCGGTGGGTGTCGCCGCCACCGGCGGCGATGGCGCGCTTCTCGACCCCGCGGAGGCCGGGCGTCGTCTTCCGCGTGCCGGCGACCCGGACCCCGTCGTCGACGGTTCGGGCGGCGTCGACCGCCCGGCGGGTCCGCGTGGCGACGCCGGCGGCGTGGCCCGCGACGTTGACCGCGACCCGCTCGCCCCGGAGTACGTCGCTGGCGGGGCCCTCGACTTCGAGGAGAGCGTCGCCGGATTCGAGCACCTCGCCGTTCTCGAGGCGGTCGAGTACGTCGACGTCGAGGTACTCGAAGACGGCCGCCGCGGCGTCGAGGCCGGCCGCGACGCCGGTGTCCTTGGCGACCAGACGGCCGGTCGTCGTACCGTCGACGTCGTTGGTGACGTCGTGGTGGCCGAGGTCCTCCCGGAGCCACCGCTCGATTTGCGAGCGCTCAATCGGCGTCAACGGCGGCCCCCTCCGCGATGTGGTGACAGCCCCGCGAGCGGTCGTTCTCGGCCGCGGCCCGCGCCACGAGCAGCGCGGTCACGCAGGCGCCCCGCAGTTCGTACAGCGACCGGCTCGTCCGGGTGCGCGTGTAGGCGTCGACCTCGCCCTTCAGCCGCCGCAGGACGCCCGCCGCGCGGTTCAGATCCTCGGGCGTCCGGGTGATGCCGACGTACTCGTCCATCACGCGGCGGAGCCGGACGAACTTCTCGTCGGCGAAGCCCTCGGGCATGTCGGGGTCGCTGTCCAGCATCTCGGGCGCCTCGACGCGTTCGGCCTCGAAGCCGGCCGCGGCCTCGCCCGCGCGCAGGCCCCACACGAGCGACTCCAGCAGACTCGTCGAGGCCAGCCGGTTGGCGCCGTGGACGCCGGTCCGGGCGCACTCACCGACCGCAAAGAGGCGGTCCAGCGACGCCCGGCCCTCGGTGTCGACGTCGATGCCGCCACAGAGGAAGTGCTCGGCGGGCGCGACCGGAATCCCGTCGGCCGGGTCGACGCCACGGCGCTCGCACTCGGCGGCGAGGCCCGGGAACTCGTCCGCGAAGTCCAGCGGCGAGACGTCCAGGCGAACCTCGCCGGTCCGCTCGCGTTCCCGTTTCACGGCGCGGGCGACCACGTCCCGGGGCGCGAGTTCGGCGTCCTCGTGGTAGTCGGGCATGAACCGCTCGCCGCCGGGTGAGCGGCGCTCTCCCGAGCCTCCGCTCGCGTCGCTCGCGGAGACGTCCCCGTTCCGCAGCAGGGCGCCCTCGCCGCGGACGGCCTCGCTGAGGAGGAACGTGCCGCGGCCGTCCTCGCCGCCGGTCGCGGCCGCGTCCCCGGGGGCGAACGCCGTCGGGTGAAACTGGACGTACTCCATGTCCGCGACGTCGGCGCCGGCGAGTGCGGCCATGGCGATGCCGTCGCCGGTCGCCGTCCGTGGGTTCGTCGAGCGCCGGTAGCAGGAGCCGATGCCGCCCGTCGCCAGCACCGTCGCACCGGCGAAGCAGGGCGCCCACTCGCCGTCTCGCTCCAGCAGGGCGCCGTGGACGCGGCCCTCGTGGGTGAGGAGTTCGAGGGCGGCGGTGTCCTCCAGTACCTCGATTCGGTCGTGGTCGGCGAGGTGGTTCAGGAACGGCGCGAGCAGGTGCCGGCCGGTCGAGGCGTCGACGTGGAGGATGCGCGCCTCGCTGTGGGCGGCCTCGCGGCCGTAATCGGGTGACTCCCCACCGTCGAACTCGACGTCCAGCGTCTCGACGAAGACGTCGCGGACGGCGTCGTCGGCCTCCGAGACCAGCACGTCGACCGCCTCGGGGTCCGACAGGCCGTCGCCGGCCTCGAGGATGTCGGCCTTCAGTGCCTCGGGGTCGCCGCGGGCGACGGCGACGCCGCCCTGCGCCCAGTAGGAGGTCGACTCCTCCGGGCGGGCGGCCTTCGTCGCCAGCGTCACGTCGGCGCCGGCGCGGGCGCCCGCCAGCGCCGCGGCACACCCGGCGATGCCGCTGCCGACCACGAGCAGGTCCGTCGTTCGCTCGCGGGTCGCCTCGCTCCCCGCTCGCGTCTCCGGGACGCGTGGCGTCTCGCTGTCCCCCATGCTCACACCTCCAGCATCCGCTCCAGCGCCAGCGCCGCCAGTTCCTTCTCGCGGGGGTCGACCTCGACGACGTTGCGCTCGGTGCCGTCGGCCAGTTCCTCCAGCACCCACGTCAGGTAGTTGGGGTCGACCTGCCGCATCGCGTTGCAGTCCATGCAGGCGTCGCCACAGAGCGGCAGCACCTCGACCTCGGGGTGCCACCGCTGCAGGTGGTTCGTGAGGTGGATCTCCGTGCCGATGGCCCACGTCTCGCCGGGGTCGGCGTTCTCGACCGTCTCGCAGATGGTCGAGGTCGAACCCGCGACGTCGGCGGCCTCGACGACCTCGCGGCGACACTCGGGGTGGACGATGACGTTTCCGTCCGGGTGTTCGGCGCGGAACGCCTCGACGTGGCCCTCGGTGAACCGCTCGTGGACCTGGCAGTAGCCGTCCCACAGGATTATGTCGGCGTCGGCCACCTCGGTGGCGTCGGCCGCCTCGGGGTCCCAGGGGTCCCACTCGGCGGTGGCGTCGGCCATCCCGAGTCGGTGGGCCGTGTTCTCGCCGAGGTGCTTGTCGGGCAGAAAGAGCACCTTGTCGCCGCGCTCGAAGGCGTACTCGAAGGCGTCGTGGGCGTTCGAGGACGTACAGACCAGTCCGCCCTGCTCGGCGCAGAACGCCTTCAGGTCGGCGTAGCTGTTCATGTAGGTGATGGGGACGATGTCGGCGTCGGGGGCGGCCTCGTTCAGTTCCGTCCAGGCAGCGTCGACCTGCAGCGCCTCGGCCATCCCCGCCATCGGGCAGGAGGCCTCCATCGACGGCAGGACCACCGTCTGGTCGTCGTCGGTGATGATGTCGGCGGACTCGGCCATGAACGTCACGCCGCAGAAGACCACGTAGTCGGCGTCGGCCTCGGCGGCCCGCTTGCTCAACTGGTAGGAGTCGCCGATGAAGTCGGCGTGTTCGACGATCTCGCGCCGCTGGTAGTTGTGGCCGAGGACGACGACGTCGTCGCCCAGTTCCTCGCGGGCCGCCTCGATGCGTTCGGTCCGCTCGTCTTCCTCCAGGTCGCGGTACGCCGGCGGCAACTGCTCGAGGTCGTCGTACTTGAACAGACTCAGGTCGGTTTCGAGGTCGACCGTTTCCATTTCGGGCATGAGTGGTACCTCGTGGGGTTGCTCCGCCTACGAACGGGACTATTGATAAAATTTCGTCTTCAAAGACGGAGTCGGAGAGAAGGTATTGCCGCTAACCGGAGAGTAGAGAGAAGAACAGTTAGTGAACCGCGCGACCGTTGGAAGACGTTCAGTCGTACGTCTCCCGCTCGGCGACCTGGACCTCCGTCCCGTCGGCGGTGGCGACGACCCGCTCGGTGCCGTCGACGACCCGGTTCTCCAGGCGGAGGTCGTCGACCGCGACCGACTCGTTGGTCGCCGGGAGCGGCGCCGACCCGACCGTCGACCCGTTATCGAGGACCCGGAGTTCGAAGCCGTCGGTCGTCGGCGCGAGTTCGACCCCGTGGCCGTCGATGCGGGCGCTCGCCCGGGACGGCAGCGAGCGGTACGACCGGGTCCGCTCGCCGTCGTGAGTCAGGTCGACGGCGTAGACGCTGTCGTTGCCGACGACCTCCCAGCCCGTCCGGTTGGCCTCGACGGTCGCCCGCCAGCCGACCCCGCCGACGACGACCGTCCGGTTGCCCGCGAAGGCCAGCGACTCCTCGCGGACCGCGACCGTCCACAGTTCCCGGTCGGTGCTCGTGACGACTACCCCGGAGGCGTTGGCGGCCTCGGTCTCGTTGCCGACGCCGACCAGCGAGTCTCGCTCGACGGTGACGTTCTCGGCGTAGGCGACATCGTAGTCGCGGACCTCGACCGTCTCGGCGCCGGGGACGCCCCCGTCGGTGACGACGACGAGCCCCGCCGGAACCGCGGGCGCGGCGACGAGGATGGCGGCGACGGCGACGGCTGCCGCGGCGGTCCGGCGCCGGGAGACCGGCGAGCGGACGACCGAATCGGGCAGAAGCGGCGGCAGCGCGGGCAGCGCCAGCACCGCGCCGACGAGGACGAGGATGCCGACCGAGAGCCCGACGAGTTCGCCCTCCAGAACGATTCCCGCGACGGCGCCGGCGGTGCCAACGACGACGACGGCGAGCCACACTCCCGCGAGTTGGCGGCGGGTCGGCCGCCGGGGTAGCACGGCGAGCGGCTTGGGGAGCGGCCGCGGGCTGGCACCCGCCGCCGCGGCCACGAGCACCGAGAGCACCGACACGAGCGCGACGCCCGCGGCCCGGTACAGCACGAACGTCTCGCCCTCGAACCACACCAGGAGCCACAGCGACTGCACGATCCCGAGCAGGAACGTGCCGGCGAAGACGCGGTCCAGCGCCGGCCGGCGCCCGCGACGCCGAAGCAGCCACGCGCCGACGGCGACGCCCACGAGGAACCCGAGCATGTGCGCCTGGAAGGCGATGGAGGCCCACGGCGGCGGCGACGGCGCGCCGGCCTCGACGCCCGCCCGCACCACCGGATCGAGGAAGGCGGTGTAGACCGTCCGGATTGCGCTGGCGGCGACGAGCGCCAGAACCGTCGACAGCGGGTAGTTCACTACGGCCAGACCCGCGATGGCGAAGACGGCACCCGAGAAACCCAGTCCCGGCCCGAAGGACAGCGCCGCCGTCAGGAAGGCTGCGACGAGCAGGACGCCCGGGAAGACGACGAGCGCCCGGACCGCGGGGTTTGCGAGCACGCCCCCCGACCCGTCCCGGCCGCCGAGCCGCGTCCGGCGCCGGCGCGAGGGCGCGTAGTGGCCCCAGGCGTACTCGGCGATGGGGGCGAACGCCAGCGTCGCCGTCATGTTCCCGACGAGGTGGCCCGGCGACCCGTGGGCGATGCCGGCCGTCAGGATGCCGGTCGGGTAGAGGTACGACCACGTTACGAAGGGAAAGACGACGGGCGAGGCCCACGCCTCGAGGCCGCTCTGGGCCAGCAGGTAGAAGCCGACGACGACGGCGACCGTGACGAAGGTTCCCCACGGGACGCCGTAGACGAGTCGGTCCGAGAGCCGCACACGCCAGCGACCGCGGCCCTCGTAGTACCAGACGACCGCGAACGCGAACACCAGAGCGACGGCGAGACCGACCCGGGAAGGCGTTGCGAGCATCGTCGCCGGGTTCGAACGCCGTCGTCAAATAACCGACTCTTTCGGGTTGCCGGCGCCCTCACGCCTCGTAGACGACCGCGCCGTCGACGACCGTCATCGCCACCTCGACGTCGGCGATGGCGTCGTCGTCGACCGCCCACGGCGACGACCCGAGGACGACGAAGTCCGCCCGCTTGCCCGGTTCGACGGTGCCGAACCGGTCCTCGTCGTGGCCGGCGTGGGCCGCCCCCGAGGTGTAGGCCCGCAGCGCCTCGGTGACCCCCAGTCGCTGGCGCGGGTCCGGTGCCGTCACCGTCCCCTGGACGCCGTACAGCGGGTCCATCGGCATACAATCGCTGCCGAACGCCAGCGGCACGCCCGCCTCGAGTACCTCGGCGAAGGGGTTCGAGGCCGCGGTCCGTTCCTCGCCGAGGCGCTCCTCGTAGAGACCGCCCGCCCGCGCCCACCGCAGGAAGTTCGGCTGCATCGAGGCGACGGCATGGAACTCCTCGACGTCCCGGTCCGCCGGCAGCAGTTCGGCGTGCTCGATGCGGTGGCGCGCCTCGGGGTCGTCGGGCAGGGCGTCCAGCGCCGCACCGACCGCCTCGTCGCCGATGGCGTGGACCGCCAGTTGCATCCCCAGTTCCTCGGCCCGGTCGACCACCTCCGCGAGTTCGGCCGGCGGCACGACCCACTCGCCGGTTCCCTCGCGGTCGGCGTACGGTTCCGAGAGCTTCGCCGTCCCCGCGCCCAGCGAGCCGTCGGTGTAGGTCTTGATGCCGCCCACCTCGACGTACTCGCCGCCGTGGTTCGTCACGAGACCGGTCTCCTCGACAGCGTCGAGGTGGTCCGCCCAGTAGTAGAGCCGGACCCGAAGGTCCAGTTCGTCGTCGACGGCCAGTTCGCGGTAGGCCGCCGGCGCGTCCGAGTGTCGCACCATGTCGTGGACGCCGGTGACGCCGTGTTCGTGGGCGTAGTCGCGGGCCGCCGCGATCAGCTCCCGCGTCTCCTCGCGGTCCGGCGCCGTCTCCATGCGGAGGAACTCCGCGGCGTCCTCCCGGACCACCCCCGTCGGCTCGCCGCCCTCGCGGACGACGCCCGCCTCGGGCAACTCCTCGCCGTACCGCTCGAGGACGACGGAGTTGACCGACGCGGTGTGGAGGTCCTCCCGGAAGGCGACGACCGGCCGGTCGGCGGCGACCGAGTCCAGTTCCTCGCGGGTGAGGTACGTCCCGGCGGGCCAGGTCGACTCGTCGTAGCCGTAGCCGAGCACCCACTCCTCGCCCGCCGCCTCGCGGAGCAACTCAAGGGCCGCCTCGCGGTCGTCGGCCGCCCCGAGGTCGGCGTGGACGAGCCGCCGACCGACCACCTCCATGTGCGTGTGGGCGTCGACGAACCCCGGCAGGAGGACGCCCCCCTCGCAGTCGACCACGTCGGTCTCGACGCCGGTCAGGAACTCTATCTCGTACTCCGAATCGACCCGAACCACGCGGCCGTCCCGGACGGCGACGGCCTCCTCGACCTCGTCGGGGTCGGCCAGCGTGTGCACCTCGGCGTTCACGAACACCCGGTCGGCCGCCTCTGTCATACCGGAAGCGGGGGCGCCAGCGTCTTGAAACCCGCCGGGGTCGCGGCCAGGGACGGAAGCCCTTAGTCGCCTGCCCGCGAGGCGCCGGTATGGACGCAGAGGACCTCGCCGACCGGGTGCGGAACGGCGACGTGCGCCTGCACGAACTCGAACAGCACGCCGACGCCGACGTCGCCGCCGAGGCCCGCCGACTGCTCGTGGCCGCCGAAACCGGCGCCGACCTCGACGCGGTCGGCGCATACACCTTCGACGCCGCCGACGCCGACCCGAACGTGGAGAACATGCTCGGGGCGGCCCAGGTACCGATGGGCGTCGTCGGTCCCGTCCGCATCGACGGCGGCGCCGTCGAGGGGTCGAAGTACCTCCCGATGGCGACGACGGAGGGCGCGCTCGTCGCCTCGGTCAACCGCGGCTGTGCGGCCCTCCGGGCTGCGGACGGTGCCACCGCTCGCGTCCTGAAGAACGCGATGACGCGGGCCCCCGTCTTCCGGGTCGGTGACGTCGGTGAGGCCGGCGAAGTCGCGTCGTGGGTCCGGGCCAACGCCGAGCGACTGGCGGAGGCCGCCGAGTCGACGACGAGCCACGGCCGGTTGCGCGACGTGACGCCCTACGTCGTCGGCGACAGCGTCTTCCTCCGGTTCGCCTACGACACCAAGGACGCCATGGGGATGAACATGGCCACCATCGCCACGGAGGCCGCCTGCGACATCGTCGAGTCCGAGACGCCGGCCGAACTGGTCGCGCTGTCGGGCAACCTCTGTTCGGACAAGAAACCCGCCGCCATAAACAGCGTCGAGGGTCGCGGCCGGACCGTCGCCGCCGACGTCGAACTGCCGCGGGAGGTCGTCGAGGGCTACTTCGACACCACGCCGGAGGCCATCGTCGAGGCCAACACCCGGAAGAACCTCGTCGGGTCGGCGAAGGCCGGGTCGCTGGGGTTCAACGCCCACGCCGCCAACACCGTCGCCGCCGCGTTCCTGGCGACCGGCCAGGACGTCGCCCAGGTCGTCGAGGGAGCCAACGCCATCACGACCGCCGACGTGCGGGGAGATGACCTCTACGCCAGCCTGACGCTGGCCTCGCTGGAGGTCGGCACCGTCGGCGGCGGGACGAAGCTCCCGACGCAGGCCGAGTCCCTCGACGTCGTCGGGGTCCGGGGCGGCGGCGACCCCGCCGGCTCGAACGCCGACGCCCTCGCGGAGGTCATCGCGGCCGCCGCCCTCGGCGGCGAACTGTCGCTGCTCGGCGCGCTCGCCTCCGACAACCTCGCTAGCGCCCACGAGGAACTGGGCCGGTAGGGAGCGGTCGCTCGCCCGGCGAGTGCGGTCCGGCAGGCCCCGTCAGGTCGCGGCGTCGATGCGCTGGCTCACCTGCAGCGCGAGGCCGGCCACGAGCAGCGAGCCGATCCCGAGGAGAGCGACCGGACCGGAGCCGACGTCGACGACGCCGAAGAAGGCGAGCGCGAGCGCGAAGAACCCCCAGCCGGCGGCGGCACGATGCTCGTCGCCGACGAAGTGGACGACCGCCGCCCCGAGGAGGACGGTGGCGCCGACGCCGACGAAGAGGGCGTTCGGGATGTCGAACGCGATGTCGCCGAAGAGGACGACGCCCAGGCCGCCGAAGACGAGCGGACGGCTGTACGTCGTCGGTTCTCGTTCCATACGCGCACATGGGCCGACCGCTACAAATCCTCGTCGGAGTCGGTCGCCCGTCGAGCGCCGTCCGGCGCGACCGCGCCCGGAGGGAGTTCACAGTTTCCGGGTCTCGGCGACCAGAAACAGCGCCCCGCCGAGGACGACCGCCAGTCCGAGCGCCACCAGCCCCGGACTGCCGACCCCCGCCGCGAGGAACAGCGCGCCGAAGCCGACGGCACCGATAGCGTGCGCCAGGCCGCGGAGCCGAAAGCCCCGCAGGAGGTAGACCGGCGCGCCGACGGCGAACCCGAACGACAGCACGCCCGCCGAGAGCACGAACGTCGGCATCCGGGTCCCGAGAACCGAGACCGTCCGGACGGTCGGCGCGATGACGAGCAGAAAGCCCGCGAGACCGACGAGCGTGCCGACGACCGCGGAGGCAGGGTCGACCGCCGAGAGCGACGGCCGACCGCCCGACCCCGACGCCCCCGGGTCGTCCCACGCCTCGTCGGGTTCCCACTCGTCGTCGCTCACAGCAGTCGGTAGCACCCGCCGGTCTCGGTGACCTCGCCCCGGCGGCGGAGTTTCTCGAGGGCCCGCTCGACGTACTCGCGGTCGACGCCGTGCTCGGCGGCGCGGGCGGCCACCTCCTCGGCGGTCGGCTCCTCGAGTTCACGGAGCGCCGCCCGGACCGCCTCCTGCCGGGAGGGCGAGGCAGCCGTCGCCCGCTCGCCGGCGTCGCTCACCGTCTCGGCGTCCAGCCCCGAGGCCGCGAGGAACTCCCCGTCGCTCATGCCGACCGAATCGGGGTCGATCTCGTCGGGGTCGACGAACTCGCCGTCGTCGGCCCGGTCGGCGAGCATCGAACTCCGGACGCGGGCGGCCGCCTCGGAGCTGTCGGTCTCGGCGAATGCCTTCAGCTTCTCGAAGCGGTGCCGCGTCCGACACCGGGAACACTGCGTCGTCTCCGGGCGCCCCTCGACGACCCACAGGTTCCGACACTCCGAACAGCCGACCACGGAGTACATGGCTGCAACTGGGGCGCCACCGCCTTTGAATCTGCTGACCGGGGAACACCGTCAAGGTGCTCGGACGCCACGGACGAGTATGGAACGCGTCGGACTCTCCGAGCGGGAGACCGTCGAGGCGGTCGAACAGGTCCACCTCACACAGCTGGCGGCGGGTGAACGGACGAGCGTCCAGGGCTTCGAGATAGAGCCGGGCGCGACCGTCCCCGAGCACAGCCACCACCACGAACAGACCGGCTTCGTCTACGAGGGCGCGCTGACCTTTCTGGTCGACGGCGACGCGATCACGGTGAGCGCCGGCGACTCGTTCACCATCCCGGGCAAGGAGCCACACGCCGCCGAGAACCGGGGCGAGGTCGCCGTCCGCGGCGTCGACATCTTCGCGCCGCCGCGACCGAACCCCGACTGGGCGGAGTGAGGATGCGCCGACGGCGGTACCTCGCCGGCCTCGCGGGGACCGCGAGCCTGCTGGCGGGCTGTTCGACCGGGGACGACGCCGAGGAGGCCGATGAGACGGTGACGCCGGCGCCGGTCCCCGGGGAGGCACCGGCGACTCTGACGGATTCGTCCGGCGTCGTCCCCGAGACGGTCGGCGACGCCCACGTCGGGGAGCTGTCGGGGGGTTCGGCCACGGTCGGCGTCGAGTACGCGGCCCTGGCCGACGGGGAGCCGTTCGAGTCGACTCGCGTCCTGAGCACTGTCGACGGCGCGGCCTTCACCTACCGACGGTTCGACGTCCGGCGGACCGCCCCCGACGGCGTCTCCCGGACCTTCCGGGGGATCTGGTACGAGGACGGCGAGGCCGTGTTCCGGTTCGTCAAAGCGCAGCGCAAGTCCGTCTACCGCGAACCGGACGACTTCGACCCGCCGTCGCCCGGCGAACGGTTCGACCGCGATCGGATCGTGAGCACGCTCGCGGCCTTCGACCCCACGACCACCGCCGCGACCGACGGCTACCGGCTGGCTGCCGGGGAGGTCACTCACCCGGACCGGCTCCCGACGGGCGACCGGATCGACGGCGACACCGTCGGGTCCCTGTCGGCCCGCCTCGAGTCGGCGGGCACGGTGCCGGAGCTCCGGGCGTGGTTTTCGGGAGCGGCCGACGGCGATCCCGTGGTCGTCACCTACCGGCTGGCGGTGACCGACCGGGGCGAGACGACGGTCGAGCGGCCGGATTCGTCGGACACGTTCGACTGGTTCCTCGAACTGAAGGACGGCTCCCCGATCGAACGGGTGACGTCGACGCCGGTCGGAGCGGGCGACCCCCTCGGGCGGCGGCGCGCCTCGAACGGAACACGGAGAAAGTGACGTATCTCAGGCGAGGTCCCGCAGGTTGTCGACGACCGCCTCGGAGTACTCGCTGGTGGCGAGTTTCTCGCCGCCCTCGATCTGTCGCTCGATGTCGTAGGTGACCTTCCGGTCGACGATGGTCTGCTCGACGGCGTCCCGGACGAGGGTCGCGGCATCGTTCCAGCCCATGAACTCCAGCATGATGCGGCCCGACAGGATCATCGCGGTCGGGTTGACCTTGTCCTGGCCGGCGTACTTCGGCGCCGAGCCGTGGACGGGTTCGGCGAGCACGCGGCCGTCGCCGACGTTGGCGCCGGGCGCGATACCGAGCCCACCGATCTGGGCGCCACAGGCGTCCGAGAGGTAGTCGCCGTTGAGGTTCGGCAGCGCCAGCACGTCGTACTGGTCGGTGCGGGTGAGGACCTGCTGGAGCATGTTGTCGGCGATGCGGTCGTTGACGACGACCGCCTCGTCCGGCGGTTCGCCGTCGCGCTCCTCCCAGAGGGTGTCCTCGGTGATGACCTCCTCGCCGTACTCCTCCTCTGCGACCTCGTAGCCCCAGTCGCGGAAGGCGCCCTCGGTGAACTTCATGATGTTGCCCTTGTGGACCAGCGTCACCGAATCGCGGTCGTGTTCGAGGGCGTAGTCGATGGCCTTCCGGACCAGCCGCTTGGTGCCGAACTCGGTGATGGGCTTGACGCCGATGCCGACGGGGCCGTCGTGGATAGTCGAATCGAAACCCATCTCCTCCTCGACGAACTCCTTGACCTGCTGGACCTCGTCGGTGCCGGCCTCCCACTCGATGCCGGCGTAGACGTCCTCGGTGTTCTCCCGGAACGTGACCATGTCCATCTGCTCGGGTCGCTTCACCGGTGAGGGAACGCCGTCGAGGTGGTATGTCGGCCGGATGTTCGTGTAGAGGTCGAGTTTCTTCCGGAGCGCCACGTTGAGGCTGCGGAAGCCGGCGCCGACGGGCGTCGTCAGCGGTCCCTTGATGGAGACCTTGAACTCCTTGAGCGCCTCGATGGTGTCGTCGGGCAGGTTCTCGTCGTACTTCTCGCGGGCGGATTCGCCGGCGTAGACGCGCATCCAGTTGATCTCCCGGCCCGTCGCGTCGGCGGCCGCCTCCAGCACCGTCTGGGCGGCCGGACCGACGTCGACCCCGATACCGTCCCCGTGGATGATCGGAATTATCGGGTCGTCAGGCACGACGAGTTCGTCGTCACCCGATACCTCCACCTTCGAGCCCTCCGAAGGTACCTCGACTTTGTCGTATCCCATGGCGATTGCTTCTACCGGCCCCCTGAAAGGCGTACCGCTCTTTCCGCGAATTTCCCATTAACGACCGGTAAGGACTCGGTTTCCGTGGCTGTCAGGTTCTGTACCGAAGCGCAAACCGTAATCCGTCGCCGCCCGCAGCGAGCGTATGCGCGTCATCGCTCACGGCGGCGCCGGAACGCCGCCCGAGGAGTCGCAGGACAGACAGGCCGCGCTCGAGGCGGCCGTCGACGCGGGCACCGGCGCCGACGGCCCGACCGACGCCGTCGTCGAGACGGTTCGAGTCCTGGAGTCGGACCCGCGGTTCAACGCCGGCGTCGGCGGCGCCGTCCAGTCGGACGGCCACGTCCGAACCGACGCTGGCCTGATGACCGACGACCGCGAGGCCGGCGCCGCCTGCGGCATGCCGGGCGTCGAACACGCGATCGACGTCGCCCGCGCAGTCAAGGAGGAGACGCCGCACGTCCTCGTGGCCGGCGTTCACGCCGTCGACCTCGCGGCGGCCGTCGGCGTCGAGACCGGCGTCGACCTCCTGACCGACCGGACCCGAAAGCGGTGGGACGACCTCGACGAGTACCCGGAGGGCGACCAGCTGGCCCACGCCGAGTGGGTCACCGAGCGGTTCGGCGGCGACCCCGACTCGGGACTGGACGCCGGCGACCACGACACCGTCGGCGCCGTGGCGACCGACGGCGACCGGGTCGCTGCGGCCACCTCGACCGGCGGCCGGTGGCTGGCGCTCGCGGGCCGGGTCGGCGACGTGCCGCAGGTCGGATCGGGCTTCTACTGTGCGCCGGCCGGCGGCGCCTCCGCGACCGGCGCCGGCGAGGACATCGCCCGGACGACCCTCTCGCGGCGCGCGGTCGACCGCCTCGCCGACGGCGTGGACGCCGACGCGGCCGCCGAGACCGCAATCGAGGAGTTCGGCGACCTCGTGGCGGGGTCCGCCGGCGTGATCCTCCTGACCCCGGACGGCGACGCCGGCGCGGCGTTCAACAGCGACGCCATGCAGACCGTCGTCGCCGGCGACGTGTAGTTGGCCCGGACCGCCGAAACGATTTGTCCGGCCGGCCCCTCTGCCGACCATGTCGACGGTCAGCGACACCTACATCGAGAACCGCCAGCGGGTCCAGCCGACCGACACCAACAACTACGCCTCGGCGCACGGCGGCAACGTCGTCAAGTGGATGGACGAGGTCGGCGCGATGTCGGCGATGCGACACGCGGGCGAGACCTGCGTGACCGCCCGCATCGAGGGGCTGGACTTCGAGCGGCCGGTCCCGCAGGGCGACATCTGCGTCGTCGAGTCCTACGTCTACGAGGCGGGCCGGACGAGCGTCCGGGTTCGGCTCCGGGCCTACCGGGAGTCGCCCCGGTCGGGCGAACGAGAGCGGACGACCGACTCGTACTTCGTCTTCGTCGCCGTCGACGAGTCCAACACTCCCGTCGAGGTGCCGGAGTTGCAGGTCGGCACCGAGCGGTGCCGGCGGCTCCGCGAGGAGGCACTCGAGGGCGCGCCCGACGGGTAGCGGAGCGGGTCCGGGCGGGGGCCGGGCGTTCTTACAGCGCCGCGACCGCGTCCAGCGTGATGCGGATTGCCCGGCCGACGTTGTCCTTCGCCTTCTCGGGCAGTTCCTCGGCGTCGGTCTCGCCCTTCTGGGTGCCCTCGACGAGGTTGCCGTCGACGGTGCAGATGGCGCCGGCGTCCAGCCCCTTCCGACGGGCCAGCGCGAAGATGGCGGCGGCCTCCATCTCGACGCACAGCAGGCCAGCCTCGTTCCAGGCGGCGACGTGGTCGTCGGTCTCGGCGTAGAAGGCGTCGTCCGTCGCCACGGGGCCGACGTGAACCGGCGCCTCGCGGGTCTCCGCGGCCTCGACCAGCGCCGACAGCGTCCCGTAGTCCGGCACGGCGGGCACCGTGGCCGCCTCGTAGCGCTTGGTCGTGCCCTCGTCCTTGGCGGCGCCGGTGGCGACGACCATGTCGCCGATGTCGATGTCGGCCTGGAGCGCGCCGGTGGTGCCGACGCGGACGAACGTCTCGACGCCCACCGCGGCGAGTTCCTCGACGGCGATGGCCGCCGACGGCGAGCCGATGCCCGTCGAGCAGATCGTCAGCTCGCGGCCCTCGTAGACCGCGTTGACGACCTTGTACTCGCGGTTCTCGGCGACCGTCTCGCTGTCCTCGCAGTGGTCGGCGATGCGGTCGACGCGGCCGGGGTCGCCCGGCAGCAGCGCGACGTCGTGGAGGTCGCCCTCCTCGACCAGGAGGTGCGGCTGTTTGCCCATGGTCGGGCGTCGGGGGCGTCCCCCAAAAGTCAGTCGACGTTCGGCCGGTGCCGGTGAAACAGAGGGACGGAGGGGAGCTCCGAGGGGCGGGCGACGCGGTAGTCGGCGAGGTCGGCGGCCGACTCCTCGCCGACGAAGACCGTCCGGTAGCCCCGTTCGGCGGCCGGCCGGATGTCGTAGTCGACGTTGTCGCCGACCATGACGTACTCCTCGGCGCCGACGGCGTCGGTGACGGCGTCGAACGGCTCGTCGGCCGGCTTGAACGCCTCGACGTCGTCGGCACAGACCACGCTGTCGACGCGGTCGTCGAGACCGAACGCCGACAGTTTCCGCCGCTGGACGGGTCCGTAGCCGTTCGTCACGACGCCGACGTTCTCCAGCGACGAAAGCAGTTCGCCCACGCCCTCGGGGACGTGGGTGGCCTCCAGTTCCGCCTCGACGTACATCGAGGCGAACCGCTCGGGGTCGACGTCGAGACCGGCCTCGCGGGCGGCGCGGGCCGCGCCGACGTAGGGGCTCTCCTCGAACTCGACGAACGTCTCGACGTAGCCGGGACCGATGGCCTCCGTGGCCGCCTCGGTCGGTTCGACGCCCGCCTTCCGGCAGGCGTTCCGGAAGATGCCCGGCACCTCCGGCTCGTAGGTGACGAGCGTCTCGTCGAGGTCGAAGAGGTACCCGGTGGTCACGGCTACCGGTAGGGAGCGCGCGAAATAAACCCTTTCGCCGGTCTATGCCGGTCGTTCCGGATGTTCGTCGGCCGGCGGGGACCGAATCGGGCTACAGCGACACCACCTGGTAGATGGCGACCACGGCGACCAGCAGGCCGACCCCGTAGACGGTCGCCGAGACGGCCCACTGGCGGCGGACCGTCCCCGGGCGCGTCTCGTAGGCGTTGCCCCCGAACCGGGGGAAGACGACCCACGAGAAGAAGCCGTACAGGAAGCAGACGACGAGGGCGGCCGCGAGAATCTCGGAGACGCTCGTCACGCCGGCCACCCGGAGTTCGACGCCGATGCCGAGCGGCGCCCGTGCCGCCTCGTAGGCGAGGTTCAGCGCCTCGAAGAGGACGCCGGCGAGCATGCCGGCCGCCAGATGGGCCGCGTCGGCCGCCGAGCGGGGCACCTCGTTGGGCGGCTCGCCCCACAGCGCCGAACCCGCGACGTACGGCGGCACGTAGCCGTAGGACTGCCGCCACATCACCACGGTCATGAGGAGCGTCGCCGCCAGTCCCGCGACCGCGGCGACCGCGAGTCGGACGCCCGGCCCGACGGTCGCCCCGCCGGCGGCGTGGAGCGGAATCACGACAGCACACCCTCCACTCGCTCCCAGGAGAGGTCGGGCCGGGGCCCCCGCTCGCTGGCCGCCACGGCACCGCAGGCGTTGGCGACGGCCAGCGCCCGCTCGGGCCCCTCGTCGTCGAGCCACGCGGCCAGGAAGCCGGCCGCGAAGGCGTCGCCGGCACCCGTCGAGTCCACCGACGGCAGGCCGTAGCCGCCGTGGTCGAACCGGCCCTCGGGACACGCCAGGGTCGCGCCGCGCTCGCCGTGTTTGGTCACCTTCCAGGGCACGGAAGCGTGGACCTCGGCGGCCTCCCGGTCGGTGACGAACAGCAGGTCGACCCGCTCTACGACCTCGCCGTACTCCCGGTCGGCGAGACGGCGTCCGGGGTCGAAACTGACCGGCAGGCCGTGGTCGGCCGCCGCTGCCGCCAGGCGAGCGGCCGTCCCCGGCGACTGCCCGGTCAGGTGGAGCGCGTCTGCGTCGGCGAGTGCCGACGCGGGCACGTCGGCCCCCGAGATCGCCTCGTTCGCGCCCTCCGTGCCGAGAACCGCCACCTCGCCATCGTCGTCGACGAGGAGGTACTTCCGCGTCGTCTCGGCGCCCTCGACGGTCTTCAGCCGGGTCTCGACGCCGATCTCCCGGAGGGTCGCTTCGACCGTGCTGCCGGGGTCGTCGGCGCCGACGCTGCCGAACAGGCGGGCCTCCCGCGACAGCATGGCGAGGGCGGCGGCGACGTTGGCCGCGCTGCCGCCGCCGGCCTCCCGCCGCTCGTGGACCCGGGCCTCGTCGTCCGGTCCCGGCAGTCGGTCCACACGGAGGGTGACGTCCCAGTTGACGTGCCCGACGCAGACGACGCGCATACCACCGTCTCCGCGCCGGGCGATTATAAGCGCGGTGCAAGCGCCAGGCAGTGCCCGAACCTACACGCAGATAGGATTATCTCCTCTCCGAGCATACTGGTACCATGGATGTATCGATAGTTATACTTGTCATCATCTCCGCATTCGTCGGAACGCAGGCCCTCTATCTCGGTGGCGGGCTCCTCCTCGACTGGCTGTTGATATTCGGAGCGCGCCACGACGTGCGGACGCCGGCGACCGACCCGGACGAACCGGTCAGCGTCCTCGTCGCGCTGTACCGGGAGCCGCGGTCGGTGCTCGAGGAGACGCTTTCGAGTCTGGCCGGACAGGACTACCCCCTCGACCGCATCGAAGTCGTCCTGGTTCACGAGGCCGACGACCCGATTGTGACGGACTACGTCGACGACCTCGTCGCCTCGGACGACCGGGAGTGGGAGCTTTCGGCCTTCGCGGCCGATTCGACCGACGAGGAACTCCACGCACGACTCGTCGACGACTGGCCGTTGCTCACCGGCAAGCCGCTGACCCGGACCAAGGGGCTGGCGCTGACCAGCGCGCTGCACTCCCTGCCGTTCGACGACGACCGCATCGTCACGGTGTTCGACGCCGACACCGTGGTCGATCCGGGCCTCTTCGCGCTGGCGGTGGCGGGTCTCGAGGAGTACGACGTCGTCCAGGCGAAACAGACCGTCCGGAACATCGAGGACGGCATCCTCCCGAAACTGGAGTCGATGGGGATGGCCGCCTGGTCGCACGTCGTCTACCCCCGAACCGCACGGGGACCGTACCAGTTGCTCGGCAAGGGGTACTTCATGCGGGCCGGGACGTTGCGCTCGCTCCGCGGGTGGGAGCCCAACGAGATCACGGAGGACATGTCCCTCGGCGTCGCCGCCTACCAGGCCGGCCTGCGGCTCGGCGTCCTCGATTCGTACGTGCAGGACCTCTGTCCGAGCGACATCGACGACTGGGTGACCCAGAAACGGCGGTGGCTCGGCGGCCCGTACCGCATCCTCGCCAGACAGCCCCTGAGCCCGGCCGACAAACTCCGGCTGATGGGCGTGACGATGCTCAACCAGGCCATGACCGTCAACACGGTGCTTGGACTGCCGGCCGGCGTCGCCGTGTTCGCGCTCGTCGTCTTCGGGTACGACCTCCCGCTGTGGGTGGACGTCCTCGCCACCGTCAACCTCGTCAACTGGGCCGTTTACTCGGCACTGGGCTACCGCGCCACCCGCGACGCGGTTCGCTTCGAGAGCGCGAGACAGAAGGTCGGCTACTACCTGCTGTCGAACCCGCTCACGCAGTCGGTGTACGCGCTCGTCTGGACCGTCCCGCTCGCGCTGGCGGTCTACGACGAACTCCGCGGTGCCCCGCCGGTGTTCGAGGTGACGCCGAAGGCGGAGTGACGGACCGCCACACCGGGACCTTCGGCTACACGATGGCGAACAGGACGACGTTGTGG
The DNA here is from genome assembly GCF_024298905.1 of Natronomonas marina. Lineage (NCBI taxonomy): Archaea > Methanobacteriati > Methanobacteriota > Halobacteria > Halobacteriales > Natronomonadaceae > Natronomonas > Natronomonas marina. The sequence continues at coordinate 1,125,903 of NZ_CP101154.1, forward strand.
GCGCCGGGACCCAGACCGACCGCCGCGACGAGGCCGAGCAGGGGATACCCCTCCCGCGGGTCCTCGCGGACGTAGTCGTCGAAGGCCGCGACCACGACCGCGGCGACGAGCAGTTTCACGACGACGAACAGCCAGGCATCGCCCAGGATTTCGGGCGCCGGCAGCCCCGCCCCGAACTCGATGATGATACGCGACAGCGGGGTCTGCTCGCCGAACCCGAGGAGGTCGTAGCCGACGGCCGTCGAGACGCCGTCCAGCGCGTGGCCGAAGACGGCCACCAGGCCGACCGCGCCGGTCGCCCGGCCGGCGTCGAGGCGGCGGAGCACGCCCCACACTGCCGCCGTCGCCACCGCCGCGCCGAGGAGGATGGCCACGGAGTACCCGACTGCGGTGACACCGAGGGTCGGCGCCGTCGCCGCGGCCGCCGCCAGCGCGGCGAGAAGCAGCGCCGCCCCGGTCGCCGCCAGCGCGCCCGGAGCCGTCGAGAGGCTCCACCCCTCCCCCGGCCGTCCGGCGACGGCCGCCAGCGCGAACCCGGCGGCAACGCCGACGGTGACGTAGACGGCGGGCGACCCGAACAGTGGCGCCACAGCGGACGGGACCCCCCCGGCCTGGAACAGCGCGTACAGCGCGCCGCCGGCGGCCATCCAGGGCGCCAGGGCGGCCACGACCGGGCCGGTGACCGGCGGGCGCCGCCGGTACAGCAGCGCGACGGCGACGCCGGCGGCGACCAGCAGGCCGACCAGGTACGGGAGGGCGGGCAGCGCGAACCCGGAGGGGAGTACCTGCACGCCTCGTCTACCGACTGGGCCGGTCGAAAGCGTTGCGGTCCCGCCTCGTGGCCCGGTCGGACGCGTCGCGGTCCCGCTCCGGGCGGCGAACGCAACCCATTTCATCCGACCGACCGAACGCGGAGCCATGAGTCCCGACCTCACCGCCGAGAAGTACGAGAAGCACCGCGAGGCCGGCGAAATCCTCGCGCAGGTCCGCGAGGAGGCCGCCGACCGCGTCGAGGTCGGCGCGAGTCACCTCGAGGTCGCGGAGTTCGCCGAGGACCGCATCCGCGACCTCGGCGGCGAACCCGCCTTCCCCGTCAACATCAGCATCGACGAGGAGGCCGCCCACGCCACGCCGACGCCCGGCGACGAGACCACCTTCGGCGAGGAGATGGTCAACCTCGACATCGGCGTCCACGTCGACGGCTGGCTGGCCGACACCGCGATCACCGTCGACCTCTCGGGCCACCGGGAACTCGCGGAAGCCTCCGAGGAAGCTCTGGAGGCCGCCCTGGAGGTCGTCGAGGCCGGCGTCGAGACGGGTGACATCGGGGCCGAAATCGAGAGCGTCATCGACGGCTACGGCTACAACCCGGTCGTCAACCTCACCGGCCACGGCCTCGGCCACTGGGAACAGCACACCGAACCCAACATCCCCAACCGGGCCGTCGAGCAGGGCGTCGAACTCGAGGTCGGCGACGTCGTCGCCATCGAACCGTTCGCCACCGACGGCGGCGGGAAGGTAAACGAGGGCGCCCACGAGGAGATCTACTCCTTGGAGCGGGAGGCCAGCGTCCGCAACCGGCAGGCACGCGAGGCGCTCGAACAGATCGTCGAACAGTTCAAGACGCTGCCCTTCGCCCGCCGGTGGCTCGACACCTCGCGGGCGGAGATGGCGCTGCGACGCCTCAAGCAGAACGACGTCGTCCACGGCTACCCGGTGCTGAAAGAGCAGGACGGATACCTCGTGAGCCAGAAGGAACACACCGTCATCGTCACCGAGGACGGCTGTGAAGTGACGACGCGGGCGCGGTAGGCGGCGCTTCCGCCGGCCGGCGCCGACTGGCCGTGTGACCGTTTCCGTCGACCCGTCCCGCTCAGGCGTTGTTCATCCGCGTCGAGGTCTCCGCTCCGCAGACTCTACACGTCGTCACGCGGTACGGCTCCCGGGAGAACTCCGCGTTCTCCTCCTTGCGGCTCTCCGTGCGGAGCTTGATGCTAACCTCGTGGGGCGTCTCGCGGCTACACGTCTCGCACTCCTCGGCCATCCGATCGTCGTCCATTCGGGTCGCCATTGTCACCCGTCGATAGCTACGAGATTCGCATAAAGACCGACTTCGGTTGAGCACTGTTTTGACCGTTCAAGCCCGCTCCGCGTCGAAAACGTTCAAACGCCGTCCACGGCCGATAGCGGAGCCGAGGTGCCGGTAGCTGCCGTCGTGAGAGGATCGTTTACGGCTGAACGGCCAAAAGATATAAATGCTAGAACGGAGGCAAACAGCGTTAACAGCCCCCGGTTCGACCGGGCCACATGGACCAGTTGTTCGCGCCGTGGCGCATCGAGTGGGTCGAACGGGACGGCAACGAGGACATCGACGGCTGCCCGTTCTGTGTCCTCCCCGAGCGCGAGGACGCCCGCGAGGCGAACGTCGTCGCCGAGTCCGACCGCGCCTACGTCCTCCTGAACAACTTCCCGTACAACCCCGGCCACGCGATGGTCATCCCGCGGACCCACACCGGCGAGTTCACCGCCCTCGACGACGAGACGCTGCTGGAACACGCCCGCCTCAAGCAGCGCACCATCGAGGCCTTCGAGGCCGGTCTCGGTCCCGACGGCGTCAACGCCGGGCTCAACCTCGGGGACGCCGCCGGTGGCTCAATCGACGACCACCTCCACACCCACCTCGTCCCCCGGTGGACCGGCGACACCAACTTCATGCCCGTCTGTGCGGACACGAAGGTCATCGTCGAGGCCGTCGAGGACACCTACGAGGCGCTCCACGACGCCTTCGCCACACAGGCGGGCGCGACCGTGGCCGAGAACGGCGCGGTCCGAATCGAGTTCTAGCTCCCGCCGAACGGGGCCGTTCGGTCGCTCTAATCCTATCACTTATCCGGGCGGTTCCGCTATGACGGACGATGAGCGACGCCGCGGTCGCGGAGACCGGCATCGAGACCGACACCGCGAGACGGGACTTCACCCGCGCCAGCGCCGTCAACGTCGTCGGCAACGTCGTGAAAATCCTCGTCGAGGCGGCCGCGGGCCTGGCGTTCGGGTCCGTCGCGCTGCTGGCCGACGCCGCCCACTCCGTCGGCGACCTCGTCGCCAGTGCCGTCGTCCTCGCGTGGGGGCGCAGCGTCTACGCCGACCCCGACGACACCCACCCGCACGGCCACCAGCGCGTCGAACCGCTCGCGGCGCTGTTCGTCGGCACCGTCGTCGTCCTGCTGGGCCTGGAGTTGCTGTTCGAGTCCGCGCGCGGCCTCTTCGAGGGCCCGACCGTCACCTTCAGCCCGCTTCTGGTCGGCGCGCTCCTCTTTTCGATGGCCGACATGTACCTGCTGTACTGGTACACCACCCGCGTCAACGCGCGCCTGGAATCCTCGGCGCTCGCGGCGCTGGCCGTCGACTGCCGCAACGACATCTACACCTCCGTGGCGGCGCTGGTCGGCGTCCTCGGCGTCTTCTTCAGCTATCCCGTCCTCGACGCCGCCGCAGGCGCCATCGTCAGCCTGCTCGTCGTCTACCAGGGCGTCGAAATCGGCCGCGAGAACGTCTCGTACCTGATCGGCGCCGCTCCCTCCGAGGCCGAGCGCGAGCGCGTCGTCGACGCCATCCTCGAGCACCCGGCCGTCGAGGGCGTCCACGACATCGCCGTCTTCTACGACGGCACCGACCTCGAGGTCGAGGCCCACGTCGAGGTCGACGGCGCCCTGACGCTCGTGGAGGCCCACGACATCGAGTCCGAACTGGTCGAACGGCTCGAATCCATGGAGTCGGTCGGCGACGTCCACCTTCACCTCGACCCCGCCGGCATCGGCGAGTGGAAGGACGCCGATGGAACGTGAGGACACCCACCGGACCTGATGGGCCGGGGATCGCCGAGACGGGTGGCGTCGGCTGGCCGGTGTCACCCGTCGTTCTCGACCGCGTCGATTGCGCGGTCGTAGAGGTCCTCGCCTATCCAGAAACCAACCTGCCGGAGCGAGTCCAGTTCGGACTCGATATCGATCCGTCCTTGGTCGGCGGCTCGAAGGAGAACCCCGATGATCCCGGTGACCGGTAGCTCGTGACGGCGAGCCACCTGCCGTCCATCGCGTTCGTCGATCAGCACGAGGGAGGCGTCGCGTTCGATGGCGAGCGCGATCGCAGTTGATTCGCCGGCATCGAGACGGGAACGGAACTCCCGGACGAGGTCGTCGCGCGTCGGTTGTTCCACGCCCACGATGTCACTGTCGATGAACGTCTCCAGTGGTTCTCGTGCGTCCTCACCAGCCAGTAGCTCCTCCCGAACCGTTTCGGTGATGATGATCGAGTCGAACTGCGAACGGAAGAGGTCGAGCCGACCGATCAACGCGAGGTTGAGAAGCGGTGAGGTGTCGGCAACGACACCGTCATTCCCGGGCATACGCGATGTCGTCGTCCAACTCCTCGTCCGTGTAGTGGCGTTCTATCCCGCGCCGGCCGAGGAGTCGCTGAAACTCCCGCGAGGACATATCCGCGAGTTCTCGGGCCTTCCCGAAGGAGAGAATATCCTGCCGATAACAGGCCACGGCCAGTTCCCGACGGAGAACCAGTTCCCTTTCGTCTTCGGGGAGACGGAGAGCCTCGTAAACCTCGTCGGTTATCTCGATGTCCGCCATACGCGCAGTAGGGCGGAATGACAGTTAAGCGTTCGTCTCCCAGGGGGCTTAGGTCGGCTCGCCGAAGCAGTAGACGTTCTCGTTGGCGGTTATCTCGACCTCGAGGAAGTCGCCGACCTCGATGTCCTTCGACTCCGCGTCGGTGACGATGACCTGCCGGTAGGCGGGGTCGCGACACTTCACCGAGTCGCCGGTTCCCTCCTCGACGACCAGCACCTCGCGGGTGTCGCCGACCATCGCGGCGTGGGCCTCCCGACAGACGTCCATCTTCAGGTCCGTCATCGCCTTCGAGCGCTCCTTCTTGACCGTCCCGCCGAGGCCCTTCATCTCGGCGGCGTCGGTTCCGGGCCGCTTCGAGAAGCGCGTGATGTTGATTCGCTCGGGACGGACCTCCTCGAGCAACGCCATCGATTGCTCGTGGTCGGCCTCGTCCTCGGTCGGGAAGCCGACGATGAAGTCCGTCGACAGCGTCCAGTGGTCCAGCCGCTCGTCGAAGGCGTCGACGACCTCGCGGAACTTCTCGACGCGGTGCTGGCGGCGCATGTCCTCAAGGACGGCGTCGCTGCCGGACTGCACCGGCGCGTGGACGAAGTCGTACAGCTTCTCGTTTTCGGCGAACACCTCGGCCAACTCCTCGTGGATGCCGTGGACGCCGCCGGGATTCGCCATCCCGAGCCGGACCCGGAACTCGCCCTCGATGTCGCAGATGCGGTCCAGCAGTTCGGGGAGCTTCCGCTCGCCGGTGTCCCAGCCGTAGACACCGGTGTCCTGGCCGGTGATACGTATCTCCTTCGCGCCCGCGTGGACCAGCGCCCGCGCCTTCTCGACGTTCTCCTCGATTGGCGGGGAGTCGACCCGGCCGGTGGCGAACTTCGTGATGCAGTACGAGCAGTTGCTCATACAGCCGCGGGCGATGGGGAGGATGCCGACGACGCCGTCCAGAATCGGTTCGGCGTCCGGCGTCGTCGTCGGACACTCCCCGTTCGTGACGGCCTCGGGGACGTCCTCCCAGTGGAGTACCCGGACATCGAGGTCGGCGAACTGCTCGCCCTGCGCCAGCGCCATACAGCCGGTGACGATGAGGTCGGCCGTCTCGTCGGCCAACTCCTCGGCGCGGCGCAGCATGTTGCGCTCGGTCTTCTCGACGACGGTGCAGGTGTTGAGGATGGCCACGTCCGCCTCGTCGGGGCCGTCGACCCGGTAGTGGCCGGCGTCGCGGAGCTTTCGCTCGATCTGCCGGCTCTCACCCCGGTTGGACGTACAGCCGTACGTCTCGATGTGGTACGTGGCCATCGGCGTGCCGGAACCAGTCGCTACGGCGTCAAAAGGCCAGCGGAACGTAGGGAACGGTACGCGTGAGCACTCACCCGAGCACCAAATCTTATATTACTGTACTGACAACGTCTATTTATATAGAGAGCACATGATACGAACGTTCCGGGAGTTCGTGACGGCTCACAACTGGGCATACGCGGTACCAGCGGGACTCGTCTCCGCGGCGTACGTTTTTTATAACAGTCCGGGAGGAGGGACGTTCTATTTTGGAATCGTTTTCTGGGCCGGGCTACTCGGTGGACTGCTGACGCTTGCGGAGTCGAGCGGAACGTGGCGTATCGGGTTTCGAACCGGATCGATCGGAGCACTGCCGGCGCTGCAGCCCGTCGTTTCCGTAGCCGGTACTCTTCCGGGGTTCGATCTACCCGCGATTACGACGACTTTACACGGTGTGTTACTGATCGTATTCGGAGCTATCAGCGTTCTGTTGGTCGGTGCACTCGGGGCCATCGGTGCCAAAGCCGGAGGATGGCTCTCCCGCAAGATCGAACCCGGAACGAACCCGATAGACCCCTCGGTCTGAACCGACACGCCGGACTCGCGCCGACGGGACGGAGTCGAGCGCCTACAGCCGCCCGGCCTCGTACCCCTCGACGATGTCCACGCCGGAGGAGGCGCCGATGCGCTCGGCGCCGGCCTCGAGCATCTCGACGGATTCGGCGAAACTGCCGATGCCGCCGCTGGCCTTCACCGGCAGGTACTCGCTCATCACCTCGACGTCCTCGACGGTCGCACCGCCCTCCGAGAAGCCGGTGGCGGTCTTGACGAACTCCGCGTCGGCCTCGGCGGCGAGTTCGCAGGCCGTCCGCAGTTCCGTTCCGGAGAGCAGCGGTGCCTCGACGATGAGCTTCACGGGAACGGGGACCGCGGCCACGACCCGTTCGAGTTCCTCGCGGACGGCGTGGTGGTCGCCCGAGCGGAGTCGGCCGACGTTGAGCACGACGTCTATCTCGTCGGCGTCGTCCATCCAGGCGTTCTCGGCCTCGCTCTCCTTGGTCGCCGGCGATTCCTGGCCGTGGGGGAAGCCACAGACCGTCACGAGGGTCACGTCGGGCGCGTGGTCGGCCGCCTCCGCGACGTAGCACGGCGGGATACAGGCGTTCATGCCGTGGGCGTCGGCCGCCTCCAGCACCGCCGCGACGTCGCGCCAGGTCGTCTCCGGCCCCAGGACGGTGTGGTCGATGCGTGCCGCGAACTCGGCGCGGTCCATACCTCCCGCTCGCGGCGGGGCGACATAAATCGCTTCCGTCGCGGGACGAACCGACGGACAGTTACCGCCCGCGCGAGGAGAGGGTGGCATGACCGAGTACTTCGAGGTGCACGCCCGCGACGCGGCGGCGCGGCGCGGCGAGGTGCGCCTCGCCGAACCCCTCGGGACGCCGGCGCTCGTCGACGACGTCCTCGAGGACGCCGGCAGTCGCTGGCACGCGGCCCGCGAGATGCCGGACGGCGAGGAGGGGGCCCTGACGGTGCTGCCCCACCGCGCGCTCCCGCCGGGCACCGAGCAACCGGTCGCCGAGGCGTTCTCCCCCGAGTACCCCGACGTCGACGTTCCGAGTGCGGCCGTCGTCTCACCGGCGACGGCCGACGACCACGGCACCGACGCCTACGTCCTGGCCGGCGCGCCCGGCTACGTCGGCCACGCCGAGGCGTTCGTCGAGGCCGTCGTCGGAGTCCGCGAGGCCATCCCCGACGACACGGCGCTGTATCTCTCCGGCGTCGCCACGCCGGCCAACGCCGCGACGCTGGTCTACGCCGGCGTCGACCTGCTGGACGAGAAGCGGGCCCGCGCCCGCGGGCTGGAGGGCTTCTACCTCACCACCGACGGCGAGGCGTTCCTCGAGGACCTCGAGGAGTTGCCCTGCGCCTGCGAGGCCTGCCGCGGGCCGGTCGCCGAGTTCTCGCGGGCGGACTGTGCCGACCACAACGCCAACCTCCTGCGGGCGGAACTGACCCGGGTGCGCAAGCGGGTCGCCGACGGCCGCCTCCGCGACTACGTCGAGGGGCAGGCCCGCCAGGAGGCGTGGCTGACCGCGACGCTCCGGCGACTCGACCAGCAGTACGGCTACCTGGAGGCCAGGACGCCCGTCTTCCGGCGGGAGGAACTGCTCGCCTCGACTGACGACGCGCTCCGCCGGGTCGAGATCCAGCGCTTCGCAGACCGGGTGACGACGCGCTACCGCCGCCGACTCGACGCGCCGCTGGTCCTGTTGCCGTGTTCGGCGCGCAAGCCCTACAGCGACTCGCAGAGTCACGAGCAGTTCAACCGGGCCGTCCAGTGGCGCGGCCACGTCGTCTCGATGACCTCCCCCATCGGCGTCGTGCCGAACGAACTGGAGACGACCTACCCGGCCCAGCACTACGACAGCGTCGTCACGGGGCGGTGGACCGAGACGGAAATCGAGTTCGTCGCGAGCGTCCTCGAGCGGTACCTCCAGCGGGCCGACTACGACCGCCACGTCGCCCACGTCCCCCCGGAGGGCTACCGCGACATCTGCGAGCGGGTCGAGGACTCCATCGGCGTCGAGTTCGAGTACACCGTCGAGGACCACCCGACGACCGAGGCGTCGCTTTCCAACCTCGATGCGGCCCTTGACGGTCTCGACAGCTACTACAAGAGCGAACGCGAGGCCGCGACGGTTCGGGCCATCGCGGACTTCCAGTTCGGGCCGGGCGCCGGCGACGAGGTGTTCGGCCCCGACGCACGGACGGAGGGCCGGTACCCGAAGCTACGGGTCACCGAGGACGGCGAGCAACTGGCGACGATGGTCCCGCAGTACGGCACGCTGTCGCTGACGCCGGCCGGCGGCCGCGCCTGGCGGGACAGCGACGCCCCGACGAAGACGGTCGAAATCGACGACTTCGTCCCGAGCGGCAGCGTCCTGGCGCCCGGCGTCCTCGACGCCGACGCCTCGATTCGGCCGGGCGACGAGGTGGTCGTCGAGGGACCGGAGGCCTTCGCCGTCGGGCGGGCGACCTGCCACGGCGAGGCGATGGTCGAGAGCTCCCGCGGTATCGTCGTCGACGTGCGGCACTGCGAGGAGCGGTAGGGGCTCGGAGCCGTCCGTCGGGGAGGGGAACGTCTCGAAGAGGTAGAGCGGCCGGAAAGATATAACCGACGAGGGAGCCTACCTTCCCGCATGAGTATCACCCGTGACGAGGAAGTGCTCGGTGGCGAACCCCGAATCGACGGAACGCGCATCGGCGTTCGTCACGTTTCTGCACGGGTAATCGACGGCGGACGGACCCCGGCCCACGTCGCAGACCAACTCGGCGTGCCGCTGGCCGACGTGTACCAGGCCCTCTCCTACTACTACGCACACGTCGACGAGATGCGCGAACTCGAGGCGGCGAACGAAACGGCCTTCGAGCGCGTTCGAGAGTCCTCGCTACAGCCCAGAGAAACCGTGCAGTGACCGGACCACGGATTCTGCTCGACGAACACGTCGGGCGAGTCTTCGAACGAGTCCTCGGCGAGCGCAGACACGACGTCGAGCAGGCGAAAGACCGGTTCGGGGAACACACGAGCGACGCCGAACTGATGGAGTGGTGTGCGGAGCACGGCGCCGTCCTCCTGACGAACAACGCGAAGGACTTCGAGCCGCTGCACGACCAGTACAATCACGCCGGACTTTTCCTCTACTACGACCAGACGCTACCGGACACCGACCCGGAAGGACTCGCTCGAACCGTCGACGAGGTTTTCAACCAGTACGGAGTCGACGGGGTCGAGAACCAACTCGTCGACCTCGGCCAGTGGTACGAGTGGCTCCACGGGTGAGCGAATCGTGCGCTCCGCGGTTCCGGGCCGTGGAAGGCGGGGAATCGCACCGGCTCGCGCCCGGTCCCTCGTGACGTCCGGCACTGCGAGGAGCGGTAAGGTTTTGTTCCCCCCGGTCGCCGCCCCGATATGGACCGCCCGCTCGTCCTCGCCCTCCCGGTAGCGGCGCTCGCGGCCGTCGTCGTCCCGCTACGCAGTATCGTCGTCTTCGAGGCGGTACGCGAACTGTTCGACCCCTTCACGCTCGCGCTGTTCACGCGGATGCTGTGGTCGCTCGTCGCCGTCGTCGGATTCCCGGCAGTGGGATACGCCTACGGCGAACTGACCGGCGACGGCCCGGCGGTGCCGGTACTCGGCGTCGCAGGGGGTGCTGGCTTCCTCGGCTCTCTCGCCGGGACGCTCGTCCTTCGGTTCGGTGCCGGCGCCTCCGGCGCGGGCTCGCTACCGGTCGAACTCGCGGCAGTGGGCGTCTTTGCGACGCTGGACGCCGCCACCTTCGGCCTGCTCGTCCTCGGCGGGTACGCGCTGTCGGTCCTTGGGGACTGACCGGCGGTGCCCTCGCCCCGGCCAGCTTTTTGTTCGCGCGGTACGACCGTGAGGCATGGACGAGATAACGCTGGGCGTCCCGGAGCCGCTTCTCGACTCCCTCCCGGAGGAGGGCGGTTCGGCCGCTCAGGACATGCAACGGGCCGTCGAGGGCTACAACGAGCGGATAGCCCGACTCCTCGAGGACGCCGACGACGAGGCTGAGGCCGCTTCAGCCGTGCTGGACGTCGTCGAACACTTCGAGACCCGCGGCGAACGATTCGACGAGTTCGTCCCCGAACTCCGGGCGTGGGGGCAGTCGCCCATCTACGCCATCGCCTGGCGCAACCTCTATGCGGATCTCATCGCACAGCTGTACGACCACGAGTGGCTCGCGGCCCGGCTGGACCGCGAGCGGAACTTCCGGCTCGTCGAGGACGGCGTCCGGCTCTCGGACCTATGAGCGGCTCGAAATCCCTGGAACTCCGGTTCTTCGCCACCTTCCGGGAGGCCGTCGGGCAGAAGGAGATCGAACGCGAGTTCGACCCCGACGCGACCATCGGGGACGTCCTGACGGCCATCGAGTCGGAGTTCCCGGAACTGGGGGGCGAACTGCTCGACGAGGCCGACGACATCAGGCCACAGTTGACCGTCCTGAAGAACGGCCGGGAGGTGGTCCACCTCGAGGGGACCGCGACGCCGCTCGAGGACGGCGACCGGGTCAGCGTCTTCCCGCCGGTCGCGGGGGGATGATGCGGCGGACGAAGCAGTTCCGCGGCATCTCGAAGCGACTGGCCGCCAACTACCTCGAGAACCTCGGCGGCGAGCGGGCCGACCCCGAGGGCGACCGCATCGAGGGCGACGGCTGGAGGGCCGACCTCTCGGCGGAGACCGTCGAAGTCGCCGGCTCGATGAAGCTGACCGAGGTGACCGTCGTCTTCGAGGGCGAGGAGCCGGTCCTCGAGGAGCTAATAGAGGACTTCACGCGGAAGGCGATGCGCGCCGGAGGGTAGGATGGCCGGGGGGCCGCTGGACGGCGACGCGCTCGTGCTCGCGGCGGCGAAGGCGTCGGTCTCCGGCGAGCGACTCCCGGACCTCGTCGACCGGGCCCAGGACCTGCTCGGCGGACGGCTGCCGGCGTACGGCCGCCGCTACGAGTGCGCCCACGAGGACGACTCGGCGGCCGTCTTCTTCGTCGAGGAGGGCCACTGGGCCGACCTCGGCGAGGAGATGGGCCTCGACGAGCGAGAGTGGCAGGCGCTGCGGCGCGCCCACACCGAGCACCTCGAGCGTCTCGGCCGCGACGTCGGCCGGCGTCGGGAGTTCAAGACGGCCCTGGAACTCCGGGAGATCGTCGTCATCGGCAAGTAGTCGAGCGTCACCGGCCGCGGCGTCAGCCCAGTTCGGCGAAGACGAACTCGGTGCTGCTGCCCAGCGGGTCGTCCGCCGTCACCGTCTCCAGCGACTCGAACCCCGCCTCCCGCAACTGACGCAGCGTCCGCTCGCGGCCCGGCGCCGAGAAGAACATCGACCCGCCCATCCAGCCCCGCCGGACCGTCTCGAAGCGGCTTCCCGGCAGCGTCATCAGCAGGACGCCACCGTCGGCCAGCACGCGGGCGAACTGGGCGTAGACCTCGGGGTGGCGCGTCCGCTCGACGTGGAAGACCGCGTGGTAGGCGGTGACGGCGTCGGCGACGCCGTCGCGGATGGGGAGCCGGAGCATGTCGGCCTGCAGGAGACGGGCCGACGGGACCGTCTCGGCGGCCAGTTCCAGCCCCCGGCGTGCGAAGTCGACCCCGACGCTTCCAGCGGGCAGGTTCGCCAGCGTCCGGGCGCCGTCGCCACAGCCGACGTCGACGACGAGCGGGTCCGCGGGCAGCCGCTCGCGGAGGTCCTCGAGAAGCGCGGCGTCGCTGCCGTCGGGATTCCGGCGCTCGGCGTACGCCTCCGAGACCCGCTCCCACTGCCGGCGGACGTCCTGGCGGTCCATACGGCTCCGAAGGGTTCGACCCGAAGAAAGCTCCCGGCTCCGGCAACCGAGGCGACCGACTGCGGGCCGCCCCGCCAGGGTCGACGGCTCAGCCAACCGACTCGCCGCTCCGCCAGTGGTCGATAACGTCCCTGAGGAGAGCGGTGTCGGTCGTCCCCGTCCGCCAGTCGTCGACGGCCGTCCGCAGCCCCTCGGAGTCGACGACGCCGTCGCCGTCGGTGTAGTCGGCGACGGTTTCGCCGGCCGTCTCCCCCGGCGGGGTCGACAGCGGGTCGGCGCAGGTGACGTTGCCGACGCAGTCGTCGGCTTCGGGACCGCCCGCCTCTCCCCACCAGTTGCCCGTCGCGTTGCCTTCGATGCGGGCGTCGGTGGCGTTGATCGCCGGTCGCTCGGTGTCGGTCAGCGTGCTGTTGTCGACTCGCCAGGCGCCGGTCGTGGCGTTGGCGAAGACGCCGACACCCTCGGAGGGGAGTTCGCCGGTCGTCTGCGTCCGGATGTCCCGAATCGTCGCGTTCCGCACCGCCCAGTCGCCGCCGGCGCGTTCGGCGAAGACGCCGACGCCGGTCCGGTTCCGTATCGTCGTTCCGGTAATCGTCCAGTCGCCGGTCGAGGCGAACGCGGTCACGGCGAAGAACTGGCCGGGGCCGAACGTCGAGTTCGCCACCGTCCAGTTGCCGGTCGTCGACGTCGCCGAGACGGCGCCCTCGTCGTTGTCCTCGAAGGTGGCGTTCTCGATTCGCCAGTCGCCGCCCGACTCGAAGGCGAACACGCCGGCGTCGCCGCCGTCCCGGACCGTCGTGTCGAGGACGCGCCACGCGCCGGAGGTGTTCTCCGCGTGTATCCCGGGACCGAGGTTGCCCGTGATTCGGCTCCCCTGGACCGTCCAGTCGCCCCGGGAGTTCGACGCGCTCACGCCCGGCGCGTCCGTCTCAACGGTGACATCGCTGACCGTCCAGTTCCCCGCCGAATCCTCGGCGAAGACGCCGTTGGAGTTGGCCTCCCGGATCTCGCTGCCCCGAATCCGCCAGTCGCCGGTCGTCTCGTAGGCGTCGAAGCCGTGTTTGCCGCCGACGGTGGTGACGTTGCGGGCCCGCCAGTCGCCGGCCGCCCCCGACGCGAACACGCCCGCGTGCCCCAGGTCACTGATGTGGAGGTCCGCTATCACCCACGCCGCGTCCCCCTGGGCGCCGCCGATGCCGATGTTGTACCCGACGATGGTGAACCCGCGAATCGTCGGCGCGGCGTCGCTGCTGACGGAGAACTGGAAGGCCGCCTTGTACGGGTTCGCCGTCGCCCCGTCCATCGTCGCGCCGTCCGGGGCGACGATGGTCACGTTCCTGTCGACGACGACCGTCCCGCCGTACGTCCCCGGCCGCACCTCGACGGTGTCGCCGTCGCTGGCGTCATCGACGGCGTCCTGAATCGAGGCGTACTCGGCGTCGCCGTCGTCGTCGACGACGAGGGTCTCGTTGCCGGTCTCCGCCGCTGCGCCGGACCCGACGCCGACCGCGAGGACGCCACAGACGAAAACCAGAACCACGATTCCGATACCCGCCGAACCCACCGCCCCCTGCCGAACCATTCCCGGAAGCGTCGGACGCCCCCGACTAAACCGTACTGGTCGAATCGAGCGCTGTAGGCGACCGGCCCACCGACCCCGGCCGTCCGCCGTCACCGCGACAGGAACGCCACGATGTCCTCGCAGCTCCGCTCGGGGAAGGACGCGTGGGGCCAGTGGGCCGCCCCGGGATACCGGCGGACGGTCACGTCGTCGCCGGCCCGCTGCAGGACCGCCGGAACCGTCGGTCCCAGCGCCGGATCGCGTTCGCCCCACAGCAGGAGCGTCTCGGTCTCCAGGCGGCCGTTCGGCCCCCGCAGGCGCCGCGGTGCCTCGCGGGCGAAGGCCCGGTAGTAGTTCACCATCGCCCCGATTGACCCCTCGCGTTCCCACCCCGACCGGTAGACCGCGACGTCCTCGTCGGTGAACGCCCCCTCGACGGCCGGGGCCTCGCGGAACCCCCGCTCCAGGAGCGCGAAGTCGTCCCGCGACAGCAGCCACTCGGGGACTCGCGGAGTCTGGGCGACGACGACGTACCACGACCGCAGCGCCTGCCGGAGGGAGAACTGCTCGGCGAGCGCCCGGGGATGCGGAGCGTTACAGACGACGAGACGGTCGACGACGCCGGGGTGTTCGAGTGCGGTCTCGATGGCGACGGTGCCGCCCCAGTCGTGGCCGAGGAGGGCGGCCGTGTCGTGACCCTCCAGTTCGAGGAGGCCGCGAACGTCGCCGACGAGGTGTTCGAGGGCGTAGGCGTCGACCCCCGACGGCTTCCCCGAGCGGTCGTAGCCCCGCAGGTCGGGCACGAGGAGGCGGAACCGCTCGGCCAGCGGGTCGAGGTGCCGGCGCCAGGCCCACCAGTTCTCCGGGAAGCCGTGCAGCGCGACGAGCGGCGGCGCCGAGGGGTCGCCGGCGACGACGTAGTGAATCTCGACGCCGTTCGGGGTAGCGAGGCGGTGGGTCAGGCCCCGCCCGTCGGTCCACTCCTCGTCGGGGCCGTTCGGCGCCGTCATGGTCGTCGCTGGGGACGCCAGCGGTTTGAGCGGTCGGGAGTCGCGGCGCTATCGGCGCGGGGCGCTAAAAAACGGGAGGTGCGTCAGTCGTCGGCCGGGGCCGCCGAGTCGCCGGCGGAGACGCCGGTACCGGGACCGACCTCGATGTCGAGTTCGTCGAGTTTCTCGTCCGGGACGACGCCGTCGACCCAGCCGCGTACCTCGTAGTACTCCGCTTTCATCTCGTCGAGTTCGACGAGACTGCCCTCGACGCCGCCCTGGCCGGGCATCGCGCCCTCGCCCTCGACGAACCGGTCCGGCAGGTCGTCGTCGCTGCCGTCGAAGCCGACGAGGTTGTTGTAGTAGCGCTCGAGGTTGTAGATGCGCTCGCCAGCCTTCATCATCTCCTCCTCGCCGAGGTCACGGCCGGTCATGCCGTTGTACTGGAGGACGTACTCCTCGACGCCCTCGGCGAAGGCGTTGAACTTGCAGATGTCGAAACTGTCCGAGACGGCGTGCATGTCCTGGAAGGTGACGGTGAGTTCGCCCTTGCCCTCCCACTCGACGGGGTCGACCTTCTCGGGGATGCCCAGGATTTCGGCTGCGGGCGTGTAGCCGCGCAGGTGGCAGGCCCCACGGTTCGAGGTGGCGTAGGCGATGCCCATCCCCTTCATGCAGCGGGGGTCGTAGGCCGCCATGGACTGGCCCTTCACCGCCAGGGAGTTGTCGTGGGCGTCGAACTCCTCGGCCATGTGGTCGTGGCCCTCCGCGAGGTGGTCGGCCAGTTCCGTCTCGCGGGTGGCGATTTTCGTGAGCATCTCGACCATTTCCTCGGTGTCGCCCCAGTCGATGCCCTCGCCGAGTCCGTCGAGTTTGCCCTCCTCGGTCATCTCCATGGCCATCGCCAGAACGTTGCCGCCGTCGATGGTGTCGATGCCGTGGTCGTTACACCGCTGCAGCATCAGCGCGATTTCGTCGCGCTCGGTGTGCCCGGAGTTCGGCCCGAGCGCCCACGCCGACTCGTACTCGTAGGACTCGGTGCGGACGTTCAGCTCCTCGCCCTTGTGCATCACGTCGACCTCGACCTCCTTCTTGCAGGCGACCGGACAGGAGTGACAGGTCGGTTCGTCGACGAGGATGTTCTCCCGGACGTTCTCGCCGGAGACCTTCTCGGCGTCGAAGTTCTCGTCGCCCCAGCCGTCGTCGCGGGCGTCCTTCGTCGAGGTGTACTTGGCGTTGCGGACCGGCAGCCCGGACATCTCCTCGCTGGCGTTCATCAGGACGTTCGTCCCGTACAGCGAGAGGCCACCCTCGTTGGGCGCGGTGACCTCCGACTCCTGGATGACCTCCATGGCCTGCTGGTGACCCTCCTTGAACGTCTCGGGGTCGGCCGGTTTCTGCATCTTCGTCGAGGACTTGACGACGACCGCCTTGAGGTTCTTCGACCCCATCACACAGCCGGTGCCGCCGCGCCCGGAGGCGCGGTCGTCCTCGTTCATGATGCAGGCGTACTTGACGCCGTTCTCGCCGGCCTCGCCGATGCCCATCACCGAGAGGTTCTTGCCGTACTCGCCGTCGACCTCCTCCTCGAGGGCATCGCGGGTCTCGTGGAAGCCCTGTCCCCACAGGTGGGAGGCGTCCCGGAGTTCGACCTCGCCGTCCTCGACGACGGCGTAGACGGGGTCCTCGGCCTTCCCCTCGAACAGCAGGCCGTCGAAGCCGGCCCACTTGAGACGGGCACCCGACCAGCCGCCGTGGTGGGAGTCGGTGACGGTCCCGGTCAGCGGCGATTTCGTACAGATGGCGATGCGTCCGCTCATCGTCACCTGCGTCCCCGTCAGCGGGCCGTTCATGAACGCCAGCAGGTTGTCGGGCCCCATCGGATCGACGTCGGGTCCCTGGTCGAAGACGTACTTGACGCCGAGACCGCGTGCACCGATATATTTCTCGGCGTCGGAGTGGTCGACCCCCTCGTAGTCGACGCGCCCCTCGGAGAGGTCGACGCGCGCGACGTGGTCGTGGAATCCGCCTAGGTCAGTCATGGTAATGGATAACACTAGCTAGTGGGCCGGAGACGGTGTAATCCTTGCCGGGAGGGAGTAACCGCGAACAGTTACATCGGCGGTCCGCGGCGCCCCCGGCAACGGCCGTTCGCGGCGGTCGGTCCCGGCCCGACGCGTTCAAGTCGGCCGAACCCGACCGACCGCCGTGAACTCGACGCGTCCGGTCGTACCGCGACGCCTGCGCTGGGCGGGTGCGGTGGCCTGTGCGGGCGCCGTCCTCGTCGCCTCCGTCGTTCGGCCGCCGGGAGCGGGCGGGTCGGCGACGCTACTTCTGGGCGTCGCGCTCGACAAGTGGCTCCACGCGGCGGCCTACGCCGCGCTCGCGGCGACACTGGCGTACGCGGCCCTCGCCGCGGGCCGGACGCTGCTCGTCGTTGCGGCCGTCGTCGCCGCCTACGGACTCGGGATCGAGGGCGTCCAGGCGACGCTGCCGTACCGGACGTTCTCGGTCGCAGACGCCGCGGCCAACGCCGTCGGCGCGCTCGTCGGCGTCGCGGCGTGGCGCCTCCTGGCCGTCTCGGGCGTTCGGACCCGGACCGCACGGGACGAAGACGGACGGGGGTGACGCCGGCTCTCGCCCGGTCCCGAGGGTCGTCCCGCTGAGTCGCAAGCGACACGGCTATCCGAATCGGCGGCGTAGCCGCGCCAATGAGTCAGCCGACGCCCGACGGCTACGAACAGGGGCGGGGAATGGACGCCCACAACGAGGTGATGCGCGAGGTCCGGAGTCGCAACGACCGGACCTACGACCCGACCGAACCGACCCGCGTGTGGCTCGACGAGGACAACACCCCCGACGGCGTCCACGACTCGCTGACTATCATCCTCAACACCGGCGGCTGCCGGTGGGCGCGGGCCGGCGGCTGTACGATGTGCGGCTACGTCGCCGAGAGCGTCGACGGCGGCACCGTCGCCCACGAGGACCTGATGACCCAGATCGAGGCCTGCCTCGAACACGAGCGGGAGAACCTCGATGACAAAACGGCGGGGCTGGTCAAGATTTACACCTCGGGGTCGTTCCTCGACGAGCGGGAGATTCCGGCCGAGACGCGGGCGGCCATCGCCGAGACCTTCGCCGACCGTGACCGGATGGTCGTCGAGTCGCTGCCGGACTTCGTCGACCGCGAGAAGATTCGAGACTTCACCGACCGGGGCATCGAGACCGACGTCGCCGTCGGTCTCGAGACGGCGACCGACCGGGTGCGGCACGACGCCGTCAACAAGTACTTCGATTTCGAGGAGTTCGAGGCGGCCTGTACCGAGGCGCGGGCGGCGGGAGCGGGCGTCAAGGCCTACCTCCTGATGAAGCCGCCGTTCCTGGCGGAACCGGACGCCGTCGCGGACATGAAGCGGTCGGTGCGGCGGTGTGCCGGCGTCGACGGCTGTCACACCGTCTCGATGAACCCCTGCAACGTCCAGCGACACACGATGGTCGAGGAACTGTACCACGACGGCGGCTACCGGCCGCCGTGGCTGTGGTCGGTCTGCGAGGTACTGGAGGCCACGGCGGACGTCGACGCCATCGTCGTCTCGGACCCGGTCGGTCACGGCTCCGACCGCGGCCCCCACAACTGCGGCGACTGCGACGACCGCGTCCAGACCGCCATCAAGGACTTCGATCTCCGGCAGGACCCCTCCGTGTTTGGGGAAGTGTCCTGCGAGTGCGAGGCCACCTGGGAGTACGTCATGGCCGAGGAGACGGCGTACAACCAGCCGCTCGTGGAGTAGGACACACGGCGACTCGGCGGCCGGTATCCGGGGGCTCGCGTGGAGGCGCCTTACTCGACGGGCTCGCCGCTCCGCCAGTAGTCGACCACGTCCCGGAGCAACGGCGTGTCGAGGGCACCGGCCCGCCAGTCGTCGACCGCATCGCGCAGGCCGTCGGTCCCGACGACGCCGGTTTCGTTCGCGTAGTCGGTCAACCCGGGTGCGTCGCCGGCCATCGGTCCGACGACCGCCGGCGGCTGGACGTTCGCTGCCACGTATCGGTCGGTCGTGTCGACCGTCGAGTTCGCTATCGGGTTCCACTCGTTTTGCTCATCGTCGAGGCGCCACAGCCGCAGGTCCGCTTCGTCCGCCGCGGGGACGGCCCCCTCCTGGTAGGACACTCGCAGATCGATCCACGCGTCGGATTCGTCGCTCCAGACCGGGACGTCCACGGCGACGTAGGAGCCGGTTCTCACGACCTCGTCGTCCGGCGACACCGCCGGCGTGACCGCGTTGAGCGTGAACTCCTCGCCGGTGAACGAAACGGTCCCCGTCTCGAGGCGGACGGATCGTCCCCGCACGCAGGTCGTGTTCTCGACGTGCACGTCGTCACCCGCGGTGGTCTCGATGGCGGTGCCTTCGAGCGTCACGTTCGTGGCATCGACGAGGCTCACGGCCGTCCCGTCGAGGTCTCGCAGGTGATTGTCGACGAACCTGAGGTCCGTCGCACCCCACCCACGGATACCGTCTCCCCCGTCTTCGATGACGTTCCGTTCGACGGTCACGCTGCGTCCCTCGATCTGGATGCCTGGGTCCGCGCCGGCGATCGTGTTGTTGCGGAGCGTCACGTTCTCGCCGAACCCGCTGACGCCCTGGGAGACGTTGGTCATCGTGTTCCCGGCGACGGTCTGGTTCGGCGCGATGATCTGGACGCCGAACGTCGAATCCCGGACGGTATTGCCCTCGACCCGCCCGTCCGTCGTGCCGTCGCCGCCGATGCTCACGGCCTGCTCGACGGCGACGAACTCGTTGTCGCGGACGAGGAAGCCGGCCGACTGGTGGTTGATCTCGACTGCGGTATCGTCGACGTCCTTCAGTACGTTCGCCGCGACGGTCAGGTTCGCACTGTCGCTGACCACGATGGCCGAAGCCGAGTTCGGCGGTGACGAGATCGCGTTCCCGGCGAGGCGGACGTCGTCGGCGTTGACGGTAACGGACGTACCCTCGGTCAGCGTGTCGTTCTCGATGGCGACTCCGTCGCCCCTGACCCAGACGAACGTGTTGTGGATCGTCCCGTCGCGGATCGTGCCGTCGTAGACCTCGATCCAGCTGTCGACGACGGTCGTCGTCTCGACGACCGCCTCCGACCCGTCGACGTAAAGCCCCCACGAACTCGTGTTTCGAACCGTGCTGTTCTCGATGCGCGGCGAGGCGCGTGCGATGATGCCCGCAGAGCCGTTGGCGACGTAGACGTCGGTAACCGAGAGCGCCGTGACATCGCTTGCGGCCAGGCCGCGCTCGTTGTTCTCCAGCGTCGCGTTCCGGACGCGTACCTCGTCGGCGGCGTCGCCGATCACGCCGTACCGGAAGCCGGCGACGCCGACGTCGGCGACCGTGAGGTCGCTCGAGTCGCCGACGTCGATCCCCCGCCCGCTTCGCTCGCCGGTGGGGCCCTGCAGCGTGAGGTTCTCGACGGTCACGTTCGAGCCGGCGACGTCGAGACCGGCGTCGGTGGTGAAGACGTCCTCGCCCCACAGTTTGATCGTGTGCCCGTTGCCGTCCAGTACCACGTCGTCGCTCTCGATCGAGAGACACGTGGCCTCCGCCGACGCGAGGTCGGCCACCAGGTCGTAACTGCCGCCGTGGTCGACCGTCCCGCACGCCTCGACCGTCGCGGGGACGGGAGCGACGAGGGTTCGTGACTCCGCCTCGGCACCGAGGGTGTCTATCCGGTCGGTCGCGACGACCTCGCCCTCGTACGCGACGGACACGTCGTAGAACTCGTCGGCGTCGTAGGATCCGTCGTCGTGTTCGAGTTGCTCCTGGAGTTCGAACGTGACGTTCCCGTCGCCGTTCGTCGTCCCCTCCCGGACGACGTCGCCGCCCTGTGATCTGACGGTGACGTTCGCCCCCTCGAGGGGGACCTCGCCGTCCTCGTGGTACACCTGGTACTCGACCGGCGTCAGCGACGGCGCGGTCAGGGTCCGCGAGGCGTTCTCGCCGGGAGCGAGGTCGGCGAGGACGGTCCCGACGAACATGCCCTGGCTGTAGACCTCCACGACCGTGTGTCCGGTGTCGAGACGCCCGAACTCGTACGGCAGGTCGATCCCATCCTCTGCGGTGACCTCCTCGACGACCTCGCCGTCCTGGTAGGCGAGCAGCGCCCCGACGTCGCTGGCGTCGGTTCCGTCCTCGTGTTCGACGTCGACCTCCAGCGACGGTGCCTCGACGACGGTGAGCGTCTCGACGTCGCTTTCGTCGTTCCGCGGGTAGATGCTGAACTCGTCGACGCCGGTCGCGATACGGAGACAGGTGGCGTACTCCCCGGGCTCGGTACCCTCCGGGAGGGTCGTCGAGACGGAGACGTCGGTCGCCACGAACGGGTCCGGGGCGGACACCGTCTCGGTGTGGATCGGATCCTCGAGGGGGATCAGATTGCCACAGGAATCGGTGTAGGACGCCCCGGCGTCGCGGACGTACACCTCCACCGAGATCTCGTCGGGGCCGGCCGCCGTGCCCACGTTCCGTATCGTGTGTTCGAACGTCACGTTGGTCAGTCCGCCGGTGACGTTCTCGGCCGGGGTGACGTCGTACCACGCTCGCTCCTCGCCGGTGAACGTGACGTTCTCGAAGACGTATTCGGGCCTGTCCGCGGGCGGGTTCTCCGAACCGTTCTGGATCCACGACTCGAGGTCGTCGTCCTTCCGCTCGGTTATCCGGGGGCCGGCCGGCTCGGGCGCGAGCCAGCCGTCTTTCTTGGGGCCGACCGTCCCCACGCCCACGAGTTCGTACGTCCCGGTCGACGCGTCGTAATTCAGGAACGGCCCGCCACTCTGGCCCTGTGAGAACTCGATGTTCGCCTGCATGGTCGCCTCGTCCCCGTCGTAGTGGCCCTGTCCGGGGCCCCTGTCGGTCCACAGCGTCGGGAACAGCGGTTCGCCGGGCGGGGTCGCCGGGTAGCCCTGGGCCGTGATGTTGTTTCCACTGCGGTAGACGGCAGCGTCGGACGGGTAGGACTGCCAGTCGACCGTCCCGGTGTGGTTCCCGATGGGGCGGTCGAGCGCCAGCAGCGCGAAGTCGTTTCGGACCTCGTCCGTCGGTCCGTTGCTCGCGATGTACTCCTCGTACGTCCAGACCCACCGGGCCCGTGCTCGCGAGAAGGGTTCGACGACCGTTCCCGACCGGTTGTCGGCGGCCGGCCGAACCCGTACCTCTTCCGCCCACGCCTCGGTCGAATGGTTGTACACGCAATGGGCGGCGGTCAGCACATGCGTCTCGTCGACGAGCGTGCCCGAACACCACTCGGAACCGTCGGCGTAGACCGAATACACGTTGACCGTCGCCCGGTCGTCCAGGAGGCCGGCGTCCCAGGGTCGTTCGATCCGCTCGCGGTCGTCCGTTCCGGCGGCGTCGAGGTCCCGCGGCGGCATCGAGTTACCGAGCAGCTCGAACTCGTGTCGGACCGGCGTGATTCCGCTGTCGGTCGACTCGGTCGTCGCCCCCGTCGCGTTGTCGCCGGTTTCGTCCGCCAGAGCGGGGGCAGAGGCGGGCGTAACGCCGACGGCCTGGCGAGCGTCCCCCGGCGCCGAGGCGGCGGCGACGGCGGGTGCCCCGCCGACCAACACGACCACGAGCGCGACGCCGACCGCGAGAGCGACGGCCGTACGGTGCGGTCGCGGCAACCCGTCCCGTCGCTCCGCCCGCGGCTGGTCGTCGCCGGTCATAGGCGAGGAGAGCCCGTCCGCCCCACGTCTCGCCGCGAACGTAGTCCGCTCCACTCGGCTTCGGTCGGTACCACTACTGTCGGAGATATATCGTCTGAGAGACCCCTCACGTTCAGCGTTCCCTGCTGACTCGGGATACCGTACAGGGTCGTAACAAGCTTCTGGAAGATTTCGAAACGTATCCGTTGATAATTGGCGCGAAATGGAATGTCAGAGTACGTATATCTGAGTCCTCTCGGGTGAGCGTCCGTCGGACACGGCTCGACCGGGACCCTACGACTGCCGCGACCGCGACGACCGCGTCCGGACCGTCATCAAGGACTTCGACCTCCGGCAAGACCCCTCCGTCTTCGCGGAAGTGTCGTGTGGGTGGGAAACCTCCCGGGAATACGTCTTACTCCGCCGCGTCCCCTCCCGCACCGCTCCGATACCACAGGAACGCCCC
This sequence comes from Natronomonas marina, assembly GCF_024298905.1. NCBI lineage: Archaea > Methanobacteriati > Methanobacteriota > Halobacteria > Halobacteriales > Natronomonadaceae > Natronomonas > Natronomonas marina. The sequence continues at coordinate 1,148,883 of NZ_CP101154.1, forward strand.
GTAGGCCGACCCGACGACCGTCGAGGCGATGAGCGCGAGCAGGACGGCGAAGGCGGCGTAGCCGACGACCGGGTTCGCGTACGGGACGACGACGTCCTGCGGCGGTTCGACCGCCCACGGGCTGACGTGGAAGTACGCGAGCATGCCGGCGCTGAACGCGAAGAACCCGGCCCAGTACCGCGCCTCGACCCGTCTGGTCACCGTCAGGTAGAGGCTGACCGCCAGGAGGGGGTAGATGGCGAGGCTGTACGTGAAGGCGTTCACCTCGGGGGTGAGCGGCCACCCGACGTGGTTGCCGCGGACGACGTGGTCGACGTGGTGGGCCGCTCCCAGCACCGTCGGGACGAGGACGAACAGGTAGAACAGTCGCGTCAGACTGGAGTCCGTCGTGGGCAGTTCGACCGGGAGGCTGTCTCCGAGCGCCATATCGGTCGGTCGGTGACCAGCGGGATGGGAGTTGTCCCAACATGTTGGTTCGACCGTCGCCACCCGGAACGACCCGGCCGGGTCGCCGACATCGGTTCACCCCCGAGCGGTGGTTATCTCACCGACACTTTTAGTAGAGAAACCTCTCATGGACGGCTATGAAGCGGGTACTGGGGGCACTCGCGTTGATCGTCGTATCGCTCGCCGCGGCCGTGGCGCTGTGGCAACTGGTCATCGCCGCACCGAGCGCCGCGGCCGAGAACGCCGACACCCAGGTCGAGGGAACGGTCGTCGACACCGAGCTCGCCCGGGGAACGGCCGACTGCGGGGAGGCCCGCTCGACCACGTACAGCCCCTCGGTGACGTATCGCTACACGTACGAGGGGACGACCTACCGGAGCGAGAACCTGTATCCCGGCCCGAGCGAGGGCACCGCGTACTGCGACCGCTCGGAGGCCCAGGCCGTCGTCGACCGGTACCCGGAGGGCTCGACCGTCACGGTACACATCGACGGCGACCGGCCGGACCGGTCGTTCCTCGAAACCGAGCCCATCGAGTGGAACGACTACGTCCCCGTGGCGTTCCCGCTGTTGTTCGCCCTGATGGGGTTGATCGGGCTGGTGAAGGAGCTAACGGGCGAGTGACCGCCGGGACTCACTCGAAGGCCCGCAGGACGCCCTGGCCGTCCGTCGGCCCGATGTCGGGCAGCGTCGCGCGCTCGGGATGGGGCATCAGGACGGCGACGTGGTCCTCGGTGCCCAGGACGCCGGCGACGTTGTCCTTCGAGCCGTTGGGGTTGGCCGCCTCGGTAATCTCGCCGTCGGGCTCGCAGTACCGAAAGAGGATTCGGTCGGTCTCGACCAGTCCCTGGAGACGCTCGTCGGCAATCTCGAAGCGGCCCTCGCCGTGGGCGATGGGCACCTCGACGACGTCGCCCTCCTCGTAGGCGGCCGTCCAGGGGGTGTCGGCGTTCTCGACGCGCAGGTGGACCGGCTCGCACTGGAAGCGGGCGCTCTCGTTGGTGGTGAAGGCGCCGGGGGTCAGCCCGCCCTCGCAGCCGATCTGGGCGCCGTTGCAGACGCCGAGGACGGGCGTGCCCTCGGCGGCGGCGGCGCGGACCTCGTCCATGATAGGCGCCCGTGCCGCCATCGCGCCCGCCCGGAGGTAGTCGCCGTACGAGAAGCCGCCGGGGACGACGATGCCGTCGGTGTCCTCGGGGAGTCCGTCCTCGTGCCAGACGATTTCGGCGTCGACGCCGAGGTGCTCCAGGGCCCGGCGGGCGTCGCGGTCGCAGTTCGAGCCGCCGAACCGGATGACTGCGACGGTCACAGTGACCACCGCCGTCGCGGGTGGGAACCGGGCGTCGCCGTCGTGTGTATCGCGACCGTCATCTACGCCTCGGCGACCTCGACGTCGTAGTCGTGGATGGTCGGGTTCGCCAGCAGGCGCTCGGCCATCTCGGTGGCTCGCTCCTCGGCGTCGGCGGCGTCGGCGGCGTCGAGGTCGACCTCGAAGCGGTCCGCCGAGCGGAGGTCGTCGAGTTCGAACCCGAGTCGCTGCAGCGCCTGCTGTGTCGTCTCGGCCTCGGGGTCGAGCACGCCCCGCTTGAGCCGAACCGTCACGGTCGCGGTGTAGGCGGTCATACCTGACGAGGCGTGTTCGTGCGTGAAAACGGTTGTGTCTTCGGGGAGGTATTCACGTTCGTGTATTGGTTCGGCCACGAAGCGGCGTCGGCCACGCGCCTCACCGACAAGCCCACGACTTCAGTCGTGGGTAGCTGACCCCTCGTACTGGGAGTCGATGACCACGTTGACCTCCGCCGACCACTCCTCGTCGGCGGTGTCCCTGACGTGTTCCGCCCACCGCTTGACGAACTCGCGTCGCTGTGCGACGTTGGCCCGCTGTTGGTCCCTAAGCTCCTCTAAGTTCGGCATATCGGTCCGACACCTCCAGTTCCTCGACGTACGTTTCGAGCGCATCGGTATCAAGCTGTTCCCGAAAGACCGTATGGAGGTGCAGCGCGTCCTCGAAGTCCTTCTCGGTTCCGAGAAAGAGTTTGTACGCTATCTGCTGTTCGAGCGACCCCACGTTGACCTCGTGTCCGTCGAAGCGGGCCACGAGCGGGTTCTCGAGGGCCCGTCGGTCGTCCTAACATAAAAACCGCCGTACGCCCGGAACGTCGCCCTTTTGACCGCCGCCCTCCCACGGGGGTGTATGACGAACCACATCCGAGCCCGGAGGCGACGACCGTGAGCCGCAACTACACCGAGATAACGGTCGTCGGCGACGACGACACGGGACTCATCGCGCGGGTGACGACGCTCTTGTTCGAGCGGGACATCAACATCGAGGACCTCGACCAGGCGGTCCGGGACGGCGTCTTCCGGATGACGATGCACGTCGACGCCACCGAGATGACCTGTACGGAGGCGGAACTCCGGGAGGCGCTGCACGAACTCGGCGAGGAACTGGGTCAGGACATCCGGGTACGGTTCCCGGCCGAGCGGGAGACCCAGACCATCGCCGTGCTGGTCACCAAGGAGTCGCACTGCCTGGAGGCGCTGCTCGAGGCGTGGGCCGACGGCGAGTTGGGCGCCGACATCGAGGTCGTCATCGGGAACCACGACGACCTCCAGCCGCTGGCCGAACACTACGGGATAGACTTCCACGACGTCGGCGACGAAAAGGGCACGCCGGACGAACAGCACCTGCTGGAGTTGCTCGACGAGTACGAGACCGACCTCATCGTGTTGGCCCGCTACATGCGCATCCTCGGCCCGGAGGTCGTCTTCCGCTACGAGGACCGCATCATCAACGTCCACCCCTCGCTTCTGCCAGCGTTTCCCGGCGCGGAAGCCTACCGGCAGGCCCGCGAGGACGGCGTCCGCATCGCGGGCGTGACCGCCCACTACGTGACCACCGACCTCGACCAGGGACCCATCATCACCCAGCGGGCATTCAACGCGCCGCCGGGCGCCGACGTCGAGCAGCTGGAGCGGCGCGGCCAGCCGCTGGAGGCCGAGGCGCTTTTGGAGGCCGTCCGGCTCCACCTCGAAGACGCCGTCTCGGTGTACCGCGGCCGGACGGAGCTCCGCAGCGAGGTCGACCCCGACGACTACCGGCTCGGGCTGCCGAAGAGCGTCGACGAACGCCTGCCGGACCGACCAATCGACGGCCTCGGCGACGTGGTCACCGGCGACGACTGAGCGGAGTCGACACTTTTTTGTGTTTTAGGTACGCCTAAACCGATAGCGTGGGAGCGCGGCGATCCACCGGGCACGAGCACCCGCCGCCCCACGCGCGGACGACCCCGGACGCCGTGGGCATCACCCGGGGTGTGGTCCGACCCGCCGACTTCGCGTCTGTCCCCTGTCGTCCCCGGCTCCCTTGGTGGACCGGGGAACGAACCCAGACCGATAGCGTCCGCGCCGTTTGGGAAGACCTAACCGACTCCGAACCCCTCGCTTCGAACGATGACAGGCACCGCCGACTCCTCGACGGAACGACCGCTCGCGTTGACGCTGCTGAGCGGCGCGGTCGCGGCGGCGCTCGTCTTCCCGCTGACCTGGGTCGTCATGCGGGCGAGCACCGTCCCTCCCGATCGGGCGAGCGGCCTCCTGTTCAACGACAGGACCGTCGAGATATTCCTCAACAGTCTGCTGTTGATGGTGAGCGTGACGGTCCTTTCGGTCCTGCTCGCGGTGCCGCTGGCGGTGCTTACGGTCCGTACCGACCTGCCCGGTCGTCGGTTCTGGACTATCATCGTCTCGCTGCCGCTTGCCATTCCCAGCTATCTGGGCGCCTTCGCGTTCGTCACGATGTTCCGGCCCCGGGGCATCGTCCAGGGGTGGCTCGAACCGCTCGGTGTACAGGAGTTGCCGGACGTCTACGGGCTGTCCTCGGCGGTCCTGATAATCACCCTCTACACGTATCCCTACGTCTTCATCACGACCCGGGCGGCGCTGAAGACCTTCGACAAGTCGCTCGTCGACGCCGCCCGGACGCTGAACCACGGCTGGTTGTCGACGTTCCGGCGGGTGACGCTCCCGCAGATACGCCCCGCCATCGCCGCCGGCGCCCTGCTCGTGGCGCTGTACGCCGTCTCGGACTTCGGGACGCCGGCCTTCCTCCAGGCGGACGTGTTCACCCGCGAGATATTCCTCAAGCAGCAGTCCATCGGCGGCGACGACTTCGCCGCCTTCCTCTCGCTGCAGCTGGTCGCGCTGACCGTGTTCATCCTCGCGATCGAATCCCGCGTCCGCCGGACCGGCACCCTCTATACGGCCGGCGCCGGCGGGTCGACGACCGACATCGAACTCGGGCGCTGGAAGTGGCCCGCGGTCGGCTTCTGTGCCCTGCTCGGAACCGTCACGCTGGGGATGCCGATAGGCGTGTTCGTGTGGTTCCTCGTCACGAGCCAGACGAGCCCCTCCAGGGAGTTCGTCTTCCAGTGGGAGTGGCTGCTCAACTCCGCGACCGCCGGCGGGCTGGCCGCGCTGTTCGCGGCGCTGGCGGCGCTGCCCGTCGCGTACCTCTCGGCGCGGTACGACAGTCGTCTCGGGTCGCTGTTCGAGCGGACCACCTACGTCGGCTACGCCGTCCCCGGCATCGTCATCGGGCTCGCGCTCGTCTTCTTCGGCGCCAGATACGGCTCCATCGAGGTCGCGGGAATCGAGATCGGCGTCTACCAGACGCTCCCCATCCTCGTGTTCGCCTACGTCGTCCGCTTCATGCCGCAGGCGGTCGGGTCGACCCGGACCTCCGTCCTGCAGGTGAACCCCCGGCTGAACGAGGCTGCCCGGACGCTCGGCGAGGGCCCGCTCTCGTCGTTCCGGCGGGTGACGCTGCCGCTCATCGCGCCCGGCATCGTCGCCGGCGCCGCGCTGGTCTTCCTCACGACGATGAAGGAACTGCCCGCGACGCTGCTTTTGCGGCCGATCGGCTTCGAGACGCTCGTGACCCGAATCTGGGCGGCCAGAGCGGCCGGCTACCAGAGCTACGTGGCGATCCCCGCGTTGCTGTTGCTCGTCATCTCCGGGCTGTCGATGGTCGTCATCCTGCGACAGGAAGAGTGATCAGACGCCGACGCGCCGACGGTCGTCCTCTTCGTCTTCGGTCTCCGGGGGTTCCCGTATCTTCCCGTAGGCCCACACGAAGGCCGCCGGCACGACTATGCTCAGGGCGATGACGAGGACTGCGACGGCCATCGCCGGGTCGGAGATGGTCTGCAGCGGGTACATACACGACGGTTCGCCGTCTACGAGTAAAAACGTCCGGGATTCGCCCGCGACGCCGACGGGAGCACCGCGCTACAGTTCTCGGACGGTCTCGACAGCGGCCGACAGCGGCGGCGCGTCGAACAGTTCCCGGTCGAGGTAGGCGTTTGCGCCCGCCGAGTACATGTCACGGACCGCGTCGACGACGTGGTCGGCGAGCGGCTCCGGTTCGCGCTCGCAGAGCGTCCGCCAGTCGGCGACGTCGCGCTCCTTCGCGGCTGCCTTGGCCGCCTCGACCGCCTCGACCCACTCCGGCTGGGTCCGCTTGTGGTACTGCCGGACGACCTCCTTCGAGAGCTGCTGGCCCCCGTGGGAGAACCTGTTCTCGTCGAAGGTGCCGACGACGTCGGCGACCCGTATCTCGCCGTCGAAGTAGCAACACTCGATCTTGCCGTCCTCGTGTTTCAGGCCGGCCTCGGCGGCCGTCTCCGTGACGAGGTCGTTGACCCGGCGGGCGACCGCCTCCAGGTCCTCGACGTCGGCTCTACCGGCGATGTCGTCGGCCTCCGCCCGGGAGAGGTACCGGTCGGACTCCTCGAACTTCGTGGAGAACTCGACCACCGGCTCCGGGAGGTCGACCGGCTCGTCGGGCCAGGTGTCGTGTTCGAGGCCGAACTCGTCGGGATCGGCCCGCCCCCGGAGCGACGACCCGACCGGCACCGTGTTCCGGAAGACGATCTCCAGCGGGATCAGGTAGTTCTCCGCGGCCGCCGCGTGGAACGCCTCGTAGTCGTACTCGCGGCCGTCGTGGGGCAGATCGGGGACCTGCGTCAGCTCGATGGCCATCTCGCGGGGGGGCGTGGCCACCGCCGAGAGCGGAACGACCTCCCCGCCCGAGACGACGCCCCGGTAGTGCGTCGGGACGCCCTCGGCCTCCAGCCGCTCGAAGTTGGCCGCCCCCATCGCGCACAGCGACGCCCCCTTGTTCGGGATGGAGTCGGGCATCTTCCCCCAGTCGAACACCGAGTAGTCGTCGGTGAAGACGAACGCCCCGCGCCCGAGACCGTCGGCCGTCGCGGGCTCCTCGACGCGGAAGTCCTTGACGCTGGTCATTACCGGAGGCGAGTCGGTGAGCCCGGAAAGGCGTTTCCATCATCTCCCTCACCCGTGCCACGGCTCGGCGACCTCCTCGCCGAACAGCTCCCGCATCAGCACGACGACGCTCTCGGGCGGGAACTGGCCGTGTTCGGTGACGATGGCGTCGACGTGACGCGGCGGCGTCACGTCGAAGGCCGGGTTCGCCACCTCGACGTCGAGTTCCTCGCGGGTCGCCGAATCGAGGACTTCCCCGGCGTCGCGGCGTTCGATTTCGACGGCCTCGCCCGTCAGCGTCCCCGGCGCGAGCTTGATCGACTGGGCGGCGACGGCGACGGGGACGCCGCGGTCCCGCGCCGAGACGGCGAGGCCGGCGGTCCCGATCTTGTTGACGACGCTGCCGTCGGCGGCGATGCTGTCGGCGCCGACCAGCAGGTGATCGACCTCGTCGAGGAAACGGTGGGCCGCGCTGTCGACGACGAGCGTCACGGGGACGCCCAGTTCCCGCAGCCGACGGGCGGTTACGTGGCCCTGGTTGCGCGGCCGGGTCTCCTTGACGACCGCCTCGAGGTCGGCGCCCCGCTCGACGGCAGCCTCGATACACGCCAGGACGTCCGTCGAGTGACAGTGCGTCATCACAGCGTCGCCGTCGCGGAGTCGGCCGGCGCCGATGCGGCCGAGTCGCTTCCGTGCGTCCTCGAGGTCGGCCCGGAACCGCTCGACCCGTCGCGCGACGGTCGCCCGCAGCGTCTCCACGTCCTCGCCGGACAGATCCGCGAGGACGTACCGGAGGGCGTTGGGCAGGCTGACCGCCGTCGGCCGGGTGTCGTGCAGCGTCCGGGCGGCGGCCCGCATCTCGGCGCGGAACGCCGCCGCGGAGTCGGCGTCGCTGGTCTCGGCCTGGGCGCCCAGCGCCGCGGCGGCCGCGTCGGCGATGGCCGCGGCTCCGCGGGTCTCCATCGCCGCGATTCGGCCGGCCGTCTCGCGGACCTCGGGGTGCAGCGACGGCGCCTCGTCCATGCGGACGGTTGGCACGGGAGCGGCAAAAGCCCCGCGGCCGGCCCGGTCAGCCGTCGGCGTCGGAGGGGGGCTCGCTGTCGGGACCGAGTTCCAGCGTCCCGACGCCGTCCGGCAGCGCCGAAAGCGCCGCGTCGGGCCACTCCCAGTGGGCGACGGTGAACGCGACGTTGGGGTTGGCCTCGATGAGTCGCCGGACGCCCGCGGCGGCCGCCTCGTAGGCGTCGCGGTCGAGTCGCTCCGGGGTCTCGGCGGTCAGCGGGTAGCTGTCCGACAGCGCCGCCGGGAACGGTCCGAACGGCGGCCGGAGTCGCCAGGTCTCGTCGAAGCGGTCGTTGTCGTCGCCCTCCGACAGGAGCACGTCGTCGCCCTCGACCGACAGCCGAGCGAGCCGTTCGTGGTGTCGCCGGACCTCCGGCCGGCGGGCCGAGGCCGACGAGAGGTGGAAGAAGGTCCCCTTCGAGACGGGGTCGGCGGCCTCCAGTTGGTCGGCGCCGTCCAGCAGCGCCTCGTAGCCGTCGACCATCGCCGGGTGCCCGCGGGCGCGGCGCTCGACGAGTTCCAGCAGGTTCCCCTCCCGGAGCGCCTGCCGGACCGTCCGCAACTCGCGGTAGCTGACGTGGAGGTTGTGCTCGGCCAGTCGCTCCTCGCGGGGTCGCTCCTCGAGGGCGCGCAGTTCCGCGGCCGTGTGACTCGCACAGACCGGACACCCGCAGGGGAGGTAATCGAGGTCGTCGAGGTGGTCGGTGCCCGAGACGGTCAGGTAGCGGTCGTCGCGGGCGTACAGCGCGTAGGCCGCCGAGTCGAACAGGTCACAGCCCGCCGCCACCGCCAGCGCGAACATCATCGGGTGGCCGGCGCCGAACAGGTGGACCGGCGCGTCGGCGCCCAGCCCCCGCTTCGCCGCCAGCACCACCTCGACCATCTCGGCGTACCGGTAGCCGTTCATCAGCGGGACGACCGCGCCGACCGGGAAGACGTCCAGGCTCGTCCCGTAGGCGTGTTCGGCGGCCGCCTCCCGGAGGTCCGGGTAGGTCGACCCCTGGACGGGCGCGTTGACGAGCATCTCGCCGACGTCGACGTCCTCGGCGGCCGCCAGGCGCTCCTGCGTCGTCGCCAGTTCCGATTCGGCCCGCTCTCGGCCCGCATCCGGCGGCGTCGGGATGTCGACCGGCGTCCCGATGTCGGAGCCCACCTCGTGCTGGAAGCGGAGTATCTCCTCGTTGGTCACCGATATCTCGCCGTACTCCGACAGCTGGAACGATCCCGAGTCCGTCATGATGGCCCCCGAGAAGTCCAGCAGGTCGTGAAGCCCCTCCTCGAGGGCCCGCTCGCGGTACTCGTCGCTCTTGTAGAGGACGTAGCCGTTCGTGATGAGGACGTCGGCGCCGAACTCCGACTCGAGCGTCGCCGGTTCGATTGTCCGGATGTGGGGGTTGATGACCGGCAGGAGCGCCGGCGTCTCGACGGTGACGCCGGCCCGCGGGACCTCGAGTTCGCCGATGCGACCGAGACCGTCGAAGTCCCGCACCTCGAAGATGTCTCGCATTGCTCGCCGTTCCGCGCCGACGGCGGTAAGGGTTACGTCCCCCTCCCGACGTTAAAAGCGCCGCCGATCCGTGGCGAAAAGGTGTAACGCCTCGACGGGCAACGCCCGACCGTGACCGAGCGGAACCGACGCGAACTGCTCCGGCGGGCGAGCGGCGCCGCCGTTCCGGTCGGCGCGAGCGGCGCCGACCGCCGGCCGGTCGTCCTCGTCCACGGCTTCGCCGACACCGGCGAGACAGCCTGGTGGCGCCGACTCAGGGACCACCTCCGGGGGGACGGCTACGAGGAGGCGGACCTCCACACCGTCAGCTTCGGCGACCGGGTCGGGGAGGCCAGCGACTCCCCCCGCACGTACGGCGCCGACGTCGCGGCCACGGTCGAGTCGGTCCACGACGAGCGGGGCTGTCCGGTCGACGTCGTCGCCCACTCGATGGGCGGCCTCGGGACGCGGTGGGCCCTCGAGGAACTCGGCGCGGCGCCGTACGTCCGCGAACTCGTGACGCTGGGGACGCCACACCAGGGCACCAGAGCCGCCCACCTCGCGACCCGGACGCCCGGCGGCCGCGACATGGTGCCCGGCAGCGAGTTCCTCGGGACGCTCAACGACGGCGCCACGGCCGAGGGCGTCCGCTACACCGCGGTCTGGGGGAGCCTCGACCCGCTCGTGGTCGGCCCCCGGCGCGCGGAACTCCCCGACGACGTCCGGCGGGGCGCCGACGAGAACCGGCCCGCCCGCCGGCGGACCCACCTCCAGCTCGTCTTCGACGAGGACGCCTACCGGACCTACCGGGACCGCCTGCTCGGGACCGCCGTGTCGACAGCCTGAAGAGCGACCCGACCCGACTTCCGCTATGGACTGGCGACTGTTCGCCAACCTCGCGGAGGCGGCGGGCACGAAGCGCGTCACCGTCGAGGCGGGGCCGGGCGACACCTTCGGGGAGGCCTTCGAGCAACTGCTCGTGGCCCACCCCGAACTCGAGGCGGAGGTCCTCGACGAGGACGGCGAGATACGCGACCACATCCGCGTCCTCCGGAACGACCACGACCCGTTCGTGAAGGACGCGGGCCACGACACCGTCCTGGAGGCGGGCGACGAACTGGCGCTGTTCCCGCCCGTCAGCGGCGGCGCCCGGTAGCCCGCGGTCGGAAACCACTTGGGTCCGCCCGTCCTTCACCCGACGAATGAACATCGGTAGACGAGACGCACTCCGGGCCGGCTGTCTCGGGGTCGGCGCGGCGCTCGCCGGCTGTCTCGGCGGCGACGGCGAGCGGGTCCCGACCGAGAGTCCCCCGCGGGCGGTGCTTTCGGTCACCGACGCGGAGACGACCCCCTTCGCCGTCCGCGGCGCCGTCGGCTGGGACGACGCCACCGGCTACGTCGTCGTCGTCGACTCCGAGGCGCGACAGCGCTCCCTCCTGACGAAGTACGACCTCCCGGAGGAGCGCCGCGACCGGATACTCGAGTTCGTCGACGGCGTCGACTACGAGTCCGAACGGCTCGTCCTCGTCGAGTCCGTCGGCCCGGACGGCTGCCACGACGAACTCGAAATCGACGGCGTCCGCGTCGGCGACGAGGGCATCCGGGCCTCGGCGACCGTCCGTGACACCAGCACCGGAGGCGAGAGCTGTACGGAGGCGCTGGTCTACCCCTCGTCGCTGCTCCGGGTGGCGTTCAACGCCGACCCGCCGGACCGCGCCGTCGTCGATGTCACCGACGGCCGCGGCGAGAGTTCGACCGTCGCCGCGAGCGTCGACGACTCGCTGTCGCCGGCCCCCGAGGACCTGCCGGGCAACGTCCGGCCCGACGCCGACGCCGACCCCGTCGCCTCGCTGTCGTGTGAGTTGGCCGGCGTCGAGCGGCACGACCAGCGTTTCGACGAGGACGACCGCCAGTGGGGCGACTACGAGCGCGACGGTCGGACGACGCTCTCGCTCCGCGTCGACGACCTGGCCTACGACTACGGCGACACGCTCAACGTCGGCCTGACGAACGTCGCCGACGAACCCGTCGAGACCGGCAACAGCGCCAAGTACAACCTCCAGGTTCGCACCGAGGCGGGCTGGCAGGACGTGAGGGTCATCGACGAGACCGAGGCGTTCGTCTACACCGACGAGGCCGTCTCTCACGGCCCCGGCGAGGGGTTCGACTGGTCGATAGAACTGACCGAGGCGGGCATCGTCGAGGCGTCGGTCCAGGGAGAGGCGGAGGTCTGTCCCGACCTGCAGGCCGGGCGGTACCGGCTAGCCTACTTCGGGGTCGGCGAGGGCGCCGTCGCCGTCGCCTTCGATCTGGAGGTGTGAACGGGAAGCCCTCGCCTCGCTATCGCTGTAACCGTGGGCCGCGACCCGCGAAGCGCGGGCGGCACACGGTCCGGCGACCGGAAGGGACTTACCGGAGGCGGGGAACCGGACCGTATGCAGCCCTCCACGCGGTCGGTCGCGGTCAGCCTGCTCCTCTGTGGACTCGTCCTCACCGCAGGGTGTAGCGCCATACAGTCGAACGAGCAGTCGGCCACCAGCCTGATCCTCGTCAATCAGGACGACGTCGCCCACGCGGTCGTCGTCGAGATCGGCGCCCTCGCCGACGACCCCGATCCCGTCTACGCCGCGGGCCGGACCGTCGACGCGGAGTCCGATGTCGACATCGACCCCTTCGAAGAGACCGGCGAGTACGAGGTGAAGATCACGGTCGACGGCGAATCGACCGTCCGGACCCACACCTTCGACGGCGAGGGGTCGGCCACCACCACCACCATCGGTATCGACGAGGACGGCGACGCCACCGTCGGTTCGGCCGGGAGCGACCGGAACCACTGACGCCGCTACGCGCCGCCGTACTCCGTCAGGTCCCGCTCCAGCACGAAGTCCGGGTCGTCGGCGAACGCGACGCGTGCGTACGCGGCGTCGGAGACGTGTCGCGGGGTCTCGGGGACCAGCATTCGGGCGTTCTCGGCACCGACTGCGGCGGCGTCGCGGGCCACGGCCGCCGCCAGCGCACCCAACGCCTCGTGGTCGTCCCAGGCGCCGACGCCGTACTCGGCCCACGTCTCCTCGACGCCGTCGTCGTTCTCCCGCTCGAAGGTCCGCGTCCGGTAGGTCGTGGCCCGTCTGCGGTCGTCGTCCCGGAGGGCGAAGGCCGCCTCCGCGTCCGCGAGACGCTCCCTCGTCACCTCGGCCAGCGCCCAGGACTCGGCGAGGTCCAGCCCCAGCCCCCGGAGGTGGCGGGCGGCCTCGCTGCCCTGGAAGGCGCTCCAGGCGACGGCGGGGTCGTCGCTGCGGTCGAGGTCGTGGTCGGCGTCGGCGTCCGGGTCGGGTTCGAGCCAGCGGAACTCCGTGACCGGGTCGAAGCCGACCGCCCGGGACTGTCCGAGACCGGCGGCGTTCCACGAGAAGACCATGTTCCGGCAGACGGTCGCGTCCCGCTCGGCCGCCCACTCGAAGACCGCGTGGCTCAGGTTCGGGCTGATCGCCGCACCCCGGTAGTCGGGGTCGACGCGCATCCCCTGGGCCCACGCCTCGTGGTCCGACAGCAGGACGCCCTGACAGATGCCGACCGGCCGGTCGTCGACGCAGGCGACGACGGTCCGCTGGTCCGGACCGTCGGCGTCGACCCACTCGTCGAAGACGCGGGGGATGTAGTCGCCGCCCAGTTCCGGCCAGGTGTCCTCGGTGAAGGCGACGACGGCCTCGCGGTCGGCGTGACGGGCCGGCCGCGTCTCGACGGTCGTCACGTCCACGGAACCGACCGCGCCTGCAGTTCGCCGGCGACCGACCGCCGCATCGTCTCCTCGACGCTGTCAACGTTCGCCAGCGCCCACATCAGTTTCACGTAGGCCGTCGCCGGCAGCGTGTCGCCGGCCTCGACCACGCCGGCCGAGAGCAGGTCCCGGCCCGTGTCGTAGACGCGGTCGCAGACCCGGCCCTCGAGACACTGGCTCGTCATCACGACCGTGGTGCCGTCCGCGACGAGTTCCTCGATGCGGTCGATCCAGCCCGTGTTGACGTGGCCGAGACCGGTGCCCTCGAGGACGATTCCTTCGGCATCGGCGGCGGCGTCCAGCGCCGCCGGGCCAGTCCCGGGGACGAACTTCACGAGTTCGACGTCCCGCTCGAGGTCGGCCGCCAGGTCGAGGTCGGTGGCGCCGCGGTCGGCCACCTCGCGCCGGAAGGTCACCTCGCCGGATTCCCACTCGACCTCGCCGAGCGGTCTCGCGCCGACGGTCTCGAAGGCGTCCCGTCGGGACGTGTGGTTCTTCCGGACCCGGGTGCCGCGGTGCAGCGCACAGACGTCGTCGGACTCGTCTTCGTGCATGCAGACCAGCACCTCCGAGTGGTCGGCCGTCGCCGCCTCGACCGCACAGACCGCGTTCATCACGTTGTCCGAGGAGGGACGGTCCGCCGACCGCTGGCTGCCGGTGAAGACGACCGGCACCGGCGTGTCGAGCACGAACGACAGCGCCGACGCCGTGTACTGCATCGTGTCGGTGCCGTGCATGACGACGACGCCGTCGGCGCCGGCCTCGATTTCCTCGCGGACGGCTTCGGCGAGGTCGACCCACACGTCGGGCGTCATGTTCTCCGAGAGGATGTTGGCGACGACCCGGCCGCGATAGTTGGCCCGGCCGGCCAGTTCCGGCACCGCCCGGAGGACGTCCTCGGCGTCGAACTGTGCGGTGACGGCGCCGGTGCGGTAGTCGACCGTCGAGGCGATGGTGCCGCCCGTCGAGATGAGCGCGACGGTCGGCAACTCCTCGTCGAAGGTGATTTCGGAGGTGCCGCCGGCGTCGCCCGGACTCTCGACGTCGTAGGTGTCCGTCTCCAGTACCTCGACTGCGGCGTCCGCGCGGTCGACGCCGACGTTGTAGCCGCCGTCGAGTTTGACGACGAGGTTGTCGGCCGTCGTCGACGGCATCAGCACGCCCTCGTAGGTGGCGGTGCCGCGGTCGACGCGAACGCGGTCCCCTGGGTTCATACCCGCCCGTACCGGCCCGGTCACCTTCAAAGACACCCTTCGGCCGGGAAAAGACCGATACCGCTGGCGGCCCTCCGCCGAGGTATGAGCCGCGACCGGACCCGGACCCGCGACCGCTCGTCGGTCGAGGAGGTCGACGCCACCGAGTTCGACGTCGGTCTCGACGATTCCGACGGACGGACCGACGAATCGGCGTCCGAGCCGGGGGGCACGGAGCGGGTCGGCACTCGCGCCAAACGCGTCTTCTCGCCGCGGGCCTTCCTCGCGGCACTGTTGCTGTCGGTCGGGGGACTGGTGGCCGCGAACGCCGTCGTCCCGCTGCCGGGCGCGGGACTCGTCGGCGTCTTCGCCGCCACCTTCCTCTTCGGACTGGTGGCCGAGCGCCGCCGCTACCTGGAGACGGCGGTGGCCGGCGGCGTTAGCTTCGGCGCGAGCACGCTCGTCGGCTACGCCGTCGTCGCCGCCCTCGGCGGGTTCGGCGTGCCGCTGGCGGCGGTGGCTGGCGGCGTCGGCTGTGCCGTCGGCGCCCTCGGCCACTACTTCGGCCGTGACCTGCGGGACGGCCTGACGCGGGAGGTTTGACGGGTCAGTCGGTCAGCCGCCACTGCTCGCCGTCCTCTTCGACGACGCCGTGGGCGGCCAGTCCCTCGAGGGCGTCGGCGACGACGTCCGGCGGCGCCTCGACGCGGCGGCTCAACTCCGCCGGCGTCGCCGGGCCGGTCGCCAGCCCCCGGAGCAACTCGCCGTAGAATCGGCCGTCCACGCCCTCGAAGTGAGCGCTTATCTCGTCGAGCGTCTGGGTGAGTCGCCCCTGGACCCACCGCTGGGCCATCGACAGTTCGTTCTCCAGTCGCTCGAGGCGACCGAGTTCCTCGGCCAGCGCCGACAGGTCCGTCTCCGAGGACGCCTCCTCGGGGTCGTCGGCCCGCTCGATGTCCAGCGAGACGTACCGCCAGGAGGTGATGTCCAGGTTCGGCGACGCGGAGTAGGCGCTCTTGGTCCCGAAATCGTACGGCGAGACGTTGACCTCGAGCCGGAGGTTCCGTGCGATAGAGAAGTACTTCCGGCGGCCGTCGTCGACGTGGGACTCGACGAGGCCGGCCTCGTCGAGCTTCCGCAGGTGGTCGATGACGGCCTTCGGACTGACGCCGAGGTACTCGCTTATCTCGGTGACGTAACAGGGCTTGCGGGCGAGAAGCCGGAGGATGCGCCGCCGGTTCTCGTTGCCGAGCAAGTCGAGGAACGCCGCCGAGTCCATCGTGTGACCCTTCACACCCCGCACGAAAAAGGGTGACGCGAACCGGAGGCCCTGCCGTCGCCCGTCAGGCGGGGTCGTCCGGCGGACCGCCGTTCCCCGGATCGTCCTCGTCGGTTTCGTCTTCCTCGTCGCCGTCCCCGTTCCCAGGAGCGTCCTCCGGCGGCCCCTCATTTCCCTCCGTGCCGTTCCCGGGGGCATCCTCCGGCGGTCCCTCATTTCCCTCCGTGCCGTTCCCGGGGGCATCCTCCGGGGGCCCCCCGTCTCCATCCGACCCCTCACCCGCCCCAGGGCGGTCTTCACTCTCGGATTCGTTCGAGTCCGCCTCGTCGTCGCCCGCCGCTCCTGGGACGTCGACCGGTGGTCCGCCGCCGGGGTTCGAGGACACGCCGATGCCGCCCGCTATCTCGGCGACGGCGTTGCCGCGCATCTCGCTGGCGTTGGCCCGTATCGCTGCCAGCGCGCTGGTGTCGAGCCCCGCTGCCACGGCGGCGCGTTCGGTGCGGTTGACCGACTCCCGGAGTTCGGTTGCGCCGACCGCTACCTGCGTCGCAATGGCGGTCTGGGCGACCGGACCGCTCCCGTTCAGTTCCGCCTGGCGGTTCTGGAGGCGCTGCTGGCGCTCTTCGAGCGCCTCCTGGCGCTGCTCGATGAGTTTGCGGCGCTCGTCGGGGTTCTCGGTTCGGTTCAGCGCGGCGGCGAACATCTCGCTTTCGACCTCGCCTTCCGCTTCGGCGCTGCTGGCCTGCATGAACGAGGAGACGTCCGCACCGAAGGAGGCGTTCCCGTCGGCGTCGGCCTGCGCCGCCGTCGATCCCGCACCGCCGACGGCGACGGCCGCGAGCAGCGCGACGCCCACGGCGAATCCGGCCACGACAGCAGCTCGTTTCATTACCGGAGGTTCGAACCTCGACCTCGTAAAAACCCGACATCCGTTCTGATCGTTCAATCACGGGAACGAACGCCCGAGATTGCCGCAGAGAGTTCATAGAGCGACGAGATGGTTTCGGACCGCCGATCCACCCCGGAATTCGTGTCGGCGGCCATCGACGCTGTTTGCACGACGGCAAAAGCCTCCCGGCCAAGCTTTATCCGTGGTAACGACCCACATACATGTGGCCGCATGTTCGAACGATTCTCGAGCGGGTACTACCTGGGCCGGCTCTACGTCGAGCCCCACGAGGACGAGCGCGCCGTGATGCACCGCGAGCAGCACGAACAGGTCAGCGAGCAGCTCTACGACGGCGACGGGCCCGCGCCGCTGGTGATGAAGATCGGATCGACGCACGTCCCGGTTCACGCCGCCGACGGGGTGCCGGGTCGGACCGTCGCGCTCCCGCCGTCCGTCCTCCCCGCGACGGGCGTCGAGAACCCGCCCGCGCTCAGCGAGGTGCTGCTGGCGAAGGCCGACCGGGCCGCACAGCTGCTGGACCTCGGGTCCGTCGGCGGCGACGACCCCGCGGGGTTTTAGGCCGCCCCCGCCCTCGGTCCGCCGATGCTCGACGACCTCCTCGGGCGGACGGAGCTGAAGGAGCGCATCGCGGAACTCGAAGACGAACGCGAGAGCCTGCAGGCACAGCTGGACGCCGAGCGCGAGCGGCGGTCGGAGGCGGCACGCGCACGCCAGGAGGCCGAGGAGCGCGTCAACCGCCTCGAGGACCGCATCGCCGACCTCGAGGGCCAACTCGAGGAGACCGAGGAATCGGTCGACCTGACCTTCCGTCACCGGGAGTCGGTTCGCGGTCGCCGCCTCGAGACCGTCCTCTCGCGGCTGGAACGTCTGGAAAACGGTCCCGAGAGCGTGCTGACCGCCTACGTCGACGAGGCGGTTCCCGACGCTGTCGCGGATCTGCTGGAGGGCCGTGCCGGACTCCTCTCGCGGGCGGCGCCCTGTCTGGTCTGTGCCGACGACGCCGGCCTGGTCGCGGCGGCGCTGCGGCCGCCCGTCGCCCCCGAGCCGTTCACCACCTGGAGCGACGGCCCGGAACTGGACCGCGCGTGGCTGCAGCCGACGGGCCGCTACGCGCTGGCGCTGGTGCGGTCGGACGTCTTCGCCGTCGGCGTCTACGAGGGCGACGAGCGCGTCGACTTCGAGGGTTTCACGAGCGACGTCAAGAGCGACCACTCGAAGGGCGGCTTCTCACAATCCCGCTTCGAACGGCTCCGCGACGAGCAGATCGCCGAGCACGTCGAACGATGCGAGGCGGCGCTGTCCGGCGTCGACGCGGACCGACTGTACGTGACCGGCGACCGCCGGCTGGTCGGCGAGTTCGACGCCGACGCGACGGCTGCGGTCGACGCGACGGGCGAGCCCGAGGCGGCGTTAGGCGACGCCTACGACGACTTCTGGGCAGTCCCGCTGTACGGTCTCTGAGGGGCGAAGTTCGCGGCCCCGAGGCGTTCGAACTGCCGACCGCCGTGCCGCCGTTTACAGAATTACGAGACGAAAGCCCACGGCTTCAGCCGTGGGAGGATGTCAACTCGTCCGACCGCGACGTGTGAGCCCGCTGGACTAACAGGCTTATTTTCCTCCCGCACGGAGCAGGTAGCTATGGGACACGGCGCCACCGCGCGGGACAGCCGCCGGCGAATCCTGCTTGCCGGTCGTGGGGAGTGGTTCGGCGACGCCCGCGCGTCCTTCGCCGATGGGACGGCGTTCGTCACGGCGACGACGGTCGAAACGGCCTGCGACGAACTGGAAGCCGCCGGCCCGGAAATCGACTGCATCGTCGTCGGTGCCGCGCTCGAGGGCGCCAGCGGTTCGGAAGCAGTCTCGGCAATTCGAGAGGCGAACGGCCGCGTTCCGGTCGTCGTCGCACCGCAGGAAGGGTCAGAACGACTAGCGAGCGACACCGTCGCTGCCGGGGCAGACGAGTACGTCCCGTCCGGCGACGTCCGGGACTGTCTCGCCGAACGGGTCGAGCACGCCCTCGAGACCGCAACGGAGCAGCGCCGGCTGGAGGCGGAGCTCAGGGAATCCGAACGGCTCCACCGCATCACGCTGAACAACATGACCGACACCGTCCTCGTTACCGACGAGGCGGGACGGTTCACGTACGTCTGTCCGAACGTCCACTTCATTTTCGGCTACACGGCCGAGGAGATACACGAACTCGGGAGCATAGCGGAGCTACTGGGCGAGGACGTCTTCGCCGAAGAGAGGCTAGCCGAGGAGGGAGTTCTCACGAACATCGAATGTACGGTGACCGACAGCGATGGCGAGGAACACACTCTGCTGGTGAACGTCAAGGAAGTCTCGATTCAGGGCGGGACGCGGCTCTACAGCTGCCGCGATATCACGAAACGGAAGGAGCGGGAGCGGGCGCTGACGACGCTGCACGACACGAGCCGTCAGCTTCTGGCCGCTGAATCCCGGACGGAGGCAGTCGAACTGCTGGTCGGCGACGTAACCGAGGGACTGCCCGTCGACGGCGCTGCCTGCTACCTCTTCGACGGGGACGACAACCTGCTGCAGCCAGCGGCAGTAACCGAACCGTTCTCGGAGCTACACGGTCAGTTGCCGTCGCT
The DNA here is from genome assembly GCF_024298905.1 of Natronomonas marina. Lineage (NCBI taxonomy): Archaea > Methanobacteriati > Methanobacteriota > Halobacteria > Halobacteriales > Natronomonadaceae > Natronomonas > Natronomonas marina. Next base: position 1,167,940 of record NZ_CP101154.1, read on the forward strand.
GCCACCGGACACGAACACACTCGTCGGGACGGCGTTCGTCCGTAGCGAGGTCGCGTACTTCGACGACGTTCGGCGGGCCGACCGCCTCTCGAACCCGACGACCGATCTGCGGGCTGCGGCGTACCTGCCGGTTGGTGACAACGGCGTACTCGTGGTCGGCTGTGAGACCCCCAGCGGCGTCGACGACGTGACCATCGAGCTCGCGGACCTGTTTGCCGCCACGGCCGAGGCGGCGCTGGACCGCATCGATCGAGAGTCGGAACTCCGCGAGCAGGAAGAGGCCCTGCAGCGGCGGAACGAGCGACTGGTCGAGATCAACCGGACCAACGACATCATCCGCGAGATCGATCGGGCGCTCGTCGGCGCGGAAACCCGCGAGGAGATCGAGACGGCCGTCTGCAACCGACTGACTGCGGCCGGACGGTTCGAGCTAGCCTGGGTCGGCGAACGGACCGCAACCGGCCTGGAGGTGCGCGCGTGGTCGGGTACCGGCCGGAGTTACCTCGATGCCTTGCCCGAAACGGTCGACGAGACGACCGAGCCCTCCGCCGAGACGATACGGCGCGGCGAGCCAACGACGGTATCGAACGTCGCTTCGGACCCTCGTGGCGACGACTGGCGCGTCGAGGCGCTTTCGCTTGGTCTTCAGTCGGTCATCAGCGTCCCGCTGAAGTACGAAGGTGCGACCTACGGCGCGTTGACTGTCTACGCCAGCGGAGCCAACGCCATCGACGACCCCATCGACAGCGTCCTCGTGGAGTTGGGCGAGACCATCGCCTCGGCGATAGGTTCGGCCAGACAGCGCGACGCCCTCCTGGGCGGCACGGTCACGGAACTGACCTACGGTGTCACCGACGAGGAGTGTCTCCTGTACGGGCTGGCGACGCGCACCGACACCGAACTGGCCGTCGACGGCGGAGCCGAACGCCTCGACGACCGGGTGTTGCTGTTCGTCACGGTAGAGCGGGGGACCGTCGAGGAAGTCGCACGGGCCGCCAGAGCGTTCGTCTCCGTCGACGAGGCACGGGTCATCGCAGACGAGAAAGACGGCGGCACGCTCCGACTGAAACTCTCGGAGCCGTTCATCGGGACGACCCTCGCCGACCACGGCGCAGTGCTGCGTCGGTTGAGAGCCGATGGTGACGGCGCGACGCTCGTCGTCACCGTTCCCGGGTCGACCGACGTGCGAAGAATCGACGAGGTGATAGAGGGCTGGTACGAGCGGCCCGAGCTCCGCGCCCGGCGCGAGCGTGACCGACGGCACGCCAGCGGTCCGAAGCTCCGGTCGCGCCTCGCCGACAGGCTAACCGACCGCCAACTCGAGGCCGCCCGGACGGCATACCACAGCGGTTATTTCGAGGCGCCGCGGGAGGCGACCGGCGAGGACATCGCCGAGGCGCTCGAGGTCTCCTCGAGCGCGTTCTACCAGCTCAACCGGAAGGCCCAGCGGAATCTGCTTTCGTTCCTGTTCGACGGAAATGGGTTTGATAACGAAGGGTGACAGGTGCCGACACGTTCGATAAAACAGGGTTGGACATATCCCGGCGAGCGCAAAATTTGCGGTCATGGGTACCGAAGACTCCGGTAGTGTCTGCACCGTCTGGGACGTCGCAGCCGGCGACGACCGGTTACTCTACGAATGCCTGACTTGTGGGTGGTCCGAGCGCGCCGCGACGAATCCAGGGACGTGCCCCGAGTGTGGCGACGACATCAGGAACTGTTCGATGCCGCTCGAATAGATGGCTTCGGAATCCACCCGGTCGGGCGAGGGCGCAGGAACCGACCGCTCGGCGCCGGTGTCGGCGCTGGAGACGGCCCGACGCCAGCTCGAACACGCGGCTGCCGAACTGGACCTCGACCCGAACGTCGTCGAGCGGCTGAAACACCCGGCGCGGGTTCAGCGCGTCTCGATACCGCTGGAGCGGGACGACGGGACGGTCGAGGTTCTCGAGGGCTACCGGGCCCAGCACGACGACGTCCGCGGGCCGTTCAAGGGCGGTATCCGCTTTCATCCGGACGTCTCCGAGGCGGAGTGTATCGGCCTGGCGATGTGGATGACCTGGAAGACGGCGGTGATGGATCTGCCGCTCGGTGGTGCCAAGGGTGGTGTCGTCGTGAACCCGAAGGACCTCTCGGAGAACGAACGAGAACGACTGACGCGCCGCTTCGCCGAGGAGCTACGGGACATCGTCGGCCCGAACACCGACGTTCCCGCGCCGGACATGGGGACCGACCCACAGACGATGGCGTGGTTCATGGATGCCTACAGCGTCCAGCAGGGCGAGACGACACCCGGGGTCGTCACCGGCAAGCCGCCCGAAATCGGCGGCAGTTACGGTCGAGAGGAGGCACCCGGTTACAGCGTCGCCATCGTGGTGCGGGAAGCCTGCAAGTACTACGACCGCCCCGTCGAGGGAGCGACCATTGCCGTCCAGGGGTTCGGCAGCGTCGGGGCCAACGCCGCCCGTCTGCTGGAGTCGTGGGGCGCCGACATCGTCGCCGTCAGCGACGTCAACGGTGCCGCCTACGACCCGGAGGGGCTGGCCGTTCAGGAAATCCCCGCCCACGACGAAACGCCCGAGGCGGTCACCGACAGCGACGGCGACGCCATCACCAACGAGGAACTCCTCGAGTTGGACGTCGATGTACTCACACCGTGTGCAGTCGGAAACGCCATCACCGGCGCCAACGCCAGCGATATCCAGGCCGACCTCGTCGTCGAGGGGGCCAACGGCCCCGTCACCTTCGCCGCCGAGTCGATCCTTCAGCAGCGCCGCATTCCCGTCGTTCCCGATATCCTCGCCAATGCCGGCGGCGTGACGGTGTCGTACTTCGAGTGGCTCCAGGACATCAACCGCCGCAAGTGGTCCCGCGAACGCGTAAACGAGGAACTGGAAGCCGAGATGATGGCTGCCTGGGAATCGATCCGGGACGAATACGAGCGCCGCGACGTCTCCTGGCGGACCGCCGCCTACATCGTCGCTCTCTCCCGGGTTGCTCGGGCCCACGAACTCCGCGGGTTGTGGCCCTGAAGAACAGCCTCACTCGGTGAGTGGTGCGTTTATGTTTTCGGCCCGCCTGTCGGGCGTATGCGCGTCGCCGTCCTCGCTCACGAGCAGTTCCCCGACCGCGCCAAGACCGCCGTCGGCGTCCTCCGGTACGCCGACCACGACGTCGTCGCCGTTCTCGACCGAGAGACGGCGGGCACGACCGTCGGCGACCACCTCCCCGACCTCGACTCGGCGGTGCCGGTCGTCGAGAGCGTCGCCGAGGCGCCCGACTTCGACGCCCTCATAATCGGCATCGCGCCCATCGGCGGCGGCTTCGAGGACTCCTGGCGGCCGGACGTCCGGGCCGCAATCGAGCGCGGCGCAGACGTAATCGCCGGCCTGCACTACTTCCTGAACGACGACGAGGAGTTCGTCGCCCTGGCCGACGAGTACGGCGTCGAGTTGCGCGACGTCCGGAAGCCGCCCGACGACCTCACCGTCGCGGAGGGCGTCGCCCGCGAGTTGGATGTCGAGGTGGTCCTGACGGTCGGCACCGACTGCTCGACCGGCAAGATGACGACCACGCTCGAACTCGTCGAGGCCGCCCGCGAGGCCGGGTTCGACGCCGGATTCGTCCCGACCGGGCAGACGGGCATCGTGATAGCCGGGTGGGGCATCCCCGTCGACCGGACGATCAGCGACTTCACGAACGGCGCCGTCGAGCGGATGCTGAAAGAGCGGGCCGACGAGCACGACTACCTCTTCGTCGAGGGGCAGGGCGCCATCGTCCACCCGGCGTACTCGGCGGTCACCTGCGGCATCCTCCACGGCGCCATGCCCGAGCACCTGGTGCTGTGCCACGAGGCCGGACGCGAGGCGATTCACGGCTACGAGTCGTTCCCGATACCCGACCCCGGACGGGTCGCGGAACTGTACTGCGACGTGGCCGACCCCGTCGCCCCGACCGACCTGCTCGGCGGCGCGCTGAACACCTCGGGCCTCGGGGAGTCGGCCGCCGAGGCGGCCCTGACGGACTACGGGGAAGCCATCGGCGCGCCGGCCGTCGACCCCGTCCGGGACGGCGCCGGGAGGCTCGTCGAGCAGCTATGAACTGGCGCGTCGAGACCGTCGAACTCCCGCTTTCGGTGCCGTTCACCATCGCCCGCGGGACGACCACGACCGCGGAGAACGTCGTCGTCGAACTCGAGCACGGCGGCGAGACCGGCTACGGCGCCGCCGCATCCGCGGCTCACTACGGCGAGACGACGGGGACCGTCGAGGCGCTGTTGCCCGACCTGCTCGCCGCGGCCGAGGCCGTCGCCGACCCCCACGCGCGTCGGGAGATAGCCGAACGGATGCGGGCCGTCGCCCGCGGGAACCCGGCCGCCCGCGCTGCAGTCGACGTGGCGCTGTGGGACCTCGCGGGGAAGTTGCTCGGCGAACCCGTCTACCGCCTGCTGGGGCTGTCGGCCGACCCCGAGCGCCGGCCCGCGACCTCCTTCACCGTCGGCATCGCCGAGACGGCCGTGATGCAGCGGCGTGCCCGCGAGGCCGTCGACGCCGGCTACCCCGTGTTGAAGCTGAAACTGGGGACCGACCGGGACCGCCGCATCGTCGAGGCCGTCCGCGCCGTCGCGCCCGACGTCCGGATTCGCGTGGACGCCAACGAGGCCTGGACGCCGAAGGCAGCCGTCGCCCACTGCGAGGCGCTGGCCGACCACGGCGTCGAGTTCGTCGAACAGCCGGTGCCCGCCGAGAACCCCGAGGGCCTCCGGTACGTCCACGAGCACTCGCCGCTGCCAATCGCGGCCGACGAGTCCTGCCGGACCGCCGCCGACGTGCCCGAAATCGCCGACCGGTGTGACATCGCCAACCTGAAGCTGATGAAGACCGGCGGCCTCACGCCCGCCGTCGAGTTGATCCACGCCGCCCGCGCACAGGGGCTGGAGGTGATGTGTGGCTGCATGCTCGAGACGAACGCCGCCATCGCGGGCGCGGCCCACCTCTTGCCGCTGCTCGACTACGCCGACCTCGACGGCTCGTTGCTTCTGGAGGCCGACCCCTACGGCGGCGTCCCCGTCTCCCGAGGGCGGTTCGAGTTGGGGGCAGTCGAAGCCGGGACGGGCGCCGAACCCCGATAGCGCCTTTTCGACTTCGTTCTCGGCGCGCGCGAGCAACGCGCGCGAGGGACGAGTCGCGCGGTCGAGCGCAGCGAGACCCGCGACGAGTCGGTTGGGGAGGTGTGTGGTGCGGGTCCTGGCGGACTCGAAGGGCGAGGGCGGGTGGCGGCCGCTGTGGGGGGCACTATCCGAGCGACCGACGGGAGCGAGGATATCCCCCACAGCGAGGTCCGCCAGCCGACCGAGGGCTTCGGGGAGGAAAAGAGCCGTCGTCACACGGACGGACCGAGGGCTTCGGAGTAGAGAAAGACAGTGTCGTCACACGGCCAAAACGAGAGCTGTAGAGCGGGGAATACGGAGAACCAACAGGAGCGTCACTCGGGCGGCACGAGAAACAGCGACGTGGCGACGAAGACGCTGGCCAGCGCACTCCCGAGACCCACCCCGAGCGCCATCGGAATGGCCATGAGCCAGCCGGCGAGGACGCCCACGCCGACCGAGGCGGGCATCGCCGCCAGCAGACCGTCGTACCGGGTGGGCGTCTCCTCCATACCACCCCTGTGGAACTCCGGATAATTAAATCTAATTACCGGCGGCTACGAGGAGGTCCCTGATACCGCTCTTGCAGGCCTAAACCGGATTACAGCGCCGCTACTTCCCCCAGAACGGATCGCGGTTCCGGTGTTTGTCGAGGTACATCCCGAGCGCCTCGAGTTCGTCGGCGGGAATCTCGTCGGACAGTTCCTGCTCGAGGATCTTCGCGTGTTTCTCGGGCAACTCGGTCCAGAGTTCGTCGCCCTCCTCGATCTGTCGGCCGACGGTGGGACCGTCGATGGATGCGGCGACCTGTTCGCCGGTTCGGGCCTCGTCGATGTCCTCGCCGGCGTCCTGCAGGGACTTGAGTTCGCCGACGCGTTCGGGCTCGTTGCCCGCCCACTTCTCGACGCGGGAGTTGCGCTTCAGCGTGCCCGACAGCACCTCGACACCGACGACGGCGGGGTTGGACTGCCGGAAGACGTGGTCCTCCAGCACCCGGAACCGACAGGGTCGCTGTATCTTGTCGAGCACCTGCTCCTGCTGGGCGCGCTCGATGGTCTCGACGTGCTCCTCGTAGGACTCGACCAGCTGGTAGATGACGTCGTCGACGAACAGCCGCACGTCCTTCTCCTCGGCCTCGCGCTCGGCGTCGTCCAGCACGTCGACGTTGAAGCCGAGGACGGCCTCGTGTTTCGGCTCCTCGGCGGTGGAGGCGACCGCGATGTCCCGCGGTGCCACGTCGCCGACCTCCGCCCGGACGATGGGCACCTCCGCCTCCTCTAAGGCGGCGGCGATGGCCTCCAGCGAGCCGAGGGTGTCGGCCTTGACGACGACGCCGTCCTCCTCGGTCGTGACCTCGATGTCGGCCAGTTCCGCGCGGACCTCCTCGATGACGTCCTCCAGCGGCCGGTCGCGGACGACGCGGACGGGCGCGCCCGCCATCGCGTCGTCGAGGTCCGGGGCCGCTATCTTCAGGCCGGCGGCGGCCCGGACCTCCTCGACCTGCTCGAACTGCTTTTCGGTCCGTATCTCCGCCAGCGGCCGCGGCTGCAACAGTGCGCGCACCTCGGTGACGATGGGCTCGCCCGTTCCGCCGACGACGATGGTGTCGTCCGCCCGGACGGTGCCGTCGTACAGCACCAGGTCCAGCGTCGTCCCGAAGCCGCGCTCCTCGGTGACCTCGAGAACGGTGCCGACGCCGGGACCGCCGACGTCGATGGACATCTCCTCTTTGAGGTAGCGCTGGGAGAGACCCATCAGCACCGTCAGCAGGTCGGGGACGCCCTCGCCGGTCTCGGCGGAGACGGGGACGACGCCGATGTTCGCCCGGAAGTCCTGGACCCGCCAGTACATGTCCGCCGAGAAGCCGTTGTCGGAGAGGTCGCCGATGAGTTCGTAGAGCTTCTCGTTGAGCCGTGACTCGGCCCGGTCGCTCTGCTTTTCGAGCGTCTCCTGAACGGGCGCGTCCGGGTTCGGGTTCCACCCCGGGATGGTGTCGATCTTGTTGGCGGCGACGATGAACGGCGTCTCGGTCCGCTTGAGGATGTCGACGGCCTCCAGGGTCTGCGGCTGGAAGCCGTCGTTGACGTCGACGACGAGGATGGCGATGTCCGCGAGCGCCCCGCCGCGGGAGCGCAGCGTCGAAAACGAGTGGTGGCCGGGCGTGTCGATGAACAGCAGGCCGGGCAGATCGAAGTCCTCGGGGTCGACGAGCTTGCCGGCGATGTCGGAGATGGTCGACAGCGGGACGGCCGTCGCGCCGATGTGCTGGGTGATGGCACCGGACTCGCCGGCGGTCACGGCCGAGCCGCGCACCTCGTCGAGCAGGCTCGTCTTGCCGTGGTCGACGTGCCCGAGTACGGCGACGATGGGCGTCCGTAGCGATGCGGCGTCCCCGGCGTCGGTAGCGTCGGCATCAGACATAGACGGTCCCTCTTGTCGAACAGTGGCCGTCGCCGGCATATAACGGTTTCAATGTCGGTTCGTCGGTCATTTGCCGGTTGTCGGCCGGTCGATTCGATTTCCCGGGGCGGCCGGTCACTCGCTGACCGTGAAGCTTCCCGTCATGCCGTTGCTCTGGTGCGGCTCACAGACGTAGTCGTACTCGCCGGCGACCTCGAAGGTGTGGGCGTGGACGGTGCCCTCGCCGTAGCTGAACTCCTCGGCCTTGCCGGACCAGTCGGCGCCGTCGGGCTTGCTCTCGACGGCGATGTTGTGTCCCGAACCCACCCACTCCCACAACACCGTGTCGCCGACGGATATCTCGAAGCCCGCGGGCTCGAAGTTGAGGCCGTTGGCCCCGACGGCGACCCGCTGGTCGGGGTCGGACGGCGGCGTCGCCGTCTGCTCGGCCGTCTCGGTCGGCGTCTCCGTCTGCTCGGCCGTCTCGGTCGGCGTCTCCGTCTCGGTGGCCGTCGCCGTGTCCATCCCCTCGTCGGTATCCGTCGCCGTGTCCATCCCCTCGTCGGTATCCGTCGCCGTGTCCGTCGGCTCTCCGCCGCCGTTGCCGCCGTCGTCCGTACAACCTGCAATCGAGACGGCACCGCCGGCGGCCGCGACCAACTGGAGGTATCGTCGACGTTCCATACCAGGGAGGGGGTCGGCCCGGCCCTTCAACGTTGACCCAAATTCCTCCGAAATCGTCGCCGCGGACCCGAACGTTGATAGCGAGCGCCCTGCAAGCGGGACCCATGCCCGAGATACTCGCGGAGAACCTCTCCGACAAGGAGGTCATGGGTTCGGACGGTGCCAGCCTCGGAACGCTGTACAACATCACGATGGACCTGAAGACGGGGACGTTGCGGGACCTGGTGGTCGACCCTGCCAACGCCACCGTCGAACCCGACTTCCCGCGCGACGACCACGGCAACTACCTCATCCCCGTCAGCCGCGTGCAGGCGGTGAAGGACACCGTCGTCGTCGACCGCTGATCTCGATGCAGGTTCTCGATTCGTCGGCGTTCATTCACGATCACACCACCGAGGAGTCCATCGCTACCATCCCGCTGGTGCGCGAGGAACTCGAAGACGAGGCCGGCTACCGCTTCGACGCGCTGGAGGGGTCGGGAATGCGCATCCACATCCCCGAACCCGAGACCGTCGAACGCGTCGAGCGGGCCGCCCGCGAGACGGGCGACGCCGAGACCCTCTCGCGGACCGACGTCCGTCTGCTGGCCGCGTCGTTCGAACTCGACGCGACGCTCGTCACCGACGACTACGCGATGCAGAACGTCGCCGAGAAGCTCGACGTCGCCGTCGACGTCATCGCACAGGAGGGCATCGACGAGCGGCGCGACTGGCAGTTCCAGTGTCAGGGCTGCGGCCGGACCTTCGACGAGCACCGCGACCGCTGTAGCATCTGCGGCAGCGACCTCGAACGGAAGCGCCCCTAGTCGAGTTCCTCGAGCCCGACCCCGACCAGTTGTTCGAGGACCTCCTGTTCGGTGAGGTCGTACTCCGCGGCGAGCCCCTCGACACGCCGCGCCGTGTCGTCGTCACAGACGAGCGTGTAGCGACGCATGCCGGTAGGTATGTCACCGTCTAGCATAAATACCCGTCAGACGGGCGACGGACGGCGGACTGACAAGATTAATCGGCCGTCGAACCCTACGGCCGGCAATGAGCGTCTCCGCCGAGCGCGATCCCGTCTCGACCGTCGTCGCCGCCGCGGGCGTCGGCCTCGCTGGCTTCCTCGCCGGCCTCGTCTTCGTCACCTTCGCCGTGTCGCTGGTCGGTGCCCTCGTTCCGCTGGCTGAGGGGTCGCCCGAGCGGGCCACCGTGTTGATGCTCGCACAGTACAGCGGCATCCTCGCGGTCGCGGCCTTCTACCTGGACGCCTCCGACCGGTCGCTGTCGTACCTCCGCGTCGGGCGGCCGACCGCCCGCGACCTCGCCTGGATCGTCGCCGGCGTCCTCGCGCTGTTCGGGACGCTGGCGGCGGCGACCTTCGTCGCCGAACAGCTCGGCCTCTCCGTGACCGATCACTCCGTCTCCCAGTCGGCCGCGGACAACCCGGCGATGCTGTTGCCGCTGATACCGCTTTCCATCCTCATCACCGGACCCGTCGAGGAACTGCTCTACCGGGGCGTCGTCCAGACCCGGCTCAAGGAGGCGTTCAGCACCGCCCCCGCGGTCGGCATCGCCGCCGTCGTCTTCGCCGCCGTCCACGTCCCCGCCTACAGCCTCGGCGGCGGCTCCGTCGAGTCGCTGGCGACGACGCTGGTCGTCCTGTTCGTCCTCGGCGGCCTGCTGGGGGCGCTCTACGAGCACACCGGCAACCTCCTGGTACCCGCCGTCGCCCACGGCGTGTACAACGCCGTCACGTTCGCCGTCAACTATCTTGAGTTGACCGGCGGGCTGTAGCCGAGCGACGGCGACCACCCCTGGCCGCTACTCGATGTCCAGCGTCGTCTTCTCGGCGACCGCCTCGCTCTCCTCGAACTCGCCGCCACCGAGCAGGCCCCTCGCAGCCCGCTTTCCCCACTCGACGGCCGGCTGGGTGAACGTCGACACCTCCAGCAGTTCCCCGCACAGCACGCAGGCGGCCTCCATGTCGTACAGCAGGCGGCCGACGCTCGCCGCGTCCAGGCGGTCGAACTCGATGCGGACGTTCGGGACGCCCGCGGCCGCCAGCGACGCCTCCGTCGCCTCGAACTCCGCGTCCAGCAGTTCGCCGAGCGTCGACCCGCCGAGGTACGACAGGGCCTCGACGTCCGTCTCCGGGATGGGACGGTCGACCCGCTCTCGGGGCCGCAACAGCGTGACCAGCTTGTCCTTCCGGCCGGCGCGGTACAGCTGCAGCTGGGAGTGCTGGTCGGTCGCGCCCAGCGCGCGGGCGGGCGTCTGCCCGAGGCCGTCCTTGCCGAGGCTCTCGGCCCACAGCTGTGCGAACCACTCCGCGAACGGCTCCAGCGCCTCCGCGTACGGCACCACGGCGTTCGTCGTCGCGCCGCGACACTCCAGGGCGTAGGCGACCGCGCCGTAGGCGTAGGCCGGACAGTCGAACAGCGACGGGGCCAGCGCCGCCCGCCCCTCGGCGCCACCGGCGAGGACGCCCTCGATGTCGCCGCCCAGCGCCGCCGCCGGAACGAGTCCGACGGCCGACAGCGCCGAGAACCGGCCCGGGACCCCCGCCGGGACCGAACAGGTCGGCAGGTCCTCCGTCGCCGCCAGTTCCGCCAGCGGGCCCGACTCGCCCGTCGTGACGACGGTCCGCTCGGTCCAGTCGACGCCCGCCTCCGCCATCGCCGCCCGGACGACCAGAAAGTTCGACAGCGTCTCGGCGGTCGTCCCCGACCGAGAGACGACGTTGACGAGCGTCTCCTCGAGCGGCAGTTCCTCCAGCAGGCGGGTCGTCTCGGCGGGGTCGACGTTGTCCAGGGTGTGGTGCCCCTCGAGACCCAGCGCGGCCGTGATCGTCTCGGCGCCCAGCGCGGACCCGCCGATGCCGACCGTCAGGACCGCCTCGGGGTCGAACCCCTCGACGGCCGCCCGGATTTCCCCGGCGTCGGTGTCGGCCGGCAGCGCGAGGCTGGCGTAGCCGAACTCCCGGTCCTCGATGCCGTCCGCGACCCGCTCGTGGGCACGGGCGACCCGCTCGTCGAGTCGTTCCAGGGAGTCCGCTGCGACCCCCGGCGAGGCCTCGACCGCCAGAGCGTTGCCGATGTCGACGTTCATGCCACCGGGCGCGTGCCGCTGGAGTAAGGCCTTGGCGGTGTCGGCCGGGGCGGTGTCCGGATAAGCGTGCCAACATACCGCTGTCGTTCCTGTCGGATATCGTCAATCAATCGTCGTCCGCGGTGTATGCGCCTGACCGGTGTTCGATGCTGTAGACGCGGAGTAGCTGCTCATCCTGGCGGGCCGAACATGCCAACCGAAACGATCCGATTCTGAGTTTCGAATACGGCGACCCGGTGAGCGGTTCCAGATACTCGTCGGGCGTCCGCCACTCGTCGTCGACAATCTCGTCCAATTTCGAGACGAGGCGGTCTTGCTGGTGGTCGTCCAGCCCTTCGAACGTGTCCTCGGCGGACGCCCGGAGCTCCCAGTCCCAGTCGTCAGTCATCCTGCTCCAACTGGGCCTTCACCTCCTCGCTGCTGACGCCCTCGCCCTCCCCGGTCCGCAGTTTGTGTTCCTCGGAAGCGATCTCCTTCCAGGTCGCCCGCGTGAACGCGGGGTGTTTCACCGCGTCCCGGAGCACGTACCGGATGAACTCGCTTCGGGAGTTGAACCCCTCTTGCTCCCACGTCGTGTCGATGTCCTCCAGAAACGACTCGGTGATCCGGATGTTGATATTCGTCTTGTCCGGATCCGGTGTATCATTTGTATCTGCGTCCGACATACATCCCTCTTTTGACGCCCATCAAATAAGCCTGCGGGTAGATTCACCAACGACTCCGGCAGCCCCCGCTTCGACAGAACAGGGAATCGATCGGAGTGATACAGCGTTCCTCTCGTGTAACCGACCTCTCCCTACTTCGCTCGGTCTTGCGACCTCGCTCGTTGAGGGAGGGGCTTTGATGTGGGACTCGCCCTGAACACTACCGTCGCCCGGAATCGCGGCGCTTATTCACCGGACGGCCCTACGGCCGGTGATGAGCGACGACTACTCGGGATTTTTCGGGGCCTTCCCCTACGCCTTCCGGCGGAGCGACTCCCGGCTCTTCCGGGCCTACACCGCCGTCGGCGGCCTGCTGGCCGCCATCCTCGCGATCTTCTTCACCTTCGCCCTAGTCGTCACCGTCGCCTCGACGGCGAACCTCTCCGGCGGGACCATCACCTTCGTCCGGTCGGTGTTCGTCCTGTTCGGCTTCCTGGTCGTCGCGCCGCTGGTCGCGCCCGTGCTGTTCGTCGCCCGCCACCACAGGCGCGAGGGCGGCGACCCCGGCTACGACGCGGGCCTGGCCGGCGCCGGCGTCGTCTACCTCGTGACGCTGTATCTCGGCGCCGTCGCCTCGATGCCGGCCCGCTTCGAGATAGACGGCCAGGTGTCGACCCGGCCCGATCCGTCGGGGCTCGCCGCGCCGCTGGTCGAGGCGCTGTACGCCGTCCCGGAGGCGCTGTCGTGGACCATCCCGCTGGCCGGTGCCGTACTCATCCTCGTCGTCCACCGGTGGCTCGGCTGACGGCGACTGACGAGCGGAAGCCGGGAGAACCACCGCACTGCGGCGCTGTCCCGGCTCCCGGGACTCACGGGGAGGTTATACGTCCGAACGACGCGTCTCTCCGGATATAGGAGAAACGTATGTCCACCAAGAACACACTGAACGGCACGAACGTTTTCGAAAGCACGCTGGGCGGGCTGACCGTCCGGGGGAAGGCACACGGTCTCAGCGCCTGGTTCGTCCTGGCGCTCCGGCTCGTCATCGGCTTCGCGTTCCTCTACTCGGGCGCGGAGAAGGTGCTGAACGGCTTCGCCGCGGGCGGCTACCTGACGAACGTCGCGGCGGCCAACGGCAACCCGCTGGAAGCGATGTTCGCCTGGATGGCCGCGTCCCCGTGGTTCGTCGAGTTCGTGAACGTCGCAGTCCCGTACGGCGAGGTCGCCATCGGTCTCGGTCTCATGGCCGGGCTTTTGACCCGGCTGGCGGCGTTCTTCGGGGCGCTCATGATGCTGTTGTTCTACTTCGGCAACTGGGACATGGCTCACGGGTTCATCAACAGCGACTTCATGTACATGCTCGTGTTCCTCTCGGTCGCCGCCTTCGGCGCCGGCCGCATCCTAGGACTCGACGCCTACGTCGAGGGCTACGAGATCGGCGGCCAGCCGCTGTTGGAGCGGTACCCCCGGCTCGGCTACCTGCTGGGCTGAACCGGTGCGGGTCTTCACCCGCCATCGCAGGCCGAGGGACGATCCGTAGCCGCCCGCCGGAGAAGTCGCCGCAATTCCCGGTCCATTACGAAGCCGGAGGTGGCCCGCCGGTTGCGAGCTATTCTGTCGGTTCCTGAGGGATACTGAGCGTCATCTCGGCACTGTCACCGCCCTCGACGGTCACGCTCGTGGACGCGTACAGTTCCTGTTGGTCGACCTCGGAGTACTCGTACGGTCCCGGGAGCACGAACACCGCGAGATGGAGGTCCCGCTCCGGGGCCCCCTCCTCGACCTCGAACTCGACCGTTACCTCGGTCGGAGCGCCGGCCGCGTCGAACGAGAACGACTGGTCGACGATGGTGACGTCACCTAGCTCCCCGGCGTCTTCCTGCCGGAGGAGCGAGGGGTTGTCCGTGACGCCGTCGTCGGAGTTCCCCAGCGCCGCCATCAGGTCCAGACCGTTCCCGGCGTAGTCCGGTGGGTCCGGCGGCTCCGACCCGGGGCCGAAGTCGACCTGCCAGTACACCGTCTCACTCTGTGGCGTCTCGGTCGGTGTCGGTGTTGGTGTCGCAGTCGGCGTTGGCGTCGGTGTTGGTGTCGCAGTCGGCGTTGGCGTCGGCGTCTCGGTCGGTGTCGGCGTTGGCGTCGGCGTCTCGGTCGGTGTCGGCGTTGGCGTCGGCGTCTCGGTCGGTGTCGGCGTTGGCGTCGGCGTCTCGGTCGGTGTCGGCGTTGGCGTCGGCGTCTCGGTCGGTGTCGGCGTTGGCGTCGGCGTCTCGGTCGGTGTCGGCGTCTCGGTCGGTGTCGGCGTTGGTGTCGCAGTCGGTGTTGGTGTCGCAGTCGGCGTTGGCGTCGGTGTTGGTGTCGCAGTCGGCGTTGGCGTCGGCGTTGCCGGTATCACACAGAACGCCAGGAAGCTGATCCCCTGCTCCGTCACGATGGTGCCGTCAGTCGCCGGTGGATCGATCTCGACCACCTGCTCGGGTGCGGCTCCTCCTCCCGCCTGGACCACTACGACGTCGACCGGCTCTTGGGCCGTCCAGTTCACCTCGACCGGACCGGAAGCAGGGTCGCCGTCGTCCAACGCGACGATATCGAACGTCACCACGTCAGCGCCGTCGTCCAGAACGAACTGGTATGTGCCGTCGGACTGCTCCCAGTTGTATTTGGCCAGCAGCTCCTCGTCGCCCTGGCAGGGACTATCCGGCGTTCGGTCGTCCTGCTGGAGCGATTGCGACTGGGACCCGTCCAGAGGGCCGATAGAACCGAAACCGGCGGTGACCCCGACGAGAAACAGGACCACCACCAACAGAACTCCCAGAACCGATAGTATCCCCGCCGCCGACTCGTCGGTCATCCGTCGGTTCCTCCCGGTTCGCGCGCTGTGAGTTCGTGACGACTGAGTTCGGTATTCATCGTGAACGGAATCGGTAGATCGGATATTTGTTATAGAGGATATACGGTCGGTAGGCGACTCTTAGCGGACGGACCGGCGTCGGACGAAACGCCGAAGACATCCGAACCCGTCCGTCGAGGTATGAGCACCGAAGAGGATGCCGAACGACGAGAGGGTCGCTTCCTCGTCACCCACGCCGACGAGGACTCGGCCGTCCTGAAGGACGTCGACCGCGGGCAGGTACACACGCTCGCGGACAACCCCGGAATCGAGGAGGGCGACGTCGTCGAAGGCGCCGTCGAACCCGAACCGCCGATGGAGGTGGCCTACGCGCTCGTCGACGTCGACGAGCGGCGGAGCCTCACCGTCGAGGAGAGCCCCGAACCCCCGACGACGCAGGCCCGCGACGTCGCGGCCGACCAGTCCGAGGGCGAGGTGACGAGACGGGAGCGGGCCGGGACCGGCGAACTCCACGTCCTGACCGTCCCCGAGGACGGCACCGAGCGGGCCGTCACCGACGTGCTCGAGGACGAGGCGACGCTCGCGCGGGCGGCGAGACTCGGCGTCGCCCGCGTCGAGGTTCGTAGCCAGCCCGGAATCGTCAGCGTCCGCTACCTGCCGTAGGCGTCACTCCGGGTACGGTCGCTCGCCGAGGATTTCGAGTTCGTCGCCGACGCGCAGCGTCTCGCCGACGCTTCCGGCCGGCACAAAGGTGTTGACCATCAGCCGGAAGTGGTGGTCGAACCACGCGTCGTCGGCCCACACCGGCAGCGTCTCGCGGCGCTTCTCGACGAACCGCTCGCGGAAGCCCGGCGTCTCCTCGCCCGTCTCGGGGTCCCGCGTCGGGACGACACAGCGCTGACAGGGGTTCGAGCCGAGGAACTCGCAGTCGCCGACCCGGAAGGCGACCGCCGTCTCGCGGTCGGCGTAGAGGCGGTCCTCCCAGAAGGCCTCGACGCCCGAGACGACGAGGTTCGGCCGGAGGCGCCGCTCCATCTCGTCGGCGTCGATGCCGTCGAACCACCCCGCCACCGCCTCGACGGTCGCCTCGGCGACGAGGGTCGGTCCCGACGCGTGGGTGTCGTCCGGGAAGCCGCCCCGCTCGTTCCGGCGGAGTTCGACCGGCCGCCCGAAGAACTCGGCGAGCCACGACTCGATGGCGTCGACCGCCTCGAGGTCGAAGGCCGCAGGGTCGCCGTCCGGGCCACGGAGCGTCAGGCGGCCTGCCTTGGGGTCGAACCACGACCGCAACGCGTGGACGCGCGGTTCGTTCTTGCCGTTGACGTACTCGCCGGACTCGTCGACGATAGCGAACTCGCGGTCGTAGGCCAGCCCGCCGTCCTCGCGGACCTCGACGCGTTCCAGCGTCCGGTGGGGGTCCAGCGACTTGACCGGGTAGACGGTGATGCGTTCCAGCGTCGGCGTCGCCATCGACGGGAACGTGGTGGCGGCGGGGATTAACGGTTCGGGACGCGGCCGGCGGCGAGTCGCGCCGCCCGAGAGCGCCGCCTCGGACCGTTTCGACGCACAAACGACAACCCTTATTCACGGGGCACGCACACCGGGATTCATGGACCTGTCGGTACTGAAGGTAGACTACTCCGACTACACCAACCGCCAGTTGGTCGCGGTACCGCTGGCGCTTCTGGCGCTCTCTATCGGGGTGCTCGCCGTCGCAACGGTGATGGTGGGCTCGCCGGTGCCGCTCGGGATCGAGTTCACCGGCGGCACGGAGCTACGAATCGTCACCGACGACTCGCCCGCCGAAATCGAGGCCACCTTCGACGAGAACATCGAGTCGCTGACGCCCATCGCGACACAGGAGAACACCTACCAGTTGACGTTCCAGACGGACGACGCCGACCCGCTGGCCCAGCAGGCCGAGGAGGCCGGCTACGAAGTCCCGCAAATCAGCGAGCGGTCGGCCAGTTTCGCCGCCGACTCCCAGCGGCAGGCCATCATCGGCCTGCTGGTGGCCTTCGCCGGGATGGCCGCGTTGGTCTTCCTGATGTTCCGGACGTTCATCCCCTCCATCGCCGTCGTGGCGTCGGCCTTCTCGGACATCATGATACCGCTGGCGCTGATGCGGCTGTTCGGCATCCAGCTGTCGCTCGGGACGGTCGCGGCGCTGCTGATGCTCATCGGGTACTCGGTCGACTCCGATCTCCTCTTGAACAACCACGTCATCCGGCGGCGCGGTGACTTCTACACCGCGACCTTCCGGGCGATGCGGACGGGGGTGACGATGACCATCACCTCCATCGCCGCGATGGTGGTGATGGCCGTCGCCGCCACGCTGCTCGGTATCCCGCTGCTGCCCGAAATCGGTATCGTACTCGTGTTCGGCCTCACCGCCGACCTGATGAACACCTACCTGCTCAACGTGAGCCTGCTGCGCTACTACAAGTACGAGGCAATAGCGAAATGAAACTCAATATCAGGGAGAACTGGCGTATCTGGCTTCTGGTCGTCTTCGTCGTCGTGAGTACGGTCGCCATCTTCGCGCCGCTCGGCGCGGGCGGTCCCGGCGGCGACACGAACGCGACGAACGCGACGAACGGGAGCGCCGCCCCCCAGTCGACCGCCTCCGAGTACACCAACCTCCGGTTCGGTCTCGAGTTGGCCGGCGGCACCCAGGTCCGGGCGCCGCTGGTCGGGATGACCGCCGAGGGCCTGACGTTCGACGCCGACCAGGCCGGCCAAATCGAGGAGACGCTCCAGGCCGAACTGGACATCGGTCCCGGCGACGTCCGGGCCGACCCCCGGGACGGCACCGTCGAGGTGTTCGTCGACGCGGACAACGGCAACGTCACCCAGGCGGAGTTCGCCGCCGCGCTGCAGGCGGCCGATCTCTCGGCCAGCCAGGACGACGTCCGGAAGGGCGTCACCGCCGAGACCCGCGAGGACGCCGTCGACGTCCTCAGCAGCAAGATCGACCGCAGCGGCCTCAGCGGCGGCACGGTCACGCAGGCGACGTCGCCGGGCGAGACGTTCATCCTCGTCGAGGTGCCCGGCGCCGACCGCGAGGACGTCCTCGACCTCATCGGCGAACAGGGGCTCGTCCAGACCGTCGCACTCTACCCCGTCGAGACGGGCAACGAAACCGAGTACCGGACGGCCAACCTCACGACACAGGAGGACTTCGCAAACGTCGGCCAGGCCACCATTCCGGAGGGCAACGACCCGCCGTTCGTCCCGGTCACGCTGACCGACGAGGCCGCCCCGGGGTTCCAGTCGGCGATGCAGGAGTACGGCTTCGACCGACAGGGCGGAACCCGGTGTAACTACGACCTCAATCAGTCGCTGGAGGAGAACAGACAGAGCAGCCCCGGCCGCTGTCTCCTCACCGTCCGTGACGGCGAGGTCGTCTACGCTGCGAGCGTGGGCAACGACCTCGCTAGCTCCTTCAGGAGCGGTCAGTTCGTTCAGGACCCGGGGTACATCACCCAGACGACCAACTTCGAGGAGGCGCGCGAACTCGAGATCAACCTGAAGGTCGGGGCGCTGCCGACCCAACTCGACCTGGAGGAAGGGACGACGTTCTTCCTGCTGCCGAGCCTCGCCCAGCAGTTCAAGCCGCTGTCGCTTCTGACCGGCGCCGCCGCCGTCGTCGCCGTCTCGCTGATGGTGTTCTTCCGGTACCGGCGGGCCGACGTCGCCGCGCCGATGGTGCTGACGGCGGCCGCGGAGGTGTACGTCCTGCTCGGCTTCGCCGCCGCGGTCGGCTTGCCGCTGGAACTATCGCACATCGCCGGCTTCATCGCCGTCATCGGGACGGGGGTCGACGACCTCGTGATAATCGCCGACGAGATAATGCAACGGGGCAACATCGAGACCTCGAAGGTGTTCGAATCGCGGTTCCGGAAGGCCTTCTGGGTCATCGGGGCCGCCGCCGCGACGACCATCATCGCCATGTCGCCGCTGGCGGTCCTGTCGCTCGGGGACCTCCGCGGGTTCGCCATCGTCACCATCGTCGGCGTCCTCGTCGGCGTCCTCATCACCCGGCCCGCCTACGGCGACATCCTCCGGGTGCTCGTGTTGCGCCGACGGGACTGACTGCCCACTTCGACACGCTTTCCCTCGTCCCGCCGAAACGGCCGGTATGACCTTCCGAGACGGGACCCTCGTCGACTGGCACGAGTGGGGTCCCGACCCCTTCGAGACGGCCGACCGGGCCGGCAAGCCCGTCCTGCTCTCGCTGACCGCGCCGTGGTGTGAGTGGTGCCGGCGGATGGACGAGGAGGCCTACTCGGACCCCAAACTCGCCGCCAACGTCGGCGAGAGCTTCGTCCCCGTCCGCGTCGACGTCGACCGCCACCCCCGCGTCCGCGAGCGGTACAACATGGGCGGCTTCCCGACGACGGCCTTCCTGACCCCCGACGGCGAGGTGCTCTCCGGGGCGACGTACCTCGGCACGGATGGGTTGCGGCAGGTACTCGACCGGGTCCGCGAATCGTGGGACGCCAAGGGCGCGGCGGCCGGCCGGGTGCCGCGCTCGCTTTCCGACGCCGAGACCCCACCCGGCGAGGTGACCGCCGAGATCGAGGCCCACATGGTCGAGCAGGTCGCCGCCGCCTTCGACGAGGAGTTCGGCGGGTGGGGGTCGGGCGCGAAGTTCCCGCTGGCCCGGACCGTCGAGTTCGCCTGCAAGCGGGACCGCGGGCGGGCGACGAGGACCCTCGAAGCCGTCCGGACGCACCTGCACGACACCTACGGCGGCGGCTTCTACCGGTTCGCCGAGACCCGCCGGTGGGGCGAACCGCACCGTGAGAAACTGACTGACGAGAACGCGGCGCTGGTCCGGGCATTCACGACCGGCTACCTCTACACCGGCGAGGACGCCTACCGCGACACCGCCGAGGGCACCGTCGACTACCTGACGACGACGGCCTGGACCGGCGAGGCCTTCGCCGCGAGCCAGGCCGAAAGCGACTACTACCTGCTGGAACCGACCGAGCGCGAGGAGACGGAGCCCCCGGCCGTCGACGCGACGGTGCTGGCCGACCGCAACGGCCTGGCCTGCGAGGCGCTGTTCCGCTTTGCGGCCCTCACGGACCACGAGGGCGCCCGACGCTACGCCGAGCGCGCCCTCGAGTACGTCCTGGAGACGCTCGTCGAGCAGGGCCGCGTCGCCCACTTCGACGGCGAGGACAGCGAGGACGGCCTGCTCGTCGACCACGCCCGCGTGCTGGCCGGTCTCACCGCCGCCGCACAGGTCACCGGCCCCGACGGCTGGCTCGACCCCGCCCGCGCCGTCGCCGACGACGCGATCGACCGCCTCGTCGACGAGGGCGGGGCCTTCCTCGACGGCGAACCGACCGGCGCCGGCCTGCTGGAGCGGCCGCTCCGCCCGCTGGAGACCAACGCCGAGATGGCCGACGCGCTGCTGGACCTGTGGGCGCTGACCGGCACCGAGCGGTACCGCGAGACGGCCGTCGACACCCTGGCGGCCTTCGCCGGCGCCTACGACCGGATGGGCGTCGAGGCCGCGGGGTACGCCGCCGCCTGCGCCCGCGCCCACTACGACCCGCTCGTCGTCCGGACGCCGCCGGCCGGGACGGACCTCCACCGCGCCGCGCTCCGCATCGCCGACCACGAGAAGGTCGTCGTGCCCGGGGAGCGGGCCGACGCAGTCGTCGTCCGCGGCGGCGAGGCGACGGCGCCCGCGACGACTCCCGAGGAACTGCTCGACCGCGCCGCCGAGGACCCGGCCGACGGGTAACCGCGCCGACAACAACTCAAACCGCTCGTAAACTTGCGGTGCGTTTATAATCCCCGGGGTGGAGACAGTGAACAATGGCAAGTCTGAGAGACCTCGGCCTGTCCGAGTACGAGGCTCGTGCGTACCGCGCTCTCCTGAAGACGGGTCCGACAACCGCAAAGGAGTTGTCACGGGTCAGCGACGTTCCGATGGGTCGCATCTACGACGTGCTCAACAGCATCGAACAGTACAACCTCGTCCGCTCTCAATCCGCCTCCCGGCCGAAGAAGTACGTCGCCGTCGAGCCGACGACCGCCCTCGACCGACTGCTCGACGACAAGAAGCGCGAACTCGAGGAGAAGGCAAACCAGTACGAGGAGATCGTCGACGACCTCACCGGTGAACTGGAGACCGCCGAACCCGTCGAGGAGACGTTCTGGACGGCCGCCGTCGGGCCGGAGGAGACCGTCGACCTGCTCGTCGAGCGGCTCTCGGCCGCCGAGTCCCGGATCGTGATGGTGCTTTCGACCTACACCGAGCAGTTCTTCGACATCGACACGGTCGGGACGCTCATCCTCGACGAACTCGCCGGAGCCCTCGAGCGCGGCGTCGAGGTCCGACTCCTGATGCGGCCCGACCTCGTGCCCATCCTCCCGGAGTCCATCGGCGAACGCTACCAGGAGTCGCTGATGGAACACGACACGTTCTCGGTCCGCACCAGCGAGAACGTCTCCGGTACGTTCACCCTCGTCGACGAAAGCGAGGTCGTCATCGAGGTGCCCCACCCCCTGAAGAGCCAGGAGGTCTTTGCGATGATCGACCTCAAGGACCGGGAGTTCGCCGGCAACGTCCGCACGGAGTTCGAGCCGCGGTGGGACGCCGCCGACGAACTGAGCTTCTGACCGGCCGGCCGCGTCCCCGACGGCCCCGGCGACGCGTGAGTCCCGCGGTGACACGACCGGCGAGCCAGGCGCAACACCAAAGACGGGCCATCACAAATTCGACACGAACCCGACACGATGGACGACCCGGCCCAGCCCGCCGCGCTGCTCGAGCACGTCCGGGACCTGCTCGTCGTCATCGACGAGTCGGGGACCTACCGGTACGCGAACGACGCCAGCGAACGCATCCTCGGGATACCGGCCGCAGACCTCGTCGGGGAACACGCCCCCGACTACATCCACCCGGAGGACCGCGAGGAGATCACCGAGCGGTTCGAGCGGCTCGTCGCCACCGACGAGCCGACGACCGCCACCGCCGAGTACCGCCACCGGACCGCCGACGGCGAGTGGGTCTGGCTCGAGAGCCGGCTCTCGAACGCCACCGTCCCCGACATCGAGGGCTACGTCGTCAGTTCCCGGGATGTCACCGACCGGAAGCGAGCCGAACGGCACAGACGGCTGACGGAGGACAGGCTCCGGGAACTGGCCGCCAACGCCGCCGACGTCCTCTGGATGTTCGACGGCGACTGGAACGAGTTGCTGTTCGTCAACGACGCCTACGAGGACATCTGGGGACAGTCCGTCGAGCGACTCCGCGAGGACCCCCACCACTTCATGGCGGGCATCCACCCGGAGGACAGACCCCGCGTCCTCGACGCGATGGACCGTGTCGCCGCCGGCGAGGCGACCGACATCGAGTACCGCGTCAATCCGGAACTGGGGTACCGCCGCTGGGTGTGGGTGGAGGCTCGTCCCGTCGTCGAGGACGGGACGGTCACCAGGATCGCCGGCTTCGCCCGCGACATCACCGACCGGCGGCGCCGCGAGCGACAGCTCCGCGTGATGGACAACCTGTTGCGGCACAACATCCGCAACGACCTGAACGTCATCATGGGCCACGCGGAACTCGCCCGAACGGAGGGCGGAGCGGCGGTCGCCAAGGAGATGGCGACCGTCCTCGAGACCGCCGACGACCTGCTCGATACGGCGGCCAAGGAACGGGAGATCATCGACGTCCTCTTCGGGTTCGACGACCCGAAGCAGATCGACGTTGTCGCCCTCCTCGAGGAGGTCACCGCCGAGATCCGGGAGTCACACCCGAGCTGCTCGATCACGATCGAGGGGGCAAACGCGGCCGACGTCGTCGCGCTCCCGTCGCTCCGACGCGCCCTGGTGGAACTGCTCGAGAACGCGGCCGAGCACGCCGACTGCGACCCGACGATCGACGTCGAGGTCGAGATTGACCAGGAGAGCGACGCGGTCGAGATAACGCTGCGGGACAACGCACCCCCCATCCCGAGCAACGAGTACGAGCCCCTGATAGGAGAGGCCGAGCCGACCGCCCTCAACCACGGCACGGGGCTCGGCCTGTGGCTCGTCTACCTGGTGGTCGATCTCTCCGACGGTGAGATTCGATTCCGGCGAGCAGGCGATGACGGGAACGTCGTCACCATCGACCTGCCTCGCCCCGCAGAATAGCGCACCGTCCCCGGAACCGCCGGCTCCCGCTCAGTCCTCGCCGTTGACTTCCCGCTTCAGCTGGGCGAACTCCGCGACCCGCTCGGCGTGGGCGTTGTGCTGGTGGATCGACTCGTCGTTGGACTGCTCCATCCGCACCACGGCGTCGTCCGGCAGGTCGGGGTACGCCTCGACCAGCCCCTCGGCCATCGCACGGACGCAGTCCTCGACGAACTTCGCGTCGCTGTGGCTCTCGAAGGTCATGTGGTCCTCGTCCGGTCGCTTTGCGAGGTTGTAGATCCGGGCGCTCATCGAGTCGCGGGCGATCTCGATGAGGTCGTTGAGGTCGACCGACGGATCGCCCGCCGTCTCGACGGTCAGCGTCGCGTGCCCCCGCTGGGAGTGGCCCGGTTGCGGTACCTCCTCGAGGAACCGGTCGATGGTGTCCCGATCGACGTCCAGCCCCTGGAGGACGTCGCGGGCGCGGGACTCGCTCATCCCCTGCGAGCACGGACAGACCGTCATCCCGACGACCTGACAGCCGACCTCCTCGCGGGTGCCCTCCTCGGTCGCCGTCGCGGAGGCGACGATGTCGGCGGTGGCCTGCGTCGGCCGGCCCGTCGCCGGCGTCTCCTCGCGGATCATGTACTCGGCCTCCATGCGGACCTCCGCCTGCGTCGTGTAGTCGTGTTTCTCCAGCAGGCGCTCGGCGACGTCACCGCAGACGTCCTCGACGGCCATCGCCGGCTCGGAGACCGCCTCCTCGAGCATCTCGTCGACGACCTCCATGTTCCGGCTCATGTCCGCTCCCTTCCGCCAACTCGGCAGGTCGACGAAGACGTCGAACTCCGCCATCAGCACGATGGGGCGGTCCTCGGGCCGGTGGAGCTTCACGAGCTTCTCGACGCCCGTCACCCCGACCCGGTTCAGGCCGACGCTCACGTCGGGCGTGGACGCCTGCACGTCCGGCAGCTGTTGACTCATTGTGATTTAAGTGGGTTCGGTCGACGTTAGGGCTTTCGAAAGGGGAAGCGCCGGAAACCGGCGGGGTTCGCGGGCAGGCGGCGCGTCTCACCCTCCGGCTCGCTTCGCCGGCACGCGTCTCACTCCAGTTTCCCGAGCGCGGCGAAGAACTCCAGCGGCGGCCCGGCGATCCGGACCGGCTCCTCGGCCCGTCGTAGCCGGACGTTCGTCGGCGGAGTGACCCGTTCTCGGGTCCGGCCGTCGGCGACGACGAAGGCGTGATCGGCCGCCTCGACCCGGACGGTCACCTCGGCGTCCGTCGGCACCGCAAGCGGCGGCATCGGTCCCTCGGCACACATCTCCGTGACGACGAAGGCCGACACCGCCGGGTGGACCAGCGGCCCGCCCTCGCTGAGGTTGTAGGCCGTCGACCCGGTCGGCGTCGAGACCAGCGCACCGTCGGCGTGGCTCCCCGAGTAGAGCGCGCCGTCGACCCGTATCTCGATGCCGACGCCGTTGTTCCGGCCCCGTCGGGGGCCGAGCACCGCCACCTCGTTGACGGCCGCCGGCAGCGTCCACCCCTCGCCGGTCGCCCGTATCTGCGGCAGTTCCTGGCAGTCGAGGGTGCCCTCGCGGGACCGCTCGGCGGCCCGCCGGACCGTCTCGACGGCCTCCTCGGGCGAGACGACGTTCAGGAACCCGACCTCGCCGAGGTTGACCCCCATGACCGGCGTCGGCGTCACCTCCCGGGCGGTAAAGAGGAAGGTCCCGTCGCCGCCGATGGAGACGACCAGATCGCACTCGCCGAGTTCGCCCACCGGCGTTCCCGGACACCCCAGACTCGCCGCGGTCGCCTCGTCGACGGAGACGGTCGCCTCGACGTTCCGGCGGATCCGGTCGGCGAGTTCGGCAGCCCGGGCGTTTCCCTGCTGGGCGACGATGCCGACGTGCATCGAACCTCCCTTCTCCGTCCAGGGACAAAAGCCACCCGAAGCCGGACCTGACGGGTAACATTAACGTTGCCGTATGTCCAACGGCCCGTATGCGCGAGGCACGCCGGGGCCGAACATGAGCGGGAACGAGGACGACTGGTTCGAGGACGCCGGCGGCGACTCCCTCGACGACGACGACCTCTTCGAGGACGACTTCGCCTCGGCCTTCGAGGGCGGGACCGGAAGCGAGGGCTTCGAGGAGGACTTCGAGTCCGACATCCCGCGCATCGACCTCGGCATCGAGGGCCTCGACGAGATGATACAGGGCGGCATCCCCGAGCGCTCGCTTCTGGTCGCCATGGGCGCCGCCGGGACCGGCAAGACGACGTTCGGCCTCCAGTACCTCCAGCGTGGCCTCGAGAAGGACCAGAAGGCCATCTACATCACCCTCGAGGAGAGCCGCGAGGACGTCATCCAGGCCGCCACCGAGAAGGGGTGGCCCTTCGACGAGTACATCGAGTCCGACGAACTCGCCATCGTCGACCTCGACCCAATCGAGATGGCCAACAGCCTCACCTCCATCCGCGGGGACCTCCCCCGGCTTGTCGACGCCTTCGAGGCCGAACGACTCGTGCTCGACTCCGTCTCGCTTCTGGAGATGATGTACGACAACCAGGCCGAGCGCCGGACGGAAATCTTCGACTTCACCCGCTCGCTGAAGCAGGCCGGCGTGACGACGATGCTCACCAGCGAGGCCGCCCAGGGCAACCCCTACGCCTCCCGGCACGGCATCATCGAGTACCTCACCGACGGCGTCTTCGTCCTCCAGTACGTCCGCTCGGAGTTCCGCGAGACGCGACTGGCCATCGAGATCCAGAAGATACGGAACGCCAACCACTCCCGGGAGACCAAGCCCTACGAGATCACGAGCGACGGCATCTCGGTGTACCGGCAGGCGAACATCTTCTAACCCACTTTTACACGGCGCGCCTCCGGCGCGCCGGCAAAAACGTGGGGAAAATATGCGCGCCCTCCTCCAGTCGCGCCGCCTCGCTTCGCTCGCCGGCGCGGTAGTCGTCGGGCGCTACGGCGACTCGCTCACTGCGTTCGCTCGTCGCCGCGCGACCGACGGTGATTCTCCAACTGGACGCTCACTGGTACTGGCTTCGTACCCGGGAAATCGTGTTGAATCTCACCCCTCCGTTTCGATCTGGGGAGGAGGGAGCCGTCAGTCCCCGTGTCGCGTCACGCAGTTCGACAGGCCGACGAGTTCGACCGGTTCGGAGTTGTCCGGCGAGTACACCACCATCTGACCCTTCTCCATGTAGGGGACCTTCCCCTCCAGGTTCGAGGGGATGTTGACCGCCGAGATGGCGTCCTCGTCGCCGAGGTTCAACACGACGGTGGTGTTGATCTGCTTGAAGATGGGGTCGGCGATGTCCTGGGGGTCCTGCGTGATGAGAAAGAGCCCGAGACGCTCCTTGCGGCCCTGTTTTGCGGCCTCGGCGAACTTGCCGATGACCTTCCTGGCCTGGACGCTGTCGGCGTCCGTCAGGAAGTTGTGCGCCTCGTCGACGCCGAGGACGAGCGGCGTCTCCTCGATGCGCTCGTAGGTCGGGTCGTTCGAGAGTTTCTGGTCGACGAGCAGCGAGGCCACCGCCAGGACGACGGTCGTCGTCGCCCTGGAGTCGTTGATGTGGTAGGTCGGGACCGTCGTCAGGCCGCCCGGGCGGACGAACTCCCGGACCATCTCCGTGATGGGACGCGCCTCGGCGTCGAAGACGTCGCCGAACCCGTAGGCCCGCCGCCGCACGGCGTCGAAGGTCGCCTCGTGGACCCGGCCGGACTCGTCGAGTTCCTC
This sequence comes from Natronomonas marina, assembly GCF_024298905.1. NCBI lineage: Archaea > Methanobacteriati > Methanobacteriota > Halobacteria > Halobacteriales > Natronomonadaceae > Natronomonas > Natronomonas marina. Next base: position 1,194,646 of record NZ_CP101154.1, read on the forward strand.
CTTCAGCGCCGGGTCGTCGAGGAACGACATGAACGCCTCGTAGGTGCCGCCGTCGCGGCCGTCGAAGAAGCGGTTCAGCAGGTACCGCAGGGCGGTGTACTGGTTGTCGTTGAGGTCCGACCCGGCGATGAGCCAGGGGTTGGTTTCGACCATCCCGAAGGGGATGGTGAACTCGACCTGCTCGGCGCCGTGGTGGGCCGCCGCGTAGGTCGCGTCGCCCACCTTGGGGACGAACGCCTTCGTGTCCTCGACGCCGCCGTGGGCGATTCCCTCCCGTTCGAGGCGGCGCTCGGCGGCGGCGTCCATCGTCGGGTTGTCGTCGTGCATCTGGGCGTACTCGTCCTGCGGGTCGAACTGGACGACCGCCGGGGCGACCTCTCGGCCGCCGTCGACGGGATACCGGCGGTCCTCGGCGAGGTACTGCCGGAGGACGTTCTTGGCGGCGTGGGTCTTGCCCGATCCGGTGCCGCCGGCGACGAGCGTGTGCCGGAACACGAGCGGGTCGCCGGCCTCGTAGTCGTCCTTCAGCCGGTAGTCGATGGTCGGCGGTTCGGCGGCGGTGCGAACCTTCTCGCCGCCGACCGAGAGGTGCCCCAGGAAGACGCCCGCCTCCGGAATCTTCAGGCCGGTCTTGATCTCGGTCGAGTCCTCGGCCTGCCGGACGACCGTCTCCGGCTTGGGAACTCGGTCGGTCATCCGGCGCTTGAGGTCGCCATCGTCGGCGGTCCCGCCCGTCTCGCCGTCCGTGTACAGCACCGCCACCGGTTCCAGCGACGCCATGAACTTGTAATCGTTCTCGTCGATGTCGTCCCGGCGCATCGCCCGCCGGGCGTGAATCTCGGTCGCGTCGTCCGAGCGGAACTCCTGGGCGTACTCCAGGGCGACGATGCGGCAGAACAGTCGCTCCCCATCGGGGTAGGGGGCGACGAGGTAGCTGCCGATGCGGACCGCAGAGCGGTTCTGGACGGTGACGTACGCCCGGAGGCAGGTGTCGTCGGCCTCCTCGCTGACGACGAGGCCCTCGGAGGCCGACAGCGTCCCGATGCCGCGGTCGCTCCCGACCGGCGAGGCCGACACCTCCTCGAAGTCGTCGTCCTCGTCGGTCTCGACGTCGACGTCGGATTCTCCCCCCGAGGAGTCGTCGGGGTCGTGGCTGGCGAAGTCGCCCAGGTCGGACATACCCGGGGTGTGGTCGCCATCCGGCAAAAACCCTCCCGTGGCGGGGCAAAAGTAGAGGAGCGGGCGCAGAGAGCCAGCATCCGCGAGCGCGCTGGTGGCGCGCTCGCGGTTCCCGGCGACGAGACGGCGGAGCCGTCGAGTCGCCGTAGCGCGCGCGGACTAACGCGCTCGACCGCAGGGAGAGCGCGGCAGGAGCACGCGCGCATGTTTACACCCACGTTTTTGCCGCGGAGGCGGGTTCGGCGCTGACGCGCCGAACCGCCGGAGCGTGCAAAAACGTGGGTTTATAGAAAATGCGAGGCGAAAACCCACCCCTTTAGGGGTGGGATGAAGCCGACGACTGGGAATCAAACCAACAGACAGTAGCAGGCTGACTCCCCAGTATTTAAGAAGCACAGGCTGTACATATAAGATATGGAAGTGCGGCGTACTGTTCCCGTCACGCTTGACGTGGATAGTGACGATGCCGCGCTTCTCGAAGACACCGTAGACACGTTTCTCTGGTGCGCTCAATACGTCGTCGACCACGCCTTCCAAGGCGAGTACGTCACCACCAGCAAGACCACGCTGAACGACGAGACCTACGATGATGTGCGAGAAGCGACAAATGGCTTCAACGGAGGCCTTGTCCAAGCCGCCCGAAATAAAGCCGCTGAAGCCTGTAAGAGCGTGGTTGAGCGGTGGAAACAGAGAAAGAAGGCGTCGAAGCCGCGCATGACCTCGCCACACGTCGTCTACGACCACCGTACCGCCACGTTCTACGACGACTACGTGTCCCTCGCCACCACAGACGGTCGTATCGAAGCCGACTATGTGCTACCAGACGAAGACAGTGACACGCCCCATAGCGAATACCTGTTCTCCGACGAGTACGAGACGACCGGGGCGGAGTTACACCGCAAGCACGGCGAGTGGCAACTTCACATCCACTGCAAGACGGACGTGGAGGCTGACACGCCGGGACAGGCAACGACCACGCACGGGACGGTGCTTGGCGTTGACCTCGGCGTGAATAATCTCGCCGTCACCAGTACCGGCACGTTCTGGACGGGTGACGAGTTCGACCACTGGCGGCGAGAGTACGAGAAGCGTCGTGGGGACCTGCAAGCGTGCGGAACACGGTGGGCACACGAGAATATGCAGGCAGTCGGACGCAAAGAAGAAGGCCGGTTCAAAATGACGCTTCACCGAATATCAAACGAGTTAGTCGCTGAAGCCCGCGACCACGAGTGTTCAGTGATCGCGTTTGAAGATTTGACGGACATTCGTGAGCGTACTGGTGCGTCGTGGGGCCACGAGTGGGCGTTCCGCCGCCTCTACGAATACGTCGAGTACAAAGCCGCAGAGTACGGCATCGGCGTAGAACAGGTTGACCCCGAGAACACCTCGCGGCGGTGTTCACACTGTGGGTTCACCCATCCGGACAACCGCGAGAGTGAATCATTCGACTGCCAGAAGTGTGGCTACGAAAACCACGCCGATTACAACGCCGCGAAGAACATCGGTCTGCGGTATCTTCGTCGCAACCAAACTGGGGGCGGCGAAGGCGCACCCTTGGGCGTGCGCTTGAACAGCGGGACGCTGAACGTGAACGGTGACTATGAATCACCTGCCGAGGTTTCGGCCGGAACGGGAGTCCATGCTGAAGAATCCCACCGCTTTAGCGGTGGGTAGCTCAAAGTGGCATCGGGCCGCGCTCCCCGCCCTCGCCGCCGGACTGGCGGGCCCGCGAGAGCAACTCCGAGACCGGCGGTTCGTACTCGTAGCCGGGGACGACGCCCTCCACGTAGGTCCCCTCGACGAACTCGGCGATGGCCTTGGCGATGTCGGGCGCGCGGTCGGCGTTGCCCCACTCGAAGCCGAAGACGGCGACGGCGTCGCCGGCCTCCTCGAAGACCCGCTGTTCGTCGAGTTCGACGTCCTCGCGGACGGCCATCGTCGCGTCCTCCAGGCGGCGCTCGTAGGTGTCGAACCACCCCGACTCGACGGCGGGTCCCACCTCGTCGGCCGTGGCCGCAGCGAGCGTCGGCGCGCGCACCTCCAGCGTGTAGTACAGCGCCCACTCGTCGGTCGCCTCGGCGGTCACCCGGCCGTCGAAGGTCGTCGTCGTCACCGCGAACCACTCGCCGTCGCGCTCGAAGGCGTCGTGGGCGTCGAAGGCCCGGACGGCCCGCTCGGGGGGCGTGTCGGTCATCGAGAACGGATAGGGGAGGGTCGCTGAAAAGCCCGTCGTGACGGAGCGTGGACGGCCCTGCCGGACTCAGGCGGGGTCGTCGCCGTCGGCGGCCTCAACGTCGGGGAAGAAGGGTTCGTACTCCTCGTGGTAGAACGAGCCGAGTTCCGTGCCGTCGAGCGTCTTCGCGTAGCTGTACATCTCGCCGGTCTCGATGGCCGCGTTGGCGAGACCGCCGGCGCGGCGGCCGTCGTAGTGTCCGGCGACGACGATCTCCGTCTCCGTGTCGGGGTCCATCAGTTCGACGACGATGAAGACGGAGGGACCGACCTCCCGACGGTAGACGACGAACTCCGGGAACTCCCCGTCGGCCCGCTCGTAGGCGGCCCGGAGGTCGTCGGCGTGGTTGTCGGCGACGATGTACTCGATGCCGAACCGCTCGGGGTCCTCGCCCGTGTTGCGGCCCACGGGGTTCGTGTGCAGCGCCGTCGCGGTCGTGACTTCCCAGCCCTCCTCGCGGCGCTCGGCCGCGATGGCTTCCATGTCCTCGTGGGTCAGTTCCCAGGCCTCCCGTTCGGCGTCCGAGGTGGGCGTCATGCCCTTCCTGTCGTCGTCGTTGTCCTGTTCGAAGCTCATGTCCCCCACTCCGGCGAGCGGCCGGATAACTCTTAATCCTCGTCGGCAGCCGGCTACGGGCCGCCTACACCGGCGTCGACGGCCGGCTACACGATTCCGAAGACGCTCTCCATCAGGTACGACACCACGAGGACGGCCAGGCTGCTCCAGAACAGCTTGCCGGCCGGCGTCAGCCGGCGGTCGGCCGGCGGGAGTCGCGCCCACCGCGCCGGCGGCAGCCGGCGCGCCATCTCCTCGAACCGGGTCTGCTGGTGGGGGGCAGGGATGGACCGGCCGTTCTCGGCGGTGACGCCCTGCATGCGGCCTCCGTCGGTGTCCTCGGGCGAGGTCGGCCACAGCCGGGCCGTCGAGTACGCCATCAGGCCGAACCCCGCGACGAACAGAAGCGCCTTCGCGCGAACGAACCCGCCGCCGGTCACGATGCCGAACAGGAAGGCGAGCACCGTCGTCGCGGCGGCCACGACGGCCACGTAGGAGCCGGTGTCCAGACAGACCAGCGCGGCGGTTCTGACCCGGGTCCGAATCGATTCCATCGAGTCTCGTCAGTGGTGTCGGTCCTCGAGCGTCTGCTCGGGCGAGCGGTACTCCTCGGTGTGGCGGTGACAGAAGCTCTGTCGGCCGGAGTCGCTGACGGTGTGGTACTCGGGGGCAGACTCCTCACAGACCCCGCCGAACTCCTCTTTGATCAGCGCGAGCGCGCTGGATTCGTCCTTGTTCCGGACGTGGTCGGCGATCTCGTCGAGGACCGACTGGACCTCCTCGGGCACCTCGAGGTCGCCGAACAGTTCGTCGTACACCTCGTCGATGGTCCCGAACCGGGGGTCCCGCCCGAGTAGCTCGCCGAAGCGCTCCTTGATGGTCCGTTCGGCGCGGTCACGCTCGCGGAGCGCCTCCCGGAGCGTGTTGAGCTGACTCCACAGCTCGTCGTCGAGGTCGTCGTACTTTTCGGGGCGGATGCGGGCCGGACACCGGGTGCTGAACGGACAGCCTTCGGGCGGATAGCGCGGATTGGGCGGCGTGCCGTGCAGCGTTATCCGGTCCTTCTCGGCGGTCGGGTCCGCCTCGGGGATGGCCGACAGGAGCGCGTGCGTGTAGGGGTTCGACGGGTCCGTGAACAGCTCCTCGGTCGGGCCGACCTCCATGATGTGACCGAGGTACATCACCGCGACGCGGTCACAGATGTGCCTGACGACGCTCAGGTCGTGGGCGATAAAGAGGTAGGTGAGGCCGAACTCGTTCTGGAGGTCCTCCAGGAGGTTGATGACCTCCGCCTGCACGGAGACGTCCAGCGCCGAGACCGGTTCGTCGAGCACGATGAACTCCGGTTCGAGCGTCAGCGTCCGTGCGATGCCGATTCGCTGGCGCTGGCCGCCGGAGAACTGGTGGGGGTACCGGTAGTAGTGTTCCCGCTGGAGCCCGACCGTATCGAGCAGTTCCCGGACGCGCTGGCGGCGCTCCTTCGGGGTCTTCCAGTCGTGGACATCCAGCGGTTCGCGGATGATCTCCCCCACGGTCATTCGGTCGTTGAGGCTGGAGTCGGGGTCCTGGAACACCATCTGTGCGTTCCGCCGCCACCGCTGGAGCTGTTTGCCCGACAGGGATGTGACGTCCCGGCCGTCGAACTCGATCTCGCCGCCGGTGGCCGACTCAAGCTGGACCAGCGTCCGGCCGAGCGTGCTCTTCCCGCAACCCGACTCGCCGACCAGCCCGAGCGTCTCGCCGCGACGGATGTCGAAGGAGACGCCGTCGACCGCCTTGACCGGCGGATCGCCGAACAGCGAGTCGTTCTCGTAGTAGGTCCGCAGGTTGCGGACCCGGACCATCACGTCCTCCTCGTCGGCCGATTCGACCCGTCCGGTCGCCTGTGTTTCCGAACTCATCGTGATTCACCGCCGGACTGCTTCTCGATGTGGTGTCTGACCGCCTCGTCGGTCGGCATCCCCTCGGGGTACAGCAGGCAGGCCGCCGTGTGCCCCTCGGCGTCGGCGTCGACGGGGACGTGGGTCGGGTGGACCTGCTCGCACTCCTCGAAGGCCTTCGGACACCGCGGCGCGAACCGGCAGTCCGTGGCCGGTTCGTTCGGCGTCGGCACGTTGCCCGGAATCGTCTCGAGGCGCTCACCGGACTGGCTGCCGGGTATCGACCGGAGCAGCCCCTGCGTGTAGGGGTGTTTCGGGGTGCCGAACAGCGACTCGGCGTCGGCCCGCTCGACGATCTCGCCCGCGTACATGACGTTCACACGGTCGGTGACCTCCGCGATGACCCCCATGTCGTGGGTGATGAACATGATCGAGAGGTCCCGGTCGGCCTGTAAGTCCGCCAGCAGGTCGAGGATCTGCGCCTGGATGGTCACGTCCAGCGCCGTCGTCGGCTCGTCGCAGATGAGCACCTCGGGCTCGCAGGCCAGCGCCATCGCGATGACGGCCCGCTGGCGCATCCCGCCGGAGAACTGGTGGGGATACTCCCTGACCCGACGGCGGGCGTCCGGGATGCCGACCGCTTCCAGCAGGTTGATCGCCTCCCGGGTCGCCTCCTGGCCGCTGATGTCCTGGTGGAGGTCCAGCGCCTCCTTGATCTGGTTGCCGACGGTGTAGACGGGATTGAGGCTCGTCAGCGGGTCCTGAAACACCATCGCTATCTTGCCGCCCCGCATCGCGCGCTGGGCCTTGCCCTCCAGCCGCGAGATCTCGACGAAGCCGTCCTGGATGTCGGCCGGCGACGCCGGGTCCCCGTCGGTGACGAAGACGCAGTCGTTGGCGTCGACGCCGTCGATTGCGTCGGTGTAGCCCGCCGCGGCGAAGTCGACGACGGAGGCCTCGCCCGCCTCGTCGTAGCCGAAGTCCGAGGGCGTGGCGTCGACCGACGAATCCGCGAACAGTTCCTCCGGGTCCCGGTCGGGCAGCGAGGCGACGTCGACGGTCCGCTTGGGGAAGCGGTCGGCGAACTCCCGGACCGTCTCGACGTCGCGGTAGCGGATGCTCGACCCCTGGAGGACCCGCCCCGGCGACTCGATGAGCCCCATCAGCGAGCGGGCCGTGACGCTCTTGCCGGACCCGCTCTCGCCGACGATGCCGACCGTATCGCCGGGCGTGAGGTCGAAGGAGATGCCGTCGACCGCCCGGATGGTCTCCTTCTGGGTGAAGAAGGCCGTCTGGAGGTTCCGGACGGTCACGATGGCGTCGGTCTCTTCGGCCGTCCGCTCGACGGTCGTCTCGACCGCCATCACCCACCACCACCGGTTGCCGCGGCCTCGCCACCTTCACCGATGTCGCTCTCGGGGTCGATGGCGTCGCGGATGCCGTCACCGAGGGCGTTGAACCCCATGACGACGAAGACGATCATGATGCCCGGGATGGTCGAGATGTGCCACGACGACGTCGAGATGTACGACCGGCCGCCGCTGACGATACGGCCCCACTCCGGGGTCGGGCGGCCGATGCCCAGCCCCAGGAACGACAGCGCCGCCGTCGAGATGATGATGCCGCCGAGCAGCAGCGACCCGTATATCATCAGGTACGTGCCGACGTAGGGAGCCATGTGCTTGCGCATCGTCATGAACGGGCTCTGGCCGTAGCTCTTGGCGGCGTCGACCCACTCCTCCTCGGCGACCTGTAACGAGGGACCGCGTATCGTGCGCCACAGCGACGGCCAGTACACCCCCGCGAAGATGAGTCCGAGCAGGAGTCCACCGTCGTAGATGTCGATTATCGGGTGGTTCGCCTTCCTGAACAGCACCGATAACAGCAACACGAGCAGGAACGCCGGGATGGAGATGATGGTGTCGCTGGTGAGTATCGTGAGGAGGTCGACGAGCCCCTTGTAGTAGGCCGTCACCAGCGACAGCACAAGCGCGATGATGACCCCGAGCCCGATGGCGAGCAGGGCGACGAAGAGCGACGTACGAGCCCCGTATACCACCTCCGTCGCCATGTCCTTGCCGGCCTGATTGGTTCCGAGCGGTGCCCACCGGCTGTACTCGTCGTAGCTCAGCGGGCCGACGTTCTGGTCGCCGCCCTGCGAGCGGCTGTTGATGTTTGCCACTCCGTGGGTGGTCGTCTTGACCTCGCCGTCCTCGACGTACTGGACCTCGTGTTCGTAGGGGTTGTAGATGTTCTCCTGGGCCGTCGCGGGACCGAGGGCGGGTGCCCAAAGCGCCATCACGACGAACGCGAAGATGATGGCGAAACCGAAGAGTCCCCAGTAGTGGCCCCGGAATCGGTTGACGGTGTCGTCGCGGGGCGTCCAGTCGGCCTCCCGGTAGTGGTCCCGGAAGACGTTGTACCCCTTCCAGACCCACGCCAAAACGAGGAACGCGTAGGCGTAGACGACGAACACCCGGAGCGCCCACGCCCACGCCGGCGACAGCCCGAGGAACGTGCCCTCCCAGCCGCTGCCGTTGGGGTCGCGGTACCCCTGGTTGGGGATCACCTCGCGGCTGGTCACCGAGGGCAACTGTGCGACCGCGTCCCCGAGACCGGCCAGCGCGCCAAGCGCGGCGTCGAACACCGCCCCGAATGGAGTCAACACGACCAGGGCGGTGAAGACCCCGATGACCGCCGCGATGATTCCCCGTTCGAGGATCTCCTCCTGGGCGGCGCTGCGGTCGATTCCCAGCCGGCCGACGAGCGATATCGGCACGAATAGCCACTTGACGACGACCCCGGCGAGAAACAGCATGAGGAGGATGGCGATCCAGTAGGCGACGCTGCCGACGATGACCCCGAGCGTCTGCCCGACGTTGCTGGCGACCCAGCTCGGCACCGTCGAGAGACCACCGACGGTGAAGAGGATGGCGTCACCCGCCTTCACCAGCGCGCCGGCGAGACGGCCGAGTTCGGCGGCGAGCAACAGCAGGGCGCCGGCCAGCCACACGAGCGCCGGTCGCGGGTTCTCAGCGATTCGTTCTCGAAGCGGCCTGTCGTCCGTGTCGTTGGTCGTGCTCATTGTCAGTCGTACCCCACGCGCGGGTCCAGAATCGTGTACAGCAGGTCCTGCAGGATGTTCAGGCCGATGATTATCAGGGTGAAGATGAAGAGCAACGCGCCCGCCAGCGGCAGGTCACCCTGGGTCGCGGCCTGGAAGAACAGCGCACCGATGCCGTTGATGTTGAAGATGACCTCGACGATGACCGACCCCCCGATGAGCAGGAACGCCTCGGTGGTGATGACCGGAAGCAGCGGGATCATCGCGTTCCGGAAGACGTGCTTCCAAACTATGACGCGGCTCGGCAGTCCCTTGGCCTTGGCCGTCTCGACGTAGTTGGAGTTGATAGTCTCCAGGATGGCCGTCCGGCCGATCCGGAGCTCCGTCGCCATCGACGCCGACCCCAGCACGATGGCCGGCGGGAGTATCACCTTGATGGCCACGAACAGCCCCGTGGGGTCGAAGTTCACCCCCGTCGGGACCGAGAGGACGCCGAGGCTCGCCCAGTCGGTGAGTACGAAGAAGTCCAGCGGCGGCGACCCGATTATCGACTCGGTGTTCGGGCCGAACGTGTACCAGTCGAACCCGAAGAGCCCGCCCCCGTCGCTCCGCCGAAGCACCATCAGAAGCATGATCGACAGCCAGAAGTTCGGCATCGCCAGCCAGATGATGCCGCCCGAGGAGGCGAGGTAGTCGCCCCAGCTGTTGGGGTTGAGCCCGCCGTAGAAGCCGAGCGGGATGCCGACGAAAAGCGGCAGCAGGATGGCCCAAAAGCCCAGCCACAGGGTCCGCGGGCCGAAGATGCGGAGGAGGGTGGTGACCTTGCGGTTCTCCTGAACGACCCACGACTGTCCCAGGTCGAAGGTCAGCAGGCTCCACATGTAGTCGACGTACTGCTTCCAGAGGGGCTGGTTCAGACCGAGCTGCTCGCGTATCCGGTTGCCGGACGCCGCGCCGGCGTCCGGGCCGAGTATCGCGGCGACGGGGTCCAGCGGCCCCATCCTGAGGATGACGAAGATGAGCGTCATCACCAAAAAGAGGACGGGAATCGACAGCAGGAGCCGCTTGAAGAAGTATCGCCAGCGACTCATGCCTTCTCACTTGCTGCTGTAGCAGTGGTCATATTTGTGCTATCCGATGGGTATAGGTTCAATGACCTTATGGGCCACGGTTCCCCGGGACGGGGCGTCGGAGACGAAAAAGCGAGACTGCGCCGAGTTAGCCTTCGTCCTCGAGGCCGACCTGCCAGTCGAGGTAGTAGCCGTTCGTCTCGGCGGGCATCGTGCTGGTGTCGGTGTTCTTCGGCTCGAAGCCGAAAAGACCGTAGGCCGGCGAGACCCAGCTCCAGATCCAGCCGAGCGAGTAGAAGGCGAGTTCGCCGCTCTGTCCGCGGCTGATGAGCGTGTTGAACGGCGCCTTCTCGAGGTTCAGCGAGACGCCGGTCCCGCTGAGCTTGTCACGCGTGATCTGGCCGAACTGCTGGAAGACCTCCGAGTCGTAGGTCGTCAGCGTGATCTCGAAGGGGTCGTCCGACGTGAATCCGGCCTCGTTGAGCACCTGCGTGGCCGACTCGCGGTCGGTCTCGTTGCGCGCGTAGGGCCAGTTCTCGACCCACTCGTTGTAGCCGTCGGTGCCGGTGGGCCACATGCCCGGCGGCGTGAAGCTGAAGGCCGGCTGGCCGCGCCCCTTGAACACCTCGTCGATGAGCTGCTGGTGGTCGGTCACGTAGGCGACGGCCTGTCGGACCGCCTTCGGAGCCTGCGGGACGTTCCAGGCGACGTAGAAGGTCGTCAGCTCCGGCACGCCGAGGTAGTTAACCGTGTCGCCGTTCTCGAGCGGGCCGTACGTACCGACCTGGCGGCCCAGGTCGTCCTGTTCGGCCTCGACGTTGTCCGGGTTGTAGAACGTCGTCGGGATGCCGAAGACGTCCAGGTTCCGCTCGTTGATCGCGGTCCAGTAGGCGTTGTCGTCGGAGATGATCTGCCAGTGGACCGAGTCCAGTTCCGCGGTCGAGCCGTGGTAGTTGTCGAAGCGGTCGACCTGCGCGTGGTCGTCCGGGACCCACTCGTTCAGCTGGAACGGCCCACAGCCGTTGGCGACCGACGTCGAGAACTCGTCCTGGGTGACCTCGCCGTCGTAGCCCTCGACGTCGCCGACGTAGCCCTCCGGGATGGCGGCGAAGGAGTCGTACGCGAGGATGTCCAGCGCGAACGGCTGGGGACTCATCAGCGTCATCTCGAGGGTGTACTCGCCGGTGGCCTCGACCGCGAGCGAACCGGGGACGAGCCGCTCCTCCTCGGAGGGTTCACCGTCCTCGGCCGTCGGCGTCACCGTCACCGTCTCCGTCTCGTGTTCGACGCCGAGTTCGTCGAGGACGAAGTTCGCCCGCTGGCTGTTGGGCGACTCCGCAAGCCGGCGGAACGCGTACACGAAGTCGGCGGCCGTCACCTCGCCGCCCTTGTGGTACTCGACGCCCTCCTCGAGCGTGAAGGTGTACGTCAGCAGGTCGTCGGACACCTCGACCTCCGTGGCCAGCTGGTTCTCCAGCTGCGTCGCGATGCCGTTCTTGTAGTTCGTCAGGTTCTCGTACATCTGTCCGATGACGATACCCGACGCGGTGTCCGTCGACTGGATGGGGTCCAGCGACGACATCGGCGCGTTGCGGAGGTTGAGGACGTTCTCCGACTTCTGGTCGCTGGAGGTGTCGACCGTGGCGTTCTGGAGCTGCTGGCGGTGGCTCCCCAGCGAGCCGCGCTTGGGAACGCTGGCCCAGTCGTAGGAGAACCGCTCGCCGAGGCGGTGGTACAGCGGCAAGAGTACCATGTCGTCTCGGACGGCCTCCTCGACGGTGACGAAGGCCTCGTTGCGGGCCTCCTCCTGGTCGGGCGCCTGGTTGTTCTGGTACTTCTCCCAGGCGTCCTGGGCCTTCTGGGCCTCCGTGGCCAGGACCGGGCCCTCCATCTCGGTCGCGGTCGGGTCGTCACCGTTCCCGTTGCCGTCGCCGTTTCCGTTGCCGTCGCCGTTTCCGTTACCTTGCCCACAGCCCGCTACGGCCACCGCGGCCGCCGTACCGCCGGTTGCTGTGAGGAACTTACGTCGGGAAAGGCTACTATCCCCTGTCATCTCGTCCGTTCCATATCCCTCGCCCCTTATAAATGACTAGGTATTGGGACTGAGTATTGCGCGGAAATTTGCGCTCCACGGAGGCGGGTCGCCGGCCTATTAATCGACAGATATGGCTGTCGTTACCACGAGTGAGTACCGATGTACAGGTGAGTACATCGACAGGACGAACGACCCCCCGCTGCTCGGCAACCCCCGCGTACGTGCGCACTCTTCGTTTGTTGCTGCCACAATCGCTCGATCACCGGATTCGAACCGAGCCGAGACGCACCGGACACCTCGCTGCGCCGCGGCCCCGGACTGCGGTCCGTCGGCTTCGTACTCCGCCGCCACTCGCAGGGCTCTCACCTTCCTCGACCGATAAGTGCGAGGGGAGGGATTCGAACCCACGGACCTCTACAGGAGCGGATCTTAAGTCCGCCGCCTTTGTCCAGACTCGGCCACCCTCGCGCGATCGTGAATCCGGGAGCGCCGCCAATGGGCGTTTCGGTCGCCCCCCGTCACCAGTCGACCGAGAGGCTCCCGTCGCCCTCCGGGTCGGGCGCTATCTCTTCGTCGGTGCGTCGGTCGACGACGTGGATGACGCCCCGGTCCTTCTTCGCCGGGCATACCTCCGCAGCCCGGACGTTGTGATCGAGGTCCGCCTCGTCGAAGAAGTAGACGTTCGGCTGGGCGATACCCGTAGAGAGCTCCATCTCCCAGTTGTCCGAGACCTCCGCGCACTTGCCCGCGGCGATGCACTTGTTGGCCTCGAAGATGATCTTGTAGGGGGCCTCCTCGATTGGAGGTGCGTCCCGCTCGCCGATCTCGCTCGGGTCGACGGGGTCGTCGGCCATACCCGTACTCCGGGCCCGACCGATTTGGCTCTGACGACTACTCGGCGGGGACCCCCGGCGCGTCCGGGGTCCCGCCGGCAGCCGCCTCGAACTTCCGGAGGCGCTCCGGTCGGGCGATGGCGTACACCGTCTCCCCGGCCGCGAGCGGCCGGTCCCGCGGCGGAATGGCCTCTATCGGGCCGTCGGCCGGCCGGACCGCGACGACGGCGAGATCCAGCGCGCCGACGGTGCTGGCGGCCAGCGGGCTCCCGACCGCCAGGTTGACGGCACCCATCGTCTCCGCGGCGGAGCGCAACTGGCCGGCGAACTCCCGGTCGGCCCGCACCTCGGCGGGCAGCGTAACGAGCCGATAGCGGGCCTCGGGGTCGAGGAGGTCCGTCTCCGCCTCGTCGACCGCGAGCGTGACGACGTCGTCGGCGGTGCCCCGGATCTCGGCCGTGAGGACCCGCTCGGGACCGTCGCCGGCTCTCGGGTCCCCGAGGGCCCACACCTGGACCGCGTCGCCGGGACTGGCGTTGTTCGGCGGGTCGGCCCTGACCGCCACGGCGGCGCTGCCGGGCGGCAGCGTCGGGCCGAGGCCGGCCTCGCGGCTCCCGAGCGCGAGGTACTCGACGCTCCCGTCGTCGGCGAAGTCGACGTCGACGTGGCCGACGCCGTAGTCGGTCCGGAGCCGCTCGACGAACCGCGCCCGCAGCGCCTCCAGCGTGAGCCGCCGGGGAAAGACCAGTTGCTGGCCGGCCAGCGCCTCCTTGACGACCGGGTCGACGGGGTCGTAGCCGTCGATGTCGCCGATCTCCTCGGGAACCTCGACGGTGATGACGCGGCCGACGGTCTTGACGATGCGGCTGACGTCCCGTTCGACGGTCCGGGCCCCGGAGACCGCGAAGAAACCGAGACCGAGCCGGTCGCCGGCCCGCCCGCCGACGTCGGCCGCGACCGCGGCGACGAAGAACACGACGACGTTGAAAAGTGCCGTCCCGGTCGCCACCAGTTCCCCCTGTCCGCCGATGACCTCGCCCAGCGCGCCGGAGGTGTTCAGCGACAGTGCGACGCCGCTGAGTCCGACCAGGACGGCGAGGCCATCCGGCACGCGCTCGTTGGCGTACCACCGGTGGAGGAGCCCCATGCCCGCCCCGAGAACCGCCGACAGCACCGTGAGCACGACGAGCCACGCGGCGTCGACGGCGAGGCTCTCCCCGACAGCGCCCTGGAGGACGGCAGCGGTCACGCCAGTACCTCCTCGAAGGCGTCGAGCGCCTGGGCGGTTCCGACGACGAACAGTTCGTCGCTGGCCCGCAGTTCGACGTCCCCGTCGGGGGCGACGAGCCAGCCGTCCGGCCGCTCGACGCCGAGTACCGCGACGGCGTGGGCGTTTCGCAGGTCGGCGTCGCCCAGCCGCGTTCCGACGAGGCCGCTCGTCTGCCGGACGGTGACCTTCCGGAACCGCTTGCCCGCCCGCCGCAACAGCGAGAGGAGTTCGTACTCCCGGCGGGTGCCGCGGGCGGTGACGACGACCGTCGGCCGGTCGACGCCGAGCAGCGTCTCCGCGTCGGCCCGCGCGACGGCGACGGTGAGCCGTCCCTCGCCCCCGGTCGTCGTGGGCGCGGCGACCGGCGGCGCCGGCTCCGCCGGTGTCCCGCCGTCGGTCGTCGCCGTCCGGCCGCTCGCGGCCCCCGTCCGCGCGGCGACGACGGTGCCGTCGACCGAGACCCCTCCGGCGGAGAGCGTGACCTCATCGCCCCGGGCGAGACCGGTGGGGACGAGCGCCTCGACGGAGACCGCCCGCTTGCCGGACGGGACCCGCTTCGACACCCCCGAGAGCGGCGGCGCGGCGACGACGGTTGCGGTCCCGCGCTCGTCGATGGTCGCCGAGACGTCGGCCAGGTCCAGTTCGGTCCGCAACCGGTCCTCGAAGCGGGTCTCCAGTTCCGAGAGCGGCAGGTCGGCGGGAAACCGCCACTCCCCGGTCCTGATCGCCTCCCTCGTGGCCGCCGACAGCGGCGGGTATCCCTCCATGTCGACGACCTCGCCGGTGACCTCGACGTGGACCTCCCCGCGCGAGCCGACGAGTTCGACCACCTCGTTCGAGAGGGTCCGATCGCGGAGCTTCGACAGCGACAGCCGTCGCGGGAACTCCGCGCCCATCCTGTCGCCCCTCGCGTGGGCGTACATCGACACCATCGACACGACGATGAGCGCGACGACGACGCGAAAGCCCGACCCGACGACGGCGGGGTCGTTCAGCGCCAGCAGCCCGCCGTTGATGCCGGCCAGCGCCAGGGCGAGCACGACCACGCCGAAGGCCGGAATCGAGACACCGGTGACGTACTTGAACAGGAAGCCGAGCCCCCACGAAACCAGAGCCGGAAACACCCCCGTGAGGACGCCGAGATAGATGCCGAAGAGTATCTCGACGGGAAGCGGCTGCGCCATGCCCGCCACCACACCGGCCTCCGGTAAACTACTACCGGCGAGGTCGGAGGCCGGAGTGCCGGCGGTTCGGGGGTCTCCACCAGCGACCGGCGGGTTTATTCGACCCGCTGTCGAGTAGCCCGGTATGGCAGGGTCCTCGGGAAACCCGCCGTCCGGCGGTCGACTCCTCCGCGTCAGGGCCGCCGTGCTGTTGACTGCTATCGCCGCCGTCCTCTCCGTCCTCACCGGCATCGTCAACATCGGGGCGACGGAGGTGTCGGGACCGCTGGCGTCGTTCGTCCCGACGACGGCCGCCCGGGCGGCCGGCTTCACCGGGACGATGACCGGCTTCCTGCTTTTGTTCGGCGCCTACGGCCTCCGCCGCGGCTACCGAATGGCCTGGCTGTCGGCCGTCGTACTGCTCCCGGTCACCGCCGCCCAGGGACTCGTCCAGTCCAGCATCCTCTCGTTTCCGCTCGTCGTCCTCTCGGTGGTCTCCATCCCCGCGGTGGCGGCCAACCGCCGGTACTTCGACCGCCGCGTGAACCTCGGCCTGTCGCAGTTGGCCTCGCTCGCGGCCATCGTCGGCGTCCAGCTGTACGGCACCGTCGGCACCTACGCGCTCCGCGAGGAGTTCGCGGGCGTGAACACCGTGCTGGACGCCTTCTACTTCACGCTCGTCACCGCCTCGACGGTCGGGTACGGCGACACCACCGCCACCACGCAGGTCGGCCGCCTCTTCTCTATGTCCGTGCTGCTCGCCGGCGTCGCCAGTTTCGCCGTCGCACTGGGGACGCTCCTGGGCCCGCTCATCGAGGCCCGCCTCGCGACGGCGCTCGGAAACATGACAGACAGACAGCTCGAACTCCTGGATGACCACTACGTCCTCGCCGGCTACGGCGACCTGACCGAACCGATACTCGAGAGCCTCGGCGACGTTCCCGCCGTCGTCATCACGAACGACCCCGAGACCGCAAAGCGGCTCAACGAACGCGGCATCGAGGTCGTCACGGGGGACCCAAGCGACGAGGAACCGCAGCAGCGCGTCCACGTCGAGCGCGCCGCCGCCCTCTTCGCGGCGACCGAGGACGACGCCCAGGACGCGCTGGCCATCCTGACCGCCCGGGAACTCAACCCCGACCTCCGCATCGTCGCCGCCGCGACCGACCGCGAGAACGTCCCGAAGCTCAGGCGTGCCGGCGCCGACGCCGTGTTGAGCCCCGCGGTGCTGGGCGGGCGGCTCCTCGTCGAGTCCGCCCTCGGCGACGACGACCCCGAGCGGGCCATCGAACGCCTCCTCGACCGCCAGCGGGACCGGTGACCCGGCTGGCCCGGCCCCCGAAGGCGCCTCCCGGAGCCCTGGCCACCATTTAACACCGACAGCGACCCAGGGAAACCATGACCCTCGACCCCGTCCACTTCGACGGCATCGCGCAACTGGCGGGCCGCATCGACCAGCGGGTCGACGCCACCGACCACGAGACGTTCGCCGACACTGTCTTCGAGGAGTTCCTCGACCCCCTGTGGGACGGCGGCCGGCGGGTCATCGAGCCGCTGGACGAGCTGGGCCGCAAACGCGTCGACGTCGAGGACGCGGCCCTGCAGGCGGCCCCGTTCCCGACCCAGCACGGCCTCGACTCGGGGACGATCAACCCCACGACGTTCACCAACGGCCTCGTACTCGACGTCGCCCAGGCCGCGATGGCGGCCGTCCCCTCCGACCTCGAACTCCACCGCGCCCGGTCCGTCGTGGCGACGGTCCACTCCAACGACGCAACCGTCGACTGCGAGGAAGACGAGTGGACGATGTTCGACCGCGGCTACTCGCGGGGGCGCATCCTGCAGGCGCCCCGCGTCAGCCGCTACGAGGAGGCCGTCGTCCACGCGCTGTCGCTGTACCTCGCGGAGGCGACCCACGCCAGGATGCAGGCCGAGGTGGTCGAGGACCTGCTCGTGCTGGATGGGCCCATCTACCCGAAGGGACTGCTCGCCTGGAGCGACCGCCACCCCGAACTGGCCGACCTCCTCGTCGAGGAAAAGCGGCCCCGCGACGTCGTCGCGGGCTACATCGAACTGGTCGAGACGTTCGCCGAGCGGGACGTCCCGCTCGTCGGCTTCGTCAAGAACAGCGGCTCGAAGGCCATCACGCGGGCGGTCCGCAGCGAAAATCGGGCGCCGTGGGTCGACGACGCCGCCTTCTTCAGGCGCGCCTTAGAGCGGACCGACGACGAGGGCGAGCGCCGGACCGACCAGTTGACGTTCACCAACTGGTTCGTCTCGCGGTGCGGCGTCGACGAACCGCTCTCGGCCGACGGCGACGCCCTGGGACTCGACCGAGAACTCGACCCCGCCGACTACGAGGTGACGTTCTTCTGTATCTACGACCCCCGCGAGGACCTGCTGTTCCGGGTGGAGGCGCCGGCCGTCTTCACCCGGGACCCCGACCGTCGGGAGGCGCTGACGACGCAGTTGCTCCGGGACGTCGCGGGCGAGCGCGGGCCGCCGCTGGCCGTCGCCAAGGCCGACGAGCTGGCGCGCATCAGCCGCGAGGAGAAGGCTGCGCTGGGCCGCGCCATCGAGGAGCGGTTCGACGCCGAACGGGACCGCAGCTACGACGACGAGCGGTGGGGGCTTGTCGTCTAGGGGGCGACGTCCTCGGCGACCTCGATGACGTCGACGGTGACCTCCTCGGCGGGGACGCCGAGGCGGGCGAACTGGGTGCGGACGTGCTCGGTGGCGGCCTCGACGGCCGCCTCACGGGTCTCGAAGCCGCGCGGCATCGGCGACTCGAAGGCGACCTGGACCGTCCGGTCGCCGAGCTGCTGGGTCGTCCCCCCGCTGTCGACCTCGTAGAACGCGTCGCAGACCCACACGTAGGGCGCGTCGTCGTCGGGCGCGCCCCGGAACTGCGGCGGTTCCTCGCCGCGTTCGTACAGCGTCCCCGTCAGGTCGGTGCCGCGGGCCGAGCCGCGAATCTGTAGCATACACGAGCTACGGCGGGCGCGGGTAAAAGCCGTGTGCCGACTACGAGTCCATGGCGACGTAGGTGTGGGTGTCCTCAACGCCGTCGAGGTTCTGGATGGTGGTCGCGGCGATGGTCTTGACCTCGCCCGGCGAGTCGACCTCCACCTTGGCGATGATGTCGACGTCGCCGGCGACGATGTGGGCGGAGGTGACCCCGTCGACGGCCTCGATGTCGTCGCGGAGGCGGTCGGCCTCGCCGGTGTGGGCCTTCACCATGACGTAGGCGACGACCATCTCAGGCACCCCCCCTGGCGACGGAGGCGCCCCGCTCGCCGACGATGATCTGCTGGACGTCCCGCAGGACGCTGAAGTCGGCGATGACGACGAGGCGGTCGCCGGCCTCCATCGAGAGGTCCGGGTCCGGGATCGCAAGCGGGCCGTCTGCCTTGCCGAACGCGAGGATGCGGGCGTCGGCCGGCAGCTCTATCTCCGACAGGGAGTACCCCCGCATCGGCGAGTCCTGCGTCACCGTCAGCTGGACGAGCTGGAGGTTCTGGGCGACGTCGGCGACCGCGCGGACGTTCCCGCCGACCAGGGCGTTCTTCGCGGCGATAGCGCCCAGCCGCTCGGGATAGATCACCTCGTCGACGTCGGAGGCGTACTTCTGGACGACGTACTCGCGGTAGTCGTTGTCGACCCGCATCACCGTCCGGCAGTCGTGGGCGGTGCCGATCATGCAGACCACGAAGTTGACGACGAGGTCGCCGGACAGCGCCGCAACCCCGTCGGCGGCGTCGAGGTCCTGCGCCAGGAGGGTCTCCTCGTCGCTGCCGTCGCCGTGGACCACCTCGAACCCCTCGTCCTCGAGGCGGTTCACCTTCGTCTCGTCGGGCTCGATGATGACCGTCTCGTGGCCCTCCTCCCGCAGGACCCGAGCGGTTCGCATCCCGACCCGACCCGCTCCGACGATTACGAATCGCATGGAACCCCCTACGACGACCGGACCCAATAATGTTACTCCGTCGCACGGGCCGCCCCCGTACCGGGAAAGTTTTTTCGCCGCCCTCTGCGAACCGGTCCCATGGTTCGGGCGTTCATCATGGTCAAGGCAGGCACCGGGCAGGCGGAGGCCCTCCTCGAGACCGTCCGGGGGTTCGACCACGTCGCCGACGCCAACATCGTCGCCGGCGACTACGACCTCATCGTCGAAGCCGAGGCCGAGGAGGTGTACGACGTCATCAACTCGGTCGCCACCGAGATCCGGAGCCTCGACGACGTGGTCGACACGAAGACCTACGTCTGTCTCGAGTAGCTACTCGTAGGGGTCGCCGTGTCGCCGGAGGTGTTCTTCCAGCGCCGCCCGCTGTCGCCGTAGCGCCGGCGTCGGTTCCTCGTAGACGTACTCGAAGACGTCGTCGGGGTCCGGTTCGGCGGCCTCGGCGGCCTCGCGGGCCGCCTCGAAGTCCTCGGCCGCGGCCTCCCGGACCGCCTCGACGAAGCCCGCCTCGACGACGCCGCCCGCCTCGAGGTACTCGACGAAGCGCTCGATTGGATCGCGGGTCCGCCACTCGGGGAACGTCGCCCGGTCGTCGTAGCGGTCGGGGTCGTCGCTCGTCGTGTGGGGTCCCTGCCGGTAGGTGAGACTCTCGAGCAGGACCGGCGCGCCGGCCCGGGCGTCCGCCAGCGCGCGGTCGACGGCCTCGTGGACCGCCAGGGGGTCGTTGCCGTCGACGCGGTAGCCGTCGATGCCGTAGGCCTCCGCCTTCGCGGCGATGGTCTCGCTGGCGGTCTGTCTCGTCTCCGGCGTCGAGATGGCCCAGCCGTTGTTCTCACAGAAGAACACGACCGGCGCCTCGAAGACGCCGGCGAAGTTCAGTCCCTCGTGGAAGTCCCCCTCGCTCGTGGCGCCGTCGCCGAAACAACAGAGGACGGCCTCGTCGCTCTCCCGGTAGTTCGCCGCCATCCCCAGCCCGGTCGCGTGCGGTATCTGGGAGGCGATGGGAACCGCCTGTGGGAGGACCGGGACATCGTGGCCGGAGCCGAACTCGGGGTAGCCGCGCCGGAATCGGAGGATGTCGGCCATCGGCACGCCGCGGGTCAACTGTGCGGCGTTCGAGCGGTAGGTCGGCACCAGCCAGTCGTCGTCGGCCAGCGCCGTCGCCGCCCCGACCTGTGAGGCCTCCTGTCCCCGGAACGGGGGGTAGCCGCTCATCCAGCCCTGTCGCTGGAGGGCGAAGGCCCGCTCGTCGAAGAGGCGGGCCCGGACCATCTCCCGCAGCAGCGTCCGGGCCAGTTCGTCGTCGGCCCGCTCGGGGTCGCGCTCGCCGATAACGCGGTGCATACCGGGACTCCGTCGCCCGGGGGCAAAGCCGTGACGGACGGACAGAGCAAAGAGCCTCGACTCCCTACGTACGGTATGGTCTCGGTCTTCGAAGCGGTCGGGCTGGTCGTCCTCCTCGGCCTGAACACGTTCCTCGCGGCGGTCCTCACCCGGATGTTCCGGGTCCGGATGGAGACCCGCTGGGGCGGCGTCCTCTACACACTACTCCTGACGCCGGTCGTCCTCGTCGTGGCGACGCTCCTCCTTGGACAGATCCTCGGACCCAACCTCGGCGACGCCGCGACCGTCCTCGGCGTGACCGTCCTCGTGCCGCTGACGCTCGGCATCGCCTTCGATTACTTCTGGATGCCCTCGCCCGACGAGGTCGAGGTGCCCGACACCGTCTAGCGGACCCGCTCGAGGGTGTCCTCGACGGCGTCGAGAACCGCTTCCGGCGACCGCGTGGCGTCGATGCGGACGAACCGGTCCGGGTCGGTCTCGACGAGCCGCTCGTAGTTGTCCTGCACCCGGGCGAGATAGCCGGCCGTCTCGAACTTGTTCGTCGCGCCCGCCCGCTCGGCGCCCGTCTCCGGCGGTACGTCGAAGTAAAGCGTCAGGTCCGGCGGGCGAGTGAACGGCTGGTGGATGCCCCGGACGTACTCCATCGGCCGCTTGACGACGCCCTCCAGCGTCGCGCCCTGGTAGGCGTACCGGGAGTCCGAGTAGCGGTCCGAGACGACGAGTTTCCCCGACTCCAGGGCCGGCCGGACGACCCGCGAGAGGTGGTCGGCGTGGTCGGCGGTGTAGAGGAACAGTTCCGCCAGTGGGTCCGCCCCGTCGTCGTCGATGGAGCGGTCGACCGCCTCGCCGTACCACGAATCGGTCGGCTCCCGGGTGAACACCGTCTCCTCGGCCGGGAGGCTGTCCCGGAGGGCCTCCGCGACGGTCGTCTTGCCGCTGCCGTCGATGCCCTCGAGCGTGACGAGCATACGGGTGCCTCGGCGGCGACGCATATCAGTGGCCGGGTCCCCGGCGGCGGGGTCGGGATGGGGACGGAAAACCGACGGCGGCGGCCTCTCGGCGCCGGAGCGCCCGGCGGTCGAAGGTAGGACCGACGACCCGCCGGTGACCGTCGGTAACGCGTTCGAGAACGAACGACGGGAGAAGGCGACGGGACCTACCGGGCCGCTCGGGGACCCTCGCGGGCGGCGCGTTTGGCCTCGAAGACGGCGCCGGCGGCGAGTTCCTGGGCCAGCGTCTCGGCAGTGGCGTCGTCCTCGTCGGGGTCGAACCCGGCCGAGACGACGGAGCCGGCGGGCGGCTGGACGGCGACGGTCGCCTGGAGACCGTCGGTGTTGCCGGATATCTCGGCGCCGACGACGAACTCGTCGGACAGCAGCGCGCGCGTCGAGGTGGCGACGTCGACCAGTTCCCGACGGAGGGCACGGCGGCTCTCGATTGAGGGCTCGGCCTCGGCGGGCCCGGCGTGGGGGGAGTTTCCGTGCATGTGGCTTGCCCGCTCTACATGGCAATCCGTTAAAAACCCGTCGGCTCGGGTGAGAGACGTACGCACACGGAGGTCACAGGATCGGCGTACTCTCGCCGTAGACGGCGAGGACGACCGCGCTCGTGTACGCCTCGTCGTCGGCCGAAGCCGTGACCGTCCGCCGTCCCTCGACGTCGAAGTCCCAGTCGCGGAGCTTTCGGCCGGCGGCCAACCCCGCCTCGACGCGCGCCTCGACGGCCTCTGGGTCGGTCCCCGACGCCTCGTAGAAGATGCCGGGGCCGTCCGGTTCCCGCGACCAGCCGAGCGAAGCAACGGCCGGTCCCGGCTCGTCCGGTCCGACCGTGGCCCGCCCCTCGACGACGGTGAGACGCTCGCCGGCGGGGCCCAGGTCCGGCGCCTCGCCGACCGCCTCGACGGTCGCCGCCGCGGGGACGACCGACGAGACCGACACGAGGTTGTAGTCGTGGACGTTCGCCTCGGCGAGGGCGGCGTCATAGGAGGCCATCGCCGTCGACCCCGTCGCTGTGCCCCAGACGACGCGGATGAGTCCCATTACCCGGAGTTGGACGGCCGAGACATAACCGCGTTTCGGAACGGTGGGGGAGCTAAAGCGGGGCGCCCCGTCGCTCAGCCGTCCTTCCGGAGCAGTCCGTCGATGCTCGCGGTCAGCACCGTCTCGCCGGTCTCGTTCGTGCAGACGACGCCGGCGGTGACCGCGTAGTCGTCGGCGCGTTCCTCGACGCGCTCGTGGGTCCACTCGCAGCGAATCCGCTCGCCGGTGTGGACGGGCCGGCGGAACTCGAGGTCCATCGTGTGGGCGAGCATCTCCAGATCGCCGCCGATCTTCGTCGGCAGCGTCGCCGTCAACAGGCCGTGGACGAGGAGTCTGCCCTCCGAATCCGGCTCGGTGTGCCGCGGCTGGGTGTCCCCCGAGAGGTCGGCGAACCGGCGGACCTCGTCGGTCGTGAACGTCCGCTCGAACGTGTAGGTCTCGCCTTCTGTCGGTCGGCTCACGCGGGAGACCGTCCCCGGTCCGGGCGCCGACCCGGTGGGCGGTCGGGCACGGTCAGGTCCCGGCCGACTCCTTCTCGAGACCGGCGGCCTCGATGTCCTCGCCGCCGACCGACGACCGCAGCGCGTCCATGCCGTCGTCGCGCTCGATGCCGAAGTCGTCGGCGTACAGCCCCTGGACCCGCTCGTACTCGGCGTCGGAGAGCGGCGGCACCCCGCTCGCGGCGGCCCACTCGTCGATGTCCTCGCGGGTCCGGAACGTCGGCGTGACCGTCGCCACCTCGTCGTGGTACAGCAGCCACTGGAGGCTGGCCTGCGCCATCGTTCGCTGGCCATCCCCTTCGAGGAACCGAAGCGCCTCGATCTTCTCCCAGCCGGACTCGTACCACTCGTCGGGCCGGTAGGCGCGGTGGTCGCCCTCGCCGAGTTCCGTCTCGGGGGTGACCTGCTCGTTCAAGAGCCCCGAGGAGTGCGGCACCCGCGGGATCAGGCTCGTCGAGGAGCCGGTCCGCTCGATGGTGTCGAGGAAGTGGTTGCCGACCTCCTGTTCCAGCAGGTTCCACACCAGCTGGACGGCGTCGAACTCCTCCTCGATGGCGAGGTCGCCCTCCGCGAGCCAGCCGATGGAGGGACCGAGCGCCAGCCCGATTGCGTCGGCACGGCCGGACTCGCGGACCTCGTCGAGGAACTCCAGCACCTCGGCGTCCATCTCCTCGGCGTTGGCGTTGTGCAACTGCAGCACGTCGACCCGCTCCATGCCGAGGCGGTCCAGCGACTTCTCGAAGGCCTCCTCGAGGTAGTCGCGGTGCATCTCCTTGGGCAACTCGCCGTGGCCCGCCTGCGGGTTGTCGTAGAAGTCGTAGCCAATCTTCGTGGCGACGGTGACCTCCTCGCGCATCTCGGCGAGCGCCTCCCCGACCAGTTCCTCCGAGCGGCCGTGGCCGTAGACATCGCCGGTGTCGAAGTAGGTGATGCCCTGGTCGACCGCGTACTGCAGCATCTCCTTGGCCTGTGACTCGCTGCGGTCGCCCCACCAGTCGGTGCCGACGACCCACGCGCCGAAGCCGATCTCGGAGACCTCCACGCCGGAGTCGCCCAGCGTCCGGTAGTTCATGCCCGGCGGTAGGGCGTTGAAGCACTTAGCCATCGGGGTTCGGTCCCGGCCCGCAGGAGCGGGATCAGGCGACCGTCTCGCCCGTCCGCCAGGCGTCGACCACGTCCCGGAGCAGGCCGGTCTCGATGTCGCCGGCCCGCCAGTCGTCGACCGCCTGCCGGAGACCGGCGTTCTGCACGACGTCGCTCTCGCCGGCGTAGTCGTCGAGACTCGGGCCGACGTCCTTCTGGACGGTCTCGGTGGCGGTGTAGCCGGCGGCGTTCGACCACCCCTGGTCGCCGGTCGCCGACGCGGTGACGGTCAGGGTGCCGTCGGCGAGCGTCGTGGCGTTGACCGTCACGTTCGTCGTCCCGTCGGTCGTGTCGGTCGGCGCCGTCGCCGTGACGGTGTCGCCGACCCCGTCCTCGAAGCGGACCGTCACGTCTCCGGGTTTCGGTTCGGCGCCGAAGGCGACGGTGACGGACACGGCGTCGACCGACTCGTTGTCGACGGGGCCGGCCACGGAGACGTTCCGGGGGTTCTGCGGCGGGACGGCCAGCGCCGCGTCGGTCAGGCCGTACCCGACCGCGTCGTTCGGGTACGAACCGTAGTTCTCGCCGTCGGGGGCGACGGCGGTTTCGACGACGCGGTCCTGCAGGCCGGCGCCCGTCGCGGAGGCGTTGGCGCCGTGGACGAGCGCCGCCGCGCCGGCGGCGTGGGGCGCCGCTGCCGAGGTGCCGGCGAACCCGTTCTGGCCGTAGGCCTCCGTCGAGACCCGCGCCGGGGCGACGATTTCCGGCTTGAGACGCCCGTCGATGGTCGGCCCCCGCGAGGAGTACGGCTCCAGGGTCTCCGTGTCCCAGTAGACGGCGCCGACGGCAATGCCCCGTTTCGTCGTCGCCGGCGGCGTCACGCTCCGCTCGACGGTGCTGTACTCGAGGTCGATGCCGTCGCTGGTGAAGAGGTCGAAGTCGGCGGTCCCGTCGGCGTTCTCGCGGTGGATGGCCAGACAGTAGTCGTGGACGCCGGACTCCTGGGGCGAGTAGGACACTTGCTCTCGGGGTCGGACGCTGTTGTCCGGGGACTGGGCGTTGTTCGAGAACGCCACGCGCTCGAACGCGCCGCTGGTGTCGTCGTACTTCAGGAGTTCGAGGGCGTACCGCTGGTCGGAGGTGGGCCAGTCGTTCCACTGCAGCGTCGCCTCGACGAACCCGGCCGCCTGGAAGTCGTTGCACTCGTCGGCGTCGGCGCCCGGATCGGAGAACTCCAGCAGATCGTCGCCGTCCTCGTCGCGCCACTGGCCGTGCCAGTGCTGACCGTCGCCCTCGTTGCCCGAGGAGACGAACCAGGCCGTCCCGCTCTCGACCCCGTCGTCTATCTCCTGGTCGAACACCGAGGTGCCGTCGTTCGGGACGCCGCCCTTGAAGCCCAGCGACATCCCGACGGCGTCGACATCCTCGTGGGCGTTGACCCACTCCATGGCGTTCAACAGCTGTAGCCCCGTCTCGGCGGTCACGAGGATCAGGTCGGCGTCGGGCGCGACGTCGACGACGATCTCGCCGACGGCGTCGCCGTGTGAGGTCGGGATGTACGGCGGCCCCTCGATGCCCTCGCCGCTGAAATCCTTCGTCTCGACGACGTTGTCGGCGATGGGCGGGTGGTCAGGGTCGAAGCCGAGGTCGATGAGCGCCACCGTCGCGCCGTCACCTGTCGCGTTCCGGTCGGCGGCGACGTTGGCCCGGATCGTCTCGACGCCCTCGCTGGTCAACTCGGCCTGCTCGGGCCGCAGCGGTGTCCGCACGAACGCCACGGCGGGTTCCTCGCCGAGCGACTCGATGCGGTCCCGCGGCACCGTGGCCTGTATCAGATTGCCGTGGTGGGCCTCGACGGTTCCGCGGTCGGCGGCGGCGTCGGCGGCCTCGTCGCCGCGACCCGCCGTGGCCTCGACGACGACCCGGATCCCGTCGGTGTCGCCGGACTCGGCCGCCACGCTCCCGTCGCCGGCCAGGAGGCCGTGTTCGACGTTCGGATGGCCGGTGCTGTTGACGCCCGGTACGTCGGACCCGCCGTCGGCACCCGAGGCGCCGGCGACGACCAGCCCACCGGCAGCGACGCCGAGAACCGCCACGACGACCACCGTGAGTAGCAGCGATCTGCGTTCGTTCATCTGTCGGGGTGTCGGTGAGGAACCTCGGGTCGGTCGACGTAGCTGACCGACGGTGCTTCGGCGAGCGGGAGCAGTTCGTCCACCGCGACGGTGGCTTCGAGACGATCCTCGAAGCGTGCCCCGACCGTTTCGAGGCGGTCCTCGGGTGCCGACGCGCCCGCCGCGAGGCGTACCTCGACGGCGACGGTTCCCTCCTCGACGTCGAGACCGTGGCGACGGGCGTACGCCGCCGCGTCGTCGGCCCTCGACAGGCCGTACAGCGTCGACTCGAGCGACGGGTGCGAACCGCCGTCCGCGACGGTACCCCCTCGCGTCCCCCTCTCGTCCCCGCGACGGTCGCCCCGACGCACGTCACTCGGTGCCCGCTCGTCTCCCCGGATTCCTGTCATGTTTGGTTCCCCCCACGAATCGATACTCCACGTATGGGAAACTCCGAGTAAAAATCCACCGACGGTGTCGGGGCTCGATGCGGGCCGCGAGCGGTCCCCGCCGTCGGTCGTGTGCCGGTCGCACAACAGCAATCCCTAACACTGCGGGTCCCTTGCGGGACGGTATGACGAAGCGCCACGTCTCGCTGCCGCCGGAGGCCGAGGAGGGACTCGAGGAGTTCCTCGGGCAGGTCGACCGTCGGCTGGCAAGCGAGGAAGACACCTGCGAGGTCGTCGAGGACGTGCTCGTCGACCTCCACGGCGACCGGGACGCCTACGAGCGGTGGCAGGCCGGCGAGGCGGTCTCGCCGGCCGAACGGGTCCGACTCCAGGGGTACGACCCCTGCAACGCGACGCTGGAGAGCGAGTACTACGCCGAGAAGGACGAGGACGCCTTCGAGGACTCCAAACACCTCCAGTGGCTCTGGCGGCAGTTCGACGCGACGCCAATGGCCGACAACGTCGAGTTCGCGCTCCGGTTCCGCCGGATGCTCGCGGATCACCTCTTCGCGGAGTGCGGCGAGAACTGTCGGTTCTTCAAGGGCATCACGTTCACCTACGGCCACAACATCTCCGTCGGCGACAACGTGATCGTCCACGACGACGTCCACCTCGACGACCGCGGGAAACTCACCGTCGGCAATCGCGTCTCCATCTCCGACGGCGTCCACGTCTACAGCCACGACCACGACGTCGTCGACCAGACTCACGTCGAGAACTTCCACACCGTCGTCGAGGACGACGCCCGCCTCACCTACGACTCGATGGTCCGGGCGGGCGTGAAGGTCGGCGAGAACGCCATCCTCGGGGCCCGCGCGGTCGCCCAGTCGGACGTGCCGGCCCACCATGTCGCCGTCGGGACGCCCGCAAAGAGTGTCCGCGTGAAACCGGGCTGGGAGTCGGTCGCCGAACCCCTCGACGGCGACCACCCCGACGGCCGCGACGAGCGCCGCCTCCCCTACGAGGTGCCCGACGACATCGACGTCTTCGACGAGTTCGGGCGCGACCGGGCGCCACCGGAGTGAGTCAGGTCGCCCGGCGGTGCCGGTAGCCCTCCCAGGCGAGGCCACCGGCGGCACCCAGGCCGACCAGAATCGCCACCAGCCCGTAGACCCCGACCCACTGCGGCAGGACGAACCCGACCCAGGAGTCAGCGACGGCGATGGCGCCGCTCAGGCCGCCGTGGTCGGTGCCCTCGAGGTTCCCGCCCGGCGGGACCGACTCCGGTTCCTCCCCGAGATTGCGGTCGGGACCGATGCGGTCGGCGTCGTAGACGATGCCCCGCCGACCGGACATGTCGTGGGCCCAGACGACCTCGCCGTCGGCGTTGACCTCCAGCACCCGGAAGTTCCGGGAGTCGACGACCAGCGTGTTCCCGTTCGGCATCCGGTCGGCGTCCCGGGGCCACTGGAGCCGGTCGTCGGCGCTCGGCCCCTCGTAGCGCCACACCTCCTCCATCGTCTCCGCGTCGTACTCGACGATGCGGTTGTTCTCGCTGTCGGCGACGATGAGGTTGTCGTGGGCCTCGAGGTAATTGGGGTCGTGCTGTTCGTACATGATGCTGTGGTTGCCCGGTTCGCCGTACACCTCGACGATGTCGTCGGTGTCGGGGTCGACCTCGACGACGACGTCGAAGTTCCTGATGGACATCAGGAAGTTGCCGTTCTCGAGGCGGTCGACATCGTTCATGTGGGTCCAGTCCTGTCTCGGCCCGGTGTAGGCGTGGTCCTCGCGGGAGGTGCCCTCGACGTGTTCGGCCCAGAACTCGCTGCCCTCGTCGAGGTGCTCCTTGGCGGACCACTCCCAGGTCACCGTCCCGTTGCGGGCGACCGTGAACGTCCGGTGCCGCGCCATGTCGATGATGACCGTCTCGCCGCTCTCGAGGCGGTCGGCGTCGTGGACCTCGTGGTAGGAGATCTGCCGGTCGTACCAGTCGTACTCCCAGACCACCTCGTTCGTGTCGGGGTCGACCTCCTGGACCCGGTTGTGCACGCAGTGGTCGCCGGTGGTGTTGGCCCACCGCTCCGGACAGTCGGGGTCCGGAACCTTCTGGCCGAAGGAGACCATCACGTTGCCGTTGTCGAGCATCTCGGCGTCGAAGACGGCGGCGTTGCCCGGGGCGTACTCCCAGACGCGCTCGCCCGAGCGGTCGACGATGAAGACGTCGCCGTTGTGGTTGCCGAACCAGCCGTACGCCTGCACCGACACGAGCGTCTTCCCCGGGTACGGTTCGTCACCCTCGGCCTCGACGGCGTCGTCGGCCGTCACCGCGAGACCGCCGAGGACGCCGACCGAAAGCAGGAGGAGCACGCCCAGGACGACGACGCGCTGTTGTCGCATTGGTGCGGCACAGGCGGCGGAGCACAAAACCGTTGCTGGTTCGGGACCGGCCATCGCCCCCAGTGGAAGCCGTTTTCCTGCCGGCGCTCGAACTCGGGGCATGCGGAGCGTCGCCATCAACGTCGGTGCGAACACGAACGAACCCGGGTTCCGGGGGCCCATCCACGGGGACGGCCGCTTCGAGTACGTCCCCATCCCCGAGTCGGAACCGACCCGTGAGGACGCCGCCGTCCCGACCTACGGCGATCTCGACCTCACAATCGACGCGAGTTCGGTCGCCGACCGGCCCGTCCACCTGGACCCGACCTTCGCGGGCGTCCACGGCTGTGACCGCTACACCTACGGCGACCCCCACGGGGTGAAGGCACGCCCGCTGCTGGAACTGTCGGCCGGCGACCACGTCTTCTTCTACGCCACGCTCTCGACGGTCGGCGACACTCCCGCCGACTGGATAGCGCCGGAGTGGGGCGCCTACGTCATCGGGCAGTTCCGGCTGGCACGGGACCCCCTGACGCCCGAGGCGTACCGGAACCTCCCGGCCGACGAGCGGGCGATATTCGAGACGAACGCCCACCGCAAGCGAGCGACCTTCGACGCCGAGGTGCTGCTGTACGGCGACGACGCCGACTCGGGACTGTACGAACGGGCCGTCCCGCTGTCGAGTCGAAGCGCCGGCGTCGACGCCAACCGCCTCGTCACGGAGCTGTCCAGCGACTCCGGGAAGGGGCCGTGGTGGCGCCGGCCGATGACCTTCGACCGGGACGGGACCGAAGAACTGCTGGCGATACGCGAGTCGGACGACCGGGAACGAGCCGTCGAGTGACCGCGCTCAGAGCCGAATCGTCGTGTCGTCGCCGTCGTCGGACTCGTCGAGTCCTTCGAGCGCCCGGCGGAAGACCAGCCCCAGCGCGAGGTGCTGTCCCATCGCGTCCTCGAGTCGCTGCCGGGCGGCGTCGCCGTCGTCGATGCTGTACTCCTTCGTCTGGACGAGTTCGTGGACCGACAGCAGGCCCCCCTCCTCGAGGTCGTGCAGCACCGGATACACCGTCCCCGGACTCAGATCGACCCCGAAGAACCGCTCGAGGTCCTCCATGACGCCCTTGCCGTGGGTCTCGCTGCGCCGCAATTCGACGAGCGCCGTCAGGAGGTTCGGCAGCGACTCCTTGACCAGGCCCTCCTCGATGGAGAGGGAGTCGCCGTCGTACAGCGTCGCCGCCGTCTCCTCGACGACCGCCTCGGTGCGGGCCGCAGGCTCGGCGTCCCCGTCCTCGCCCCCGCCGCCGAGTCCGTTCATCTCGCTCACGAGGCTCTGCAGCGTCTCCTCCGTTCCCGGTCGCGTGTCGGTCATCGTAATCGACACGTCAAGCGGAATCGTCTTAAAGGCCCGCGAACGTCCAGCGACTCGGCCGGTCGTGAACGGTTTGAACGGTCTGAACGATACCCCCGACCGGCGCGCCGGCGGGCGAATCCGAGCGGGCCGTTCGGAACCGCCCCCGCCTTCGAGAGATGCGCTCGCGGCGTCCCTGCGGTCGCCGCTCGACATGATCGAGGCGCTCCCGCTGGTCGCGCCTCGCAACTCACGGCTCGCTCCGCTCGCCGTTCGTTTCGCACGCGGCGTTCACTGCGTTCACGCCGCGCATGCGCCGTCCGGGAATTGAACCCGGGCTAGTGGCTTGGGAAGCCCCGCCGTTGCGAACGACGGGTATCCGCATACCCCTCGAATCTCCTCGCCATATCCCGGGTTTTGGCCTGCTTCAGCCCTGATTTGCGGCGCTTGACATATAAAAACCCGGGAGCGTGGCGCTGGGACACTACCGATTCGGACGAAGACGGCAGCTGGGCTTCGGAACTGGAAACAGTGGATACCCTATAGGGATCTCCAGAATGCTCTGTTGAATAGCGGTGCTGGCGTGGAGGGTCGGACATTGAGTCGGCTTGTAAGCAGGTGCTGCGAGTGATTTCAAAATTGAGTTCGGTTCACCTCGGCTCAGAGGCCGCTATTCAACACAGCAGCTGCGACTGTAGAGTAAATGAAGGCGTACCAACTCACCGCTTCGAGCGGACGGTATCGACCGTCATGACGGACTGGAGTTGCGCGAACAGGAGTCGATGCCGAACATCGAGTAGATGGGGCAGGTTCCCACCGTCGCCGTAGCGAGCATCATAATCGCAACGATTCCCAGCACGGGAGAGAGCACTGTTGGAAGCGAAAGAGTCCCAGTGAGTATTGCAATCGATATTGTTCCCGTAACTGCACCAACTGCCGTTCTGAGCGTTTCGTCTACTGAGCCGACATTTTGTCTCATACATACATATGGGTCGCCACACGTATAACACCAGTGTTGAATATCCGCCACAATACTATACTAGGATTCAGCTGCAAATGACTGAAAATTCTGCCGTGTTGAATAGATGCTGAGTCGCGGTTAGAGTGGCTCACAGAGCGGTTCTATGTTCGAGACGGCGAACATCAGGACGATTTCACGGAACTGTCGATACCAGCCGAGCGCTCGCACGGCATCGCCGAGCGAGCGCTTCGTTGTCGAATACGAAGTCTCGGCCATCCAGCGCTGAGAATAGCCTTTTGTCCGGATGAGAGCGTTATGTCCCACCGTCAACGGTCTCGATCCACGCTGTAAAATTAGTGGCTCGACACCGAGCGCGTAGAACTCGTATTTCGTGATCCAGTTGTGGAACGCTTTGTCAGCAGCCACGGACAGCAGGTCGTCCGCGTTCCGGCGGACGACCCGCGGCCCGGTCTTCGTATCGTGTTTCCACCGGGCTGAGATATGTACGTCAAGGACGGCAAGAGACTCTCTGTCGGTTAATGTCGTCACTTTTAGTGTTTGAACGTTACTTCCCGACCGCTGGCGATAGTACGACGAGGCCGAGCGGCGGTCGAAGAACGTACTATCGAGTGCTGCGTGTCCGGACTGCGGGTGCTGCTGCGCTGAAACGCGCAGCAGCGCCCGCCACACCCACATTTTCAGCCGGTCGAACGATTTGTAGATCGTGCTGTAGTCCGGCAGATCGTCCCGATCTAAGTCGAGTACGTCACGAATCTCGGCGATATACTCCAGCCGATTCGGCGTTTCGCGGTAGCTGTGGTCTTCTTCGAGCCGAAAACAGTGCAGAACGACGTGTTTCCAGCGGGCGAACCCGCCGCTGGCGGGCTCGCCCGCGTGCTTCCCCAACGCTTGTTTGACTAGGTGCCGACACTGCTCAACGAAGTCGAGGAGATCGACTTCCATGGACAGAATCGATTTCCTCGGCTTCGCCCTTCTACTCCGCGATATAAGCGGATTAGATCGCTATTCAACACGGCAGAAATAGGGTGGCTTGACGCCTCACGGCCCATGATCCGGTCAACTCGGTCCGACGATCGATTTCTATGATGTCCAGCGATGGCTGTCTTCAGCGGAATCTACCGCTCTGAGACCACGCGTATAGCTGTCTCTCGACAATTTCGAGCCTTAACTCTACGTCACAGATTTGAGCGTCATGGTTAACACCCTGGCCCAATCAACTCAACGTATGAGTACGACGGCCCAGGAGAGTGAACAACCTGAAATCGAAGTTTCAGAAGCTGCCTCGAATAAGGCTCTGGCTCTCTTAGAGGAAGAGAGCTTGGACACTGACACGGCAGGACTTCGGCTATTCGTCCAGCAAGGAGGATGCGCGGGTCTGTCATATGGGATGCGGTTCGATACGAGTCCCGACGAAGATGATATGATCTACGAGCACCAGGGCCTGCGAGTGTTCGTTGATCCCGCGAGTATCCAATATATTGCGGGGAGTGTTGTTGAGTATGAGACGGGTCTCCAAGGCGCAGGCTTTGATGTTGAAAATCCCAACGTGGTCTCGGAGTGTGGCTGTGGCGAATCTTTCCGCACCTGAACACGACTGCCAGCACGATGATCACCGCTTCATATAAAATCAGGTACAATGGACGCTGAGGAACTCGAGCATCGTCTGCTCTCCATTCTCAAAGAGGATCCGAAAGCTTCTCTCGGAGAGATCGCCGACCAGGCTGGCGTCGCGCGACCTACCGCCCGAAAATATATCCAGAAACTCGAGGAGGAAGGCGCTATCGTCGGGTACACTGTCGAGATCGACCCAAAGAAAGTCAACCACCAGAGCATTGCGATGGTGGGAATTGACGTCGAGAGCGACCAGTACGTTGAGGCGACGAGTAAACTCAGAGATCTCGACTCGCTGACTGCGTTATATACCGCGACCGGGGACCACATGTTGATGGCCGAACTCGAGGCGACAGGAAGTACCGAGCTGAATGAAATCGTTAGCGATCAGATCCTCTCCATCCAGGGCGTGACCACGGCTTGCCCGGCTGTTCTTCAAGAACGGCTCAAATAAGACGGATGCCCTTCTGCAATATTCGTTTAAATATATTTATTTATCAATATTCATCTAAGTATATCATACGAAGATCCTCTCAGGATGGCTCGTCGTTTGTCCTCATCTCCCTGGTCTTTAGCTAAACCTGAACGGTGTCAGAGAAGAGTTTCGCACGTCTCTGCCGACGGTAACGGAGAAAACACATACTGCTGTGACCAGGAACCTTCCCAATCTCTATCGGGAATCGAGTGCTGAATAGAGGGAGCGAGTCTTATGATCTTTTTACTAACGTTCTCTGGGTATTCAGTGAATTAAATAAAACGACTTTTGATAATAAAAATCCCTTATAAAACCCCTATCACGTGTTGCAATAAGTTGTGTACTCTGAATCAAATTTTTCTGAAGGCGGTTGTTGAAATTGTGAATTCGCATCTTTCGATTCATAAGGATTTTTCAAGACATTCAATAAATCCTTGAATTTAGAGAGATTTTCTTTTTCTAGATACTCATTTAGTGCCTCTTCTATCAAGTAGTTGCGGGGAATATAACGGGGATTAGTTTTCTTCATCATCTTCCTATCCAAGCCGATACCAGATAATTCATTTCGGATATGTTTGAAATCTTCAGATGAATAGACTGGGTCATCAAAGGAGCCAGGAGTTTCTAATTCTATGAATGTATTCGTGTAGTCTGCTCTAGATTCACGAAGCCAGTCTAAGAATGCATCTACTATTGCTTCCTCTCCGTCTGATTTGATCCCTAGTTTCTTTCTCATCATACTATAGTATTTAGCATCGAATATTTCTTCAAAATTGTCTAGCTTGGCTTCTAGTTCATCAAAAGCGTGAGATGATTCTTGAAAAAGCTGTTTTAGGGATTCTGCGAAACGTCCAAGATTCCATTTCAAAATAGGTTTTTGATTCCCGAAAGAGTATCTACCTCTTTTGTCCACAGAGCTGAAGACAGCATCTTCGTCGTAATAATTCATGAATGTACATGGTCCGTAATCAAATGTTTCCCCATCTATACTCATGTTGTCTGTATTCATGACGCCGTGTATGAATCCTACACGCATCCAGTCAACTACCATATTTATAGAAGATCGCATAACTTCATCAAAAAAATCTGTGTATTTTTTATCCTTGTTATTCAAGTGAGGATAGTGCCTGTCGATTACATAATCAGTGAATTCCTCAAGTTCTTCAGATGCTTGACTTGCCACATATTGGAAAGTGCCGTATCTAATGTGGCTTCTCATCACTCTTACAAGGATGGCTCCGGGTTCTGTTCTACGTCTCTGAACTGATCCGTCGGTCTCGATTACTGCCAGACTCCTAGATGTTTTTATACCAAGATTTTGCATCGCGTATGAGTAAATATACTCTCTGAGCATGGAACTAACAGTTGCGTTCCCATCGCCTCTTCCGGAGTACGGCGTTCGACCAGACCCTTTCAGTTGAATATCGTATCTATTACCATCGTGCACATGTTCGCCTAGTATCATCGCTCTTCCGTCGCCAAGTACAGTATAACTTCCAAATTGATGTCCTGCATATGCTTGAGCAATCGGTTCTTCCAGAAGTTTTTGCCCTGAAAGAATCTGACTGTTCAAATCCTCTTTATTTAATCCAAGGCCATCACACAAATCTTCATTAAGAAGTAAAATCTCCGGATTATTGATATCTTCAGGCGTCACTCTCGAATAGAGGTTGGAGTCCAAATCTTTGTACGTTGTGTCAAAGGAAAGGGACATGTGTTATCTTTAGTGTCTAAGGTTTCCATTTTAATAAGTTGTTCCTTGTGAACTACCCTACCCTGCTCGCGCTGACGCGCTCGCTGAAATGAGTGGCTCGCGGTTGCGCCCCTCTGCATCTTGTACCCCATTTGTGATAGAAACCATATGCGAAGCTGAGGACGTGCAAGATGGAGAGCATGAGTGACACGATAATATTGAGTCGAAAGGCCCTGCACTGTTGGTCAGATAAGCCGACTTGGTGATCGTATCAATCCTGTTTTTCCCTGCCGTTTTGCGGTCAGCGATGCTGCAACCAGCGCCACCGCCGAGAGAACAGCTTGACTCTCAACGTTGACGTTTGTTTTCCTTGCGTGCACGGACGCGGTCAAAACCGGTGAACGACTTCAGCCTCGAGAATACGCGTTTGACACCTGCCCGTGGGTGTCGATGCATCCGTTCTTTGATCGCTTGGGAAATATAGTCTCAGTAACACTCGAACGGATCAGACCGGGTACGCCAGCCGGTGGCGTGCAGCCATCGATGAGGAAGGAGGTTTTATTCCTGACGGCCGATGCGAGGATATGAGCACCTGCGGGACCCTACGGCTGGCGACGAGGGGATCCGACCTCGCCCAGCGACAGGCGGCAATCGTCAAGGAAGCCCTCGAGGATCGCCGATACGAGGTCCAACTCGTCGAAGTCGAAACTCGCGGCGATCAACTCAGAGACGAACTCATCCATCGGCTCGGGAAGACCGGTGCCTTCGTCCGCGCGCTCGATGAGGAATTTCTTGAGGACGAACTCGACGGGGCGATTCATTCGATGAAGGACATGCCGACCGAACAGCCCGAGGAGCTAACTGTCGCCGGCATCCCCAAACGGGCATCGCCCGAGGATGTCCTCATTTCTCCCGACGGTTACGACCTCGAGACACTCCCAGAAGGGGCACGCGTTGGGACCGCCAGCCTCCGACGGCGTGCCCAGTTGCTCGCCAGACGGTCGGATCTCGATGTCGAACCACTCCGGGGGAACATCGATACCCGCATCGAGAAACTCCTCGCGCCACACCTCCAGGCCGAACACCAGGCACGACTCGACGCCAAGGAGGACGAGGCCATCGAGAGCGAGGGCGAGAATACGGACGGAACACAAACGGCGACCGCCGGCGCGATCGATGACAATCTCACCGTCGACGAGTGGTTCAACGATCTCGCCGAGATCGAACGGCGGGCGATGGAACGGACCGTCGAGACCGAGTTCGACGCGATCGTTCTCGCGGCCGCCGGTATCGAACGGAGCGGGTTCGATCGACACCTCGAGTACGTCACACTGCCGCCGCGGACAGTCGCGCCGGCCCCCGGCCAGGGTGCCATCGCCGTCACGGCCCTCGATGACAGTGACGCCAGCGAGGCGATTCACGACGCTGTCGATCATCCCCGGACAAGAATCGAGACGACGACGGAACGCGTGATCCTCGGGACCCTCGGGGGTGGCTGTATCGCACCGATCGGGGTCTATGCGATCGTCGAGAGCAACTTCGTCCACGTCGTCGTGCAGGTGTATAGCCAGGACGGCGAGGAATCGGTAACGGCGAGCCGCGATCTCTCGACCAAACAGTACGTCAAGCAGGCCAGCGCGTTCGCCGATGATCTCGCAGACCGGGGTGCCGCCGAGCTTATCGACGCCGCCGACACGACACGCGACCGGGACGTCTACGATGAGTGAGATGGATCAACCAGGGACTGTGTATCTCATCGGAAGCGGTCCCGGTGAGCCGGAGCTGCTGACGGTTAAGGCCAAACGGCTGCTCGAAACGGCGGATATCGTCCTGCACGATAACCGGCCAGGCCCGGAAATCATCGAATAGATCCCCGGAGAAACGCGAGTACATCGGTAAGCGGGCCGGCAGCGATCGAACCCCCAATCGGTGAACAACGACCAGTTCGTCGCGCTGTCCCGTGCGGGCAAGACCGTCGTCGGATTCAGAGAGTGGCTTCGACCGCGTGTACGAGTACTCCTCGTCCGGGGCTACAGTATAGTTCACGACGGAGTTGGAACGTTCTGAATATCTGATTAGACTGCTCTGTTGAATAGCGGTGCTGGCGTGGAGGGTCGGACATTGAGTCGGCTTGTAAGCAGGTGCTGCGAGTGATTTCAAAATTGAGTTCGGTTCACCTCGGCTCAGAGGCCGCTATTCAACACAGCAGATTAGACTGCTCTCCTGTAGCGTAGCGGGACCAGATCAGGAGATCAGGGCATCCCCGTCGAGGTAAGGCCAAGTATGTCCGTGGAACTGCCCCGTCTTCAGTGGGGTGCACTACTGGTTCCGGCCACTTCCGCCAGCCTACCGAAGAACGAACACACAAGTATCGAGCGCGTCGAACGTATGGGCATGGCATCATCACTTGCCGACGAAGCATGTGAGGCCTGTACATCAGAGGACGAACCGCTCACAGAGGCAGAGTACGCCGAGTACCTAACTGAAATCGACGATGATGTCTGGGAAGTCGTTAATGACCATCATCTTGAAGCGGAGTATCCGTTCGAAGATTTCCGCGATGCACTTGAGTTCACGTACGAGATCGGGGAACTTGCTGAACAAGAGTGGCATCATCCAGATATCTCGCTTTAATGGGGCGAGGTGGGAGTCGAAATGTGGACGCACAAAATCGACGGACTGCACAAAACCGACTTCGTAATGGCGGCGCGGATGGATCGGATTCACGAAGAATACGCTCCAGAGTAGCCTGCACCGATCACAAATACTCACTTTCGACGGCGAAGCCGTCGCGGGACCGACGGTGATGCTCCGGCGGGTGGGGGTCTACCGGACGGACGCGCGACCCCACAGCGCCGCGGGCCTCGGCGAGGCCGGATCGGGGACCAGACCCGGCCGGGGGCCGCGTTGCTGTTCCACCCGAACATGCTCGAGTACTACGACACCCTTGACGAGTTCGAGGAGTGGATTGCCGAGAGAGCTCCCGTCTCGGTCGACATGCTCTTCGCACGGGGCGGCGTGGGCCTGATCAACGACGCCGATCATAGTAGTATTCTCTATTGGCTTTTTGTTCTCGGTCAAGTTGGCTGCCAGGCTTGTTGACTCGGGGACGTCCCGTGCGCTCATCGCGACGGAACGTAATCTCAAGCGATGAGAGAAACGTGTTCATCCCATCTCGTATCGATTGTGGTGCCTTCGCGTGCCCACGTTCTCCTGGGGTTCCTTCGAACACGACTAAGCGATCGGCGAATCGATCAATTACGAAGAGATCGTGATCAACAACAAAAACCGGTTGATCAATTCGTTTGCTAAATTGATGAATCTGGTCAGCGAGGGACACACGCCGGTCAACGTCCAAAAACGCAGACGGCTCGTCGATGAGATACAGATCGGCATCGCGAGCGAGGCACAGTGCGACACCGACTCGCTGTAGTTCGCCGCCGGAGAGGGAATCGAGATGTCGGTCGTACAGCACCTCGAGATCGAACGGGTCTCGGATCCATGTTTTGAAGCGCCGGGAGTGGATGTCAGTAACCGCTGCGAACTGTTCGCGCACTGTCGCCTGGCTATCCGGCGCTATGTACTGTGGTTTGTATGAGACAGAAAGAGTACCCGGAACAGCTCCGCTATCAGGTTCAATACCCCCTGCGAGTAGTTTCACGAACGTCGTCTTTCCGAGAGCGTTCTCTCCGACGATACCGATCGATTCACTCGCGTAAATCTGGCCTGAATCGACTGACAACGCGAATCCGGTGAATTCCTTCTGTAGTTCCGGGTATTCGAAGACTGGGTCCTTGTTGGGTAACCCACGCTCGCTGGCTGAAGGGAACTCGATAGCATCGCCGCGGATCTGAACGTTCTCTTCGGCCAGGTATCCGTCCAGAAACTGATTGATACCTGCACGAACCGAGAGTCGCTGGGAGGCGACTCCGAAGCCACCCGGGGCCCCATACAAGATATGGACCCCGTCGGAGAGTAGGTCAAGCATCGCCAGATCGTGTTCGATGACGATCGCTGACGCATCGGTATCCTGAATACGTTCGTGGATTACGTGCGAAACAGTCGACCGCTGTTTGGCGTCTAGGAAGGACGACGGTTCGTCGAACAAGTAGAGGTCTGCATCGCTCAACAGCGTCGTTGCGATGGCGACACGCTGTCGTTCACCACCGGAGAGGTCACCTAGCGACCGGCCACTGATTGATTGGAGGCCAAGTGTATCGATGAGGTCATCGGGGTCGGTCGACCGCGAGAGCAGTCGTTGTCGAACCGTCTCGTCGTCCGTATCGGACAGTGAGTCGACTCGCTGGCTTTTGTAGGCCGTTGTAACCGTTCCGTCACGGAGCCGTTCGAGATGCGTCTGGAGAGTTGTCCCCCGAAACGATTCGACCGCCCTGTCCCAGTCGATCCGGTCTTGTGTTCCGAAGTTCGGAACCAACTCACCGGCCAAGATACGCAAGGCCGTGGTCTTCCCGATTCCGTTCCGGCCGAGGAGGCCGATAACCGCCCCATCGTCTGGAGCCGGGAGGTTATCCAGTCGAAATCCGTTTTCGGCGTACTGGTGAACGAGCTGGCCTGTTTCGGACGGAAGCGGGACGATTCGAATCGCGTCGTTGGGAATTTTCTTTTCGATTAGCTTGTGCTCTCGCATCACCTTGCTCTCGTCGATGTGGAGTTCGCCATCATCGGTGATGTGAAAGCCCTCGTGTCCGGACCGATTCAACGGATCGTACTTGACTGCGATGTTCCGTACTTCGTCGGTGACTTCGTCTTGATCGATGATTGCGACGTATTCTTCGCTCTGTGAATCGGTGGGGGTGTTCATTCGACGGGAACTTCGATGAGTGCCATGTCATCACCGACTGCAGACGTGAGCACCTCCTGGAGGTCGGGTCTCGATTCGGGCCGGTACCCGTCGATACCGAAGCTCTCGGCGAAGGCCACGAGATCTGGATTGGTTAGCTGATTTCCAAACGACTCACCTGTGTGGTCGCGCTGTTTCTCCGAAATGAGTCCGTAATTGTCGTCGTTGAATACGATGATGGTGTAGCCACAACCGGACCGGGTCGCCGTCTCGATCTCGGCGGCATTCATTAGGAATCCCCCGTCTCCAGTTGCTGCGACGACGTTCGCATCGACCGCCAGGTCGGCTGCGAGACCCCCCGGAACCGCGATCCCCATTGATGCGAGACCGTTCGAGATGATGCAGGTGTTCGGCTCGTACGTCGGGAAGTTCTGTGCGATCGCCATCTTGTGACTGCCAACGTCCGAGATGAGCACGTCCTCGGGAGCCATCGCGTCCCGGAGTACTGGCAACACGTCTCGAACAGTGAAAGGAGGATCCGACCCTGGTTCACGGTCGACATCAGTGACTATTCGTTCCCGGTAATCGGTGTACCAGTCAGTGCCGAAGGAGAGTCCAGCTTCCCGACACCAGTCGACCAGTTCCTGGAGCGTCTGTCCGATGTCGGCGACGACTTCAACCTCAGGCGAGTAGGCTTCGTACACCTCGGCCGGTTCGCTGTCGACGTGAACGATATCGGCGTTCCCGTGTCCCCAGTCAGCCGGGTCGTGTTCGGCAATATCGTACCCGACGGTAAGCACCAGGTCGGCCTCGTCGATAGCGCTCGTCGCTTCCTTCTGTGCACCGGAGCCGAGCGTCATCAACGAGTGCCGTTCGGCGTCCGATACCGCACCCTTGCCCATGTACGTCGAGACGACCGGCAGGTCCGTCACGGAGACGAGTTCGCGAAGTTGTTCCGCTGCCTGGGTCCGCACGGCTCCGTTGCCCGTGATGATGATCGGACGCTGTGCATTCTTGAGTAACTCCTTCATCCGGTCGAGAGCGTGCGCGTTGGGTGCGGCGGACTCGACTCTCTCGCGGACAGCGAGCGGCTCCATTAGTGTCTCCTCGGCTGCGACGTTCTCGGGGAGTTCGAGGTGAGTCGCGCCCGGTTTCTCGTGCTCGGCTAGCTTGAACGCCTTCCGGACCGACTCATGGATGATGTCTGGGGCATCGATCTGGGTGTTCCATTTCGTGACCGGCTCGAACATATCGACGACGTCTATCGCCTGGTGACTCTCCTGATGGAGCCGCTCAAGACCACCCTGCGCGGTGATGGCCACTAGCGGACTCTTGTCCAGATGCGCGTCGGCGACGCCGGTCAGCAGATTCGTCGCACCGGGTCCAAGCGTCGAGAGACAGACCCCGGCCTCGCCGGTCAGCCGTCCGTAGACATCGGCCATAAAGGCCGCGCCCTGCTCGTGGCGCACTGGCACGAAAGTCACCTTCGAGTCTCGCAGCGAGAACAGCAGGTCCTCCATCTCCTCGCCTGGCAGGCCGAAGACGTGCTCGACACCCTCGCGTTCCAGTGCCGCGACCAACAGGTCCGATGCCTTCATTTATTCCACCCAGATCGTCTTCCTGTTGACGAACTCCCTGATACCGTCACCG
This sequence comes from Natronomonas marina, assembly GCF_024298905.1. Lineage (NCBI taxonomy): Archaea > Methanobacteriati > Methanobacteriota > Halobacteria > Halobacteriales > Natronomonadaceae > Natronomonas > Natronomonas marina. Next base: position 1,236,297 of record NZ_CP101154.1, read on the forward strand.
GAGAGTTCACGGCCGTATCCGGACTCCTTGATGCCGCCGAAGGGCACGCGGGGGTCTGATTTGACGAGTTGGTTTACATAGACACAACCGGCGTTGATTTCCCGGCCGACGCGCTCGCCGCGGTCGCGGTCCTCGGTCCAGATGCTTGCACCCAGTCCGAAGTCGGTGTCGTTGGCCTTCGCAATCGCCCGCTCCTCGTCGGCCACCTCATATACAGCGGCCACTGGACCGAATGTCTCTTCGGCATCAGCAGGACAGCCTTCGGGCACGTCAGTCAGGACGGTCGGCAGGTAGTAGGTCCCCTCCCGATCAAGCGGTTCACCGCCGGTCGCGATTTCTGCGCCGGCGTCGACGCTCTGCTGGACCTGCTCGTGGAGTTCCTCCATGAGATCTTGGCGGGCCTGGGGACCGATGTCCGTGTCTTCGTCCATCGGATCGCCGACCGTGTAGGACTTGATTTCCGAGACGAGTTCGTCGACGAACGTGTCGTAAACGTCCGTGTGGATGATGAAGCGCTTGGCGGCGATGCAAGACTGGCCGCCGTTCTGGTTGCGAGCCCAGGCACCCATCTCGGCGGCCTCAGCGACGTCGGCGTCGTCAAGAACGACGAATGGATCGCTCCCACCGAGTTCGAGGACGGTTTTTTTGAGGTGCTCACCGGCTGTCGATGCGACGGCCCGACCAGCCGGACCGCTTCCCGTGAGCGTCACGGCTCGCAGACGGTCGTCGGCGATGATGTCGTCAACGAGATCGGAGGGAACCAGCAGCGACTGGAAGACACCGTCGGGGTAGCCGGCTTCGTTAAAAACATCCTCGATGGCTTTGGCACAGCCGGGGACATTCGAGGCGTGTTTCAGGAGGCCGACGTTGCCCACAGTCAGGTACGGCGCGGCGAACCGGAAGACCTGCCAGAAGGGAAAGTTCCATGGCATGACTGCGAGAACCGGGCCGAGCGGTTCGTAGACGGTCTTGACGCTCGAGCCAGACGGACTGGAGTGGCCTTCTGGCTGGAGATACTCGCTGGCCGACTTGGCGTAGTGGTTACAGACCCACGCGCACTTCTCGACTTCGGAGACGGCCTGAGTGATGGGTTTACCCATCTCTCGGGTCATCGTCTCGGCGTACTCCTGTTTGTTCTCGCGGAGGACTTCAGCTGCGCTCTCGAGCAGCTCTTCGCGTTCCCTGAGCGGACGATTTCGCCACTCCTCGAAGGCTGTCGTGGCTTGATCAAGAGAACCGTCAATGTCGTCTTTCGTATGAGTTTCGTACGATTCGATCCGTTCACCGGTCGAAGGATTGACGACGTCCATGCAGTCGAGTTATGCCTCAAGCCCGTTAACCCCATCACCACCCTTGCACGGTTACGTATGACATGATGTAGGCTGGAGTAACGAGGGTGACATAGAAACAATCACCGACGGGGAGGCTTTTGGCCATGGATCACGCTCTATCGGTATGCCCGAACGAAACGTCCTCGGCGAGGAACTTGCCACCTGTAGCACTGATCCGAGGACTGGCTTCGATCGCGATGGCTGCTGTGGAACGCATCCCAACGATCGAGGCAGACACGAGCTCTGTGCGGTCATGACCGACGAATTCCTGTCGTTCAGCAAAGCGCAGGGCAACGACCTTGTGACGCCGCGTCCGGAGTTAGAGTTTCCCGGGCTTTCCCCTGGCGATCGCTGGTGTCTCTGTCTCGGACGGTGGATCGAGGCGCTTGAAGCCACGCGAGCCGAACGCCTCCCGGAGACGACCGTCCCACCCGTTGTTCTCGAAGCGACCAACGAGGCAGTGCTGGATTCCGTGGATCTGGAGACGCTCGAAAGCCACGCCTACGACGCGTGAGCAGCCGACGGGCGTGATGTCGCGCGATCATGCCGACGGCGTCTGCGGCTCCCGCTTCGGTGTTCATCCTCCGTAGCGTGATGACCGTTGTATGACACAGGGAGGGGTAAGAGCTACTGATGCCGACTACGGACGTCCGTTAACAAGGACGGCCAAGCGGTTTCCGTTTGGGATTCGTACTCACACGTCCATGACAACTACCGAAGAACTCGCCGCGTTCGTCGACGCCGTCTCCCACGAGGACTTCTCGGAGAACACACGCGAAGAGCTAAAGAAACGCACACTGGATTCCCTCGGAATCGGCATCGCCGCGCTAGGTCATGAACCGGTCGAGGACATCCACGACACCTGCCGCCGGGCGAATCCAGGCACCAGCTGTACGTTATGGGGGCGCAGCGAGTCAGCTTCGCCGGTCGGTGCCGCGATGCACAACACTGCTCTCACCCGGTACCTCGACTTCATGGACTCGTTTCTGGCGCCGGGAGAGACGCCCCACCCCAGCGACAACATCGGTGCCGTCGTCGCCGCTGGAGAGGAGGCCGGCGCCACAGGGGAGGAACTGCTGGAAGGCATCGGCGTGGCCTACGAGGTCCAAGGGGAACTCGCTTGGAATGCACCGGTTCGGGATGAAGGATTCGACCACGTGACCCACACCGTCATCTCGGCCGCCTGCGGCGTCGCGAAGATGCTGAACCTCGACGTTGAGGCGACGAGGAACGCCATTGGCATCGCGGGTACCGCCCACAACGCTCTCCGGGTCACCCGAACCGGCGGTATCAACGAGTGGAAAGGCATCGCGTCTGCAAACGCCGCACGCAATGCGACGTACGCCTGCCTACTCGCGCAGGAGGGCATGGAAGGGCCGAAGAACCTCTTCGAGGGCCAGAAGGGCTGGAAGCAGGTCATCAGCGGCGATTTCACGGTCGATCTCGACCCCGCTTGCTCGCGGGTCCACGACGTAATGACCAAGCGATACGTCGCCGAGACCTACGCGCAGTCGGCCGTCGAGGGCATCATCGAACTCGCCGAGGCCGAGGACATCGACCACGGGCGGGTCGACTCTATCCACCTGGACACGTTCGGCGGCGCGGCTCTCATTATCGGCGGTGGCGAGGGGGACCGATACGCAGTAGAGACGAAGGCCCAAGCCGACCACTCGCTGCCCTACATGCTCGCGGCCGCGCTCATCGACCGGGAGATGGGCAACGAGCAGTACGAGGCTGAGCGCATCCGGGCCGACGATGTCCAGCGGCTGCTACGGACGGTCGAGGTCGAGGAGGACAGCACGTTCACCGAACGGTTCGAGTGCGGCGAGATGCCTGCGCGCATCGAGATCACGATGACCGACGGTACCACGTACGTCGTCGAAAAGAATGCCTTCCAGGGCCATCCCACGCAGCCGATGGACTGGGACCAGGTCGAGGCGAAGTTCCATGCCACGGCGAGCCAGTTCGACGAGCGCCGTCGCACGGAGGTCGTCGAAACGGTGCGAGATCTCGAATCGACCGACCTCGACGACCTCGTAGGATTGCTGGCATAGGTCCTGGCCATACGTGGCAACGGCAGTCCGCTTCCCTTCTGACGCTGTCTCTAAGTGCCAAGCGGACGAATGTCCGTATGAACGATGGTTGAGCGCACCTTCGAGTTCCTGCACCACAACGAGAGGGAGGAGAAGCCACGCGAGAGGGGCATCACGGAGATTCGGGGGCCCTACTACGATCCGATGGGCCCTCGGGAGCTACGGGATATCCTAGAGACGATGGGCCAGTACGTCGACATCTACAAGTTCTCCGGCGGGTCGTTCGCGCTGATGCCCGAAGACGCCGTCACAGACCTCATCGACATCTGCCACGAACACGACATGAAGGTCTCCACTGGAGGGTACATCGAGAACGTCCTCGTGCGGGACAACGACAAGATTCACGAGTACTTTGAGGAAGCCGAGCGCCTTGGGTTCGACATCGTCGAGATCTCCAGTGGATTCCTCGCAATGGGTAGCGACGACATCGTCCGCCTGACCGAGGTGGCAGATGAGGAGTACGATATCGAACCGAAACCCGAAATCAATGTCCAGTTCGGCGCGGGCGGTGCCTCTGATCCCGAGGAACTGGAGCGTCAAGGCCAGCAGGACCCCGAACAGGCAATCGAGGAGGGGCGAAAGCACCTCGACGCAGGCGCGGACTTGCTGATGGTCGAGGCTGAAGGGATTACCGAAGAGGTCGAAGAGTGGCGCACCGACGTCGCCTACCGGATCGCCAACGAACTCGGCACGGAGAATCTGGTGTTCGAGGCGCCAGGACCGGAGATGTTCGAGTGGTACATCAAGAACTTCGGCCCCGAGGTGAACCTGTTCGTCGACAACAGCCAGATCGTCGAGCTGGAGTGTATGCGCTCGGGCCTGTGGGGCAAGGCGACGACGTGGGGGCGCACTGTCACTTGGAAAGATAAACGCTAGTAACGAACACGACGTTTGACCGCACTCGTCCGGACGGAACTCGCACTGAGACTCACATACCGTCTGCAATTAGTGGTCAGCGATCAGTAATTCTTGTTCGGAGTGTTTGCTGCATACACTCTCTGGGTCTTGTTTAGATGCCTGATTTCATCGGATAAAGCCCTTGATCCCGGTGGGTTCCACTTGATCGGCGGAGTCACGAGCGGTCGTTTGAGTCAACTGGCTATGATGTACTGTTCAGAATAATGAACGATTAGTCATGCGGGACAGCTGTGTTTCGCATTGGGCCACCACAATCGGGACACTTGTTTCCCTGCCCCGCGTTTTTAACACCGGTTCCACACTCTCGGCACACATACACCGTTCCTTCAGGGTGATCCGGATCGGTTTCTCTCATGATCTACCAGTAGAGGCTCAAGACTGTTAAGATACAGGCTGCACCCTCACAGTACTTTAGCTAACGGCGAATAGTCGAGCTCCACAGTCTGGGCATTCGAGCCGGTACTGGCCACCATCAGAAGGAACGTTCCAATCGCCTTCAATGGGGCTTTCGTGCCCACATGACGAACAGAAGAGGACTGCTTTCCGCTTAGATCTATTCACCCACTTGACACCTCGTCTGCCGCTTCAAGAATTTCCGTGTACCGGTTCCGAATCGTGACCTTGCTCACGTTAGCGATTTCGGCCAGATCGTCCTGGATGACGTCTTGATTTGTGAGTTTGGCAGCTGCATATAGCGCTGATGCTGCAATCCCGACTGGGTTTCGCCCACTGTGAACACCCGCTTCGACCGCGGCTTGAGTCAGTTCCCGACTTCGACGTTCCGTTTCATCGGGACACTCCAGCTGGGAAGCGAACCGGGCAATGTATGCTTCAGGATCCGTCGGGGCCATTTCGAGCTCCAGTTCATCTGCCAGATAGCGATAGGTGCGCTCGATCTCGATTTTATCGACACGACTCACGGCAGCAACTTCATCGAGTGTCCGGGGCGCATTCTCCAGACGTGACCCGGCGTAGAGGGCTGCTGTTGCCATTCCCTCGATCGACCGGCCCCGGAGCATGTCCTTTTCCAGTGCCTGCCGATACAACACACTCGTCGTTTCCCTGATCGGATCGGGACATCCAAGCGCGGAGGCCATCCGGTTGATCTCCCCCAGCGCCTGCTTTAGATTCCGTTCCCGATTGTTTTTCGTCCGAAACCGCTCGTCCCATTTCCGGAGGCGTTGCATTTTCTTTCGCTGACGGGACGAGAGCGACCGTCCATACGCGTCTTCGTCTCGCCAGTCAATAACCGTCGATAGGCCACGATCGTGTAATTGCTGGGTTTGGGGGGCTCCGACCCGCGACTTGTCATTCTTTTCGCGCGAATCGAACGCACGCCATTCAGGTCCGCGGTCAATCTGATCTGATTCGAGTACGCGGCCACAGTCTTGACAGTGGGTTTCGGCCTGTGCCTCGTCGTGGACGATGCGTCCACTGCACTCCGGACACGTTCTGGCCGATGGTTCATTCTGCTCCTCTTCGGCCGTCTCACCGTGTTCCTCGGGAGAGCCTTCTTCGCGAACCCTTGGCGTAGTAAATGATTCAGTCACGTTCAGCTCCCCCCGATAACAGAGCGGGAGCGTCGCTGCCGGCGGGACAAGCGGATATCCCAAACCCGGTAACTCTGGAAAGTGGCAGACAAACGGGGTATACCGACTCTGAGCGGAGGTCGGCTATCAGACTGCTTCCTGGACTGACGAGCAGGGGATAATGATACCATGTACGGCTTTTGACCCCGTACGATAGTAAGTTTTTATATCGCAAAAATCGATTACCGATCTGACTACTCAGACTCGGAGATTAAGAGAATATTCATAGAGATAGCTATTAAAGATAGTTATGAATCAAACTTATGGGGCCAGAGTCTCAACGTAAGTTCATGAGTTCAGAACAAGACCATCTTCAAGACACTGATACCGAAGCTCGCTTCGAGTTCAAGAAGGAGGAGAAGTCGGCCTTCGAGGCTGAGAAAGGGCTCACCGAGGAGACTATCCGCCTGATCTCGGAAGACAAAGACGAGCCCGAGTGGATGCTCCAGCGCCGGCTGCGAGCGCTGAAGCAGTTCCAGGAGATGCCGATGCCGACCGACTGGCCTGGTCAGCCGGACCTGAGCGAGGTCGACATCGACGAGATCGTCCCCTACATTCGCCCGGACATCGAGACGCGCGGCGGCGCCGAGAACTGGGAAGACCTTCCCGAGGAGATTCAGGACACCTTCGACAAACTCGGCATCCCCGAGGCCGAGAAGAACGCCCTCTCGGGCGTCGGCGCCCAGTACGAGTCCGAAATCGTCTACCAGAACATGCAAGAGCGCTGGGAGGACAAGGGCGTCATCTTCTGTGACATGGACAAGGCCGTCCAGGAGCATGAAGACATCGTCAAGGAGTACTTCATGACCAAGGCCGTGCCACCGAGCGACAACAAGTTCGCGGCGCTACACGGCGCGATCTGGTCGGGCGGCTCGTTCGTCTACGTCCCCGAGGACACGAACGTCGACATGCCCGTGCAGGCGTACTTCCGGATGAACTCTGAGGGGATGGGCCAGTTCGAACACACCCTCATCGTCGCCGAGGAGAACTCCGAAGTTCACTACATCGAGGGCTGTTCCGCGCCGAAATACTCGGCGTTCAATCTCCACAGCGGTGGCGTCGAGGTGTTCGTCAAGGAGAACGCTCACGTCCAGTACTCGACCGTCCAGAACTGGTCGAAGAACACCTACAACCTCAACACCAAACGCGCCATCGCCGAGAAGGACGCCACAATGGAGTGGGTGTCGGGGTCGATGGGCTCGAAAGCCACGATGCTGTACCCCTCGACCATCCTCAAGGGCCCCGGCGCGACGGACAACCACATCACCATCGCCATGGCTGGCGAAGGACAGAACATCGACACCGGCGCGAAGGTGTACCACAACGCGCCGAACACGAAGTCGACCATCGAGTCCAAATCCATCGCCAAGGACGGCGGCCGCACCAACTACCGCGGCCTCGTCCACATCGCCGACGGCGCTACTGACTCCTCGACGGCCGTCGAGTGTGACGCGCTGATGTTCGACAACGAGTCGACGTCGGACACGATGCCGTACATGGAGATCGAGGAGTCGAAAGTCGACGTCGCCCACGAGGCGACCGTCGGCAAGATCGGTGACGAGGACGTCTTCTACCTCGAATCACGTGGGCTGGACGACGACGACGCAAAGCAGATGATCGTCTCGGGGTTCATCGAGCCGCTCACGGAGGAACTGCCCATCGAGTACGCGGTCGAAATGAACCGGCTCATCGAACTCGAGATGGAGGGATCGCTCGGGTAGTGACCAGGGCGGCTGAACGCTAAACTACTAGAGGATATCTCAATGGCTATCGATCCGAGTTTCGAGACCACCCACGAGGAAGTTGACCGCCACGAGGACCACCGGGTATGGACGACAGATGGCGAGGAACCAAGGGAGGATAAACAGGGCATCCACGGAACCCATGTCGCAGTGGATTTCGACATCTGTATCGCGGATGGGGCCTGTCTGGAGGATTGCCCCGTCGACGTATTCGAGTGGACCGATACCCCTGGCCACCCCGAGTCCGAAATCAAGGCCGACCCCACCTACGAGGACCAGTGCATCGACTGTATGCTCTGTGTCGACGTCTGCCCTGTCGACGCCATCGACGTTGACCCGGGACGTGCTGGGAGGCTCTGACCCCCGAGAGGAGGAGCGCTGACGATGATTCTGACATTACAGTGTTACCGGTGCGGGACCGACTACGAGTACGTTGGCACCTCGCCTCATCCAGGCCAGTGCCAGGCGTGTGGCTCGCCGTGTGTTCCCCCTGCAGGGAGCCTCAGCGTCCTCAACAGCGCTCACTGGGAGAGCGCAAACGGCCTCTCGAAAGTCTGGGTGTATGCGCTCGACGAACGAGATCGCCCGTTCGAATTCGAGGTCGCCGCACAGGGCAACCGTGGAAAGTTAGTGGCACTGCGAGTCGACGGTATATCCGTTGCTCCACAAGTAGACGAGACACTCGAAACGCTTCCTCCGGCAGTGAACACCGAACTCGCTGACGCAGGAATTGAACGAGTAGATCCCAATACACTCAAACAATCGAAGTGATGACAAGCATTCATTTGAGCGACTGGTGACCGGGAATGAGAAACAATACGCCGGCGAATCCGGCTGTCAAGATCGGGAGGCAGAGAGGATAACAACATGAGCTCAGACGTCAGATTCACCGACTTCAAATCCGACAAGCAGCCCACCTGGTGTCCCGGCTGCGGTGATTTCGGGACGATGAACGGGATGATGAAAGCGCTCGCAAACACCAGCAATGACCCGGACAACACGTTCGTCGTCGCCGGTATCGGGTGCTCGGGGAAGATCGGTACCTACATGCACAGCTAGGCGCTCCACGGCGTCCACGGCCGCGCGCTCCCTGTGTTGGAACGAAGCTGGCCAACCCGAACTTGGAGGTCATGGTCGCCGGTGGTGACGGTGACGGGTACTCGATCGGTGCGGGCCACTTCATCCACGCCGTCCGCCGCAACGTCGACATGAGCTACGTCGTCATGGATAACCGCATCTACGGGCTGACGAAAGGCCAAGCCTCGCCGACATCGCGTGAGGACTTCGAGACGTTGACGACGCCCGATGGTCCGAAACAGCCGCCGGTCAACCCACTCGCGCTCGCGCTGGCTGCCGGCGGGACGTTCATTGCTCAGTCGTTCTCGTCGGACGCACAGCGCCACACCGAGATCGTCCAGCAGGCGGTCGAACACGACGGCTTCGGCTTCGTCAACGTCTACTCACCATGTGTCACGTCCAACGACGTGGATACCTACGACTACTTCAGAGACTCCATCGTCGATCTACAAGAAAGCGACCACGACCCCACCGACTACGACGATGCCAAAGATGCCATCCTCGACGCCGACAAGGAGTACCAAGTCATCATTTACCGAGACGAGAACTCCACCCCCTGGGAACAGCGCGAAGGACTCACCGAGAACATGGCCGACATTCCCGACGGCGCCCCGGACGACGCGATGGACCTCGTCGGAGAGTTCTACTGAGCGATCACAGATACTGACATGTCGGTTCACCGTTCGCCCGCTGTCCCAACCGGTGTCGTGTCGAACTATCGTGGATGCGAAGACGCTCTGATCAACATTGCGCCTATTCTGAATCGCGTAGACGACGACACTCCCCGATCCGGGATTGGATGCCTTTCGTATCGATAACACCATGCCAGAATGCAGCACCTGCGGAGAGCACGTTTCGGATCGGTTCATACGAGTGTTTGGCGATGAGTCAGGCGTAGTGTACGCGTGTCCTGCTTGTTCAGCGAATGCTGGCATCGGAGAAGCGACACGCGAGCGGAGCGATCCGGTCTAATTCAATTCAGTAGCTCAGGGGGCGAGAGCGAAACGATATCACTACCGCTGTATTCGTGGCGACTATTTTTTGATCCACCCTCCAGATCAAGGGACCCTGCCCCGCGCTTACTCTTCAAATCCGAAGATCTGGCGCAATTCATCTTCGATCCGATCGACGAATTCAGTGAGAAGGGCATCAAAGGTCTCCTCGTCGCCGGGCAAGGTCTGTTTCCGCTCTTCAATATCGTCAGGTAAGGTGATACGGAATTGTCCATCGCCCTCGTAGACCGGTTCACTCTCGTTGAGCACCTGTCGGTCGATGGCGCGAAGAACCTCTGAGTCGGCCTGTCCGTGGAGTTGCTGGTACGCATTCGAGTATGCCGTCTCCAGTTCTTCGAAGTAATGGACGTATTTGTCTTCGAATTTCTCCGGGTCGAATTCGGTCATCACTGGATCGACGGTCGGAAGAATAAAAGATTCAGTGCCCGGACCTGGCAGTGACTACACCCCTGGCCACTCGGGAGTTGGGGGACTAATTATACCGCTGATGATATCACTTTAGAACATGTCAAAAAATCATGTTGATTCAGAGTTATACGGCCAGAGTCGAAACAGCGGGGTATGAGTTCCGAAGCGAAAAGTGAGGATGACCTGCGCGAGGAAATCGGTACCTTCCTACAGAAGAACTTTCCACAGATCGAAATGCACGGCGGGTCGGCAGCGATCCAGAACCTTGACCGGGAAAGCGGCGAGGTGTCCATCCAACTCGGAGGTGCGTGCAGCGGGTGCGGTATCTCTCCGATGACGATTCAGGCCATCAAGAAACGGATGGTGAACGAGATTGCCGAAATAGAGACCGTTCACGCTAATACCGGCGGTGGTGGCGGGAGTGGCCACGGCGGCAAGAGCCCGTCATTCCCTGGAGAAACAACCGACAGCGGAGAAAGCGGCGGAGAGGACGATGGAGCCCCGACCGCACCCTTCTAGAGGTTCTTTTTCAGCATATCAACACCCGTCTCCAAGAAATAATCGGTGATTGAAGCCCCAGCCTATTTCAAGAGCGATCACTCCAGAAGATTCAGCGAGTGACAAGAATAAGTTGCTTCCAGTAGATTCGGAACCGTATGCATTGAGACGGCCAGTCTCAACTACTGAATGAAGCTGGAATCAACCGGAAAATCTACGCGGATGCGAATGCCGGAACCGATGGAGAAGGCAATAAGATTCCGAACCGATGGAAAATTACCGCTCATAACGTACGCCACGGGTTTAGTACGTACATGGTCATTGAGACTGACGCCGGACTATGGGAGGTATCACGAGCGATGGGGCATCCGTCAGTAGAAATCACACAGCGGATGTACGTTAATGACGGTCCCCGTGCGGGGATTGACCACCTCCATGAGTATGGTCCCGAGTGATCATCTATACTGTCCTACCCTGTACTGGAGGACATAATTAGACGGTAGTTTTAGTCTAGTTGGAGACGTTTGCCGTATCAGAATAGTTAATCGAAATTAGGTATTCCGGCATGTTGTTCTGACGAATCAGATTCTTGAAGTCGGGTGAGGTCGTCATGCAACACGGCATCGACGACTCGCCTGGCCTTTTCATCTGTTAGTGGTGTGTCGTATAGCGACCGAAAATCCGCCATTCGTTTAGCGGCGGGTAGATACAGTGAATCTGGTGGAGCGACTGAATTGGCGGCTCTTCGTCGGTGACGTAGTCATGTATCTTAGGACCATCCGCATGTTTATCTTTCTCGTCCTGCGTTATCGCCCATTCAATATGTTCTTGTTGAATATCAGTCAATTCCTCCCCATCTAGTTTGTAATAGCTATTTGGTTCAGGTGTTGAAACGATTTCTAGTATTCGTGAACTACCCCTGCCTACTCACTCACGGCTATGCCGTTCGTTCCTTGAGGCAGGGGCTTCCTGTTTCCACGACGGAACTTGCAGACACTTCATGGATGGCATCCGTGTCCACAGCGGTTCCAGTCTCCGCAGGCGTTGCTTCGGAGTGAACCACTCCTAGCTTCCGCAAGCCCCGTTCCCAGACGTTCAACGCGGCATTATAGTCACGGTCGGTTTCAAAACCGCAACTCGGGCATGAGTGTTCCCGGACCCACAACGGCTTCTCGGTTTTCACACCACACTGATTGCATTCTTTCGTCGTGTCTTCCGGGTCAACTTCCACGACGTGACACCCACGCTTGTTACCGTGGTGTTTGAGAATAGTGATGAAGGCTCGCCATCCAATTTCGTGGGTGTTCCGACCGTTCTTGTCGTCTTCAAGCAGTGACTTCACGTTGAGGTCTTCCACAAACACAGCGTCGAACTCGCTGGTGTAGAACGCCGCAACCTTATGCTTGAAGTCCAGTTTCTTCTGCCGCATCCGCTTATGCACTTCAGCCACCGTCTGTCGCTGTTTTTCCCAGTTGTTCGACCGGTGTTCTTTCCGGGAGAGCTTCCGTTGTTCCCGCTCCAAGCGTTCACGGTCACTGGATAAGTCGAGACGACTGATTTGGCGTCCATCAGAGTCATGGAAGTTCGTGATGCCGAGGTCCAACCCGACAGTATCCTCGGTGTCAATCTCGTCGGGGGCCGGTTTCTCAGGTGCGCCTTCTTCAATGTTGAGGCAGGCATACCATGCACCCGTCTGGTCTTTTTTGACCGTGACGTGTTTCACGTCAACGTCGTCTGGGAGTGGTCGATGGAGCCGTATCGGAACGTCGATGGTGTCGCCGTTGACTTTCTTGAGTGTCAGGAGTCCACGTCCATTGGGGCCACTCTTCTCATCGAGTTCGAAACCCCGTTGGCGATACGTGAAACTCCGATACTCCTGTGGCGCTTTCCAGTTTAACGACCCAACCGAGTAGCCTTTCTGCTTGAGTTTCCCGAGGTTTTCGATGTTGGTGGCAATCTGCTCAACAGCCTGTTGAAGGACTGTCGAGTAGATGTTCGTCAGATCAGTCCACCAGTCTTTCAAATCGGGGATCTCATCTCTGACCTGTGTGACGCGCTGTTTGACAGTGCCCTCGGTTTCGGGTATCCGGTTGTAGCGGTACAGACTGTGGTTGTAGAGTTGTCGCACGGTGTCACGCACCCAGTCCAGTTGCTCCCGCTGCTGACTGTCAGGAAACAACCGATACTTGAGTGCGTAATCCATGCGCCGTACCTCGATTATCCACCTGTAGAAACTTAAAGATAAGCATCCCTCGCAGGGCGATTCATCCCCACCCTACTCGCTCCCATCCGGTCGCTCCTTGAGGGTGGGGGCTTCTCGCCCAATCTGCTAATGCCGAGGTCGATACCCGCCGTCTTCTCGCCGGGGGCGTCCTCGACGGGAATTTCCTTCTTGCAGACGAGGTGCAGTTTCCAGCGGTTGCCGTTCCAGACGGCACGCACCTGTTGGATGTTCTCCACCTGTACGTCGGAGCGGGTTTCGTACTCCGCGAGGATGTAGTCAGACCGATTCTCTTTCAGGTTGAAGCCTTTTGAGAGCCGGAGTTGGCCGTGCTTGTCGTCGTGTTTGATGCCCTTCTGTTTCCACGTCACGGTCGAGCGTGGATGGTCATCGCCACGTTTCCGGTAGCCCGGTGGGTTGTTGCCGTCGTCGGAGTTGTACCAGCCCGTGAACGCCTCAGCAAGTTCTTCGAGAACTCGCTGACTTGACTGAGAATGGAGGTCACTGTAGCGTTCGTGGTCTTTCAACTCCGATTTCAGTTCGGCTTCGTCGGGTATTTCGCCATCGTCATCCCACCGTTGTTGGATATAGTAGCGACCGACGTTCCACAGTTTCGATGCGGCAAACCCGCACTGGTCGAGGTCGTCACGAACCTGACTGTGGTTCGTGATGCGTGCGACGTAGGTGCGGGTCGTCTCCAGCATCGTACTGTGTTCATAACTAGTTATGAAACAAAGTCTATTAAAATATGTGTTTGACGTGGAATATCCGGCCTGTCGGAGTCGGTGGAAAGAGTCACTGAGTGACGGCGCGTATCCACGCCGTGAACGGCGTGGTATTGCGCCTGTTCAGCCTATAACAAGGTGAAGGGGTCCAGTCGGGTGGGACGGTGTAACACAATGAAATTCGTCGCGACACTCGAACATTCCGCCGACAATTGCTGGGCACGGGAAGAGCTCAAGGAGACGGCCAGAGCGTGGATCGGGAGTACAGAGAAGCGAGCAGCGGAACACGACGCGGAACTGCACGGCTCGTACGTGACGCCTAACGAGCACAGGATGTACTTCGTGCTGGAAGCCGAGCGTTTCGACGACGTCACCAATTTCCTCGGCTCACCGTTCCTCGAGGACCACGATGGCCGAATCGCACCCGTGATGACGTTCGGCGAGGTCGAGGAAAGCGTCCTCGAGTAAGCATGGCGGACAGAAACCACCTCCACGTCTGCCGGCACTGCGGGAACGTCGTTGCGACATCGTCGACGACGGGCCCGAAGTCGTGTTTCAACTGCGAGGGAGAGGACTTCTCCCGGTACATCAGCCTGCCGGAACAGGCGCTCGACGGCTAACGGCCGCGGCGGTCGACGTCGGCGACCGGGGCGCCGCGGTCCCTCTCTTCGGGGGCACGGCCGCGCTCCGTGAACGCACGGGTCACTACTGATTTATCACCTCTGCCGACGTTTCGGTGGTAGATATGTCCTCAGAAGCCGTTTCGACAGACGTACAGCGGTCGCTCGTCGCCACCGTCACGACCGAGACCGTCGCCGGGCACGAGATAGTGGAGGTGCTCGGTATCGCCCGCGGCAACACCGTCCGGGCGCGGAACGTCGGCCGAGACATCACCCAGGGAATACGGAACCTCGCCGGCGGGGAACTGAAGGCCTACTCGACGTTGCTCTCCGATGCCCGCGATCAGGCCATCGAGCGGATGGAAGCGGACGCCGTCGAGATGGGAGCCGATGCCGTCGTGAACGTCCGAATGGAAACGTCCGAGGTGACCCAGGGCGCTTCGGAAGTTATCGCCTACGGTACGGCCGTCAGACTCGACTAATTCTCTCACTCCGTTCGTTCGGAAGAGTGCTCCGTCGGGGATCCGAACCCGATGCCGGACCTCGCGTCCGGCGTCACCCCACGATTGATTGGTTCCGTATTGGCGGAGGGCGTCGGCGGTCATCAGCCCGACGTCGAAGGGGTCGCTCTCGTACCACTCGTGGAGCCGGGTGGTGATATCGTCCCCGTCGAAGGCGTCCCAGTCCTCCGGGTACACGCGGGACGGTACACTGTCCCGGCGCGTAGAAGGTTCAACCATTCCTTCCACCGGCTCTTCTCTCCGGGGGGCGGCAAACGTGGCGCGACGCGGCTCCGAAGAGCGCGAAATACCGGTAAATACCGCTGCTGGCCTTCCATGCGTTCATTTACCAAAGGACACCTTCCTCACAGGTTTTTTATTCGGGGATTACTTCCGGGCAACCAGATTATGGTTCGCCACGTCGACGAGAGCGTCGATGCGTTTCGAATCGTGATGTCTTCGTCGGGAGGATTTACCTGAATGCCGGCGAGACGGTCCCCCACGGCGGCCGGATGCCGTTCCCTCCAGGCGGACGGTGCGGCGCGACCCGGCGAGCACCTCGCAACCACGGCGACGGACACTCTCCTGATACGCTAAACCGATGAGTACGAGTACGAGTCAACGGCTCCAGAAGTCGTTTCTGAAGTATCAGCACCTCTTCGTCTTCACGGCGCCGGTGCTGTTCGTACTGCTCGTCTTTTTCGCCGCCCCGATCTCGGGCGACGGCGGTTCGGGATACTGGCTGGAGTACTGGTGGCTGTTCCCCTTCTTCCTGCTGGGGGCGACCATCGTCAACACCGTCGGCATCAGCGGGTCGGCGCTGTTCGTCCCGTTCTTGATCTTCATCTTCCCGGTCTTCGCGTATCCCCTCGAACCGGAGACGCTGGTGAAGGTGGGGCTGATCAGCGAGTCCTTCGGACTGTCCAGTTCCGCCATCGCGTTCGTCAAGCACGGCCTCGTCGACCGGCGACTGGCGCTGACGCTCGTCGCCGGCAGCGTCCCGTTCGTCGTGGCCGGCGCCATCCTGTCGTTCTTCATCCCGGAGCCGCTGTTCCACGCCGCACTCGGCGTTGCGCTCCTGACGGCGGCGTACCTCATGTTCAAAGCGGACCTCGACCACGAGGAGGCCGCCGAAAGCGACGCGACGGCGGCGGCCGACGGCGGTACGTCCGAGGAGTTGCCCGACGACGACGGCAAACTCGGGCCGGCCGGCGTCGGCAGGGACGGCGACGGACAGGTCACTCGCGTCGACCGCGTCGGCGAGACCTACCGGTACTCGCTGACGGGCTATCTCGAACGGTTCGCCAACTACAGCATCGGCGGGACGTTTCAGGGGCTGGCTGGCTTCGGCATCGGCGAACTCGGGATCATCTCCCAGCTCCGGACGGAGGTCCCGACCCGGATCGCTATCGGGACGAACCACATCGTCGTCGCGGCCACGGCCATCCTGGCCTCGCTCGTCCACATATTCGGCGGGGCCATCGTTCCCGGCGGCCACGCGCTGAGCATCGCCAAGACGCCGTGGAACATGGTCGTCTTCACCGTGCCGGCGACCGTCACCGGCGGCCAGATAGCCCCCTACGTCTCGAACGCCCTGGACACCGACGTGATCAAGAAGGGCGTGGGCGTCCTCTTTTCGGTCATCTCGATCGCGCTGTTCCTGATGGCGACCGGGATCGGGATGTGACCCCGGTCGCCCGGCGCCGGACGCCTACCTCCGGGCCGGGGCCAGCGTCTCGACGGTCCGGTCGGTGACGGCGTCGCTGGCGCCTCCGGGGACGGCGACGATCGGCCGGTCGACGACATCGAGCGCCGCGATGTCGTCGAACTGCTCGCGGGCCCGGTCGGGCGTGCCCGCCACCGCCAGTCCCTCGACCATCTCGTCGGTGACTGCCTCCCGCGCGCCGGCGCGGTCGCCTGCCTGCCAGGCCGCCGCGATCTCGTCCGTTCCCTCGTAGTGGGCGGCCACCGCGGCCCGGTAACCCGCCCCGCTACCGACGTAGTACGCGATGTGTCCCCGGACGGTCTCGACGGCCTCCTCTGGGTCCTCGCTGACAGCCGACGGGACGTACGGGGCGACCGTGATGTCGGCGGGGTCGCGGTCGGCCTCGCGGGCGGCCTCGGCGACCGTCTCGAAGGCCGCCCCCAGGTCGTGGAACGGGATGTTGTGCGGGAGCCAGCCGTCGACGGTCCGGCCGACGGCACGGCGCATCGCCGGCCCGAGAGCGGCCCCGTAGACCGGCACGTCGGTTTCCAGGGAGGGGAAGTCCGCGACCGAGAACACCTGGCCGTCGTATTCGATACGTCCCTCGCCGGTGAGGAACCGCCGGGTGAGTTCGGCGGTCTCGTGGAAGCGACGCGGCGGGTTCTCGAAGGCCATGCCGTGGAGGTCCTCGACGACCTTGCCGGTGCTCGTCCCCAAACCGAGACGGAAGCGGCCGCCGGAAATCCTCTGGATGGTGGCTGCGGCCTGGGCCAGCGTCGCGGGCGTTCGCCCGTACGTGTTGACGATGGCGGTTCCCAGATCGATCCCCTCGGTCGCCTCCGCGGCGGCCGTCAGCGCAACGAGCGAGTCACGGCCCCACAGTTCACCGGTCCACAGACAGTCGTACCCCAGTGCTTCGGCCCGGACCGCTAGGTCCGAGACGCTACCGTCCGCGCTCAACGTGATGAGGTCTGTTGGCATACCTTCCACAGACATCGAACGAAGTAAAAGCTATGCAGTGGGCGACGGGTCCTGTTCAGAGAAGCGACGGCTGGCCGACGTGGGGTGCCCTGGTGGACTGAACGGGCGAGGGCTTTCGAGCCGTTCTCTACCCCGTCTCCGACGCCTCTCTGAACACCGCCCCGGCGGTCGCCCGAGGCTTCTTTTCCGGTGGCGACGAAGACCCCCACATGAAGCTCGGCGTCATCTCCGACACCCACGACAACGTCCCGGCAGTGCAGGCGGCAATGGATCGCTTTGCGTCCGCGAACGTCGAGGCCGTCGTCCACTGCGGCGACTTCATCTCGCCGCCGGTCGTCCCGCACCTGGACCTGGATGGCGTGCCGGTCCACGCCGTCCGCGGCAACAACGACGGCGAACGGGAGGGGCTGATCGACGCCTTCGGATCGCTTGACGGCGGTCGGCTCCACGGCCGGTTCGCGGAACTGGAGTTCGGCGGCCTTGAGTTCGCTGTCCTGCACGGCGAACAGCGGCCGGTCATCGAGGCGCTTGCAGCCTCGGGGGAGTACGACTACGTCCTCCACGGGCACTGGCACGTCCGGGAGCGCCGTGAGGTCGGCGAGACGACGGTCGTCAACCCCGGGGCGCACTTCCCGACCGTCGGCGACGACGACCGGACGGTCGCCGTCGTCGACACGGACGCCGACGACGTCGAGTTCCTCGGCGTCGAGGACTCCGTATGAGCGTGACCGTTCGGCCGGCCAGCGAGGAGGACATCGAGACCGTCGAGGCTGTCGCGCGGGACGCGTGGTACGCCGCCTACGGCGGCTTCCTCGCCCCCGAAACCGTCGAGGCGGGGCTGGCGGAGAACTACGACGCGGAGCTACTGGCGGCGGCCGTCGACCACGACGACGTCGAGTTCCTCGTCGCGGTCGCGGACGGCGAGGTGGTGGGCTTTGCCAGCGCCGAGCGGACGTGGGCCGACGAGGTGGAGTTACACACCCTCTACGTCCACCCCGACCGCTGGGGCGAGGGCGTGGGGTCGGCGCTGCTGGACGAGATAGCGGAGTGGGCGCGCGAGGTGGGCGTCGACCGAATCGCCTGCGGCGTCCTCGCCGACAACGCCGTCGGCGTGGGGTTCTTCGAGGCGCGGGGGTTCACCCGGGGGCTCGAGGCCCGCGGCGAGGTCGGCGGCGAACTCCACCCCGAGTACGAGTTCGAACTGGAGTTGTAGCGGCGCGTCGGGTCCCGGTCCGTGGGTATCGAACACACGCCCCGGCGAACCCTTAAAAGGGCGCCCACCCAAGCGAGGGTATGAAACACGTCACTGTTCCCGACGACCGCATCGGCGTGCTCATCGGCGAGGGGGGTGAGACCATGCGGGAGATCGAGTCCCGCGCCGAGGTCCGTCTGGACATCGACAGCGAGACGGGGTCGGTGAAGATCGAGTCCGTCGGCGACCCCATCCTCGGGCTGAAGGGGCCGGACATCGTCGAGGCCATCGGCCGCGGGTTCGCTCCGGAGGAGGCGATGCGCCTGCTCGACGACGAGATGCAACTGTTCGACATCGTCGACATCGAGGCGGCCACGCGGAACAAGAACGACCTCCGGCGGCAGAAGGGCCGTCTCATCGGCGAGGACGGCCGGACCCGCGAACTGATGGAGGAACTCAGCGGTGCCGACGTGGTCATCTACGGAACGACGCTCGGCATCATCGGCAAGCCCGAACAGGTCGAGGCCGTCCGCAGTGCCGCCGAGATGATACTCGACGGCGCGCCTCACGGGGCGGTCTACTCGTTTCTGGAGCGCCGCCACAGCGAGATGAAGTCCAACGACATCGAGTACCACCAGTTCACGGGCTGAGCGCCGGCCGGCTTCAGAACGGGGCCTCGGCGTCGTCGGTCGCTGCGCTTTCTTCCGCTGTCGCGTCCGGAACGTTCAGCGTCTCCGCGAGTTCGCCGCGCTCCTCGAGTTCCGTCAGGATGTCGCTGCCGCCGACGAACTCGCCGTCGACGAAGGTCTGCGGGATCGTCTCCCAGCCGCTGTGGGCCTCCAGTTCTGCCCGGAAGGCGTCGAGGTTCTGGAGCGTGTCGATCACCTCGACGTCGTCGCGGTACTGTTTTATCAGTCCGAGCGCGCGCTCGGAGTAGCCGCACTGCGGCATCAGTTCGTCGCCCTTCATGAACAGTGCGACCTCGTTGTTCTCGATGGCGCCGTCGACGCGCTGTGCCACCGCGTCGGCGTCGAGTTCGGGTTCGTTCGGGTCGAAGGTCATCGCTACGGCGTTGGCGGGCCCGACGAATAGGCGTTGTGCCGACGCATTTCGGGGAGATCGTCACCGGATCGTCCCGGGCTGGCGTCGCCGACCGAACTGCGAAAAAGTAATATATAAATATTGTGTGTAACGTGTTCACATCCTCACAGCGGCCCCTTCCGGCGGTTTCCGGAGCCGATTTCAGCAACTTTTATATAGAACCACAGACAATCGTTCAGACGACCATGGCACAACAGATGGGCAACCAGCCCCTCATCGTTCTCTCGGAGGAGAGCCAGCGAACGTCCGGGCGCGACGCCCAGTCGATGAACATCACCGCCGGCAAGGCGGTCGCCGAGTCCGTACGGACGACGCTCGGTCCCAAAGGGATGGACAAGATGCTCGTCGACTCGACGGGCAACGTCGTCGTCACGAACGACGGCGTCACCATCCTCGGCGAGATGGACATCGAGCACCCGGCGGCCAACATGATCGTCGAGGTCGCCGAGACACAGGAGGAGGAGGTCGGTGACGGCACGACCACGTCGGTCGTCATCGCCGGCGAACTCCTCTCGAAGGCCGAGGACCTCCTCGAACAGGACATCCACGCCACCATCCTCGCACAGGGGTACCGGCAGGCCGCCGCCGAGGCCAAGGAGATTCTCGAGGACATCGCCATCGACGTCGACGCCGACGACACCGAGATCCTCGAGTCCATCGCCGCCACGGCGATGACCGGCAAGGGCGCCGAGGCCTCGAAGGACCTGCTGGCGGAACTCACCGTCCAGGCCGTCCGTGCGGTCGCCGACGACGGCGACATCGACACGGACAACATCAAGATCGAGAAGGTCGTCGGCGGCGCCGTCGACGAGTCCGAACTCGTCGAGGGCGTCATCGTGGGCAAGGAGCGCGTCCACGACAACATGCCGTACTTCGCCGAGGACGCCGACATCGCGCTGCTGGACACGCCCATCGAGGTCAAGGAGACCGAGATCGACGCCGAGGTCAACGTCACCGACCCCGATCAGCTCGAGCAGTTCCTCGAGCAGGAGGAACGCCAACTGCGGGAGATGGTGGACAAGCTCAAGGAGGTCGGCGCTGACGTCGTCTTCTGCCAGAAGGGCATCGACGACATGGCCCAGCACTACCTCGCCCAGGAGGGCATCATCGCCGTCCGCCGGGCGAAGAAGTCCGACATGAAGGCGCTGGCCCGCTCGACCGGCGGCCGCGTCGTCTCCAACATCGACGACATCACCGAGGAAGACCTCGGCTTCGCCGGCTCCGTCGCCCAGAAGGACATCGCCGGCGAGGAGAAGATCTTCGTCGAGGACGTCGAGGAGGCCCGCGCGGTCACGCTCATCCTCCGCGGCGGCACCGAGCACGTCGTCGACGAGGTCGAGCGCGCAGTCGAGGACAGCCTCGGCGTCGTCCGCACGACGCTGGACGAGGGCAAGGTCCTGCCCGGCGGCGGCGCCCCCGAGACGGCGCTGGCGCTCGGCCTGCGTGACTACGCCGACTCCGTCGGCGGCCGCGAGCAGCTGGCCGTCGAGGCTTTCGCCGACGCCGTCGACGTCATCCCGCGGACGCTGGCGGAGAACGCCGGTCTCGACCCCATCGACTCGCTGGTCGACCTCCGCAGCCAGCACGCCGACGACGGCTCCGTCTTCGGGCTGGACGCCTACACCGGCGACGTCGTCGACATGGAAGACGACGGCGTCGTCGAGCCGCTCCGCGTGAAGACCCAGGCCATCGAGTCCGCCACCGAGGCGGCCGTGATGATCCTCCGCATCGACGACGTCATCGCCGCCGGCGACCTGAAGGGCGGTAGCTCCGACGACGACGACGGCGAGGACATGCCCGGCGGTGCCGGCGGCCCCGGCGGCGGCATGGGCGGCATGGGCGGCGGCATGGGCGGCATGGGCGGCGGCATGGGCGGCATGATGTAATCCCCGGGCCACGCCACAGCCACACCACCCGACCGACCCTCGTACCGCCTTCCGAACGTTTCTCCATTTATCGAACGCGCAGTGGTTGGTCTCGCAGCCGTCTCTCGCCGACGCGCTCTACCCTCGCCGTCTTCCCGGAGGCCGCTACCAGGGTTCGTCCTTCAGTCCCAGCGCGTACGCGATACCGTTCGTCGAGACGTGCAACAGCGGCGTGAGGACGACGACGGCGACGAGGACGGGCAGCGTGAACGTCGCCAGGAACCATTCGGTCGCCACGAGAAGCGTCAGTGCCAGCGAGACGACCACGAAGTCCAGCTGGTCGACGCCCGGGAAGGCGGCGCCGCGCTCCCGGCCGGTCCGGCGCTTGAGGAACGACGCGAGAATGTCACCGAGCATCGCACCGAAGGCGAGCGCCACGGCCGCGAGCAGCGGGAACTCGGGGACGCCGACCCCGGTCGCGTCGGTGGCGACCGGCCGGAGCCGGTTGAGAACTAGGGCGACGGCGACGCCGACGGCGGTGCCGACGGCGGTCCCTCGCCAGGTCTTGCCGTCGCCGAGGGCGCGCTTCCCGTCCGAGAGGGTCCGACCGCCGTCAATCGGGCGGCCACCGCCGGCCAGCACCGCCGCGTTGTTCGGGACGTACGCGGGCAGCATCGCCCACACCGCGACGACGACCGTCTCGACTACCATGTGCCGGGGTCCGCGCGGCCCGCCTAAAAGACCGGCGAGTCCGCCCGGAAAGGGGTACGCTCTTGAGCAGCCCGGCAGTATTTGCCAGCATGATACCGCCAATCGCCCGACGGTTCGTCGCCGGCGAGACGGCCGCCGCCGCGATGGACCACGCTCGCCAGCTCAACGACGACGGCGTCGGCGCGATTCTCAACCTCCTCGGCGAGCACTACGAGGCGCGCGGCCCGGCCGACGAGGACGCCGACACCTACCGCGACCTCCTGGCGGAACTCGGCGCGACGGACCTGGACGCCTGCATCTCGGTGAAGCCCTCACAGCTCGGTCTCGACGTCGGCGAGGCACTCTTCCGGGAGAACCTCGGGCGCGTCGTCGACGCCGCCGCGGAGCACGACCGGTTCGTCTGGGTGGACATGGAGGACCACACGACCACCGACGCGACACTGGACGCCTTCGAGACCCAGGTCCGGCGCTACCCCGAGATGGGGCTCTGCCTGCAGGCGAACCTCGAACGGACGCCGGGCGACGTCGAACGGCTGGCGGATTTGCCGGGGAAGGTCCGTCTGGTGAAGGGCGCCTACGAGGAACCGGCCGACATCGCCTACACGGACAAGGCGCGCGTCGACGCGGCCTACCGCGACCTCCTCGAACTCGCCTTCGAGACGTTCGACGGCGGGGTCGCGGTCGGAAGTCACGACCCCGAGATGATAGCCCTGGCCGGCGACCTCCACGAGGCGTACGGCACCGACTACGAGGTACAGATGCTGATGGGCGTCCGCGAGGACGCCCAGCGAGAACTGGCCGCCGACGGCGTCACCGTCTACCAGTACGCCCCCTACGGGACCCGGTGGCTGTCGTACTTCTACCGTCGCGTCATGGAGCGCAAGGAGAACGCCCTGTTCGCGCTGCGGGCGGTCGTGAGCGGGTAGGTCCTCCGGGCGGGACGGCGGGTCGGACGTTCGGGCGGTGGTACGGTGGGGTCAGTCGTCGGTGGTCTCCTTCTCGTCGGCCCTGGCGACCGGACCGCCCTCCGTCACGTCGATGGCGATGCCTGTGTTCTGGTTCTCGCCGAAGCCGGCGCTGAGGATTCGCGTCAGGGCGTCCTCCACGCTCTCGTTTACCTCCTCGTACTGGTCGGGTTCGACCTCGACGACGAAGCCGGTCGTGATGTTGGGGGCGGTCGGCAAAAAGAGGACATCTCGGCCGTCCGGCGTCGTCTTTCCCGTCTTGAACGCCGTCATCCGCATCCCGTTCCAGGTCTCTATCTTCACGGGCGTCTGGAGGTCCTCGGGACCGGAGACCGCGGTCTCGACGGCCATCTTCGAGGCGTTGTAGACGACGCGGAGCCCCGGCAACTGGTTCATGATATTGTCGAGGGCGGCCTCCAGAAGGTCACCCAGCGTGGTCCGCATCAGGTACCCGATGGAGAGGACCAGGAGTGCGAACAGCACGAGCGTGATGGCCACCTGGACGATGGGGTCCTGGTTGGTCAGCACGCTATCGACGTAGGGGATGCTCGCTATGGTCCGGTAGATGACGGCGACGACGTACGCCGTGACGATGAGGGGCACGAGGATGACGAGCCCGCTCGCGATGTCTCGCTTCCAGGAGGACGGCAGCATTCGTTTCCATATTCGCCTACCGTGTATTCAGGGCTTCGACCGAGCAGCTCCCGGTCGGGCCGGCACCGACGCGCCGAGGCTCGACCGGCCGCTCACTCCGAGGGGAGGCTCCCGCGCTCCTCGAGCATCGAGGCCGCCCGCTCGGCCCAGCCGCCCCCGTAGAAGCCGACGGTGACGACGAGCGCCATCCAGACGAACGTCAGCCCGATCCCGGCGTACGCGCCGACGACGCCGTACCCGAGCACGACGCCGACCAGGTAGGTGAACCCGAGCATGAAGAGGGCCATCCCGGAGGTACGTGCGAGGAAGGGCAGGCGCGTCTCGCTGGCGCCCGCCAGCGACCCCTGTAGCACCGCGAACGTGACGAGGAATGGCGCGGTGAGCCCGTAGACGCGGGCGAAGTTCGTCGCGTGCCGGGCGGTGGTTGCGTCGTCGGCGAACGCCGAGACGACGGGCTCGGCCGCGACGGCCAGCAGCGCGCCGACGCTCCCGACCGTCAGGGCGCCGAGCGCGACGGTCGCCCAGCCCCGGAACCGGGCCTCGGCTGGATCGCTTTCGCCGAGCGATTGCCCCACGAGCACGCTCGCGCCAACGTAGAACCCCCGGGAGAGCGGCCCAGTCACCTGCTGGTAGAGCCGGCGGCCGATGTGGAATGCGGCGTTTATCTCCGTCCCGAAGCCGAGCAGGATGGCGTTGAGCGGGAACTCCGCCAGCGTCGAGGCGAGGCCCTCGGCGACCGACGGCGCGCTCACGCGGAGCAACTGGCTGGTGATGACGAGGTCCCGTGGTCGGGTGAGGTTCGCGTCGGCCCAGTCGGTCGCGAGCGCGACGAGGAGCATCGTCGCGGTGAACACGTTCGCGGTCGCCGTCGAGATTCCGACGCCAACGACGGCCAGCCGCGGCGCCCCGAACAGCCCCAGTCCGAGGATCACCGACCCGGCGATGTTGAGGCCGTTGGCGACGATGTTGACGTACATCGGCGTTCGCGTGTCGCCCGTCCCCTGGAGCGAGCGGGCGGCGATGAGACCGACGTGACGGGCGGGAGCCGTCGCAAGGACGATAGCGAGGTACCGCCCGCCGACGCGGGCGACCTCCGCGGGCGCACCGAGCAGCGCGATCGCGGGTCGACCGAACGAGACGCCGAGAACGGCGAAGGGGACGCCGACGACGGCGCCGACGACGAGCGCCTGCGAGATGGCCTCGTCGCGGTTCGCGGTCGCGCCGCTCCCGGTGTCCTGCGAGGACAGCGCGATTGCACCGCTGCCCATCCCGAGGCCAACCCACAGGGGGAACCTGGCGTAGAGGTCCGCGAGACCGATCGCCGCGACGGCCACCGGCGAGAACAGCGCCGTCACGACGATGTCGACGGTCCGCATCAGCGTCCGCGTCGTCTGCTCGACCATCACCGGCCACGACAGCGACAGGACGCGGCGCCACACCGACAGGAGCCGCTCGCGCATCGGCGGTCCTTCGGACGCCCCCGGTTAGACCTTTCTTGTAGCGGCGACGCCAACGCGACCCCATGGACGCCTTCGTCTACGGGACGCTCCGGGACCCGGACCGGGCCCGCGAGGTGCTCGGGCACGCCGATTTCGGGCCGGACGCACGGCTCGTCGGTCTCCGTCGCGTCGAGAGCCGGTATCCGACGCTCGCGCCGGGCGGGGAGACTGAGGGGCGGGTGCTACGGCTGGCCGAGGGCGACCTTGATACGCTCGACGCCTACGAGGGTCTCGACCGGGGGCTCTACGTCCGCGTCCGGGTGCCGAGCGACCGCGGCGAGGTGTGGACCTACGTCGGCGACCCCGACGCTCTCGGGGTGGATGTCACCTGGCCGGGCGACGGTGTCCTCCGGAACCGCGTCGAACGGTACGTCGAGGAACGCGACGTCCGCGTCGAACTGTAACGAGCAGGCGGGACATCGCTTTTGTGACAGCCCGTGTCCCGCACTATCGCTTCGGCGGACTGCCGGCAATCGTCAGCGCACGGGCACGGTGGTCCCGTCCCGGTACTTGAATACAGGGGTGTGGCGTCGGGCTCAGAAGGAGACGTTCGTCTCGGTGCCTTCGGTCGCCTCTTCGAGGCCGTCCTCGGCCACGTCGTCGGTGAACTGCTCGCTCATCTCGGTCTCGAGGAGGACGTCCTCGAACTCGCTTTGGAAGCGTTCGCTGACGCGTCGTGATTCGTTTTGGGCCTCGACGACCCGGCGATACCGCCGGACCGTCGACGCGGAGACGTCGAGGCGCTCGGCGATCTCGCTCGTGGGGTACTCCTCGGCGAGCAACTCCCGGAGGTCGGTGAGTTCGAAGGGGGGGTCGGTATCCCGGTCGCGGACGAGATGGAGGTCCATACGGGCGCGGAAGACGTCGAGGCGCTCGGCGATCTCGCTCGTGGGGTACTCCTCGGCGAGCAACTCCCGGAGGTCGGTGAGTTCGAAGGGGGGGTCGGTATCCCGGTCGCGGACGAGATGGAGGTCCATACGGGCGCGGAAGACGTCGCGGCGCGAGACGTCGAGGGCGTCGGCGATAGCGGCGTCGGAGTCGCCCTCGTAGAACCGTTCGACGACCCCTGCGAGTTCCTCGTCGGACAGCGCGGTCTCGAACTCGTGGTCGGCCCGCATCCGCTCGACTATCTCGACGAGTCGTTCCTCGGACGCGCGCTCGGCGGTCAGCGAGCCTCGGGGTTCCTCTTGGGTTTCTGTCACGGTATCTTCGTCCGCGACATCCTTGAATATATCCCGCAACTCTTCCGTGTTTTCGGTCACAGTGGCCATTTAATTGTGTCTTGACAATATATAAACGTATCGTTCGCTGTCAATCGGTACAGTGAAGTCGGTTGACGAGCGAGGCCGCTCATGGCCGATGCCACGACTTCCGAGGTCGACCTCGTCGGCGACGAAACCACGCTCAACATCGCGCGGGCGGCGCTGTTCGCGGCGCTGACGGGCGCGTTCGCGTTCGTCTCGTTCCCGATTCCCGTGACGTCCATCAACGTGACGCTACAGGTTCTCGGCGTGTTCCTCGCGGGAATCCTGCTCGGCCCGGTGTGGGGCGGGGGCGCGATGGTCCTGTACCTGGCGGCGGGCGCCGTCGGCGCGCCCGTCTTCGAGGGCGGTTCGGCGGGGCTCGCCAACCTCCTCGGCGGCGACCCGTCCTTCGGCTACCTCTGGTCGTACCCGCCGGCGGCGGCCCTCGTCGGCTACGTCGTTCACGGTACGTCGGAACTCCGGGAGCCGTCGGCGGTTCCCGTTTCACGGCTCGTGGCCGCGATGACCGCCGGAACCGTCGTCATCTACGCCCTCGGGACTCTCGGTATCATGTACGTCCAGGCCATCGGTCCGGTCGCGGCCATCCTGGCGGGCGTGGTGCCGTTCGTCCCCGCCGAGATAATCAAGATGGTCGCCGCAATCCTCGTCGTGCAGACCGACGCCATCCGCGCCGGATGATACGGACGGACGGGCTGACCCACCGCTACGGCGACACCACCGCCGTCGACGGCGTCTCCCTCACCGTCGAGGACGGTTCCTTTCTCGTCCTGGCGGGCGCCAACGGCTCCGGCAAGACGACCCTCGTCAGGCACTTCAACGGTCTCCTCGAACCGGACGAGGGCGAGGTGTACGTCGACGGCGACCCGGTCGGCGAGGACCTGGTGGCGGCCAGAACCGCCGTCGGGATGGTCTTCCAGAACCCCCGTGACTGCTTCGTCGCCGCCACCGTCGGCGCCGACGTCGCCTTCGGCCCGGAGAACCTGGGACTGCCCCGCGAGGAGATAGACGCCCGCGTCGGGTCGGCGCTGTCGGCGGTCGGGATGGCCGACCGGCTGGACGAACGCATCGACCGGCTCTCGGGCGGCGAGCAGGCCCGGGTCGCCATCGCCGGCGCGCTGGCCATGGAGCCGTCCCACCTCGTGCTGGACGAACCGTTCACCGGGCTGGACTGGCCCGCGAGGGAGCAACTGTTCGACCGCCTCGCGTCCCTCCACGAGACCGGAACGAGCGTCGTCGTCGTCACCCACGACCTCGGAGCGGTGAGCGAACTCGCCGACAGGGTGGTCGTCCTCGCCGACGGCGAGATCGCCGTCGACGGCCCGCCCGCGGCGGTCGAGTCGGACCTGGAGGCGCTCGACGTCCGGCCGCCATGACGCTGGCCTACGAACCGGGGGCGACGCCTGTCCACCGGCTCGACCCCCGGTCGAAGCTTCTGGTGCAGGTGGCCTTCGTCGCGGCCGCCTTCGTCTACACGACGCCCCGGGGCCTCCTCGCGCTGACGGCCCTCGTCGGCGGCATACTTGCGGTGGCCCGGACGTCGCCGCTCGGGAGCCTCTGGGAGTTCCGGTTCGCCCTGCCCGTCGTCGTCGTGGCACCGCTTCTGGAGGGCGCGACGCTCGGGTCACCGTGGTTCGTCGTCGCCGACGCGGTCGGGCCGGCGCTTGCGAGCTATCGTGTTGTCCTCGTGTTGCTCCTCACCGCCGCCTACGTCCGGACGACGCCAGTCCGGGAGTCCCGGGCGGCGATCCAGCGGACGGTGCCCGGCAAGGCGGGCCAGTTTCTCGGGATGGGTGCGGCGTTCGTCTTCCGGTTTCTCCCCGTCCTGCAGGACGATGTCGCCCGCATCCGGGACGCCCAGCGTGCACGCCTCGGCACCGAGCGGTCGATAGTCGACCGAATCCGGCTCCTGACCGTCGCCGCGCTGAACCGCGCCTTCGAGCGGGCCGACCGTCTCGCGCTCGCGCTACAGGCTCGCTGTTTCGCCTGGAACCCGACCCTCCCCGAGTTGCGGTTCGGCTACCGTGACGGGCCGGCGCTCGCGCTCGCTGCCGGCCTTCTCGTCGTCGCCCTCAACGGCGCAATATAAGGGAGCCGGCAATCAACAGTGTCAGCGGTTGAAACCCTCTCGTGTGGCGGTCTCGTGGGGCCGTGTAACAAAACTTAAGCGGATACGTCCCCGCGTGTTTTCGTATGCCATCGCCGCTTCCGCTCCAGGCAGGGGGTGAGGTCGCCCGCGAGACCTACTGGCAGATCGGCCCGGTCCAGAAGGTGGTCTTCTACTTCCTCGCCACGCTGACCGTTCTCGTCGCCGCCATCGGTATCTACCAGCGATTCGCCCGCTACGCGGAGGGTACCGAGGACTGGTTCGACCGTCTCGACGACCTGCCGAGACGGATCGCCTCGGCGGCCAAGATCGTCGGCTCCAACGAAAAGCAGTTCAACCGCGACCTCGTCGGCGGGCTGATGCACGCCTTCATCCTCTGGGGCTTTCTGACGCTGCTCATCGCAACGACCATCCTCTTCATCGACATCGACCTCTACCGAGTCGCCACCGGCGAGTCCTTCTGGGTCGGCGACTTCTACCTCTCCTACCAGCTGGTGACCGACGCTCTGGGACTGCTGTTCGTCGTCGGCCTGGGCGTGGCCATCTGGCGCCGCTACGTCAGGCGGAACGACCGGCTGTGGGGCAAGCACACCAACTGGGAGGACGCCTTCCTCGTGTGGTCTTTGTTCCTCATCGGCCTCGGCGGGTTCCTGCTGGAGGGGCTCCGCATCCTCGGGCAGGGTCCCGAGTCAGTCAGTTTCGTCGGTACCGCCGTCGCCCTCGGCCTGGGCGCCATCGGGATGGACGCCTCGATGGCCGCTGCCGTCTATCCGCTGGCGTGGTGGTCCCACACCCTGCTGGCGTTCGTCTTCATCGCCGCCATCCCCTACGCCAAGCCGTTCCACATGTTCTCGTCGTTCGCCAACGTCGTCACCCGCGACGAGAAAGCGGGCGCCCGCCTGCCGGGCGTGCCCTCGGACCTGGACGCGACCAACGCCGAGTCCATCGACGACTTCACCTGGAAGGAACTGCTCGACCAAGACGCCTGCACGAAGTGCGGCCGCTGTTCGTCGGTCTGTCCGGCGAAGGCCTCCGGTCGACCGCTGGACCCTCGCGACGTCATCCTCGATTTGAAGGAGTACCGCCAGGACCTCGACGCCGGCGGCGAGACCAAGGAGATAATCGCCGACGGCAGCGGCGTCATCGACACCGAGACGATGGAGTCCTGTATGGCCTGTATGGCCTGCATGGACGCCTGCCCGGTCGAAATCGAGCACCTCAAGAGCTTCACCCGGCTGAACCGCCAGCAGGTCGACCAGGGCGACGTCCGCCCCCAGATTCAGGACACCTTCCAGAACGTGATGACGAAGGGCAACACCTTCGGCGACTCGCCGTCGGACCGCGGCGCCTGGACCGACGAGTTGGAGTTCGAGGTCGCGGACGCCCGCGAGGAGTCCGTCGAGTACCTCTGGTACGTCGGCGACTACCCCAGTTACGACGACCGCAACAAGAAGGTCGCCCGCTCGCTTGCCCGCATCTTCGAGCACGCCGACGTCTCCGTCGGCATCCTCTACGAGGACGAGGTGTACGACGGCAACGACATCCGGCGCATCGGCGAGGAGTTCCTGTTCGTCGAACAGGCCGGCACGCTCGTCGACAGCTTCCAGCAGTGCGACTACGAGAAGATCGTCTGTACGGACCCCCACTCGTACAACACGTTCAAAAACGAGTACCCGGAGGTCGACTTCGAGGAGTTCGCCGACGACCCGATGATGGAGTTCGCCATCGAGGGCTACTGGAACCGCGAGGGCGACGTCGAGGTGTACCACTGGACGCAGGCCGTCGAGGAACTGGTCGGCGTCGACGCGCTCGGGCTCGCGGGGAACGAACTCGACTACACGGTCACCTACCACGACCCCTGTCACCTCGGACGGTTCAACGACGAGTACGAGGCGCCGCGGGAACTCGTCCGCGCGACCGGCTGTGACCTCCACGAGATGCCGCGCAACCGGGAGAACTCCTTCTGCTGTGGCGGCGGCGGCGGCGGTCTCTGGATGGACCTCGAGGAGGAGGAGAAACCGAGCGAGGAACGCCTCCGGGAGGCCCTGGAGGACACCGAGGCCGGCGACGCCGTCGAGAAGTTCGTCGTCGCCTGCCCGATGTGCATGACGATGTACGAGGACGGCCGCAAGACCGGCGGCTTCGAGGAGGACATCGAAATCGTCGACGTCGCGGAACTCATCGTCGAGGCCCTCGACGCGAACGGTGCCGCCGTCACCGCGGGGGCCGACACCGGCGCGGACGCCGCCCCGGCGGACGACTGAGGTCGGTTCTTTCGGTTAGAGTCAGGAAAACTAATTACCACCACGCGAGAGGAAACCACTATGCCAGAGCGCTTTGACGTGGTCGTCGCCGGCGCGGGACCGGCGGGCGCACAGTGTGCCCGCGACGTCGCGGCCCGCGGCTACGACGTCGTCGTCCTCGAGACGGAACCGGAGGCGGAGTTCCCACGTCAGAGCAACAAGTCCACCGGCGGCACCTTCCCCTCGATGATGGCGTCGTTCAACGTGCCCGACGAGGTGGTGATGAACTTCACCGACAACGTCGTCATCGAGTCCCCGAACGACTACTTCGTCCAGCACAACCCCGGCGCAGTGTTGGACTTCGGCGCGTTCAAACGGTTCCTCGTCGAGGACAGCCGCGAGAAGGGCGCCGAGTACTGGTTCGACGCCCGTGTCTCGAAGCCGATCATCGAGGACGGCGAGGTGGTCGGCGTCCGGTTCAACGGCTCCGAGGAGGTCTACGCCGATGTCGTCGTCGACGCGACCGGACCGGCGGCACCGCTTGCGAAGGCACTCGACGTCTGCGATCTGGACCGCAACAACCAAGCCATCGGCATCGAGTACGAGTTCGAGGGCGTGGCGATCGACCACGACGAGTACGCCGACCTCCACGACGCGATGATGCTGCGCCTGGACCACGAGTACGCGCCCGGCGGCTACTCGTGGATCTTCCACACGGGCGAGGACACGGCGAAGGTCGGGCTCTGCTACATCCGCAACGACAGCTACCAGCGCTACTCGGAGGTCGACCGCACCATCGACGGCTACCTCGATCACTGGCTGGAAACCGACCCGCGCTTCGAGGACGCCACCCGCATCGAGGGGAGACAGCACCGCGGCTCCGCCCACATCCAGCCGCCCGCGTCGCTGAGCACGGACAACTTCATGGCGGTCGGCGACACCGTCCCCACCATCGACCCGCTGTGGGGGGAGGGCATCCACAAGGGGATGAAGTCCGGGCGCGCTGCGGCGATCACCATCGACAACTGCTTCAGCCGCTCGGAGCCGGACACCTCCGCCGAGGCGCTTTCGACGTACGACGACCTCTGGCACGAGGACGTCGCCCCGCGGATGAACTCGCGGCTGCGGATGACTCATCTCCTCTACCTCGCGCCGAACGACCGGTACGACCGGCTCCTGGCCGACCTCAACCGCCTCGATCACGACACCCTCACGCGGGCCAACGACGGCGACCTCCGGGCCATCACGAAACTCCTCCACCTCCGTGACCTGCCGGTTCTCGCTCGCTTCCTGAACCAGTACTACCGGTCGGGTAGTGCGTAGCGTGCGGGTGGCGTGACGCTGCAACGGCTGGAGGCCCTTCGAAACCCCTCGCCTGCTCGGTACCGGGGACTCGCTGGTGAACGTCCGTCTCGGACGACGCACGCGAGCGACGCGAGCGCGCCGAGCGAGGCCCCCGACGCCAGCGAGTCGGAGCGTTCGACGTGATCCGGAGAATCATTCTCGGGCGTACCCGAACAGCACCGGTGGGACGACCACAGGATTGAAGTAGGTGTGTAAAGTACGCTTTACTGTAAAGGGAGCTTTACGACAAGTGCCCTTTACAGGTGATACCATGACCGGAAACGCGAACCCGACGACGAATCAGCCCTCCAGGCGACGGCGCTACCGGATCGCGATGTACGGCGCGCTAGCGGTGGGAATCGTCAGTTACATAGCCGGCCTTCGCCTCGAGCTACCGCTCGTCGCACTCGGCGTCTACTGGGCTGGCTTCCTGGGCTTCGTCGCCGTCTGGAAGGGCAGTTCGGTGACGCTGTACGACGAGCGCCACGAACGGATGGAGGCGAAAACTGCGACCACGACGGTCGGTATCATTGCCATCGTCCTCATCGCAGTCGCGCCCGCGACGCCCGCCCTCCAGGCGGCCGGATACGCGCTGCCGCCCCTCGCCATGGGCGCGCTCTACGGCTACGCCGGCATGTTCGGCGTCTACGGGCTCGTGTACACCGCCGTCGTATTGCGCTCCTGAACAACCATCGAACGACACCCCAATACACGACAATGAGCACGACTACGACACGATTCGACCCCGGTACGTACAAACGTGCTACCGTCGGTCTCAGCCTGCTCGCTGCCGTCGCGCTGGCGGCCGGGACAGTCCTGCAGCGACCGTTCGTCGGCATCGGCATCTACGTCCTCGCGCTCGGGACGGTCTTCGCCCTGCCGGCGGTGACCGAGACCAGAATCTACGACGAGCGCGACGACGAACTGATGGGCCGGGCGAGCGCGACGACACTGACGCTGTTCGGCTGGCTGTCGGCGCTGGTCTACCCCTCGCTGGTCGCGCTGTCGGCGACCGGACAGTTCTCGTGGGGGCCCGCGAGTAGCGCGGTGGCATTCGCAACCGCGGGTCTCTACGGGACGCTCGGACTCGTCGTCCTCTACTACCGGTACCGATGAAGAACGACCTCCGGGAGCGACGGGAGGCCGCCGGCATGAGCCAGGCCGACCTGGCGGCGGCCGTCGACGTCACGCGACAGACGATAAACGCCATCGAGCGCGAGCGGTACGATCCCTCCCTGGAGCTGGCCTTTCAGCTGGCCGCCCACTTCGAGTGCCGCATCGAGGACATCTTCACGCCGGAGTGACGCAGCGGTCCCGACGGCGCGACGAACGACCGCCGGAGCCTCGTCGCCAGCGAACTTATGTCTCCCTGGGCCCACGTTCCGGCAATGCCGCCGACCCTCGTGACCGTCGCCGTCGGCGTCCTCCTGGGGGTCGCGCTGCTCGGGGCCGCCTTCGACCGGAAGTCGATGGCCGTCGTCGTCGCCGCCGCCGCCCTGCCCGACCTCGACGCCCTCCTCAGCCTGTGGATCCACGGCGCGACCAACGCCGCCCTCCACACGCTGTTCGTCCCCCTCGCCGCTGGAGCCGTCCTCTACTACGACACCTCCCGAGAGGAATCGTGGCTCCGCTCCCGCTACGGCTGGTACGGCGTCCGGATCGCCTGGGTCGCCGTCGCCGTCTACGCCGTCGCCGGTATCGGGCTGGACCTGTTCAACATCCAGAGTGCGGCCGTACTGTACCCCGTCTCGAACCGCTACTTCGCCATCGTCGGCAAACTCGTCCTCTCGACGCAGGAGGGCGTCGTCCAGACCTACGTCGAGTTCGGCGACGGCTGGCTGGTCGCCGCCACCCAGGGCACGACCGAGAGCCGCCACATGGCCTCGTGGGTCAACCCCACGCCCGGCACGTCCAACCCCCCGGGCGTCGACCGGCAGGTCCACCTCGTCGACTCGGGGTGGCAACTCGTCGTCGTCGCGGCGGCCGCGGCGATCCTGCCGGCCCGCGCCCTCGTCGAACGGAGGGGTCGCTGATGCCCTCCTCGGTCGTCCACGCCGGACTCGCCTTCCTCCTGGCGGTCGGCCTGCTCGGGACCTACTACGACAGGCGGGCGCTGGTCGTCGTCGTCGGCGTCCTGCTTTTCCCGGAGGCCGACACGCTGGCGGGACTCGTCCTCGACGGCGCCCACCGGGCGCTGCTGCACAACCTCCTCCTCCCGCTCGCCGTCGGGGCGGTGCTGTACTGGGACACCGCCCGCGAGAAGTCGTGGCTGCGGGCGCGGTTCGGCGCCGCCGCCGCCCGAATCGCGTGGGTCGGTCTCTTCGTCCACGTCTTCGCCCACGTCGCGCTCGACTGGTACCACCTCGAGGGGGTCAACCTGTTTTACCCCGCCATCGACCGGTTCTTCCAGCTCGGCGGACGGGCGTACCTCTCGACCGCCGACGGGTTCGTCCAGACGTTCGTCGAGATCACCGCCGACCCCGACACCGGAACGACGACCGTCGACGCCGGCCAGAGCGGGACCACCAGCAACACCCACGTCGCCAACCCGGCCCAGCCGTCCGACGAACCGGGTCCGGGACCGACCGACCGCCGGGCGCCCGTCGCGGTCCGGGGGTGGCAGCTGTACTTCGTCGTCACCGGACTCCTCACGCTGGGTGCGAAGCGACTACAGTCCTCGCCCCCGGACGACGAGTAGATGGACGCGACGGACTCGGTCGGGCTGCGACCGTACGACCCCGACGACGACCGGGCGGCGCTGTGGGCGCTGAAGACCGACTTCGAGACGGCGCTGGGTGCCGGCGGCGGCGAGGAGAAGGCTGCGAGCTACGAGGAGAAACTGACCGACGACTACCGGCGGCGGTGGCTGGCGTGGGTCGACCGCTGCGTCGACGACGAGTCACGCTGTGTGACCGTCGCGGAGGCGGCGGACGGCGAACTCGTCGGCTACGTCTTCCTGTTGCCCGAGCGACTGGCGTTCGTCTGGGACGCCGCGGTCGTGAACGAACTCTACGTCGCCCCGGCGTCCCGCGGGACTGGCGTCGCCGACGACCTCTTGGCGGCGGCGACGGCGCTGGCCGAAGCGCAGGACCTCCCGCTGGAGCGGTTGCTGCTCGACGTCGACCCCGGCAACGAGCGCGCCCGCGCCTTCTACGAGCGGCACGGCTTCGAGCCGTGGGGCGAAATCGTCGCCCGCCCGCTAGGAGAGGACTGACTGCTCGTCGGTCGTCGCGGCGGCGACGACGCCGCCCAGCGCGCCGAAGACGGCGGGATAGAGCAGCCCCGCGAGGACGAGCGCGGGCAGCAGCGCCGGCGCCCCGGATGCGTCGCCGACGGTCACCTCGAACAGGAAGACGCCTGCCACCGACAGCACGAGGTAGCCGGGAACGACGAGCGCGCCCGTGATGGCACCTTCGGCGGTGTCGGCGATGCCGCGGTAGCGACCGATCGCAAGCCCCGCCGCGAAGAGCAAAAGCGGCGGGACGACGAACAGGACCACGGAGAATCCGTCCTCGCCGCCGACGAAGTTCTGCGGGAGCGAGATCGGGACGTTGACGTACCGGATCGAGACGAAGTGGGCGTTGTAGAACACCCACCCGACGAGTTCGTACGTCGCCGAATCACCCTCGGCGAACTGGACGAACCTGTTTATCAGGCTGTCGTCGAGTTCCGTCGCCGAGAGCAGGTACGTGAGGACGTACCCGACGAGCCACGCGACGAGCCCGGCTGCTGCACCCACGACGTACGGCCGACCGTCGTTGTTCTGCCCGACTGACATACTGGTCGTGTGGTCACCCGGGTATAAAAAATGGCTTGTGGCCGGATTACGCCAGCGTTCCTTCGGTGTCGACGCCGTAGACCCGCGCGGGCGTCTCGACGTGGGCGCGATACAGCGCGTCCCCGTAGCCCTCCTGGGCGAGCCACGTCGTCCGACTCGGGACCGTCTTCGGGCCGAAGACGGCCCCCGGTCGGTCGGGGTCGTCGATGAAGTCCGTCTCCATGAAGAAGGGCCAGTCGCCGCCACAGGCCCGCTCGAGTTCGTCCTTGTCGCAGACGACGCTCGGAATCGGACCCTCGACGTAGCCGTCGGCGTAGTGCTTGACGACCCGCTCGCGGGGGAGCCCGGCGGCCTCGGCCCACTCGGCGACCTCCCGGAAGTCCTCGCCGCCCTCGGTGTGTAGCTGGACGGCACAGCCCACCTCGGCGCCCCGCTGGAAGGCGTGGCGCATCACCTCGTTGGAGGCCGCCCAGACGGCGTCGTCGACATCGTAGTGGGGTCGGCCGGACTTGATGGCCAACGCCGGGCCGTCGGCGGCGTACTCGGCGGCCACGTCGATACCGGTCCGCATGAGGTCGGCGGCCTCGTCGGGGTCGTAGCCGCGGTCGACGAGTCGGGAGACGAGCGCCGGATGCACGCCGAGGACGGGCCAGGCGCGGCCGGGCAGTATCTCGTCGGCTTCCGCCGTCACCTCGACGGTGATGTCGAACGTCTCCCGGAAGCCGTCGGCGTCGTCGACCTCGCCGGCCAGGTTCCAGGAGGGCTTGTTCAGGACGTTCAGGTGGGTGCCGCCGGCCTCGGCGAACTCGGCGGCGGCCTCGGCACCCCGGCCGTTGACCGGGTCGAGGTGGAGGTGGTTGTCGAGGACGGGTCCGTCGTACATGCCCGCCCCTTCGAGCGGTCGGGCCAAAAGCGGCACGCTCCGGGCGGCCCGGGCCTCACCCCCGGAGCAACTCGAAGGTGCCGACGGTCTCGCCGACCACCCAGCCGACGAAGACGAGGTAGGCGACGAGGAGCGCGTACGCCTCCGGGTCGGTCAGCGAGAGGTCCGTCCGCAGGAACGCGAAGAGCAGTACCGTCGCCACGGTCAGCACGCCCATCATCGGCGCCGCGACGGTGAAGGAGACGGTGGCGCTGCCGGCGATGAGCACGCCGATCGGAATCGCAACCAGCAGGTCGAACGTGTTGCTCCCGAGGACGTTCCCGAGGCTGGTGACGGTTCGGCCGCCCCGGGCTGCCCGGACGCTGACGAGCGCGTCCGGCAGGCTCGTCGCCGCCGCGATGATGGTCACGCCCGCGAGGAACTCCGGGATGTCGAAGGTGGCGTTCAGCCCGTTGACGGCCCCGACGAGCAACTCGACGGCGACGAGGATGACGACCAGGCCGACCGCCAGCCACCCCCACTCCCGGCGCACGTCGATGTCGCTGCCGGCGTCGTCGCCGTCGTAGTCGCCGACGTCCTGCCACTGGATGAACAGGTACAGCCCGTAGACCGAGAGCGGAATCGTTGCGAGCAGCCGGGTGACGCTCCCGTCGAGGGTCGTCCCGCCGTCGACCGGGAAGTAGATGATGGCCAGCGCGAACGTGATGACGAGCGTCGAGACGGCGAGCATGTAGAACTGCGCCTCCTTGTAGACGACCGTCCGGTCCACGTCGAGGGGGTTCTTCGTCACGATGCCGGAGACGGCGGGGATGACGAGGATGTTGAAGATCGCGGACCCGACGATGGCGCCGACGCCCATCCCGAAGGAGTCTTCGAGGGCAGTGATGACGACGCTGGCCAGTTCGGGGAAACTCGACCCCACGGCCACGACGACCGACCCCTGCACCACCGGCGGCAGCCCGTAGTACGCCGAGAGGTCCTCGGCGGAGCGCTCCAGCCACCCGCTCCCGGCCCATATCATCGCCGTGGTGACGGCGACGACGGCGACGTACACCGCCGTACTGTCGGGCAGGAGACCGCCCAGGACCGTCATCGGCAGCCCTCCGTCGGGGTGGTGTCGTTCCGGCCGACGGCCGGAACGACCGCGCCGGGCGCGGGGAGTGTGATACCGGCAGCCATGGTCACTCCAGGGTTATCTCGTCGTTGGCGGCGTTTCTGAGCGCGTCCGAGCGGCCGTGGACGCCGGGCGCGACCGCGACCGTCCGGAGGCCACGCTTTGCCG
Source organism: Natronomonas marina (assembly GCF_024298905.1). Classification (NCBI taxonomy): domain Archaea; kingdom Methanobacteriati; phylum Methanobacteriota; class Halobacteria; order Halobacteriales; family Natronomonadaceae; genus Natronomonas; species Natronomonas marina. The sequence continues at coordinate 1,274,604 of NZ_CP101154.1, forward strand.
CCGTCTCCAGCACCGGCTTGAAGTCCGTGTCCCGGGAGACGACCACGAGCGTGTCGAACTGCCCGGCAGTGACGCCCTCGACGGCGTCGACGGCGAGTTTCACGTCGACGTCGCCGCTGGTCGTCACCACCTCGAACCCGCGGGCCTCCGCGGCCTGTATCAGGCCGGCGCTGGCGTTCTCGTCGACGTAGACCCGCGAGACCGCGACCGGCCCCTCCTCGCGGGCTATCTCCCGAAGGTCATCGAGGTCGACGTCGAACTCCGAGCGGAAGACGTTCGGGCCGTCGACGAAGATACCGACCCGCCTCGCCCGGCCGCGGAGTCGATCCAGCAGTCCCATATTCGGCCTCCGGGGGCCCTCGTCAAATCGCTGACGGTCGGACGGAAGGACTTACTCCCCGGCCGCCGAGGCCCCGGGTATGTCACTCAGAGCGCCGCCGCTGGCCGCCGCCCACGCCGACGCGGGCGCGAAACTGACCGAGTTCGGCGGCTGGGAGATGCCCGTCGAGTTCGACTCCATCCGCACCGAACACGAGGCCGTCCGGACGGCCGCCGGCAAGTTCGACGTCTCCCACATGGGCCAGATCGAGGTGTCGGGACCGGACGCGGCCGAACTGATGGACCGCCTGACCACGAACGATATTTCCGCCCTCGGCCCCGGTGACGCTCAGTACGCCGCCATCACCGACGAGGACGGTCACATGCTGGACGACACCGTCGTCTACCGACTCCCGGAGGGGGACGGCTACCTCTTCGTCCCGAACGCGGGCCACGACGCCGAGACCCACGAGCGGTGGGTCGACCACGCCGAGGCGTGGGACCTGACGGCGACCGTCGACAACCGGACCGACGAGTACGGGATGGTCGCCCTCCAGGGCCCCGACGCCATCGACCTCCTCGGCGACCTGTGCGAGTCGCCGGGCGATATCGGTCGGTTCACCGCCGAGCGCCGGACGATCGGGGGCGCCGACTGTCTCGTCGCCCGCACCGGCTACACCGGCGAGGACGGCGTCGAGGTGCTGTTCGACGCCGACGACGCGGCGGCCGTCTGGGCGGCGCTTGAGTGTCAGCCCTGCGGACTCGGCGCCCGCGACACGCTCCGTCTGGAGTCCGGGTTCCTGCTGTCCGGGCAGGACTTCCACCCCGAGGAGAACCCCCGGACGCCGTTCGAGGCGGGCATCGGCTTCGTCGTCGACCTCGACACCGAGTTCGTCGGCCGCGAGGCCCTCGAACGGCAGCAGGAGACGGGCGTCGAGGAGACGCTCGTCGGCTTCCGTCTCCGCGAGCGCGGCATCGCGCGCCACGGCCACGAGATAGTCGTCGACGGCGACGTCGTCGGGACGGTCACCAGCGGGACGATGAGTCCGACGCTCGGCGACGCCATCGCCCTCGGGTACGTCCCGGTCGCACACGCCGACCCGGGGACGGCGCTTTCGGTGGTCGTCCGGGGCGAAGAGAAGCGGGCCGAGGTCGAGTCGCTGCCCTTCTACGAGCAATCCTAACCCGGCGATGTCAGGCGACGACGAGCCAGGCGCCGAACACCGCGAGCGCGCCGGCGACGGTGCTGGCGACGGCGTGGACGCGCATGCGGTCCAGCAGCGCGTGGGCGTCGGCGTCAACGCCGGCCGCCTCGGTCACCTCGCCGCCGACCTCGCACTCCGGCAAAAAGTCCATGGCGACGTGGAGGAAGACGCCGGCGGCGAACCCGAAGATGGCGGCGTTGACGGCGGGCGTGCTGGGCGGCTGCAACAGTGCCGTCGGAATCGCCGTCAGGCCGACGCCCGCCGACGGCAACAGCAGCACCGAAACCGGCTCGTCGGCGCCCCGGAGCCTGCGGGCCGCCGCGTAGCCCGCAGGTCCCTTGTGGGAGACGATGGACAGTCCGAGCAGGAGCCCCAGCCCCGGCAGCGCCGCGTACACCAGCCCGATGATGGCGCCGGCCGAAAGCGAGTGGGCCGCCAACTGTGCCGGCGCGCTGTCGAAGGCCTCGCGGTGGCTGAGGCGGTGCCCGACGGTGTGGCCGCTGTATCCCCCGAGTAGGCCGGCTGCGACGCCGAACCCGCCGACCGCCGAGTCGAAGCCGATGGCCTGCGGTACGAGAAAGACCGCGGCGCTCGTGACCATCGCGCCGCTGGCGAGACCGTAGCCCCACACGAGTCCGACGGCGTCCTCCCCGTCGGTGCGGGCCCCCAGGGCCGCCGCGCCGGCCATCGCGGCGAAGGCCACCCACGAGATGACGAGCACCTTCCAGGGGGCGCCCGCCAGTACCAGTCCCGTCAGTCCAACCAGCCCGACGACGCCGGCGACGCCGACCAGGGAGGGGCGGTCCAGTCCGATGTTCGCGCTTCCGGTATCCGTTCCCATCTACCCGAAACTACTAACATAGGAACTGATAATACCATCGATTCACAAATACAGGAGAATTCTTAATAACCCCGAGCGAACCGCCGGGCCGGGCGATACAAGAGTCCCCGGCGAGAGGGAGCGTGTATGGAGCTTTCGGAGTTCTGCGACCGGCTGGACGACCGGCTGGATCACGGCGCCTACGCCGACGTCGACGCGAGTCCGAACGGCCTGCAGGTCGGGCGCGCGGACGGACGCGAGGTCGAACGCGTCGCCGTCGCCGTCGACGGCGTCGAGGCGACCGCGACGGCGGCAGCGGAGGCGGGTGCGGACCTGCTCGTCGTCCACCACGGGATGGTCTGGGGCGGTCTCGACCGGGTGACGGGCCGGGAGTACGACCGCGTCGCCGCGCTCGTCGAGAACGACCTCTCGCTGTACGTCTCCCATCTCCCGCTGGACGGCCACGACGAACTCGGCAACGCCGCACGGCTGGCCGACTTCCTCGACTGCGAGGTGACCGGACCGTTCGGCGAACTGGGCGGCGTCACCATCGGTCAGCGGGCCAGCGCCGCCGACCCCTACACGGTCGAGGGGCTGCGGGACCGGCTGTCGGCCCTGGACACCGGCGGGAAACCCGTCGACGTGCTGGACTTCGGTCCCGACCGCATCGAGGACGTCGGCATCGTCACCGGCGGCGGCGCCGACTGGGTGCGCGAGGCGGCCGAGACCGGCGTCGACGCCTTCGTCACCGGCGAGGGAAAACAGAAGGTCTACCACGAGGCCCGCGAGGCCGGTCTGAACGTCTTCCTGGCGGGCCACTACGCCACCGAGACGTTCGGCGTCCGGGCGCTGGCGGACCTGGCCGAGTCGTGGGGGCTGGAGACGACGTTCCTCGAACACCCGACCGGGCTGTAGGCGCTCGCTGGAGGGGCGGCTCCCGGTCGCCCCGGACAGGTTTCAACACTCCGGCGTGTCAACCGCCGGCACATGGACGAAGCGAGCGGGCAGAACATCGACGGTGAGGCGCCGGTGGCCGAGACCGTAGTCGAGACCGAGGGAGCAACGGTCACCGAGAACGCCGAACTCGAGCGCACGCTCGGCCTCTCGGGGGGGCTGGCCATCGGCATCGGGACGATGATCGGCGCCGGCATCTTCGTCTTTCCCGGCCTGGCGGCGGGGCGTGCCGGGCCCGCCGCGGCGGCCTCCTTCGCCATCGGCGCGGTGATCGCGCTGCTCGTGGCGCTGCCGGCCTCCGAGCTGGCGACCGCGATGCCGAAGTCCGGCGGCGGTTACTACTTCATCTCGCGGGGGCTGGGCGCGCTCGCCGGAGCCGTGGTCGGTCTCTCGCTCTGGTTCGGGCTGGTGTTCGCAACGGCGTTTTACCTCGTCGGCTTCGGTTTCTACGCCGTCGACGCGCTGGGACTGGCGGGCGTCGCCGCCGGCGAGGGACTGGTCATCCCCATCGCGCTGCTGGTCGGCGCAGGCTTTACAGTCCTGAACGTGACCGGCACGGAGAACGCCGCCAAACTCCAGAACGGCGTCGTCGCGCTGCTTTTGGCGATACTCGGCGTCTTCCTCACGTTCGGCGTCCTCGACGCCGTGGGGGTCGTCGGTCGACCGACCGCACCGGAGCGGTTCGCACCGTTCGGTCCCTTTCCCGTCCTCTCGACGGCTGCCCTGGTCTTCACCTCGTATCTCGGCTTCGCACAGGTGGCGACCGTCGCCGGCGAGATGAAGGCGCCCGGCCGGAACCTGCCGCTGGCGATGGTCGGGTCGGTCCTCGTCGTCGGCGTCCTCTACGTGGCGACCATCTTCGTTGCGACGAGCGCGATCGGCAGCGAGGCGCTGGGTCGACTCGGAGAGACCGCGATGGTCGAGGTCGGCGGCGAGTTGCTCGGGCCGGCAGGCGCGCTGGCCATCGTCTTCGGCGGCCTGCTGGCGACGATGTCGAGCGCGAACGCGTCGGTCCTCTCGACGTCGCGGGCCATCTACGCCGTCTCGAAGGACGCGCTGTTGCCGCGACGGGCCAGCCGGATCAATCTCCGGTACGGCACGCCCCACGTCGCGCTGGGGCTGGCCGGTGGACCCATCCTGGCGCTGACCGCGACGGGCCAGGTCGAGATACTCGCCGAGGTCGCTTCCTTCCTCCATCTCGTGATGTACGGGCTGATGTGCGTGGCACTGATAGCACTCCGTCGGGACGAACCCGAGTGGTACGACCCGGACTTCCGCGTGCCCGGCTACCCCGCGGTACCGGTCGTCGGCGCCGTCGCGAGCTTCGCGCTCATCGGGTTCATGCAGCGGCTCTCGCAGGTCGTCGGCCTCGCCATCATGGCCGCCACGGCCGGGTGGTACTTCTATTACGCCGGGGACGTGAAACTCAAGGGGGCTCTCTGATGACCCGCGTGCTCGTTCCCGTCGAGATACTGGAGGGCGAGTCGGTCGCCGCCGGCCTGATGGACCTGCTCGGCACCGTCGACGTGACGGTGCTCGGCTACCACGTCCTGCCGGAGCAGACGCCGCCGGACCAGGCCCGCGAGCAGTACGAGGAGCGGGCCGTCTCGGCGCTGGAGGACGTCGCCGACGAGTTCCGCGCGGCGGGCGGGGCCACCGAACCCCGGCTCGTCTTCACCCACGACCGCCAGCAGACGGTCGACCGGGTCGCCGACGAGGTCGGCGCCCGTGCCTACGCCATCAACGGCGCGACCGGCGAGGTCGAGCGCCTCCTCGTCCCGCTATCGGGCGACGTGGCGGTCGACCGCGTCCTCGGGTTCGTCGCCGACCTCGTCGGCAACCGTGACATCGCCGTGACCCTCTTTCTCGCCAGCGCGTCCGAGGGGGCCGGCGAGCGGCTGGAGCGGGCCGCGAGCCGGCTCCGCGAGGCCGGCATCGAGACGACGACCGAACACGTCCTCGCCGGCGACCCGTTCGACGCGCTGGTCGAGGCCGTCCCCGACCACGACGCCATCGTGATGGGCCAGGCGGCGCCGTCGCTGTCCGCCTTCCTGTTCGGAGACGAGGCCGAACGCCTCGCGGCAGCCTCCGTCGGCCCGGTGCTCGTCGTCCGGTCCGTGGAGGGGCTGGACGGCTAGCGGGTCGCCCGCTTCCACTCCCCGAGACCGACCACCTCGCCGTCGACCGTCCCGGCGTCGGCCGCCGTCGCCGCCCACCAGAACATCGGCGCGACGTCCTCGGGCGCCCGGCCCTGCATGTGGTTCGTCAACTCGGTTTCGACCTGGCCGAGGTCGAGCACGCCGACGACGGCGTCCAGTTCCGCGGCGAACTGGCGGACGACGGCCTCGGCGCCGGCCTTCGAGACGGCGTAGGCGCCGAACCCGCTCTTGGCCTCGCGGGCGACGGCCCCCGAGGGGACGAACGCGCGGGCGCCCTCGGTGAGGTGCGGGACGGCCTCCCGGATGGTCGTGAAGACGCCCCGGACGTTCACCCGGAGCGTGTCGTCGAACCCCGAGTAGCTCTCCTCGTCTAGCGGCGTCTCGCCCGGGGCGCCGTGGTAGACGCCGGCGTTGGCGACGACGCAGTCGATGCCGCCGGTCTCGCCCGCCCGCGCCGCCGTCTCCATCAGCCGCTCGACGTCGTACTCGTCGCGGACGTCGGCCCGCATCGCCGTCGCCGCGCCGCCCGCCGCCGAGACCTTCCCGGCGACGGCGTCGAGTTCCTCGGCGTCCCTCGCACACAGCACGACGTGGACGCCCTCGGCCGCGAACCGGCGGGCGACCGCCTCCCCGACGCCGCGGGAGGCACCGGTGACGACAGCAGTGTCCATACCGTCGGGTCGGCCGGCGGCGACAAGGACGTTTCCCAAGGGGTCCGGATTTCCCACACACCCGTTTTAATGGGGGTTCCGAACAAAGGACGAGGTATGTCCACCGACGAGTCAGTCGTCGTCGTCGGATCCGGCTTCGGCGGCCTCTCGACGGCCTGCTACCTCGCCGACGCCGGTCTCGACGTGACGGTGCTGGAGAAGAACGAACAGCTTGGGGGCCGCGCCTCCGTGCTGGAGACCGATGGCTTCCGGTTCGACATGGGGCCCTCCTGGTACCTGATGCCCGACGTCTTCGAGCGGTTCTTCTCGCACTTCGGCCGCGAGCCGTCGGACTTCTACCGTCTCGAACGGCTCGACCCCCACTACCGCATCTTCTTCAAGGACGGCGACTCCGTCGCGGTGACCGACGACCGCGAGGAGATGTACGACCTCTTCGAGTCCTACGAGGACGGCGCGGGCGCGGCCCTGGAGTCGTACCTCGACACCTCCGAGACCCACTACGAGGTGGCCATGGAGGACTTCGTCTACACCGACCGACCGCGGCTCCGGGACTGGATCGACCTCGACGTCATGCGTGCAGCGCCCATCGGTCTCCAGTTGCTCGGCACGATGGACGACTATGTCGACGACTACTTCGAGCACCCGAAGCTCAAACAGATCGCCCAGTACTCGCTGGTCTTCCTCGGGGGCGCGCCCTCGAACACGCCGGCGCTGTACAACATGATGAGCCACGTCGACTTCAACCTCGGCGTCCACTACCCCGAGGACGGCATGCGGTCGGTCGTCGACGCCTGCGTCGAGTTGGGCCGGCAACTCGGCGTCGACTACGTCACGGACGCCGAGGTGACCGAAATCGTCAATCGGAAGTCGGGGTTCGTCGTCGAGAACCGGGCCGGCGACGTCCGCGCCGACTACGTCGTCAGCGACGCCGACTACGCCCACACCGAGCAGGAACTGCTCCCCGAACACGAACGGCAGTACGACGAGGAGTACTGGGACTCCCGGACGTACGCTCCCTCGGCGTTCCTCATGTACATGGGCGTCGAGGGCGACGTCGAACCGCTGGCGCACCACACGCTGGTGTTGCCGACCGACTGGGACGGCCACTTCGAGCAGATATTCGACGACCCCGCCTGGCCCGAGGACCCCGCCTACTACCTCTGTGTCCCCTCGAAGACCGACGACGACGTCGCCCCCGAGGGCCACTCGAACCTCTTCGCGCTCGTCCCCATCGCGCCCGGTCTCGACGACACCGAGGAGGTCCGCACCTGGTACCGGGACCTCCTCTTGGACGACATCGCCGCCAACACCGGCGTCGACCTCCGGGACCGCATCGTCTTCGAGGAGACCTTCGCCGTCTCG